>CAVZGU010000001.1:0-332196 GCA_963774865.1 uncultured Gammaproteobacteria bacterium
GCCGCGGATCATCTGCAGCAAATCGGCATCGGTTGCGCCGCGGCGCAGCGCATCGCGCAGATCCAGCCCCTGGGTGGCGAACAGGCAGGTATAGAACTTGCCCTCCGAGGACAAACGCGCCCGGCTGCAGGCGCCGCAGAACGGCTGCGACACCGAGGAGATGAAGCCCATTTCCCCTGCGCCGTCGTCGAAGCGCCAGCGCTTCGCCACTTCGCCGCTGTAGTTCTCCGAAACCGGATGCATCGGCCAGCGGGCGTTGATGCGCGCGGCCAGCTCGCGCGACGGGACGACCATTTCCGGCCGCCATTCGTTGCGATTGCCCACATCCATGAACTCGATGAAGCGCACGATCACGGGCATGCCGCGAAAATGCTCCACGAGATCGAGTGCGCCGCGTCATCATTCACGCCGCGCTCGATCACCGCGTTGATCTTGACCGGCGCGAGCCCGGCGGCGATCGCGGCATCGATGCCCCGCAGGACCTGTTCGAGGGCGCCGAAGCCGCCGCTCATGCGGGTGAAGATCTCCTTGTCCAAGGTGTCCAAACTCACGGTCACGCGCTTCAGGCCGTTGGCATGCAGCTCCACCGCATGCTGGGCCAGCAGCACGCCGTTGGTGGTGAGTGCGATATCCTCGATGCCCGGTATGCCGGAGAGGTCACCGATCAAATCGGCCAGATTGGCGCGCAGCAGCGGTTCGCCTCCGGTGAGGCGCAGCTTTTGCACACCGAGGCCTGCGAACAGGCGGGCGAGGCGCGCGATCTCGTCGAATGACAGGCGCTCCTGCGATTTCAGGAATCGGTAGTTGCTCGTGGAATTGCGTCCTTCGGCATGCAGTACGGGCAGCGGAAGTTGCAGCGGTCCATCACGGAAATGCGCAGATCGTGCAGCGGCCGCCCGCGTTGATCGACCGGGTGATGTGCGCCTCGTATGTCGTGCAGCTTGAATTCCATGGCGTATCAGGTCACCAGCGGTACATGCCGGCGACGAAGCCTTTCGGGTACGTATTGGGGCCGGGGGGCAGCTCGACGAAGCCGTCGGTGCCTGCGAGGCTCAAGAAATCTCCCGAGCCGTTGGGCGGCCGCGGGTTGGCCCAGGGGCGGCCCCAGTCGTCATATTCGACGGCGACCGGAAGGAAATACGCGAGCGGCGGCTGAAAGGTGACCGGCGCCGCCATTGCCAGGCGTTCGGCTGCGCCCGGCGCGTCCCCATCGCTTCGGCGATCGCCGGGATCACGTAGCGTATGAGGCACACGAGGGTCGATACGGGGTTGCCCGGCAGGCCGAACACGGATTGGCCCTGCGGGCCGATGCCGAACCACATGGGCTTGCCCGGGCGCTGCGCGACGTTGTGAAATACCTGCTGCACACCCAGCTGCGTCAGCACCTTCGGTACGAGATCGAACCGGCCCATCGAGACGCCGCCGCTCAGGATCACGACCTCGTGAGTGGTCAGATGCAGACTCAGCCGCTCACGCAGCTGCTCCTCGTCGTCCGAGACATGATCATCGCCGACCCGGCCGAAACTGCGCCTGCGCAATGTCGCCGCGACCGCATACGCATTCGAGCGGCGCACCTGATAGTCCGCGATGGGATCGCCCGGCTCGATCAACTCATTGCCGGTCGAGACGATCATGATCGCGGGTTGGCTGCTCACTCGCACGCGCGCCATTCCGGCGGAAGCCGCGACCGCAATCTCGGGAGCGCGCAGCAAAGTGCCGGTCTGCAGCAGCAGCGTACCCTGGCGGCCGTCGCTGCCGCGGCGGTGGACGTTGTGGTAGGGGGTCGACACCACCGTCGACTTCAGCGCCGCCATGCCATCGGCGACCTCGTACTGCTCGACCGGGATGACACAGTCGCTCGCGAGGGGGAGGATGGCGCCCGTCATCACTTCGATCGCCTCTTCGCCCCGGGACAGCTTCAAAGCCGGCGAGCCCGCGGCCTGAGTCGCCTGGATGCGAAAGCGGCGCACACCGCGGCGCAGCGATTCGCTGTCGACCGCGATCCCGTCCATGGTGACCCGATCGAAGGGCGGCTGATCCCGCTCCGCGTAAATGTTCTCGCGCAGCGTTCCGCCGACACACTGCGTCAGCGGCAGTGATTCGATCGGCAGACACGTTAGCCGAGAGTTGATTGCCTCTTCGGCCAGACGCGGGGTGATGAGCGTACTAGCCTGCATAGCCAAAAGTTGCGGCGGAGTCGATCCGCCGCCTCCGCCTCAAGGTTGGTGCGCGGCCTTGTAGGCCTTCAACTGTTCATTGAATCGTCCGACCACCGCCTGGAGTTCATCGACCGCGGCGTTGTTCTTCTGGGTCAAGATCTTCTCTTGTTCCTCAGCCTTCTTCTTTTCATCGGCCGACAGCTTCGACGGATCCTTCGGCGTTACGGCATCGAGCTCGAGCTTGATGCAATCCAAATACGCGTTCATGTCGGTGTTGTACCGGCTGACGTCATTCTTGGCGGCGATCATTTGCTCCTTCGTCGCCGTCTTGCCGTCCGGGATCGCGTCGGGCGCGCGCGGATAAGCGCAAGTCGCATGCGCGTGAACGACCGAGCCAAGTGCGTAAACCAGCGTGAGCGGTATCCAAGCCTTCATCGGGAATCCTCTAGTTATCGGTGCGGATGTTTATCGTGCGAGATCGATCTTACGGCCAAGGGCTTAAGCCCGCCAGCGTTCCCCGCCGGCACCGTAAGCGACTGATAATTATCTCATTTGAGCGGTGTCGGCGCTAATCGGTTCCCAGGGCGAGTAGAGTTACGCGATGAGATCCCCTGAAAAACACGCCTGGTCGGGCGGCGCCGCGGCCCTCTGTGCTGGCGTTCGGCGGCCTTGTGCTGGGCAGGCAGGCAGCCGCCGCGGAGACGGCCTGCCGGACAGGCCGTGCCGCGCTGCAAGCAATGCTCGCCATCCGGGCCCTGGGTCTACACGGTGGCGCAGAGCGGGAAGCAGTATCACGCGCATTTCCTGACCGTTTGTAAACGGGATGCGCAGTGCCGGTGGCGCGTACAGTTCGACGGCGGCACCGCGCACGCGGCGCCGTCGAGCGTCGAGCCGCAGTTGCTTCCGGCTCAGGCGCCGTTTACGGAGGCCGACGCGGATGACCATACTCCGATCGGGGGCGTTGCGGCCGCCGGTGCGTATCTCGATGCTCATGCGATGGCGGTTGACTGGAAGGAAGCCGCACGCGGGCGGTCGGCGGATTCAACTCTGGTGTACTGCGTGGGGGAGCTCGCCGGCAACAGCCATCAGAGCACCCATGCCTACGTGCAGATCTGGCAGTATGATCCGAAGGCCGCGAATTGGAGACTGCGAGTGCTGCTCATCAATCCGCTGCCGCGGACGAATCAATAACAGGCGGCGACGCACTTTCGGCAGGGGACGTGGTGTCAGTCTCGAACGCTCAGAAGTCAGTGCCGGGCTCGATCGAGGTCCGATCGATCGACTATGTCCCCGATGACGAGCGGCACGGCGGGCTCGCGAGTCAATTCACATTGTGGCTTGCGGCCAATCTGCAGATTACTGCGATCGTAACCGGCGCCCTTGCCGTGGTATTCGGCGGCGACGATGCCTACGGCATCGTGATCTTCAGCTGCCTTATCGTAATCGTAACGCTGTTCGGGTATCGACTCATTCACCGCTTCGGGCGGGTTGCCAGCGCCGTCGGCATTGCCGCATTCGTCTACATGTTCAGCAGACTGTTCGCGACCCACGACGTTTCCGCCTTGCTGGCCGAGCGCCATTTTTCGCTGAGCAGGTTTCTACTGGCGATGTTCTTGTCGGCTTCTTGGCAGATCGCCTACGGTCCCTACGTCGCCGACTATTCGCGCTACTTGCCGCGGGACACGTCGGTAGCGCGGTCAGGTCGCGTTACGACGTACCGGCGCTATCCGATCCCGATGGGCGCTACGGGCGATGGAACATGACCGGCATCGTGATCTATCTGATCGGGATCCTGGTTCAGATCCCTTTTCTCTCCACCGCTTTTTACACGGGCCCACTGGTCGAGCGGTTCGGCGGCGTGGATATCTCTTGGATTGTGGGATTGCTCGTGCCAGGCATTCTCTACTACACATTTGCGCGCGCCTCGCGGCGTCGCGCCCCGGCGCAGCTGATCTTGCCTGCTTGACGGTTCCGCCACCGCTGCGACCAAGCGTGCAGCGCCCTATTGGACCCGGTAAACTCTGCGGCCGCTGCGCCCAAAGTCACGTACACCGCAATGGTGGGATCAATCATGGAATCAGACCACGCATTAAGCGCCGTGGACGATTTCCACGTGTCCGCTGATCAGCCGTTGCCCGCAGGCCAGGGCAGCACTTGCGTTTTTCAACAACATAGGCCGGGCGCTGCCCCAACTAACGTCCCGCGGCCCTGGGATGGGGTAAAGAGCGAGGCCGAGGGTCGACTCCTCGGCCTCGAATCCGGGACGGGTAGTAAGGTTTTACGGCGAGTGACTCGTTGGGGGTTCGAATCCTCCACGTCCCTCCCATCCCGGCCATAGAGTAACGTGAGCTGTCAACAAACAAGAAATGTCGCAACCAGCAGACTGTGGCGGCGGCTTCAGTGATTCGAGGGCGGCGATGACTGCGGTTATCGGGAACCTACGCGCTTAAAGACCTTTCGTCAGGATGGCCGCTGCTCCTTTCGCTTGCCGTGAAGGTTGGCGGCGAGTTTTATCGTTGGACGAACAACTTCGGTTTAAACGGCGTCGCTTCAACTTACGGATAATCCGAAACCCGCAAAATTCTATTATCGGTGCGGTCGTGGCGTGCGCGTATAGTCAACACGCCGCGCATGAGGAAGAAGCGCCAACGCATAGACGCGCTTATTGATGCGCATGTTTGGTTGCGGCGAACGTTTCGAGGGAGTGAAAACAAGCATGTGCCTTCGAATGAGGGGCTCCCGGCTGCGAAATTAAAGGCCATCGAGGACCGCGATAAACCGGAGTCTTAACTTGTCAGGTGTAATGCTCAAATGTTGAAGTGGATCGGCTGGCTTGTTGTATTGCTTGCTGTCGCCATGTTCCTGTTGAGGAGATCGGCGGGGAAGAGCCTGCTGCCGCTCCAGAAGGAACTCAATGACGCTACAAATGCCCTGCTAACGGAGCATTATCTGGCGGCGCATGACCTCGCGGCGGTGTCCCCGTTCTCAAAGGCACTCGCCGACAGCGTGTGCGGCATGTGTATAGCTAGAGGGTATCCGAACGCAACGGACGTATTGATCGCACGTCAGTTCAATCGCCATGATCGCTTTGCGCAACTCAATGTGATTGCAATGGCCCTGCATCACGATGGCACTGAGCCGCCGCTACCGCGCGAATACTGGCGGCCATCACGAAATCCGTTTTTGGTGAAAAGAGATCCGGGGAGCATTAGCGCAGTGTCAGCCAGGCTACATCACGACCACGGTGTCCAAATTGACATTGGCAACTCCCCTTTGCAGTTTGTTGACGGGAATATCTTGAACAGCTGAAGGGTGACACCGCCGACGCGTGCGGAACTCGAGGAAAACCGACGCCGGGCCGCGACTATGAGCGGCGTGGATTTAGGCCGGTTATGGGTGTGCGCCGTGAAAAGGCGGCGCACACCCCTTCCCGCCGGTCACCAATGGCAGGTATTGGGCAGGCAAAAAGTGCAGACGTTTCCATTTTCGAGCATTGGCGCCTGCACATTGTTTCTTTCAAAGCGGGCATAACGAGGTTAGAATGCCGGAAACACACCCAATCAGGGTGGGAGAACCCAACTACAAATCACTAAAATTGGGCGATACAATTGTTCTCTACCGACCCTCGGGGAGAATCAACATGAACAGACGACCGTTCATCATTCTTGGACTGCTGCTGTGGCTACCCGCCCTCGCCGAGCCGCAGGGCGACAGCGGCCCTCCGGCGGACATCCTCGCGGTCCGGAATATCGAGATAACTTTCCACACTGCCGGCAGCGTCCTCCCCAACAAGGATCTTGATCTGATGATGAGCCTGTATGCCGACGACGCCGTGCTCACTGACACCGCGCACGACCGCATCCGGCGGGTTGAGCGCATCCTGGAGCATCTGGTTAAGCCCGCGGGCGCCGGTGATGCCCCGGTTCATCGGGCACAGCACCTGAATATCGCGCACCGGACGGATTTCGGGCAGCACATCAGGCGCTTCCCGGCCCAGGAGCGGGCACCGCCGGATTGCAGTAGGATACGCGATACTCTGTAATGAGTACTTCAAGTGCGCGGCGGTGAACCATTGCGGTGAACCATGATCGAATCCTCCTGCCATTGCGGCGCGGTGAAACTAGAAATCCTGGCCGCGCCGGAAGAAGTGACCGACTGCAATTGCTCAATCTGCCGGCGCTACGGCGTGTTGTGGGCCTACTACTCTCCGGCGCACGTGCGCATCATCGCGACGGAGGGCGCGACGGACTGCTATCTGTGGGGCGACAAGTCCATTGAGTTTCACCGTTGCCAGAACTGCGGCTGCGTCACGCACTGGGCGGCCGTGGAACGGCCTGCCAACCGCATGGGCGTGAATGCGCGACTGATGGCGCCCGAGGTTCTGGCCGCAGCACGCCTGCGCCGACTCGACGGGGCCGACACGTGGAAATATCTCGACGAGTGACAGCTGAGGAGCGTTAGACAGGAGTTGCAATTCCGCCGGTGCGGCAGAGCGTAATCGCACTGCAGCCTAATGTTTACTCAACAAGTACGCCTGCGTCTTGCCCGTGCGTGAGTCGACGGTTATCGAATATCTCTGCGACCGGACCGACACAAGCCAGTCGGTACTAGAGCGATTGCATCCCGAAGTGCAAACGGGACCGGTCAATGTCCGTCAGATCTCATGGCGCAATTACGACACCTTAGACATGGAGAGCTTCACGGGCGAGCTCTTTCGTACGCGATTCGCGACCATGCGTGCAGCGCCGTAGTGGACCCGGTAAACTTCGCGGCGGTTGCGCCCGTAGCTCAGCTGGATAGAGCACTGCGCTTCGAACGCAGTGGTCGGCGGTTCGAATCCGTCCGGGCGCGCCAAATTTCCAAGTTTTAAAACTGCACGTAATCGTGAGCAAGCAGAGGCGCAACGCGTCGCACTCAATCGCTTCGAGTTGCAATTCCGCGGCTGCGCACCGGTTTTATTTGTAGGTTTATTTGTAGCCGGGCGCTATCAGCCTGGTCGGTTTGTAAGCCACTGAAAAATATGTATAAGATCGCCCCGGTGCAGCCAGAGCACTTGACTTCGAACCTGTTTGTAGCAATGCCGGCCGAAGCCGCCATCGACAGATAGACCACGTGCACCGTCGAGAATCCGCCAGACACGCCTTGCTGATTCGATCATCATGGGCTACGTCAGATTCCATCTGATCGCCGCGATTCAGGCCATCTGCAGTTGTTCGACCACCACATATTCCATACGTGAAGCGTCGCTCGGTCTTGCGTTGGAAACGCTCTCTGCGGTGCTACATTGAGCGAGAAGCCAAGACGGCATGAATCGCTTGTCAACACTCCGATCAAACCGGTTGCGCGGGCGCGGCTGTCAATCTTTGGCTGGTCGTTTCCGTTGGCTCTCGCCTGGAGAAATGACTATAGATCCTCTTTTGCTCGCAAGTTTCGTCGTCGACGTGCAGAGCTTCTCCGTCGCTATTGACCCTCGATTCCCGTCATTCAACCAACACTTATGGAGTCTGCAATGAATACATCCCCCAGTGTCTCGACCCCGGGCTTGAGTGCCTCGGTTTCCGGGAACAAACGCAATGCCACCCTTGCGGGTATCGCTGAAGTAACAGGCCGGTTTCTCTTGGCCTTGCTCTTCCTGCTCTCAGGGCTTGGCAAGCTCGGTGCGTACGGCTCAACCGCGGCCTACATGTCTGCGACTGGCGTTCCGGGTGCCTTACTGCCCGCGGTGATCGCCACCGAGGTATTGGGCGGGCTGGCCATCGTCCTGGGCTGGAAGACCCGAGTCGTCGCTTTCCTCCTCGCAGGCTTTTCGTTGCTGACCGCGGTCACTTTCCACAACAAGCTCGCCGACCAGACTCAGATGATCATGTTTTTCAAGAACCTGTCGATTGCAGGAGGCTTCCTGCTGCTCGTGGCCAACGGCGCGGGCCCGCTGAGCCTAGACCGACGCTCTGTAAAAAGGGGCTCGCTCTAGAACCCAAGTCCCAAGCGAGGCTAAGGAGATCACCATGAGTAATTCTTACAGGCGCGCGTACCGTGGCCCTGTAGCGGGACGACCGGCCGGCAAGGTTGCGGTAATCAGCGGAGCGAGCTGCGTGGCGCCTCCTCGCGCGGGAGGGAGGCTCGGTCATTAACAGCGCATTGCTTTGCACGCCGCCAGCATGGGATGCTGGCGAGCGACAGGCTGGCGACCACGATCTCCCAGGGGGGCTGCCTATGGCTGCGGTGAAGGCCAGTGTCAGAACTTTCCGACACCCGAGTGGGCTCCAGCATCGAGGCGGCCGCCTCGCCGCAGGGGTCGCCGTGCACCTCGCCGTCTTAAGCCTGGTGCTGCTCACCGGCTGTGGGCATAAGGCCCCGCCGCCGGCCCCGCCGCCGCCGAAGGTCTCGGTCGTCACCGTGCAAGCTCAGGCGGTGCCGATCACCACCGAGCTTCCCGGACGCGTGGCGGGCTACCGTACCGCCGACGTGCGACCGCAGGTCAACGGCATCATTCTGAAGCGGCTGTTCGTCGAGGGCAGCGACGTCAAGGCAGGGCAGCAGCTCTATCAGATCGACCCGGCGCCCTACCAGGCCAGTTACGACAGCGCCGTCGCGGCGGATGCTTCCGCCCGGGCGCTCGCGGAACGCTACAAGCCGCTGGCCGAAGCGAATGCGGTCAGCAAGCAGGATTACGACAATGCCGTGGCCTCGCACCTGCAGGCGCAGGCGGCGGTGGAAACGGCACGCATCAATCTGATCTACACCCGAGTGCTGTCTCCGATCACGGGCCGCATCGGCCGCTCGTTGATCACGGAAGGGGCGCTGGTCACCGCCAATCAAGCCACCGCGCTCGCCACCGTCCAACAGCTCGACCCGGTGTACGTGGACGTGACCCAGCCAACCACGACCCTGCTGCGCTTGCAAAGGGAGGCCGCCGCGGGACTGCTCAAGCAAAACGAGGCGGGGAAGGCCCAGGTGCGGCGTACGGCTGGAAGATGGCAGCGAGTACGCCCACCCCGGCACACTGGAGTTTTCCGAGGTGACGGTGGACGAGGGCACGGGCTCGGTCACGCTGCGTGCGCTGGTGCCGCTCTTGGTGTTGGCGCCGGCAACCCTGGCGCTCTACGGGAAGCCTTACGATTCGCAGCTGACGGTGTATGCGCTTCTTCTGGGGGTACAGTGGGCAAATGGCGTCGGTCGTCCAGCGGTGCGCCACGCGGTAGTGGAGTGGAATGCACGGCGGATCGGGGTCGCTGTCGGATCCGGCGCCGTGGCGGTCGTGCTGATCTGCGCGCTGGGCGTGACCGCCTACGGTGCCCTGGCTGCCGCGGCGGCCTCGCTGATCGGCGCCTTGATCGTCAACGGACGGGCGATCGGCATGGCCCTTTCGAGCGACGCCGCCGCGCACGCGCGGCGATCGCCCGTGGGGCGACCCCGAAGGGGCGAGCGGCGCAGCCGCGAGTAATCCGTCCGGGCGCGTCCAAATCTTTTCATTGGATCAGCCAGTTAGCGCCTCCGCTGCTAATCCATGCTGCGCCGAAGCCAGTTGATTCCCAACTTGTCGCGCCCGGAGTACGGACTTACACTCGCTGCCAGACTAGCGGCGGTTTTCTGATGTTCTTCGCACCAGGAGAAGGTCATGTCCGAATTGACTAGACGCCAATTCTTGAAAGTCACCGGCTACTCGCTGGCGGGTTCGAGTCTCGCGCTGATGGGCTTCTCGCCCGAGCCGGCGCTCGCCGAAGTGCGCGAATACAAGCTCAGCACGCGCCACCGAGACGCGCAATACCTGCCCGTACTGCTCGGTTGCCTGCGGCATTCTGATGTACGGCCTCGGCGATGGCGCGAAGAATGCCCAGCCGAGCATCTTCCACATCGAGGGCGATCCCGGATCATCCGGTCAATCGCGGCACGCTGTGCCCGAAGGGCGCCGGCCTGATCGACTTCATCCACAGCCCGAGCCGCCTGCAAGTATCCCGAGTATCGCGCGCCGGGCTCGGATCGACTGGCAGCGGATATCGCTGGGACGATGCGCTCGATCGCATCGCCAAGCTGATGAAGCAGGATCGCGACGCGAATTTCGTCGCCAAGACCGCCGGACGGCCTGACCGTCAACCGCTGGCTGACCACGGGCATGCTGGCGGCATCGGCGTCGCAGCAACGAAGTCGGCTATCTGACGCACAAGGTGGTGCGCCGCCTCGGCATGCTGGCATTCGATAACCAGGCGCGTGTGTGACACGGCCCGACGGTGGCAGGTCTTGCCCCGACGTTTGGCCGTGGAGCGATGACGAATCACTGGGTCGACATCAAGAATGCCGACGTCGTTCTCATCATGGGCGGCAATGCCGCCGAGGCGCACCCGTGCGGCTTCAAATGGGTCACCGAGGCCAAGGCGCACAACAAGGCCAAGCTCATCGTCGTCGATCCGCGCTTCACGCGCTCGGCGTCGGTCGCCGACTATTACGCGCCGATCCGCCCGGCACCGACATCGCGTTCCTGGGCGGCGCTGATCAATTACCTGCTGACGCAACGACAAGATCCAGCACGAGTACGTCAAGAACTACACCGACTTGCCGTTCATCGTCCGCGAGGACTTCGCCTTCACCGACGGCATCTATTCGGGCTACAACGCCGACAAGCACAGCTACGACAAGTCGAGCTGGGACTACGAGATCGGCGCGGACGGCTACGTCAAGGTCGACCCGACGCTCGCGCATCCGCGCTGCGTCTACAATCTGCTGAAGCAGCACTACGCGCGCTATACGCCGGAGATGGTCGAGCGGGTCTGCGGCACGCCCAAGGACAAGTTCCTGCAGATCTGCGAGATGATCGCCTCGACGGCGACGCCGACGCGCGCCATGACGATCATGTACGCGCTCGGCTGGACGCAGCACTCGATCGGCTCGCAGATGATCCGCACCGGCGCGATGGTGCAGCTGCTGCTCGGCAACATCGGCGTGGCCGGCGGCGGCATGAACGCGCTGCGCGGGCATTCGAACATCCAGGGGCTGACCGACCTGGGTCTGATGTCGAACCTGCTGCCGGGCTACATCACGCTGCCGGGCGAGCAGCGAGCAGGACTACGACAAGTACATCGCGGCGCGCGCGCTTGAAGCCGCTGCGCCCGAACCAGCTGAGCTATTGGCAGAACTACGCCAAGTTCTTCGTGAGCTTCATGAAGGCGTGGTGGGGCGATGCGGCGACCGCGGAGAACAACTGGGGCTACGACTATCTGCCCAAGCTCGACAAGCTCTACGACATGCTGCAGGTCTATCGAGCTGATGAACCAGGGCAAGATGAACGGCTATCATCGCCAGGGCTTCAATCCGCTCGGCCGCGGCGCCGAACAAGGCGAAGATGACGGCGGCGCTCGCGAAGCTCAAGTTTCTCGTCATCATGGACCCGCTGGCCACCGAGACCTCCGAGTTCTGGCGCAACTTCGGCGAGCACAACGACGTCGATTCGAGCAAGATCCAGACCGAGGTGTTTCGCCTGCCGACCACGTGTTTCGCCGAGGAAAACGGCGCGCTGGTCAATTCGGCGCGCTGGCTGCAGTGGCACTGGAAGGGGGCGGATCCGCCGGGCGAGGCGCGCAGCGATCTGGAGATCATGGCGGGGATTTTCACGCGCATGCGCGCGCTGTACGCGAACGACGGCGGCGCCTATCCGGATCCCGATCGTGAACTCTGACCTGGCCGTACGCCGAACCCGAGAGCCCGACGCCCGGAGGAGCTCGCCAGGGAGTACTCGGGCAAGGCGCTCAAGGACCTGGCCGATCCGAAGGACCCGACCAAGATCACGCGCAAGGCGGGCGAGCAGCTCGCGGGCTTCGCCGAACTGCGCGACGACGGCAGCACGTCAATGCGGCTGCTGGATCTTCTGCGGCGCCTGGGGCCCGACCGGCAACCTGATGGCGCGGCGCGACAACTCGGACCCGACCGGCATCGGCCAGACGCTCAACTGGGCCTGGGCGTGGCCGGCCAACCGGCGCGTGCTCTACAACCGCGCCTCCTGCGATCCGAGCGGCAAGCCGTTCAACCCGACGCGCAAGCTGATCGCCTGGAACGGCACGCGCCTGGGGCGGCGCCGACATCCCGGACTTCAAGGCCGATGAGAATCCGGCCGGCGGCATGGGTCCGTTCATCATGAACCCCGAAGGCGTGGCGCGGTTCTTTGCGCGCGACGGCATGGCCGAGGGCCCGTTCCCCGAGCATTACGAGCCGTTCGAGACTCCGCTCGGCTACAACCCGCTGAATCCGCACCAGCCGCAGGCGACCAACAATCCGGCGGCGCGCGTGTTCCCGGACGATCGCGAGGCGTTCGGCAAGGTCGACGCAGTTCCCGCACGTCGGCCACCACCTATCGCCTGACCGAGCATTTCCACTTCTGGACCAAGCACGTGCGCTTGAACGCGATCATTCAGCCGCAGCAGTTCGTCGAGATCGGCGAGGCGCTCGCGCAAGGAAATCGGCATCGCCACCGGCGAGCGCGTCAAGGTGAGCTCGAACCGCGGCTACATCAAGGCGGTCGCGGTGGTGACCAAGCGCATCCGGCCGCTGACGGTCGATGGCAAGACGGTGCACACGGTCGGCGTGCCGATCCATTGGGGCTTCAAGGGCGTCGCCAAGCCCGGATTTCTCGCCAACACGCTGACGCCCGTCGGTCGGCGACGCCAATTCGCAGACGCCGGAATTCAAGTCGTTCCTGGTGAAGGTCGAGAAGGCTTAGGAGAGCGACGATGGCATTGCAATCACTCGACATCATGCGCCGCTCAGCGACCACCCTGCCCGAGCCCGAGGTGCGCGGTGCGCACACCGGCCAGGTCGCGAAACTCATCGACACGACCAAGTGCATCGGCTGCAAGGCCTGCCAGGTCGCCTGCATGGAATGGAACGACCTGCGCGATGAGATCGGCACCTGCACCGGTCACTACGACAATCCGCCCGATCTGAGCGAACACTCGTGGACCCTGATGCGCTTCACCGAGTACGAGAACCCCAAGGGCGATCTCGAGTGGCTGATCCGCAAGGACGGCTGCATGCACTGCGAGGACCCCGGCTGTCTCAAGGCCTGCCCTTCGCCGGGCGCGATCGTGCAGTACGCCAACGGCATCGTCGATTTCCACGAGGAGAACTGCATCGGCTGCGGCTATTGCGTGACCGGCTGTCCGTTCGACATCCCGCGCATCTCGAAGAAGGACAACAAAGCCTACAAATGCACGCTGTGCTCCGATCGGGTGGCCGTGGGCCTCGAGCCCGCCTGCGTCAAGGCCTGTCCGACCGGGGCGATCGTGTTCGGCACCAAGGAGGACATGAAGCAGCATGCCGCCGAGCGCATCGAGGATCTGAAGTCGCGCGGCTTCGAGCAGGCGGGCCTGTACGACCCGGCCGGCGTCGGCGGCACGCACGTCATGTACGTGCTGCACCATGCCGATCAACCGGCGCTCTACAGCGGCTTGCCCGACAATCCGCAGATCAGTCCTGTGGTCGGACTGTGGAAGGGCGTCGCCAAGCCGCTGGCGCTGTTCGCGATATTCGCGACCGCGGCGGTCGGGCTTCCTGCATTACATCGGCGTCGGTCCCAACGAGACCGATGAGAGCCGACGAAGAGGCTGCGCGCCGCGACGCTGGAGAAGACAGCCATGAACATCACGAACCGCGGATGCCATCGTCCGCTACACCGCCGGCACGCGCATCAATCACTGGATCGTGGCGATCAGCTTCGTGCTGCGTCGCGCTGTCGGGGCTCGCGCTGTTTCATCCGGCGCTCTTCTGGCTGACCAACCTGTTCGGCGGCGGACCCTGGACGCGGATCCTGCATCCCTTCATTGGCTGCGTCATGGTCGCGGCGTTTTTCCTGTTCAGCGTGAAGTTGTGGCAGGACAATTATCTGCAGCCGCGCGACTGGATCTGGCTGCAAGAAAATCAAGGATGTGATCGACAATCGCGAGGAAGAACTGCCCGAGGTCGGCCGTTACAATGCCGGGCAGAAGCTGCTGTTCTTCACCATCGTCGTGTGCCTGATCGGCCTGCTGCTCTCCGGCATCGTGATTTGGCGCGTCTATTTCTCGGCGTTCTTTCCGATCGGCGTGATCCGTCTGGCCTCGTTACTGCACGCCTTTTGCGCGTTCGTGCTGATCTGCGCCATCATCGTGCACATCTATGCCGCGATCTGGGTCAAAGGATCGATTCGTGCGATGACCCGAGGCTGGGTGACGCCGGGCTGGGCGTGGAAGCATCATCGCGCCTGGTTCCGCGAGGTCACCAAGGGCGCGCACTGCAGAAGTAGCTCAGCGTCGGCCCGCAGCACGCGCTTTCGGGTACACTCCCGGTCCGCAAAAGCGCTGGACGTTTGCCGCGGTTGCGGCGAGGATGATTTAATATCCTCAAGGGTTGGCCCGCCATGGCGCAACGCATCCTCGAACCCGGTCAAATCGAGACCCTCGCTCAGGCGTCGATACCGCGCATTCGTTTGCCCGATCGCGATGCCGTGTTTGCGCGGCGCGCTGCCGCGGCTTGCGCAGGCTTAGCCGACGGGCGCGGCGCTCGGCGATTACCTGCGATTTCTCGCGGTGCTGGTGGATGCGCAGCAGGCGGCGCTCGCGCAGCTGTCCGATGCCGCCGACCCACAGCAGCGCACATCGAAAAGTCGGCGCGAACATGGCATGCCGCCCATTCATGCCCCCACTTGGCCGAGACCGCACGCAATGGCGCGAGACGCTCGAGTCCCTCTGCGCGGCGCTGGCCGCGCGATCGGATTTCCCGGCAGGCGTGAGCGAAGGTATTTCCAGACTCCGCGGCGCAGACTCCGACCTGGATCGAGGCTCAAGCGGACTCGATACTCGAGGCGCAGAACGCGGCGATCGATGCACGCCGCTGCACCGCTCGTCATGGCCGCATTGCAGGTGCACTGGGTTGCGCTTGCCGCTCACTTCGTCGCCGACAAGGTCAAGGCGCTCGATGTCCCGGGCCTATGCCCGCTATGCGGCACGCTGCCCGTGGCGAGCGTGGTATGTGCGCAATCGCCGTACCAGGGTTATCGCTACCTGCACTGCGCCTTGTGCGCGACCGAATGGCACATGGTGCGCGTGCAGTGCACGTCAGTGCGGCGCCTCCGGCAAGAGCATCGGCTACCATTCCCTCGAAAGCAGTACCGCCGAGCAAGACCCAGGCGACCGAGGCGGACCGGCGCCGTGCGCGCGGAGACCTGCGAACAATGCCGCGGATATCGCAAGATCCTCTATCAGGAGAATGATACCGGCGTCGAACCGGTGGCCGACGACGTTGCCAGCCTTGCTCTCGATTTGCTGCTCGGCGAACGAGGGCTATCATCGCGCCAGCGGCAACCCGCTGCTATGGCATGCCGAACGCGACCGCAGCATCGTGACCGCCGACTCGACACCGGCAAGTGCCTTCGGACATCCCTTCGCTGGATCGGCTGTTGAACGACGCGGCCATCGCGCCATTGCTGGCGCAGTACGCGCGGACTCAGGTCACCGCTGCGCTGCGCGGCGAACTCGACCAGATGCGGCAGCGCGCCGTCAGGCGAGAATTGTCTTTGGATGCCTTGAGCACTCAGGCGATTGCGAGAAGCGTCGGCTCAAGTCTTGAGCGATCACTCGCGCCCGCGACTGCGTCCGGTATTCAATCTCACCGGTACCGTGCTGCATACCAATCTCGGGCGCGCGCTGCTCCCCGATGCGGCCGTGCAATCGGTGCTCCGCGCACTTACCGCTCCTGTCAATCTGGAATTCGATCTGAATTCGGGCGGCCGCGGCGATCGGGACGATCTGGTGGAACCACTGCTGTGCGAGCTGACCGGCGCGGAGGCGGCTACCGTGGTCAACAACAACGCTGCCGCCGTGCTGCTCATGCTCAATACCATGGCAATCCGCCGCGAGGTCCTCGTGTCGCGCGGTGAGCTGGTGGAGATCGGCGGCGCGTTTCGCATTCCCGACGTGATGCGCAGCGCCGGCGCGAAACTCGTCGAGGTGGGCACCACGAATCGCACGCATGTGTCGGACTACGCGGATGCCATCGGCGCGCACACCGCCCTGTTGATGAAGGTTCACACCAGCAACTACGCGATCAGCGGATTTACCGCGAGCGTCGACCTTGCCGAGCTTGCGGCGATCGGCGAGCACGCGGCGTGCCGGTTGGCGGTCGATCTCGGCAGCGGCAGCTTGATCGACCTCGAGCGCTGGGGATTGCCGAAGGAGCCGACGGTGCGCGACGCGGTCGCGGCCGGCGCCGATCTCGTCTCATTCAGCGGCGATAAGCTGCTTGGGCGGCCCGCAGGCGGGGATCATCGTCGGCCGTGCGGATCTGATCGGACGCCTGAAGAAGAATCCGCTGAAACGTGCGCTGCGCGTCGGCAAGCTGACGCTCGCCGCGCTCGAGGCCGTGCTGGCGCTGTATCGCGCGCCGGAGCTGCTCGCCGATCGATTGACGACGCTGCGTCTGCTGACGCGCAACGCGGCTGCGATTCAGGCTCAGACGCGGCGTGTGTTGCCGCTGGTGCAAGCGGCGTTGGGCGAGCAATATGAGGCAACGGCAGCGCCGATGACGTCCCAGATCGGCAGCGGCGCGCTGCCGGTGGATCAATTGCCGAGCTATGGGCTCCGCGTCAGCAAGGCCGCCGGCAAACGCGGCGGTCTGGCTCGACTCGAGGCCATGCTGCGCGAGGCACCGCGGCCCATCATCGGCCGCTTCGCCGAAAAGGCGCTATGGCTCGATCTGCGCTGTCTCGAAGCCCGCCGACGAGGCGGATTTCGTCGCGCAATGGAGTTCCTTCGATCGATGATCGTCGGTACCGCCGGACACATCGATCACGGCAAAACCAGCTTGGTGCGCGCCCTGACCGGCGTCGATACCGACCGGCTCAAGGAGGAAAAGGCGCGCGGCATCTCGATCGAGCTCGGCTATGCGTACACGCCGCTCCCCGACGGCGAGGTGCTGGGATTCATCGACGTGCCGGGCCACGAGCGCCTGGTGCACACCATGGTGGCCGGCGTCGGCGGGATCGACTATGCGCTGCTGGTCATCGCGGCCGACGATGGCGTGATGCCGCAGACGCGTGAGCATCTGGCGATCCTCGAGCTCTTGGGATCACGCACGGCGCCGTCGCCTTGACCAAGATCGATCGGGTCGATGAAGCGCGCATCCGCGCGGTGCAAGAGCAGGTCGATGCGCTGCTGGCCCCCACGCCGCTGTCGCAGCGCCGCTCTTTCCCCTCGCTGCCACCGTGCTCGGTGATTCCGGTGTCGCGGCATTGCGCGCGCATTTGCAGTCGATCAGCGGCGACTGGCCGAAGCACTCCGAGGATGGTCTGTTTCGAATGGCGGTCGATCGCGTCTTCACGCTGCCGGGGCGCGGGACCGTAGCAACCGGTACTGCGCGTGCAGGCCGCGTGCAAGTCGGTGACACGCTCGCCGTGATGCCGGCCGGCACGCTGGTGCGGGTGCGCAGCATCCACGCGCAGAATCGCGAAACCGGTGTGGGTCGGGCGGGGCAGCGATGCGCGTTGAACTTGGTGGGCATCGAGAGGACGGCGTTGACGCGAGGCGATTGGTTGGCCGATCCGCGGGCGTTCGTGCCCAGTACGCGCCTCGACGTGCGTTTGCGTAGACTCGAGGGTGGCGGGGTACTGTCGAGTCGCGCGCCGCTGCACATTCATCTCGGCACGTCACATCGCGTTGCGCGCGTGGTACTGCTCGAAGGCGACGTTGACAGGCGGTGCAAGCGCGCGCGTGCAACTGGTGTTCGATGCGCCCAGTCTGCGCGGCGGCCGGCGATGCCTTCATCATCCGCGACTGCCCAGGCTCGGCATACCATCGGCGGTGGCGTGGTCATCGACCCCTGCGCACCGGCACGCCGGCGCCGCAGTCCCGAGCGTCTCGCTATCTCGAATCGATCGAAGCCCTCCTTGCGGGCCAGGGCATCGAGCCGCTGCTGCGTAACGCGCCGCAGGGCATCGAGCTGCGCGAGCTGGTCCGGCTCTGCGGCCGTGCTGCCGGAACAGATTGCGATGCCGGCGCAGGCGCGAATCATCGACTTAAGCGGGCGAGCGCTTTGCATTTCTCGAGTCGCAGTGGCTGGCATTGTGCGAGCGCGCCTTGAAGGCGTTGCGCAAATTTCATGTGCAGCAGCCCGAGGAGCCCGGAATCGATCGCGGCCGCCTGCGCCGCATGGCCGAGCCGAGCCTTTGCGATGCGCTATGGCGCGCCGTGATCGACGAACTCGTGCAGCGCCAGGCAATCAAGCGCAACGGACTTTGGCTGCATCTGCCGGAACATCGCATCACTTTGAACGACTGGGAAGTCGATCTCGCGCAGAAGCTGCAGGCCGCGATAGGCGCATGTCATTTCGATCCGCCATGGGTCCGCGATCTGGCCGCTACCGTGCGGGTAGGTGATGAGGACGTCAGACGGGTGCTGCGCAAATGCGTGATGCAGGGTACGGCATTCCAGATCGTGCTCGATCTTTTTTACCACCGCGACTGCGTCCGCGAACTGGCTCGAGTGCTGAGAACTATCGCGCGTGAACACGAAGTCGTGGAAACGGCCCGCTACCGCGATGCCATCAGCATAGGTCGAAAACGCGCGATCCAGATTTTGGAGTTCTTCGACCGTGTTGGCTATACTCGACGCCTGCCCCATGCGCGGGTGGTGCGTGCCGACAGCAGCTGGCACGATGAGGGCTGAACTGAACTTAAACGATGTAGTCAATCATCGGCGAATTCGGAAGGCATGCGTACCCGGTGGTGCGGCCGGGCTTCAAACCCGGTGGGGGGCGTCAACCGTTTCCCGGTAGGTTCGACTCCTGCTACCTTCCGCCAATTCCGCCGCGGTGCGGGGCGTCAGATACGGATTTGTCTTTCTTCGAATCGGCGCGTAGTTTGGGCGCGGCCCGTGAATAGGACTTCTACTCTACTTGCGGCGCTTCAATGAGCGCAATGTTTCACATGAGCAAGCCATCCACGCCGGTGGGACCGGCGCCCCGATTGACATCGCTCTCACACGGCGGCGGTTGCGGCTGCAAGATTTCGCCCGGCGTGCTCGCCGAATTGCTGAAAGGCTTGCTGCCGAACCTGCGTTACCGCGATCTGCTGGTCGGCACCGAAACGCTCGACGATGCGGCCGTCTACCGATTGAATGACTATCAAGCGATCGTCGCAACGACGGATTTCTTCATGCCGATCGTCGATGATCCCTTCGATTTCGGCCGCATCGCCGCGACCAATGCGTTGTCGGATATCTATGCGATGGGCGGGCGGCCGCTGCTGGCGCTCGCCATCGTCGGCATGCCGATCAACACGCTGCCGCAGTCGACGATTCGCGAAATTTTGCGCGGCGGCGAGACGGTGTGCGAGCGGGCCGGCATTCCGATTGCCGGCGGCCATAGCATCGATTCGGTCGAGCCGATTTACGGACTCGCAGTCACGGGTGTGGTCCATCCGCAGAAAAGTGAAGCGCAACAGCGACGCGCGCAGCGGGGATCAACTTGGTTCTCGGCAAGCCGCTCGGCGTCGGCATATTCTCCGCGGCGTTCAAGAAGGGGCTGCTGGATGATGCGGGCTATCGCGCCATGATCGAGACCACGACGCAATTGAATTTACCTGGCATGGAGCTGGCGAGACTCGCGGGCGTGCACGCCATGACCGATGTGACCGGTTTCGGCTTGCTCGGCCATCTGCTCGAAATGTGCCGGGGCAGCGGCATTGCCGCGCACATTAGCGCGGCGCAGCTGCCTGTGCTGCCCGGCGCGCACGAGCTGGCGCGATCCGGCATCGCCACCGGTGCTTCCGCCCGCAATTGGCAATCCTACGGAGAAGACGTGCGGCTTGCGCCGCACATAGATGCGCCGCTGCAGACCGTGCTCACCGATCCGCAGACCTCGGGCGGATTGCTGGTCGCGTGCGACCTCGATGCAGTGCCGGCGGTGCAATCGATCTTCGCGCGTCTCGGCTTTTCGCGCGCGGCGATGATTGGTCAAATGAGTGCCGGCGCTCCGCGGGTGCACGTCGAATGATGGCTCGCCGTGGCGCCGATCGACGACATGTGATATCGCTTAGACACGATATCGCTTAGACACGATATTGCTTAGCTAAGGAACCCGCTTCGTATGACTGTGAGGTTCTAGGGATCCTGTCGATTCACGCCTTTGAATCGATCGATAACCGCCTTCACCAATTCGGACCACAGCCACAACGTCAGCAGCAGCATGCCGAGAACGATCGTTGGATGATGATCCCCGGCGTCGAATTCCACTCTCAGCCAATGCCAAGGCCAGTAGAGCAACGCATTCACGAGCGTTAGCGCGATTAGACGCGAGTCCAGAGACCATCGCCGATCCCGCTTCCTTGTTTTGGCCGCTTGCCACCACGCGCGCCCCCGCTCCCATAGCCCGCCGGTTTGGTTGCTCACAGCGGCATCTCTCCGCGGCGGCATTCTGATCGGGCGTTTGCGAACAGTATCGCGGAACATTTCACTTGCGCACCTACCTTCCCAAATGGGTCGTGTAGGCGTCATCAGCCGAGGCGGTTTGTCGCAAGAGGATGCCATCTCCTGCTTAGGATCCTATAGCCGGCTAGCTGTCCGCGCAAGGCTACTCGTGCGGTCGTTCGACCATACGCGTTCGGATCATTTATTGTCGCTGACCGAGATCGACCGTTACCGTCATTCGCGACCGGCAGCAATAGGGATCCAAATTGCCGCGGGGGACCTACTCCCGCAGCTTCATCTCGCCCAAATTGAGATGCTTAATCATAGGTACAAATCGAATGTGCAGCCCGTCCGCCAGCGGGTAGTCGATAGCGTCTCCTGATCGGTACCCGCACGCGGCGTAGAGCCGAACTCCGGGCAGTGTCGCCATCAACTCACGACTGCCTCGAATGGCTTCTACGTGTCGAGAATTGAGGGCGCGCGGATTCATTCGCGGCCGTCTGCTGCCGGTCGCCAGCGTCAGCTTTCCGCAAGCTTAATGCGTCGCTGGCGCCTGGGAGCTGCTTCCTTGTGCTACTGTCAGAGCGAGCAGCAAATTGCAGCATAATTGAACTCAGGCAAAGCCGCCGCAAGCGCAAGTCAATGGAGGAACAATGAAAGCTGTTCGCTTTTACGAATATGGTGGGCCTGAAAACCTGAAATTTGAGGTTAATGTTCCTGAGCCTGCGCTTGGCGCCGACTTCGTACTGGTCGAGGCCGCGGCCACCAGCGTCAACCCCATCGATTGGAAGATTCGGTCGGGCGCAAGGCAAAAGGATTTTCCCCTGACGCTGCCGGCGATCCTCGGCAGGGATGTGAGCGGAGTAGTACGCGCGGTGGGCAGCAATATTCGCACCTTCAAGCCGGGGGATCGCGTGATTGCGTTAGCCGAAGCGACCTATGCTGAACTCGTTGTAGTAGAAGGCTCCCTGCTCACGCATTTGCCCGAGGGGGTTAACTTGGTCGATGCTGCAGCGATTCCACTCGTCGCTTTGACGGGCGACCAGCTTGTAAGGCAGGCCGCCCGTGCGGAATATGGGCAGACCTTCGTTGTCTCGGGGGCGCTTGGAAGCGTCGGTCGCGCCGCCGTGCACACCGCAAAGAAGCTAGGAGTCCACGTGATTGCCGGCGTCCGTGCACGTCAATTGCCGGAAGCGACGGCACTCGGGGTTTCCGGTACCGTGGCCGTCGATGACGAGAGTGCGATCGCAAGGCTTGCGATGGTGGACGGCGTCATCGATACAGTAGGCGCTGAGACGGCGGCAAAGCTCTTCGCCAAGGTGAAGAGTGGCGGGAGTTTTGGCTATGCCTCGGTATTTCCCGACGGCGTATCTGCAACGAATCCGACCGTCAAGGTCACTCGTGTTTTCGCGCGGCCCGATGCGTCGAAGGTGCGAGAGTTTGCCGATGACATTCGCGACGGTAAATTTGTGCTACCGATCAGCCAACGCCTGCCGCTCCAAGATGCGGCCAAAGCGCATGCATTGGCGCAAAAAGGTGGTTCCGGCAAGATTATCCTCGTGATCCGAGATCCGGCTCTGCAATGATACGAGCTGGGTACCGCAATTGCGTGGCCGACACGCCGCGCCGAGGTCGACTAGAGCCGGTCGCCAATGCGCTCGCAGACCATCGGCGGGTATCGGGACCCGTTGCGGCCAGTCGCGGATGGCGGCTTTCCTGCGACGTAACCGTCGCGTCAGGGGGGGATTCGAGTGCGCACCACGCAAACAAGGTCGCAAGTTCCGATTTCCCCCGAGGAGGACATGTTCTTAATTCTAGAGGGCGAGGGCGAACTGCGATTTGGCGGCCGGCGCTATCGCATCAAATCATCAACACCAGCACTACGACCATGCGCTATTTGGCACTGTCAACACTTGTTGATGTCGAAGCATGCGATTATCCAGACTCTCGGAAGATCCTCACGGCCTCAGGCCAGCCGGGTGGGCATGCGATCACGTCGTGCTTTCGGATCGGATCATGACCTTCGATGACTTCTACAACTCACTGACGGTCTCTCAACCGCCAGTGGAACTCACACCGGCCCTCGCCGGCTTATGGTGGGATGCCAAGGGCGATTGGAAGCAGGCGCATGAAAGGGCACAGGAGGATGAAGGCCCCGAGGCTTCCTGGGTGCACGCCTACTTGCATCGCAAGGAAGGCGATCAGGAGAACGCGGCTTACTGGTATCGGCGAGCGGGAAAGCCCGTTTGTCGAGAACCATTCGACGCGGAGTGGCGCCGCATCGTAAGCGACTTGGTGGGCTAGTGTCCGCAAAGGCAGCGCGGACCCCGCGGCGAAGGAAATGCAACCGCGCGTGCCTATGAGCGCGAATGCGGGGACAATGCAGCAAAAGACACCGCACAGTGGGGAGCGCCGTGGAAGCACGTAGCACATTGCAGTCGACGGGCGCCAGCGACTTTGTCCTGCGCTCCAGCGAGCGCCATTTCTATTTGTGGATGGCCGGCGTCTTCGTGCTGATCGCATTCGGCGGCTTCACGCCTACCTATTGGGCCCCTGTCGCCCGCGGCACTTTCGATGGGCCGCCAATCCTTCACATTCATGGTGCGCTGCTTTTCAGCTGGACACTGTTCTATTTCATGCAAACCGCATGGGTCGCATCGGGGCACACGCCCACCCACCGCGCGTGGGGCCTGGCGGGAATAGCCCTGTTCAGCGTCATGATGTGTTCGATCCTCGTCACTAAGATAACGGTCATGCGCCTGGACGACGCGCACGGGTATGGAGACGCGGGACGCCGATTCGCTGCCGTGCCGCTTGTCGCTTTGCCGGTGTTGATCGGATTCTTTTCCCTGGCGATCGCCAACGTGCGACGACCGGAAACGCACAAGCGGCTGATGTACCTCATCATGGTGGGGCTTATGCATCCTGCCATCGCGCGCGTAGTGCTGACCCTTTTCGCCCCGCCGGGGGCTCAAGGACCGCCGCCGGTGTTCGTTGCAGTACCACCGGGCTTGATCGCCGACCTGCTAATCGTCGTAGCCATGATCTACGACTGGCGAATACGGGGACGGCCGCATCACGTATTCGTCTACGGCGGTCTGACTCTCTTGGCCGACCAGTTGCTGACCGTACCCGTTTCAGCGACTCAAACCTGGATGAGCATCACCAGATTCCTCGAGGGACTCGCAAGCTGAGGCGATAGCCGCGCGCTGCGGGTGGTGCTTGCGCGCCTGTGAGGGACTGCGTCCTGCGAGGCGTAGCTTATGAAGACGGGGGCGCACTACTGCTCGCCCTCATGCCGCCACTGCCCTTGGCCGCTCTGAGACTGTCGGCAAACCGTTGGCCGCGAATGCGAACTATCGACCCCTGAGCAGTCCTTAGTGGCCGGCAGCTTGCGGGCAGCGCGGCGAGTGTTGCCGCATGAACTCAAGGCTGGTTAGCGGGACCGTCTTTGGAGATTTATCGGCGACTTGCCTCTCCTGCAACCGAACAACCATCAACCGCAGGCGTGAGACTCGTGAATTCGGAGTACAACCGACCATGCAAGCCCAGCCTCTTGAAGACTATTTGTGAAACAGATCCCGCAGTTTGCTGAAAAATGAGCGAGAGCGCATGTGTGCTAAGGTCGCGGTCCACTTGTCCTCTGCGAGCAATTTTCGTTGGAGATCCGCTTCTTCTCTTTTCATTAGATCTAAGACTTTTGTGTCCTCGTCATCATCCAGCCAGTAGCCATGTTGGTTCGGACAGAACTCCATCGCCAGATCGTAAAACCGGTACCTGAACCTCTGGAGGAGGGCGGTGCATTCTGGGCACTTGTGAGTCGTCGCGGCTGAACTGATAACCAAACTTCCCTTCCAGCGATCGCCGAAGTCAAAGACCTCATCTTCCAATTCTTCGAGTTCATCGTGCTCGAGCCACATTCCTTTACAGGACTGACAGTAGTTGACCTTGATCTTGTGCCGTATCGTTGGCAGGAGGTCCACGCTGCATTTAGGACATTTCACTGGAGCCTCCGCTTCGTTCGCTTCCTGACGTGAGGTAAGCCACTATACTTCCATCAACTTATATGACATCGTGCGGATGCTCAAGCGAACTGATGACCGGTCAAACGTGGCTGAACGGCGGAACGTTTGCGCACGGCGCAGCGGGGCCGCCGATGGTCTACTTTTCAGCCTATTCGTCTGGTTCTGCGCAAGTGACCGCAGCTGGGCCGACTACAGCCCGATTTACTGTACCGCCGTGTCGATCCTGACCCGCCGATCGCCGACGTCCGGTACCGAGAAGCGAACAAGGGTGCCCGTGCGCCGGAGGGTCCGGCGGTCGCCTGTAGGGACGTCCGCCGGTATTGGTCCTCTTATTTCAGCTCCGCCACCTGCACGGTGTCCGAACCCAGCACAGTGCGAATCTTGGCGCGATCCGCCTCGGACTGATTCGCCTTCTCGACCGAGCCTTCAACCTTGGCGCTCACCTGATCAAGCTTCCCGCCGAGATGATCGAGCGCCGCCCAGTTCTTGTACTCGATGACGAGTATGACGTCGGCATCCTGCGGGGTGTGCGGCTGAGCGACCAGCACCTCATAGCGCGTGATGAGGCCGGCCGCCTTGGCCGCTTCTTGCTGCTTCTTGTAGGTGGTCGCAAGCCAGTGCATGTAATCGTCGAAATGGCCGTCGACGGTGCGGATGAACGTGACAGACTGGACCGGTCCGTCGTTGTAGTCGCGGCCGTCTGCGCAGGCCATCGTAGCAAGTGCCGTGAGTGAGAATAGTGCGCCGGTGGCGCAGATCGCGCGGGTCATACGTGTCATGAATGCGTCTCCCAAGTTAGTCGTCGTTGAGTTTATTCGAGTTGTACCAAGCGGCGGACTTGTCCGGTCGCTCGGCGGAGCCCTGCACACTAACCCGCCGGCGCATCCCCTGCAAGTACCGCCTGCGAGCCAGGCGCATCCCCTGCAAGTACCGCCTGCGAGATTGAGTCGCAGCAAAATCACCGCCGCGGCCAGCGCCGCTCGCCCGTGGGCGGCAGCAATTGGGATGTCTAAGAACAGCGAGTCAGAGATTGCGAGCGGAAATGCCTGAATTTCCGGCGCGGCAGATGTCATCTTGATTCCCGTGCAGAGAACGGTGACGG
The DNA here is from genome assembly GCA_963774865.1 of uncultured Gammaproteobacteria bacterium. Taxonomy (GTDB): domain Bacteria; phylum Pseudomonadota; class Gammaproteobacteria; order Steroidobacterales; family Steroidobacteraceae; genus Bog-1198. The sequence continues at coordinate 25,709 of CAVZGU010000001.1, forward strand.
TGATCACAGTGGCCATCCCTGCGTCTGCGGTAGATAAGGGACGGCTTGGGCGGTCCGGCGGCCGGGCGAGGTGCTTGGTCTGCGGTTCAAGCGGATGGCTTCTTCCGGTGCGCTGATCGCCCACACCATTTGAATGGGCAGGGATTTACGCCATGAACGGTTTCCTGAGAGCGACCTTTAACCGTCAAAAATTCCAGGGACTCTTTATCAACACGGCCCTCGGCAATTTTGCGGGCTATGTCGCCGGCTCACTGGTCACGCTTGTATCCACTCATCATGCGGTCGAACGACGCGCCATCAGGAATCTCTTCGGCGTCCTGCCGAGGAAGAAAATCGTCGTTCACGAGGTGCCGCCCTGGCTCGAGTGGCTGCTGGCGCTGATTGTCGGCTTCCTCGTCATGGAAGCCGTACGCTACTGGTTTAATCACCGCAAGTACGCCGCGTTGCTGAGTGCATTGCGGCCGAAGCGAGGAACTGAGAGCGGCCGTTTACCCACCGGTGGAGCCGAGGCGGGAGAGCCGTACGTTTCTAACGGTCGCGCGGCGCAAAAAGCACCACCCAAGACCGAGGAAATGAATCCGCTCGAACCGAGCTGAGCAGTGTGTTCGGGGTGTGCGCCGTGTCCACGACAATCGCCCAAGCGCGCCGTGCGTGTGCCATCCTCGACCCCAAACCACCAAAGCGTTTCGCCAATTGAAGAGCCGTGAGAGGAACGCGAGAGCGATGCGGGTTGCCGGATCGATCCGCCTGGGGTTGATGCCGCGCTCGACGTGATATTTGGGGAGACCTTAGCACAATTCGAAGTGTGCAAGACCCGGATTTTGCTCGGTAATTCGGACTTCGGTCCAATACCTACTTTGGGCATCCAGTATCGGCCGACTCAAATCTCAGCGAGACTCGAGGGGAGTCCGGCGGTCAGTGCGTTCAACTTAAATTTGGTGCGGAATCTGGAACGGATCGGGACCATTTAGTCCGCAAGCTAATTAGCAAGTGACAAGATCCGTGTGCCCAAAGCCCTTGGAGTAGTCCAGTACAGAGATCACGGTCGGGGTTAGGCGAAATATGCGGACGTTCTCTGGAGTCGGCATCGGCAGAGACGACGGCAGGGATTTTTGCTCCGGGTACTTCAGCATCAGCAGACGCAACGCATTCTCCGCTTCCGCTCGATCGACCACGGGCTGGGCGCGTGCTGCCATGGACAGTCCGGTGATCTCCATTACCTCCGGGGTATCGTCGTCAATGGTCAGCGACACGCGATTGTCTCGCGCGAGATTCGTTGCCTTCTGGCTATCGAGGCCGCAGAGAAAATAGAGCGTAAGTCCATCGTTCGCATAACCCACCGTGGTCGCCTGAGGCCAACCGTCCGGTCTCAGCGTCGCAAGTGTCATGTTGCGGTGCTGATCCAAGAGCGCAAGGATCTTCGTCCTGATTACTTGCTCCATCCGTAGTCTCCTACCCAAGTCCCAGGCGCATGCCAAGGCCAAAATATCAGATACGCTTTGATAATCGGTCGCTATCGGGGGAAGTGCGTACGTTAGGCTGTGCCGCGGCGGTAATGCTATCGCTCATCTTTGGTCAGTTGCGCACGAGCCGTATCTTTTCCTTCAGCTTCTTCTTCGCCGCAAACATTCTACTATCGGCCTCTTGGATCAGCGCGCGTGCGCCCACATACTTCGACGGACCAGTCTGCGCGACGCCAAAAGACAACGACACGCTGTCTTCACTTTCCTTGAACTGGTGACTCAGCCGAGCGATGAAGAATTGCTCGGCGTCCTCCAACCGGCAGTTGGACATGACTATGCAGAATTCGTCGCCACCACAGCGAAAGCAGCAGTCTTCTTCTCTCGCGACACTTTTAACTGCGGTTCCCAGACTTCGCAGGATCGTGTCGCCGCGCTGATGGCCTTGCGTATCATTGAATGATTTGAAATCGTTGATGTCGAAGTAAACGGCTGTCACGGGCTCTGAGCGCCGCTGCGCCCTTCGCAAAATCCGCGTCATGATCTGCTCCATATACCGAACGTTGAGCAGTCCGGTGAGCGGATCGACGCGCGACAGCTCCTCTAGCTCCCGCGTGCGCCTCTTGACCTCCAATTCCATCGAACGTCCATATTCTTCGGCCTTCACTTTTGACAGCTCGATTTCGGACATGAGACTTCTGATATATGTCTCGACGGCAAACGTAACATCAATGGAAATCAATTTGTCCAAAGCCGTGAGCGCGCTATCGCAGTCCGCAGGCGTCAGGCCGGCTTTACGAATCGTGGCACGCAGTAATTGCGTCAGCGTGTGAATAGCCGACAAATAGAGTTTTGGCTCGACCCCGATGCGCTTGTGCACCAATCCGATGCGCAGACGATTGTTGACGTATTCAAGGTCATAATTGCCGCTGAACAGGTCGACGATGTATTCCCTTTGCGCATGCTGCAGGCGGGCTAACGTGTCGGAGTCGCCGATGAGCAGGGAAATTTCCGGGACGCTGGTTTGCAGTTCATAAAACTGATCTACCAACGAGTCAAGAGACTCTTCGATCGCGGGCAGACACCTGATCAGCGCCTGGACGTCTTGCTCCTCAAAGAGAAACAGGGACTTGCGATATGCGATCTCGAGCTCATCGAGCCGCATCTGTTCAAGTAACGACTGGTCCGTTTGCCTATTCAACAACGTACCGTCCGGCGCTGCGAAGTTAAAGCGCCATGCGACAGAAATATAACTAATTATACTTCAATTTGTCAACGAGAAATTGACGCAATTGCTTGAAATTTATTAGAATTCTTTAACTTTGTCGCGCGGCAAACTTCTCGATAACATTCGATTCGGTTTCGCAACCAGCGTCCGCTTCCGGGCGAGTTTTTCAACACGGCCGCCTGCCGCCCCATGGATGGAGATCGCCCGCGAACTGACCCTTTCGACCCGGGGCTGACCTTGGCGAGCGGCCGCTTCCGAGTAAGGAAAACGTGGGCATTCCCAAAAACGAGCATTGGTGCCTCCCTGATCTAGCGGCATCAACCGCTTCCAATATCGATTTGCATCAGCCCACGGCCGATCGCGACCGCTCAGCCACGGATCGCTGGCTCTGCTACACGGATGCCCCGGGTTGGACCCGAAGCCGCCGGATAGGGCTCCCGAGAGCGACGAGCAGGAATCGGCTAAGCTAACAAGGGGCCGACGGTGTCTTGGCAAGGTGGGATATCGGCCGCGAGGGGGAACCATGTCGGCGGCGCTGGTGATCGTCTATGCCTGCCTCGCGGCCGTCGAGGTCGCCGTCGTCGTCGCCTGGGTAGTCGCGACGCGCAGGCACCGCTGGCCAGTCCGCCCGTCCAGTGGCGACGTCGTGATCGGCGGCGTGACGAGCTTCCTCGACACGCTCGGCATCGGGAACTACGCGCAGATCACGGCGTTGTTCAAACTGCGCGGGCACCCGCCGGACGAGCTGATCCCGGGGACTCTGAACGTCGGCAATGCCGTGGGGATTCTCTTCAGCGCGGCGCTCTTCATCACGACGGTCCAGGTCGAGCCCACGCTCCTGATGGCGATGGTCATCAGTGCCGGGGCGGGCGCCTGGATCGGCGCCGGCATCGTTAGCCGAATGCGTCGCCGCGTGATCCAGGTGTTCATGGGCGTGGCCCTGCTACTCGCCGCCGGGTTCTTCACGATGACCAACCTCGGCGTCATCCCGCCGACCGGTTCGGCGATGGGGCTCGCGGGCTGGCGGTTCGCCTTGGCGGTCGTGGCAAATTTCGTCCTCGGCGCGCTCATGTGCGTCGGCATCGGCAACTATGCGCCCTCGATGGCGCTGCTCGCATTCCTCGGAATGCACCCGATCGCCGCCTACCCGATCATGATCGCGAGCGACGGCGTGTTGATCCCGGTGGCGAGTCTCGGCTTCCTGCGCTCCGGCCGCTTTGCACCCGCGGTCGCGGTCGGGCTCACGCTCGGCGGAATCGTCGGCACGATCGCCGCTTTTCCGCTCGTGAAGATGCTCGGCGATCACCTCACGCTGATGCGCTGGGCCGTCACGGGCGTCATCGCGTATGCGGCCATCGCCATGCTCCGCTCCGCCCGGGCATCCCAGCCCGATGCGCCGGTGCCGACCGTGCCCGAATAGCGTTCTGCCACTGCCGCGGACCGACTCTTCGCATTCGCCCCCAGCTGTAAGGCTTTATATCCTACTGCTTCACCCGATATATAAGTTCACCGAGTTCGACCAGCAAATGCGGGCAGGGAGTGCAATCGCGAAGCCGGCAGGCGTGCTCTTCAGCGCCATTCGCTAGACGAATGCATGTGGCAGAGATCTTGCGCAAGTCGCAGTTATCTACCTGCATCTTGTAAGGGGAACCCCTACACTTGGGCCGCCGACAGACGTACTATCCATCGCCGGGTACCCTAGAGTTGACATATCGGGGTGATGATTCGCAATCGGAGGCGGGATGCTTAGCGATATGCCGGATTCTTCCGGTCCGCAGCGAAATCACTTGCTGGCAGCACTGCCACCGGACGAGCGCGAGCGAGTCTATCCGCACCTGCAGCTCGTCTCGATGCCGCTCGGCAAGGTCGTGTCCGAGCCTGGCCATAAACTGCGCTACGCATACTTTCCAATAGACTGCATCATCTCGTTTCTGTACTTGATGAAAGACGGCGCTTCGACGGAAGTCGCGGCGGTGGGTAACGAAGGCCTCGTCGGCGTCGCGCTCTTTGCGGGCGCAGAAAAAAGCCGGAGCAGGGTGGTCGTGCAGAGTGCTGGCAGCGCCTATCGGATGGTCGGAGAGCGGCTGAGGGACGAGTTCAATCAACACGGTGAAATGCATGCCGTGTTTCTACGCTACATACAGCGGGTGCTTACGCAAATTGCCCAGACCGCGGCCTGCAATCGGCATCACACGCTGGATCAACAACTGTGCCGCTCGCTGTTGGTGTATCTGGACCGACTGCCCTCCAATCAACTAAAAATGACCCAGGAACATCTTTCCAACATGCTAGGAGTGCGTCGCGAGGGCGTTAACTCGGCCGCCGCTAAACTACAGAGCCTTGGTGCTATCCGCTACAACCGTGGCCAAATCACGGTAATCGATCGATCCAAGTTGGAACGCGAGTGTTGCGAGTGTTATACGGCGGTCATGAGAAGGCCGATCGGCTGGTAATTTAGGCGCGTCGGCGATCTAGAGTGGCGTGATTTAACCACGCTTTGGCGTCTGCCGCCGAACCTGTCGGTGAGCACAGTGGCTTCAGGGGCGGAACTAAGCGAGGGGCGAGTCGGCCGCCGATGCATCGATCACGCCCAAGCGCGGGTACACACGCGTAGAAAAGCGGCAGCTTTTCTCGGTGAACCAAATTGAGCGGTTGCTGCGCTTCTGTGTCGCCCTCCTAAACGCCAAATTCATGTGACCGGCCACTTGTTTATGTCGAACGAAATCTCAAAGAGCACATTACGATAAGTACTTGATCTGACGCATCGTTCTCTGTAGGCTCTGGGTCAATCGGGAAATGGCATTCTTCCCGTAACAATAACCGCCTAAACGGCTGATGATGCCTACCTAGTCTCTCAATGAGGGGGTGGGCATGGCCATCGGTCCGGTGTTGCAATCTTCTCCAAGCTTTTCCGTGGGCGCAGCCCTCTGGCGCAGCACATAGCCGTGCGCGAGCGCATTCTGTTCAACGTCCTGCAGGCCGCCGTGGTGCTCATATTCGCACCGCTGACCTCTGGGGTACTGTCGCGGCTCAAGGAAATGGTTCAGTCCAAGCGCGGGCCGAGCATTTTTCAGCCTTACCGTGACCTGTGGAAGCTTTTCCACAAAGACGAAATCGTGTCGGAAGACAGCTCGTGGATTTTTCGATTCGCGCCTTACATCATTTTTATCACGCCAATTTTTGTCGCGCTGCTGATTCCCGTCCTGACCAGGTATCCGCTCTTCTTCGCCTTCATGGGGGACATGCTCGGCGGCGGCTTCGTGCTGGCGCTAGGGGGATTTTTCGCCACCCTGGCCGCGGTTGACACGGCCAACCCCTATGGCGCGATCGGCGCCAGCCGCACCCGGATGGTCGGCTTTCTCGCCGAGCCGGTCTTCATGATCGTGTTCTTCACCGTGTCGTTCGTAGCCGGGTCCACGATTCCTTACATCGTCCAGCAGAAATGGGTGACGCCGCTCGCGAATTTCTTTGCGCCCTCGCATGTACTCCTCGTGTTGGCCTTTGTCATGCTGATTCTGGCGGAGGGCGGGCGCATCCCGGTCGATAACCCGACCGGCCATTTTGAACTCGCCATGATCGATGAATCGAAGTCGCTCGAGTACTCCGGGCGCGGCTTTGCGTTGGTGAAGTGGGGCGGACAGATGAAATTCTTCGTGCTCCTCTGCATTTTTCTCAACGTACTGCTGATGCCGTGGGGATTGGCGAGCGAACAAACCTACGCGGCGGTGCTGCTGGCCATTCCGTTGGTGCTTTTCAAGGTTTTCTGCTTTCTGCTCGTGCTGGTGGTCATCGAGTCGTCCCTTTCCAAGCTGAGGCTATTTCGCATCGCCGAATTCCTGGGCGCGGCGTTCATCACCTCGGTGGCGGCCATGATCGCGCAGGTCTTTTTGCCCTGAAGGATCCATGAACGACGCAATCAAGCAACTACTCGAGAATCTGAACGCGCTGGCGGCGGGCCTGTTCTTGCTCAGCGCGTTCGGCATCGTCGCAATGCGCCAGGCTAAGGCCTGCCTGAATCTGTTCATCCTGCAATCCCTGCTGCTCGCGGCGTCCGCGGCGCTGCTGGGCGTGCGCTACGACTCGGCGCATCTCTACGGAGTGGCGCTCGTAAACCTGGTCAGCAAACCCATCATCGTCCCATGGCTTTTGCGCAAGACCTCTCCGGCGGAGATCTACACTCGGCGCGAAATCGATCAGGTGTTGGACATCCCGACCGCTCTGCTCATTGCGCTCGCGCTCGTGATTGGAGCCTATTTTGTCGGCATTCCGCTCGCCAATGCCGTCGGGCCGGAATTCCGCGGACCGAACGTACCGATCGGCATCGCCGTGCTTCTCTTGGGGGCGTTCACCCTTACGGTGCGGCGTGAGGCATTGTCCCTGCTCATTGGGCTCCTGGTCATGGAGAACGGAGCGTTCCTTGCGGGCATTTCCATCGCACGCGATCTTGGGATGTTGGTCGAGCTCGCCATTGCCACGGACGGCCTGGTCATCGTGTTCATCATGGGCGTACTCGTCCGGGCCGTTCAGAGGCAGATCGGCACCACGGCCGTGGGCGCGTTGGCGAGTCTCAAAGAAACAACCGCGGAGACGGACGAGGCGCCGCTGTGAGCGTCATCATCATCCTGCTGCTTCCCCTCGTTGCCGCCCTGCTGGTTTGCATTCCTTCCGGGAAGCGCTGGGTACCCGCGGTGACGGTCGCGTCATGCCTGGCCGATCTGATTCTCATCGCTCGGCTCGCACGGCAGGTCGTGGCAGGCCACGCTCCCGGCGAACTGCTCAATGCCTCATGGTCAAAATGGATCGCCGTGGACGGATTGAGCGCATTGATGTTGCTGCTCATCGCCCTGGTCGGAACCACTGCCGCCATCTACTCCATCGGCTACATGGCGCATGAAGACCTGACTGCGAAGAAGCTGCGGCTCTATCATGCGAACTACAACCTATTTATCTTCTCGATGCTCGCCATTCCGGTGCTGGCGGAGCCGACGCTGGTCTGGATCGTGGTCGAGCTAACGACGCTGTGTTCCGCGCTGCTCGTCTCCTTTGAGAACACGCGCGAAGCGTTGGAGGCGGCGTGGAAGTACGTCGTGTTATCGCTGATGGGGGCGGGCGTAGCCTTGTTTGGCTTTATGGTGCTGTTCGCCGCAATGCACGCCGGCGGCGGGGGCACTTATACCTGGGAGGGGCTTGTGACGGCTGCGCCACGGATGCCGCCGATTCTCATGCAGGCGGCGTTTTTGCTGATCTTGATCGGCCTCGGAACGAAGGTCGGTCTCGTACCGATGCACACGTGGCTGCCGGATGCCCACAGCCAGGCTCCATCGCCAGTGTGCGCGCTGCTCTCGGGCATCGAAACCACCTCGATACTCTATGTGATCCTGCGACTGTTTCCGGTGATGCAGGCCGTGCCCAGCACGCACGCCGAAACCTGGGCAATCATTCTCGGCCTGATATCGGTTGGCACAGCCTCCTTCCTATTGCTTCAGGTGAAGGACTACAAGCGGCTGTTCGCATTCTCCACCGTCGAGCACATGGGCATCATCCTGGCGGCGATCGGACTTGGCGGATACGCCGCCGACTACGGCGCCATGCAGCAAATTGTCAGTCATTCGGTGACCAAGTCGTTTTGCTTCTTCGGCGCGGGCGCGGCGTTGCTGACCGTTGGAACGCGCGAGATCGCCGCCGTGCGCGGGCTGATCCGCCGCTCCCCGCTAGTGAGCGCAGCCCTCATTTTCGGGGGACTCGCGATCGCGGGTGCGCCGCCGATGGCGGTATTCCTCAGCGAGTTCACGATTCTGAAGGCGGGCCTGGCGCAGGGACAGTACGTGGTGACGGGACTGCTGGCCATTTTCATCGTCATCGCGTTTTTCGGTGTAATGGCCCATTTGAACCGCATGGTCTTCGGCGCACCGGCGAGCGCCACGCCGGAGCGACATGCCGGGCCGGTAACTGCCGAATCGTTTCACTTACCGTCCAGTTGTCGACTCGCGCTGATGCTGGCGGCCCTCCCCGTGCTCGTACTTGGGGTCTACATTCCCAAACCGCTGCATGATCTTCTGACGTTGGCCGCTGCCGCCGTAATGAGATGACACACCCATGAACCGCACCGAACTCAAGGAACAGATCGAACGCCGCTGGGGCGGACAAGCGCAGTACGGTTTCGACGCCTCGGCCTCGACGACCGAAGTGAGGTGCACCCGCACGTTGCTCGTCGAGGTGTGCCGTCAAATTGTCGAGGAATGGGATTTCAGTTTCGCGGGTCTGATCGTCGAGGAAGGGGCAACCGAGTGGCAATTGCGCTATGTGTTTTACGGCGAACGCGGGGCCGATTGGGTGCGGGTGCTGGTGAGCGCGCCCCTGGCGGAGAACGTCTTTCCCAGCGTTGTTGAATGGATTCATGGGGCGGACTGGCACGAGCGGGAAGCGGAGGACATGTACGGCGTGCGCTTCGAAGGTCATCCGCATCTGGGTGATTTCGTGCTCCACGACGACGCCTGGCAGGAAGGCGTTGAGCCGATGCGCCCTGGATTTGACGCGCAGGAGGCGCTGCGCCAGCGCCTTCCGGACGCCGACTGGCGGCCGCGGCGCATCGTCAAGGAACCTGGCGCGTTCATCATGCCCATCGGCCCAAAATTCTCCGGGGTGACGGAATCCGTCCACTTTCTCCTTGAAACGGTCGGCGAAGACGTTATCCGCTCCTCGACGCGCCTATTCTACAAATGGCGCGCCGTCGAGAAGCTCGCCGAGGGCAAGACGGTCGAGGAGGTCCTGCTGCTCGCGGAGCGGTTCGCGGCGACCACCGCCTTCGCTCACGGACTGGCTTTCTCGCAAGCTGTCGAGTCGATCAGCCGCACGGAAGTGCCCGCGCGTGCGCAGACGCTGCGGGTGTTTCTGGCCGAACTCGAGCGGCTGCGGCAGCACGCCGGCGCGATCCAGGAAATCTGCGAATCCACGGCGCTGGTTGTCGCCACCAGTCAGGCAGGAATCCTCGAGGAGGAGCTGCTGCGCGTGTCGGGCGAACTATCGGGGCATCGCTACCTATTCGGCCTGCTCGCGCCGGGCGGGCTGCTGTGCGATCTGTCGACAGAGGCCTGTCGCAGCGCGCTCAGCCACTCGCAAGACATCCTCAGGCGGCTAAATGAACTCGAGCGGCGGCTCAGCATCTCCAGCAGTTTTCTCGATCGAATCGAGGAAGTCGGCGCCATCTCGGCGGCCACCGCAAAGGCCTACAGTCTGGTCGGGCCGGTGGCACGTGCGTCCGGACTCGCTCGCGATTTGCGTCGCGCGCAGCCCTATTGCGGCTACGAGGTGTTCGATTTCGAGGTGCCGACCGAACGGGAAGGCGATGGCTACGCGCGACTTCGGGTGCTGTTCGCCGAAGCGCGGCAATCGCTGCGCATCATGGAAAAGGCGGCTGCCGTGTTGACGGAAGGCGAGGTTTGCCGGCCGGTACATCTTCGACCGGGTGCCGCGCTGGGCTCGGTCGAGGCGCCGCGCGGCGCGACGTTTCACTGGGTGAGACTCGATGAAGGCGGACGAATCGCACGCTATCATGTGATTACACCTTCGTTCGCGAACTGGCACAGCTTCCACCTCGCCGCGGAGAATTTCGCATTCCAGGATTTTCCGATCATTCTCTCCACGTTCGACCTGTCCGTGGCCGAGAACGACCGATGACAACGAAAGCGACGCAAAACGTATGAGCCAATGGGTCATCAAGGGTATTCGCACCGGCATCAAAACCACCGCGTATCCGCGCGGCGCAGAAAGCGCCGCCGGCATCACGCCAGGGCTGCCGCGCGGCGGCGGCTTTGGCGCCGGCGCAGCGGGGCTCGTTGAACGCTGCCCCACCCATGCGCTCGATTGCACGGATGGAATAATCTCGGTGGACAGCCACCGTTGCGTTCACTGCTACCGTTGCGTCCGCGGCATCGAGCATCCACTGAACTGGGACATGACTTACGAATGGGCCGGCACGGCGCCGCGGCCCACGAATGAGTTGGGGCTGCCGTTTCAGCGTTCCATCCATATCCTGGTCGTGGACGCGGGCGACTGCGGCGCGTGCTTGAACGAGGTGAAGCAGCTCAACAATCCTTATTACAACATGCACCGGCTCGGATTTTTCATCACGCCGACCCCACGCCACGCGGACGTGCTTCTAGTCGTGGGTCCGGTGACCGATCAGATGCGCTTTGCGCTGAAAAAGATCTACGAGGCCATGCCGACGCCCAAAAGGGTCGTCGCCGTAGGCGCGTGCGCCCTTTCAGGCGGTGTGTTTGCGAAAAGTTTCGTCTGCGCGAACGGCGTGGCAGAGGTGCTGCCGGTGGATGTGGAAGTGCCCGGGAATCCGCCGCCGCCGCTCGCGATTCTGCACGGCTTACTCGTGGCGGTCGGACGCAAATCGTCGCAGGCGCTGGCTCCGGCGGGGTACGCACCGGCAACGGCCGGACGCTAATGGGCATGGCGACGCTCATGATCGTGTTCTTTGCGGCCTGCGGCGCCGGAATCCTGATCTCACTGGTGGTGCATCCGACACACCAGGGAACGGTTCTCGCGTGTCTCGGCTGCATCTCTGCAGTCGCGGCCGTTGCGGCGGGCGCCCAAATTCTTCTGTCCGGCGAGGTATTCACGCAATCCTTATGGTCGTTGCCCGGGCTGACGACGCTGGCGCTGCGCCTGGACCAGCTCTCCGCCGCGTTCGTGCTTGTCACGGGCCTCGTTCTATTCCCCGCCTCGATCTACGCGGGCGGTGAATTGAGCCGCGAATCGTTCCGCGGATACGAGCGGGCGTTCACAGTGCTGCTCTTGGCGCTCTATGCCTCGGTTGTTCTCATCCTGATCGCGGGCGACGCGCTGCTGTTCCTGCTGGCGTGGGAGATCATGTCGATCCTGTGCTACCTGCTGGTGGTGACCAACCCGAGCAGGGAGGACGGCCAGCTCGGGTCGGCGTATCTGCTGCTCGCGATGGGCGAGGCTGGAACGCTTGCGGCCGCGCTCGGTTTCCTCGTGCTCGCGTTCGGTGCGAGTTCACTGCAATTCGATGCGCTTAAGTCGGCCGCATCGGCTCTGGGCGCAAACGCGCGCTGGAGCGTCTTTCTGCTCACCTTCTTCGGATTCGGCGTGAAGGCCGGCCTCGTGCCCGTGAACTCCTGGCTTCAGCCCGCTTATGAGGCCGCGCCGCGCGCCTTCGCGCCGGTGCTCGCCGGCGCAACGCTGAACTTGGGTCTCTATGGCATTCTGCGCGTCAACGCCGATCTAATGCCGGCGGCGGAGGCGGGGACGGGCCTCCTTGCACTCATCGTGGGGACGGCTTCTGCGCTGATCGGCATTCTTTACGCGACCATCGACAACGATCTCAAGGCGATGCTGGCGCATAGCTCAATCGAGAATGTCGGTATCGTCGTTGCAGCTGTCGGTGCGGGGATGGTGTTCATCGCCACGGGGCATCCGACGCTCGCGGCCATTGCTTTCGTCGCGGCGCTTTACCACATGATCAATCATTCGCTCTACAAGGCGTTGCTGTTTTTCGGCGTCGGCGCCGTGGAGACGCAGACTGGCACGCGCGACATGGACCGGCTGGGCGGCCTGATTCGATGGATGCCGTTGACCGCGCTCGGCTTCCTGGTCGGCACGCTCTCGATTGCGGCGCTGCCGCCGTTCAACGGATTCGTCAGCGAATGGCTCACGCTGCAGGTGATGCTGCGCTCGGCGGAACTGTCGTCGACCGGCGCGAAGATCGTGTTCGCGCTGTGCGGCGCCGGCCTCGCGCTCACGGCGGCGCTGGCAGTGACCTGTTTCGTGAAGGTGTTCGCGATGAGCTTTCTCGGAATGCGCAGGCTCAAGGAGCGGCGGGTAACCGAAGCCGCTCCGGCCACGCTTGTTGCAATGGCCATCCTCGCGGTGCTGTGCCTCGCGTTCGGTGTGCTGCCGACGTACGTGATCCCGATGCTCAACCCGGCATCAACGCAGCTGGATGGTGCCAGCGCGTCGGATGCGCTGGTGCCGCCGTTCTTTGCCTCGGCTGAGGGGCATGGCGGGCTGCCGGAGAAATTCATCGGAGAGTTCCATGATCTGGGGGCGCAGGTGGGCCAAGCGGTGTTACCCGGACGCGGTCTCGTGGTATTGCATCGCGGCGGTACGGAAAACCCGGTGGTCTTCGCCATGTCAACCTCCTACATGCTGCCGGCGCTGATCGGTTTGCTGCTTCTGAGCTACGTCGTGATCCGTCTATGGCTGACGCGCAATCGGCGACAGACACGGCGCGAGCGCTGGGATGGTGGAGTGCGGCAGTTGCTGCCGGAAATGACTTATACGGCAACGGGATTTTCCAACCCGGTGCGGGTCGTCTTCGACGCGATATTCCGCCCGACGACGGTCGAGGACACGCGCGAGACGGTGGCGGAGCATTTCCGCATGGCCATACGCCGCGAGAAGGAGCGCGTACACCTGGTGGACCGATTGGTTTTCCAGCCGGTCAGGTCGGCGACGCTGTGGTTCGCGCACGTTTTGGCGGCGATGCACCACGGACGCATCAACGCCTACGTGACCTACGCATTTGTGGCTTTGCTGATCGTGTTTGCCGTGCTGCCGATGTCTTGATGCGAACCTGCGGGCGATCGCGCGCCGCGGCGGCCGGGAGGATTGTATGGGCACCGATGGCTCGCTGCTCGTCTTAATCTTCGCGCTGTGTGGTGCGGGCGCACTGGTGGGAATGGTTGTTGCCGAACGGCACATTCCGCAATTGCTCGCCTGGGTCGGCTCACTCGCGGCGCTGGCTGCGTTGTGGGTGAGCGCAGGATCGCATTCATCAGCGTACTCTTGCCGCGACTGAAGCGGCCAGCGACCACGAGATTGAAGCAATCCTCCGCGAGCCGCGTGAAGAGCTCAGTGAGGCGAGCCTTCAGATCGTCACGCTCCTTCGGCAACCGGACGGCGATGACGCGGAGAACTTCCGCCAGTTCGAACTTCGCCGATTCATAGTCGCGCAGGCCCATCGCTCTTCCTGCCTTTGGCTCGCGGCCACAAAGGCGGTCAGGCCGATTTTGCGGTGACGTTATTCTTGCGCTGCCGCACAAAGGCCGAATGTCCCGCATATTCGGCCGATCCCCCCAGGGATTCTTCAATTCGCATGAGCTGGTTGTACTTCTCGATGCGCTCGCCTCGGCACGGAGCGCCCGTCTTGAGGTGGCCGGTGCCGAGGGCCACTGTGAGGTCCGCTATGAATGAGTCCACCGTCTCGCCGCTTCGATGCGACACCATCGCTCCCCAGTGCGCGGAATAGGCCAGCTGAACGGCAGCCACCGTCTCGGTGAGCGTGCCGATTTGGTTCAATTTGATCAGCACTGCATTTGCCACGTTTTCGGAGATGCCGCGTCTAATGCGGGCCACGTTTGTGACGAAGAGATCATCGCCCACGAGTTCGATCGTGTCGCCAAGCTCCCTATTCAGCAGCGCCCAGCCTGCCCAGTCGTCTTCTGCCAGACCATCCTCGAGAACCGCGATTGGGTACTTGCGGACCCATTCGGCGTAAAGTGAAACCATCTCTTCGGAGTTCACGGAACGATGCTCCGTCCGCAGTTGATAGAGGCCGTTCTCGAAGAAGCTGCTCGAGGCGGGATCCAGGGCGAGTACCACGTCGTCGCCCGGCCGATATCCGGCGCCCTCGATTGCACGCAATATGAGTTCGATCGCTTCGACATTGTGCTTGAGTACCGGCGCGAATCCGCCTTCATCCCCGACTCCCGTCGAAAATCCGCCGTCCTTCAGTACCTTCTTTAGCTGGTGGTAGATCTCCGCTCCCCACCGCAACCCTTCCGCAAAACTGGGCGCCCCGACCGGCGCGATCATGAATTCCTGAAGGTCCGTGCCCTGCCAGTTCGCGTGGGTGCCCCCGTTCAGAATGTTGAACATCGGAACCGGCAGTCGGTAGGCGGCCGCACCCCCGAGATACCGAAACAGTGGCAGGCCGCGCGATTCGGCCGCCGCCCGCGCCACGGCGAGACTCACCCCCAGAATGGCATTGGCACCGAATCGGCTCTTGTTCGCCGTTCCATCCGCGGCGCACATCGCTCGATCCACGTTCCCCTGATCGAGGGCGTCGAGATGCCGGATCGTATTGGCGATGGAACCGGTGACGTGGTCGATGGCCTGCCGGACGCCCTTGCCCGAATAGCGCAGCAGGTCGCCATCCCGGAGCTCGGCGGCTTCGTGAACGCCCGTGGACGCGCCCGAAGGTACGGCCGCCCGACCATTTGCACCGTCCGCGAGCGTGACTTCAACTTCTACCGTCGGATTGCCTCGCGAGTCGAGTATTTCCCGAGCGTGAACCGATTGAATCCTGGTATCCATTCGATGACTCTCGACATTAGGGCGCCACATGACGTGCGGCAAGGCCCCGCGATCATCGCACACCTGCGGCGGCGGTGCGCACAACGGTCTCGGGGTGTACCGCGTCATCGGAATATCCGCTCCCCACGCTGCGGCAGAAACAGCATTGGCACTGGCACCGCAATTCGCCATGGGCTCAGCCCGCGCTATCGGGGATAGGCTTCGTATAGTTTTACGAATTCGCCGAAAGTGACGGGCATATTCTCAAGGGCCCGGAATGGATCGAATCCGAGTGTATCCTCGAGGCGCGCGACGACCAAGGCGAAACTTAGCGAGTCGAGCCCCAATTCAACCAATTTAACGCTGTCGGATAACTGCGCCAGAGTTTGCTGCTGCTCAATTGCCACTTGACTGAATACATCGCCTATAACAGCTCTCACAGACATATCCGCGGGGGTCTCGTGTAACTTTTGCAAGCGAGCTGCAAACGATGAGATAGGCACCTCGAAACGTTGTCTAACGAACTATAAATTCGGGGCGGTGTCAATCGCGATTGTGCGGTTGCCGAGCTTAGCTGCTTTGCAATAATTTGGTGTAAGAATGACATTGGAGCGAAATGCAGGTGCACCGGCATTACCAGGCCTAGTCGCGCGCATCCGGCGTTCTTGGGCCCGGAACAGCGACATGGGCCTGGCGCGGCGGATTCAGAAGGGCCTGAAATTGATTAGCCAACTGATTCGCGCTATCGGTGCGCTCAAGGGCTGCAATCGCGTAGGCAGCTACGCTCGTGTGGCTGGCCGACTGCGCATCGAGAATCACGGCTCGATCGACATAGGAGATTACTTCTATGTTAATTCCTCTTGGGTTCCTATCGAATTGATCACCGGCCCCGAGGGACGGATTCAGATCGGCGACGATGTGCTGATCAGCTTCGGTACGTTAATTGCTGCCGGCAGCGGCGTCACAATCGGCAGCGGCTCCATGATCGGGCCGCACTGCATCATATCCGACGTTGATATCCCGGAGGCGATTACGGCATCGGCACCGGTCACGGCGAAACCGATCGAAATTGGTAAGGACGTGTGGCTCGCTGGGCGGGTCACCGTGAGACCGGGCGTCAGAATTGGCGACGGCGCAGTAGTGGTAGCCGGCAGTATCGTTGAGTCTGATGTTTCGGCGCATTTCATGGCGAGCGGTATACCCGCCCGGATGCTGCCGAAGTTCGCCGCCGCAGCGGGGCCGCCCAGCGATGCGCCAGTCGCGCCAAACGGGTCCGGAGCGGCGGGTTCCAAGGCCGCGCCAGTTGCCGGATATGCAACCGGCACGCACCACGCCGGGCTCCGCGGGGCTCTCATTTCAGATTTCAGGCTCGACGATCTCGTATATGAATTGGCGGCTGCCGGTGGAAGTCCGCCGGTGCAATCGGTAGTCGTCGTCGGTGAGCAGCTTCAGCAAATGTTGATGGCGCCGCCGTCCGCTGACGCCCGCGACTTTGTCGTCCTCTGGACGAGGCCTGAAGGCGCTGTGCCTGCGTTCGCGCACTGCTCACGGGCGAATTGATCAACGAGTGCGACCTCATGGACGATGTCGACAAATTCTGTGCGTTAGTAAAGAGGAGCGCTACGGACTACCGCTACGTGCTGCTACCCACGTGGACGCAGCCGGCCCACGTGCGCGGACGGGGATTGTTGGACGGCCGGCCGGGGGGAGTTCTGTCCGCCTTGTCGGCGATGAATCATCGGGTGATGAAAAATATCGAGAGATGTTCGAACGTGTTCATGCTCAATGCCGCACGCTGGCAAATGGCGGTTGGTCCGGGGGCGTTTAATCCACGAGCCTGGTACCTCGGCCAGATGGCCATGGCCCGCCCGCTCGTCGCCGAGGCGGCGCGGGACATTTGTGCTGCGCTGGCTGCCCTGTGCGGGACGCAGCGCAAGCTCTTGGTACTCCACTCGAATGATGCCCTTTGGACGGACGGTCAGGCTGACCCCAACGCATCGGCGGCGCCTCTCGGGCAGGCCTATGCCGCCTTTCAGCAAGCGCTTCGCCAGCTGCGGCGTCGCGGGGTGTTGCTCGCTTTGATTGGAGGGTTCACAAAGTTCGAGTTGCTTGAGACGATGCGAGCCTTTCCCGGCGCCTGTCTTCGGGAAGAGGATTTCGCGAGTTACGAGGCGACCGAGGGCGATGAAGTCGCAAACCTCAACGCACTCGTCGCCGGGCACGGTGTCGCCCTTGACGCAGTGGTTTACATTGATTCGCGAGATGCCGTGCGCACGCGCGTACGCGCGGCCCTACCGGAAGTTTATGTGCCTGACTGGCCTGTGGATAAATTGCTGTTCCCGAGTGCTCTTCTCGCGTTGTGCTGCTTCGACGCGGAGAGCGAGCCGGCAATCGCGCTGTGGGCCGTGCGATGAGTAATTCCAACGCCGCCGGGACACATGGCCGCTTCCATCGCTTCGTCGACCGAATGCGGGCGAGCGTCCGCCACCGTTCGATTGATCGGGTGGGGCGGGGAACCATCATCGCGGGTTGGCTCAATGTGGAGAACAACGGAGTTATCCAAATCGGCGAGGATTGTCATCTCGGTAGCCATCCGATCCAATCACATTTAGTCGCCATGGATGATGCCAGAATCTCGATCGGTGACCGAGTGTTCATCTCGTATGGTGCGGCGATATCCGCAACGCGTTCGATTCAGATCGGAGACGACACGCGCATTGGGCCATTTTCCCTAATTTTAGACAATGACTACCACAGGGTTGGCGACCGGGAGTCCCCCGGGGTCGTTGCCCCGATCGAGATCGGTCGAAATGTCTTGATTGGTACCCGCGTTTCGATACTGCGCGGGGCGCGCATTGGTGACGGCGCCTGCGTCATAAGTGGCAGCACCGTCGCCGGAATTATCGCGAATCGTGCGGTTGTAGCAGGTGTACCCGCCCGCGTCAGGGTCGACGGTTCGATGCGCAATGCGGGTCTCTCCGTTGCGTTAATCATCATGCGGGTATTTGGGCTTGCGACGGTCCCCAGTCCACTGGACGGACCGACGCAAATCGCAGCGTGGACCCGAATAGGCTCCATTCGACTGCTGCTCGCTCTGGAGGAAGCGTTTGGCGTAGCGCTTCCTGAGGAACAACTGCACCTGGCATCCAACGTCGCCGAGGTCTCGAGGCTCGTTGCACTGGCGCGCGAAGGAAGCTTGCACAGCAGCCGCGCTCGGGCATGATGCCAGGCCGACGATTGTGCGGATCAAGCACGCCGTGATCTTTATGGTCTGAGTGCGTGCTATGGGTCGACGCAAATCCTGCGCGTGCGTGGCCGGCCTGAAGGCGCTATCGTGCGCCGTAATCCATGCCCATTGAACTACGCAACGCCGTTGTGGAACCAAAAACAATGAATTTCCAGACCTCTTCATCGGCGCGCACGCCGCAGTCTGCTGCAGCCCTCAAAAAACACGACTAATGGCGCGCTCAAAGCACTTTTTCTCTCGACACTGAAGCTCAAAACAGTTTACCGTCGGGGGTATGGGGAGAACAGTGCGATGGCGTTAGCCGAAGACGCGATCCTCGAGACGCGCAGTCTGGTCAAGGCGTTCAAGGGATTCGTTGCAGTCGATGACGTGTCGATGCGTGTGCGGCGGGGAGAAATCCACGCCCTCATTGGGCCGAACGGCGCTGGAAAAACGACGTTTTTCAATCTGCTGACCAGATTTTTGCAGCCGACTTCGGGTGCGATTTTCTTCCGCGGCAAGCAACATCACCCGCGAGAGGCCCGCGGATATCGCCCGCCGCGGCATCGTGCGATCCTTCCAGATCTGCGCCGTCTTTCCACACCTGACCGTTCTCGAGAACGTGCGCGTGGCCCTGCAGCGCAGTCTCGGCACATCGTTCCATTTCTGGCGTTCGGAGAGAAGCTTGGCGAGCCTCGATCAGCGAGCGCTCCAGCTATTGGCCGAAGTCCGCCTCGAGACGTGGGCCGGCACCCTGGCGGCGGACCTGTCCTACGGGCGCAAGCGTGCCCTGGAGCTTGCCACCACTCTCGCGCTCGAACCGGATCTGATGCTTCTCGACGAGCCGACACAGGGTATGGGACACGAGGAAGTGTCGCACGTCACGCAGCTGATCAAGCAAGTTGCGGCCGATCGCACCGTGCTCATGGTCGAACACAACATGAGCGTCGTCGCGTCCATCGCCGATACCATTTCGGTGCTGCAGCGGGGCCGTGTGATCGCCGCGGGCCCCTATGCCGAGGTCTCGAGGAATCCTGAAGTCATCGAAGCCTATATGGGCACCGCAAGTACCGCGCTCACGGGAATCGGATGATGGCGCGAGAGTTGCTCAAACTCGACGGTCTTCAGGCGTGGTACGGCGAATCGCATATACTGCATGGCGTGGAGCTGACCGTGCATGAGGCTGAAGTCGTCACGCTGCTCGGGCGCAACGGGGCCGGACGAACGACCACGTTGCGGGCGGTCATGGGGCTGGTCGGAACCCGTACCGGCTCGATTCGAATCGGCGGGGTGGAAACGGTGCGGCTGGCGCCGCATCGCATCGCGCGGATCGGCGTGGGCTATTGTCCGGAAGAGCGGGGCATTTTCTCGGGGCTGTCGGCGGAGGAGAATCTTTATCTGCCGCCGCGGCTGAAGGGCGCCGAGGCGATGCCTATCGAGGAAATTTACGCGATGTTTCCGAACCTGCGCGAGCGCGCCGCGAGTCCCGGCGCTCGTCTGTCGGGCGGGGAACAGCAAATGCTGGCGGTGGCGCGCATCCTGCGCACCGGCGCCCGGCTGCTGCTGATGGATGAGATCTCAGAGGGTCTTGCGCCGGTGATCGTGCAGAAGCTCGGAGACGTGATCCGCACCCTCAAGGCGAAGGGCTTTACCGTGGTGCTGGTCGAGCAGAACTTCCGCTTTGCGGCTCCCCTGGCAGATCGGTTCTACGTCATGGAGCGCGGCCGAATCGTCAGACAGTTCGAACAATCCGAACTCGCAGCGCAAATGGGAATGCTCCACGAGTATCTGGGCGTTTGAATTCAACGTACACCTTAGGGAATACCAAGATGATGCTCAAATCAATGATTGCCGCTCTCGGTGCATTGCTCTTCCTGTGTGCATCGTCGCAGGTCGGCGCCGCCGGCGACCAAGTGGTCATCGGGATCATCGATGATCTGTCGGGGGTCTATGCGGATGTCCAAGGTCAGGGCGGAATCGAGGCCGCCAACATGGCCAGCGCCGACGCCGGCGGCACGGTCCTGGGCAAAAAAATCATCGTGCTCAGCGCCGATCACCAGAACAAGCCCGACATCGGCGCATCGAAATTTCGCGAGTGGGCCGATCAAAGCGGCCTGAATATGCTCATCGGAGGATCCAATACCGGCGTAAGCATTGCCATGGCCAAGGTCGCCGCCGCGAAAAAGGTGCCGTTTATCGCCATTGGGGCGGGCGGCGCCTCTCTGACCGGCGCGGATTGCACGCCCTACTCGATCCATTACGCGTACGACACCACCGCATTGGCCAACGGCACGGCCAGTGCGATCGTCAAGAAGGGCGGCAAGAGCTGGTTCTTCGTGACCGCCGATTACGCGTTTGGCACCCAGCTCCAGGAGGCGGCGACTCGGGTCGTGGTCGCCAACGGCGGCAAGGTATTGGGGGCGGTTCGCGCACCCTTGGGCACCACCGATTACTCGTCCTTTCTTCTGCAAGCGCAGTCCTCGGGCGCACAGGTCTTGGGACTCGCGAACGCCGGCACGGACTTCTCGAACTCGCTCAAGGGCGCGAACGAATTTGGCCTGACCAAAACGATGAGCCCAGCGGCGCTGCTGGCCTTCATCAGCGACATACACAGCCTCACCCTGCAGACGGCGCAGGGCCTGTACCTGACCACCGCCTGGTACTGGGACCTGAACGATGAAACGCGCGGGTTCGCCAAGCGCTTCTTCGCGAAGATGCACAAGGAACCCACCATGACCCAAGCCGCGTACTATTCGGCCACGATGCAGTACCTCAAGGCCGTCAAGGCGGCGAATTCGACCAATGCCGACTTGGTGATGGCGGAACTGAAGAAGGTGAAGATCAACGACATGTTCACCAAGAATGGCTACATTCGTGCCGACGGTTTGATGGTCCACACCATGTACGTCATGCAGGTGAAGACCCCGGCCGAATCGAAGTATCCATGGGATTATTACAAGGTGGTCAAGGTCATGTCGGGCGAGGAAGCCGACGGAGCGCAGTCCGACCCGAGCTGCCCCCTGGTCAAGAGGTAAGGCGGGCCGGTCCGATGGTGAGTCAGCTGCGCAGGGTCCTTGCTCGGTGACCACCGTGTTCGGTGTGCCGCTAGCGGCGATCCTCGGCCAGCTCATGCTCGGGCTGGTCAACGGATCGTTCTATGCGCTCCTGAGTCTTGGGCTGGCGGTTATCTTCGGGCTTCTGGGGGTCGTCAATTTCGCGCACGGCGCCTTCTACATGCTCGGGGCGTTTGCCGCGTACGTCGGACTTCAGACGTTCGGGGTGAACTATTGGTGGGCGCTGCTGCTTGCTCCCCTGGTGGTCGGGCTCCTGGGAGTCGTGATCGAGCGTTTATTTCTGCGGCATCTGTATCAGCTCGATCCGCTCTACGGGCTGCTCTTGACGTTCGGCATCGCACTGATCGCCGAGGGAATCATGCGCGGCCTGTTCGGGGCTTCCGGCAATTCTTACCCCGTGCCGGATTCATTGCGGGGAGGGTTTGACTTGGGCTTCATGGTGCTGCCGATTTATAGGGCCTGGGCAGTCATAGCTTCGCTCACGGTGTGCGGCGTGACGTGGTTGTTGATCGAACGGACTCGCCTGGGCGCGATGCTGCGCGCGGCGACCGAGAATGCCCGGCTGGTGCAGGCCTTCGGCATCAACGTTCCGCTCATGGTGATGATCACCTATGGCGCAGGCGTCGCGCTCGCGGCGCTTGCGGGGGTACTCGCCGCCCCCGTGACTCAGGTGCAGCCCATGATGGGCTCATCGCTGGTCATCGTCGTCTTTGCGGTGGTGGTCATCGGCGGCATGGGTTCGATTTTCGGCGCCATCGTCGGCGGGCTCGTGCTCGGAGTCATCGAAGGGCTGACCAAGGTCATCTACCCGGAAGCATCGAACATCGTGGTTTTCGTCATCATGGCGGTGGTCTTGATCTGGCGACCCGCCGGATTGTTCGGCAAGGAATAAGGGCATGCGCGCACACACCGCGGTGTATGCCGGACTTGCGATCCTCGCCTTGGCCGCTCCCGTCCTCGGCCTCTATCCCGTGTTTCTGATGAAGGTGTTGTGCTTTGCCATGTTCGCCTGCGCATTCAATCTGCTGCTCGGCTACACCAAGATGCTGTCCTTCGGTCACGCGGCTTATTTCGGATCCTCGGCCTACGTCGCCGGGTGGCTGGTCACGGTTCACGGCTGGGGCACGATCCCGGGGATCCTCGCCGGCGTCGTGTTCGCCCTGCTGCTCGGCCTCGTGATCGGCGCAATCGCAGTGCGCCGTCAGGGCATCTATTTCGCGATGATCACGCTGGCGTTGTCGCAGCTGGTGTTCTTCGTCTGCCTGCAGGCGCAGTTCACCGGCGGCGAAAACGGCCTTCAGGGCATACCGCGGGGCAGCGTATTCGGCGCAGTCGACCTTGGTCGCGACGCCACCATGTATTACTTCGTGCTGGCGGTCTTCGCCGCCGTGTATGCCCTGATCCGCCGCATGGTGCACTCGCCTTTCGGTCAGGTGCTCAGGGCGATCCGCGCGAACGAGCCGCGCGCCGTCTCCCTCGGATACGAGGTCGATCGCTACAAATTGGCGGCCTTCGTGCTATCGGCGGGCCTCGCCGGTTTGGCCGGCTCCCTGAAGGCGTTGGTTCTCGGCTTCGCCACACTGTCGGACGTGAGCCAGGGAACCTCCGGCGAGGTGATCCTCATGACCTTGCTGGGGGGCAGCGGGACGCTGCTCGGGCCGGTGGTCGGAGCGATCATCGTCGTCACGCTGCAGGAATATCTCTCCGATCTGGTGGGCGCCTGGGTTTCGGTCATCATCGGCGCCATCTTCGTGGTGTGCGTGATGATCTTCCGTCGCGGCTTCGTCGGTGAAATCGAGCGGCGCTACCCATGTAGCTCACATAGCACCACTGAGCTACAATAGGGCTCATACTAGGAGACTGAGCCATGGCTGCGTCACCCGTGCTGCGTTGCCGCTGCGCTGCCATGATCAAGGAGTGATGCTGCACGCCTTCTGTCCGGCATCCTCGAAACATGCGTCGTAGGTGTTCTCCAAGTCGTCCTGCACGATCCGCGCGACGCCGCTGATGGCATGGATCTCGAGGTCGGCGTCGAGCACCTTGACCCGGTACTTCCATCCGGGCGCCAGCTTGAGTTTCCTATCGAGAGCCTGCAGATCTGCGTACGTCAGCTTCGGATCCACGATCCGCGAGTAGGCCTGCATCACCCACGGCATGCCGTCGGGACTCTCAATGATGAACACGGGCTGGCCCTTGAGGATTCCCATCTTGGATTTGCGCACGACGGTCGTTGGCTTGTAGGCGCTCGAACCCTTTACCTTGAGGTTGATGCCCTTGGGCAACCGTACCTTGCCCATCCAGCGCGCCTGTACGCCATCGAAATCGCGTTGCGTGCCTACCGGGAGCTCGATCCAGTCCACCGCCCAGTACCTTGGACCGTTCTTGAACACATCGAGCACGCGGTACTGCTTCTGCAGCGCCTCGGGATCGACCTTGTCCCAAATCGCAGCGGGGCAGGTATCGCGCGGACTCGCTTCAATGTTGAGATCAGTCGTGTTGTAAAAGGCCGCCTGGAGATTCTTCGTCACCGCGTCGCCGCCGATGAGGAACACCTCGCAGTAGCGCACCGCCCTGAGGTCGTCGAAGCGCTTGACGACGGCGCCCGCTCCATCATCAGGCAGTTTGGCGCAAGCGGCGAGCAGTACGCCGGCGAGGCAGAGCAGGCCCAGGCGCTTTGGCGCAACGTCGTGCCGAAGAGCGTTGCGTTCAATGCTCATCGGATTGACTGGCGCAGTGCTCAAGTGCGGTGGACCACATAGCCTACCTCGCGGCAGATTTCACCAAGATACGCCGGACAATT
Source organism: uncultured Gammaproteobacteria bacterium (assembly GCA_963774865.1). Taxonomy (GTDB): domain Bacteria; phylum Pseudomonadota; class Gammaproteobacteria; order Steroidobacterales; family Steroidobacteraceae; genus Bog-1198. The sequence continues at coordinate 49,824 of CAVZGU010000001.1, forward strand.
CTCTTCTCAGTTCGATAGTCGTCTTCGCTGACGGTCAGAGCCGCCGCAAGCCGGCCTTCTCGGCCGCCCGCATTGCTCCGTCGTACCCGGCGTCGGCGTAGCGCAGCACTCCGAGGGAGGTGTCGTTGGTCAGGGTCAGGCGCAGGCGCTCCTCGGCTGCGCTGGTGCCGTCTGCGATCACCGTCACGCCGGCGCTCGTCATGTATCCGCTGTACCCGCCGCCGCCGGAATGAATGGCGACCAGATCCGCCTGCGACGCGCAATTCACGAGCGCGTTCAGCAGCGGCCAGTCGGCGATGGCATCGCTGCCGTCGCGCATGTTCTCGGTCATGATCTTCGGATGCGTCATGGCGCCTGCGTCGAGGTGATCGCGCGTGAAGGCGATCGGTCCGCGGAGCGCGCCCGAATGCACCATGTCATTGACGGCGAGACCGAGCGCGGTGCGTGCACCGTGGCCGAGCCAGGCGATGCGCGCCGGCAATCCCTCGAAAGGCACCGCGTCGCGCGCGATGCGGATCCAGTTCGCTACCGGCGCGTTGTCCGCGAAGGCTCTCAGCAGATAGTCGTCGATGGCGCGAATGTCGGCGCCGTCTGCGGAGAGGGCGATCCAGCGAAACGGGCCGATGCCTTCGCAGAAGAGAGGCCGTAGGAACGCTTCGGTGAATACCGGGATTTCGAAGGCGCGGGCGACGCCGGCGCGGGACGCCTGGCTGCGGATCAGGTTGCCGTTGTCGAAGACGATCGCACCTTTGTCCTTGAACTTGAGCATCGCCTCGACGTGCAATCCGATCGAGCGCAGGCCGGCGGCGGTCAGCCGCGCCGGGTTCTCGTTCCGCTCGCGCCGCGCGTCGGCCGGCGTGTAGCCCTGCGGCACGTAACCGTAGAGCAGATCATGGGCGGCCGTCTGGTCGGTGACGATGTCCGGGCAGAGCGGTCCGGCGGCGATCGCCGGGAATACGTCGGCTGCGTTGCCGACGAGGGCCACGGACCAGGCCCGCCGCTCGTTCATCGCGCGACCGACACCTGCGAGCGCGTCCGGGACAGACTCGGTGAGTGCGTCGACCGCCCCAGCCTTGAGCCGCTTGGCCGCATGCTCGGCGTCGACCTCGACGACGATGCTGGCTGCGCCGAGCATGTTTGCGGCGCGGGGTTGTGCGGATCCCATGCCGCCGAGGCCGGCAGTCAGGAAGAAGCGACCGCGCAAATCGGCGAGCCCGAGTCGGGCGGCGCAGCGGGCGAGAATCTCGTAGGTACCCTGAAGCACGCCTTGCGATCCGATGTATTGCCAGCACCCGGCGGTCAATCCGCCCCAGCAAATGAGATTGCGTTGCTCGAGGTCGTAGAAGACCTCCTCGCGCGCCCAGCGGCCGACGATGTTGCAGTTCGCCATCAGCACCAGTGGCGCCCGTGCGTGGGTGGCAAGGATGGCGATCGGCTTGCCCGACTGCACGATCAGTGTCTCGCCGATGCGCAGGTGCTTGAGTGCGCCGATGATCGCCTCATAGGCAGGCCGGTTGCGCGCCGCCTTGCCGAGCGCCGCATAGACGACCAGATGCTCCGGATCCTCGCCCACGGAAACCACGTTCTCGAGCAGCCTCAGCAGACCCTCTTGCCGCCAACCCTGGCAGCGCATTCGCGCCTCGCTCATGACCGCTCCCCATCGAGCGCATAGCTCGCAATCTCAATGCCGAGCGCCTTCTCGACCGGCGGGTAGACGGACGGATCTAGAGAGCTCGCTGACAGCGGAATCCGCGCCTTGGGCACATGCAGGATCCGCACCGGCGCGCCCTCGACCAGGCGACCGGCGCTGACCGGGACGCCCGCCGGCGTCAGCGTCGTGATCACATCGGGATAGGTGGCGATTCGTGCACCGTCGCGCTCCAGCGCCATGTACTCGTTCAGCACGTGCGCGACGATGCGTCCGCCGCGCCGTCGCGATCTCGATGCGACCGCAATCGAACGCCTCCCTGGTATAGGCGAGACCCGCGCGGGTCACGGTGCCGCTCGCGATGATGGTTCCACCGGTCGCCTCGCAGATCGCCGCGATGACCGCATCTGCGCCCTGCGGCTCGGCGCGGACGATGGCACGACCGACGTTCAGCGCCTGGCTGATCCCGCCGAGCACGGCGCGCTCTGCAACCATGCGGACCGGGATGGCGTTGCGGCAGCTCGCGATGAAGCCGCCCGCCTCATTGGCCGCCGTGCGCAGCGCAGGAGAGACCCGCGCCGTGGGGCCGCGGACGACGATCTCGAGATAGGCGCCGCGATCGCGGTTGCCGCCGGCCGCCGTCTGGATCATCGGCTCGGGGCTGTTGGCGAGGCCGAGGGAGCCCATGTCTCCCGTCGGATGCGCGCGCAGATCGCCGACGGCATCCACCACGGCAAGGCCCAGCACCGCTCCGGGCAGCCAGGCGTTGAGTGTGCTCGACATGCCGTTCTGGCCGATCATCAGGCCGACGATGGGCCGGTCGGAGGCTTCCCGCAGCAGTTCGACGGCCCGCAGGTAGTCGACGCCGCGCATCTCCCAGTGAGTGAGTCCGCCGGGCGCGCCGATGGCCGCCATCGTTGCGACCAGCGCGTCGGGGTCGAGCTCGTCGACGCTCACGAGTTCCGGTCTGCCGATCGATGTCGCGAGGTTGCCGAGCGTGCGGCCATGATCCGCGAAGCCGCCCCCGCCGCAGCCATAGACCGACCCACCCTTGACCGCGAATTCGACATCCTGCGGCAACAGCTCTCTTCTCATGGAATCACCTCATTCTTGGCCGCCGCCGGTCAGAACACGCTCGACAGATACCGGTAGGCCGCGGTGGCGCGGCGATACAGGTAGATGAACACTTCCGCGAGAATGGGCAGCCAGACGAAGTTTAAGCGGAACAGGCAGACGATGAGCAGATTCATCATGCAGGCGAACTTGAAGCCGGTCCAGTCCTTGTAGGAGGACTCGGAGGCCACCAACAGGTTGGCGCCGCCAAGGATGATGTACATGGCGGCGAAGCCACGGTTGATCCAGCGCCATTCGCGGTTCGAGAACGCGAAGTAAGTGCCGAGGACGATCTTCGCGGGGTAGTCCCAGCCGAGCAATGGAACCATGATCATAATGGCGGCCAGAGTCCAGAACAGGACCGTGGGTTTGTAGACGGCGAAGCCCTCGGATTCGCCGGGGTGGGCGTAGAGCCCGAACCACAGTGCCCAGGCGCCGAGCGCGCCAAAGGCGATGAGCAGGATCCATGCGCTGGGACTCACCGCTTGACGGGGCCTCCAGAACCAGGCGACGAGGAGCGGCAGGGCCCACACGGCGGTGGCGGCGACCGGGCTCATTTCGTCCACCAGTAGGCGATCAGCAGGCCGCAGATCCAGAGAATTTCCAGGGCAATGGCGTTGCGGGTGGAAATCGGGGGTGGCGGCGCCAGCTGCACCAGATTGAACTGCGCTTGCGCCAGTGCGGCCTGGAACGGCGAGGTATGCGTTTGACGCAGGGTTCTCTTCAAATATTTCAGGGTGCGGACGGGCGCGGTCTGCACGCGTGCGAGGAAGCTGCGGCGGCGCACCTCGGCGCCGTGGATCAGCGCCTCACGCATGCAGGTTGGGCAGGGTCGGCCGGAGAATCGCAGATGCCCCTTGTCGCACGGTGACATCTGTCCGCTGTACTTGCTGGCGTAGATCTCCAGGGCACCAACCCATTCGTGGGCGCTCGGCCTGCTGTAGCCGGAGGATGCAAAGGCGCGGTCGAACAGGTCCCGCAGGCTGTCGGGGAAGGTCTCGTGCACGCTGGCCGGGACCTTGCGCACGCGCTTGTGAGCGGCCTTGCGGTAGGGGTACAGCCCCTGCTTGATGCGGCCCGCCAACTCCGGCGGATAATGGTGATGGTCCGAGGCCACCCCGGTGAAGGGGTGGATGCCGTAGTTGAGCAGGCGGAAGATGATGGCGGCGAGGGCGAAGCGGTCCTGCGCCTCGGGGTACGCCACGGCCTTGTCCTGGAATTCCGGAGCGAGGTATTCGGGCGTGACCTGGGGGGCGTCGGAGCTGAACTCGTCGGTGTCGATGTGGAAACCGTCGCAGTCGAGTATCGACACATACAGCTCTGACTTGTAGACCTTCACGTTCATGGGCTTGAGGTCGACGATGGCGATGCGCTTGCTGTGCAGGCAGTGAATGATCGACGCGAGATTGAATGAGACCGTCACCAGCTTGCCGTAGTCGGCATCGAAGCCTTCCTGCGCGGCCTGCCGGCGGTTCAGCAGATAGTCGAGTTCGAGGGTGCGGTCGAATGCGATTTTCTGCATGGCGAAGCCCGCGAAGCGCGACTGACGCAGGATCAACGCTTCGGGCCAGGCGAGCTGCACGATGTCCTGATACTCGGCCGGGACCGGCGGCAGCGCGGGCTTGTTCTCGAGCATCCACTCGATCTTGCGCCGGTATTGGGCCAGGTGCGCCTGAGCGGTGGAGGCGTGGTAGATCTTTGCGACAAATCCAGGCTTGCCGTTGATGGAGAAGATCTCGCCGGCGCCGCCCGATTTGCCGGTGGCATCCAGCGCCACCCGTTCCGAGCGGCGTCCGGGCCAGATGAGCTCGATGATGTCTTCAGGCTTGCGTTCGGCTGCGGGCACGGGATCGATCCGAAAAAGCTGGATCACCGCTCAGAGGACAAATGCGAGCAGCAGCGTCTTGTCGTCGGACGAGATTTCGCAGGCCCGCGGGCTCTCCAGCAGATTCCGCAGCGCTTCGTTGCCGTTCGGCGCCGTGGCCTCGCGCAGAAAGGCGGCGATGGGATCGATGAAGGGGCGGAAAAAGCCGCTGCGCGTGCGATTGACGGCGAACGGCGCGGTACCGTCGGACATCAGCCCGATCACGCATCCCGGCGCGGGCGCGGGCAGCGGCGTGAGCCGAAGATGATCCTGCCAGTTTTCGTCGGTCACGAAATATGTCTCATCGGCGTATTCGCCGTTTTCGGGTTGCGAGAGCACGGAGTCGCCGGCCGCGCCCTGCTGAATGGCGAAGCCGTCGCCGATGTGAAAGAAGCAGCCTCCGCCAGGTGTGGCCACGCATCCGAGCAGCGTGCATGAGAAATCGTGGAGCGCGAGTTGGCGCGAGGCAGCGAGATCTGCGAGGCGGGTACGGACTGATTCGATGGCGGATGGGATGGTCGCCTCGAGGTGCGCGCCGCCTTCTGCCTGGACCGTGCTCGATAGTTGTTCAGCCAGGGTGCGCGCAACGAACTCCGAACCCGTCCGGCCTTCCAGGACCGACCCGGCGCCATCGCATACAACGGCGACCAGGACATCGTCCGTCACCATGCAATGGCTGGCATCCTGTCCGGCCGCGCCCTGCTCCAGGTTGCGTCTGCCGATGGCCGAGGCGGAGAACACTGTCCACATAGCTCTTGAGCCCGTCGTCGAGCGCTTCGTGGGAACGCGCGCGAGATCTTCAGGTGGACAGTTTCGCCCAACTGTCCACCGGGTTCAGCTGCACCGACCCGCCCGCGGGCGCGCGGGAAACCGCGCGAATGCTGCGGCTCAGCCAGATGAACAGTTCCTTGAACTTGAGCCCGCTCAGGCTGAGTGCGCCCTTATTGCTGAAGTGCCCGAGGTTGTCCTTGTTCGACTGGTCGCCAATGCCGATCGCCATGATGTTGACCTTGTGCGCGGTTTCCGCGCTCTTGCACTCGGCGGCAACCGTGCGCCAGTCGTCGGTGGCTTCCCCATCCGATAGCAGCATGATGATGGGGCGCTTGTACGAAACGCCAGCGGTGCGCATCTGGCTCTTCTGCGATTCGACTTCGTCCAGGGCGCAACGCATGGCGGCGCCGAGCGGGGTCAGTCCGCCGGCCACGAGTGCCGGAGGCGTGAAGTCCATGGCGTCGGTCCAGTCGCCCATGATCTCCACGTTGCCGTCGCCGCCGAAGGATATGACCAGTACCCGGCCGCAGCGGGCAGCGATCGGGTCGGTCTTGAGATCCGCCGCCAGCGCCTTGAGCCCCTCGTTCAGCAGCTGAATCTTGTTCTCTTCTTGCATGCTGCCCGAACAATCCAGCACCAGCACCAGCGGTGCGCGCTCATCGCTGTTGTCGATGAGGGCGACGTCCGGAATGACTGTGTTCATGCGTTACGCCAATCCCTGAAAAGTGGGCACAGAATCCGGCCTTGGCCGGCACATGCGCGTCTGAAACGATCCGTGTCCAGCATACTCCGGAACGCCCGAAAACACACCGCCGCAGTGCAAGGTTGCGGGCGCGGGCGAGCCGCGCCTTACGCGCCCCGCCGGCATCGCAGGCTACTTCGCCTTGTAGAAGAATTTCTGGCCGGCAACAGCTGCCTGATCCATGAGGCCGCCCTTGGCAATGGTGAACACCGCCACGCCCAGCAGATTTTTCTCATGACTCAGCTCTCCAAATTATCGAAGGAACCGGCGTATGTTACCGTAGCCGGCAGCACCACCCGCATTGGTCCTTGGTCAGATTGCGCGCTTCGTTGTGCGGTGCACGCATCAAAGAGGATGGCACGATTATGAACGGATCATTCCTGCGATTCTATGTGCACGAGGGCCATCGCCATCACCATCAGCTCGTTTGGGAATGGCTGCTCCAGCAGGCCAACAAACTCGGCATCCGGGGCGGCTCGGCGTTCAAGGCCATGGCCGGATTCGGCCGGCATCACATGCTGCACGAGGCGCGCTTTTTTGAACTGGCCGGCACGCTCGCGGTGGAGATCGAGTTCATCGTCACCGACGAGGAGGCACAGCGCCTGCTGGCGCTGATTCACAAGGAGAGGATCCGGCTCTTCTACGCCCATATCCCGGCACGCTTCGGCGTGATCAATCCCGACTCCGACGATCCGCCATCGGTCGCGTGAGATGAATGAGCCTTCAGCCGAGGCGCCGTCATGACCGAGACTTGGTTGCTTGCCGCCCTCTGGCTGGGTCTTGCGCTGGTCGCGACCCTGTTGTCGATCTGGCTGCGGGTGGCCACCGCGCTCTCTGAGATCGTGGTTGGAACCGTTGCTCAATTGATTATCGGAGCGACGCTGGGCACGGCGCTGCTGCACACGGACGACTCCTGGATCAAGTTTCTGTCCGGCACGGGCGCCATTGTGCTGACCTTTCTCGCGGGCGCGGAACTGGATCCGGCGGTGTTCCGGACCAAGTGGAAGAAGGCGGGCCTCATCGGTCTGGTGGGATTCGTGGCGCCCTTCTTCGGGTGCACCGCCGTCGCCTTCTGGGTGCTGCACTGGGATGTCAGAGCGAGCTGGCTGGCGGGTGTGGCGATGTCCACCACCTCGGTTGCGGTCGTCTACGCGGTCATGCTCGAGTTCGGCCTGAACGTCACGAACTACGGCAAGACGATACTCGCCGCCTGCTTCATCAATGATCTGCTGACCGTGCTCGCCTTGGGATTCATCTTTAGTCCGTTCACATGGAAGACGGGTGCATTCTTCGGCGGGGCGAGCGTGGTTTTTGACGATCTTGCCCTTTGTCACGCCGCGTTTCTTCAAGCGCTACGGCGGCCGGCCCTCGGAGCTCGAGGTCAAGTTTCTATTGCTTACGCTGTTCGGCCTCGGGGGACTCGCAACCTGGTCGGGCAGCGAAGCGGTGCTGCCGGCGTATCTGGTCGGTATGGTGCTGGCCGGCACGGTCGGAAAGGATCACGCGCTCATTCGCCGGTTGCGCACGCTGACTTTCGGACTGCTCACGCCGTTTTACTTCATCAGAGCGGGCTCATTGGTGTTGCTGCCCGCATTGGTGGCCGCACCTCTGGGCTTTTTGGCTCTATTGCTCGGCAAGATGGTCAGTAAATGCATCGGGGTTTATCCCGCAACCCAGGTTTTCCGCGCGCCGACGAAAGAGGCTTTCTATACGACTCTACTGATGTCCACGGGGCTGACATTCGGTACGATCTCCGCCCTGTTCGGGTTGTCGCACGGCGTCATTACGCAGGCGCAGTATTCTGCGGTGGTCGCGGCGGTGGTGGCGAGTGCGGTCGTGCCCACACTGATCGCCAACGCATTCTTTTTGCCGCGGCACTTGCTGAAGCCCGGAGCCGCAGCAGAATCCGCAGCTTCGGCGACGCCTGCAGGGGTTGCAAGGAGGGTCTCATGATCCGGGATATCTTGGTCGGCTACGACGGCTCGGAGGCGGCGGCCCAGGCGCTGGGCTTCGCAGCGGGTCTCGCCCGTGCATTCGGTTCATCGGTGCACGTACTGGCGGTCGTGCGCCCGCCCGAGTTCGGCGGCATGGTCGAAACCGAAGCGGTGATCGAACAATCGCGCAAGCACCATCAAAACCAGCTGCGCACCGTACAGTCCAAGCACGCGCACGAGCCCTTCAAGACCCATGTTCACGTCGCGGTAGGCCATCCGGCGGAACAGATCGTGCGCTTTGCCGAGGCTCACGGCATTGACCACATCGTCGTGGGGCATCGGTGGCACACGCTATTTGAGCGCTGGCTGATCGGCTCGGTGGCGCGGCAGGTCATCGCCTATGCGCATTGTGCCGTGACCGTCGTCAGAACGCCCTCATGACGCCGGATTCGACCGCAATACTCTGGGCCGCCTGGTTCACCGCGACCGCGACGATCGGCGCCGCCGTCATTGCCGGCTGGGTCGGCTTCCGCGATCGCTTGACTCACGTGATCGGTGCGGCGGATCTGTCGCGTCAGGGGCACCCTGCGCATATCGATGGCGGTGAGGAGATTCTGGTGGTCGAGCTTGCGAATCGCGGTGCCAGCGGTGTGCTCGTAACAGGAGCGTACTGGCGCATCGGTTGGTTCAAGCCCGAGATCGTGCCCGCGTCCGTTCCCAAGGAGCATCTGCCGTTGCGGATCGAATCCCACCAGGGCGCTTCCTTCCCGATCGTCTTCAACGACGTGCACAGATCCCTCGTCTGCGCTGCCCGGGAGGGGCAGGGGAGGGTGGCGCTCATCGTCCGCACGGCGACGGTCGGCAACGTGCGCTGCGCGCTGACCCGCGACGCCCGGCAGTGGATCTTTTCGAGGGCCGCGTAACCGGCCTCTGCGCAGTGCCGAGGTCAACGTTGCCTCAGCGCAGCCGCGATCGCGTCGCTGCTCGTCCCCTCGATTTCAAGTATTTTTCTGCGGCTCGCGCCCCCGGAAACGATTCGCACACATCGTTTCGCGACGCCGAGATGCTGCGCAACGAATTCGATCAAGGCGCGGTTGGCGGCGTTCTCCACCGCAGGCGCCGCAATGCGGATCTTGATCACGCCGTCGTGAATTCCGGCAAGCCCGGTCTTCGAGGCGCGCGGCTGTATGTAGACTTCGAGACGAACCGGCGGCATCCGCACATCACTCCGGCGAGTTTCTTTGCTGCTACTATGCCGCAAGCGCCTCATCAGCACCTGCAAATAATCAGGGTATCCCCGAGGGAGGCGCAGCGCGCTCCGGCCGGCATTCCGCGCTATGCTAGAAAGCAGCACCGGGGAGGAAGGGAAGAGGAATAAGGGGAGGGAGCGATGCGTCATTCATGGGCGCGTTTATTGGTGCCGGTGGCAGCCTGCGCCGCCGCTGTTTACGGGGTGGATGCGCGGCGCCGCGGATGCCGCGGGCGACAACGCGTCGGACAACACGACGCTCGAAACGGTGGTGGTCACGGCGCGCAAACGCGACGAGTCGCTGGCCCAGGTGCCCATCAGCGTCACGGTATTCACCGCCCAGACGCTCGAGGACGTACAACATCCAGTCCTTTGACGACTACGCGACCAAGACGCCGAACATCTCGTTCGCCTATGGCGGCGGCCCGACCGGCATTGCCGATGCGCGCACCATCGCGATCCGCGGCATCACCGGCCAGAATCTGTTCGGCACGGCGGGCGCGACCGGCTTTTACATCGATGACACGCCGGTGCCGGGATCGGTCGATCCGCGGGTTCTGGACATCGACAACATCGAGGTGCTGAAGGGTCCCCAGGGCACGCTCTACGGCGAGAGCTCCCTGGGCGGCAACGTACGCCTCATCACCAAGCGGCCCAATCTCATCGATGGACGACATCGGCTATATGGCGCAGGCCGGTGCGACCTCGGGCGGCGGCAGTCCGGACGGCGGCGCCGGCATCATCGGCAATTACGTGCTGAGCCCCGACGTGCTGGCGGTTCGCGTGGTCGTGTTCGGCAATCACGACGCCGGCTATCTGACCCGCACTTTTCCGACCGACCCCGCAGAACGCCACGACCGGCGATTCGCACGTGATCCCGTACGAGCCGGTGCCGCGTACCAGCGTGGGCAACCAGGGTGCGCAGACCACCTACGGCGGTTCGATCTCCGCGCTGTACAAGGTCAGCGAGAGCTTCGAAGCGCGCCTTCGCGTGATGTACCAGGACACGGACATGCACGGGTTTCCGGCGACTTTCGCGCCCTTGCCTGCGTTCCAGCCCGCAATACATCTCTGAATCGTGCGTTCGACGTGCAGCCCGACGCGATGGACCGCTGGGCGCTGCCCTCGCTCGAGCTGAACTACAAAGGCAACGGCTACAGCGTGGTTTCCTCGTCGAGCTACTTCTACCGGCACACTCACGACCTCGAGGATTCGACCTACGGAACCGAGCAGGCCTTCGCCAGTTCCTTCTATGGCGTTACCAATCTGGCGAATCAGCCGTTCCTGTGGGACGGGGAGCGCTACCACAACCAGCTGACCGAAGAGCTGCGCCTGTCCTTCGATCCCGTGCACAACTTGAGCGGCACCGTCGGGCGCGTTCTACTCGTACACGCGCTCGCTGTTCTTCATTCCCGAATACCTACGCCACGGGTATGCCCGCCGCCTCGATCGGCAGCGCCGCATGCGCGTTTCGGTCCTTGGCCCAACGATCTGATCTGGACACAGAACAATCCCGGCACCGAGAAGGACACCTCGGTCTTCGGCGAGCTGTATTACAAGTTCCTGGATAAATTCTCGCTGACCGCCGGCGTTCGCAAGTACTGGCTCAAGCAGACCACCGATTACACGGCCAATGGGTTCTTGGATTTTGGCCCGCAGCCGAGCAGCCCGCAAGAAAACTCGCAGTCGGGGGCCGATCCGAAGGTGGGCCTGTCCTATCAGGCGACCGACGCCGCCATGGTGTACGCGTCCGCCTCGAAGGGCTTTCGCGCGGGCGGGGCGCAGGCGAACTTCCCAGCCTGCGCGTTGCCGGGGCTCCCACTCACCGACATCGAGCACATCCAGTCCGACACGCTGTGGAGCTACGAAGCGGGGACGAAGATACAAATACCCGACACGCGCATCTTGCTCACGGCCGCCGGATTTCACATCAACTGGGACCATCTGCAGCAGCAGGTGGCCTTGCCCTGCGGCTTTTACCTGCAGCTCAACGGCGGCTCGGCGCTGATCAACGGCGGCGAGATCGAGCTCGACCGGCAAGCTCACATCGGCGCTGCAGCTGCGCTTCGGCGCGGGCTATGAGAAGACCGACATCGTCAATCCCGGCCCGCTGTCCTACGCCGGCGTCATGTCCGGCATGCACGTCGAAGGCGTGCCGGCCTGGACCGCGTCGGTGGCCGGCATCTACACCAAGGCGCTCACCTCGCAGCTCGACGGATTCGTCGCGGCCGATTACAGCTATACGGGCAACAGCATCTCGCTGCTCAACGGCGGCAGCGGCTTGATCGGGAGCCGGCCGCCGTACTCGCTGGCGAACCTGCGATTCGGCGTGCAGCGCGACAAGCAGGAGTTGTCGCTCAATTTTCACAACATTGGCAATGCGAAACCGAACTTGGGCGACATCGGCTATGTCGGCTACGCGCAGTTCAGCCCAGCGGGCGTGGTGATACCGCAGGTGGCGACCCTGCAGCCCTTCACCGTGTTGCTGCAGTACCGGAACAATTTCTAGAGCGGGTCGGTGCGAGCAACGGTTCCCAAGGCGAGCGCGCCGTAACATGAACAGCCGCCGCCGTTTTTTTAAATATTCCGCGTGGGCCGGCGGCGCGGCATTGCTGGGCGCCGCCGGCCTGAATGAGGTCTCTCCGTGGATCTGGCGCGACACCTCTGCCGCTCGAGCCGAACTGTAGGCTACTGGGCCCGCAGCCAGCCGCCTCTGAACCCCGCTCGCTGACAGAGATCTCGCAGTCGACGTCGCGGTGGTGGGCGGAGGACTGACCGGGCTCTCCTCGGCCTACTTCCTGCGCAGCATCTCACCTCAAAAGAGTGTCGGCGGTGCTGGAGGCCTTGGGCTGCGGAAACGGCGCTTCGGGAAGGAACGGGGCGATGGTGCTGACGATGACCGCGGACCGATTCATGAATTTCAGCGACGATCCGGCCATGGACAGGCAAATCTACGATCTGACTGCCGGGAACATTCGGTTCTTGTCGAAGCTCAGCGCGGCCACCGGCATCGACTGCGAGCTGGACGCTCATGGCGCACTGCAAGTGCTCGAGCAGCGACGACGGATCTGCGCGCCGCGCAGGCTTACGTGCGAGGCCCGTGATCTTGGGAATGCCGGTCGAGTTCTGGGATTCGCCGCAAATTGCGGGAGCGCTCGGCACGCGAGCGTCTATCGAGGTGGCATTCTTCGACCCCAACGGCGGACGCATCCATCCCATGAAGCTCGTGCACGTGTTCAAAGCCGCAGCTGAAAGCGCAGGGGCGAAAATCTTCGAAAACACCGGGGTGGTGTAGCATCGAGGAAGGGCCGCGAGCTCCTGCTGCGTACGGCCGATGGGCGCACCGTAAGGCGAGGTCCCTGGTGCTGGCCACCAATGCGTTCACTGCGCAGATTGGGCTATACTGCAAAACCGCATCCTGCCCGTTCATGAATACGTCGCGGTCACGCCGCCCAGCCAGCGGAACGGGCGATCGGATGGCGAGCAGTGCCGTTCAATGACAATCGACCGAGGTCTTCTATCGCGGTCTGACGCGGACCGCATCCACATCGGCGGAGGCACTCCGCACTACTTCGTTCAACAACGGGCTCGGCAGACACCGGAGACGTTGCCTCGCATCGCGCTCCAGCTTCAGCGCGAACTGGTACGCATATACCCAAAGGCTATCCGGCATCGAATTTCAAAGCGAGTGGAGTGGAGTGATCGACTGGTCGCTGGATGCCTCTCCCTCCGTGGGGCGGACCGGACGGTACGAAAACGTATTGTATGCAATCGGCTACAGCGGGCACGGCGTGAATCTGACTTCGGTCTTCGGACGGATCATTGCGGATCTGGAGGCGGGTCGGGAGGAGCCGTGGAAAAAATACCCGTTCGTGAAGCAAGCCTGCATTACGTTCCGAACGAGCCGTTCCGCTGGCTGGCGACAGAGGCGGGGATTGCGTTTATCGACAAGAAGGAGTTGATCACAGGGGCCACGCCGGCTGGATCTTCCCAAAAAGGGTTGTGCCCGAGCCCATCGAAAACCTTGACTTGGGCGCCCGGCAGCGCGTCGCGCAAGGTCTTGCGCAACGGCTCCTCCATGATCGGATCCTTGCTTCCCCAGATCAGCAGCGTGGGCGCCTGGAGGCGCGGCAGCGTGCGCTGCAGATCGGCGACGGCATTTGCGGACAGTCGCTTGATCGAGCACGGCGAGCCACACGCGCAGCGGGATGGCGGCCGCATCGCGGCGTTGCCGGCGAAGGAAATCAGGATCCACCGGCGTCGGTGAATTCCACCACGCGACCATGAACGGCGAGTCCGGATCGATCGGCTCCTTGAGCTTGCGAATTTCCGCGGCATAATCGTATTGCGGCGGCGGCGGGGGAGCGCCGGCCGGGCGAGCCGGCGGTGGAGGAGATCAATACCACCCGGCCGGTCCGCTCGGGCCAGTATTCGGCGAAGGTCTGGGCGATCATGCTGCCGAGGGAATGGCCCACGATGTCGGCTTTCTGCACGCCGAGCGCATCCAGCAGCAGTTTGATGTCATAGGCGAAGTCCAGGCGGCCGTAGCAGCATTCGGGCTTGCTCGACCGGCCGTGGCCGCGGATATCGACCAGGATGAGCCGAAATCGCTTCGATACATAGGGCAGCATCGGCACCCAATCGCGGGCAGTATCGGTGTATCCGTGGACCAGCACCACCGCAGGGCCCGCTCGATTTCCCATGTCGATGTAAGCGAGCACTTCGCCGTCGGGCAGCGCGACGGTCTTTTTCAGCGCATCGAATGCGTCGAGGTCGATCTTCCGCGGCTGGGATGACGCGGCAGAGGACGCGGAGGGCGCGCCGGTCAGCGCAGCCGAAACTCCCAGCATCATCAGGCGGCCGAGCAAGCCGGCGGCATACGATTTTTGCATTGGCTGCAGCTTAGCGGAATCACGTAGGTTTGGGCGACCTCCACGGGTGTCGCTCGATCCATGGATAAGATAGACTCGCGCGTTTTTGCTGGCAATCATTCATTAACTTCCCTTAATACGAGAATCATGGCCGGTTACACCACAGAGCACGTCATCGAGGTCAAGCATTGGAGCGACAAGCTGTTCAGCTTCGTGACCACCCGCAGCCCGGGACTTAGATTCGAGAATGGTCAGTTCATCATGCTGGGACTGGACCTCGAGGGACGGAAAATCGTCCGTGCCTACAGCGTCGCCAGCGCAAACTACGAGGATTCCCTCGAGTTCTACAGCATCAAGGTGCCGGGCGGCGTGCTGACCTCGCGACTCCAGCACATCCTTCCGGGAGCGCCCGTATTGGTGAGCTCGAAGCCGACCGGGACGCTGGTGCTGCGCGACGTGCGGCCGGGGAGGCGGCTGTTCATGCTCGCCACCGGCACCGGGGTGGCGCCGTTCTTGAGCGTCGCGAAGGATCCGGAGACGTACGAGCGATTCGAGCAGGTGATTCTGATTCGCGGCGCCCGCACCAACGCCGATCTGGCCTACGGGGATGCGGCGGTCGACCGTCTGCGCGAAGATCCGCATCTGGGCGAAATGGTCGTTCGCCAGTTGCTCGACTACCCGACGGCCACGCGGGAGCCTTTGCGCCACCACGGGCGGGTCACGACACTGGTGCAAAGCGGACGCGTGTTCCGGGATCTTGCGATTCCCGGGTTGGATACTGCGACCGACCGCTTCATGATCTGTGGAAACATGCGGATGCTGTCGGATGCCGGCGACTTGCTCGCGTCGAGCGGATTCGAGATGTCGCCCCAGATCGGTGTGCCGGGCGATTGCGTGATAGAGCGCGCTTTCGTGGAATCCTTCGTGCAGTGCGACGCGTCCCCGGGACGCGCTGCGCACGGCTGAGCCCACAGGTGAGGCGGCGCCATCGCGGTGCGCGCCCGTCGCGGTTTTTGAATAAGCTCATGACGATTATTCATTAGGCGCGGCGCGGCGGTTGTCTTAGGCTCGCCTCCTTCCATCCACCCGGAAAACGCGTATGGCTCAACCCAACGGCCGAGAAAACTGGCGCTTCGAGACCATCTCCGTGCATGGCGGGTATTCGCCGGACCCGACCACCAAGGCCGTGGCGGTGCCGATCTATCAGACCGTCGCGTACGCGTTCGACAATGCGCAGCACGGCGCGGATCTGTTCGATCTCAAGGTGCCGGGCAACATCTATACGCGCATCATGAACCCGACGCAGGACGTGCTGGAGCAGCGCCTCGCGGCGCTCGAAGGCGGCATCGCCGGCGCTCGCGCTGGCCTCCGGCCAGGCGGCCTCGACCTACGCGATCCTGACGATCGCCGAGGCGGGCGACAACATCGTCGCCTCGAGCGCGCTCTACGGCGGCACCTACAATCTGTTCGCGCACACGCTGCCCCAGTACGGCATCGAAGTGCGGTTTGCCGATTACCGCAAGCCGGAAACCTTCGAGTCGCTGATCGACGAGCAAGACCAAGGCGGTGTTCGTCGAATCGATCGGCAATCCGCAGGGCAACGTCACCGACATCGCAGCGGATGGCCGAGATTGCGCATCGCGCACGGCGTGCCGCTGATCGTCGACAACACGGTGCCGACGCCGTATTTGTGCCGGCCCTTCGAACACGGCGCCGACATCGTCGTGCATTCGCTGACCAAGTATCTCGGCGGGCACGGCACGAGCATCGGCGGCGTCATCGTGGACTCGGGCAAATTTCCCTGGGCCGAGCACAAGCAGCGCTTCCGGCGCCTCAACGAGCCGGACGTGAGCTACCACGGCGTCGTCTATACCGAGGCGCTCGGGCCCGCCGCCTACATCGGCCGCGCGCGCGTCGTGCCGCTGCGCAACATGGGCGCGGCGATTTCGCCGTTCAATGCGTTCCTGATCCTGCAGGGCATCGAAACGCTGTCGCTGCGCATGGATCGAATCAGCGACAACGCGCTGCAGATCGCGCGCCACCTCGAAGCAGCACGGCAAGGTCGCCTGGGTCAACTACGCGGGGCTGGAAGATCACCCCGACCATGCGCTGGTGAAGAAATATCTGTCCGGCAAGGCGTCGGGCCTTTTGACCTTCGGACTCAAGGGCCCGGCCGGCCAGGGACGCGAGCGCGGGGCGCGCTTTCTCGACGCGCTGCAGCTATTCACGCGGCTGGTGAACATCGGCGACGTGCGCTCGCTCGCCACGCATCCGGCCTCGACCACGCACCGGCAGCTCTCGGCCGACGAGCTCGTGCAGGCGGGCGTCTCGCGAGGACACGGTGCGCCTGTCGATCGGCCTCGAGCACATCAAGGACCTGATCGCCGACCTGGACCACGCGCTGGCCGCGGTCTGAACGCGGCGCAGCGGCCTCACATGGCCGCTTGCGGGCCTTGCTGCCAGCCGCCGCCGAGCGCGCGGTACAGGCGCACCAGATCCGCGCTCACGGCGGTGATGCTGTCGGCGAGGGCAAGTTCGTTTTGCTGCAGGGTGCGCTCGACGTCCAGCACGTCGATGAAGGTCGATCACTCCGCTCTCATAGCGCTGCGCGCGACAACGCCAGGGCCTCGCGGTTCTGCGCGACCGTGGCATCGAGCCAGGCGCGCCGCTGCTGGTCGGCGCCGTAGGCGGCCAGCGCGTTCTCGACCTCGTGCAACGCGTTGAGGACGGTGCGCTGATAGGCGAGCGCGGCCTCCTGTGCGCGCACGTCGTAGAGCTGCACCGTCTTCCAGCGGCCCCGATCGAAGATCGGCAGATCGAGCGCGGGCCCGAAGGAGCCGAAGCGGCTGGCCCACGTCGAGCAGATTGCCGGTGGTCTCGGACTGAAAGCCGCCGTTCGCTGCGAGGGTCAGACGGGGAAACAGATCCGCGACCGCCACGCCGATCTGCGCGGTCGCGGCATGCAGATTGGCCTCGGCCTCGCGGATGTCGGGCCGGCGCCGCGCCAGCTCCGCCGGCAGGCCGATCGACACTTCGGCCGGCACGGAAGGCACCGGCGCCGCGGGGTCCAGTTCGACGCGCAGCGCCTCGGGCTCGCGGCCGAGCAGCTGGCTCAGCTGATTGATGCTCTGGGTGATCTGCAGTTCGAATGCCGGCAGCTGGGCGCGCGTTGACGTCGGCCTGTGCGAGCGCGTTGCTGACGTCGATGTGGGTGGTCAGCCCCGCCGCGCGCCGCTGGCGAGTCAGATCCAGCAGCTCGTCGATGGTCGCCAGATTCTCCTGGGCGACGCGCAGGCGCGCCTGCGCGCCGCGAAGCTCCATGTAGTTTTGCGCCACATCCGCGAGAACCGACACCAGCACCGCGCGCTGATCCTCGACCGAGACCTGCACGCCCGCCTGGGCGGCCTCCACGGAGCGGCGTACGCGTCCGAACAGATCGATTTCCCAGGAGGCGGTGCCGCTCAGCTGAAACTGGTTGTACGGATTCGGAATGGTAAGCCCGGCGCTGCCCGGCACGTGGACGGTGCCGACCGTAGTTGAACAGCGACCCGGTCGGCGTGGTTTCGCTGAAGCGCTCGCGGTCGTACAGAGGCATCGACCGACAGCGTCGGCCAGAAGGCCGCTGCCGAGATGGCGCGCTGCGCGCGCGCCTCGTCGATCCGCAGCACGCGCGGCGCGCAGGTCCAGATTCGAATTCGAGGCCCGCTCGATCAGCGAGTCGAGCTCAGGATCCTGAAAGCCGCTCCACCAGGCGCTTTGGTCCGCCGCTTGCTCGCTGACCGTGCTCGAGCGACGGGCGCCGCGGGCGCGGTCGCGCGGGCGCGACCAGTGCGGCGGCGTCTGCGGCGCCGGCCGCACGAAGTCGGGCCCCACGGTGCAGGCGGCGGCGAGGACCGTCGCGAGCACGGCGCAGGCAGCGGCGGCCCGGATGGTGATGCGGCGGTTGCTGTTCATGGGTCTCATTGCATCCGGTGGCTGAACATCCAGGAAGCCGCCGTCAGCGTGAGCGCGGCGATCAGCGCCAAGGGCCAGAGATCGGGGATCAACAAGTCCAGTCCCGCGCCCTCGAGATACACGCGCCGGGTGATGTCGATGGCGTAGCGCAGCGGATTGATGGCGGTCAGGTACTGCACGGCGAGCGGCATGCTGCTGATCGGCGTGGTCAGGCCGGAGAGCAGCGAGAACGGCATGATCAGCAGCATCGAATACAGCATTGCCTGCTGCATGGTCGCGGCCACCGCCGAGACCAGCAAACCGATGCCGACCGCCGCCAACAGGAACAGCAGCAGGCCCGCGTAAAGGGTTACATAGGAGCCGGCAAAGGGAATCCGAAACCACAGCTGGGCGACCAGCAGCACGCCGCCGGCCTGGATCGTGCCCACCACCATGGACGGCATGGCTTTGCCGGCCATGATTTCGAAGGGGCGAAACGGCGTGACCAGCAGCTGATCGAAAGTGCCCTGCTCGCGCTCGCGCGCAACCGACATCGCCGTGAGCATCATGGTTTGGATCAGCGTCAGGGTGCCGATCATGCCGGGAATCATGAACCAGCGGGTCTCGAGATTCGGGTTGTACCAGGCGCGGGCGACGATCTGTACGCGGCGGCGGCGCGACGCCGTGGTCGCGGCCCCAGTTCGAGTTGAATCGCTCGACGATGCTCGAGACGTAGCTCATCGCCGTGCCGGCGGTGTTGGAATTGCGGCCGTCGGCGATGATCTGCACGTCGGCGCTCAGGCCGGACAGCAGGCGCCGCTCGAACTGCTGGTCGATCTGCACCACCAGCAGCGCGCGGCGCGCATCGATCAGGGACTTGACATCGCCCGCGCGCTGCAAGTCCGCGACGCGCTCGAATACGCCCGAACCGTCAAGGCCCGCCAGCAGCTGCCGCGAAGCCGCGCTGTGGTCCTGGTCCAGCGCCGCGTAGGTGACGTGATTCAGGTCGTAGGTGGCCGCGTAGCCGAAGATCAGCGCCTGCACCACCGGCGGAATGAGCAGGCTCATGCGGCTGCGCTGGTCCTTGAGGACCGCGAGCAGCTCCTTGCGTGTCAGGGCCAGCGATGCGCAGCAGGCTGTCGAGCATGGCGTTCATGCCAGGCTCTTGCGCATGACGGCGCGGCTGCCGAGCGGCGAGCGCGGCGGCCATCGCCGCCAGCGCCAGCGTGTTCGGGACGATGACCGACCAGACATCGCCCGCGAGAAACACGCTCTGCAGCAGCGCCACGTAGTAGCGCGCCGGCAGTGCATAGGTGATCAGGCGCACCGCCGTCGGCATGCTGCGCAGATCGAACAGAAATCCCGACAGCATGAATGCGGGCATGAAGGTGACGAGCATCGTGAGCTGGCTGGCGACCAGCTGGTTCTTGACCCAGGACGAGATCAGCAAGTCCGATCCCGAGCGCGACCAGCACGTACAGCATCGACGCGCCGAACAGCACCCACATCGAGCCGCGCAGCGGCACGTGAAACAGAAACTTCGCCGACAGCACGCAAAGCACGAAGCCGAACAGGGCCAGCACGAAATACGGCAAGGTCTTGCCGAGCAGGATCTCGTCGCTGCGCACCGGCGTGACCAGCAGCGATTCGAGCGTGCCGCGCTCCCATTCGCGCGCCATGACCATGGCCGTCAGCAGGCCGCCGATCAGCGTCATCACCAGCACCACCAGGCCGGGCACCAGGAAATAGCTGCTGTCGTTGGCCTCGTTGAACCACAAGCGCGCCTGCACGTTGACCAGCTGCAGCTGCGCTCGGCTGCCCTGCGCCGCCAGCCGCGCCGCCCAGATCCCGACGACCCCCTGGACGTAGCCCTCGATGATGCGTGCGCGGTTCGCATCGCCGCCGTGGACGATGAGCTGCACCTCGGCGTCGCCGGCGGCGAAGTGGCGGGAGAAGTCGGCGGGAATGCGCACGATGCCGTCGACGCGGTGCTCGAGCAGCAGCCGCTGCGCCGGCGGCATCGACCGCATCACCGAGGGGTGAAAGTAGGGCGAAAGCTGAAAGCCGGCCGCCAGATCCATCGCCTCGGGCGTGGGGTATTCGATCACCACCGCGATCGGCACGTTCTTGACGTCGAGCGACAGCCCATAGCCGAACAGCAGGATCAGGATCAGCGGCAGCACGACGCCGATGGCAATGCTCGAGGGATCGCGCACGATCTGTCGAGCCTCCTTCAACACCAGTGCGCGAATGCGCCGCAGCTTGTGCCGCCAGGCGTACGGGGGCGGCGCCGTGCGATCCGGCCGCGCGTCATGCGGCGCGCCGAGACTGCTCGACCACGGCGATGAAGGCATCATCCATGCTGGGCTCCGGCTGCGCGGCGTGCGCGCCAGCCGCGCGCACTTCGGCCGGGGAGCCCTGCGCCAGGATCCGTCCGGAATCCATGATCGCAATGCGGTCGCAGTACTCCGCTTCCTGCATGAAATGCGTGGTGACGATGATCGTCACGCCCTGTTCGGCCAGCGCGGTGATGCGGCGCCAGAACGCGCGGCGCGCGCGCGGATCGGCGCCGCTGGTCGGCTCGTCCAGAAACAGGATCTCCGGTTCGTGCAGCAGCGCGGCCGCCATGGCAAGGCGCTGTTTATACCCGCCGGGCAGCTGGCGCGCTGGTGGCCCGCGCGTGCGCGCCGAGCTCGAATTGCTCCATGGCCCAGTCGATGCGCGCGCGCTTGCGCTCGCCGCGCAATCCGTAGGCGCTGGCAAAGAACTCCAGGTTCTCGGTCACGCTCAAGGGGCCATACAGCGAGAACTTCTGTGCGACGTAGCCGAGCCGGGCGCGGGCCGAAGCCGGCGCATCGCGCACGTCGGCGCCGGCCACGTGCAATTGGCCCCCGCTCGGCGCGAGCAGCCCGCACAGCATCCGGAATGTCGTGGTCTTGCCCGCTCCATTGGGGCCGAGCAGCCCGAAGATCTGGCCGCGGCATCACTTCGAAGTCGATGCGGTCGACCGCGGTGAAGGCGCCGAATTTTTTCAACAGCTGCTCGACCCGCACCACCGCCTCGTCCCCGTGCTGCACGGGCGGGTGCGCGATCGCGATGGCTCTGGCGCGCTCGCGATTCGGATGCAGCCTGCAGCAGCATCATGAAGCCATCCTCGAAGCGCGGCGGCACGGGATTCGACGTGCAGGTCGTGCAGTTCATCGGGCCCCTGCGCGGCGTGCGGTTCTGCGCCGCATGCGCTTCGAACGAAGCGGACCCGCCCGCCGTCGGGCACGGCATCGACGATGTCCGGCTGATCGAGCAGCCGCGCCTGCAGACTGCGCGCCGATTGGCCCGGCGCGGGGATGGCCACGAAACTGCGCCCGGTCGCCAGGGCGGCCACCTCTGCGGCGAGCTCTGCGACAGCACCCGGCCCTGATGCAGCATGATCACGCGGCTGCAGCGCTCGGCCTCATCCAGGTAGGCGGTGCTCAGCAGCACCGTCAGGCCCTGCTCAGTCACCAGACGCGTCACGATTTCCCACAGCTCCCGGCGCGACAGCGGGTCGACGCCGACGGTGGGCTCATCGAGCAGCAGCAGCTCCGGTGAGCGCACCAGCGTGCACGCCAGCCCGAGCTTCTGCTTCATGCCGCCCGACAGCTGGCCGGCGAGCCGCGCCTTGAAGGGTCCGAGCGCGGTCATGTCCATGAGCCGCGGATAGCGCTCGCGCGCGCTCCGCTTGGCTCACGCCGTGCAGGTCGGCATACAGATCGAGGTTCTCCGCGACGGTCAGATCCTCGTAAAGGCCGAAGCGCTGCGGCATGTAGCTGATGCGATCCTGAACCTGCTGCGGATCCGTCGCCACGTCGATGCCGAGCACCGTCAGCGATCCGCCGTCGGCGCGCAGCAAGCCCGCCGCCAGCCGCATCAGCGTCGTCTTGCCGGCGCCGTCCGGGCCCACGAGCGCCGTCAGTTCGCCCTGCTCGGCCTCGAGCGACACCGCATCGAGCGCGCAAACCGGCGCTTCACGCTCGCGCTCGAACACCTTGCGCAGCCTTGCGTGGCCACCGCCGGCGCGCTGCGGCTCCGGTCATGCGCCGCCAGTGCTCGGTGCGCGCGCCCGCGCTCGGCGTCACGGCCCGCGCGAAGGTGCACGGTTGCGGGCATTCCCAGGCGCAGCTCGTCGCCGGGATCGTGCACGAATACGCGAATTTCATAGACCAGGCTGGAGCGCAATTCGGTGGTCTCCACCGACTTCGGGGTGAACTCCGCGACCGGTGAGATGAAGCCGATCCAGCCGGAAAGCGGCGGCCTTGGAATGCATCGACCGTCACCGCGGCGCGCATGCCTTCGTGCACCGAGCCGAGATCCGGCTCGGCCACGTAGGCACGGACCCATTTGGGGTCGACGATGGCGAGAGTGAAGGCCGATTTTTGCGGTGAGGAGATTTCGCCGGGCTCGACGATGCGCGATCGCACCACCGCATCGAGCGGCGCGAGCAGATCGGCGTCCTTCAACTGCTGCTGCAGCAGCGCGAGCTGCGCCTGATCGGCGCGCAGCTGCGCCTCGCCCTGCGCGACGTCTTCCTTGCGCGGCCCGGCGAGCTCGAGAGCCAGCGCCTTTTGATTCACGGCCAGCCGGGCTTCCGCGGTATCGAGCGCGGCCTTGGCCGCATCCATATCCTGGCGGCTCACCGCGCGGCCGGAGGAGCTCTCGGACAGGGTGTTCAGCCGCGCGAATTGCGCGCGCGCGTTGTGAGCGTCGGCCGCGGCGGCATCGACATTGGCGCGCGCCTGCGCGATCTCTTCCGGCCGGTTGCCGTGATGCAGCCGATCCACGGCCTGCTGCTGTGCGGCCAGATCGGCCTGAGCCTTGGCCACCTGCGGCGCCAGACGGCTGGTATCCAGCCGCGCCAGCAGCTGACCCTGCTTGACGTGGTCGCCTTCCTGCGCCAGAACCGCCGCGACGCGTTCACTGCCGTTGAACGGCAGCTCCACCTGCCGCAGATCCACATTGCCGTAAAGATCGAGCTCCGCCTGGCCCTGGCGGCGGGAGAATGACCACAGCGCCGCCGCAATGACGATGACGCCGACGAGTAGAACAGCGAGTCGCACGATCCTTGGCATGTGGTCACCTGCTTTCGGGCGGTTACGATGAATCACTCGCCCGGCAGCAGTCAAGTGAATTTTCTAATTCGAATTTGAATTCGAATTTAACTTGAACGGCAATCGCGGAAGTGATTTAGTGCGCCGGTGGCCGACCAGACCAAGCGCATTCATGCACGCCGAGCTCGCTCCATGGGACGGCGGGACGCCGCGCATCGGCGCATGGCGGCGCGCAGCCTGCGTACTAGGGCGCAGCTGATCGAGGTGGGCGGGCGGGTGTTCGCCGAGTGCGGCTTCGACGGCGCCACGGGTCAGGACATCTGCCGCCTGGCCGGCGTGCACACGTCCGCGATCGTCTACCACTTCGGCGGCATGGCGGGACTGTACCGGGCGGTCCTCGAGGAGGCGCGCCGCCGGCTGCTCGAGCACCGAAGCGCTTGCGGCGGCGGTCAACGCCGAATCCGATCCGCGGCGCCAGCTCGAGGCCTTCCTCGGAATGGTGGTGCACGCGCTCACGAGCCCGGTATCGCAGACCTGGGAAGGCCGGCTGTTCGGGCGGGAGTTCGTGACTCCGTCCGCCGTCTACGGACGGGCGCACGAGCGCGCGCTGACGGCGCGGGCCAGGATGCTCGCATCGATCGTCGGCGCCCTCACGGGGCGGGCGCCCGATGATCCGCTGGTGGCGCGCGGCTGCATCAGCACCATGGCGCCGTGCGCGCTGCTGCTGCTGGTCAATCGCCGCAAGCTCAAGCGGATGCTGCCGAACCTCGATGTCGGCGCCCGGTCGGCGCCGCAGCTCACCCGGCACCTGGTCGATTTCGCGCTCGCGGGGCTTGCGGCTATTTCGGCGCGACCGCTGCGGCCGCATGCTTCACTCATCGAATGAGCCGGGCCGCGATTCGCAGCACGAACGCAGCTCGAACGATTCTTCGTCGCTGTTCGGTCCCCGCGTTTCCCGGTATCTCTATGGCTGAAAGCGCGGCGCACTGGCTCCAAAATGCGCGCGCACCTTCGCCACCATTTGCGGATCGGTCATCTTGTCCACGGTCTGCACGGCGTCGACCCTTGCGCCTAGCTTCGCCCTCTCCAGCCGCTTGAGCAGCTCGCCCTTGGCCTCGCCCGGGCCGAGGATCAGCAGCCTGTCGTAATTGCGCAGCGCCGCGATCACTGCGTCGTAGTAGACGTTGAGCTCGGCGGTGTAGGCCCGCTGGCGAAGGTCTTCCGCCGGTACCGACAGGTCCTCGGCGCGGCCTTTCATGGGGCGGTCTCCGCCCCGTTCCAAATGCTTCTCGACGTTCGACGCGATGCGAGTGGTGTGCTCGCCGTCGTCGCTGAGCGCGACGATCGCGGCATTGCGATGATCGATCCACACACCGGCTTTCCCGCTCATACGAGCCTCCTTTTCGCCCGAACGTCGGATGATGCTTTGGTTCAATTCTAGCGCCATCCGCCGGCGCTGCCATATGCAGACCCAACGCCGTCCTGCGGCCACTACGTACAGCCGCGGACCTCCATTCTCGGCATGATCAAGCCGCTGGCCGGCCACCTGCGGAGACAAGCCACGATGAACCCCCGCTTCAGCGGTGCGGCCGCGGTCAGGCCTCGTCGGTCATCGTCAAATGCAGCTTCACCAGATGAGCAACCGAACGCGCGCCCATTTTCTCCATGACCTTGGCACGATGGATTTCGACGGTCCGCTCGCTCAAGCCCAAGTCGATGGCGATGACCTTGTTTGCGCTGCCCTCGACGATCAAGTCCATCACCTGCCTTTCGCGCGGCGTCAGGGATTCGAGCCGGTGCAGCACTTCGGAGCGGCGCGCTGCGGTGCCGCGATATTCGGCGTCCTGCTTCAGGGCGTGATTGATGCGGTCGAGCAGCTCCTGATCGCGGAAGGGCTTCTGAATGAATTCGAAGGCGCCCTCCTTCATCGCCTGCACGGCCATGGGCACATCGCCGTGACCGGTGATGAAAATGACCGGAAGCATGGAGCCCATGCGGTTGAGCTGATGCTGCAGCTCCAGGCCGCTCATCTCGGGCATGCGTATGTCGAGCAGCAGACAGCCCGGCGCGTCGGTCTTGAAGTGCGCCAGAAATTCACTCGGACGGGAAAAGACCGCCGTCTTGTAGCCGACCGTGCTCAGCAGCGTGTCCAACGCGCGACGCATGCCGTCATCGTCGTCGACCACATAAATCGTGGGTGCATTGATCTTGTCATTGGGTTTCGTCATGAGTGCTCCGGTCATCATCTCCTGCGATCGGCAAGCGGAACCAAAAACAGCTGCCTCCTGCCGGCAAATTGTCAAATCCTAACGTCCCTTCATGGGATTCGACGATCGCTCGGCTCGAGGCCAACCCCAGCCCGGTGCCCTGCGGCTTGGTCGTGAAGAACGGACGGAACAGTTGATCCCGCAGTTCATTGGGTACTCCGGTCCCGGAGTCGATGACGCTGGTCCGGACGGTGTGGCGGTCGACCGAAACATCGATCCACACCATGGGCGATGCCGACTTTTCGGCCCCCGCGTCCACCGCGTTTTGCACCAAGGCCAATAGAACGTGCTGAATTCTCAGCCGGTCGATGA
Organism: uncultured Gammaproteobacteria bacterium; assembly: GCA_963774865.1. GTDB lineage: Bacteria > Pseudomonadota > Gammaproteobacteria > Steroidobacterales > Steroidobacteraceae > Bog-1198. The sequence continues at coordinate 75,612 of CAVZGU010000001.1, forward strand.
TCACGTCCGGCAGCGCGGAGCGGGTGGTCACGCGCACATCGCCCTTGCTGCGCATCGCGAGCACATGCAGTACGGGCCGCAATTCCTCGATGAGATCGGACATCTGGCACCGCTTGCGCTCCGGCTCGTCGCGCTCGAACAGTCGCCGGATGCGCACGATGTCCTCCGCAGCTCCCAGCGCTTCCTGATTGATGTTGCGAAAAACGTCCAGCGCCCGGCTCACCAGAGGCTCCGGCCGATTGAGCATGCGTTCGCCGGCTTGCGAGAAGGTCGCGATCGCGCCCAGCGGCTGATTGAGCTCGTGGGCAAGACCGCTCGCCATCTCTGCCAGGGCGGAGATGCGTGCGATCTCCATCAATTGATGCAAAATGCGCTCGGGTCCCGGCCAGTTTACTTTTTCATCGACCAATACCGTCTCCTGCTTGGCCGGCCGGTGGCATCGGAAAGCGCACAAGTCTGCCGGATCAGCGCTGGGCGTCCACTGCGGCTTGCCGCAGCATTCTGCTTCATACCCTTATATATTAGAGTATTTCGTGCACTTGGGAGCAATCCGTGATGCGACTCATGCGGATATCGTAGAATATTGCATCTTGCACACCGGCCCGAGACCGAAACAGCGACGCGAGACCGAGGTATCATGGCTATGACTGGGATCAGCGCGAGAAGCGCCGGCATGGCCGTGACCTTTGCCGCCCTTTTCGCGCTGACGAGCATCGATGTCGGCGCGTCCGAGGAATCGGTGGATCGAACGACCCAGGCGGCGCTGCAGCTCGATGCGCATCCCGATCGCGGCGGCGCGCAGTTTAAGCAATTCTGTGCGCGCTGCCACGGACTCGATGCGCATGGCGATCCGAGCCGTGCCATCCCGGCGCTCGCCGGGCAGCGTTTCAAATACATCGTCCGGCAATTGGCGAATTTCGCCGGCGCCGAGCGCGACAGCGTCACCATGCGCCATGTCGTGATGCAGAAGGAGCTGCAGGAACCGCAGACGTGGGTCGATATAGCCGCCTGGCTGAACAATGCGCCCAGCGCCCCGCACGCTCAAACCGGCGATGGTACGCACGTGGCTCTGGGGCGGGGCATCTTCCACGAGCAATGCGCCGGCTGCCATCGCGCCGATGCGCACGGCGATGCCGAGGGTTTCGTGCCTTCCCTCAGGCATCAGCACTATGCGTATCTGGTCGCACAGCTGCAGAAGCTCGCCGACGGCTACCGGCACAACGTTGATGAGGATCTGGTGCGATTCTTGCGCAGCTTCGACGATCAGGACGTGCGTGCGACAGCCGACTATTTGTCCCGCTTGACGGGCCCCGGCAATGTGCACAAGACCATGCGCCATGACGGCACCGTGGTGGACTGATCGTGGATCGTATAGCCGACATTCTGGTGATCGTGGATCCGACGGTGATGCAGCAGCCGGCCGTGGCGAAGGCCCACGCTTTGGCAAAACGGCTCGGTGCGGGAGTCCAGCTGCTGGCGTGCGACACGAAATACTCGCGGGAGGCGCGCATGGCCGCATTGCTGCCCTCCCACGGCGATTCGCCCCTGTCCGACGGTTTGCAGTCCGTGCTCGATGGGTGGGCGGAGCCGATGCGCGGCGAGGGCATCGATGTCGCGACGCATGTCATTGCGGGCGATCCGCTCCATGAACGCATCCTCTCGTGGATGCGCAACTCGCCGGCGGACATGGTCGTCAAGGATACGCATCATCATTCCCTCGCCAAGCGCACCTTTATCACCAATACGGACTGGAACTTGATCCGAGCGTGTCCTCTGCCGCTCCTGTTGACCAAGCCGGCGCCCTGGCGCACGCCGCCGGTATTCGTCGCCGCAGTCGATCCCGTCCATGCGCACGATGCTCAGGCCGCGTTCGATCATCGCATCCTGGACGTGACCGCGACGCTGGCGAAGCATTTCGACGCGCAGCTGCACGCCATGCACGCATATTTCCCCGCGGCCATGGCCATGGCGGGACCGGCCGGCATGCCGCCCATGATGGGCGTGTCGGCCGAAGCGCTGGCGGCGGAAAGTGAGCTGAGGCGTTCTCAGATTTGGAGTCTGGTCGAGCCGTACGGTGTCGCCGCCGCCAACCTGCATGTCGGCGTGGGCGTGGCGGCGCAATGTCTGCCGCGCATCGCCGCTGAATGTCGCGCGGATCTGGTGGTGATGGGCGCCATCGCGCGTGGCGCGCTGGAGCGCGTTTTCATCGGCAGCACGGCCGAACGGGTGTTGGAGACGCTTCCTTGCGACATCCTGGTCGTCAAACCGCGGGACTTCGCCAACAATTTGCCCTTCTGAGGCGGAATGGAGTTCGCATGAACCACAAGAAAGCGCCGCGCGTCGGCAAAGCTGCGCGCACTGCGCGCGGCCGGCGCGCCGGCCGTCTACTGCCGCGCTATCACGAAGATCGCCACGCATCGATCGCGGAAGCCGCCTACTTCAGGGCAGAACTGCGCGGCTTTGCGCCCGGCCACGAGCTCGAGGATTGGCTGGCGGCGGAAGAGGAAGTGGATCAGCGCCTGATGGGCGAGGGCCGCGCCTCCTGAGTTTGTCCGGCGTGTCTGCGTCACGCCTCGGCCGGCTTGCAATTGCCGGTGGCGCCCACATCTTGTAATAATCGGTCCTTCGGCCGGAGGGAAGTGATTGTGCCCAATTCTCGGACCAGACGCTGCACTGCAGCAATTGCAGCCCTGATCGTCGCGGCCCTGGCCGGCGCGGCCGCTTTTGCAGGCGGCAGCAGCGGATCTGCATCTGCCGGATCTGCTGCGTCGCAAAATCCATGCGCGGGCTCCTTGACGCAGCGCATTCCCGCGCGCGCGGCGAATGCACCCAGCGGGCGGGCATTTGCCGATCGAATCCGCAGGATCACCGATGATGCGCGCGAGGCGCGCATTCAACAGCAATTGGCCGAGGGCAACATCCCCGAGTTTTTGCGCCGCCTGGTCCCGGTCCGGCTGCAGTCGCAGCTCCCGGACGGCGAGGCGGCCGATATCGTGGTTTGCGCCGCTCCGGACTATCTTGCGATCGGCTCGGATGAGGATTTCTTGCTGATGCCGATGCGCCTGTCGACGGCATTGTCGACGGCCTCCGCCTACGGTTTCACGTTGCCGACGCCCCGAATCGTCGATGCCATCTATGCCCAGGCGTCCGTGCATTTGCCGCCTCAGCCCCTGCCTGCCGGCAACGAGATGCGCTCCACTGATTATTCCGTGCACCACAACGAGCTGGTGGGCGTGCAGCGCGCAGATCTCGGGGTGCCGCTCGGCGCCTTGGTCGCCGGCGACAAGAAGGACCTGGTGCTCACGAATCGCCTGTGGGATCACTTGGATCGCGTGGCGATCTATGGCTGGCATCTGGCCGCCGGCAAACCGATTCAACCGCTGAGCACGGTTCACGGCTGGCGTTATGCCGATTACAGCCATGGCGCGCGCTTGATCAGCACGCAAGTTTTCGTCAACGGACTGCCCAGGTCCATATTCAGCGTCATGCAGGATCGCCGGTTGGCGCCGGTCTTGAGCAGTGAGGGCGGGATCGCGAACGCGGTCGCGCTGATCGAAAATCTGGATGCGCGAGCGCAGGCGGCGTTCGCCGCGGTTGTCCGCGATCTGGCGCACAAAACTCCTTCGCTCTGACGCGGGAGCATACCGGAGTGGGCGGCAATGGCTCCATTCTGGTCGGCGATGTCGGCGGCACCCACGCACGGTTTGCGATCGTGGATGCGAGCGGGGATCCGCCCTGGCGGGTGCGCCAGCGGCAGGACCTGGAGCAGAATTTCCCCACCTTCAGCGCAGCGCTGCACGGATATTTCGAGCGGGCATCCCTCGACCCGCCGGCGGCGGCGGCCATCGCGGTGGCAGGCCCGGTGACCGCGGGAACGGCCAGCTTCACAAACCGCGGGTGGCACATTTCCGAGGCAGAGCTGAAGCAATCCGGCTTCCGGGAAGCCTTGTTGATCAACGACTTCGCCGCACTCGCATTTGCCGTCGACGTGCTCGGTGATCAGGACCTGCGCAGCATCGGCCCAGAGCGGCAGGGGCTCGCGCAGGGCACTATTTCCATTCTGGGGGCGGGCACCGGGTTCGGCGTTTCCTGCCTCGCCCGCTACGGCGAGCGAGTCGTGCCGATGGCGACCGAAGGCGGCCACATGGGCTTCGCGCCGGGCAACGACGAGGAACTCGCGGTGCTGAGCGCGATGTCGAAGCAGTTCGGACGCGTCTCGATCGAGCGTATTTTGTCGGGACCAGGCCTCGAAAATCTTTACCGCACCTTGGAGCAACTGGGGGGCCGCGAGGCGGCTTCGCTGACCGCCGCGCAGATCGTCGCCCAAGCGTCGAACGAGGAGCCCCATTGCCGCGCCGCCCTCATGATGTTCTGCGCCATTTACGGGGCCGTTGCCGGCGATATCGCGCTCGTGCATGGTGCGCAGGGCGGTGTCTACGTCGCCGGCGGCATCGCGCAGAAAATCGAGGGGTTTCTCGCACAGAGCGCTTTTCGCGCACGTTTCGAGAGCAAGGGGCGACTATCCGCGTTCGCCGCGGCCATCCCCACCAAATTGATCGTGAACGGCGACGCGGCGCTGCTCGGCGCCGCGCGCGCAGGCGCCATGCTTTCTCCTGCCGGGCGCTGAGCCCGCCAGCGGGCCCGGATTGGGCCGCAATGCGGCGTTCGACCGCAGAAGACGCTAACCCATTAAGTACATTCTCGGATCACGCATTTCGGCGATCGAGCGCATCATCAGCGCGTTGGGTTGGGGCGACGATGTGAAAGGAGAAGTTTATGAGCTTAATACGTTGGGATCCGTTCGCAGACGTGGATTTGTTTTTCAACCGGATGGTGCCGGGCAGCTTGGCGAATTTTCCGCGGCTTGCGCTCGAGGGCACTGGGCGAAAGCTCGACTGGGCGCCTTCAGCGGATATCAGTGAAACCGACCAGGAATACCTCATTCGGGCGGAATTGCCGGCAGTGAAGAAGGAGGACGTTCAGGTGACGTTCGATGACGGGATGATCACCATCAAGGGCGAACGCAAACAGCAAAAAGAGGACAAGAACGAGAAATATCATCGCACGGAGAGCTTCTACGGCAGCTTCGAGCGGCGCTTCTCGCTTCCCGATAATGTGAATTCGGATTCGATCCGTTGCGAGAGCAAGGACGGGATTCTGACCGTGCACATTCCGAAGGTCGAAACGCCGAAATCGAAGCCGAAACAGATCACCGTACAGTGATCCGGTATCTCGATCGTGGTCGTTGAGCTTCGGCGGTAGCTCGCGCTGCCGCCGATTCTTTCTCATCTCCAGGAGCGGGCATGGCGCACAAGCAATTGTTGTTCAGATCGGCCGCGCGCGAAAAGATTCTGCGCGGCGCGACGCAGCTCGCCGAAGCGGTCCGGATCACGCTGGGGCCCAAATCCAAGTCCGTGCTGATCCAAAAGCAATGGGGCGCGCCCATCGTGTGCAACGACGGCGTCGCCATCGCGAAGGAGCTGAGTCTGCAGGATCCCGAGGAGAACCTCGGCGCTCAAATGCTGCGGCAGGCTGCGGAGAAGACCGGCGACGCGGTAGGCGACGGCACCAGCACCGCCACCATTCTGGCGCATGCGATCTTGCTCGACGGCGTGCGCAACGTCACGGCCGGCGCGAGCGCGATCGACATCAAACGCGGCCTGGATCGCGCTCTGAAAATCGTCGTCGACGAGCTCAAGACGTTCTCGAAGCCCGTGAATACGCGCAAGGAGAAGGTTCAGGTGGCGACCATCTCGGCCCATAACGACGAGAGCATCGGCGAGCTCGTGGCCGAGGCCATGGAGAAGGTGGGCGGGGAGGGCGTCATCACCTCGGAGGAATCCAAGACCACCGATACGGCATTGGAAGTGGTCGAGGGCATGCAATTCGACCGCGGCTACATATCGCCCTATTTCGTCACCGACAACGAAAAAATGGAGGCCGTCCTCGAAGACGCGTATGTGCTGGTGACCGACCGCAAGATCAACATCTTGAAGGATCTGGTGCCCGTTGCTCGAACAGGTGGCCAAGGCCGGGCGGCCGATCCTGTTCATTGCGGAGGACATGGAGGGCGAGGCGCTGGCAACCCTCATCGTCAACCAGCTTCGCGGTGTGCTGAAGAGCGCCGCAGTGAAGGCCCCGGGTTTCGGGGACCGGCGCAAGGCGATGCTGCAGGACATCGCGGTGTTGACGGCCGGGCAGGTCCTCTCCGAGGAGCTCGGCGTCAAGCTGGAGGACGTCAAGCTCGATCAGTTGGGACGAGCGAAGCGCCTGGTGGTGGACCGCGACAATACGACCATCATCGGCGGAGCGGGCGCGCGCCAGGCGATCGAGGCGCGAATGCAGCAGATACGCCGCGAAATCGACCAGTCGACGAGCGATTACGACAAGGAGAAGCTGCGCGAGCGCCTGGCCAAACTGTCCGGCGGGGTCGCGGTCATCCGGGTGGGAGCGCCTTCCGAGTCGGAAATGAAGGCCAAGAAGGATGCTCTGGACGATGCGATCAACGCCACCAAGGCGGCGGTTGCCGAAGGCATCGTACCCGGCGGGGGCCTGGCTCTGCTGCGGGCCGGCCGTGCGCTCGCGGCGCCTCGAGTCGCAATGCGAAGGCGACGAGCGGACGGGGGTGCAAATCCTCAGGCGCGCACTCGAGGCGCCGGCGCGGCAGATTGCCGACAATTCCGCGGTCGACGGCGGGGTGGTGGTGAGCAAGATGCTCGAGTCCACGGGTACGGTGGGTTTCGACGCGTCCCGCAAGCAGTACGTCGATCTGGTCGAAGCGGGCATCGTCGATCCGACCAAGGTGGTGCGGATCGCGCTGCAGAATGCCGTGTCGGTGGCGAGCATTCTGCTGCTCACCGAAGCCACGATGACCGAGAAGCCGGAACCGAAGAAGGCAGAGTCGTCCGCTCTCGATACGGAAGCCTGAGGCCCGGAGTGCCGGCATGTCGCAGCCGATCATTCTAGTCACCGGCGGGGCGGGATTTCTCGGCATTAATCTGTGCCGTCACCTGCTGGCGCGCGGCTTCGCGGTCAGGTCCATGGATATTGCGCCGTTCAAGTATCCTGAACGAGATCAGGTGCAGGTCATGCAGGCGGATATTCGCGATCCCGAGGCGGTCGAGCGCGCGATGACCGGTGTCGACAAGGTGGTTCACTGCGCGGCGGCCTTGCCCCTGGCCAGCAAGGAGGATATCCATTCGACGGACGTCGGCGGCACGCAACTACTGCTGCAGATCGCGCATCGATGCGGGATTGAGCGCTTCGTGTTCATCTCCTCGACGTCGGTGTACGGCATTCCGGACCATCATCCGTTATACGAACATGACCGGCTGAAGGGCGTCGGGCCGTACGGCATCGCAAAGATCAGCGCCGAGCAGCTGTGCCTCGAATCCAGAGCCAACGGGCTCTGCGTCCCGATTCTTCGTCCCAAGAGCTTCGTCGGCCCCGAACGATTGGGGGTGTTCGAGCTGCTTTACGAATGGGCCTACGAGGGCAGGAATTTCCCGGTGTTGGGCTCCGGCAACAACCGCTACCAGCTGCTGGACGTGGCGGATTGTTGCGAGGCGATTCTCTTGTGCCTCGCGCAGGGCCAGAATACGGTGAACGACACATTCAACGTGGCCGCGAAGGTATTCGGCACCATGCGCGAAAATTTTCAAGCGGTACTCGACCGCGCCGGTCACGGAAAGCGCGTCGTCAGTCTGCCCGCGGGGCCCGTGATCGCGCTGCTCAAGGCGCTCGAGGGGCTGCATTTGTCGCCCTTGTACCAGTGGATCTATGAGACCGCGGCGCGCGACAGCTTCGTGTCGATCGAGCGCATCGAGAGGCAGTTGGGATTCGCGCCGCTGTACTCCAATCGCATGGCGCTGATCCGCAATTACGACTGGTATGTCGCGCATCGGTCGGAATTTCAGGGCACGACCGGCGTCACGCATCGTGTGCCCTGGAGGAAGGGGGCACTTCAGTTGGCGAAGTGGCTGTTCTGACCGTCATGCACGCCGCCGAAAACCCGCCGCCGCAGAGCCGCGCAGTCGAGCGCGTGCCGCTGGTCGTCGATCTGGACGGCAGCCTGCTGCGGACCGATTCGCTGATCGAATCCATGTTCGTATTGGCGCGCAACAAGCCCTTGAGCTTGCTCAAATTGCCTTTTTGGCGGCTCAAGGGCGCCGCGCATTTCAAGCACCGGCTGGCCGAAGCGGCCATACCCGACATCCATTTGCTGCCGTACCGTGCCGACGTGCTGGCCTATTTGCGCGAGCAGAAGGACCTGGGCCGTCCGGTGATTCTCGCCACCGCCGCGGATGAGAAATTGGCGCGCGAGGTGGATCGGGACGTCGGCCTGTTCGATTCGATCCTCGCGAGCGACGGCCATGTCCACCTGAGCGGCGACCGCAAGCGCGACCGCCTGATCGCCGAGTTCGGGCAGAAGGGTTTCGACTACATCGGCAACCATGGCAGCGATTATCCGGTGTGGTCCGCAGCGCGGCGCGCGCTGCTGGTGTCCCCGTCGCCGCATCTCGAGCATCAGGTGGCCAAGGTCGCCCCGGTGGAGAAAATCCTGCGGGAACCGGGCGCCCGGTGGCGGGACTATCTGCACGCACTGCGGCCTCATCACTGGATCAAGAATGGCCTCGTGTTCCTGCCGCTCGCGTCGGTACACCGGTTCATCGACCTCGATCTCCTGGGGCGGGCGACGCTCGCGTTCATTGCCTTCAACCTCTGCGCCTCGAGCGTTTACCTGCTCAACGATTTGATGGATCTGCCCGCCGACCGGCGCCATCCGCGCAAGAGGGAGCGGCGTCTCGCGTCCGGCAGGATCCGGCTCGCTCACGCGCTCCTGATGATGCCGCTGCTGCTGGCCGGTGCCTTTGGCATCGCATGGCATCTGGCGCCCGGCGTGGCCGCCGTACTGGCGCTGTACTGTGTGGTGATGATCGGCTATTCCATGAAGCTCAAGGACCTCGCCATCGTGGATGTATTGGTGCTCGCGGGAGGCTATGCGCTGCGCGTGGCGGCGGGCTCGCTCGCAGTGGAAATCAGGGTTTCCGCCTGGCTGTTGACCTTTTGCATGTTCCTGTTTTTCAGCCTCGCGCTCGTCAAGCGCTATTCGGAGCTGGTCACGCTGGAGTCCCTGGGGGGAGGGGAGGTTCACGCACGCGGCTATCTGGGCATCGACAAGGTGTTCCTCGTGGCGCAAGGCATCGCGAGCGGCTACCTGGCGGTGCTGGTGCTGGCCCTGTACACGAACAGCGACATCATTCAGCAGCTCTACGCCCGGCACAATTTCTTCTGGGCAATCTGTCTGCTGCTGCTCTACTGGGTGAGCTACCTGTGGATGATGGCCGAACGCGGGCGCATCCATGAAGATCCGGTGGTCTTCGCGCTTGCCGATCGCGGCAGCCGCTGGACCCTCGCGGCCGCGGGACTTATCGCGCTTCTCGCGATATGAAGCTCGCACCGTTCGCCATCGCCGCCCTGGCGGCTCTGGGCGGCGCCGCCCTGCTCGACGCGGCGGTTCTCCAGGCGACGGACCGCACGAGCGCCGCGGCGGGCTCCTCGGATGCGACGGCGCTGCAGTGGCAGCAATACGAGGCGGACGTCCCGAAGACCATCATCGAACTGCAGCCGTTCAGGCGGGCTGCCAGCGTGGAATTCCAGATGTCGGGCGATTGGGGAACGGCGACGCTCGTCAATCTGAACCCGCAGATCAATGCGTGGTTTCTGCTCACGCTGTGGTGGCCGGGCGCGCCAAAGCCCATGGCGTATCATTTGGAAAATCCGCTGCCGAAGACGCAAACGCTCGCGCTCAGCGACGCTCATCCCTTTGGCATCACGTTGTCGGCCGGCGGCCGCGACGCGGAATGCGAACTTGTGGTCCGCAGGCCGGCCGGCGCCATTACAGCAGGCGCAGCGCTCCGAACTGCCGTACGCGCCGCTGTGCGAGGATCGCCTGTATCTGCGCAACCCGGTGTCGGGAACGTACACGCACCTCGAGCGGGTCACTGATTTCTTGAGAGACCATGTCTGGGGTGGGGAGCAGATCGTCGGCTTCGTGAAGGAGGAATTCTTCCGCGATGCCTTCCTTGAAAAGGGCGGCGCAGAGGCGGCCCGGCCGATTGCAATTCCCGATGCAGCGCCCGATGCGCCGCGGCCGGCGCCGATCGGCGAGGTCTTCGCGGCGCTGCCCGTGCTGCCCGAACATCTGGGGATCGACATCGGCCAGGGGTTGGGCGGCGTGCTGCTGGGTAAATGGTATCCGGTGCGCGACGCGGCGGGAATATTCGTGAGCGTCATCCAGCCGCAGGCGATCGCGGTCTCCGGCCCGCACGCCGGGTACATCGATTCGGTCGAAGCGGCCGCCTTGGACTACATGGTGGCTCTGGATCTCGGCGAATTCGATCTCGGATTCGCGCTCGGCACGGATCATCCGCGCGTAGCGTGGTCCGAGCGCGCCCTGGAATCGGTCCGCAATCCGGCGCTTGCGGGTCCCGACGGCATTGGCAGCGCGGCGCCGCTGGTCGTCAACGGCATGGTGAGCCCGCCAACCGTCCAGAGGGTGGCAGCGACGTTCGCCGGCGGCTTCAAGCGCGAACACGGCGCGTTTCGCTACGGCGCTGCTGGCGCAGCAGAACCGCGGCACGCATTACGGATTCATCGAGCAGGGAGTCGTGTTCAGCAAGCTGCAGCCGGGACTCGCGACGCTCATCGTCGATGATCAGGGCGCCGTACGGATGAAAACCTGGACGTCCGCGGACGACTTTTTGCTGCCCCACATCAAATTTGCGCGTCAGAACGGTGTGCCCCTGATCGAGCACGACGACAAGACCGGCGCGTCCTTCCCGGGCGCCCTGGTCGACAGCTGGGGGCCGGGCAACTGGTCGGGCTCCAGCGACGAACGGCTTCGCACGCTGCGCGCCGGTGTCTGTCTGCAGGACAGCGGTACCGCGAAATTCTTGATCTATGGATAGTTCTCGACCGCCACGCCGCGCGCCATGGCGCGCGTCTTCAGGCCTACGGCTGCCGGTACGCCATGCACCTGGACATGAATGCGCTCGAGCACACCTACTTTGCGATCTATACGCGCAAGAACGGGCGCATCCTCGTCGAGCACCTGGTCGAGGGCATGGCGGAGGTCGACCGCAAGGGCGGCGGCGGCGAACTGGCGCCGCGCTTCTTGGGTTTTCCGGACGATCGGGATTTTTTCTATGTGACTAGGAGCCTGTCTAAGTAATCCCCGTGGCCTTACCTAAGGCTGATTTCGCTTCAGCCGAGGCGGAGCCGACGCCGTTGGGTCAACACCCAACAAGGAGGCGACAACGACGGATGACGCGAAATCTGCAAGGGTACGAAGGGTTGGCTGGGGGAGGGGCGTCTGCGGTGTTGCGCGGCTTGGCCGTGGCGCTTACCACGGCCTGCGCCGCGCGCCTGGCATCCGCTCCCTCGCTGAAGCGAAGCGGTTCATGCGGATTACTCAGACAGGCTCCCAAAGCGCGACGGCCGCTGAGGGCCGGTGCGGGAGGAGCCGATCAAAGTCCGTCGAGCTCCGACACGGAGCCGCCCGATTCCAGCCGCCGGATGGTCTCGGCAAAGACCGGCGCGGCGGCGAGAACCACCAGCGGCCGGTTCAGATAGCCCGCGAAGCGCTCGCCCAGCGCGACGGAGTCGGTCACGACCACCGAGTCCGGTTTGCCTGAATCGAAAATCCGCTGCGCGGCCGGGCCGAAGGAGGCATGCGTGGCGGCCACGTCGACGCGAACGGCGCCCGCTCCACGGCAGGCGTCGATCGCATGCAGCACCGTCGCTCCGGAACTGATGAGATCATCGACGATGATGACGCGGCGTCCGGCGACATCCCCGGCGAACAATTCGCCGCTGATGCTGCCGTGGCTGCGTTTCTTGTCCACGATGGCGAAATGGACCGGCCGGGCGAGAGTCGCCTGCAGCAGTTCCTGAACTCGGCGCGCCCGCGCGGCGCCGCCGATGTCCGGAGTCGCCACCGCATAGTCATGGCCGGCTGAATCCTTGGAGAAATGCCGGGCGAAGAGCGACGCCGCTTCCAGATGCACCGTCTGGCAGCGGAACGCATTGTCGAACGCCGCCCGGTTGTGCACTTCCAGCGCGATCAGCCGGTCGGTGTCCACCGCTTCGAACAGTCTGGCGACGTAGCGTGTGGTGACGGGATCGTGCGCCGCGGTCCGGCGGTCCTGGCGGGCATAGGCGAGGTAGGGAATGCAGGCGGTCACGCGGCTCGCACCGGCGTCTTTGAGCGCACCGATCAGGAAGAGCAGGCCGCACAGCCGGTCGTTGGCGGAGCCGCGCGCGTCGCCAAACAGTGATTGCACCACGTATACGGAACGCCCCCGCACGCTCTCGAGCGGCCGAAGCTTGCACTCGCCGCCCTCGAATTCGAGCTCCTCGTGCGCGCTGAGCGGAATATCGAGCGCGGCCGCGACATGTGCGCCCAGCTCCGCGGATGCGGCCGGCACGAAGATCGACACTGCTCCTTGCATGCTCACCACCGCTGCAGCTTAGCGTGGATGCGGTCCCTGGGAATACGTAGTTTCGCGCAGTCACCCGCGCAAGGCGCTGATCAGCGGCTCACCGTGCCGCCCGTCATGCGCGAAGTGCCGCCCGTCATGCGCGAATGCTGCCTGGCGAGGCTCAATATACCCGCAACGGGCTCCGCGGCCCCGCACGGCAAACGCTCCAATGTCCGTGCCAGGTGCTGCGGTGTTCCGATGTCGCTCCATCCGCAGTGGTGCCGTCGCCGCCTGCCAGCACGATGACCCAGGTGTCGTTCATTGTCGCAGGCTCATCAATGTGTTGATCTCGCCGAGCAGCAGACCGATGTCCACCGGCTTCGGCAGCACCCGATCTGCGAACAGCTTCGCCTTCTCGAGGTGCTTCTGGGCAATATCGCCGGTCAGGATGATCGTCGGCGTCTTTACGTTCAGCAGGCCGGCGATTTCTGCCACGACTTCGTCTCCGGAGAAGCCCATCGGCAGCTGGAAATCGCTCAAGATCAGATCCGGGCGCACACCGTGCACTTGAATGTGCTGCAGAGCTTCGTCGCGCGAAGCGGCGCACACCACCTCGTACCCCTCCAGCCGCAGCAGCATCGCCATGGATTTGGCGACACGAGGGCTCATCCTCGATGTGCAGTATCGTGGCAGTCCCGAGTGACTGCACCGGAGCCGCAGACTCGGGCGCAACCGGTTCCGGCCGTAGGTCAGCCGCCACGCCGCGCGGCACGCGCACGGTGAAGGTGGTGCCCTTGCCGACACGGGTCTCGATCGTCACCGCGTGATCGAGAAGCCGGCAGATCGTCTGCACGATCGATAACCCAAGCCCAACGCCGCGGCGCTGGTCCCGATTCGGATTGTCGATCTGATAGAACGCCTCGAAGAGCCGCGGCAGGTGCTCCGCCGGGATGCCCGGCCCCGTGTCGACGATGTCGATGCACAGCTGCGAATCGTCCGGCCGGAGCCGCAGACCGCACGCTGCCGTCCCGGGTGTACTTGATCGCGTTGCCCATCAGATTGCGCAAGATCACCGGCAGCAGCATCGGATCACTGCGCACGACCTCGGCCGATTCCTCGATGTCCAGCTGGAGCGATTTGCTGCTCGCAGAATAGCCGAACTCCGAGCGCAGCCGCGGCAGAATCTCCTGCAGCCCGAAGTCTCGCATCATTGGCTGGATGGCGCCGGTTTCCAGCCGATTGATGTCGACCAGGGACTCCAGCATGTGATCCATGGTCCGCACCGCTTCTGCCATCAATGCAAAGTGCGCGGCGTACTCGGTGTGTTGGAACACTCTGGCGAGCACCGCCTGCAGATTCCCGATCGTCTGCAGCGGCTGGCGCAGGTCGTGGCTGGCTGCGGCGAGGAATCGCGATTTCACTTCATTGGCGCGCACCGCCGAATCCCGCGCCCGCCTCAGCGCATCCTCGAGCTCGCTGCGCTCGGTCATGTCGCGCGCGATCGCGATCGTCGCGCCGCCATCGACCGGCTTGAGCAGCACTTCGACCGGAAATTCGGTGCCGTCGCGGCGGCGACCGTGCAAAACGAGCGAGCCGCCCATGTTGCGCAGTCTGGGCGCGCGCGCAAACGCGTGCCGATGGCGCTCGTGAAGCTCCTTCGAGCGATCCGGCACCAGCATGTCTACGGACCGGTCGATCAGTTCACTGCGCTCGTAGCCGAACATGCGGCTTGCCTGGGAATTCAGATACAGGATCCGTCCCGCATCGTCGGCGCCTGCGACGATGAACACCGCGTCGGGCAACAGCTCGAGGACGTCGGTCCAAGCCGGAACCAGGGACGCGTCTTGCGCGGCAGTTGATCGTTGGACGCGCTCTAGATCCATTCCGTCTCTCAAGTAGGGGGCCCAAGGGATGGGGGTGCTTTGGAGGCTGCCAGCGGATTGCGGCTGGCGATACGCCTGCTGCGGGATTTTACTACCGGGAACCCGGTTATCAAGTGGCCGCATGCACGGCGCGCCCGCATGCACGGTACGCCCGCGGGCCTACGCGGGGTTCGAGGTGAAGCGCCGCCGCCGGGCGTCGTAGCCGAACAGTTCCGCATGGCGGCCCCATCCGATCATGACGCTCTGGGGCACGATGGAGGCCGCCCTCTGCTCGAAGCGAAATTTGTCGGCCCAGGCGATCATGGGCGAAACAGCAGCTGGTCGTAGATCAGGATCGTGATCGTCATGGCGCCGATCGCCGCGAGCTCCAGACCGAGCAGTTTGCCGAGCCGCGGTGCCGGTCAACGCGAGAACCGCCATCACCAGGATGAGGGTGGCCGCGTCGCGCCAGTTCGGCAGTCGCGGCCGCCAGACGCCGCCGATCAGCACGTGCGCATGATGTTCCAGAATGAATCTCCGGGAGGACGAAAGTTTCCAGGCCTGGATCCGGCGTGTGAATACGCCATTCGCGTTGCGGCACCGCGGCATTCCCGTAGCGCGGGTGATTTTACGCAAGTCCTCATCCGCGAACCTTGTGCAGGGCGGCCTGCGGATATTACCTATGGTTCGGTGCGCATTCGCTCGTATGCTGGGAATCTGATCGTGGACACCAAACAGAATTTCTCGCTCTGGTACATCGTCGCCGTCATGTTCGTGATGATGGCGATCCAAAGCTTGCTGTTGGGGCCGCACGCGCAAGTGCTGGCCTACAGCGATTTCCAGGCTCTCTTGCAGAGCGGCAAGGTCAAGGAGGTGACCATCGCCGACGATCAGCTCACCGGCATCGCCGATTTGAGCGGCCTGGCCGACGCGGCGGCGCGGAAAAGCGCGCCCGCCGTGTCGCTCGATAAAGCGCCCTCGAGCGGCGGACCCGAGGACCGGGAATTCACCGTGGCGCGCGTGCCCGACGCGAATCTGGTGAGCCGAACTGCAGGCGGCGAAGGTGAAATTCTCCGGCCGCAGTCGAAAACCGCTGGTTCTGGACGCTGCTATCCTGGGTCGCCCCGGCGCTGGTATTCGTCGTCATCTGGAGCCTGGTGATGCGCCGCATGGGCGGGGGTCAGATGGGCGGCATGATGGATGTCGGCAAGAGCAAGGCCAAGGTCTACGTGCAGAAGAACCTGGACGTGACGTTCGCCGACGTCGCCGGAATCGATGAAGCCAAGGAAGAGCTCGATGGAAGTCGTCGATTTCCTCAAGACCCCGGAGCGCTATCGGCGGCTCGGCGGCAAGATTCCGAAGGGCGTGCTGATCGTCGGCGCGCCCGGCACCGGCAAGACCTTGCTCGCCAAGGCCGTGGCGGGCGAGGCGCAAGTGCCGTTTCTGTCCTTCAGCGGCTCGGAGTTCGTGGAAATGTTCGTCGGCGTGGGCGCCGCGCGGGTGCGCGATCTGTTTCAGCAGGCCGAGAAGCTCGCCCCCTGCATCATCTTCATCGACGAGCTGGATGCGCTCGGCAAGGCGCGCGGCGCGAGCGGCCTGGCCGGCAACGACGAGCGGGAGCAGACCCTCAATCAGCTGCTGGTGCAGATGGACGGGTTCGACACGCAGCAGCGGCGTCATCATCATGGCCGCCACCAACCGGCCGGAGATTCTCGATCCGGCGCTGCTGCGTCCGGGGCGCTTCGACCGGCACGTGGCGATCGACCGGCCCGACATCAGAGGGCGCGAGAAGATCCTGCAGGTGCACGCCAAGCGCCTGACGCTGGCGCCGGACGTGGACCTGCCGGCAGGTGGCGGCGAAGACCGCCGGCTTTGTCGGGCGCGGATCTGGCGAATATCGTCAACGAGGCGGCGCTGCGCGCCGCGCGCCACGACAAGCCGGCGGTCGAGATGAGCGATTTCGACGAGGCGATCGACCGCGTCGAGGCGGGACTCGAGAAGAAGAATCGCGTGATGAATCCAAAGGAGAAGGAGACCGTGGCTCACCACGAGGCGGGCCACGCGCTGGTCGCGGAATCGCGCCCCACCGCGGACAAGGTTTCGCAAGATCTCGATCATTCCGCGCGGCATCGGCGCGCTCGGATTCACGCAGCAGCTGCCGACCGAAGACCGCTACCTGCTCAAATGCGGCGAGCTGCTCGATCGCCTGGACGTGCTGCTCGGCGGGCGGGTCGCCGAAGGAGCTGGTCTACGGCGAGGTCTCCACGGGCGCGCAGAACGACTTGCAGCGGGCGACCGACATGGCGCGCCACATGGTCACGCAATATGGCATGAGCCCGATGCTCGGGCCTGCGACGCTGCAGGATGCGCGGCACCGAGGCGTTTCTTGCCGCGAGACGCAGACCGCACGCGCGCGGCGAGTACAGCGAACGCACCGCGCAGTCGATCGACGACGAGGTGCGGCGGCTGCTCGGCGAGGCGGAGCAGCGTGTCGCGTCACCCTGATCCGAAAGGCGCGCCGCAGCTCGACGAACTGGCGCGCGCCCTGCTGCAGCACGAGACGGTCGAGCGCAGCGCGCTGCTCGAGCTGCTGGGGCGTTCGGGCCCGGCGTTGAATCTCGCGGCTTGACGCCGCAAGCGATGATCGGCAGCGATGAGCGGTGAACCGGACATCGAATTGCTGCGCCAGCTGGCGTTGGATCTGCGCTGGTCGTGGAACCACGCCTCCGACGAACTCTGGAGACAGCTCGAGCCGGAGCTGTGGGCGCGGACGCACAATCCCTGGGTGGTGCTGAGCACCGTTTCGCCCAGACGCATGGCCCAGATGCTGGCCGACCCGGCATTTCGCGCGACCCTGATGCGGCTCGCCAAGGAGTCGCGCGAACAGGCGCAGAACCGGCCTGGTTCCAGCAGGCACATCCGCATTGCGCCCTGAAGCGGATCGCCTACTTCAGCATGGAATTCATGCTGAGCGAGGCGCTGCCGATCTATGCCGGCGGCCTCGGCAACGTGGCCGGCGATCAGCTCAAGGCCGCGAGCGATCTCGGCGTGCCGGTGGTCGGCGTCGGGCTGCTCTACAGCAGGGCTACTTCCGCCAGGTGATCGACCGCGACGGCGCGCAGCAGGCGCTCTTTCCCTACAACGATCCGGGCCAGCTGCCGATCACGCCCGTGCGCGACGCCGGATGGCGAGTGGCTGCGGCTGGAGATTCGCATGCCCGGGCTACCGCCTCTGGCTGCGCGCCTGGCAGGTCAAAGTCGGGCCGGCTGCAGCTGTACCTGCTCGACAGCAATGACATCGCCAACTACCCGGCCCACCGCGGCATCACCAGCGAGCTCTACGGCGGCGGCCCCGAGCTGCGGCTGCAGCAGGAGATCGTGCTCGGCATCGGCGGCTGGCGGCTGCTCGAGGCGCTGGGCCTGCGCCCGAGGTGTGTCATCTGAACGAAGGCCACGCCGCGTTGGCCATTCTGGAGCGCGCGCGCACCTTCATGCGCGACAGACGGCGTCAGTCCTTCGACGCGGCGCTGGCCGCGACGCGCGCCGGCAACGTGTTCACCACGCACACCGCCGTGCCTGCCGGGTTCGACCGGTTCGCCCCGCAGCTGATCGAGCAATATCTCGGGACGCTATGCCAGCTGACTCGCTGCACATCACGTTGCGCGATCTGCTGGCGCTGGGCCGCGCGAATCCGCGCGACGACTCGGAGCCCTTCAACATGGCGTATCTGGCCGTGCGCGGCTGCGCGGCGATCAACGGCGTCAGCCGGCTGCACGGCGAGGTGAGCCGGCGCATCTTCCAGCCGCTGTTCCCGCGCTGGCCCGAAGCCGAAGTGCCCGTCGGCCACGTGACCAACGGCGTGCACACGCCGAGCTGGGACAGTCCCGCGGCCGACGAGCTCTGGACCAGCTGTTGCGGCAAGGATCGCTGGCTCGGGATCGCTCGAGTCGGTCGAGGAGCGCATGCGCAGCGCCACCGACTCGGCGATCTGGCGCTGTCGAAACGCTGGCGCGCGGATCGCTGGTCGAGTACGCCCGCGAGCGGCTGTCCGCGCAGCTCGCCGCTCCGGGGCGGCCGCCGAGACAGATCGAGGGCGCGAGGCACCTGTTCAGCCCCGACGTGCTGACGCTCGGTTTTGCGCGCCGATTCGCCGCCTACAAGCGGCCCAATCTGCTGCTGCACGATCCGGAGCGGCTGGCGCGCCTGCTCACCAATGCGCAGCGGCCGGTGCAGCTCATCCTCGCCGGCAAGGCGCATCCCGCGGACTGCGGGGCAGGCAGCTGATTCGCGACTGGGTGCGCTTCGTGCGCCGCTACGACGTGCGTCCGCATGCGATTTTCTTGAGCGACTACGACATGCTGCTGACCGAGCAGCTGGTCGCAGGGCGTGGACGTCTGGATCAACACGCCGCGGCGGCCGTGGGAAGCGTGCGGCACCAGCGGCATGAAGGTGCTGGTCAACGGCGGGCTCAATCTGTCCGAGCTCGACGGCTGGTGGGCCGAAGCCTACACGCCCGCGCGTCGGCTGGGCTTTGCGGCGACGGCGGCGGAGCACGGCGAGGATCCGGCGTGCGACGCCCTCGAGGCCGAGCAGCTCTATGACCTGCTGGAAGAGCAGGTGATTCCGGAGTTCTATTCCCGCGACGAGAGCGACATTCCGCGCGCCTGGGTGGCCCGCGTGCGCGAAAGCATGGCGAGCCTGACGCCGATTTATTCGGCGAATCGCAGCGTGCGCGAGTATGTGGAGCGCTGCTACCTGCCGGCCGCCGCGCTCTACCGACAAGCGCGCGCAGAACCACGGCGCGCTCGGCGCGCAAATCAGCGCGTGGCGCCGCACCCTGGAGCAGGCTTGGCCCGCGCTGCGCTTCGGCCGCGTCTCGGTCGACACGCGCGGCGATCGCCATCACTTCACGGTGGAGGTCATGCTCGGTGCGCTCGCGCCGCACGCGGTGCGCGTTGAATTGTACGCCGACGCCTCGGGCGAGGAGCCGGCGTTCCGCCATGAAATGGCGCGCCTCGAGGGCCGCGCCGACGACTCCGGGATGAACCTCTACGAGGCGAGCGTGCCGGCTGCTCGCGCGGCCGGGGACTACACGGCGCGCATCGTTCCCAGCTATCCGGGCGTCCATGTGCCGCTGGAGGCCCCGTACGTTCTCTGGCAGCGCTAGCCGGACTTCGCGGTTCGGCTGGGTGCCTAAGCTCCTAAGCCACCTCGCACAGCGCGGCATGGCGCATCTGCAGGCGCGTGGGCGCCGGTACGCACCAAACGTCCAGCGGCGCGGTGCGCCCGCGCAGCTTGAGCTGCGGCAGATGCAATAGCGGCATCGCCGATTTTTGCGGCAGGTGAACCGCGGCGGAGAGCAGCACTTCGCCGGCGCGCGCCCGCCTGCGACAGTTGCGCGGCGAGATGGGCGGCATCGCCCACCAGGGTGAGCGCCACCTGCTCGAGCGGTCCGAATGCCCCGATCGCCACTTCTCCGCGGTGAATCCCAATGCCGACGCCGGCGTCGATCGAGTGCTTGCTCTGCCAGGATGCGCTGACCGGAGCGAAACGCTGCTGAATCGCGCACGCCGCCATCACGGCTTCATGGATCTGGCTGTGTCGCGGATCCCCGACGCCGAAGCCGGCCAGCATCTCAGCCTCGGCGAGCTGAATGATCTGGCCGCCGCATCCCAGAATCGCGCCGGTCAGAACGGCGAAGTATTCCCCGAGCAATGGCAGCACTTTGGCGGGCGGCAAATGCTCGGCCAGGGCGTCGTAGCCGTGCAAGTCGGCGAACAGCAGCGTGGCGTACGTGGTTGCCGCGGCGGTGGGCCGCGCCGCCGCGGGAATGAGCGGGATCCCGATGGTCGAATACGCCGGCACCGTGTACATGGAAACCACCTCGCCCGGTGAGCGGACACACGAGGATTTGTACTCTCTATCGCGCGGAAGGCAATAGCCGTCTTGGAACTTTCACGATGAGATTATTTCATCGCTGCCGCGCACCCACCGCCCTCTGCAATTTAATGGTGTCTTTATCTCGGTCGAAGATAATGCGGTTGGACGATGCGCCGAACTGGGAAATAATCTCAACATGACACCGCAAGCCATGCGGACCGGCGGACCGGCGCCCGGCGCCCCGGGAATACCGCCGACCTGGTGCAGCAGCGACAAGGAAATGGTCGGCTGCTCAGCTCGGGCCTTCGCGTCTGTGGTTCACGATCGGCGGCGGGCATCGTCAACGAGGTGTACTACCCGCGCATCGACATCCCGCAGATCCGCGATCTCGGTTTTCTGGTGGCCGATGGGCGCGGGTTCTGGGTGGAAGTGAAGCGGCTGTGGCAGCACACGGTCGAGCTCATCGCGCCGGGCATCCCCGCCGTGCGAGTGGTCCACCGTCACGAGCGCTTCGAGCTCGCGCTGCGCATCGTGCCCGCGGTGGAGCGCGATGCGCTGCTCGTCGACGTTGTGCTCACCGGCGATGAGATCCTGCGGCCGTATGCGCTGCTCGCGCCCGCATCTGGGCGGCACCGGCATGCACAACTACGCCGAGGTGGCGGATTACGGCGGGCGCCGGGTGCTGAGCGCGCAGCAGGGGCCGTTCGCGCTGGCGCTTGCCGCGGTCACCGGCGCGCAGCGCGAGGCGTTCGGGCGCGCGAGCGCCGGCTACGTGGGCGCGAGCGACGGCTGGCAGGACTTCGCCCGCAACGGCGCAATGACCTGGGAGTATTCCTCGGCGGGTCCCGGCAATGTGGCGCTGCTGGCGGAGCTGCCGCGCTGCTCGCGTGCTGGCGCTCGCTTTCGGCAGCAGCGCCGAATCTGCCGCGACGCTGGCGCTGACCGGCGCTATTCGAGCCCTTCGAGCACACGCGCGACCGGCACGTCGCCGGCTGGACCGAATGGCACGAGAGATTGCACACGAAATTGCGAGTGCCCGTGGAATATCTGAACTCCCTGCCTGCGGTTTGCGCGGAGCAGTTTCGTATTTCAACCATGGTGCTGCGGGCGCATCAGGACAAGACCTATCCCGGCGCGATGGTCGCGAGCCTGAGCGTTCCCTGGGGCAACACCAAGGAAGAGCGCGAGGGCTATCACCTCGTGTGGCCGCGGGACCTGGTGGAGTGCGCCGGCGCCCTGCTCGCCGTCGGCGCGACGCGGGAGGCGGGAAATACCTTGCGATATCTGCGCGCCACCCAGCTCGCGGACGGGCACTGGAACCAGAATCAATGGCTCGGCGGCAAGCCCTACTGGACGGGAATCCAGCTGGACGAGACCGCGCTGCCGGTGCTGCTGGCGGCCGCGCTCGCCGAGCGCGATGCGCTCGAGGGAACCGAGGTCGAGGACATGGTGCGGCGTGCGCTGTCGTTCATCGTGCGCCACGGACCCGCGAGCGATCAGGACCGCTGGGAGGAGAGCGCGGGCCTCAATACGTTCACCCTCGCCGCATGCATCGCCGCACTCGTCGGCGGCGCGCAGTTCCTGCGCGCCCGATGCGCGCGAGCTGGCGCTGGATTTCGCGGACTACTGGAATTCGCGGCTCGAGGATTGGACCGCGGTGCGCGATACGCCGCTCGCGCAGAAGTTCGGCATTCCGGGCTACTACGTGCGCGTGGCTCCGTCGCAGGCCATCAGCGATCGCCGCGCGTTCTGATCGCATCCTGTCGATCAGGAATCAGGCGCTGGATCCGGGTCTGCCGGCCGCCGCGCAGATCGGCGTCGATTTTCTGCAGCTCGTGCGCTTCGGTCTGCGCCGCCCCGACGATCCGCTGATCGTCGGCAGCGTGCGGCTCGCCGATGCCCTGCTCAAGGTCGACACTCCCTACGGACCTTGCTGGCGCCGCTACTATGACGACGGCTACGGTGAGCACGACGATGGCAGCGCGTATGACGGCAGCGGCCGCGGACGGGCCTGGCCGCTGCTCACCGGCGAGCGCGGCTCACTATGAGATCGCCCTGCGGCAATGATCCGCTGCCGCTTCTGGAGACCATGGCGCGCATGGCCTCGGCGGGCGGCATGCTGCCCGAGCAGGTGTGGGATGCGCCGCCCATTGCGCAGCGGGGCCTCAGCATCGGGCGGCCGACCGGATCGGCGATGCCGCTCGCCTGGACGCATGCCGAGTACTTGAAGCTCGTCGCATCGCGCGTCCCTGGGGTGCGCGTTCGACCGGCCGGCCGCGGTGTGGCAGCGCTATCACGGCGAACGCCGCAAGGCGGCGCGGGCGATCTGGAGCGAGCGTGCACCGATCACCGAGGTTGCGGCAGGCGCCGCCCTCGTCATCGCGCTGCGCGCACCCGCGAGCGTGCGCTGGGGCTGCAACGGTTGGCAGGATATCGAGGAGCGCCCGACCGCTCCGAACAGCCTCGGGCTTCACGTACTGCAGATCGACTGCTCGCGCATGACGGCCGGGCAGAAAGTGGATTTCACCTATCGCTACATGCCCGGCGATCATTGGATCGGGGCCGATTATCATGTCGAGGTCAAGCTCTGAGGAAGCTCGGCGGAATCGTTGCGGCGGCGCTGCTGCGATCGATCTGGGCGGCTTCGCGCCGGGTCGTCATCGAGTATCGAGAAACCGCTCGATCGGCGCCGTGGAATCCGCGGACTCACTTTCACCGGCATCGATCGTCGACTCGCTCCAATCCTCGGGCGGTTCGGCCAGCGTCAGCGGCAGGAGGTCCCAGGTCTCCTCGTCTATCTCATCGAGATCTCCCGTGAGCTCCTGCGTTTCGATCGTCCCGGACTTCTCGTCGTAGCCGGTGACCAGAAACGGCTCGCCCTTGTCCAGGTGCGTGTACCACTGACCAATTCGCGCGGCGCCGACGGCATTATTCATGTGCATCTCCCTGCATTTGACTCGATGTTATTTGCAGAGTGCACGGTGCGCGCAGGCCGCGAAATGCGTGGAAGTCCCTATCCGAATTCGGTCCCGCCGCTCAGCAGCCTTCCGACTGCCGCGTTCTCGAGCGCGCGAAATTGGGGCCCGCCCGTTCGGGCTCCGCCTGCAGCAGATTCTGCAGCAGCGCGCACGCCGCCGGCGGACTGTCCGCGAATTCGAAGAGCTCGAGGTCTTTGCGGTCGATCATGCCGTGGCGTACCAGCGCCTCGAAATTGATGATCTCGCGCCAGTAGCTGCTGCCGTAAAGCATCACCGGAATGGGGCGGTCCAGTTTTCGGGTCTGCGCCAGCGTCAGGATTTCGGTGAGTTCGTCCAGAGTGCCGAAGCCGCCGGGAAACACCACCAGGGCGCGCGCCAGATGGGCGAACCAGAGCTTGCGCATGAAGAAATAGCGGAACTCGAACGACAGCTCGCGCGTGACATAGGCATTGGGGCGCTGTTCGTGCGGCAGGCTGATGTTGAGTCCGATGGTTCTGCCGCCCGCGTCGGCGGCGCCGCGGTTGGCCGCCTCCATGATCCCGCCGCCGCCGCCGGAGCAGACCACGTAGCGGTGAGCGTGCGACGTCAGACCCTTGGACCACAAGGTGAGCAGGCGCGCCAGTTCGCGCGCCTCCTGGTAGTAGCGCCCGAGCGGGCCGTCGGCCGACAGCCGCGCCGAGCCGAAGAACACGATCGTGTCGTGAATGTGCGCTGTGCGAAAGCGCTGCAGCGGCTCCAGGTACTCGGCCAGAATGCGCACCGGCCGGCCGTCCTCGCTGTCGAGAAAGTTTTCGTTCTCGTAGGCGAGCGAGGGGGTGTGTGCGGTCGTTCGGATTGCATGGGTGTCACCGCTGGCGTTCGAAATCGATGAAGCCGCGCGCCACATCCGTGTGCACGAGCTTGACGCGCACATGGTCGCCCACATCGAGGCCTTCAAATCCCTCGACGACCTTGCCCTTCGGCGGTGGGCGCGCAGATGCGCACCCACGTTCCCTTGGGTGCGGCGCCGGTCACGATCGCCGTCGAACAGTTGGCCGATGCGCGGCGCCAACAGCAGCGCCGCCGCCGATTTGCCCACTTGCCGCTCCACTTTGGCGGCATTGTCTTCCTGCACGGTGCAGTGCGCCGCCAGCGCGCGCAATGCATCCGGCGAATATTCGGCTTGATATCCCATCAGCGCCGACTTGAGCAGGCGCTGGGTCAGCAGGTCGGGGAAGCGCCGATTGGGGGCGGTGGAGTGCGTGTAGTCGTTCACCGCGAGTCCGAAATGCCCTTCGATCGGTTGCCCGGGCATATCGAGCCGGTATTCGCCCCGCCCCAGCAGCTTGATGACGCACAGCGACAGGTCGGCAAAGCGCTCCGGATCGGCGTGCCGGCGCCTGCCGAGGAACGAGTTGAGCGCCAATGCAGAGGGTTCCGAGGGAGGGATTTCGCCGAGCTGCGCCGCAAGCGCGACGATCCGGTTCCACTTGTTCGGCGTCCGCAGCACGCGGCGCAGCGACGGTGCGCCCCGGCTCGCCAGATAGCGCGCCGTCACGCCGTTGGCCGCAATCATGAAATCCTCGATGAGCTCTTGGGCCCGATTCTTCCGGTCCGGCCGCAGGTCGCTCAGCGACCTCGCCCGTCGAACACCGGCAGCGCCTCGATGCGTCTCCAGGGTCAATGCGCCGTGGGCGTGCCGCACGGCCTCGCAGCGCCTGCGCGGTCCGGTCCTGAATGCGCAGCTGCTGATCGAGTCCCGCAACCGCGGCCAGTCGAGCCGGCGCGCGTCCGCTCGCCGGCCAGCCAGGCGCCGACGCCGTTGTAGGCGAGCTTCGCCTGATTGCGAACCAGCGCGCGATAGATGTCGGATGCTTGCCGACGGCGCCGTGCGGCATCCACCGTCATATCGACGACGATGGCGAGACGATCCTGACCCTCGGCGAGCGAGGTGAGATCGGTCGAGAGCTTCTCGGGCAGCATCGGGAAGATCTGGCGGAACCGTGTAGACAGAGGTGGTGTTGCTGCGGGCATGATCGTCGATCGGCGAGCCCCGCGCGGACGACGGCGTCGACGTCGGCAATCGCCACCAGAATCTTCACGGCCCCGTCGCCGAGCGGCTGCGCCACCGACAGCTGATCGAGATCGCGCGAATCGTCGTTGTCGATCGACGCCCACGGCAGAGTGCGCAGATCGCCGGATCCCGGGCCCCTCGGCCGCGGCCGGTGCGGCGATGGAGCGCGCCTGAGTCACGGCCGCGGCGGAGAAATCCGGCAGCAGGCCGCGCTCCCGCATCGCCCGCCGCGCAACGCTCTTGAGCAGCCGCCAGTTCGCGTTGCCGGACCCTTGCATGCCGGAATGATACGGAGAATTGGCGCGCAAGTATCTAGGGTATACTGGCAGCGCCGCCGGTATTGCCCCTCTCGTAGGTGGACGAGTCCCAATGCGTACAGCCCCGCCGGAGCTTGCCCGCAGCGCGCTCGACGCTGCGCCCGACGCCATGATCATCATTGATGCGGCGGGCGTCATCTCGTTCACCAATCGGCAAGTCTCCGCATTATTCGGGTACCCGCACGACGAGATCATCGGCCAGAGCATCGAAATGCTGATGCCGGAGCGCTTTCGCGGCCGGCACGTCGCGACACCGCGAGAATTACGCCGGCAACGTGCGCGTGCGCCCCATGGGGGCGGGCCTCGATCTGTTCGGCCGGCGGCGCAACGGCACGGAGTTTCCCGTCGAAATCAGCTTGAGCCCGATCGAGGACGTGGGCCGAACCCTCGTCGCCGCCGCCATCCGCGACGTGACCGACCGCAAGCAGGTCGAGGCCGAGCTCATCGTGGCCCGCGAGGCCGCCGAGGCTGCGCGCGAGATAGCCGACGGCGCGCGCGAAAGCGCCGATCGGGCGAACCAGGGCAAGAGCCGATTTCTCGCCACCGCCAGCCACGATCTGCGTCAGCCGCTGCAAACCCTGGAACTGCTCAACGGGACCCTGCGCCGGCGCGTCGACCGATCCGGCCGCCGTCGAGGCGCTGTCGCAGCAGGAGCAGGCCATCGACGCCATGTCCCGGCTGCTCAATGCCTTGCTCGACATCAGCAAGCTCGAATCCGGTGCGATCAAGCCCGAGCCGACGGATTTCACCGTGGCCGCGATTTTCGAAGAGCTGCGCCTGGAATTTGCGAGCATTGCGGCCGAAAAGGGGCTTCGGCTCGAGATCGAGATCATGCAACGATGCGGTGTACAGCGACCCCTCGCTGGTCGAACAGATCTTGAGGAATCTGGTCTCCAATGCCATCAAGTACACCCGCGAAGGCTGGGTGCGCTTGCGCTGCCTGCACGAGGCGGCACTGGTTCGCATCGAGGTGCTCGACACGGGCGTCGGCATTCCGGCGGATCAGCTGCCGTACATCTACGACGAGTTCTACCAGGTCGGCGTTCCGACCAACAGCTTCGCGCGACGGCTATGGTCTGGGACTCTCCATCGTGCAGCGGCTGGTCAAGCTGCTCACGCTCAAGCTCGATGTGCGCTCCGAGGTGGGCCGGGGCTCGGCGTTCTCGCTGCTGCTGCCGGCGAGCAGCGGCCACGAGGCGGCGGCGCGCGGGCGCGTCGATGCATGCGCGGCGACATCGATTCGCAGCCGTTCGGCGCGGCGCGCGTTCTGGTGGTGGAGGACAACGAGGCCGTGCGGCGCGCGACTGGTGAGCCTGCTGGAGCTGGAGGATTACCAGGTCACGGCGGTCGCATCGCTGCCGGAGGCCGTGCAGCACGTTCAGCAGGGCCGGCGCGTCGAACTGCTGATCAGCGACTATCACTTGAGCGACGGCGAAACCGGCACTCAAGTCATCGCCACGCTGCGCGAAATCCTGGGGGTGTCGCTGCGCGCCGTTCTCACGACCGGGGACACCTCTTCTGCGATCAAGCAGCTGCCCCGCGATCCGCACCTGCGCATCACCAGCAAACCCATCAAGGCGGAGGAGCTGCTGGCGATGCTGCGGGCGCTGCTGGCCGCGTGAGGGCGCGCCTTAAAACCGGTAGCCGACTCCCAGGCCGTACAGAAACGGATTGATTTGGAGGGTCGAGATCTTGGTCCCGCCGGCCAGATATAGATTCGAGCCAAGTTTCACCCACTTGACATCGGCATTCAGATACCAGTGATCCCGGATCTTATAATTGAATCCCGCCTGCGCCGCCTCGCCGACGCTGGTGGAGTTGAGCTTCAGTGTCGCGACGCCCGGAATCGCCAGATTCACGTCCGAAATGATCGTAAGATTGATGCCGGCACCGATATAGGGCTGAAAATCGCTCTGGCCCGGCAGAAAATTGTATTTTACGGTCAGCACGGGCGGCAAGTGCTTGAACGTACCGATCGCAGTGCCTTCAACGTACACCGTCTGAGTCTGCGGATACGTGAGTACCAGCTCCGTCGACCAATGCGGGGTGAAGAAGTACTCGAAATCCAGATCCGGCAGCCACTTCTGGTTGATGTGAATGGCATTCTCCGGGAGGAGACCGGGTATGGCATTCGACTGATTCGCCGGATCCAAATACACGCCCCGCAGGCGCACTTCCCACGGCCCGTCATCGGCGCGCGCGGGACTGAAGGCGGCAACCGCGCCCAGCGTCGACAAAGCGAGTGCGGCGATTAATCCTAGTCTCATGGTGAGGTCCTTATCGTTTGATGTTCGACGGAAGCTTCCAAAGCTTAATCGCTCGGCCGGCAGCCCCGTATCAGTAGTTTCCGAATCCCCTTTTCGGATCACCGCATCAATTGACCCTGGGTGCGGCGGCACCGGCGTCCGCACGCGGCGTGCTCCACCAGCCGCCGCCGAGTGCGGCGAACAAAGCGACGGTGTCCTGATACCGCACCGCGATTGCCTGCAGATCGGCGATCTTCGCCTGCCGATATTGGATGTCCGCGATCAGCAGATCCAGATAGGTGGCGATGCCCGAGTCGTAATTCACTTGAACCAGATGCAGCGCCTCGACCGCGGACGAGAGTGCCTGATCGTCCGCCACGAGGATTGCAGCATCGTGATCGAGCCCGCGCAGCACGTCGGCGACCTGCTCAAATGCCGCGAGCACCGTCTGCCGATAAAGATCCATGGACTGCTGGTAGTCCTCGATCGCCGCCTTGCGCTTGAACCACAGGGTTCCCCCTTCGAACAGCGGCGCGGTGACATTGGCTCCCGCGCTCCACTCCTTGCCGTTGGAGGGGAACAGGTGGCTGGTCGAATTGGTGACGGCCCCGGCGGCGCCGTTCAGGGTGATGCTCGGGAACATGGCGGCCGTCGCCACGCCGATGTTGGCGCTGGCCGCATGCGCGGTGGCTTCGGCCGCCAGGATGTCGGGACGCTGGCGCACCAGGTCGGAGGGCAGGCTGACGGGCAGCTTGCCCGGAAGTGCGAGATCCTCCAAGCGCACCGCAGGCGCGCTCCACTCGGCGGGGGCATGTCCGGCGAGCGCCGCCAGCAGATCATCGCTCTGTACGAGCCGTTGCTGGAGCTGCGGGATGGTCGCTTCGGTGGTTGCGAGCTGGCTCTCCAAACTGAGCACATTGACATAGGGCGCCGTCCCGGCCTGCGCCTGGACATTGGCGATCGCGACCTGCTCCTTTTGAAGCGCAATGAGCCGCTCCGTCGCCTCGATCTCGGCGCGATATGCGGCCGCCGCGACCACGGTATTGACGACATTCGCGGTCAATGCGAGATAGGCGGCCTGTTCGTTGGCATGGGCGACGTCGACCTCGGCGCGCAGCTCCTCGACCAGACGCCGCTGGCCGCCGAACACGTCGAGGGCGTAACTGACGGTCGCCGACAGCGTGAACAGATTGAAGACGGACGAAGGCAGATTCTCGCCGAAGCCGGCCGAGGAAAATCGCTCGCGCGTCGCGGCGGCCTCGGCGTCGATGGACGGGTAGAAGATGCCGTAGCCGCTGCGCAGATTGTTCTGGCTTGCGCGCAGGCTCGCCTGCGCGGCATGCAGGCCTGGATTGTTGGCGATCGCCTCCTCGACCACCGCATCGAGCTGCGCCGATTGGAGCAGACGCCACCAGTTCGCGGCCACCGCCGCGCCGGGAGTGAACTGTTGCGCCGTACCCTGCGCGGAGGCCGTTTCGGCGGGATCCGCCCCATTCGAATAATGCGTCACTGCCGGCGCCGGCGGCCGGTGGAAATTCGGTCCCACCGCGCAGCCGGACACGACCCCGAGCAGCGTGCACAGCAGCGCGATGATGTGTCTACTTCGCGCTGACATAGACATCGACCAGTTCCCCCGGATAGACGTCGAGACCCTTCGAGTTCACGAATCGGAAAATGACGGGCAGCACTCGCACGTCGACCAGCTCCTGTCTTTGGTCCGAGAGCTCGATCTTCGGCGACACGTAGGGCTGCACACGCACGAACGTCAACGGCACGTGCTTGTCGCTGCCGCGGATGAACATCTCGGCGCCGAGCTTGGACGGGTCGGCCATGCGGCCGATCAATATTTCATCGATGAATACGCGCACCTGCAGATGATCCACCGGCGCGCCCATCACCACGAGCGGATCCATCCCCTGGGTATAGCTGTTGTAGGCGCCCTGCGAGGACACGTAGCTGCCGACCGCCGACTGAATCGAGCGCACGATGCCGTCGGAGGGTGCGCGGATGGTGTACTTGGCGAGCAGCGCGGCGGCCGACGCATACGCCTTCGACAGCGCGACGTACTGCTTCTCCTGGTTTTGAACGTCGTAGATCCAGGCGCCGGCCTTGGTGAGCGCGTATTGCTTCTCGACGACCTCGAGATTGGCGGCGGCGATCTTTTGTGCGTTTCTCGCGTTGTCCAGCACGTCGCGGCTGACCGCTTTCGGCTCGATGCTCCACGCGCGCTCCTGCTTCTCCAGCTGATCCTGCGCGTTCTTGAGGGTCGCCTTCGCGCTGTCCACTTGCGCCGCCGCGATCTCGAGATTCTCGCGCCGCGGCTCCGCCTTGAGCTCCGCCAGCAGAGCCCGCGCCGCCTCGGCCTGCGACTGCAGCTGCTCCGCCGTCGCGCGCTGCACCGACTCGTCGATCTTGAGCAGCGGCTCGCCCTTGCGGACGAGGGTGCCTTCGCCGACCAGCACCTCGGTGATCGGCCCGGAGACTTCCGGGTAGATGTTGATGTTCTCGCCGTGCGGCTGGGCGCTTTCGATGATGCCGTTTGCGTAGATCCCCTTGGCGTAGGGATTGGCCGCCGGATTGAATGCCGGCGGCAGCGGTTTGGGCTCCTCGCCCGAGAGATACGCGCTGATGAGGGCGAGCACCAGACCCAGGCCTGAGACGATGAAGACGATCCTACTGCGCATCCAACGTTCCTTTTTCGACGCCCGCCATCTTGCCGTCCTCCATCTTCACGATGCGGTCCGCAAATTCGTAGATGCGGCTGTCATGGGTCACGATGACGATGCAGCGCTGATCCGAGAGAATGTGCTCGCGCACGAACCTGACGATGTTGCGGCCGGTCTCGCCGTCGAGCGAGGCGGTGGGCTCGTCCAGAATCAGAATGTCGGGGCGGCTGACAATGGCCCGCGCGATGGCCACGCGCTGCTGCTCGCCGCCGCTCAGCTTCACCGGCGGCAATTGCGCCCGGTCCTTCAGACCGACGATCTCGAGATCCGCGGCCGCCTCTTTGAGCGCCTCGTCCCAATCGCGCCTTTGCAGAATCAGCGGGATGGCCACGTTCTCGGCGGTGGTCAGGCGCGGAAAGAGGTGATAGTCCTGAAACACGAATCCGATCTTGTGCAGGCGGAACTCGGCGAGCGCGTCGTTGCTCAAGCCCCAGATCTCGGTGCCCTCGATCTTCACGGTGCCGCTGTTCGGCCGCAGGATGCCCGAGATCATGCTGAGCATGGTGGTCTTGCCGCTTCCGGAAGGCCCGACGACGTAGAGCATCTCGCCGAAGTGGGCCTCGAAGCTCACATCCTGCACGGCGTGGGTCTTCGCTTCGCCCTCGCCGAACCATTTGTTGAGGCGCGCCGCCTCTATTGCGATGTTCGGCACGGGGCTAGCCTCGGAAGATGTCGAACGGCTCGATCTTCAGCACCTTGCGCACGCCGAAGTAGCTGGAGATGGCGGCGATGACGACCACCATGAAGAACGCCGTGCCGAGATTGCCGTAGGTGATGATGGCCGCATAGTCCGGCAGATTGAGCCGCGCGAGCCAGATGATGAGCGTGCACAGCCCGACGCCGATGCCGTACCCGGTCAGCGCGACGAACGAGGCCTGAAACAGGATCATATAGATCAGCTCGCGGCCTTTGGCGCCGATCGCCTTCAGGGCGCCGAATTTCTCGATGTTCTCGAGCACGAAGGTGTAGAAGGTCTGCCCCGAGATGGACAGGCCGATGATGAAGCTGATCACCGTCATGATCAGCATGTTCGTGCCGATGCCCGTGTGGTACATGTAGAAATCGGAGATCTTTTGAACGAACTCCTCCTTCGTGAGCGCGAGGTATCCGGCCTTTTGCACCTGCTGCTTGATCGACGCCACGTCGGCCGGGGACTTCGGCTCGACCAGAAGGTAGGAGATGGTGAAGCGGGGATTCGGCATATATTGCCGTGCGCGGTTGTAGGTCGTATACAGCGTCGGCACCCCGAACAGCCCGCTCGATACGACGTGCGCAATGCCGACCAGGACGCCGCGGTGGTCGTTGAGCTCGAATTCGGTGCCGATTTTCGGATTGCCGAGCTTGTAGAACTCCGAATCCTTGATCGCGATGAAGGCGTTCTCGCCGTAGATGTCCTCGATCGTACCGGTCAGAAGCATGGGCCTGCCGAACAGGCTGGAGTCGTCCAGGCCGATGACGTTCGCGGCCTGGTAGGTCCCGTCGCGCAGCTTCAACAGCGCGCCGCCGGAATACAGCGGCACCGCATACTTGACTCCCGGGATGCTGCGCACTTCGTCCAGAACGTAGTCCGGCAGAGGAATGCTGTTCGCGACCGTCTGGATCGCCGGATCCATCACCCAGATGGAGGCGCCGATGTTGATGACGGTTGCCGAGGCCCGCAGCAGAATGCCCGCAAACAGCGAGGTCATCTCGATCATCAGGAATACGGCGAATGTGATTCCGACGAGCAGCGCCGCGTATTTCGCGCGATCGTTGACCAGGAGCTTGTAGGCGATGTGCAATATTCCGCGCATCGTGGCCACTTTGGCCGGCACCGGATCCGCCAACAATGAGGGCAATCCGAAACAGCCTAGGTTTGGTACGCAAAAGCCGCAGCGTGCGGCGGCAACTCCGCAGAGCCAGCCCGTGCGGCGAATGCTAGAAATACCGCCTGAGGCGGGAAATGGACCCCCGAAATGGAGGAAACGCAGGTGTATCCGAAAATCTTGGTGCCCGTGGACGGCAGCGAAACGTCGACGGTGGGCCTGAAGGAAGCAGTCAAAGTCGCCAAATCCCAGGGCAGTCAGCTGCGTCTGCTGCACGTGGTCAACGAGTTCGTGCTGGATTATTCCTACGGCGCGGGGTTGTACGGCAGCAACCTGATCGAGTCGCTGCGCGAGGGCGGCAAGAAAATCCTCGAGCAGGCGGAGTCGGTGGTGCGCCAGCAGGGCGTCCAGGTGGACAGCGTGCTGATCGAGTCCATCGGCGGGCCGGCGGCGGATCTGATCCTTGCGCAGGCGAATGAGTGGCCGGCGGATCTCATCGTCATGGGGACGCACGGCCGGCGCGGGCTGCGGCGATTCGCGATGGGCAGCGATGCCGAAGGGGTGTTGCGCAGCGCGACCGTTCCGGTGCTGCTGGTCCGCGATGCGGCGAAGGAGTCCAAAGCTTTCCAGGCCGCAAAGGGGACTGTGAGAGCCGCCTCCCGGGCCTAGCGGCCGGGGGCCTGAAGCGGCCGAATCGATGCCAGGCGCTGTTCGACTGCGCGGTGCGCGCCGTCGAGGGCGTCCGGGCGGCTCGTGTCGACGACGATGGCGCGCAGACGTTCGTCGGTGTCCAAGGGCTCCATGTTCCGCAGCTGCAGTTTGAGCACTTCGATGCCGGCCTCCGACGGATCCGTGTGCATCCGCTGGCGCTGCGCGATGCGCTGCTCCAGGACCAGAGGACCGGCGGTGCAGTGGATGATCACATATCGTACGCCGTGCCGCAGCGCCAGGTCGCGGAACAAACGCCGCTGCGCGGCCTCGAGGAAGGCCGCGTCGACGATGACGCTCAATCCTCCCTGAAGACAGCTCTCGGCGCCTTCGATCAGGCGTGCGTACGTTCGGCGGCCGGACTGCGGGGTGTACCTGTCCGACGTCGATGCGCCCGTGAAGCGCCTTCGCTCCACATCGGATCGCATGCGAACCGCGCCCAACCGTACCGCGAGGCGCTCGCTCAGCCAGGATTTTCCCGAGCCGGACAGGCCGTGCATGATGAGCAGGGCCGGCGGCGGCCGGGCCGCGAACATCGCGGCGGTCTTGATCCTCATCCGCAGCCGGTCATGCCGCGCGCTGAGGCTGTCGACCATCGCTCTCACCAGAGCCCGATACACGGCGTAGAAGCGCAGCAGCCGAACGCCCTCGTAGTCTCCGGTGCACTCCAGGTACGAGTTCAGCAACACCCACGCCAGATCCTCGCGGCCATGTGCCCACAAGTCCATCACGAGGAAGGCGCAGTCGTTCATCACGTCGATCCAGCGCAGCTTGGGGTCGAACTCCAGGCAATCGAAGGGAACGAGCTCGCCGCCCCAGCGAACGATGTTGCCGGCGTGCAGATCGCCGTGGCACTCGCGCACGAAACCGCTCCGTTCGCGCGCGCGCAGCGGTGCGAGCGAATCGCGGAGGCGTTCATGCGTCCAATCGATGAGCGCGCCCAGTTCGGGCAGTGCCGCGCCGTCGAGGTGCGCCAGAAGAATGGCCAGATTGCCGAGCACGGTGTCGTGCAGCTGTTGGGTGTGTGTGAATTCCGGGCTGCCGGCCCTGGGCGCGTCCGCGTGAAATTTTGCCAGGCGTTGCGCGAGCCGCGTGATCTCCTCCGGGCGCACCCGTCCCGCATCGAGCAGCGCCGAAAGCTCCTGCGACGAATCGAATTGCTTCATCCGCACGGCGTATTCGACCACCTCGCCGCCGCCGCCGACCCGCAGGACGCCTGCTTCGCGCGTGATGGCGGCGACGTCCACGTAAATGTCCGCCGCCAGCCGCCGGTTGAGCCGCAATTCCTCTTCGCAGAGGTGGTGCCGCAGCGCGAGTGTGGATGCGTCGAGAAATTCCAGACGCACGCTCTTTTTGATCTTGTAGGCAAACGGGCCTGTGAGAATGATCCATGAGATGTGGGTTTCGCGCAGCTCCAGCCGTGTGACGGGATGCGCGAACGCGGACGGCCTCAGCAATGCCGCGGGGGCGAATGCGACCGCGCCGTCAGAGCTCATCGCTGAAGCTCACGCAGCGGCCAGGTCTCGTTGGCGTGGCACAGCAGGCCGGGGTTCAGGGTGTAATTATTCAGCCGCAATGGCCTGATTCACCTCGCTCAGTATCATAGCATCGCGCAATGATCGACGGTAGGCATCCCACACCTGCTCGAGAGTGTCGCGGCGCAAATCGCCGCACGCACGCAAGCAGCGCCGCCGCCGCGAAGCGAATGGCAAGACGGGCGACGTGACCGGCGAGGTGAATTCACGCGTATTCAAAGTGGCGGACGTCCAGGCGGCCGCCCTGGGCGTGCTGGGCGCGGCGACCCGGGATGCGATCATGCCGAACGCCTGCGGCCCCTGCCACGAGCAATATCCCTTTGGGCTGCAACGGATCGTGTGCTTTGTATTGCAAAGTGAGCCGGCATCGAGAATCATCGGCTGAAGTTGCATGCCGATGAGCTATGTTAAGATACTCACCGTATTGGCAGCGTCGAATTTATATCCGCGTGGTATTTGCCCGTGCGCCACGCCGTTCATGTACGCAGCAACACCGATGTACACCGCAGATTGTGTCGAGAATCGATCCCGAGCCAACGAGGCCCGCGAGTGACGGAGCGGCACCTCTACGGCGGCCTGATTCGCCTGCACCTTCTGCATCACGCTGCCGCACGTCCCATCTATGGGTTCTCGATGATCGAAGAGCTCGGCCGACACGGGTATCGAATGAGCCCCGGCACCCTGTACCCCATCCTGCACGGGCTGGAAAAGACGGGATATCTTCGCTCCACCGAGAAACGGCTAGGGCGCACTGCTCGACGGATGTACCGGATTACGCCGAGCGGCCGACGCGCACTCGTGGGTGCAAAACAAAAAGTGTACGAGCTCTTCGGTGAGATGTTCTTCGATGGTACGAAATTATGAGCCGTTGAAGTTGAGCCATTAACACGACGCGCTCCTTGAGGCGCCGAAGGCCATCAAGTCCGGCACACCACCGAGCCGCCTGCCTGACGGCGTTTTCGCGCAGCAGAACGTGGAAGTACTCCGGTTGAAGCGTCCGATTGTCTCGATGCGGCGCCAGCCGCGGCCTGCCCCGCGCCGTCTGTGCTTCGTGACGTCACTGTGTGACCTCGCTGCGTTGCGCCAATCGAACCACTCTCGGTGCCGCAAAGTCTGTGCGGTTGCGTACATACTTTTCCGGCGCCACAGCCTTAGGATCGTGGCGTGCACGAGCTGTCCATCTGCCAATCGCTGTTGTCGCAGGTCACTGATATCGCAAGTGATCGCGGCGCGGACTCGGTCGAGCGCATCGTCATCGAGGTCGGCCCGCTCTCGGGCATCGAGCCCGAGCTGCTCGCCCAGGCATTTGTCGTCGTGCGCGCCGGCAGCTGCGCGGCCGCAGCCGCGTTGTCGATTGAAACGACGGACGTCACGGTCAGCTGCATCAGCTGCGGGGCGCAGTCGCAAACCGCGCCGAACCGCCTGGTATGCGCCGTCTGCGGCGGATGCCGCACCCGGATCGTAGCCGGAGACGAATTGCGCCTGCGGCGCGTGGAGCTGCGCGTGTCGGATGCGCAACCGGCATCTGCCGCCTGACGCGCTGCAACGCGAGGATTGACCATGTGCGAGACTTGCGGCTGCAGCGTGACGCCGGGCAATGCAGCACGCGCGGGATCCGGCACGGTCGTCGATGTGCTGCAGGATCTGCTCGCGGCCAATGACCAGGTCGCGCGCCACAACCGCGAGCACTTCGACGCCCACGGCGTGCTCGCGATCAATCTCATGTCCTCGCCGGGCGCCGGCAAGACCGCTCTGCTGGAGGCGACGATCGTGGCGCTGCGCGACCGGTACCGCATCGCCGTCATCGAAGGCGATCTCGAGACCGACAACGACGCGGCGCGCATCCGCGCGCACGGCGTACCGGCGGTGCAGATCACGACCGGCAGCGCGTGTCATCTCGATGCGCACCTCGTGCATCGGGCGCTGCACCAGCTGCCTCTCGCCGGGCTCGACCTGCTGTTCATCGAGAACGTCGGCAATCTGGTGTGTCCGGCCAGCTTCGATCTCGGGCAGCACCTGAACGTCACTCTGCTCTGCGTCACCGAAGGCGACGACAAGCCGGCGAAATATCCGGTGATCTTCCGCGCCAGCGATCTCGTGGTGCTGAGCAAGACGGATCTGCTCGAAGTGATGGACGATTTCGATCCGGCGCGCGCCGAGGCGGCGCTGCGCGGCGCTCGGCGGCGGCACACCGATGATACGTACGGCGGCGCGGCGCACCCCGGCGCTCGGCCCCTGGCTGGACTGGCTCGAGCAGGCAGCTCAAGCGCGCCGCGGGCCGTGTCGCACAGCGCGCCGCTGCGGCCGGCCGCGGCCGCCGCGGCCGGGGCGTGATGCATGTGCCTCGCCATTCCCGTGCGGGTCGTGGCGCTCCTCGATGACCAATGGGTCGAGACCGAGGTGGGCGGGATCCGCAGCCGCATATCGATCGCGCTGATCGAGCAGGCCGCGGTCGGCGACTACGTCATCGTCCATGCCGGCTTCGCCATCGCCCGCCTCGACGTGGAGGAGGCGGAAAAGAGCCTGGCCTTGTTCGATGAGATCGCGGCTCATCTCGACGGGCCCGCCGATGCGCTACATCCGCGGCTTTCGTGAAGGCGCCGCCGCGGCGGGCCTGGCGGCGCTGCTTGCCGCGGAGGTCGACCCGCGGCGCGAATATCACCTGATGGAGTTCTGCGGCGGCCACACGCATGCGATTTTCCGCTACGGGGTGGAGGATCTGCTGCCCGAGAACGTGCGCCTGGTTCACGGCCCGGGCTGCCCGGTGTGCGTGCTGGCGATGCCGCGGCTCGACGCGGCCATCGAACTGGCGCGCCGGCCCGACGTCACGCTCGTCAGCTACGGCGACATGCTGCGCGTGCCGGCGTCGCGCCGGCGCAGCCTGCTCAAGGCGCGGGCGCAGGGCGCCGACGTGCGCATGGTGTATTCGGCCGCCGAGTCGCTGGAGATCGCAGCGGCCCATCCGGACCGGCAGGTGGTGTTCTTCGCCATCGGCTTCGAGACCACGACGCCCGCGACCGCGCACATCATCCGCGAGGCGCAGCGGCTGAACCTGGGAAATTTCAGCGTCTATTGCAATCACGTGCGTGACGCCCGCCGCGATCCAGAGCATCCTGGACTCGCCCGAGGTGCGCGAATGGGGGCAGGTGCGCGTCGACGGCTTCATCGGTCCGTCGCACGTCAGCGCCGTGATCGGCAGCCGGCCGTACGAGTATTTCGCCGAGGAGTACCAGCGGCCGGTGGTGATCGCCGGCTTCGAGCCGCTCGATGTGATGCAGGCCATCCGCATGCTGGTGCGGCAATTGAACGAGCGGCCGCAGCCTGCGTCGAAAATCAGTTCACGCGCGGGGTCACCCGCGACGGCAACGGCAAGGCGCAGCGCCTGGTCGCCGAGGTGTTCGAGCTGCGGCCGAGCTTCGAG
This sequence comes from uncultured Gammaproteobacteria bacterium, assembly GCA_963774865.1. GTDB lineage: Bacteria > Pseudomonadota > Gammaproteobacteria > Steroidobacterales > Steroidobacteraceae > Bog-1198. The sequence continues at coordinate 113,624 of CAVZGU010000001.1, forward strand.
TGGCGCGGCTTGGGCGAGCTGCCGTACAGCGGGCTGCGCATCAAGTCCGCCTACGCGACGGTTCGATGCCGAGCGCCGCTTTGCGCATCGAGGTGCACGCGGCGCCGGAGAACGCGGCGTGCCAGTGTCCGGCGATCATCCGCGGCGTCAAGAAGCCCACCGACTGCGCGATCTTCGGCACGGCGTGCACGCCGCGCAATCCGATCGGCTCGTGCATGGTGTCCGCGGAAGGCGCCTGCGCCGCCTACTACAAGTATCGTCGCGGGGCGGTGCCGGCGGCAAGCGGCGCGGTGCGGGCGGCGAGCTGATGCGCATCCTGCTGCTGGTGCACGCATTCAACAGCCTGTCGCAGCGCCTGTACGTCGAACTCGCGCAAGACGGCCACGAGCTGTCGGTCGAGCTCGACATCCACGATCGCGTGACCAGCGAGGCCGTGGAGCTGTGGCGGCCGGACGTGATTCTCGCGCCGTTCTTGAAGCGCGCGATTCCGGCGGTCGTCTGGCAGCGGCACCTATGCCTGATCGTGCATCCCGGCCCGCCCGGCGATCGCGGGCCCGTCGGCGCTCGACTGGGCGATTCTGCGCGGCGCAGCCGCTGGGGCGTGACGGTGCTGCAGGCGGAAGCGGAACTGGACGCGGGGCCGGTGTGGGGCAGCGCGGCGTTTGCGATGCGCAGTGCGCTCCAAGAGCAGCCTGTACCGCAATGAGGTGACGGAAGGCGCGGTGAGCGCGGTGCGCGCGGCGCTCGCCCGCATCGCCGCAAGGCCGGGGACCGCTGAGCGATGCGCGCAGCGGCGGCGAGCATGGCTGGCAGCCGCCGCTGCGCCAGGCCGAACGCGCGATCGACTGGTCGCGCGACGGCACGCGCGGCGGTCTTGCGCAAGATCCAATCCGGCCGACGGCTTTCCGGGCGTGGAAGACCAGCTCTTCGGCCGGCGCTTCCGGCTGTTCGATGCCCATCCGGAAGAGCGCCTGCGCGGGCGCGCCCGGAGCGGTCATCGCGCGGCGCCATGAGGCCATTTGCCGCGCCACGACGGACGGTGCGGTGTGGATCGGCCAGCTGCAGCCGGTCGAGGCGTCACGCCGCAGTTTCAAGCGTCCGGCGGTGCTGGCGCTGGGCGCGCTTGCCGAATCCCTGCCCCGCTTCGACGAGGAGATGCCCATCCCGGCGGCTCCGCCGGCGGCGAGATGCACGTCGGCGGCGAGATCCGCTACGAAGAGCGGGGCGCGGTCGGCTATCTGCATTTCGACTTCTACAACGGCGCGCTATCGACCGCGCAGTGCGACCGGCTGCGCGCCGCCTACGCGCTGGCCTGCCGGCGGCCGACGCGAGTCATCGTGTTGATGGGAGGGGCGGATTTCTGGTGCAACGGCATGCATCTGCACTGCATCGAGGCGCACGAGAGCCCCGCCGATGCCTCGTGGGCGAACATCAACGGCATCGACGATCTGGCCTGCGATATTCTACGAACCGACACGCATCTGACGATCGCGGCGCTTCGGGGCAATGCGGCCGCCGGCGGGGTATTCCTCGCGCTCGCAGCCGACTGCGTGCTGGCGCGCACCGGCATCGTGCTGAATCCGCACTATCGCAACATGGGCAATTTATTCGGCTCGGAATACTGGACGTATCTGCTGCCGCGGCGCGTGGGCGCCGAGCGGGCGGGCGCGATCATGGCCCGGCGCCTGCCGCTCGGCGCGCCGGAAGCGGCGCTCGATCGGGCTGATCGACGATCACGCCGGGCCGGATGCAGCCGAATTCGCCGCGCTGGTGGAGACGCGCGCTGCAGCGCTTGCCGAGGCGAGCCGGTTCGAACAGGGCTTGGCCGAGAAGCGCGGGCGCCGCGCGTCCGATGAGCGCGCAGCGCGCGCTCGCAGCCTACCGGGCCGACGAGCTGGCGCGCATGCGCATGAATTTCTACGGCTTCGATCCGAGCTATCACATCGCGCGCCATCGCTTCGTCCACCGCACACCGCACGCATGGACGCCGCTGCACCTGGCGCGCCACCGCCGCACAGCTGCATGCTGAGCCGTCGCGCGCTGGCGCGATCGGCGGCCGCGTGCAGGGCGTCGGCTTCAGGCCCTTCGTCTATCGCCTGGCGCATCAGTACGAGCTCAGCGGCTGGGTGCGCAATCGACGGCGGCGAGGTGGAGATCCACGCCGAGGGGCCGGCCGAACGGCTGCAGCTGTTCGCAGCCGCCTTGTTGTCGCGGGCGCCGCCGGCGTCGGCAGCCTGCTTGCTCGACGTGCGGGCGGTCCCGGGCGAGCGCAGCGACGGCTTTCGAATACTGCCCAGCACCTCAGGCGAGGAGCCGCACGTGCATGTGCCGCCGGATCTGTTCACCTGCGATGAGTGCCTGGCGGAACTCCGCGACCCGGCGGCGCGCCGCTACCGCTACCCATTCATCAATTGCACGCAGTGCGGACCGCGCTACACGCTGATCCGCGCCATGCCCTACGATCGGCCGAATACCACGCTCGATCGCTTCACGCTGTGCCCGCAGTGCGCCGCCGAATACGCCGACCCGCTCGATCGGCGTTTTCACGCCCAGCCCCTGGCGTGTCCCGCCTGCGGTCCCGCGCTTTACTGGTGCGCGGCCGGCATCGAGGATCGACGGCAGCGCGCCGGCGCTGGCGGCGGCCGCTGGCGGCGCTGCGCGGCGGGCGGCATCGTCGCCATGCGCGGCGTCGGCGGCTACCACCTGCTGTGCGACGCAGCCAATGAGAACGCCGTCGCCCGCCTGAGAGCCCGCAAGGGCCGGCCGGCGAAGCCGCTGGCGGTCATGGTGCCCTGGCGCGGCGCCGACGGCCTCGAGGCCGCGCGGCGCATTGTGCGGCTGTCGGCGCCCGAGGCCGAGGCGCTTGTGCAGCGCCGTGCGGCCGATCGTGCTCGCCGCGCGCCCGTGCGCAAGGTCCGCTCGCCGCATCGGTGGCGCCGGGCCTTGCGGAGCTCGGGCGTCATGCTGCCCTACAGCCCGCTGCACCATCTGCTGCTCGAGGAATTTGCCGAGGCGCTGGTGGCGACTTCCGGCAATATCAGCGGCGAGCCGGTGCTGACGGAGCCCGCCGAGGCGCGAGGCGCGGCTCGCACCGGTGGCCGACGGATTCCTGCACCACGACCGCCGAATTTCGCGCCCGGCGGACGATCCGGTGGTGCGCCTGGTCGCGGGCGTCGTGCGGCCCGCTGCGGCCGGGCCGCGGCACCGCGCCGATCGAGATCACTCTGCCGGTGCGCGTTCGCGTGCCCACCCTCGCGGTCGGCGGTTATATCGAAGACCACGGTGGCGCTGGCCTGGGATGATCGCGCCGTGATCTCGCCGCACATCGGCGATCTCGCCAGTCCGCGTGGCCGCGAGGTATTCGCTCAGGTCGCTCAGCGATCTGCAGCAGCTGTACGGCGTGCGCGCTGCAGCGCATCGCGCACGATGCGCATCCCGGCTTTCCCAACACGCGCTGGGCGCGCGAGTCGGGACTGCCCACGCGCGCCGTCTGGCACCACTGGGCGCATGCCGCGGCCGTGCGGGCGAGTATCCGGGCGAGGCACCGCTGCTGTGCTTCACCTGGGATGGCGTAGGCCTCGGCCCGGACGGCACGCTGTGGGGCGGGGAGGCTCTGCTCGGGCGGCCCGGCGCATGGGAGCGCGTCGCCAGCTGGCGTCCGTTCCGCCTGCCCGGCGGCGAGCGTGCGGCGCGCGAGCCTTGGCGCACGGCGCTCGGCTTGAGCTGGGAGAGCGGGCTGTCGTGGCCGGCGGGCGCGGAACTGTTCGATCCGCATCGCAGGGGCGTCCATCGGCTGCTGCATGCCGCCTGGGAGCGCGGCCTGAATGCGCCCGCGACGACTTCGGTCGGCCGCTCTGTTCGATGCCGCCGCCGCGATGCTGGGCGTATGCTTGCAGGCGAGCTACGAGGGCGAGGCGCCGATGCGTTTGGAGGCTCTTTGCGGTGACGCCGAATCGGACGCGTGAGCGCCGTCGCAGTGCCGCTCACGCGTGATGCCGAGCGGCATCTGGCGCAGCGACTGGTCGGCGCTTCTGCCGGCCCTGCTCGATACGCGGTGTCGAGCCGGCCGCTCGCGCCGCGCTGTTCCATGCAAGCTCTTGCGCACGCCTTGTGCGAACAGGCGGTCGCGGTGCGCCGGCAATGCGGGGTCACCCGCGTGGGCTTGAGCGGCGGCGTGTTTCAGAATCGCATCCTGACCGAACAGCGCCGAGGCGCTGCTGACGGCAGCCGGGCTTCGAAGTCCTCATTCCGCGCCGGCTGCCGGTCAACGACGCGGCAATCAGCTTCGGTCAGCTCATCGAGACCATCGCCTGCGACGAGGAGCGCCGCCTGAAATTCCGCGACACTCATATCAGTCTGGCGCACGGCAACGGTGGCCGCCTGATGCGCGAGCTGATCGATGAGCTGTTCGCGCCTGCTCTCGCCAATCCGCATCTCGACACGCGCGCGGACGCCGTACCGGTGCCGGTACCCGAGGGCCTCGATCTGGTCGTCACCACGGACGGCTTTACGGTGCGGCCGCTCGAATTCCCCGGCGGGAACATCGGCTCGCTGGCCGTCCATGGCACCGTCAACGACCTGGCGGTGAGCGGCGCGGAGCCGCGCTTCATCACCTTGAGCGTGTTCCTGGAGGAAGGCCTGGAAATCGGCCTTGCTGCGCCGGGTGATCGACGGGCTGGCTCAGGCGGCGCGCGGCAGCGGCGTCGCGGTGGTCGCCGGCGATACCAAGGTCGTGGGCCGGGGCGAGTGCGACGGGATCTACCTGGCCGCCACCGGGATCGGCTTCCGGCCGCCCGGCACCTGTCTTGCGCTCGATCGCGTGCGCGCCGGCGATCGCATTCTAGTGAGCGGCCCGATCGGCGAGCATGGCGCGGCGGTCATGCTCGCGCGCCAGGAATTCGGTCTGCGCGGCGATCTGCAATCGGACGCGGCCAGCGTGCTGCCCGCAGGCGCAGGTGCTGATGAGCGTACCTCAGCCTGCGGTTCATGCGCGATCCGACGCGCGGCGGATTGGCCACCGTCGCGCATGAATTTGCGCGTGCGACAGGGCTCACGGTGCGCCTGTCGGAAGCGCAGATCCCGATCAATGATTCCGTCCAGTCGGTCTGCGAGCTGCTCGGCTTCGATCCTTTGTATCTGGCGTGCGAAGGCCGCCTGGTCGCGGTCGTCGGGCGAGAGAGCGCCGAATGGGCATTGGCCGCCCTGCGCACCGTGGCGCCGCGCGCCGCCCTGATCGGTGAGTTCAGGGAGGGTTCGCCGCAGGTGATCTTGGCGACCGCTTTCGGCGGCCTGCGCGCACTCGATGAGCTCGAGGACGATCCGCTGCCGCGCATCTGCTGAGAATTCAAAGGTCTATGACCCGCACTCTGTATGGGCTACCGAACTGACCTGTTGTGCTTCAGAATGTCACCTTGAGCGCCGACAACATCGCCAACGTCGCGACCTATATTGCGAGCAACGAGCCGAAGTAGCGGAGGGCGACCCGCCGCATCGTACGGCTCAAGCGGCGAGCGGCCGGCCCAAGCGGCGAGCGGCGGGATCAAGTGGCCGGCGGCGGGATCAAATGGCCGCCAGCGACCGGTCGATGTGCCGCACGCCATTGACGGGCGCGGTACGATCAAGGGCTGCGAGCGGTGCGCTGTGCAGCGAATAGGCATATGCGCCGGGCAGGCGATCATACTCGCCGCGCACCACGCTGTAGCACTCACAGCAATAGGCCTCGACGCCGAGGCGGTCGATCACCGTGATGCGCCCGCGCCGGTAGTTGATGAGGCCGGCGTTGTGCAGCTTGCGAGCCGCCTCGGTGATCCCTTCACGGCGCACGCCCAGCGTATTGGCGAGCACTTCGTGCGTCATCGTCAGCTCGTCTGACTCCAGCCGATCGAGGCTGAGCAGCAGCCAGCGGCACAACTGCTGGTCGATGGAATGGCGCCGGTTGCACACCGCCGCCTGTGAAATCTGTGTGAGCAGCGCATTGGTGAATCGCAGCAGCTGCTGCTGCAGCGCGCCGCCGCGGGCGAACTCCTCCCTCAGGACATCGCTTCTCAGCCGGTAAATTTGACCCTTGCTCTGGACCATGACGCGGTTCGTCGTGGTTCCGCCGCCCATGACCAAGGTGACCCCTGCGAGGCCCTCGTTGCCGATCATGGCGACCTCGGTTGATGCGCCGTCGGCCGCCACGTGCAGCAGAGAAATGATCGCCGAGGTTGGAAAATACGCGTATTCGAGCTGCGAATTCGGTTCGCAGATCGTCTTGCCGGCCGGCTCATCAAGCGGCAAGAGGTACCGCCGCAACCGGTTCCATTCGCATTCAGGAAGCGCGGCCAGCAGCTTGTTTTGCAGTGCACAGCCGTCGGCAGTGGTACTCGGCATTCCCGTGCGATTTTCTTGTTGCATTCACAGCAGCATAGAGAAGGCGCATAGCCTGATCCATACGCAAAAACCGGTAGCATCCCGGTACTAGCGGCTAGCGAAGCAGGGGTTGACCCTACGAGCAATCGCGGATCGGCTCCCCGTTTCGCAGAACGGACGCGGGGCCGTCATGCGGGTGCAATACACCGTGCGGCCCGCAAGTTACCCCGCATGCGGCTCCGGAAGAATGAGCGGCCACGGCGAGGTCTCGGAGCCGGGTTCCAGCCGAACCTCGATGACGACCGGGGCTTGCGCATCGATCGCGATCTGCAGCTGAGTCCGGAATTCGAGCGGATTGTCGGCGCGCAGCCCCATGGCGCCGAAGCTTTGCGCCAATTTCACGAAGTCCGGATTGTTGAGATCGGCGCCGATCAGTCGGCCGGCGTATTGCTGCAGCTGGTCGCGCCTCACGTTGCCGTAGCTGCGGTTGTTGAACACGACGGTGACCAGATTGATGCGCTGCTGAACGGCGGTGGCGAGCTCCTGGCTTCCGAACAGAAATCCCCCGTCGCCGGTCACTGCGACGACGGCCTTGTCCGGATGCGCCACCTTGACGCCGAGCGCGGTGTTGAACCCGAAGCCGAGGTTGTCCTGGTAGCCGCAGGTCACGTAGCGCCGCGGCTCATACACGGGAAACCCGAATCGGGAGGTGAAGCCGACCTGGCAGATCTCCTCGACGTAAAACCCGCTGCGCGGCAGCACCTGCCGGATGGCGTCGATGTATCCCATCTGCGGTTGAATGGCCTGAATGGCCGCGGCGGCGCGCGACCTGAGCGCGGCAAATTCCGCCGCACGGGACTCGCGCTCGCCGACCAGCGGCTGCAGCGCGTTCACCAGCGCGCGGCTGCCGGCGCCGGAATCCGCAACGATGCCGACGGCGGGTCTGATGCGCACCATTTCAGTGGGATCGATGTCGAGGCGCACGATCTTGAGGTTGCGCGGCTGCCAGCGCCAGCGAAAATGCTGCAGCTCCAGGCGGCTGCCGATTCCAATGAGCAGATCCGCGTCCTTCCAGTACTCGTACGCGGCGACCGAATTCAAGGCGTAGGGCGAGTCGTCGCTCACGATGCCCTTGCCGCTGCGGTGGGCGGTCACCGGCGCCTGCAGAAGCGCTGCGAGCTCGAGCACCTCTTCGCCCGCGTGCAGCGCTCCGGCGCCGACGCTGATGAGCGGGCGCTTGGCCGCCGCGATGAGCCGGGCCGCCGCGCCGATCGCCTCCGGATCGGGCAGCGGCGGCACGAGCGGGGCAAGCGGTGCGCCGGGCGCCACGTCGGCCTTCATGCCGAACACGTCCCACGGCGCTTCGACCGCCACGGGGCGAATGCGACCGCTGGTCAGCTGTCGAAAGGCTTCGGCCATCACCTGCGGCGCATCGGTGGGATGATTGATGCGTTCGGACCACTTGGTGAGCCCGCGCAGCAGCGCGAGCTGGTCGGGAAGCTCATGCAGCTGTCCGCGGCCCCGCCCGATCAGATGCGACATGATGTTTCCGGTGATGCACAGGACCGGCGCGGTGGCGCCGTATGCCGTGCAAAGCGCCGCGGCGGAATTCAATACACCGGGTCCCGGTACCACCGTGTAGACGCCCACGCGGCCCGTGGATTTGGCATAGCCGTACGCCATGTAGCCGGCGCCTTGTTCGTGGCGGACCGTGATGAAGCGAATCCGGTCGCGGCGCCGGGCCAGCGCATCGGTGAAGTCGTACATATGAGCGCCGGGAATGCCGAACACCGTATCCACACCGTGTGCGATGAGCGATTCGGCGATCGCCTGTCCGGTGGTCATTGAAGTCATTGGAGATTTCCAGCGGCGTGTGTATGTTGTCGATATGACTGCAATTGTAGCCTACCCGCGCATGCGCCCATGATCGCCATGCAATGCTTAAGCGGGCTGTTCGCCGCCGCCGTGGCGGCGCAGGCGGCCACGCGCCTGTGGCTTGCCTCCCGGCAAATCGACGCGGTGCGCGCGAATCGCGAGCGTGTGCCCGCTCCGTTTGCCGGCCAGGTCACGCTCGCCGAGCAGCAGCGCGCGGCCGACTACGCGATCGCTCGAGTGCGGCTCGGACGCTGGTCGGCGCTCCTCGATGCGCTGATCAAGCTGGCGATGACCATTGGCGGCGGACTCGCTGCGTTCACCGCGCTCGCGCGGCACGTGAACTGGAGCGAACCGTGGCGGGGAGCTCTGCTCGTCATGAGCGTGTTTCTGTTCCTGCAGCTGCTCCGCTTGCCGCTCGCCCTGTGGCGGACATTTCGCATCGAGGCGCAATTCGGCTTCAACCGGATTTCACCGCAGCTCTTCGCCGCCGACCTCGCCAGGGGACTGCTGCTGGGCCTCATGCTCGGAGCGCCCCTGGTGCTCGCGACCCTCGCTCTGATGGACAGAGCGGGAGCATGGTGGTGGCTGTGGGCGTGGTGCATTTGGCTCGGTGCGAGCCTGGGACTGGCCTGGGCGGCTCCGCGCTTCATCGCTCCCATGTTCAATCGATTTTCGCCGTTGGCCGACACGGCGCTGCGGGAGCGCGTCGAGGCGCTGCTCGAGCGCTGCGGCTTCGCGGCGGGCGGCGGCGTGTTCGTGATGGACGGCTCGCGCCGCACGGCCCACGGCAACGCCTATTTCACCGGCATCGGGCGCAACAAGCGCATCGTATTCTTCGATACCCTGCTCGCGCGAATCGATGCGGCGGAACTCGAGGCGGTGCTGGCCCATGAGCTGGGGCATTTCCGTCTGCATCATGTGCTCCAGCGACTGGCCGTGTCGGCGCTCGCGGCGCTCGCCGGGCTCGCACTGCTCGGCTGGCTGGCGCGGCAGCCCGGCTTCTACGCCGGGCTGGGCGTACCGTCCGGCTCCCCCGCCGCAGCTTTGCTGCTGTTCGCGCTGGTCGTGCCGGTCGCTGCGTTCTTCGCGACGCCGCTCGAGTCGTGGTGGTCGCGCCGGCAGGAACGGGCCGCCGACGATTTCGCCGTGCAGTATTCCGAGCCCGGCAGACTGGGCGGCGCCCTCGTGAAGCTCTATCGAGACAACGCCGCGACGCTCGCGCCGGATCCGCTCCACTCGGCGTTTTACGATTCGCATCCGCCTGCGCTCGAGCGCATCGCGCGGCTGAATCGTCAGATCACGCGGGACATCCCGGCGGGCCGCGAATCGGCGGCAAGGTAGGCGTCGAACGTCATGGCGACGGTGCGCATCAGGAGCCGCCCCGCCGGTGTGAGACGGATGCTGCGCTCGCCGAGCGCCACCAGACCATCCGCTTCCAGGGCGCGCAGCCGTTCAAGCTCGGGCGCGAAGTAGCCGTCGAAGCGCACGCCATGCCGGCGCTCGACGGCCGCCACGTCGATGCTGCCGTGGCACATGATCTCGTGAATGACGTCCTTGCGAAGAATGTCGTCCAGGCTCATGCGCGTGCCGCGATGCCACGGAAGCACGCCGGCTGCAATCGCGCTCTGATAATTTTGCAGCGTCTTGTGGTTTTGCACGTACAGATCGCCGACCTGACCGATGGCGCTGACGCCGAGATTCACCAGGTCCCGGCTCGCGTGCGTCGTATAGCCCTGAAAACTGCGATGCAAAGTGCCGTTCTGCTGCGCCAGGGCGAGACCGTCGTCGGGCAGCGCGAAATGATCCATTCCGATGTATGTGTAGCCCGCCGCGCACAATTTGTCGACCGCCAGCTGCAGCAACGCAAGCCGCTCCGCCGCATTGGGGAGATCCTCGCTGTGTATCTGCCGTTGGGCCTTGAACACGCGGGGCATGTGCGCGTAGCCGTAGACGGCCAGGCGGTCCGGCCGCATCTGAACGACTCGATCGAGCGTGGCGGCGAACGTCGACAGCGACTGCCTCGGCAGGCCGTAGATCAAGTCGAAATTGATGGAGCGAAAGCCCAGTTCGCGCGCTGCGTCGTACACCTTCGCCACGATGGCGGCGGGCTGCACCCGGTTTACCGCTTGCTGCACGTTTTCGTCGAAGTCCTGCACGCCCAAACTGACCCGGTTGAAGCCGAGGCCGGCCAGCAGCTGAAGATCACCGCGGTCGACGCCGCGCGGATCGATCTCGATGGAATAGTCGCGCGACGGTGCGTCGGTCAGATTGAAGTCATGATCGATCCGCTCAATGAGCTCGGTCAGCAGGTTCTTGGGCAAGAACGTCGGGGTACCGCCGCCGAAATGCATCTGTTCGACCACCCGGGCGCGGTCGAAATAGGCGCCGCGCTGGGTGATCTCGCGAAGCAAGTGTCGAACGTAGGTGTCGGCGCGGTCGAGCTGCCGCGTGACGACCTTGTTGCAGCCGCAATAGAAGCACGGGCTGTGGCAGAACGGGATATGCACGTACAGCGACAGCGGAAGTTTTTCGAGCGCGCCGCGGCTGCCTGACGCTGCCCGCGCATAGTCGTCGGCGTCGATGCCTTCGCGAAATTGCAGCGCGGTGGGATACGAGGTGTAGCGCGGACCTTCGCGATCGTAGCGGCGCATGAGATCGGCATCGAAAGAGACGGCTGTCGCGATGGTCATATCGGAGTAGCCTTCATCGAAGGGGCGCACAGGCCAATAGGTACTTCCCCGTATCACAGTGGACACTACGTAGGGGTGCGCTAGGATGGCAAAATGCAAGACACCGAGAGCGAGCGTCGGGCGGCAGGGCCGCGGCTCAGCGAGGGCATCGGCGTGGCCCTTTGGACGTCCTTCATCGCCGCTTGTCTGGAAACTGCCGTGGTGTTCGCCTGCTTCGATCCCCTGACGCTCGGCCTGGACGACTACTTCGCTCCGGCGCTGATGGCGCTCGGCCGATGATCTACGCCTTCGGGTTTTTCGTTTTCTGGCTATTCACGTTCGTCGGGACCGCGCTGACCGTCTACATGCTGTCGCTCAGCCGCGCACATCGCTGATACGGGCGCGGCTCGCCAGGCTCGATTTGCCGCGATCCCGGTGCAGGTCCTGCAATTGCCGCCGGGCGCTCGAGTAAGCGTCGCGCAGCGCAATGTACACATCGCCGTGCGCGGTGTCGTCGTGGTGCCGGCTGTCGGCGTGAATCTGCGCGCCCGGCACGCTCAAGTGAATTTTCACCCGATAAAGCGAGCCGCCGGCGCGATGGTCCACGGCGCCCTCGACGGTCACATGACATTGCGTAATGCCGCCATGATAGCGCCGCAGCCGCTCCCCGAGTTCGCGAGCGCGCGCCTCCAGAGCCCCGGAGCGATCGATGTGCCGAAACGTCATCGTCATCTGCATATGCCTATTGTCGGCATTGGCGCTGCGTTTTGTATCGGGACTTCCACGTGCGCGAGCGCGCAGCCCCTGATTGCGCGCCGTTTGGCGGGTCGGCAGTCAACCGGCGAGAGGCAGACGGAACCAGAAGCGGCTGCCGCCGGAGGCCAGCTGTTCGAATCCGATGGATCCCTGATGAGCCTCGACGATCGCGCGGGTGGAGGCCAACCCCAGGCCGGTGCCCTGCGGCTTGGTGGTGAAGAACGGCCGGAACAGCTGGTCGCGGATCTCGTCCGGCACGCCCGATCCGGAGTCCGAGATCGCGGTTTCCACGTGGTAGCGGTCGGCGTGCGCCTCGATCGTGATGCACGGCCGGTCGCCATCTTGCTCGCAGGCGTCGCAGGCGTTCTGCACCAGTGCGAACAGTACGTGCTGAATACGCAGCCGGTCGATCAGCAAGAGGGGCAGCGCGGGCTCGAGGTCGATCTTGAGGTTCGCCTGGATGCGCATCGCGATCACGGTGAGCACCGGGCGCAGCTCTTCGATCAATTCGCCAAGGTCGCAGGGCGCGCGCATCTGCTCCTGATGGTCGAAAAGGCCCCGGATGCGGCGGATGCCCTCGCCGGCGCTCAATGCCTCCGTGTTGATCTGCCGGAACACGTCGAGGGCCCGCTCCACCAGCGGCTCCGGCCGCTCCAGGAGGCGTACACCGGCCTGCGAAAAGGTGGCAATGGCGCCGAGCGGCTGGTTGAGCTCGTGCGCGATCCCGCTGGCCATCTCCGCGAGCGCGGATATGCGGGCGATTTCCATCAACTGGTTCAAAATCGCCTCGGAACCGGTCCAATCCGCCTTTTGCATCTTCGGATGGTCATCCCATCGGGCAGGTGCGTATAGCCGCGAATTGCCGCAGTAGCCTGCGCCCAGCCCTTATACTAAGTCGCACCATGGATGATCTCGGCTCCATCACTCGGCACCTGCTGCAATTCTCGCCGGACGCGCTCATCGTCATCGATTCGCGCGGCATCGTGCTGTTCGCCAACGCCACCACGGGCGCGCTGCTCGGCTATACACCCGAGCAATTGGTCGGCCAATCAGTGGAAATGCTGGTGCCCGAGAGATTCCGGATCCGCCATGGCGCCCACGTGTTCGGCTATCTGCGCGATCCGACCAGCCGCGAAATGGGCGCCCGCATGGCCGATTTGTTCGCCAGGCGCGCGGACGGCTCCGAATTCCCGGCGGGCATCCGTCTTGCGCCGTTCTACGACGGCGGCAAGACATTCGTCGCGGCGGCCATTCGCGATATGACCGAACGCCGGGCCATCAACGATGCCCTGATTGCCGCACGCGAAGAAGCGGTCCGCGCGAACCTGGCCAAAACCCGGTTTCTTGCCACGGCCAGCCATGACTTGCGCCAGCCGCTGCAGACGATCCGCCTCTTCAATGCCTCGATGCTCGGATTGACGGCAGGGATTCCGGAAGTGCGCGACCTGCTGCTGCGCCAGCAGCTCGCCATCGATGGCGCGAACAGGATGCTCAATTCCCTCCTCGATGTCACGCGGCTCGAGTCGGGCGCCATCGAGCCGCAGCTTGCGCCGGTCCGATTGGCCGCGGTTCTGATCGATCTTGCCGGAGAATTCGAGCCGGCGGCCGCTGCCAAGAACTTGCGTCTGGAATTCGCGGATACGCAGGCCGTGATAACCACCGATCGCACTCTGTTGACCCAGCTGCTGCAAAATCTCATCGGCAACGCGCTGAAGTACACCGAGAGCGGATTCGTGCGGATCACCCTGAGCGCGGAGGCCGAGGCGTTGATCCTCGCCGTCGAGGATTCGGGCATCGGCATCCCGGCAGACAAGCTCGAGCGAATTTTCGACGAGTACTATCAGGTGGACCGCAAAGGGGCGCAGCGCTCCGGGGTCGGCCTCGGATTGGCCATCGTGCGCGAGGTGTCGCGTCTGCTGGGCTATTCGATCACGGTGGCCTCGCATCCGGGCGAGGGAACGCGGGTTCGCATACGCGTTCCGCAGCAGCGCGTATCCTCGGAGCTGCCGGCGCTGCGGCCCGATGCCGCCGAGCCGGCGCGCGCCGACGGCGATGCGGCGAATGCGGCCACCGCCACCCGCTGCCGCGTCGTGCTGCTCGAAGACAACGATTCCGTACGCGCCGCGACCGAGCTGTTCCTGTCGCTCGAGGGCTACGAAACTCACAGCGCCGCGAGCATCGCCGAAGCTGAATCCCTGCTGGCCGGCATGCAGCCCGGCGACGTGCTGATTTCGGACTATCATCTGGAAGGCGCGCTCACCGGGCTCGACGTGCTGCAACAGCTGCGGGCACGGGCGGGTCACCTGCGCGAGCTGCCCGCCATCCTCCTCAGCGGCGATCTGCCCTCGATGATGCGCGCAGTGAAGACCTCCATTCCGCACTGCCGCTTTCTCGGCAAGCCCGTCGACACCCAGGCGCTGCTCGCTGCCCTCGCCGAACTCGGCGGCGATGCGCACCCGGTGAGCTGAGCAGACCGTCGCGCCCGGCGTTTTTAGGGCGCCATCGTTTATTGGGCGCCCGCCCTCATTGCAGGAAGAGCTGGTTTTCCACGTTGACCACTCCCGGCGCCGCCCAGGCGGCGCGAGCGGCATCCTCGCGTTCCTGCCACGTGTGGACATGGCCCTTCAAAATCACCTTCGAGCTATCCACTTTCACCTCGATGCCGCTCGCTTCCAGCATCGCATGGCGCTTGAAGGCCTCCTCGATCTTCTGCTTCACGTCCGCCGCTTTCACGGCGTTGGCGACTTGGATGTCGTTTGAAACGCCTTTGACGCCCAGCAAATGACGCACCACATTCTCGGCGCTGGTTTTCTGGAATCCCCACTGCACCTGCCCGCTCAAGGTGATCCAGCCGTCCTTGACGACGGGCTTGATCTGCGAGCTGCACGTCGACACGTGCCAGCGCAGCGCGTTGGCCGCCGCCTCGGCAAGGTCGGTATCGCTGCGCATTCCGGTCGCAGGGATCTTGACTTGGATTTCATTGGCGATCGCGCGCACGCCGCCCACCCGCTTGGTAATGTCCTCGGCGGCCCAGCGTGCGGAATAGTGCGGGACTTCACCCATCAGGGTGACGACGCCGTCATCGACGGTCACGCCGATTTTTCGATCATCGATGCTCGGATCCCACTGCAGCTCCGTCTCCACGTCGCGGCGAATTTCTGCATCGGTTTTCATATGCGTCTCCTTTGCATCTGACAGTTCCACGGACGCATGGTGGATCGAATGCGGGGCCCGCGCCATTCGCGATTACCGCTACGGAGTTGCCGGATTCGCCTAGGCTCCTACCTGTCCGGCTCTCAAGCCCGCTGCGGTCATGCAGCGGCTCGATGCACCGGCACGGATTCGAGCGCGCGCGCGAGGACGTCCTCGATCTTCTCCGCCCACACGAACTCGAGCCGGTTGCGCACGCTCTCCGGGAATGTCCTCGAGATCGCGGCGATTGCGCGCGGGCAGGATCACCGTGCGGATGCCGGCGCGCGCGGCGGCCACGCATTTTTCCTTGATGCCGCCGACCGGCAGCACCACGCCGCGCAGGCTGATCTCGCCGGTCATGGCCACGTCGGCCCGCACCGTGCGCTGTGTCAGCAGCGAGGCGAGCGAGGTCGCCATCGCCACGCCCGCGCTCGGCCCGTCCTTCGGGATGGCGCCCGCCGGCACGTGAATGTGCAGATCGCAGTTATCGAGCGTCGACGGGATCGATGCCGAGCCGATCCGCCTGCGATTTCACCAGGGTCACCGCGGCTTGCGCGCTTTCCTTCATGACCTCGCCGAGCTGGCCGGTCAAGATCAGCTTGCCGGTGCCCTTTACGCGGCTCGATTCGATGAACAGGATGTCGCCGCCCGCCGGCGTCCAGGCAAGCCCGGTGGCCACGCCCGGCACGCTGGTACGCAGCGCCACGTCGTTCTCGAAGCGCGCGGCGCCCAGATATGCCCGGCACATCGGCGGCGTCGATCGCGACGCGGGCGGCGCGGCCGGAGGCGATCGCCACCGCGGCGTTGCGCAGCAGCGCGCCGATCTGGCGCTCGAGGCTGCGCACGCCGGCCTCGCGCGTGTAGTCGGCGATGACCCGGCGCAGGGCCTCGTCGGAGAGCTGGCACCTGCTCGGCCGTCAGGCCGTTGGCCTTCAGTTGGCGCGGTGAGCAGGTAGCGCCGCGCGATCTGCAGCTTCTCCTCCTCCGTGTAGCCGGTCGAGCTCGATGACTTCCATGCGGTCGCGCAGCGGCGCGGGAATCGAGTCGAGCACGTTGGCGGTGCCGATGAACAGCACCTTCGACAGATCGAAGGGCACGCCGAGATAGTTGTCGCGGAAGGTATTGTTCTGCTCCGGATCGAGCACCTCGAGCAGCGCCGAGAACGGATCGCCCTGATAGCTCGCCGAGAGCTTGTCGACCTCATCGAGCATGAGCACGGGATTGCGGCGGCCGGCCTTGCGCATGGCCTGCACGATGTTGCCCGGCAGCGAGCCGATGTAGGTGCGCCGATGGCCGCGGATCTCGGCCTCGTCGTGCACGCCGCCCAGGCTCACGCGCCGGAACTTCAGCCCGAGCGCCTTGGCGATGCTCTGGCCGAGCGAGGTCTTGCCGACGCCCGGCGGCCCGACGAAGCACAGAATCGGGCTGCGGCCCTGCGGATTCAGTTTTCGCACCGCCAGAAACTCGAGGATGCGCCGCTTGACCTTCTCGAGCCCATAGTGATCCTCATCGAGGATCGCGCGCGCCCGCTCGATATCGAGCTGCTCGGGGTCGGTCTTCGACCACGGCATGGCGATCAGCCAGTCGAGATAGGTTGCGCGTCATGGAATACTCGGCGGCGCCTTCGGGCATGCGCTCGAGCCGCGCAAGCTCGCGCTGCGCCTGCTCCTCCGCTTCGGGCGGCATCCCGGCGTCCTTGACGGCCTTCTTCAGGTCCTCGAGCTCCGCGCCGGTGCCGTCGGCTTCGCCGAGCTCCTTCTGGATCTGGCGCAGGCGCTCGCGCAGCACCGCCTCCTTCTGCCGCTCATCGAAGGCCTCGCGGGTGCGCTCGTCGATTTGGCGCGAAACCTTCAGCACCTCGATGCGCCGGTTGAGCAGCGCCAGCACGCGATCGAGGCGCGCCTTGAGATCGAAGGTCGCGAGGATCTCCTGTTTCTCCGCGGCCTTCAAGTCCATGAAGCTCGCCACGATGTCGGCGAGCGCGGGAATCGACTCGATGCCGCGAATGGCGTTGGCGAGCTCCGCCGGGCGCCTGCGGCAGGAGCTGCAGCGCCTCGATCGCCCGCTCGCGCAAGGTGAGCCCGCGCGCTTCGATCTCGCGGGTCGATGACGGTGGCTTCCTTGTGCGGCTCGATGCGCGCGACGAGGAAGGGCTCGCGGCTCACGTAATCGAGCACCGTGAATCGCTCCTCGCCCTGGGCGATCAGGTGATGCGTGCCGTCGGCCGCCGTGATGAAGCGGACGATCGAGGCGACGGTGCCGACCCGATGCAGCTGTTTCAGGCGCAGGATCGTCGCCCGCCTCGGTCTGCAGGACCAGTCCGACGCGGCGCTGCGTGCGCACGGCTTCCTGCGCCGCGGCGAGCGCGCGCTTGCCGCTGAGCGCGATCGGCAGCACCACGCCCGGGAACAGCACCAGATCGCGCACCGGCAGGATGATGAGCACATCTTCGGGCAGGGCAGATGCCTGCCGGCGTGCTTCTCCTCGGTGCTCATAGGCGTGTCCCCGTCAGGCGCAGAAACAGATAGCCGCGATCGAGCGCGATGCTCGAGCAGCGTGTAGCTGCCGGCCGGCAGATCGATGCGCCGCCGCATCCGGCCGTAGGGGATTTCCAGACGCACGACCTCGACGCCGGCCTCGAAGGCGGGCGGCGGGACGGTGGCTTCGATCAGCAGGCCCGACGGGCGTGATCTGCGCCACCACGTCCTCGGCCCGCGCGCCGGGCAGCGCCACCATGACGTGCACCTCGCGCGCCGCGCGCAAAATATTGGCGGGGGGCTCCCACACGGGCCCGGCCGCCGGCGCGGCCAGCAGCTCGAAGAAACGCCGATGCCTGCGCTCCGCCTCATCGAGAAGCGCGCAGGCTTCGGCCCACATCCAGGATCTTCGACGCGGAGCATTCATAGTTTCGCAGCCTTGTGTCCCAAGTCGACAGACAGTGAGGGCGGCTGGGTTCAGTTCAAGGCTTGGACGGGCGGCGGCCGCTCCGCGACCCGCACCGTGTAGCCGCCGGATTTCTCGTCCGGCCGCAGCGTGAGCAGGCCGCGCTTTTGCGCATCGGCCAGCAGATCGTTGAAGGAGCGGAAGCCATAGGCGCGCTCGTTGAAGCCCGGATGGCGGCGCTTGATGGCCTGTTTGATCATCGAGCCCCAGATCGGTTCGTTCTCGCCGCGCTCCTCGGTCACCGCTTCCAGCGTCTCCACCACCAGGTCGAGCGCATCCGCTGGGATCCGGGCCCTTGTTCTCCGCGGGCGGCTCGGCGGTCGCGCGGCGCCGCGGCGCGTCGCCGTGCGGCGGCGCCTGGAGGGCTCCTTGCGCACCAGATCGTCGTAGTAGATGAATTCGTCGCAGTTGTTGAGAAACAGGTCCGAGGTCGAGTTCTTGACGCCGACGCCGATGACGGTCTTGGCGTTCTCGCGCAGCTTGCTGACCAGCGGCGAGAAATCCGAGTCGCCGCTGATGATGACGAAGGTATCGACGTGGCCCTTGGTGTAGCACAGGTCGAGCGCATCGACGACCATGCGGATGTCGGCCGAGTTCTTGCCGGACTGCCGCACGTGCGGGATTTCGATGAGCTCGAAGGCCGCCTCGTGCAGGCCGCGCTTGAATTCCTTGTAGCGGTCGAAGTCGCAGTAGGCCTTCTTGACGACGATGTGGCCCTTGAGCAGCAGGCGCTCGAGCACCTTCTCGATGTCGAAGCTCGGGTAATTGGCGTCGCGCGCGCCGAGAGCGATGTTCTCCAGGTCGAGAAACACCGCCATGGTGGCATCCGAAGTCGTAGTGGTTGTCATGCGCCGATTCTACCCGCCCGGCGCGCCTCGATGGCGGCTAAAACCGGACGGCCGCTAAAACCAATTGTAATTGAAGCTCACGCAGCGCGGCGCGGCGTGCGCTACACGGAGAGCTTGATCTCGTTGAACTGAATGAGCGGCGCCACATCCGTATATTTCGGTATGTCGGCGCTCAGTTCCGCCGCCGCGGGACCCCACACGGCGAGGAAGGCCTCCATGGAGTCGAAATGGAATTGACAGCCCGCGTGGAATGCGGCGGCTGACCCGGAGCCGCTCCTTGCAGACCCGCATCCACTTCGGTTCTGCGCAGGCCCTTGCCGAGCAGCCGCATGGCCAGCGGCATGTGCTGGGCGAGGTAGTAGTTCATATCGAACCGAGATCCGGGCTTGTTCGGGTACAGGATGCTGACTTTGATCATTGACTGCCGCTCCTTGTTGTATTTTTTACACTTTGAAAGTGTACCCGATCGAGTCTCACGGCGTGGCAGCCTGGACGGCCGGGGCGGGGAGGGACCCCAGCGCTCGTTCGAGACTCGTGCCGAGCGCGAGCAGCGCACGATCGGTGCCCGCGGCCGCATCGAATTCGAGCGCCACCGGCAGGCCGCCCTCCGTCAGTCCGGCGGGGAGCACCAAGCCGGGTATTCCGGCCGTGCTGCCGGGCGCGATATTGCGCGCAACGGCCGCGTCGAAGGGTACGGGCCGGCCGCGAATGAGAAGAGTGGTCTCCTCGCCGATGCGCGGCGCCGCGACTCGCACGGCCGGAAACACCATGGCCGCGACGCCGCTGCGCGCGAAGTATTCCCGATACAGCCGGCGCAGCGCCGGCAGGTATTGATCCTGCGCGGCTTGGTATTGCGCCTCGGACACGAAATTCACGCCCCCCGGCAGCACATCGCTGCGAAACAGCGCCCGGATGTCCGGACTTGCGCGCTCGAGCAGCTGCTCGAGCGTGAGGCCGGCGCCGTATTCCTTCAAATAGCGTGCCAGGGCCAGACGAACATCGTGATTTTGCACCTGGTAGGTCGTCAGACCGATCAGTTGCGCAACGCCGGGCAGGCGGGTCTCGATCAGCTGCGCGCCCGCGTCCTGGAGCCGCGCCAGGGCGCGCTCCGCGATGCGTTCGACCTCTGCGTCGAGATCCTCGAACCAGTAGTCGCGAACGATGCCCAGACGCACGCCGCGCAGCGGGGTGCCGTCGAGCGGGCGCGAATCAGGGGCGACCGCCGCATCGAACAGGGCCAGATCGGCAACGGAGCGCGCGTGCGGTCCGACCTGGTCGAACAGCGGCGAGATCGGCACGCACCCGAGGGTCGAGTAGCGCCCCGTGGTCGGCCTGAACCCCATGATGCCGCAGAACGCGGCGGGCACGCGAATCGAGCCTTCGGTATCCTCGGCCACCCCGAGCGGCGCCAGCCGCGCCGCGATCGCCGCCGCGGTGCCGCCGCTGCTGCCGCCCGGTATGCGCGTCGGATCATAGGGATTGTGGACGGCACCATACGCGCGGTTGTTGCTGGTCCAGCCGTAGGAGAGCTCGTGCAGGTTGGTTTTGCCAAGCACGATCGCGCCGGCTGCCTTCAGTGCGCTGACCACCGGCGCGTCTTCCCGCGGTCGAAAGCGGCGCAGCGCCGGCGTGCCGCCGGTGGTCGGGTAGTCGCGCGTATTGACGCTGTCTTTGACCGGAACACTCAGGCCGAAGAGCGGACCGGGCCGGGCGCCGGCCTGCCGCTCGCGATCGCGGGCGCGCGCATCCTCGAGCACCCGCTCGGGTTCGAGCGTGATGAATGCATTGAGCGCGCGCTCCGCCTCGCATCGTGCGAGCAGCGCCTGCGCATAGCGTTCGGCGCTCAGCTCGCCGCGCGACATTCGGGCGACCGCCTCGACGGCGCTGAGTTCGGCCAGTTGCAGCATCCGGTTCACCGCCCCGCTCGGCGGCTGGCTCGAGCCGGCGAGCGCTCGCCCGCGAACGGCCGCTACGCCCGCCGCGGCGGCCGCGCCCTTGAGGAGGATGCGCCGCGCGGCATCATGCCGCTGCGGCACGATCGCGCTTCAGTGCCTGGCACATGCAATGCACCGCCCCGCCGCCGTTGCCGATCATCGACACATCCGGGTCGTAGACCGTGAGGCCTTCGGCGCGGCAGGCGGCAATGAGGTTTTTGCTGGAAGCGGGAACCAGCACCCGGCCGGCGCCCAGCGCCACGACGTTGCTTCCCAATTGCATGGCGTCGCCGTAGGAGATGGGGATCGCGCGGATCCCCTTCGCGCGCAGCCATGCGACCAGCTCAGGCTCGACGGCTTCGACGCACACCACCGCAAGTCCCTCGGCGATCATTCCCATCTGCACGTCCAGGTGCAGAAAATGCGAATCGAATTCGTAGGTGTGCATCTCCCAGCCCTCGGCCGCGAACCACGACTCAAGCTGGCGCACCGCGGGCTCGATGGACCGCTCGCCGGAGAATCCGCAAATTGCGACCCCCGGCTTGAGCACCATGAAATCGCCGCCTTCGGCGTTGCCGGCGGTGATGAGATCGTAAATTGGAATGCCGGCATCGAGATAAAATTGCAGGCACGCGGCATACTCGCCGCGGCGGTACGCCTTTTGAGGCTGCATGATCACCGCGCCCCACGGGGTCATGGCGCTGCTGTCCCGCGCGAAGATCTGGTACGGCAGAGCAGGTTCCGCCGGCAATACATGGACTGCCACATCCGCCTGCCGGTATGCATCGAGCATTTCGCCGTACTGCGCGCGGGCGACATTGAAATCGAACTGCAAGCCGACGCGTTCGGCGCGCTGCGCGACGGCGTTGCCCACCTGCCAGCTGAAATGATCGATGGGCCCGACCAGTACGTCGCGCAATCGGCCGTATTCGCTGTCGACTCCCCAGCGTTCGGTCCGGGGCGTGCCGCCGCCTTCGACTCGGGTTCGCAGTTTCATCGAAGGCAAACTAAACCAGAAGCAGACCTAAGTGCAAGCGAACGCCCGCGAGGGTCGGGTGCCTTCGCGGCCGCTCGATGCGCGGGTGACTGCGCAGGCGCCGGGGAAGCCGGCCATGCGCCACGCCACCACATCGCGGCCGGCGCCGTGCTGCGGATGGCTGAAGAAGCCTTCCGTCGTCATTCGGAGCAGCATGTCGAAGAACATCCCGGACGGTACGCCGTCCAGATTCGCGGCGCCCGCTTCGAGGGTCTTAAGGTACGCGTGCTGCGCAGCGGAGCTGAGCGCCTCGAACGCCGTGCCGCGCGTGTCGAAGCCGCGGATGATCGCCCTCAAGCCTTTGCGGAACAGTTCCGCCGGCGCGCACGACAGCCGCTGCTGCTGCGACGGAGATCCCGGTTGCCAAGGCCCGCTGCGGTACGGCCGTTCACCGGCGCCCCAGGCGCCGCGGAGTTGCTCATCCAAATAATGGGGAACCCGCGCGTCCAGCGCACCCGGGCCGGTGTCATCGGCGGGAATCAGCCGCTCGCAGGCGGCCTCGATGAACCTTGCCTCGGCGGCGTCGAAGAAGCGGTAGCCGGAGCAGCCGGCCGCGGCCGCGGCCGCGGGCGTTGGCGCAGGCGCCGTGCGCTCGGGCGCGGCGGCGGCGGGGCGCAGCGCCGCAGGAATCACCGTGGCCGCGCTGATTGCGGCAATAAACGTGCGCCGAGTCACTTTGTGCAAATCCGGTCCTCAAATCGCCAGACGATGAATACTGCAATGGTCGCCTGATTCTGGTAGCTTTTGCACATGTTCTGGCGCGCGAAGACATCCGATCGCATGAGACACGTGCACCGGGCACTGTGCCTCGTGCTGCTGCTGATCGGTGCACAGCAGGCCGCCGTCGTTCACGAACTGAGTCATTTTTCCGCCGATCAAGGCCTCGATCTGCGCGTCGACCCGGGCGTTGCGACCCACAGCACGTGTGCGCTGTGCCCCATGTATGCGCAGGTTGCGACCCCTGCTTTCAGCCATTCGTTCCGTCTTCCGCTGCTCGTCCGCGCCGAGGCCGAGCGCAGCCCCGAACCCCGAATCGACGCCGCGGCCGCCGCAATCCCCAGGCCGCGCAGCCGCGGACCACCCTCCCTCAGCTGATCGTTGCCTGCAGCGATGAGCCGCCCGAGCGATCGGCAGCGGCCCTAAGTCCATTCAGCTTTGCGGAGTCATTTTGATGATCGGGATTTTCACTCTGCGCTGCAGCGTTTTGCCGCTGCCGCTTTCCTCTTCTCATGCCTCGGCCGTCATTGCGACGGCGCGCGCGCAAGCGGCTGACGGCTTCGTCGCATCGGCCTGATCAAATCCGGCGCTGCCGGCGATCGTGGTGACGGCGCAGCGCTTGGACGAAGCGCGCTCGCACATCCAGACCCAGACCGGCGCATCGACCTACACCATCGACGCCGCGGCCATCGCGGCGACGCCCGGCGGCGACAACACGCTGCTCAATCAGGTCGATCCTGCAGGCGCCGGAGGTGGCGCAGGATTCCTTCGGCCAGTTTCACATCCGCGGCGAGCACAACGGCCTGCAATACCGCCTGAACGGCATCATCCTGCCGGAAGGCATCAGCGTCTTCGGCCAGACGCTGGATCCGCGGCTGATTTCCTCGATGAAACTCATCACCGGCGCGCTGCCGGCGGAATACGGCCTGCGCACCGCCGGCATCATCGACCTGACGACCAAGAGCGGGCTGCAGGCGCCCGGGCGGCTCGGTGTCCCTGTACGGCGGCAGCCACGGCGACGATCGAGCCGAGCTTCAACTACGGCGGCGGCGCGGGATCCTTCAGCTATTTCGTCTCGGGCGACTTTCTGCGCAACGATCTCGGCATCGAATCGCCGGACGGCAGCTCCAATCCGCTCCACGACCACACGACCCAGTATCACGGCTTCGGCTACTTCGAGGACATCCTGGATGAGGAGAACCGCGTGGCGCTCATGCTCGGCAGTCTCGGACGGCAAGTTCCAGATTCCGAATCTGGACGGCGCAGCAGCCCGTCCTCGGGCTGACGGTCGACGGGGTCAACGACGTTTCCGAGCCAGGACCTCAACGAAAACCAGCGCGAGGTCACCGCAGTTCGGCGCGCTGAGCTGGCAGCATTCGCGGGCGCGCTCGACGTGCAGACCTCGCTCATCGCCCGCTACTCGAGCCTGACCTTCTACCCCGATCCCCTGGGCGATCTGCTGTTCAACGGCATCGCGCAGAACGCCTACAAGCAGGACGTCGCCTACGCCGGCGCAGAGCGACGGCGTCCTACCAGCTCAACGACGCCCACACGCTGCGCGGCGGGCTTTTCCTGCAGACCGACCATTCCATCAGCGACACCACCTCCCAGGTGCTGCTGACCGACGATACCGGCATGCCGATCGAGCGATGTCGCCGGTCTCCATCGTCGACAACGGCTCCGAGACCGAGTGGATCGAGAGCGCTCTATCTGCAGGACGAGTGGAAGCTCGTAGCCCACCTTCACCGTCAACTACGGCCTGCGCTTCGACCACTTCACCGCCTACACCAGCGCGAGCCAGGCGAGCCCGCGCCTCAATGTCGTCTGGCAGGTGCTGCCGGACACGACCCTGCACGCCGGCTATTCGCGCTACCTCTCGCCGCCGCCGTTCGAACTCGTCGGCGGCAAGGACATCGCCATGTTCGCGAACACGACCTCGCCGCCGCTCACCCACGCAGCCACACCGCCGCAGGCCGAACGGGCGAATTACTACGACCTCGGCGTGCAGCAGAAGGTCACGCCGTGAGCTCACCGATCGGCCTCGACACCTACTACAAGCAATCGCGCAATCTGATCGACGAGGGCCAGTTCGGCGCGCCCATCATCCTGACGCCGTTCAATTACCGGTACGGCAAGCAGTACGGCGTCGAGTTCACGGCCAACTACACGACCGGAGCTTTCAACGCCTACCTCAATCTGGCCGTGCAGAGCGCCAAGGGCAAGCACATCGATTCGGCGCAGTTCAATTTCGCGCCGACGGATCTCGACTACATCGCCAACAACTACATCCATCTGGATCATGAGCAGCAGCACACCGCCTCGGGCGGCATCTCCTATCTGTGGCACGACACTCGTTTCAGCATGGATTTGCTGCTCGGCTCCGGCTTGCGCGCGGATCTGGAATTGCCGCCGGGCGTGACCAACGGCTACGGCGGCACCGACATTCCGAACGGCGAACACCTGCCGTACTACACGCAGGTCAACACCGGCGTATCGCATGTGTTCAGGCTCCCCGGCGACGGCACGCTCAGCCTGCGCTTCGATGTCATCAACGTATTCGACAAGGTCTATGAGATCCGCAACGGCACCGGCGTCGGCGTCGGCGCGCCGCAATACGGACCGCGGCGCGGCTTTTTCGTCGGCGTTTCAAAGTCGCTCGGATCGATCAATTGAGGTGCGGCCGCGCGGTATCGCGAGCTCGCGACTCCGCCCTCGCCAGGCCCCCGGCTACAGGCAGGACTTGAACTGCAGCCAGGCCCGCGAGAAGGCGCGCATTTCCTCCGCGCCGTAGATCTTCTGCAGCTCGAAACGCTCGCGCACCTTGGCCGGGGGGTAGATCACGGTGTTGTCGCGCACCGCCGGTTCGAGGAACGGAAGCGCCGCGGCATTCGCCGTGGCGAATCCGATGAAGCGCGTGACCGACGCCGACGCCTCGGGGCGCATCACGAAATCGATGAATGCGAGCGCCCCCGCGAAGTTGGGCGAGTCCGCCGGGATCACCATGCTGTCGATGTAGAACGGCACCATCTCGCGCGCGAAGGAGTAGTCGATCTGTCTGCTGCCGTGGGACTCGTTCACCATCCTGCGCGCGATCAATGCGTCGCCGGAATAGCCGATGGCCAGGCACAGCTCGCCTTCGGCCAGCTGCTGGTAGTAGCCGGAGGTGGAAATGCGGCGAAGATACGGTTTGATCTCATCGAGCTTGGCCAGCACCGCGGCGAGCTGCGCCGGGTCGGATGACAGCGCCGGCTGCCCGAGGTAGCGGGCCACCATCGGCAGAATGTCTCCCCACGAGTCGATCAGGCCGATCCCGCAGGGGGCGAATTTGGCGGCCACGCTTTTCTTCAGGATCATGTCGAGGCTGTCGATCGGCGCGTTCGGCATGATGGCTTTGATTCTGTCGCGGTCGTAGATCAGCCCGGTGGTGCCCCACATCCACGGCACGGCGTGCTGATTGTGCGGATCGACCGTGCTCAACAGCTGCATGATCTTCGGATCCGCGTTGCGGGCATTGGGAATGCGCGTCCAATCGAGCACCTTCCAAAAGCCTTTGGGGATTTCCCGGCCGAGCTCGGGCGCCGCATTCATCGTGACCAGGTCGTAATTGGAACTGCCCGCCGACAGGATGGTTTCCGCCATCTCCGGGGAGTCGAGCACGGAGTAGTTCACGTGAATGCCCGACTGGGCCTCGAATTGGGCGATGAGCGGAGGCGGGAAGTACTCCGCCCACGCGAAGACGTTCAATACATGCACGCGATCGGCGGCGCCCGCCGCGCCGATCGAGGCGCAGCACAGCGCGCTGCAAAGACCCGGCGCATAAACCCTTTGAGATGCGCAAATATCCTCCTGATTTCAGCCGTGCCGGCCGATGTTCAATTCCGCCGGCAGGACCTGGCCGCGCACTTCGCCGAAACCGATCCTGGCAGCGCCGGGATGCGCACACCACGCTCGAAATATCACCGTATCCCCGTCCTCCAGAAACACCCGCTCCTCCGTTGACCCGACGCGAATCGCGCGCTTCCCGCCCGAGCTCAATTCCAGCAGCGAGCCGGCCTCGTCGGGAGCCGGTCCTGATTGGGTACCCGTGCCCAGCAAATCTCCCGCGCGCAGATTGCAGCCATTGATCGTGTGATGTGCCACAAGCTGCGCTACCGTCCAGTAGGAGTGGCGAAAGCTCGTACATGAGAGCCGCTGCGGCGGCTCATGGCGCTCCTGCATCGCTGCGGTCTGCAGAAGCGCTTCGAGGCGGATATCCATGCCGCCCGCAGCGGCGTTCGACTCGCCGGCGAGATAACCGAGCGGTTCCGGATCGTGCGGACCGCGCGCGGACGGAACGCGAAACGGCGCCAGCGCCTGCAGCGATACGACCCAGGGCGAGAGGGTGGTGGCGAAATTCTTGGCCAGAAACGGGCCCAACGGCTGGTACTCCCAAGCCTGGATGTCCCGGGCCGACCAATCATTGAGCAGGCAGAGCCCGAATACGTGCGACTCGGCCTCTGCGATCGGAATCGGGCATCCCGACGGGTTGCCGTTGCCGATGAATGCGCCAAGCTCGAGTTCGTAATCCAAGCGCGCGCTCGGGCCAACCACCGGCTGCTGCTGACCGGCCGGCAGGCGCTGTCCCAGAGGTCTGTGAAAACTCTGGCCCGACACGCCGATCGATGAGCTGCGGCCGTGGTATCCGATCGGCATCCATTTGTAGTTCGGGGTCAACGGATTGTCCGGACGGAACAGGCGCCCGACGGCCGTCGCGTGGTGGATCGATGAATAGAAATCCGTGAAATCGCCGATTTGCGCGGGCAGTGAATATTCCGCCTCCGACTGCGCAACGAGACAGGCCTGAAACGCCGGCTGCTGCGCCGAGCCCTCGAGCAAGCCCTCGAACAGCGCGCGCCGCAGCGCGCTCCAACTTTGCGGGCCGAGCTGCATCAGTTCATTGAGCGTCGAGCGCGCGGCCGCATTCACCGCCGCGGCCGCATCGCCGCCCATGACACCGGCAGCCGCGAGCGCCCCGAGGTCGAGGATCTGATCGCCGATCGCGATGCCGCCGCGATACGCCGCGGAAGGATCCGCGGCGGCGGAACACGCCGATGGGCAGATTCTGAATCGGAAAATCTCCGTCGGCGCGGTTCGCGCTCGACACCCAGCTTAAGCAGCGCGGATCATTCGTGGCATCGAGCGGCATGGCGTCAGGCGCGGCTCGGGTCGAAGCGCTTCTTGAGGCCCCGCCAGCAAGCCGCGTAATCCGGCTGCAGCGCGGGACGGCCCGTCAGCGCGCCGCGAGTCGGCTTGATCACCGTGCGGCTCTCGAACATGAACGCCATCGTGTCGACGATGTGCTGAGGCTTCGAGGTGTCCGCGGCGACGGCCTTCTCGAAAGTCTCCGCGTCGGGCCCGTGACCGCTCATGCAATTGTGCAAAGAGGCTCCGCCCGGCACGAAACCGGTGCTCTTTGCATCGTACATGCCGGTGATCAATCCCATGTATTCGCTCGCCACGTTGCGGTGGAACCACGGCGGCCGGAAGGTATTCTCCATCGCGAGCCAGCGCGGCGGAAAGACGACGAAATCGAGGTTGCTGGTGCCCGGCGTGTCGCTCGGCGAGTGCAGCACCAGAAATATCGACGGATCCGGATGGTCGTAGGAAATCGAGCCCATCGCATTGAAGCGCCGCAAATCGTATTTGTAGGGAGCGTCGTTGCCGTGCCAGGCGACCACATCGAGCGGCGAATGATCCATCTGCGCCGTCCACAGGCGGCCGAGAAACTTTGCGGTCAGCTCGTGCCGGCCTTCGACATCCTCGTAGCGCGCTTCCGGCACCCAAAAATCGCGCGGGTTGGCGAGACCATTCGAGCCGATCGGCCCGAGATCGGGCAGCTTGAAGGGCGCGCCGAAATTCTCGCAGATATAGCCTCGGGCCGGGCCCGCCGGCAGGTCCACCCGAAAGCGCAGACCGCGCGGAATGACGGCGATTTCCTGCGGCTCGAGGCTGATGCGGCCAAGCTCCGTATCGAGCGTCACGGCGCCTAACTGAGGCACGATCAGCAGCTCGCCGTCGGCGCTGTAAAAGCAGCGGTTGCCCATCGGCTGATTGGCCGCATACAGATAGATGCCGCAGCCCGAATGCGCTTCAGGCGAGCCGTTTCCCGCAACCGGCACGAGCCCATCGAGGAAATCAGCCGGCGCGGCGGGCAGCGGCAGCGGATCCCAGCGCAGCTGATTGGGCGCCAGGGGCGCCGCGGAGGCCTGGTCGGCGAACGCATCGAGTGCAAGCGGCTGGAAGGGCCCGTGCAGCACCGACGGCCGAATGCGGTACAGCCAGGTTCGCCGATTCGCGGAACGCGGGGCGCTAAACGCGGTTCCCGACAGCTGTTCTGCGTAAAGCCCGTACGGGCAATGCTGCGGGGAGTTTTGCCCGCGCGGCAGCGCCCCCGGCAGCGCCTCGCTCGCGAACTCGTTGCCGAAGCCGCTTTGATAACCGGGTGACCGCAGAGGATGGGCATGCTGGGTATCAGCCGATGCGCGCGCCCTGGCGCTTGAGTTCGGTTTGCACACGGCGCACATCGAGGCGCTCGAAGCCCTGTCCGGTCTGCACCGAGACCGCCGCAGCGACGCCCGCGCCCTGGCCGCTGACCGCGCAGCACATCATGTTGCGGGTCGCCGCATGCGAGATCTTATCGCCTCCGATACAGCGGCCGGCGACGATCAGTCCGGAGACTGCTTTCGGCACCAGCGAGCGGTAGGGCACGTGAAAATAGCGGCCGGTGGTCGGCAGCAGAAGAACGCCGTAGCCGTCCACGAATTCCGGAAATATGCCGATGGAATCCTCGAATCGCCCCTGCTGCCGCACATCGGCGTCCGTCAGGTTGTACAGCGCGTCGATTTTGCGCGTGTCGCGCACGCCGAGCGTCATGCCGAAATTGCGCAGTTTCGCGTTTTCACATCCCGGCATGAAATGCCGCAGCGCTTCGACGGCCATGATGGCCTGACGCCGGCCCTCGATTTCCCCGGCCGTCAGGTCGCGGGCGTCGGTACCGTCGATTTGCGGCAAATGCACGAGATTCAGGTACGTCAGATCGCCCTGGTCGGAAATGCCGCCCCACGTGCCGGCGATGGTGCTGAGAGCGGCGGGGATGATGCCGGCGGCCACCGCCTGCTTGAACGGTTTGCGCAGGAACGGCGAGAACAAATCGTCCTCTTTGCCGGAGGTTTCGAATATCCCACTCTCCGTTGCCGGTCCAATCCTTGTAGCTCTGCGGGTCCGCCTTCACCTGTTCGATGAATCGCTGCTTGTTGACTCCCGCCATCGAAAACATCACCGATGCCGCCATCATCTGTTCCCGCGGCGTCTTGCGCGTCGGTGCGCCGGCCCGCGCCGCGACATCGGCATCGCCGGTGGCATCGATGACGCGCTTGGCGAGAATCGCTTCGCGCCCCGACTTGCTTTCGGTGATCACGCCCCGGATCGCGCCGTCGCTGAGGATGGGGGCCACGAATTGGCGGTGCAGCATGGGCTGAACCTTGGCCTCCTGAACCAGCACGTCGGCGACGTACTTGAACATCTCCGCGTCCAGGGCGTAGCTGATCGACTGGGGTTCCGGCATCGCTGCGCCCATCGCCTTTGCGCGCTGTTCGAACTCGATGCCGATGCCTTCGCTGTCGACCGTGCCCGCGTGGCGATACCAGGCGAAGCCCTCCACCCCGACCTGGGTGATATTGCCGCCGAAGCATCCATTGCGCTCGAGCAATGTGGTGTGAGCGCCGGCGCGCGCGGCCGACAGCGCGGCCGCGAGGCCGCCAGGCCCGCTGCCGACCACCAGCACGTCGGTCTCGGCGACCACATCGACGCTACGTGCCGGCTCGTCGACTTGCTTCATTTTGCACGTCCCATCGCCTTGATCAGACGATAAGTGAACTCAACGCTCTCGATCGTGTCCGCCCGGACTGGTGGTTTCCAGGGTGTAGGTCACAAGGTCTTTTCGCTGGTCGGCGGCAACGGCCCCGCGGCGGATGCCGGGACCGCCTGCGCGCAGGCGAGCGTCGAGGCGGCGAGCGCCGTAAGGTAAGCTAGCATCATGCGCGCTTTCATCCACTCAGGATGCCGCATGGCGGCCAAATGAACAACAGCCGGCTGGAGGCGTTCAGCGACGGCGTCATCGCCATCATCATCACCATCATGGTGCTGGAGCTCAAGGTTCCGCACGGCGACACGGTTGCCGCGCTGTAGCCGTTGACGTCCGTGTTCTTGAGCTATGTGTTGAGCTTCCTCTACGTCGGCATCTATTGGAACAATCACCATCACATGCTGCATACCTGCGAGCGGGTGAGCGGGCCGATACTCTGGGGCAATCTGCATCTGTTGTTCTGGCTGTCGCTGTTCCCGATGACTACCGCGTGGATGGGGAGAACACCATACGCTGCGGCGCCATCGGCATTGTACGGTGTGGTGCTGCTCATGGCCGCGATTGCCTATTGGATACTGCAGCAACTCATCATCGCCTCACAAGGCAGCGAATCGCTGCTGAAAAGGGCGATCGGCGCGGATTGGAAGGGCAAGCTGTCGCCGGTCCTGTACGTGGCCGGCATCGCTGCGGCGTTCTGGTCGCCGCGCATCTCGCAGGCGGTTTATCTTTTCGTAGCCATCCTGTGGCTCGTGCCCGACCGGCGAATCGAGAAGCAGCTGGCAATCGACGGGGTGCGCGAGGCGGCGCCGCGCCGCGCCGGGCCCAGGAGCCTGTCTGAGTAATCCGCGTGAGCCGCGTTGGCTGGGAGCGCGAGCGGATGCAAGGCGCGCGGCGCAGGCCGTGGTAATCGCCATGGCCGAGCCGCGCAACACCGCAGACGTCGCTCTCCCGGCCAACCCTTCGGGACCGGGCAGATGAGCACCTGCCCGGCCCAAGGCCCGGCCAGGATGCGGGACAGATCCAGAACGGTGACGTGCGAGAGGGCGTGGTTCATCGGTGCTCCGGGGGGACACTGGCCCGCGATTATGCGATGCTCGCGCGATCGAGGGAACCTGAAGGGCTTGGAACATGGCGCGCGTGAGCTTTCATTGGGACGATCCGCTGCTGCTCGAAGAGCAATTGACGATGGAGGAGAAAATGCTGCGCGATGCCGCGCGCGAATATGCGCAGGGACGCCTCGCGCCGCGCATCGTCGAGGCTTTTCGCAAAGAGCTTGCCGATCCGTCGATATTCCGCGAAATGGGCGGTCTGGGGCTGCTCGGCGCGACGATTCCCGAGGAATTCGGCGGCGGGGGACTCAACTACGTCAGCTACGGGCTCATCGCGCGGGAGATCGAGCGCGTGGATTCGGGATATCGATCCATGATGAGCGTGCAATCCTCGCTGGTCATGCTGCCGATCTTCACCTTCGGCAGCGAGGAGCAAAAGCGGCGCTACCTGCCGGCGCTGGCGCGCGGCGAGTCGATCGGCTGCTTCGGCTTGACCGAGCCCGATCATGGCTCCGATCCCGGCGGCATGGTCACGCGGGCACGCACCGAGAACGGCGGATTCCGTCTGACCGGCTCCAAGACGTGGATCTCCAACAGCCCCTTCGCGGATGTCTTCATCGTGTGGGCGAAGACCGATGATGAGGCGATTCGCGGATTCATTCTCGAAAAGGGCTGGAAGGGCCTGTCGGCCCCGCCGCTGCACGGCAAGGTCGGCTTGCGTGCTTCGACCACCGGGCAGATCGTGATGGACGATGTCTTCGTGCCTCAGGCCAACCTGCTGCCGGGCGCCAGCGGCCTGAAAGGTCCGTTCACCTGCCTCGATTCTGCGCGCTACGGCATTTCGTGGGGCGCGCTGGGCGCGGCCGAGAGCTGCTGGCACGTCGCGCGCCAATACGTGCTCGACCGCAAGCAATTCGGCCGCCCGCTGGCCGCCAATCAGCTCATTCAAAAGAAGCTGGTCGACATGCAGACCGAAATCACGCTGGCGCTGCAAGCCTGCCTGCGGCTGGGCCGCATGAAGGATCAGGGCATCGCCGCCGTCGAGATCACCTCCATGCTCAAGCGCAACTCCTGC
This sequence comes from uncultured Gammaproteobacteria bacterium, assembly GCA_963774865.1. Lineage (GTDB taxonomy): Bacteria > Pseudomonadota > Gammaproteobacteria > Steroidobacterales > Steroidobacteraceae > Bog-1198. The sequence goes on from CAVZGU010000001.1 coordinate 145,972, forward strand.
GGTAAGGCGCTCGACGTTGCGCGCGCGGCGCGCGACATGCTGGGCGGCAACGGCATATCGGATGAATTCGGCGTGATTCGCCACCTGGTGAATCTCGAAGTGGTGAATACCTACGAGGGCACGCACGACATTCACGCCCTCATCCTGGGAAGGGCGCAGACCGGAATTCAGGCATTCTCCTGATACGGCGCGGACTCGCCCGCAACGGCGCCGCCGGCCTTATGTGCCACTCGAGGTTTCGACCGAGTATCCGGCGGCAATCCAGGCGTCGAGCCCGCCGTGCAGAGGCCGCACCCTCTTGAACCCGTGGTTCAAAAGTATCCTGGCGACGCGGGCCGCCGAGGCCTCGTTCGGACAGGTGCAATAGAGAATGATGTCCCGATCGCGGGGCAGGGCGCCGACATGCCGGCCGACGGCGTCGATGGGGACGTGAATCGCCCCCGGTATCCAGCGCGGCTCGAGCGCACGGGCCGTGGAGGAGCGCACGTCGACGATGACGGGTGCGGCGCCGGCTTGCATGAGCTCGTACAGATCCGAAACGCTGATCCGCGCCATGCGCAGGGCCGCTAAAAAGCGCGCGCGCTCCCACCATTTGAATGCGATGTACGCCGCCAGAAGCCCCGCAATGATCAATCCGGCGAGGCCGCCGATGCGATCGAGATGCGCGAGCAGCGCATCGACCTGCGACTTGAACAGCATGCCGGCCGCAAGTCCGCCGCCCGACCAGAGCGCCGCGCTCACCGCGGAGAGGGCGATGAACTTCGCCCAGCCGATGCGCAGGGCGCCGGCCAGGGGAGGGGCGATGATGGAGAGGCCCGGCACGAATTTGGCGATGACGAGCGATTTGATGCCCCAAAGCTCGAAGCGCGACTGCGTTTGACTGACGCACGAATCGGGCTCCAGCGAAATGCGGCAAAGCGTCTTCAGCACCCGGATCCCGTAGATCTGTCCCACCAGATACCAGCCGCAGTCGGCCGCCAGACAGGCGCCCACGGACAGCAAAAACAGGGGGCCCACGGCCAGATCGCCGTTCGCGGCAATCGCACCGGCGACGACGAGCGTCGGTACCGCGGGAACGGGCAGGCCGATTTGATCGAGCAGCACGTTCACGCCGACGATCAGCAAGCCATACTGTCCGACGAGCACGACGAGATGGTGAGTCACGCGACGCCGTTCCGAATCGTGCGCCGATCAACATTGGGCAGCAGCGCAGCTGTCATCCCGAGCAGCGGCAAATACGCGCACAGGCGGTACACGAACTCGATGCCGTGCCGGTCCGCCACGCCTCCCAGCACCGCAGCGCCGATGCCGCCCATGCCGAACGCAAAGCCGAAGAACAGTCCCGAGACCGCGCCGACCTTTCCGGGCACGAGCTCCTGCGCGAACACCAGGATCGCCGAGAAGGCCGACGCCAGTATCAGTCCGATGAGGAAGCTCAAGATTCCAGTCCACATCAAGCCGACGTAGGGGAGCGCCATTGTAAAGGGCGCAACGCCGAGAATGGAAAACCAGATGACGCGCTTGCGCCCCACGCGGTCGCCGGCGGGGCCGCCGATCAGGCCGCCGAGCGCGACCGCGAACAAGAATACGAACAGATACATCTGCGCCGAACGTACCGGCAGATGAAACTTTTCGATCAAGTAGAAGCTGTAGTAGCTCGTGATGCTGGCCAGGTAGAAGTATTTCGAGAAGATGAGCACGAGCAGGATGCTCAGTGACCAGGCGACGCGGCGCGGTGAGGCGGGATTCGACGCCGGCGTGCGCGGCCTGGAGCGGCCGGAGCCGTCGAGATGGCGGATCTTGTACCAGGCGCTCACGTTCCACAGCACCGCGATCGCGAGGATGGCGGCCGGCGCGAACCATGCCAGGCTTCCCTGCCCGTTCGGCATGATGATCCAGGCGGCGAGCAGCGGCCCGAGCGCGCTGCCCGCGCTGCCGCCGACCTGGAATATCGACTGCGCCAAACCGTGGCGGCCGCCGGAGGCGAGGCGCGCGATGCGCGAGGACTCGGGGTGAAAAATCGCGGAGCCGACGCCCACGAATGCAGCCGCCGCAAGAACCGACGAGTAATTCGGAGCCAGCGCCAATGTCACCAGGCCGATCAGCGTGAAGCCCATGCCCGCGCTCAGCGAATGAGGTTTGGGGTGCTTGTCGGTGTACGCGCCGATGAGCGGCTGCAGCACCGACGCACAGATCTGGTAGGTCAGGGTGATTGCGCCGATCTGTACGAAACTCAAGCGAAACCCGCTCTTCAGCAGAGGATAGATCGCAACGATCAGAGATTGAATCATGTCGTTGAGAAAGTGCGAGAAGCTGATCGCGCCCAGGATTCTGAAGCGCGTTTGTACCGCGTCGATTCTCCCCGGCGAGTCCCCGGCAACATTGTCTCGCATGGTTTCGTTCCCGAAATACGCCGCGTGCGAAGGTCCCGAAACTCAATACCCTACTAGCTACTTCAATGTCTGTCCTGCGAGAATGCGCCGATGAAGCGTTTCGAGCCGTATGTCTTTCTTGCGGGAATTGGCGTCGCGCTGGGACATATTGGCGTTCATCGTGGTGATGGGCTTGATCGCGTTTCTGGGCGAGACCGCGCGGGGCCTGTTCGCGCCGCTGACGCAGCTCGAGGTCGTGCCGCTGTCGCTCGACCCCGTGCATTTGCCGGAATACGCCGCGCGAACCACTTTCCGCATGCTGGCGGCGCTGTTCTTCTCGCTGGTTTTCACCCTGACTTATGCGACCTGGGCGGCGAAGAGCGAGCGCGCCGGGAGGCTCCTGGTGCCCATCCTGGACATTCTGCAATCGGTGCCGATTCTAGGTTTCATTTCCATTACAAGCGTGTTCTTCCTGTCGCTGGCGCCCGGACGCGTGCTCGGTGCGGAATTCGCGGCCATCTTCGCCATATTCACCAGTCAGGCCTGGAACATGGCGTTCAGCTTCTACCAATCGCTGCGCACGGTGCCGACGGAGCTCACCGAGGCGGCCGAGTCGTTTCAGCTGTCGGCCTGGATGCGCTTTTGGCAGCTGGAGGTTCCGTTCGCCATGCCGGCTCTGGTCTGGAACATGATGTTGTCGATGTCCGGCGGGTGGTTCTTCGTGGTGGCCTCCGAATCGATCAGCGTGGGGCATTCGGCGGTCGCCCTGCCCGGCGTGGGCTCGTACATCGCGCTTGCCATCGAACAGAAAAATCTCATCGCCATCGGCTGGGCGATCCTCACCATGCTGATCGTCATACTGCTCTACGATCAGCTGCTGTTCCGTCCCCTGGTCGCCTGGGTCGATCGCTTTCGGGTCGAGCAGGAACCCGGCGAGCGGGTGCCGGACTCGTGGGCGCTCACCATGATGCGCCGCTCGCGCATCGTCCAGGCGGCGACCGTGGCGTTTCACTCCGCAGTGCTGTGGACCAGTCGAGCGGTGCAGCGCCGCGACGCACCGGCGGTGCAGATGCCTGCGGAGCGGCCGAAGCGCAGCCTGGATCTGCTGTGGGTGTCGCTGATCGTCGTGGCCGTGGTGCTCGGGCTGTGGCACATCGTCGCCGTGCTCATCACCAATACGCCGCTGCGCGAGGCATTGCACGTCTGCGGCCTCGCCGTCATCACCATGCTGCGAGTGTTCATCCTGATCGCATTGGCGAGCGTCGTCTGGGTGCCGATCGGAATCTGGGTCGGGATGCGGCCGCGCGCGGCGCAAATCGTCCAGCCGATCGCTCAATTCATGGCGGCGTTTCCCGCGAATCTGCTGTTTCCCATCGCCGTGTACGGCATCGTCGTGTGGAAGCTGAATCCCGATATATACTTGAGCCCGTTGATGATTTTGGGTACGCAGTGGTACATCCTGTTCAACATCATCGCCGGCGCGTCGACCATACCGGCGGAAATGCGCTATGCCGCCGCGAATTTTGGCGTCAACGGCTGGCTGTGGTGGCGCAAAGTGGCGGTGCCGGCGGTACTGCCGTTTTACGTCACCGGGGCCATCACCGCTTCGGGCGGATCGTGGAATGCCGCGCAAGTCTCCGAGCTGGTGAGCTGGGGCCATACCGTGATCAGGGCGCGCGGCTTGGGCTCGTACATCGCCGACGCCGCGGCTGCCGATAACTTTCATCAGATCGTCCTGGGGGTGGGGGTGATGAGTCTGTTCGTCGTCGCCATCAACCGGCTGTTCTGGCGGCCCCTGTACTACTACGCCGAGCGCAAATATCGAATGACTTGACCGGGAACGGCAATGAACGACTCTCCATTACTGCAGTGTTCCGACGTTCGCAAGGCGTTCCCGAAGCCCGACGGCGAGGAATTGCTGGTGCTGGAGGGCATGAATCTGGAGCTGCGCGAGGGGCAGATCGTGGGGCTGCTCGGCCGCTCGGGTTCGGGAAAATCGACTCTGCTGCGCCTGATCGCGGGCCTGGCGGAGCCGAGCGCCGGCAGCGTCCGCTATCTCGGGCAGCCCGTATCGGGACCGGCGCGCGGGATCGCCATGGTCTTCCAGAGCTTCGCGCTGTTCCCCTGGCTCACGGTGTTCGAGAACGTCGCTCTGGGGCTCGAAGCGCAGCACATGCCGCGGGCCGAAATCCGCAAGCGCTCCCTGGCCGCCATCGACCTGATCGGGCTGGACGGTTTCGAGTCGGCCTATCCGCGCGAACTGTCCGGCGGCATGCGCCAGCGGGTGGGCTTCGCGCGTGCGCTGGTCGTGCACCCGAACATTCTGCTCATGGACGAGCCGTTTTCCGCCCTCGACGTGCTGACGGCGGAGACTCTGCGCACCGATTTCCTGGATCTGTGGGCGGAAGGTCGCATGCCCATCAAGGGCGTCATCCTGGTCACTCACAACATCGAGGAAGCGGTGCTGATGTGCGACCGGATCCTGGTGTTCGGCAGCAATCCCGGCCGCATCTTGAGCGAGATCAAAGTCTCGCTGCCGCAGCCGCGAAATCGCCTCGATCCCAGCTTCCGCGAGCTGGTGGAGCGCATCTACGTGGAAATGACCGCGCGGCCGATGGGGGGTGCAGCGGGCGGCCGGCAGGAGCGGTTCCCCGGCCTCGGAATCGGCAGCGTACTGCCGCAGGTGTCCTCCAATCTGATGTCCGGCCTCATGGAAGCGGTTGCCGCGGCTCCGTTCAACGGCAAGGCCGATTTGCCGGAAATCGCATCCGATCTGCAAATGGAGATCGACGAGCTGTTCCCGGTCGCCGAGACGCTGCAATTGCTGCGTTTCGCGGAACTCGAGGGCGGCGACCTCAAGCTCACAGAAGACGGGCATGGCGTTTGCCCATTCCTCGATCGATGAGCGCAAGAGGATATTCGCGCGCCACCTGCTCACCTATGTGCCGCTGGCCGCGCACGTACGCAGGGTGCTCGACGAACGGGCCAGCCATTCGGCGCGCAAGAGCCGCTTCATCGACGAACTGGAGGACTTCATGAGCGAGGAAGAGGCGGACCAGACGCTGCGCGCGGCGATACGCTGGGGCCGCTTCGCCGAGGCGTATCGCCTACGACGATGAGAATGCCATGTTCAGCCTCGAGAATCCGTCTTAAAATGACGCCGTATGACCGACCCGGCGTCGCCTTACTTGACTCTGCATGTACCACCCGACGAAATGGTGAAGTACATTCAAGATCTTATGACGCTGCCGCAGGGCGAAATCGCGGCCGGTACGGCGATGGCGCTGGCGCAGCGCCAGTGGGGCGGAGATACACCCTTGGCGCGCGCTGCGCTGCTGCGCTGGGGGGCGCTGAATCTGGCCTTTCAGGACAAGCGCTTGGAGACCTGGACCGTCGCGCGGGAGCGAGACCGCATACAGGTGCCTGCAGCACTGGTGGCGGCGGCGGGAATTGCGCCCCTGATCATCGACAACGAGCGCGCGGTCTTCGATATTCCCGCCTTGCTCGACGCCACATTGGAATTCCAGCCCCCCGCGGGTCAGGCCTAAGTCCCTATGGCTGTCGCGGAAGACCCGGCGTCCGAGCCGCGCTTTGGCGTGCTGCGCGCAATCGCAGTGTACAAGTTTCTGAAGGTATTGCTCCTGGTGCTGGTGGCTTATGGTGAATTGCGTCTGCGGGACGCATCGCTATTCGCGAAATTGCTGTCCATGGCGGCGGCTCGGCCGACAGGGCTCGAACACTACCTGGTGACCCACGCGCTGCAGTGGCTCAGCGGCTTGAGCGAATCGACGATCCATTTGTATCGCCTGGTCACGCTGGCCTACGCGGTTGTGTTCGGGGTGGAGGGGGTAGGGCTGTGGATGCGCCGCCGCTGGGCGGAGTGGTTGACCACCATCGTCACCGCCTCACTGATTCCTTTGGAAGTGTGGGAGATCATCCAAAGACCAAGCTTCTGGAAAGCCGGGGTGGTGGCCGCCAACGTCGCGATCGTCGCGTATTTGTACTGGCACGTTTCCACCCATCGAAAGACGCCTCATTCGTGAAATGATCTTCATCTCGGATGATTCTCGCCGATCGGGCGTATTCTTCGGTTCGCTCGTTACCACCACTGCTGGAGACCGTATGAATAAGACCGGAACCCTGATTACCTCTGCTTTGTTGTCCTTCGGAATTGCCGCTGCCGCCATGGCCGCGGACGCCCCGAAGGCCGGCGACACCTCTGCTGCTGCTTCGGCTCCGTCCACGACCAGTGGCAAGAGCACCAGCAAGAGCACCAGCAAGAGCAGCAGCCACAAGCATAGCAGCCACAAGAAGAAGTCCTCGTCGACCGCCGCCCCGACGACCTCGAAGTAATTGTTGGTCTAGCGCTCCAGCCGCTTTGCGGCGGCTGGGGCGTCTCATTTCGTCGATGCCGTCGCTGACGGCGGCGGCTCGCGCACCTCGATGGGCACATTGCACAAATCAAGCGCCAATCCGACGGTTTGGATGCGGCCAGGGCCTGCGCCATGCTCGGAGATGCGGCGACAAACGCCGACTGCGCCAAAAAGCCCAGCGCGCAGGCGAACAAGAACCTAAAATTACGCCGCACGCGGCGAGTATTGCATGAATCGCCGCGCGCCCGCCGGGAGGACACAATGCATCGAATGCTCTTGAGCTGCTTCGCGATGATCGCCGCCGCCGCCGTGCTCGAGGGCAGCGTCGCGCTTGCCGGAGGCCAGATGATGCCCGGAGGGCAGGGTCAGATGCCCGGCGGCCGGTCTTCGGGGCCCGTGGTTCCCCAGGATGAGGACACCGGCACGGCCCCGGCCGAAAAACCGGACGCAGCAGCCAAAAAGGCCTTCAAGGCGGCCATGAAATCGCTCAACAAAGCGAAGGAGTACGACGCGGCTGCAGCCGGTGCCGCGAATCCCGACAAAAAGGCCGACCTGCTGGGAAGGATGGGCGACGAATACAGCAAGGCGCTAGACCAGTTCACCGAAGCCCTGAGCAACAACGGGGACATGGTCGACGCGTGGAACAACGTGGGGTACGTGCATTTGCGCCTTGGCGCATACGCCGAAGCCGTGGATGACTACAACCACGCGCTCAAGCTCAAGCCCGAGTTGATGGAGGCGATCGAGCACCGAGGCGAGGCATATCTCGCGCTCGATCGATTGGACGACGCCAAGATGGCCTATATGGACCTGTTCAATCACGCCGCCAAGCTGGCCGATCAATTGATGGCGACCATGCAGAAATGGATGACCGATCACCGCACCGACGCTCACGGCATGAGCGCCGCCGACGTCGATGCATTCGGCAAGTGGTTGGTCGAGCGCGAAGGCATCGCGAGACAAACCGCGTCGCTGCCGCATTAGCCGCACCGGCAGATCGGCCTCAGCGAGGTGCGGCGCTTTTCAGCGCATCGACCTCCGAGCGCAGCTGCGCGACCAGCTCCTCGAGATGCGTGAGCCGCTGGGTCATGCCCGCAACCGCCGGGGCGTCCGCGGCATCCGCTGCGTCCGCGCGCTCCGGCGCAGATTCGATGGCGCCGGAGAACAAATGGGCGTAGCGGGATTCGCGCGCTCCGGCGGCGCGCGGCAGGCGGGCGATGAACGGACCGTCCTCGCGCTTCATGAGGCCGTCGAGCGTGGACTCCACCGCCTCGGCGTCGGTGAACTCGCACAGCCGCTGGGTGCGCGAGCGCAATTCGCCCGGGGTCTGCGGCCCGCGCAGCAGCAGGACGCAGATGATGCCGAGTTCCTGCTTGGAGAATTTCAGCGAGCCGAACTCCGTGTTGCAGAATCTGTGCTTGTACTTGGTGACGCGGCCCCCATAGCCGGCCGACTTGTCGCTCACCAGGTACTTCTTCATCAGGGAATCGACCGCCTGCTGCACCACGGCCTCCGACAATTCGAGCACCGGTTCACGGTTGGTTTTCTGGTTGCACGCGTTGGTGAGCGCGTTCAGCGACAGCGGATATTGATCCGGCGTGGTGATTTCCTTCTCGATCAGGCAGCCAATCACACGCGCTTCGTTCGCGGATAATTCGATGTTCATACGGGGTGTGCGCTTCCAAGTCGGTCCGGGATGTTTTAGGGTAACCGATCTGTCGATCGGCGGAGTGACGGCGTACTCATGAGCACCATCCAATTGTCCTCCGAGCACGGCTGCTACGGCGGCGTGCAGCAATTCTTCCAGCACGAGTCGCGCGAAACGCGCGGCCCGATGAAATTCTCGGCGTACCTGCCGCCGCAGTCGCGAACGGCTCGAGTGCCGGTGCTTTATTACCTGGCGGGGTTGACCTGTACCGAGGAAACGTTTCCGATCAAGGCCCATGCACAGCAGCTCGCCGCCGAGCTCGGACTCATGCTGGTGTCGCCGGACACCAGTCCGCGCGAGCCGCGCGTGCCCGGCGACGCGGATAGCTGGGATTTCGGACAGGCGGCCGGCTTCTACGTGGACGCGACCCAGCCGCCCTGGTCGGCGAACTATCGGATGTACAGCTACGTGACGCGCGAGCTGCCGGAGATCGTGACCGCGAATCTGCCTGCGCTCGCCGATGCCGCGGGGATATTCGGGCATTCGATGGGCGGGCACGGCGCGTTGATGTGTGCGCTGCGCAATCCGTCGCGATACCGGTCGGTTTCCGCCTTCGCGCCCATTGCGGCGCCCCAGCAATGTCCCTGGGGCCAGAAGGCGTTTCACCGGCTATCTCGGCGAGAACCGCCAGGCTTGGCGCGAGTACGACGCTACCGAATGCGTGTCGCGCACGACTTTTCCCGGGCCCATCCTGATCGATCAGGGCACCGCGGATCAATATCTGTCGGAGCAGCTGCTCGTGGAGAAATTTTCAGCGGCGGCCGCCAAGTCGGGCCAGACAACTCAATCTGCGCATGCAGCCGGGCTACGACCACGGCTACTACTTCATCCAAACCTTCATGGCCGATCATCTGCGCCACCACGCGGCTCAGCTGAAGAAGGTAGCGCCGCCGGCGCCCGGCGGTGCGCGCCTGGCCGCTGCTAACGCGAGACGACCGGCGCCGAGGTGATGTGCCCGTCGAAATCCATCCACACGTGCTGTGCGAAATCGTAAAGCTTGCAGCGCCGCACCGTATTCCAGTAATAGCGCCAGGTGAAGACCTCCGATTTCAAGCGCTCGTCCAACGTCGCGCTGAGGCGCGCCTGCGCCTCCTTCAGACGGTACAAGGGAATGCCCATGTTCACATGATGCGCGCCATGCTCGAGGATGTAGTGAATCAATCCGTCGAGCGGGCGCATCAGCTTGACGTGCACGGTGGTGGTCGCGTAGCCGGCATTTGCGCTCCATTCGTCGCGTCGCTCGTACCATGCCACTCGCGGATGGGTGTGCTGCACGTAGATCACGAATCCCATCAGGCAGTTCCAGACGAAGAACGGCACCGCGAAGCCGAAGATCAGCAGCGACCAGATCGATCTGCCGCTGTAGATGCCCCACGCCGTCAGGCCGCCGATCCAAACGGCCCCGAAGAAGGTCACCAGCAGACTGTCCCAGGTGTAGCTGCTGCGCCGAGTGGTGACGTGCTTGCGGCGCGGGAAGAACAGCTTCTTCCACCACATCTCGATCATGTAGTAGACGCCCTGACCGACGCCGCTGCGGTAAATGTGCTCGAGCTTGCGCCGAATCCACGACAGGCGCGCAAACTCGTTCGGCGAATAAGGCGTCCACACGTAGTCGCGGCCCTTCAGATTGGTGAAGCCATGGTGCGCGAGATTGTGGCCGATCTCCCACAGGCTGTAGGGCGTGAGCGAGGGCAGAAAGGCGATCCTGCCGATCCACTTGTTGAGCAGCTTGATTCGGGGTGTAGGAGCCGTGGCAGGCATCATGGCCGATGACGAACAGCCGTGCGATCCACAGCGCCGCCACCAGCGAGGCGAACACCTTTACCCACCACGACGTCGACCACCAGCAGACTCGCGATCGCCACGCCGAGCACCAGCCAATCGAGCAAAAACCACACGATGGGCGTGACGATGCCGCCGGTCGCAGCGCGAATGGCTGCAGCAGCTTCTGGAATTTGAACCGCGATTTGTCGGGCGGGGGCGGCGCGACGACCTCGGTCGGCCGGCGGTGGAGGTGATGCGCATTCAATACTCCGGCGGCGACGCATAATCAGAGGCGAACCGGCATTATACGCTCTAAATCGGGGCGCGTCACATAATGGGAACTGCGTCAGAGCAGTCTCGGCGATCCGGCCAGAGCAACACCCCTAAATGCTCGCAGGCCTCGATCAGGGCGGTGGCCGCCTCGCGCGTGCTGGCGTCGAGCCGCCGGTCGTGGGTCAGCAGCCAAGTGAGCCGTGCGCGGCGCGACCGCGCCGAGGGTTCGCTGTCGAAAAGCGCCGGGAACAGACCCAGGGCGTCGACGAATTCGCGCATGCGGCGCACTGCTTTGGGCGTTCGGCGCCGGAGTGAGCAGCAGCTTGAGCCAGGTCACGCAACGCTTGGCCAGGCCGGCGCGGGTGATGCCGAGACTGGTGCGCCGCCGCGATTCGCCTTCCGCCAAAGAATCCGCCAGATTGCCGGTAGCGCTCGACCGCGGATTCATCCGCGGGCAGCGCCGGGCTGGCATCGGACAGCACCGAGCGCAGCAGATCCGCCAGCAGCAGCGCCAATGCTTCGGCCAGGAAACGCTGGCTCTGCTCCGCATCCGGCCGCGACAACTCGGCCCAGAACGTGGACCGCCCAGCCGTCTTGCGTTGGGAGAGTTCGACATGGCTCCCAGTGTAGCGGCTCCGCGGCTCATCGCAACTATGTCACAATGGGATTGAGTGTCAGCTGACAGATGCGCGTGCGCGGTCGGGCGCATTTTTTGTGCCGTGTACCGCAGGCCGAACAAACTTAATGAAGCGTTCAGCATCGTGATTTCAGGGGAGCCCGTGTTCCTGGCGCCGGGCGTGCGCCGCATCCTCGCTGGCAACCCCGGGCTCATGACCGGAGCCGGCACCAACACCTACCTCTGGGAGACGCGCGAGGTGGCGGTGCTCGATCCGGGCCCCGACGACGCGCTCACACATGCGCAGCATTCTGGCGGTCGGCCGGACCAGCCATTCGCTGGATCATCGTGACCCACACGCACCGCGATCATTCGCCGCTTGCGCCGCGGCGCTTGCGCGCGCCACCGGGGCGCGCCTGATCGGCTTGCCGCCGCCCGCCGACGGCCGCCAGGACGCAAGCTTTCGCCCCGATGAGCTGCCCGTCGACGGCGAACGCTCGAGCTGGGCGAATTCGCGCTTCGACCGCCATCCACACGCCGGGGCATGCCTCCAATTGCGTCTGCTATCTGCTGCAGTCCGAACGGCTGCTGTTCACCGGGCGATCACGTGCTTGGGGGCGGCGTGTCGCCGGTCATTCTGCCGCCGGACGGGGATATGGCGGCGTACATGAACTCGCTCGACAAGCTGGCAGGCTGCGATTTCGAGCGCATCGCACCCGGCCACGGCGACCTCATGCCGCACGGCAAGCGGTCGTTCAAAACTGTGCGCGCTCACCGGATGGCGCGCGAGGACAAGGTGCTGCGCTGTCTGTCGAGCGGCGCCGGCGCGGCAACCCTCGATGGCTTGACGCGCGGGCGTCTACGATGACGTGCCGGCTGAGCGCCATCCATGGGCAAGATTCACCTTGGCGGCGCACCTGATCAAACTGGCGCGCGAGGGCAGAGTCGTCGAGCGCGACGGCGTTTGGCGGGTTCTGCGCGGATGAGCGCTCGCCTGAGCGTGTCGCTGCACGCCGTCAGCGTGCGGCGCGGCGCAAAAATGGGCGCTGCGCGACGTCGATCTCGAGCTGCACGCCGGCGAGCGCTGGGCGCTGATCGGAGAGAACGGCTCGGGCAAGACGCAACTGCTCAAACTGCTTGCGGCCGATGTGTGGCCGACGCCCACTGGCCGCGAGCAGCGCATCTATAGCATCGGCCGCCGCGAGGTCGATGTCATCGAGGCAAAGACCCGCATCGCCTACATCGGCGCCGAGCTGCAGGATAAATACTGCACGCTACGGCTGGGATCTTGCCGTTCGTGATCTGCTCGCCACCGGGCTGCACCGGCACCGATCTTCTGCTGACGACCACGACGGCCGCGCGAGCGGCGGCGGATCGACTCGACGCTGCGGGCCTGCGGCCTCACCCGACTCGCAGCTCGCAGGTTCTCGTCGCTGTCGTACGGCCAGAAGCGGCTCGCGCTGCTCGCGCTCGCGCTTTGGCCCAAGCGCCGGACTGGCTGCTGCTGGATGAGTTCTACAACGGCTTGGACTCACGGTATCGCCGCCGCATCGACCGGGTGCTCGATGCCGTGCGCGCGGCGGGTCGCTCTTGGATCGCGGCAGCGCATCGCGCCGTGCGACATTCCGCGCGGCACGGACGGAATCATCGAGCTGCGCGCGGGCCGGCTGCACTCGATGAAGGCGCTCAGCCGCACCCGAGTTGGCGACGACTGGCCCGCGAGGCGCACGAAGGCTCGAGCCGACAACCCGCGGTCAAGGCGAGCGCGGCGGGCGGGATACTTCTGCGGCTCAGCAAGGCGGATCTGTACGTCGACTACCGTCCGGTGCTGCGCGATCTCAATTGGGAATTGCGCGCAGGCGAGCACTGGGCGGTTTTCGGCGCAAACGGCGCCGGCAAGATCGAGCTTTCTGAAGCTGTTGTACGGCGATCTATCGCCGGCCTTGGGCGGCCGCATCGAGCGCCGCGGCATCGCCGCGGGGACGCCGATCGCGGCGTGGAAGCGACGGGTCGGCTACGTGTCGCCCGAGCTGCAGGCCGACTACGCGGTTGACGTGACCGTTCTGGACCTGGTGGCAAGCGGGCGCCACGCGAGCATCGGTCTCGCCGATGCTGCCACCGCCCCGGATCGCAAGGCGGCAGCACGCTGGATCAAGTTCTTCCGCCTGCGGTCGGTAGCCGACCGGCGGCCGCGTGAGCTGTCCTATGGTCAGCTGCGGCGCGCCCTGATCGCGCGCGCGCTGGCGGGCGGCGCTCGCATCCTGCTGCTCGACGAGCCGCTGACGGGGCTCGATCCGCGGCAGCGCGCCGTCATGAAAGGATTGTTGCGATCGGCTGATGCGCCGGCAGGTGACGCTCGTCATGGCCGTGCATCATGCGGAGGATCTGCCACGCGGGATTACGCACGGATTGCGCCTGCACGGGCGGCGGGCGCACCTCACAGATTGCCATTCTGCGAACTGAGTCGGCGGCAGGAGGCGCGCGCTTGCGCGAAACTCAGAACTCGCTTTCGGCATGGGGATTGGAATATGTCGCGTGTCCTGCGGTTCTGCCCTCGGTGTCGCCGTCGCTGGCGCTGGCCGGCTGCCACGGCTCGGGCTACGCCGTGCGTCCGATCCCGCGCATCGCGGCGGACAGCGTCGGCAAACCGGTCAGCCGGCTGCGAGGAGGCCTTCGGCGAGCCGCGCAAAATCGAAACCACGCCGACCAAGGAAGTCTTCGTGTGGTTCCTGCCGCAGAACCCCGGCCGGCGCGCCCGCCGGCTTCCACGGCTGCGAGATGGAAGTGACGGTGGACGCCCGTTCGGAGCACGTTCTCGGCTATTCGCTGTCGAACATCGGCTGGTCGAAGTGCCGCGAAGTGGAGCGCAAGATCCGCGTCGCCGAGCGCTAGAGCGGCTCGGCTCCGAGCGGGCCGCTCAGCGGCCCGAGCGCAGCCTACAATGGGCGATCTCGGCCTTCCGCGGGCATTTCTCGCTCGGAGTTCGACGTGCCGTTGATCCTCGTTTCGGTGCTATCCATAGCGGTGCAAGCCGGCCTGATCGTGCACGTGATCAAGACCGGCCGCAACTCTCTGTGGATTTGGGCCATTGCGCTGCTGCCGCCGGCCGGTCCGCTCGCCTACATCGCGGTGGAGATCCTGCCGGACTTGCTTCGGCGGCCGGACAGCGCGGCGCGCGAGGGCGGGCGTGCAGCGCATGATCGATCCGGACCGCGATCTGCGCCGCGCCAGCGCCGAGGTGGAGATTTCCGGCAACGTCGATGCGCGGCGCCGGCTGGCCGATGAGCTGCTCGAGCGCGGCCAATGCGCACGAGCCATCGAGGTGTACCAAGGCGGCTTGAAGGGCATCTTCGAGCACGATCCGACGCTGCTGCTCGGTCTCGCGCGTGCGCAATTCGCGAAGCAGGACTTCGCCGCGGCGCGCGCGCGCGCTCGAGCGCCTGATGCAGAACAATCCCGACTTCAAGTCCGCGGACGCAGGGCTTCTGTACGCGCGCGCGCTCGAGGCACTGGATGCGCTCGATGAGGCCGAGCGCGAATATGCGGCGGTCGCGCCCGGGTTCCCCGGCGCAGAAGCGCGGCTGCGCTACGCTCTGTTGCTCAAGCGCCGCGGCAAGCTGCAGGAGGCGCGCGCCATCACTCAAGGATCTGCTCGACGGCGCAAGGCTCGGGCCCCGCGCATTACCGCAGGGCGCAGGCGCGAGTGGCTCGATCGCGCGCGGCGCGAATCGAGCTAAAATGGCGCAGCGCCAGGAGGTCCGCCGTGTTCTCCATGAGTCGATGCGAAGAGTCGCGCCTTGATTTCCCTGCTATGGCTAACCGCCGCCATGCTCTGCGCATGCGCGAGGCAGCGCGAGCCCGCGCAGCTGATGATCAGCGGGATCGACGCGACGATATCCGCCGCCGCTGCGGACTGCCGCCAAGTACGTTCCCGATCAGTTGCGCGATGTGCAGACCAAGCTCGATGACGCTGAAGAGCTCCTTCGACGATCAGGACTACAAGGTGTCCTGAACGCGGCGGCGCCGCGTAATGAGCCGAAGCGCAAGGTCTGGCCGGTGCCGCGGCCGCCAAGAAAGCCGAAGTGACCAAGGCGCTCAACGATCAATGGGCTTCGCTGTCGAGTGCGGTGCCGGGGGACATAACGGCGATCCAGAATCGCATCGACATGCTGGGCCAGAAAAGGAACCGCAAACTCGCCGCGGGAATCGATCTCGATGCGGCCGAAGTCCGGCGTTGAGCGGCGCGAATCGCTCTGGTCCAAGGCGCAAGGCGCGTTCGGCAACGGCAATATGGGTGAGGCGGTGTCTGACTGCAAAGGACGTCAAATCCAAGCTCGAGGCGCTGGCGGCCAGCCTGAAGTTGGATCTGCCGGCGCCGGCCGCTACCTAGGCCTGTATAGTCCTGCTGAAAGCGCGTCACTTTAGCGTCAAGACGTTGTGGCGTTCCGGCGCCATGGTGAGGTGTTTTTTCAAAGTGCGAGGGTGCCCTCGCTCACGATGACCGCGCCGCCGCCGATGTGCGCGGCGGCGAGGCTGCCCTGGTCCGTCTCCAGCTTGACGTAGATCTGTGCGGGCCGATTCATTTGCCGGCCCTGGTACCCCGACGAAACCCGTCGATTGCTTGCCGAACTGGCCGAGTTCGAACAGATAAGACGGCCAGCATGGCGTGCGCATTGCCGCTGGCGGGGTCCTCAGGGATGCCGAGCGCCGGACAGAACATGCGCGACTCGGTCGTCAATCGTCCGAGCGCCCGAGCCGCGATTCACCGCGAACACGAAGAAATCCGTCGGTGCCGAGCTCATTGCCGATCGACAGCAGGGTGTCGAAATTTGGCGCGAGCGAATCCAGGGCGCGCGGATCGCCGATCGGCACGAGCAGCCGGGAGCTGCCTTTGCGCGCGATGCGCGCAGGCATGACCTCGTGCAGCGAGGTCGCGGGCAGGCGCAGCGCCTCGGCGACCCGCAGCGTGGTCTTGAACGGCAGCGGATTGTCCAGTTCGGGCAGCGTTTGGCGGAATTCGATCGAGGGTCTCGGTGCCCGACGGCTGCCGCAGTTCCTGCGCGCGAACCTCGATGATGCCGGTCCCGGAATGCTGGCGAAGCAGGCCGAACGAGCGCCGGCCGAGGGCCAGCAGCACCGCGTGGGCGGCGATGGTTGCGTGACCCACGAACGGGGCCTCCTTGCGCGCATTGAAAAATCGCAGCCGCAAGTCGTGATCCGGTGCGCTGGCGGCGAACACGAAGGCCACCTCGGCATGCGCGAACTCGCGCGCGATGGACATCAAGGTGGCGTCGCCGTGCCCGTCCGCGTCGAGGACGACGGTCGCGGGGTTTCCGGTGAAGCGTGTGCGTGTGAATGCGTCTACTTGAAAAATGCGCAAGCGAGTCTCCGCGGCCGATCCGGCGAGTTTTGCACGCATCCGTACGGCAGGCTACACTTTGCGAACCTTGGGGTGGCCCGTGGCAGGGCCTGAGATGCGGCCAATCGAATACACGATCCCGCGAACCCGTTGAACCTGACCCGGTTAGTACCGGCGTAGGGAGCAGGTGATCGACGAACTTTCGGGTCAATTCGCGAGCGCGTGGCACGGAACGGGCTGGTTCGAAATCATCGCCGCCGCCCTCGCGGTCGTTTATCTGCTGCTCGCGATCCGCCAATCGATCAGCTGTTGGGCGGCCGCGTTCGTGAGTTCCTGCCTGTACGTTTGGGTGCTGTTCGGCGCGCGCTTGTACATGGAATCCGTGCTGAACGCGTTCTACGCGGCCATGGCCGTGTACGGATTCTGGCAATGGCAGGGACGGCCGGGCGGCGGTGCCCTGGCGGTGCGCCGCTGGTCCTGGGCGCAAAATGCACTGGGATTGGCGGCCGTCCTCGTCCTGTCGCTGATCAGCTCGTATTTTCTACGCCGCTTCACCCCCGCCGCGTGGCCCTTCGCGGATTCCACGGTGACCTGGGCCAGCGTTTTGGCCACTTTCCTGGTTGCGCGCAAGGTGTATGAGAATTGGCATTGGTGGCTGGCCATCGATTCGGTGAGCATGTGCCTGTATTTCACGCGGCGACTGTTTCTCACCATGCTGTTGTTCGCCTTGTACCTGGCGCTGATCTTGATCGGAATGCGCGAATGGCGCCGCAGCCTGCCGCGCGTGCCCCATGCCGCCTAGCCGCGTGCCCCATGCCGCCAAGTGAAGTCGAGCGGCTCGCGCTGCGTTATGTGCCCGGCGAGGGAGCGATATCCGTGGAGCGGCTCGGCTCGGGGCTGGTCAACGAGAGCTACCGGGTCGCGCGCGGCGGGCGCGTGTATACAATGCGCGTGCCCGCGCAGAATTCGGTGGACCTGGGACTCGATCGAGACTGGGAAAGCCGGGTACTCGAGCGGGCGGGGGCGGCCGGTATCGCGCCGATCGTCGAGTGCTGCGAGGCGCGGTGCGGCATTCTGGTGTCGCGCTGGGTGGAGGGCGGGGTGTGGACTGCCGAGCAGGTGATGCGGCCGGGAAATATCGAGAAAATCGCTCAGCTCGCGCGGCGCGTCCACTCGCTGCCTGTGCCGCAGGAGGCGCGTACGATGCGCCCCGCGACGTGGATCGCGCATTATCGGCAGGCGCTGGCTCGCTACTCGGCGAACGCCCATCCCGCTCTGCAATCTTCGTTCGAAGCGCGGCTCGCGGAGTTGGCGCAGCTGCCGACGCCCGCGCCCGTGCTGTGCCACAGCGACCTGCATGTGCAGAATGTCATTGCGGCCGATCATGGTTTGGTGCTACTCGACTGGGAATATGCTCACGTTTCGGAGCCGTTCTGGGACCTGGCGGGATGGGCGGCCAACAATGACCTCGGCGCGGAATCGCGACATCTGCTGTTGGCGAGCTATCAGGGCCGGGATCCAGCGGCGCAGGACGCCGCCCGCCTGCAGCTGCTGCTGTGGTTGTACGACTACGTATGCCTGCTGTGGAGCGAACTTCACCTGACCTTGAGGCCGGGCACCGCGGGCAAGCCTGCGGGCGAGACCATCCGTACTCGCGCGCGATCGTTGGCGGAGCGCCTGCACAACGACTCGGGTGGTCGCGGCGGGTAAGTTCCGGCACACTAGGAGCCTGTCTGAGTAATCCCCGTGGCCGCGACCGTGGCAGATTTCGCTTCAGCCGAGGCGGAGCCGACGCGGTTGGGTCAACACCCAATGAGGAGGCGACAACGACGGATGAAGCGAGATCTGCCCGGTCCCGCAGGGTTGGCTGGGGGACGGGCGTCTGCGGCGTTGCGCGTCTTGGCCGTGGTGCTGCCACGGCCTGCGCCGCGCGCCTTGCATCCGCTCCGTCGCCCAGCCAACGCGGCTCACGCGGATTGCTCAGACAGGCTCCTGGGCGGCTGGGCGCAATTTCAATGGAACGGAGAGTTCAATGGCGAGGATGACCGTGGTGGATCGTGACGGCAAGGAGCACGAGATCGAGGCGAAACCGGGTCTGAAAGTCATGGAGATTTTGCGCGAGCTCGACTACGGCGTCGCTGCGATCTGCGGGGGCCTGTGCTCCTGCGCGACCTGCCACGTGTACATCGACGAGAGCTGGGCCGCCCGCTTGCCGAAGCCGCAGAGCGACGAGCTGGAGCTGCTCAAGGAACTATCCGATTTCCGGCCGGCCACGTCGCGCCTGTCCTGTCAGGTCGAGTTCACCGAAGCGCTCAGCGGTCTGAAGCTGGCGATCGCGCCCGGACACTTGAATCTCATTTTTTCTCGGCCTGTCGACGCACCGCCTCCTGCGCGGCGGCGATCGCGGCGGGGTCCCCGAGGAAGCGCCGGCCGGTGGGCTGTATCTGCTCGTCCAGCTCGTACAGCATCGGAACACCGGTCGGAATGTTGAATTCCACGATGTCGCTCTCCGACATGAGATCCAGCATCTTCACCAGTGCGCGCAGCGAGTTTCCATGCGCGACCACGAGCACGTTCTTGTTGGCCCTGAGCTCGGGGACGATGCGGGTTTCCCAGAAGGGCAGCACGCGCGCAAGGGTGTCCTTGAGCGATTCGGTGGCCGGCAGCAATTTCGGATCGAGATCGGCATAGCGGGGGTCGAAACGCGGATGCCGGGGATCGTCGAGCCCAAGCGGCGGCGGCGGGACGTCGTAGCTGCGGCGCCAGATCTTGACCTGCGCCTCGCCGTGCTTCTCGACGGTCTGCGCTTTGTTGAGCCCCTGCAGCGCGCCGTAGTGGCGCTCGTTCAGGCGCCAACTGCGCTCGACCGGCAGCCACATGCGATCGATGGTGTCGAGCATGATCCAGAGCGTGCGAATCGCCCGCTTCAGCACCGACGTGAACGCGATGTGCGGATCGAGCTTCGCGCTCTGCAGCTCGCGGCCCGCGAGGATGGCCTCCTGGCGCCCCAGCTCGCTCAAATCGACGTCATGCCAGCCCGTGAACAGGTTCTCGACGTTCCACGTGCTTTGACCGTGACGGACCAGAATCAGATTTCCGGGCACTATGCAGTCCTCCTCTCCAAGGCCGCCGCGAACACGCCGTCAAATTGGGTCGTCACGGCCTGACCACAGTGTATGTCGACGTGCAGGCGAATGCGCCCCCGGCCGGCGCGCCGCAGCATTTTGCGAAATTTCTCGATCTGCTCGTCCGGCGGCGCGGTCAGAGTCGCGCGCAAGGCGCCCTGCACCGGCGCGAGGTAGCGAATCGTGGACTCCTGGACCACGGCGTCCGCGATGATATGCCGGACCGCCAGGTAGCGCGTGACCCACGCCCAACCGGCCAGTACGGCGAGGCAAAACAGGCTGCCGCCGAAAGCGGTGCCGGCGTGATTGGCATTCAAGGCGAGCGGCGCGGACAGGACCACGCCGCTGTCTTGCGCGGATTCGACCACGATGCCGATGTGCCGCGCGAGCGGGAATTCGTCGATGATTCGCTGTTGCAGCTCATCGGTGCCGTCGAGGCGATCCGTGCCGTAGGGGGAATGTCGATGCATTGATCTTCAGTCCCTCATTCCTGCGCGAGCCGTCGAACCGCCTGCAGCGCAACGGACAGCGTCGCGAAATCCGGCGGCGTCCCGGTGCGCAGATCGACGACGATTCGCTTCAGCGAATCCACATCGGGCGCATGGCGCCGGACCCACTGATCGACGCGCGCCGTCGCTTCGCGACCCTTGCACTTGAGCACGGCGCCGGTGATCCTGCGCTGCAAGGTGTACAGATCGTCCCGTACCGTGGCGCGCGCGACCGCGTGCCAGTGCCCCTCGACGGGCAGGCTTTCGATCTGCTCCTTGATCCAGGTCAGACCGATGCGCTCGCCGATGTCGAAATACGCCTTGGCCGCGTAGCCTATCTTCACTCGCGCCTCCATGGCCGCTTCCACCAGGTCGAGCGCGCAGTGCAGCGTATCCAGCGACGCGATGCGCGTGGCGAGCTGCTCCGGCACGTGCTGCTCGATCAGCCGCGAACGCTGGACGCTCAACTGCGCACTTGCGCGTCGCGCTCAGCACGGAGTCGAGCTCGCGCCACAGCTCGCTGCACCGGGGCCGCGTAGCGCCGCACCGCGCGCTCGATGTCGCGATTCTCGCGCTGGTTCTCGAGCAGCCAGTAGCTCATGTGCCGCAGCAGGCGGGTGGTTTGAAACATGGCGGTGTACTGAACGGCGGCCGGCATTCGATTGTCGAGGGCTTCGATCTGCGCCCAGATGTCGCGCACCGCGAACACCTCGCGCGCAATCGTGTAGGCGCGCGCGATGGCCGCGGGATCCGCGCCGGTATCGTCCTGCGCGCGCACCGGGAACACCGGCCCCATGCGGTTGATCAGGCTGTTGGTGATGGCCGTGGCGATGATCTCGCGGCGCAGGCGATGGCGCTTCAATCGCGCGGCGAAGCGCTCGCGCACCGGCGCGGGAAAATAGCGGTTCAGCTCGGCCGACAGGTAGGGATCTTCCGGCACGTTCGAATTGATCAGCGCCTTGTACAGCCAGATCTTGCCGTAGCTCAGCATGATGGCGAGTTCCGGACGCGTCAGGCCCTCGCCGGCCTTGCGCCGCTCGGCGATCTCCTCATCGGACGGCAGGAACTCCAATGAGCGATTCAAATCGCCGGAGCGCTCCAGCGCGCGGATCACGAAGGCCGCCTCGCTCAAACGCTCCTTCGCCTGGAGCTCGCCGGTGCTGATCGCCTGGCCCTGCAGGTAGTTGTTGCGCAACACCAGCGCCGCCACTTCATCGGTCATCTGCGCCAGCAGGCGATCGCGCGCCGCGCGCGTGATCTCCCCCGCGCGCACGGCGCCGTTCAGCAGGATCTTCAAGTTCACTTCGACGTCCGACGTGTTCACGCCGGCGGAATTGTCGATGAAGTCGGTATTGAGCCGGCCGCCGCGGCGCGCGAACTCGATGCGCCCGAGCTGCGAGAATCCCAGATTGCCGCCCTCGCCGACGACCTTGCAGTTCAGTTCGCAGGCGTCGATGCGCACCGCATCGTTGCTGCGGTCGCCGACGTCGCTGTGGCTTTCGCTGCTCGCCTTGACGTAGGTGCCGATGCCGCCGTTCCAGAGCAGATCGACGTGCGACTTCAAAATGGCCTTGATGACTTCGTTGGGCGTGACCTGCGCCGGCAAATCCAGCAGCGTCTGCGCTTCGCGCGACAGGCTCAGGCTCTTGGCGCCGCGCGAGTACACGCCGCCGCCCTTGGAAATGGCCGCCCGCGAGATAATCGTCCCAGGAGGAGCGCGGCAGGCGGAACAGCCGCTGCGCGTTCGCGGAACGAGCGCGCCGCATCGGGCTGCGGATCCAGGAAGATGTGCTGGTGATTGAACGCCGCGACCAGCCGGATGTGCGGCGACTGCAGCATGCCGTTGCCGAATACGTCGCCGGCCATGTCGCCGATGCCCGCCACGGTGAAATCCTGATTCTGGATGTCCATGCCCATTTCGCGAAAGTGGCGTTTGACGCATTCCCAGGCGCCGCGCGCCGTGATGGCCATCTTTTTGTGGTCATAGCCGGCCGAGCCGCCGGAGGCGAAGGCGTCGCCCAGCCAGAAGCCGTATTCCTCGGAGATTGCGTTGGCGATGTCGGAGAACGTCGCCGTGCCCTTGTCCGCCGCGACGACGAGATAGGCGTCGTCGCCGTCGTGGCGCACGACGCGCGCGGGAGGCACGATCTTCTCCTCGACGATGTTGTCGGTGAGATCGAGCAGCCCTCGAATCAGCGTTTGGTAGCACGCGATCACCTCGGCCTGCTGCGCCTCGCGGTCGCCGGCCAGCTGCGTCTGACCACGAATCCGCCCTTGGCGCCGACGGGCACGATCACGGTGTTCTTGACCTGCTGCGCCTTCATCAGCCCGAGCACCTCGGTGCGGAAGTCCTCGCGCCGGTCCGACCAGCGGATGCCGCCGCGCGCCACGAAGCCCATGCGCAGATGCACGCCCTCCATGCGCGTCGAAAATACGAACACTTCGAACATCGGCTTCGGCAGCGGCAGCTCACGCAGCTTCTGGCTTTCGATCTTGAAGGACAGATAGTCCTTGAACTGACCGGTGTTCGCAGTCTGGTAGGCGTTGGTGCGCACGGTCGCCGACAGCGCATTCCACAACGCGCGCAGGATGCGGTCCTCGTCCGAGCGCGTGACCTCCTCGAGCTGCGAGCGGATTTGCTGGTCGAGCCGCGTCGAGTGCGCGGCGCCGCGCCGTCTTGGAAAGATCGGGGCTCGAAGCGCGCCACGAATAGTTCCGCGAGGCCGCGCGCGATGCCCGCATTGTTCACCAGCACTTGCGCGATGTACCCCTGACTGAAGGGCAGGCCCGTTTGCAGCAGATAGCGGCAATAGGCGCGCAGCACCGTCACGATGCGCCACGGCACGCCGGCCGCGAGAGTCAGCCGGTTGAAGCTGTCGTTGTCCATGTGGCCGGTCCAGACGGCCGTGAACGAGCTCTTGATTTCGCCTTCCAGTGCTTCGAACTTCGCCGCCGCCGAACCCTGGATGACAAGCTCGAGGTCCTGAATCCAGGCGCGGCCTCCGCCCGGGAACTCCAGCCCGTACGGCCGTTCCGCGATCACCTTCAGCCCCATGTTCTCGAGCATCGGCAGCAGATCCGAAATCGGTATGGCATCCTGGACGCGGAAAATCTTCAGGAAAAATTTGTCTTTGCGGCCCGGCTCGGGCCGGTATATGTCCAGATACAGGCGCTGCGGCTCCTTTTCGGCCGCCTCGAGGAAGGTCACATCGAGCGCCGCGGCATCGCTCTGAAAATCCTCGGTGTAGGCGGCGGGAAAAGCCTGCGCATAGGTCGCGAACAGCCTCAATGCATACGCTTCGTCGAAGCGCG
Organism: uncultured Gammaproteobacteria bacterium; assembly: GCA_963774865.1. GTDB lineage: Bacteria > Pseudomonadota > Gammaproteobacteria > Steroidobacterales > Steroidobacteraceae > Bog-1198. The sequence goes on from CAVZGU010000001.1 coordinate 169,362, forward strand.
CCAATAGCGAGGTCTTGAACGAGTCGGCCCACGAGCGGGTGGCGCTCTCGACGCGCCGTTCCAATGCGGCGCCGTCGACGCGCACCGCCTCGGTGGGCAGCGTTCGGGCGACGATGTGGATCCTGGCGAGGTTCGATTCGGCGATCTGCACCTGCGATTCCACCCGGAACGCAGAGAAGGCCTCGCCGATGACGCGCTCGATGCGTTGGCGCACCTGGGTGTTGTATTTCTCGCGCGGCACGAAGATGAGGCAGGAATAGAAGCGGCTGAACGGGTCGCGCCGCAGCAGCAGCCGCACCCGCGGCCGCTCCTGCAGCCCGAAGATCCCCGTGACGATGCGATTCAATTCCGGCACGCTCGCCTGGAACAGCTCGTCGCGCGGAAAGGATTCCAGTATGTGCTGCAGCGCTTTGCCGTCATGGCTGTCCGGCGCGAGCGCGAAGTGCAGCACCACCTGGGCGACCTTGTGGCGCACCAGCGGTATCTCGCGCGGGTTGGTGTTGTAGGCGGCCGAAGTCCACAGGCCCAGAAAGCGCCGCTCGCCGATCAGACGTCCCACCGGGTCGAATTGCTTGACTCCGACGTAGTCGAGGTATCCGGCCCGATGCACCGTGGATTGCAGGTTCGCCTTGGTCACCAGCACCAGGTCGCGCAAGCGGCTTTGGCGGCGAATGTCGGCGGGCAGGGTGCGGCTTGTGCTCTTCTGACGCTTGTGGCCGGGGCGCAAAATCCCCAATCCGCTGGCCTCCACGGGCTCCAGGGCGTCGTCGCCCTTGCGGCTGCGCAGGCGGTATTCCCTGAAGCCCAGGAAAATGAAATGCTTTTCCATCCATGCGAGCAGGGCCTGCGATTCGCTGACATCGCGCGGATCGAGGCGCGTATGCAGCGAATTCAAGTCATCCGCCGTCTGCCGGGCGGCGCTCAGCATTTTGACCCAATCGGCACACGCGACGCGCACGTCGCGCATGCTGCGCTCGATCTCCGCACACAGGGTTTGAAGCATCGCCGGATCGACCATGCGATCCACTTCGACGTGTTGGAACGACTCGAGCCTTTGATGCCTGTCGGCGCCGCCGCCGCGCTGCTCGACCGAGCGCAAGATACCGGCGCTGTCGCGCGCAACGGCGAAGATCGGATGTGCCAAAAAGTGCAGCGTGAGTGCGTGCCGCGTCAGCGCGAGGCCGATCGAGTCGACCAGGAACGGCATGTCATCGTTCACCATCTCGATGACGGTGTGCGGCGAGGTGTAGCCGTGCTCGGCCAGCGTGGGATTGAATACGCGCACCAGGGCGCGGCCGCGGCGCTGTCGCGCGAACGACAGGTGCGACAAGGCCGCCGCGGCGAGCGTGGCGGGATCGTGAGTCGCCAGATCCTCGGCGTCGACGTTGGCGTAGTACGCGCGCAAGAAGCGCCTGCGATCCGCACCGCGCACGGACTTCGGCAGCCGGGCCGCAGCAGCCGCGACGGCGGAGGCTGTCTTCTGGTACCGTTCGCTGGTCGCCTGGCGCATGGTCGAATCCCTCAACTTCAAACCGGGCTCTCGAGATCGCCGATGACGGCGGCCAAGAATCGGCACGCCTCGCCGCCGGTGATGCAGCGATGATCGAAACTCAACGACAGCGGCATGCGCCGATGCGCCACGACGGCGCCCTCGACCACCACCGCATCCTGCCGCACCTTGCCCGCGCCGAGGATCGCGACCGCCGGAGGGACCACCAGCGGGATGCCGTAGCGGCCCGCGAGCGTGCCGAAATTCGACAGCATCAAGGTGAAGTCGCGCAGATCCTCCGGCGCGATGTTGCGCTCGTGGGCGGCGGCTTTCTGCGCGAGCAGGGCGGCGCGCAGCTCGTCGGGCGTCTTGTCCTGAATGTTGCGCAGCACCGGCACGATCAAGCCGCCCGGCGTATCGACGGCGATCGCTAGATCGATGTGCTTGAGCAGAATGCGCGAGTTGCCGGCGGAATCGTACCAGGCGTTCAGGGCAGGCTCGGCGCGGCAGGCGCTGATCAAGGCGCGCATGAGCCGCAGCATGTAGTCGCCGCGGCGCGACCACGCGTGGATGTCGGCATCGTCGCACACGGTGCTCAAGGGGATCTGATCGCGCGACAGCGACATGCTGTGCGCCATGGCGCGCCGCGCGCCGCGCAGCGGCTCGGTGGCGGCGCCCGCCGGGGCGACCGGGCTCGGCGCCTCGGAAGGGGAGAGCCCACGCGCGGCGGGTAGCTGAACCTGCTCCAGAACGTCGTCCAGCTTGATCAGTCCCTCGGGCCCGCTGCCCGCGATGTTCGCGAGATCGAGCCCAAAGCGCCGCGCGAGCGCGCGCGCCATCGGCACCGCGCGGCTGCGCGCGTCGCCGTCACTGCTGCCGTCGCCGCGCGTTGCCGTTGCCGCGTGCGCGCGGGAGAGTGGCGGATTCGACGTATTCCTCATCGCTCGTCGCCGGCATGCTGCCGACCACGGTGCCGGAATCGAAATCGACGAGCGGCGCGCCGGTCGCCACGATGTCGCCGACGGCGCCGTGCAGCGCAGCGACCGTGCCGGTGTAGGGCACCGGCACCTCGACCACCGCCTTGGCCGTCTCCACCGATACCATCGGCTGGTCCACGAGCACGTGGTCGCCCGGCTTGACGTGCCAGCGAGGATTTCCGCCTCGGCCAAGCCCTCGCCCAGATCCGGAAGCTTGAATGTGCTCATGCTGCGAAATCTCTAGTCGTTGAACGTGAGCTGCGCCGCATCGACGATGCGCTGCACGCTCGGAATGTAGTCATGCTCGAGCTTGAACAGCGGCATGACGGTGTCGAAGCCGGCGACGCGCTGGATCGGCGCGTGCAGGTCGTACAAGGCGTGCTCGGCCACGATCGCCGCGATTTCCGCGCCGACGCCGACATTGCGGGCCGCTTCGTGCACGATCACCAGCCGGCCGGTCTTGGCTACCGACTCGAGGATGGTTTCGCTGTCGATCGGGCTCAAGGTGGCGAGGTCGATGACTTCGGCATCGATGCCCTCGGCGCCGAGCTCGCTCGCCGCGCGCAGCGTCTCGATGGTCATGGCGCCCCAGGTCACGATCGTGACGTCGCTGCCCTCGCGCAGCATGAAGCAGCGATCGAGCGGCAGCGCCTGGCCGTCGTCGGTCACCTCCTGGCGCATCGCCCGGTACAGCCGCACCGGCTCGAGGAACATCACCGGATCGGGATCGCGAATGGCGGCGAGCAGCAGGCCGTAGGCGCGCGCCGGGGACGACGGGCACACGACGCGAATCCCCGGAATGTGGCAGAGCATGGTTTCGGTGCTTTCCGAATGATGCTCGGGCGCGTGGATGCCGCCGCCGTGCGGCGTGCGCATGACCACGGGGCAGCTCAGGCGTCCGCGCGTGCGATAGCGCATGCGCGACATGTGATTCACGATCTGATCGAGCGCCGGATACATGAAGCCCATGAACTGGATCTCTGCGACCGGCTTCAGGCCCTGGGTCGCCATGCCGACCGACATGCCGGCGATGGTGGCTTCGGCGAGCGGCGTGTCCTGCACCCGGTCCTTGCCGAAGCGCGGCTGCAGCCCTGCCGTCGCGCGGAACACGCCGCCGTTCACGCCGACGTCCTGCCCGATCACGACGACGCGGTCGTCATGCTGCATCTCCCAGCCATGCGCCATTGCGATGGCCTCGACCATGGTTATCTTCGCCAATTCAATGACCGCTGGGTTTTGTGCCGTACTTGCGCGCCACCGCGCGCTGCTCGCGCAGATGCCGCGGCAACTCTGCGAACAAGGTGTCGAACATGGCGTCGGTCGACGGCTCGGGCGGCGTTCAGATAGTCGTTCACGGCGGCGTCGACCTGGTGCGTGCACTCCTGCAGCAGCGCCTGCTCCTTCGCCTCGCTCCACGCGCCGGCCCTGAGCAGATATTCGCGAACGCGTATCAAGGGCTCCAGCGCCCAGGCCTCCTTGACTTCGGCGCCGCTCCGGTAGCGGCTGGCGTCGTCGGCGGTGGTGTGGTCGCTCAGCCGATAGGTGAGCGCCTCGATCAGGGTCGGGCCCCCGCCGCGGCGCGCGCGTCGCAAGCGCCTCGGCCCACGGTCTCGCGCACGGCGAACACGTCGTTGCCGTCCACCTGCACCCCGGGAATGCCGGCGGCCACGGCCTTTCTGTGCGAGCGTCTGCGTCGCCGTCTGCGCGGCCACGGGCACGGAAATCGCCCAGCCGTTGTTCACGATCACGAACACGACCGGCAAGCTGCGCGCGCCGGCCAGATTGAGCGCCTCGTAGAAGGCGCCCTCCGAAGTGCCGCCGTCGCCGATGTAGGCGAGCGCGCAGCGCGGCTCCTTGCGCAGCTTGAACGCCATCGCCGCGCCCGGCCGCATGCAGGGTCTGCGTGGCGATCGGCACGCACCAGGCAAAGTCCTGCCTGCGGATGGGCGAAGTCGTTGCCGCGCTCGTCGCCGCCCCAGTACAGTCAGGATCTCCGTCATGGTCACGCCGCGCCAGAGCTGGGTGCCGAATTCGCGGTACACCGGGGCAAGCACGTCCTCGGGCCGCATGGCCGCGCCGACGCCCACGTGCGTCGGCCTCGTGCCCGAGGCAGGAGGGATAGGTGCCGAGCTGGCCGGTGCGCTGCAGGTTGACGGCCTTGGCGTCGAACACCCGCACGCAGCGTCATCGCCCGGTACATGCGCAACACTTCGCTCAGGTCCGCGGCGAACTCCGGCAGCGGCGCCACGAGGTCGCCCTTTGGGTCGAGTATCTGTTTGTATTCTATTTTGAATTCGGCGACCGTCGACATGGGCGAATTATGCCAGGGCTTGCGCTGCAGCGCTTCAGGCACGGTGGCGACCCGCGAGATAATGCTGCGTTTGCATCTCGACGAGCCGGCTGGCGGCGCGCTCGAATTCGCGATTCAGCCGCTCGCCGCGGTACAGCTCGGCCGGCGCGGCCGCGGCCGACACCACGATCTTCACGCCGCGGTCGTAGAGCTCATCGATCAGCATGATGAAGCGCCGCGCCGCATCTTCGTGCTCGCGGCGTGAATATGCGGGATGTTCGAGATGAACAGCGTGCCGTAGCAGCCGCGCAAGCTCGATGTAGTCGTTCTGGCTGCGCGGACCTTCGCACAGCTCGCTGAATTCGAACCAGGCCATGCCCGGACCCGTGGCGAGAGCGCTGCAGCGGCCGTCCTTCGACGACTCGAGCGTCGCGGGCCGCGTCGCGCGCGCCGCCGGGCGAGCGCGGCGAAGCGCTGCCTCGAGAGCGGCGCGGCGTGCCCGGCAGCTCGGCATCCAGGTAGGTTGGCGCCTGCTCGAGCTGGCGCAGCCGATAGTCGACGCCGCCGTCCAAGTGCAGGACTTCGACATGCGGATTGCAGCAGCTGCGATGGCGGGCAGGAACCGCTGGCGCTGCAGGCCATCCCGGTAAAGATCCTGCGGCGCGACGTTGGAGGTCGCGACCAGCGTCACGCCGCGGCGGAACAGCCCCTCGAAAAGCCCGCCGAGAATCATCGCATCGGCGATGTCGGCGACGAAGAACTCATCGAGGCACAGCACGCGCGCGCGCGCCGGCGATGCGCTGCGCCACCAGCTCGAGCGGCTCGGTGCGGCCCTTGATGCGCGCCGAGCTCCGCATGCACGCCGCGCATGAAGCGATAGAAGTGCGCTGCGCTCGCGCTGCGCGGCACCTGCAGCGAGGCGAAGAACAGTCCATCAGCAGCGTCTTGCCGCGGCCGACGCCGCCCCACAGGTACAGCCCGCGCTCGGCGGACCTGCGCGCACTGCGAACGCCTGCAGCCAGCCGCGACGGCCTTGAGCGCAGGCGACCGCGCTGCAGACCGGCGATCCAGGTCGAGGCGCGCGGCCGCCTCGTCCTGGGCCGCGTCGAACTCCAAGCCGGCCGGCGGCCACCGCTGCCTGCAAGCGCGCACTGACCGTCTGCGGCGAGGGTCACGCGAGGTTCGTCGTCGCGAACGTCGGCACAGCGGTGGCTACAGGCTCTGGTAGTTGGGGCCGGAACCGCCTTCGGGCGTGACCCAGGTGATTTGATCCGTGTAGGGTTCCTTGATGTCGCAGGCCTTGCAGTGCACGCAGTTCGAGGCATTGATCTGCAGTTTCTTGCCGCCGCTGCCGTCCGCGATCATTTCGTAGACGTTGGCCGGGCAGAAGTTCGTGCACGGGATTGCCGAACTCGCTGTGACGCAGCGGGTGGCGCAGAGCGTCGTGTCGGCGACGTGCAGATGCACGGGCTGGTTCTCGTCGTGCGTGGTCGAGGCGAAGAACACGAACGCCAGCGCGATCGCGCGGCGGCAGCTCGCGCTCGCCCCAGCCGCGGTCGGGCGAGGCGTACTCGTCGAGGCGCTTGAGCGCCTTGTCGTCGGCATGATTGGCGAGCGTCCACGGCAGCTTGCCGAACGTGACGGTTTCGAGCGCGGCATTGGCCAGACCGAACCAGAGGCCGCGCTTGAAGCCGGGACGGATATTGCGCACCTTGTACAGTTCGCGTCCGCCGGCCGATTCGCGCCAGCGCTGGTCGAAGCCCGCGCTCGTGCCGTGTCTCGACGTAGTGCGCGGCGGCAGTCATGCCGGAGCGGATGGCCTGGTGAATGCCCTTGATCTTCGGCGTGTTGAGCGTGCCGCCGGCATCGCCGACCAGCATGCGCGCCGGGCATCTCGAGCGTCGGCATCGATTGATAGCCGCCTTCGATCACGGTGCGCGCGCCGCCGGCGATGATCTCGCCGCCCTGCAGCAGCGCGCTTGATCTGCGGGGTGGTTCTTGAACTGCTGGAACGCCTCGAAGGGCTTGAAGCGCGGATCCTCGTAATCCAGGCCGACGACGAAGCCGACGTACACCCGATCGTTGTCGAGGTGATAGAGGAAAGCTGCCGCCGTAGGTGCGGCTGTCGAGCGGCCAGCCGACGGTGTGCTGAATGAGGCCGGGCTGCACGCGCCCCGGCGGCAACTGCCACAGCTCCTTGAAGCCGAGGCCGTAGGTCTGCGGGGACTTGCCGGCGTCGAGCTTGAAGCGGCGGATGAGCTGCTTGGAGGTGCTGCCGCGGCAGCCTTCGCAGAACATGGTGATCTTCGCGTGGATCTCGGGGCCCGAGCGCGAAGTTCGGGCCCGGCTCGCCGTTCTTCTCGACGCCCATGTCGCCGATGCGCACGCCCTTGCACGGCGCCCGAGTCGTCGAACAGCGCCTCGGCGGCCGCGAATCCCGCGAACACGTCGACGCCGAGCTTCTCGGCCTCGGCGCCGAGGATCGGGATCAGCTGCCCGAGCGAGACGATGAAGTTGCCGTGATTGACCATCTGCGGCGGCGTGATCGGCAGCTCGTAGCGCTTGCGGCGGGTCATGAAACAAGAACTCGTCGCGCGCCGCCGGCACGCAGATGGCCGGCGCGATGCTCGCGCCAGTGCGGCAGCAGCTCATCGAGCGGCCCCGGCTCCATGACCGCGCCGGACAGGGAATGCGCGCCGAGGCTCGCGGCCTTTTCGAGCACGCAGACGCTCAGGTCGGGCTTCAGCTGTTTGAGGCGGATGGCGCAGGCGAGCCCGGCGGGGCCGGCGCCGACGATGGCGACCTCGTATTCCATGACATCACGTTGGTTTTCGGTCATCGAATGCACCCATTTGTCGCTGTCAAAAACGGCGGCGTAGTAGACCATAAACCGCCGGTATTCGAACGACCAATCCACCTGGCGGACAGGCGATGAGGGGATTCTCGCACCGATGTCGCTTTACTCGATGGGGACACCATGGTTGATAGGCCACGGACGCTGCCAACCAAGGATGGCCAATGGAATGGGCATGGTCAGGGCAGGGACTCATTGCCGCGTTTGGATCGCTGCCGAATTGCCCGATAAATCAGCCGCGTAGACGATCATAAACCGGGTCCGCGAACGAGCCCGGGCCAGCGAACCGGAGGCGCGCTCCGGCTCCCACGCGCTTCCCTGCCCTGCTTCAGAGCAATTCGACGGCGATCGCCGTCGCTTCGCCGCCGCCGATGCACAGGCTCGCGATGCCGCGCTTCTTGCCGCGCGCCTTCAACGCATGGATCAGCGTGGTCAGGATGCGCGCGCCGGTGGCGCCGATCGGATGTCCGAGCGCGCAGGCGCCGCCGTTGACATTGACCTTGCGCGTGGATCGAGCCCCAGGTCCTTGATCGCCGCCATCGCGACCACCGCAAACGCCTCGTTGATCTCGTACAGATCGACGTCCGCAGCGCTGCCATCGAGCTGCGTCGAGCAACTTCTGGATCGCGCCGACCGGCGCCAGCGTGAACCACTCCGGCTCGCGCGCGAAGCTCGTGTAGCCCAGGATCCGCGCCAGCGGCTTAAGGCCCCGCGCCTTGCGCGAACGATTCGCGCGCCAGCACCACGGCCGCGGCGCCGTCGGAGATGCTCGCGGAACTCGCGGCGGTCACGGTGCCGTCCTTCTTGAAGGCGGGCTTGAGCGTCGGGATCTTCGCCACATCGAGCGTGCCGGGCGTCTCGTCCTTGTCGATGAGCGCCTCGCCCTTGCGGGTCTTGGCCGTCACCGGCGCGACTTCCTGCGCGAACGCGCCGCTCGCCACGGCGGCCTGGGCGCGCGCGCGCCGACTCGCGCGCGAAATCATCCTGCGCCTGGCGCGTGAATTCGTACTTCGCCGACGTCGCCTCGGCGAAGCAGCCCATGAGCTGCCCATCCCAGGGGCTCTGCAGGCCGTCGAAGAACATGTGATCGAGCACTTCCTGGTGGCCCATGCGATAGCCGGCGCGCGCCTTCGGCAGCAGATAGGGGGCGTTGGTCATCGACTCGAGGCCGCCGGCCACGATGACCCGGGCGGAGCCGGCCAGGATCTGATCGCGCGGCCAGCATCACGGCGCGCATCGCCGGAGCCGCACATCTTGTTGACCGTGGTGGCGGGCGCGCTCGGCGGGATGCCGGCGCCCAGGGCGGCCTGGCGGGCGGGCGCCTGGCCGAGACCGGCCGACAGCACGCAGCCCATGATGACTTCATCGACTTCCGCGGCGGCCACGCCGGAGTCCGCGAGCGCGGCCTTGATCGCGACGGCGCCGAGCTGCGGGGCGGTAACGCCGGCGAATACGCCTTGGAAGGCGCCGACCGGGGTGCGGCGGGCGGCCAGAATGACGACGGGATCGGTGTTCATGAGCAGGCTTCCGTGAGGTGGGGATGGAGTCTCAGAGCCGTCTATAGCCGCGGCCGGCATGGCGCGGTCAAGGCGCCAGCGGCTCCCCGACCGCCTGCGGCGATCAGCTCGCGGCTGCGCTGCCGCGGCCACCCTCGCGCGGCCGCAGAACCGCCCAGGATCTCGAAGCGGATCGGCCTGCGGCGCACCATGATGCTGCCGGGGGGCAGCACATCGCGCGTGCCGTGGATCGCCACGGCGACGATCGGCATCTTCGAGCGCTCCGCGGTCGCGAACGCGCCGCCGAGGAATTTGCCGATCTGGCGCGTCTCATCGAAGGTGCCTTCCGGAAAGAACACCAGCGACTGGCCCGGCGGCGGCGAGCTTCAGCACGCGGCGCGCATCCGACCGCGCCCTTGTGCCGGTCGAAGCGCTCGACGAATGCCGAGCCGAGGCGCCGCAGCAGCAGGCTCGCGAGCGGCACGCGCACCATCTCCTTCTTGATGACGAAGGCAAATTCGGGCGGCAGCGCCGCCACGGCCACGATCCCGTCGATGTAGCTGGCATGATTGGCGACCACCACGCAGGGCGCTCGCGGCAGCCGCTCGAGTCCCTCGACCGCGCAGCGGGATACCGGCGGCGCGGAAGAAGCGCGCGCGAAAACGCGCCGGCCACCCGGCGGCGCGCGCGCAGGCTGGGCAGGAACAGATTGACGCCAGCGCGGTCAGACGCCAGGACCGTGAACAGACACGAGGCAATAGGCCGCGTACAGACGCTGCACGAGCGCGGTTCGCGAGCTGCGACTTCTGTGATCTGGTTCTCCTTATGTTAATACTTCACTGTTACTGTGAGACTGGTCACGCCGACCTGCAAGCACCCCTCGCATACTGCGAACTGATAGCGCGTACAGCACCATTTCGTGCGACTTCCACGCGGGAAATTATGGCGACGGCTTTGAAACGGACGGTTTATACACGCACCTCGGGCGCAGGGGTACCGCCGTCCCGCGATGCGGCGGATCCCGCCTTGCAGCGCTTCCTCGACGCCGTCTGGATGGAGCGCGGCTTGTCGGCCAACACGCTGGCGGCCTATCGCGCCGATCTGACCGCTCTGGCGCGCTGGCTCGAAGAGCGCGACAGCGCGCTGCTGAAGGCCACGCGCATCGAGCTGCTCGGTTTCATCGCCGCGCGCGTCGAGGGCGGATCGCGGCCGCGCTCGACCGCGCGGCAGCTGTCGAGCTTCCGCCGCTTCTTCCGCTTCATGATGCGCGAGGGTCTGATCGCGCTCGATCCGACCGCGCAGATCGCGATGCCGAAAATCGGCCGCTCGCTGCCGAAGTCGCTCACCGAGGCCGAGGTCGATTCCCTGCTCGAGGCGCCGACGGTCTCCGATCCGCTGGGCCATCGCGACCGCACCATGCTCGAAGTGCTGTACGCGACGGGCCTGCGCGTCTCCGAACTGGTGAGCCTCAAGCACAACCAGGTCAATCTGAATCAGGGCGTGATGCGCGTGGTCGGCAAGGGCAATCGCGAGCGCCTGATTCCGCTCGGCGACGAGGCGGTCAAGTGGCTGCAGCAATTCATGCAGGGCCCGCGCGTCGAAATCCTGCTGGAGCGGCAGACCGATTATCTGTTCCCGACGCGCCGCGGCGACCGCATGACGCGCCAGGCGTTCTGGCACATCATCAAGCGCTACTCGAAGAAGGCCGGCGTCGAAAAGGAACTCTCGCCGCATACGCTGCGCCACGCGTTCGCCACGCATCTGCTGAATCACGGCGCGGATCTGCGCGTGGTGCAGATGCTGCTGGGCCACAGCGACCTGTCGACGACGCAGATCTACACGCATGTCGCGCGCGAGCGCCTGAAAGAACTGCACTCGCAGCATCATCCGCGCGGCTAGCGCAGCGCGCGCGCCGTGCGCGGCCGGCTACCGCGCCGCATCGTCGGTAGAATTTGCTGAACCACTTGCCGCGAGGCGGAGTCGAAGCCTTCACTGATCCATTGGAGCACTCGATGTTGCAATGCAGTGCTGTCTGGCCGTGTTCGCGCCGGTGCCGGCTTGAATGTGCGAGCCATGGCGGCGACAGCCTGCCGCTGCTGCCGCTCCGCCGCGGCCGCTCCCGCCGCGGCCCCGACTGCCGCTGCGTCGCATGCGCCCGCCGACGCCAGCCGCCGACCCGCGCGCGGCGCTGATCAAGCTGCTGCCGGCCGGAGCGAAGATCGAGGATCTGAGGCCTTCGCCGATCGCCGGCATCTACGAGTTCATCCAGGGCGCCGACGTGAGCTACATGACCGCCGACGGCAAGTACTTTCTCGACGGCAATCTCTACGACATGAGCGACGCGGGAGAATCTGACCGAGGCGCTGCGCGTCGCATGCGCGGCTCGCGCTGATCAACGCCGTGCCCGAATCGCAGATGGTGATCTTCTCGCCGAAGAATCCGCTCTACACCATCACGGTGTTCACCGACGTCGATTGCCAGTATTGCCGCAAGCTGCACAGCGACATGGCGGAGCTCAACAAGCTCGGGGTGCGCGTGCGCTACATGTTCTTTCCGCGCACCGGGCCGAACACGGAGAGCTGGCGCAAGGCGGAAGTGGTGTGGTGCTCGGCCGACCGCAACGAAGCGCTCACCCGCGCGAAGGCCGGGCGCGCAGCTCGACATGAACAAGACCTGCGCCCCGACGCCGGTGGCGCGCGAATATGAGCTCGGCCAGAGCATCGGGGTGCGCGGCACGCCGGCGATCGTCACCGAGAGCGGCGAGTTCATCAACGGCTACATGCCGCCGCAGCGAACTCGTGCAGGCAATCAAGCAGCTGCAGGTGGCGAAGCGCTAGCGCGGCGACTCGCGGCGCGGCCCGCGGTACGACGCGCGCGCCCGAGGCGCTCAGCGCTCCAGCAGCTTGAGCTTGTCCTTGACGCCTTCCCACTGCTTGGCGTCCGCCGGCGCCTCCTTCTTCTCGCTGATCACCGGCCATTTCTTGGCGAGCTCCGCGTTCAGCTGCTTGAAGTTCTCCTGGCCGTCGGGAATTTCCTCTTCGGAGAAGATGGCCTCGACCGGGCACTCGGGCTCGCACAGCGTGCAGTCGATGCACTCGTCCGGATCGATCACCAGAAAGTTCGGGCCCTCGTGGAAGCAGTCCACGGGGCAGACCTCCACGCAGTCCATGTATTTGCACTTGATGCAGCTTTCGGTGACCACGAACGCCATGACTTACCCTTCTTGATGAGTTGATCGTGAACCGCTATTCTGCCACAGCCGTCAGAGCTGGCTGCGCTTCAGGCTAGCTCCGGAGCGGGCGCGTCAGTTCCGTGAAATGATGGTCCTCGCGCCCGGCGGCTGCGGTCGGCGAAGTACTTGCCGCAGCGTGAACTCGCCGCTGGGAAACGCGAGCTCGGCCCAGGGAATCTCCGCCTCGTCGTACAGGCCGACCTCCAGGCTCTCCGGCCCCGGCGCGAACTCCGGCTTCGCGCAGCTGCGCCCGGAACATCACGTGCACCTGGCCGGCGTGCGTCACGTTGACCACCGCCAGCAGCGAGCCGACTTCGACCTCGGCCAGCGCCTCTTCGTAGCATTCGCGCGCCGCCGCATGCTGCATGGTTTCGCCGTTCTCCATGAATCCCGCGGGCACCGTCCAGAAGCCCAGGCGCGGCTCGATGGCGCGGCGGCACAGCAGGATCTTGCCCTGCCACTCCGGCACGCAGCCCAGCACCAGCAGCGGATTCTTGTAGTGAATCATGCCGCAGCTCGTGCACACGAAGCGCGGCAGGTGATCCCCGGCGGGAATTTTCGAGGCGACGGGTGAGCCGCAGTGACTGCAGAAATTCAAGAGTGCATCCATAAATTAAAGTCTGGTGCCCGGAGAGGGAATCGAACCCACACGGTGTCACCACCACCGGATTTTGAGTCCGGCGCGTCTACCAGTTCCGCCATCCGGGCATGCCAGGCCGCGCAGTATATGCGATTGCCGCGCTTGGTAGTATTGCTCGAGCATGCAGCGCACGGACTTTCACTTCGAGCTGCCCAAGGAACTCATCGCCCAGCGGCCCGCCGCTGCCGCGCTCCGCGCAGCCGGCTGCTGCGCGCTCGACGGCGCAGCGGCGCGCTGCGCGACCTGCAGTTTCGCGATTTGCCGGCGCTTGCTGACGCCGCGGCGATCTTCTGGTGTTCAACGACACCCGGGTGATGCCGGCGCGCGTCCACGGCATCAAGGACAGCGGCGGCCGGGTCGAGCTGCTGCTCGAGCGCGCGCTCACGCGCGCGATACCGCGCTGGTGCATGCCCGCGCCAGCAAGGGCTTGAAGCCGCGGGCCGCGCGTGCGGCTGCCCGGCGGCCACCGCGCGCGCATGCTCGGAGCGCGACGGGGAGCTGTTTCGTGCTCGGAAGTTCTCCGGGCGACGTGCTCGCGTTCTTCGAGGCGCACGGCGAGGTGCCGCTGCCGCCGTATATCGATCGCCGCGCCGAGGCAGCCGACCGCGAGCGCTATCAGACCGTCTATGCGCGCGCGCCCGGCGCCGTGGCCGCGCCGACGGCCGGACTGCATTTCGATGCCGACATCTTCGCCGCGCTCGCAGGCGCGCGCGGGTCGGGCACGCGTTCGTGACGCTGCACGTCGGCGCGGGCACGTTCCAGCCGGTGCGCGGCGACGACATCGATCGGCACGAGATGCACGCGGAGTACCTGGAAGTGCCGCAAGCCGCCTGCGAGGCGATCGACGCCGCGCGCGCCGCCGGCGGCCGCGTGGTTGCGGTCGGCACGACGGTGGTGCGGAGCCTGGAGACCGCGGCCGGCGGCGGCGCAGGCGCGCAGCGCTCGCGCCCTATCGCGGGAGCGACGCGCCTGTTCATCAAGCCCGGCTACCGGTTTCGCGCGGTCGATGCGCTGGTCACCAATTTCCATCTGCCGGAGTCGACGCTGCTGATGCTGTGCGCGGCCTTCGTCGGGCGCGAGCGCGCTGCTCGCGGCCTACGCGCACGCGGTGCGAGGCGCGCTACCGATTCTTCAGCTACGGTGATGCGATGTTCCTGACGCCCGCGGCGTCGGCGCTCGCGAGCATCGCTTGAGCGCTGCAGCCCGGCATGCGGTTCGAGTTGCTGGCGCCAGGACGGCGCGGCGCGGCGCGGCCGGCTCGATGTTCGCGCGCGGCAACGTCGAGACGCCGGCATTCATGCCGGTGGGCACCTACGGCACGGTCAAGGCGATGACGCCGGAGGAGCTCGAGGCGATCGGCGCGCAGATCATCCTCGGCAACACCTTCCATCTGTATCTGCGGCCGGGCCTCGAGGTGATCGAGGCGCACGGGGGCTGCATCGCTTCATGCACTGGCAGCGGCCCATCCTCACCGATTCGGGCGGCTTCCAGGTGTGGAGCCTGGCGGAGATGCGCAAGATCACCGAGGAGGGCGCGCGCTTCCGCTCGCCGGTCGACGGCGCGCCGGTGTTTCTGTCGCCGGAGGAGTCGATGCGCATCCAGCGCGTGCTGGCGCTCGGACATCGCCATGAGCTTCGATGAGTGCACGCCGTATCCGGCGAGCGAGGCCGAGGCGCGCGCCTCGATGGAGCTGTCGATGCGCTGGGCGCTGCGCGGCCATCGCGCGTACTACGCGCAGCGAGCCGCCGGGAACGCTGTTCGGCATCGTGCAGGGCGGCGTGCACGCGAACCTGCGGCGCGGCCTCGCTCGCGGCGCTCGAGGAGATCGGCTTCGCGGGCTTGCGCATCGGCGGCCTCGCGGTCGGCGAGAGCGAGGCGGAGCGCTGCGCAGGTGCTCGAGGCGCTCGTGCCCCAGATGCCCGCGCACAAGCCGCGCTATCTGATGGGCGTCGGGCGGCCGGAGGACATCGTCGAGGCGGTGCGGCGCGGCATCGACATGTTCGATTGCGTGATGCCGACGCGCCATGCGCGCAACGCGCATCTGTTCACCCGGCACGGGCGTCATCAACATCCGCAATGCGGCGCATCAGAAGGACACCGGCCCGATCGAGGCGGGATGCGGCTGCTACACCTGCCGCAACTACAGCCGCAGCTACCTGCGGCATCTGGACAAGTGCGGCGAGATACTCGGCTCGCACCTCAACACCGTCCACAACCTGTACTTCTACCAGCGCCTCATGGCGGAGATTCGCGCGGCGATCGAGGCGGGCGCGGTTCGCGGCCTATGCGCGGAGTTCTACCGGCTGCTGGAACGCCGGCCGGGCGAGCCGGCGGCCGGCGACCCGCCCGCCACGCGCGAGGCGCGTTAAGTTTCTGGCGGCCTGCTGTATACTACGCGGCTTTGTGCCGCGGCGTCCGCCGCAAAAAATGGGTGTAACACTATGGATTTCTTCATCAACTCGGCCCATGCGCAGGCCGCCGGGCGCGGCCGGCGGACAGGGCATCATGAGCGCCATGCTGCTGCCCGTCGCTGCTGCTGGTGGTGTTTTATTTCCTGCTGATCCGGCCGCAGAACAAGCGCGCCAAGGAGCAGCGCGAGATGCTCTCCAAGATCGCCGCGGGCGACGAGGTCGCCACCACCGGCGGCATTCTCGGCAAGGTCATCGAGGTCGGCGAGCAGTTCCTGACCCTGGAGATCGCCAACGGCGTGAACGTCAAGCTGCAGAAGATTCCAGGTCGCGCAGCTGCTGCCCAAGGGCACGGTCAAGAGCGCATGATCTCCTATCCGCGCTGGAAGATCGTGCTGGTCGCGGTCGTGCTGGTGATCGGGATCTTGCTGGCGCTGCCGAATGTGTTCGGCGAGGAGAATGCGCTGCAGCTGGCGCGCGACCGCGCGGTCGTCAGCCGGCCGATCGCGCGAGCATCGAGGAGCTGCTCGAAGTCCAAGGGCGTCATGCCGAGCGGCGCGTTCCTGGAGCAGGGCCGCCTGACGCTGCGCTTCGCCAGCAAGCAGGATCAGCTCAAGGCGCGCGACGTGATCAGCCGAGGCGCGGCCCAACGAGTTCACCATCGCGCTGTCGCAGGCCTCGCGCGTGCCCGAGTGGATGCGCAACCTGGGCTTGAGTCCGCTGAAGCTCGGTCTGGACCTGCGCGGCGGCGTCTATCTCGTGTACCAGGTCGATGTCGCGGGCGCGGTGAAGCAGCTGCTCGATCATCGCGAGCAGGACTTTCGCGCCTCGCTGCGCAATGCCCGGGTCCCCTATCAGGACGTGCAGGTGGACTACCCGGCGGACGGGTGCGCGTGCTGTTCCGCGACGCCGACAGCCTGGCCAAGGGCAAGGCGGCGATCCTCGCCGACAACCGCAATTTGAATCTGACCGAGACCACGGTCGACGGCGCGCCCGCGCTGGCAATTGCGGCTCACGCCGCAGGAGATCAAGGAGCGCGCAGGACTACGCGGTCCAGCAGAACATCGTCATCCTGCGCAATCGCCTGAACAGCCCGGAACTCGCCGTGTCCGAGCCGCAGGTCGCGCGCGAGGGCGTCGATCGCATCGCCATCCAGCTGCCCGGTCTGCAGAATTCCGCCGAGGTGAAGAAGATCCTCGGCAAGACGGCGACGCTGGAATTTCGCATGGTCGACGAGACCGACAATCCGCTCGAGGCGGCGGCGACCGGCCACGTGCCCCTGGGCGCAAAGCTCTACTACACCCGCGACAAGCAGCCGGTGCTGCTCAAGCGCGACGTGGTGGTGACGGGCGATCAGCTGACCGACGCCTCGTTCCAGCCCAATACCCAGGACGGCCCGGCGGTCTCGGTGAGCCTGGATAGCCGCGGCGCGGCGAAGATGCTGAAGAACACCGAGGAGAATATCGGCCATCTGATGGCGGTGGTGTTCATCGATCGCTCGCGCGAAAAGAACGCGCAGGGCGTGGAGGTCGACCACACCACCGAAGAAGTCATCAACCGCGCGACCATCCGCGGCGTGTTCAGCAACAATTTCCAGATCACCGGCGTCAATCCGATCGAGGGCCGCGAACTCGCGCTGCTGCTGCGCGCCGGCGGACTGGCGGCGCCGCTGACGCCGGTGGAGGAGCGCGCCATCGGCCCGAGCCTCGGCCAGGACAACATCGACAAGGGCGTCAACGCGATGGTGTTCGGCATGCTGGCGGCGTTCGTGTTCATGGCGATCTACTACAAGCTGTTCGGCCTGATCGCCGACGTGGTGCTGATCGCGAACGTGGTGCTGCTGACCGCGTTCTTGTCGCTGGTCGGCGCGGCGCTGACGTTGCCCGGCATCGCGGCGGTGGTGCTGACCGTCGGTATGGCGGTCGACGCCAATATCCTGATCTACGAGCGCATCCGCGAAGAGCTTCGCAACGGCGTCTCGCCGCGCGCGGCGATCACCGCGGGATTCGAGCGCGCTTTCTCGGCGATCGCGGACTCGAACGTCACGGCGCTCATCGCCGGCGTGGTGCTGTGGCTGTTCGGCGCCGGCGCGGTGCGCGGCTTCGCCGTGGTGCTGGTGATCGGGATCGTCACCTCGATGTTCACGTCGCTGATGGGCAGCCGCGCGCTGGTGCAGGTCATCTACGGCGGCAGGCGCAAGGTCGATCGCCTGTCGATCTAGAGGCTCCGACGGTCCATGGAATTTTTTCACAAGGTGACGCGCTTCCCGTTCATGAACACCCGCAAGGTGTGGTACGGGCTGTCCGCGATGCTGATCATCGTCGTCGCTGGCCCTGGTGGTGGTGCGCGGCTTGAATCTGGGCGTCGACTTCACCGGCGGCGTGGTGATCGAGACGAATTTCCCGCAGGCGCCGAACATCGAGCAGCTGCGCGGCGCTCTGGCCAAGCGGCGAGTGCCCGCGGCGCAGGTGCAGGCCTTCGGCAGCTCGCGCGACATCCTGGTGCGCCTGCCGCCCGATCCGAATGCGAAAGGCGACCAGATCGGCGCGCGGATCCTCGAGATCTTCAAGACCGTCGACGCCGGCGCGAAGCTGCAGCGCACCGAAGTGGTCGGTCCGCAGGTGGGTCAGGAGCTGTTCGTCAAGGGCGGCGGGGCGCTTGGTGGCGACGCTGGTGCTCATCACTGGTTTACGTCCTGTTGCGCTTCACGCCCAAGCTCGCGCTGGGCGCCATCTTCGCGGTACTGCACGATCCGATCTGCGTGGTGGGCTTCTTCGCGCTGACGCAGGTGACCTTCGACCTCACCGCGATTTCGGCGATTCTGGCGGTGATCGGCTATTCGCTGAACGATACGGTCATCGTCTTCGACCGGGTGCGCGAGCGCGCGCGCAACGCGCGCAAGCTCGCGATCGCGCAGGTGATCGACGAATCGATCAATCAGACGCTGTCGCGAACCTTGATGACCAAGCTGGTGACGTTGCTGGTGGTGGTGGCGCTGCTGATATTCGGCGGCGAGACGCTGCACGGATTCTCGGCGGCCCTGGTGATCGGCATCATCGCGGGCACCTATTCGTCGATCTACATTTCCGCCGCCCTCGCCCTGGATCTGGGGCTGCGCACCGACGATCTGCTCGAGCGCAAGCTCACCAAGCCCGAAGAGATCGACGGTTTGCCTTAGGGTGAGCTGAATCAACATACGCTTGCGACGGCGAGGGTAAAGTGTTGAAGTGCCGCTACCACGGGCTAGGAGCCTGTCTGAGTATTCCCCGTGGCCGCGACCGTGGCAGATTTCGTCTCAGGCGAGGCGGAGCCGACGCGGTTGGGTCAAGGCCCAATAAGGAGGCGACAACGATGCATGAGACGAAATCTGCCCGGTCCGGAAGGGTTGGCTGGGGGAGGGGCGTCTGCGGTGTTGCGCGGCTTGGACGTAGCGCTTGCTACGTCCCTGCGCCGCGCGCCTTGCATCCGCTCCCTCGCCCAGCCAACGCGGCTCACGCGGAATACTCAGACAGGCTCCTCGAGTGCATGACATGAACATCAAAGGGATGCTCGCAACCAAGCCGATCGCGGAATACAAAAAAGAGGCCTCCCAGGAGGGGTTGGTGCGGGCACTCGGCATCCCGTCCCTGATCGCGTTCGGCATCGGCGGCATCATCGGCACCGGCATCTTCGTGCTCACGGGCCTCGCCGCCGCGCAGCACGCGGGCCCCGCCATCGTCATTTCCTTCGTCATCGCCGGCATCGGCTGCATGTTCGCGGGGCTCTGCTATTCGGAATTCGCGGCGATGGTGCCGGTCGCCGGCAGCGCCTATGCATACAGCTACGCCACCCTCGGCGAATTCGTCGCATGGTTCGTCGGCTGGAACCTGGTGCTCGAATACATGATGGCGTGCTCCACGGTGGCGGTCGGCTGGAGCCGCTACTTCGTCAAGCTGCTCGATCACTACGGCGTCAATTTCATCCCGGACTGGCTGAGCTCGGCGCCGTTCGAGGCGGCCGACGTGGGCTTCCAAGTACATCAAACCGGCGCCTTCCTCAATTTGCCGGCGATCGGCATCATCGTTGCGGCAACGGCCCTCTGCTACAAGGGCATCAAAGAATCCGCAGTGGTCAATACCATCATCGTCGCGATCAAGGTCAGCATCGTCATCGCCGTGATCATTTTCGGCGCGGTGTACGTCAATTTCTCCTACTGGGTGCCCTACATACCGAAGAACACCGGCACGTTCGGCGAGTTCGGCTGGACCGGCATCATGCAGGCTGCGGGCATCATCTTCTTCGCCTACATCGGATTCGACGGCGTCTCGACCGTCGCGCAGGAAGCCAAGGACCCGCAGCGCGGCATGCCGATCGGCATGCTGGGGAGCCTCGGCATCTGCACCGTGCTCTACATCCTCATGTCGAGCGTGATGACCGGGCTGGTGCCCTTCAAACAGCTCAATGACGCGGCGCCGGTGGCGGTCGCCCTGGAGTCGCACCCGCAGCTCTTCTGGCTCTCGAGCTGGGTCATCTGGGGCGCTCTTTTCGGACTCACGTCGGTGATCATCACCATGATCATCCCGCAGGCTCGCATCTGGCTCACCATGTCGCATGACGGCCTGCTGCCGAAGCTCTTCGGCGCCGTGCATCCGAAGTTCCGTACGCCGCACATCGCGACGCTGATCACCGGCGTGCTGGCGGCGACTTTCGCCGGTCTGCTGCCGATCGGCATACTGGGCGAGCTGGTGTCCATCGGTACGCTGATCGCCTTCATCGTCGTCTGCACGGGGGTGCTGGTGCTGCGCTACACACGGCCCGATCTGCCGCGCCCCTTCAGGGTCAAGTGGATCTGGTTCACCGCGCCCATGGGAGTGTTTTTCTGTGCCGGCATGGCGGCGTTCCTGCCCAACGCGACCTGGGTGCGGCTGGTGCTGTGGAGCGCCATCGGCATCGCCATCTACCTTCTCTACGGCTATCGAAACAGCCGGCTGCGCGAGCAGGCGTTCCCCGCGGCCGATGCGGGCGCCGCCGCGGCGAAAGCGCGCTAGTCGCGCGTGGCCTAGTCGCGCAGCGCGGCGGGAGTCAGCGGGCCGAGCGCCTCGAGCAGCGCCTCGTACACCTTCGGATTGCCGGCGACGATGTTCGGACCGAGGGCGTACTCGACCCCTGAGGGCGTGCCGACCCGCCCGCCCGCCTCTTGAATCAGCAGAGTGCCGGCTGCGGTATCCCAGGGCGCCAGCCCGAATTCCCAAAAGCCGTCGATCCGGCCGGCCGCCACATAGGCGAGATCGAGCGAGGCGGCGCCGGGCCGGCGCACGCCCGCCGCCGTGCCCATGATGACTTTGAGCATGGCCAGATACGGATCGACGTGGGCCGCGGCCATCCGGTAGGGAAAGCCGGTGCCGATCAGCGATCCTTCCAGCGTGCGCTGGCTGCTGACCCGGATCTTCCTGCCCTCGAGCTGCGCGCCGTCGCCGCGGGATGCGGTGAAGAATTCCTGGCGCATGGGATCGTAGACCACCGCATGCTGCAGGCGGCCGCGGTGCTCGAGCGCAATCGATACGGCGAAGGTCGGGAAGCCGTGCAGGAAATTCGTCGTGCCGTCGAGCGGATCGATGATCCAGACGAACTCGCTCTCGCCGCTGCGGCCGCTCTCCTCGGCGAGAAACGCGTGGTCGGGATGACTGCGCCGTATCGTCGCAATGATCTCAGCCTCGGCCTTGCGGTCGATGTCGGTGACGAAATCGTTGCGCCCCTTGGTGTCGATTTTGAGGGAATCGAGGCGCGAGAGGCTGCGTACGATCAAATCACCGGCGCGCCGCGCGGCGCGCATGCCGATATTGAGCAGTGGTTGCATAAGGTGGCGCTAGAATAACAGAGCATGACCGCTCTCGTTCGCATCGTCCTGATTGAGCCGAGCCACCCGGGCAACATCGGCTCGGTCGCACGCGCCATGAAAAACATGGCGCTCGATGAGCTGGTGCTGGTGAGGCCGCGGTCGTTTCCGCATGCGGAAGCCAACGCGCTGGCCGCGGGTGCGGACGACATTCTCGCCGGTGCGCGGGTGGTCGCTACAACCGCGGAGGCGGTCGGCGACTGCGGCTTCATCGCAGGCACCACTTCGCGTCCGCGCTCGTATTATTGGGAATTCACCACGCCGCGCGACGTGGCGGGCCGCATCGTCGGTCTGGACGGCGAAAATCGTGCCGCACTGCTGTTCGGTTCGGAGCGCTACGGGCTCGCCAACGAGGATCTGCAGTACTGCAACGTGCTGGTGCGGATACCCGCCAACCCCGATTATTGTTCGCTGAATCTGGCGATGTCGGTGCTGCTGCTCGCATACGAGATCTTCATGGCGCGCGAACAGCCCGAATCGCGCGTGCAATTGGAGCTGCCGCTGGCGGCCTCGAGCGACGTCGAGCATTTCTATGCGCACTTGAACCAGGTGCTCGAGGAAATCGACTTCGAGCGACCGCACCGGGCACCTGATGGAGCGCTTGCGGCGGCTCTTCAATCGCGCGCAACTCGACCGCAACGAGCTCAACATCATGCGCGGCATCTTGAGCGCCGTGCAGGAACGGCGCGCAGCGTTCGTGCGCCGCCCGCGCGAATGAGCATGCCGGGCGTGTACCTGGATTATGCGGCGACCACGCCGGTTGCGCCGGAAGTGGCCGCGCGCATGGCGAGAGTGCCTGACGCGCGAGGGAGTGTTCGGCAATCCGGGATCGAGGAGCCACGATTACGGCGAGGCGGCGAGCGAGCTGGTACGGAGGCCGCCCGGGCACAGGTGGCCGCGGCCGTGGGCGCAGAGCCCGGCGAGATCATCTGGACCTCGGGTGCGACCGAAGCGGACAACCTGGCGATCTTCGGCATCGCTCATTACTACCGCGATGCCGGCCGGCACATCGTCACCGTGCGCACCGAGCACAAGGCGGTGCTCGATCCGTGCCGCGAGCTCGAACGGCGCGGCTGGCGCGTGACCTATCTCACGCCGGATCGGGACGGCATGCTCGATCCTGAGCAGGTGGCGGCGGCGCTGCGCCCGGACACCGTGCTGGTCTCGATCATGCACGTCAACAACGAAATCGGCGTGATCCAGGACATCGCCGCCATCGCATCGCTGTGCGCGCGATCCGGGAGCGCGCGACTGCACGTGGATGCGGCGCAGAGCGTGGGCAAGTGCGCGGTGAATTTCGCCGCTCTGGGCGTCGATCTGCATGTCGCTGTCGGCGCACAAGGCGTACGGACCGAAGGGCGTCGGAGCCCTGGTCGTGTCCCGACAGCGCGGTGCGCAGCTGCAGCCGCTGCTGTACGGCGGCGGCCAGGAGCGCGGCCTGCGCTCCGGTACGGTGGCGACGCATCAGGTGGTGGGCATGGGCGCGGCGTTCGCGCTGGCGAAGGCCGCACCGCAGTATGAGACCGAGCGCATCGCGCTGCTGCAGGACCGCCTGTGGCATGGGCTGGCCCCGCTCGGCGGCGTGCTGCGCAACGGGAACGGCGCCCGCGCGGTGCCGCACCTGCTCAACGTGTCGTTCGAGGGCGTGGAAGGCGAGAGCCTGCTGGCCGCCGTCCGGCCGCATATCGCCGTGTCGACCGGATCGGCCTGCACCTCGGTCACGCAGGAGCCCTCCTACGTGCTGCGCGCATTGGGCCGCGACGATCGGCTCGCTGAAAGCAGCCTGCGCTTCAGTCTCGGCCGCTACTCGAGCGAGTCCGACGTCGACACTGCGGTGATGGTGGTCGCGCAGCCGTCGAACGGCTGCGCAGGATCGGCGGCGTCATGAAGTACAACGATCTGACGCGCCGCTATTTCGAGAGCGCCGCGAGCGCAGGGGAGTTGACCGTGACCGGCACCTTGCGGGGCGCTGCCGGCAGCCGGGCGCAGGGCACCTGGGTGCAATTCGACGTGCAGGTCGACGCGAATGCCCGGGCGGGAACCATTCAGGCGGTGCGCTTTCTGGCGTTCGCTGCCCGCATGTGATCGCGGTGTCGGCTTGGGTGGCCGAGCAGGCGGTGGGGCGCGCCGCCCGCGCTGGATTGCCGGAGAGCGTGCACGTCCCTGCGCGAGCGCTTCGGGGTGCCGGTGGAGAAGCTGGGGCGCTTACTGATCGTCGAGGATGCATGGATCGCAGCCGCGCTGGCGGCGGCTTGTTTGCACGTGCACCCACGGGCTGCGGTGCATGAGCCCTAGGCGAAAAAGTGCGCTTCAAGGTCCGTGCGCGCGGAACGATGTGCGTGTTATGTATGGTCTCTGTGGGCGAATAGTGTGACAGGAGGCAGTATGGCGATAATGTTGACGGAATCGGCGGCCGACCGGGTGCGATCTCACCTGGCGCAAGCGGGGTGCGGGCGTCGGTCTGCGCGTCGGAATCAAGAAGACGGGATGTTCGGGCTTCGCGTATGTCGTGAATTATGCTGATGAAATCCATCCGGGGGACGCGGTTTTCGAGGCGCGCGGCGTCAAAGTCGTGGTGGATTCCGCGAGCCTGCCGTTGATCGACGGCACCGTGGTCGATTTCGTCAAACAGGGCCTGAACGAGGCGTTTAAGTTCCAAAACCCGAAAGCCAAGGGCGAATGCGGTTGCGGCGAGAGCTTCAGCGTCTGAGGAGGGTGCTGCGGGCGTCGCCGCCCGGCTGATGTTTTTCCAAGCAATACAGGGACTTCGGCCGTCGTCGCGATTGCTTGAACGGGCCCTCTCCAGTACACTTCGCGGTCTTTTCGCCCTCATCGCAATGCTACCCGAGGTGAACATGCCCATCGAGCGCACTCTCTCCATCATCAAGCCGGACGGCGTCGGCCGTAACCTGATCGGCGAGGTATAGCGTCGATTCGAACAGGTGGGATTGCGAAGTCGTCGCGGCGCGCATGCTGCGCCTCTCGCAGCCGGAGGCTGAGGGTTTTTACGCGCGTGCATCGCGAGCGGCCGTTCTTCAAGGATCTGGTGAAATTCATGACCTCGGGCCCGGTGCATGGTGCAAGTGCTCGAAGGCGAAGGCGCGATCGCGAAGAATCGCGAGGTGATGGGCGCGACCGATCCGAAGAAGGCCGCGAAGGGAACCATCCGCGCGGATCTTGCCACCAGCATCGATGAGAACATCGTTCACGGCTCGGATGCGGCGGATACCGCGGCGCGGGAAATCGCCTACTTCTTCCGCGAAATTGAGATCTGCCCGCGTACGCGCTAGCGTATGAGCGCAGCACTATCGGGAGCGTCGCCAGTGGCCGCTGATCGCGTGAATCTTCTCGGCTTGCCGCGCGCAGAACTCGAGGCGTTCGTGGCCGGACGCCTCGGACGCGAAGCCGTTCCGCGCCCGGCAGCTGATGAAATGGATCTACCGGCGCGGCGCGGCGGACTTCTCGGCCATGAGCGATCTCGCGCAGGACTTTCGCGCCCAGCTCAAGGAGGTGGCCACGATCGCCGTGCCCGAGATCGTCGCCCGACAGACGCTCCTCGGACGGCACGCGCAAGTGGATGCTGCGCATGGATCAGGTGCAGGGCATCGAAACCGTTTATATCCCGGAGCCCGATCGCGGCACGCTGTGCATTTCGAGCCAGGTGGGCTGCGCCATGGACTGCACGTTCTGCGCGACCGCGCAGCAGGGGTTCAATCGCAACTTGAGCGTTGCGGAAATCGTCGGCCAGGTCTGGTTGGCGCACCGCGAATTGGCGCAAGACGGCGCCGCCGGCCGGGCCGACGGCCGCACGATCACCAACATCGTGTTCATGGGAATGGGCGAGCCGCTCGCCAACTACCGCAACGTCGTTCCGGCCATGCGGATTTTCATGGATGATCTGGGCTACGACTTGTCGCGCCGCCGCGTGACCTTGAGCACCTCCGGGCTGGTGCCGCAGATCTACAAGCTGGCCGAGGAATGCAACGTCGCGCTGGCGGTGTCGCTGCACGCCCCGAACGATGCGTTGCGCAACGAACTCGTGCCCATCAATCGCAAGCACCCGATCGCCGAATTGCTCGCGGCGTGCTGGCACTACATCGACAAGCAGAACGGCCGCAGCGTCACGTTCGAATACGTCATGCTCGACGGCGTCAACGACAAGCCCGAGCACGCGAGGGCGCTGGCGCGGCTGTTGCGCGGCCGGCCGGCCAAACTCAATTTGATTCCCTTCAACGTGTTTCCCGGCACGCGCTACCGGTGCTCGCCGCGCGGCGGCGATTCTGCGGTTTCGCGACATCCTGAACGAGCACGGCGTGATTGCGACGACGCGCCGGACGCGCGGCGATGACATCGACGCGGCGTGCGGCCAGCTGGCGGGCCGGGTGACGGATCGCACGCTGGTCCGCCTCGGCGCCAAACTCGACCGGCGTCGCGCACGCGCGGCGGAGGCTCCAATGAGCATGCGGCGTCCGATGCGCCGTCGCGCACTGTCGGCGCTGCTGGCGCGCCTGCGTCCGCGCTGCTGTCCGCCTGCCACAGCTCGCCGCCGGCATATCAGCCGCCGGATCGCCACAAGAAAGCCCGAGCCCGAGCAGGCGGCGGTCGCCAACATGCAGATGGCGCATCGAGTACATGCGGCTCAACAAGCTGGCGCAGCGCCCGCGAGCGCATCGAGCGCGCGCTCGACGAGGCTGCCGCAGAATGCCGAGCGTGCAGGAGACCGCGGGTCTGGTGTACGAGCGGCTCAACGAAATGGCCAAGGCGCAGCACGCCTTCTCGGCCGCCGCGCGTCTGGGCAAGAAGGATCCGGCTATTCAGAACAGCTATGCGGGCTTTCTGTGCCGCACGGGCAAGACGGCCGCCGGCGAGAAACTGTTCATCGAGGTGGCGCGCGAACCCGGTGTATCAGACTCCGGAGGTGGCGCTGGTCAACGCCGGCGTATGCGTGGGCAGCGCGGGCGATGTGCGTCGATGCGGAGCGCTATTTCAACCGCGCGCTGGCGATTCGCCCGAACATGCCGGAGGCCTTGCTGCAGCTCGGCAATCTCGCGTTCGACCGCGGCGACGCGACGCAGGCGCTCGATATCGTGCAGCGCTATCTGGCCGTCAATCCGCCGACCCCCGAAGTGCTGTGGCTCGGACTTTCGTGCGCGAACGCAAGCTCGGCGACAACACCGCCGCGGCGGTTTATGCGCCGTCGCGTGCAGACCGAGTTTCCCGATTCCGCGCAGGCGCAAGATGATGCGCGCCGGCGTCGATCGATGAGCGAGGCTCGCGCAAGCGCTCGGACAGCGGCTCAAGGCGGAGCGCGAACGGCGCGGGATGAGCGCGCAGAAGGCCGCCGACGAAATGCATCTCGACGCGTGGGTGATCGATGCGCTCGAGGCCGGCGATTACCAGCGCATCGGCCCGACGGTGTACGCCAAGGGCATTTGAAGAAATACGCGAGCATGCTGGGCTTGCCGCCCGCGGAGATCGCGGCCGACTTCGACGCCGCAGCCGGCGGCGCCGACGGTGACTCGCCGTCCGCGCAGCCGCTGCACATCGAACGACGCGAGCCTCGCCGGCGACAGGCGGCCAATCTGCCGTGGCCGCAGATCGGCGGCCGCGGCGGCTGTCGCGCTGGTCGTCGGCGGCGTTGCTTGTGGTGGCAGCCGTGGCGGCGTCCGCGGCGCCCTGCGCGGCGCAGGCGCTGCGCGAAGCAGCCCGCCGGCGAGCGACGGCTGCGTGCGACGGCGCGCGGCCAGCGCGGCCGAGGAGGGCGCGGCTGCACCGGTCGCGGAGCAGATCGCGCAGCCGCCGCGCCGAGGCGCCGGCGCCGATAGCGCACGCGTGCGCCGCCGCGCTGCGGCCGGCGCGGCCGATCGCCGGCCGCGGCCGCGGCCGACGCGCACGGCGCCGATGCTGACGCCCGGGCGCCGGCCGGGCGCGGCTGCGCTTGAGCTTCTCGGCGGATTCGTGGGTCGACGTGCACGACTGCTTCCGGCAAGCGCGATCTTTGCCGGCAACGGCCTCGCCAACAGCGTCAAGACGATCTCCGGCATGGCGCCGCTTGCGGGTGTACCTGGGTTTCGCCAGCGGCGTGCAGCTGGAGGTCAACGATCGCGCCGTCGCGATCGGGCCGCAGTTCTTCAGCGGCGACGTGGCGCGCTTCGAGGCCGGCGCCGACGGCGTCCTGCGGCGCGATTCGCGCCCCATCCAGCGCACGGCGCGCCGCCGCGCGCCGCGTCCGCCCACGGCTGACGAGGACTCTTGGGCAAGATCATCGAGCCCTTGCGCGGCGTGCACGACGTGTTGCCCGCGCAGGCCGCGGCCTGGCAGCACCTGGAGCGCATCACTCGCGAAGTCTTCGCGGGCTACGGCTACGAGGAATTTCGCGTCCCGATCATCGAGCAGACGCAGCTGTTCAAGCGCTCGATCGGCGATTTTACCGACATCGTCGAAAAGGAGATGTTCAGCTTCATCGATCAGGGCGAGGATCACATCACGCTGCGGCCCGAGGCGACCGCCGGCATCGTGCGCGCGGTGATCTCCAACGGGCTGCTGCGCGAGGGCCGCCTGCGGGTGTGGTGCATGGGGCCGATGTTCCGGCGCGAGCGGCCGCAGGCCGGGCGCTTTCGGCAGTTCCATCAGATCGACGCCGAAGCGTTCGGATTCGAGGGGCCCGACATCGATGCGGAGATGATTCTGCTGTCCGCGCGGCTGCTGCGGCGGCTCGGGCTGACGCGCATCAAGCTGCTGGTCAATTCGCTCGGCACGCCGGCGGCGCGCGCCGCGTATCGAGACCAGCTGACCGCCTATTTCGGCGCCCACGAAGCGGCGCTCGACGAGGACAGCAAGCGGCGCCTGCACGGCAATCCGCTGCGCATCCTCGACAGCAAGAATCCGGACATGCAGCGCATCATTGCCGGTGCGCCGCTGCTGCTCGAGACGCTCGATGCGGAGTCCAAGGCGCATTTCGAGACGCTGTGCGCGCACCTGCGCAGCGCCGGCATCGAGTATCATATCGAGCCGCGCCTGGTGCGCGGACTGGACTACTACACGCGCACGGTGTTCGAATGGACCACCGATGCGCTCGGCTCGCAGAGCACGGTGTGCGCCGGCGGCCGCTACGACGGGCTGGTCGCGCAGCTGGGCGGCGCCGCTACCCCCGGCATCGGCTGGGCGATGGGGCAGGAGCGCATCGTCATGCTCCTCGAAAAGCAGGGCTTGGGTGCATTGCGCGACCGGCCGCAGGTGTTATCTGGTGCTGGTCGGCGAGCGAACCGAGCTTGCAGGGCTTCAAGCTGGCGGAGCAATTGCGCGACGCATGGCCGGATCTGAAGCTGCAGGTCAATCTGGGCGGCGGCAGCTTCAAGACGCAATTCAAGCGCGCCGACAAGAGCGGCGCGCAGTTTGCGCTCGTGTTGGGGGACGACGAGATGGCCCGCGGTGTCGTCGCGCTGAAGGCGTTGCGCCAGGAGCTGGCGCAGGAGGAATGCCCGATGGAGCGAATCAGTGAACGCCTGGGGTCATTGTTGGGTCTTAACAGGGCTGAAGGTAGCGGAGCATTCATGACAGAAGATTTATTGACGGACGACGAACAGCTCGAGCATGTCAAGCGGTTGACGTCCGAGTACGGCCCCTGGATCTTGGGCGCGATCGTGATCGGAACGGTCTTCGTGTTCGGGATGCGCTATTACGAGGAACATCGAAACGAAGTCGCGCTGCGCGCGGCCGCCGCAGTTCGATGCGATGACGAGCGCGCTTCAGCACAACGATCCCACCAAGACGCGCCAGATCGCCGACGGCCTGATCAAGGATTATCCGGGTTCGCCGTACGCGGACCAGGCGCAACTGGTCGTGGCGCGGCTCGACGTCGACGGAGGGCCAGGACGCGAACGCGATCGCTCCGCTCACCGAAGTGATGAACGGCTCGAAGGATACCGAGCTGCGGCACATCGCCCGCCTGCGCCTCGCGCGCGTGCTGATCGATCAAGGCAAGCCGGACGATGCGCTCAACGTGCTGGCGGACCCGCCCGGCGCATTCGCGGCGCCCTATCATGAGGTGCGCGGCGATGCCTTCGTCGCGAAGAAGGATTCTGCCCGGGCGCTGAAAGAGTACCAAGCGGCGCTCAGCGAGGGCGCAGCGAGCAATGCGCAATCCTCATTGCTGGAATTGAAAATCGAGGACCTGGGCGTGCCTGCGGCGGCGTCGGCCGGCGCACCGGTGCCCGCGGCCACGTCCGCTCCCGCCGAACCTTCGAAAAAGGCCAAGCCCTGATGCGCTCATTGCTTCCGTTGGCCCTCGCGGCACTGCTCATCGCCGCCGGCTGCAGCAAGGACAAGGACGTCGAACCACCGGCGCAGCTGGTGAAATTCCCGACCAAGCTGGCGGTGAAGGAACTCTGGGGCGACAAGGTCGGCGGCGGCAAGGCGCAGGTGAAGCTGCGGCTCGGCTTGGGGCCGGCCGTCGACAATGGTCTGGTGTTCGCGGGCTCGGATCAGGGCGTCCTGCTCGCGGTCAAATCTGGAGACCGGGCAGCAAGTTTGGGTGAAGAAGCTCAAGCTGCCTCTGTCGGCGGGTCCGGGGGCCGGCTCAGGAATGGTGGTGGTCGGCACCAGCAAGGGAGCGGTGATCGCGTTCGAGGGCGCGACCGGGCGACAACTGTGGCGCACCCAGGTCAATTCCGAGCTGCTGTCGACGCCGGCGATCAGCGAAAAGGTCGTCGTGATGCGCTCGGTCGACGGCCGTCTGCACGGCTTCGATTCCAGCAACGGAAAGGCGTTGTGGTCCGTCGAGCAGCAGGTGCCGCGCTTGAGCCTGCGCGGCACGGCGATTCCGATCATCGCCAAGGAAGTCGCGGTCAGCGGCTTCGACAACGGTAAAGTGATGGCGGTCAGCCTGAACAGCGGCGACACGGTGTGGGATACGGCGCTGGCCTCGCCTCACGGCAGAACGGAGCTGGACCGTCTGGTCGACATCGATTCCGCAGTGCGCGTGGTCGGGGACAACGTGTTTGCCGCCGGATTCCAAGGCCGCACGGCCATGCTGGCGCTCGATTCGGGGCAGATCTGGTGGGCGCACGACATGTCGAGCTATCGCGGCCTGTCGGTGGATGAGGAGAACCTGTTCGTGACGCAGTCGGACGGCGTGGTCGTGGCGCTGCGCCAGCGTGACGGCTCGGAACTGTGGCGAAACGACAAACTCTTGCGACGCGGCTTGAGCACGCCGGCCATCACCAGCACGGCCATTGCGGTCGCCGACTACCAGGGCTATCTGCATTGGCTCGACAAATCCACGGGCGAACTCGTCGCGCGGCAGCGGGTGGCGAAGTTCCGCGTCAGCAATCCGCCCGTGGCGGTGAAGGATACGGTGGTGGTGCTCACGGACGCCGGCAACCTGGCCGCATTTCGCGCGATGCCTCGACCAAAACCGTAGTCCCGACGTGCTGCCCGTCGTCGCACTGATCGGCCGGCCGAACGTGGGCAAATCGACCCTGTTCAACGCCATGACCGGCACGCGCGACGCGCTGGTCGCCGATCTGCCCGGCCTGACCCGCGATCGGCAGTACGGGTTCGCGCGCCGTACCGACGTGCCCTGCATCGTGGTCGATACCGGCGGCCTGGTCGAAAACGCGGGCGCCATCGAAAGCCTGATGATTGCTCAGACCGAGCGGGCGATCGCCGAGGCCGATCGACTGATCGTGCTGGTCGACGGCCGCGCGGGAGTGACCCCGCAGGATCAGTTCGTGGCGCAGCTGGCGCGGCGCAGCGGCAAGCCCGTGCTGTTGGCGGTCAATAAGACCGAGGGCTTCGACCACGACATCGCGGTTGCCGAATTTCACCAGCTGGCGCTCGGTGAGCCGCATCCGATCGCGGCCGCGCACGACCAAGGCGTGGTTTCGCTGCTCGAGGCGGCGCTCGAGGGGCTCGCCCCCGATCCGCACGACGGGCCGGAATCGACCGGCATCAAGGTCGCGGTCATCGGCCGGCCGAATGTGGGCAAGAGCACGCTGATCAATCGGCTGCTCGGCGAGAACCGCATGGTGGCCTTCGATCAGCCGGGCACCACCCGCGATGCGGTCTTGGTGCCCTTCGAACGCGATGGAGAGCGCTATACGCTGATCGACACGGCCGGTATGAGGCGCCGCGCGCGCGTCGAAGAGGCGGTCGAGAAATTCAGCGTTATCAAGACCCTGCAAGCGATCGAGAGCGCCCATGTGGTGGTGGTGGTGATGGACGCCCACGACACCGTCGCAGAGCAGGACGCGAGCCTCCTGGGTACCGTGATCGAGCAGGGCCGAGCGCTGGTGCTCGCGGTCAACAAGTGGGACAACATTCCGCCCGAGCAACGCGACCTCATCCGCGGCCAAATCGAACAACGGCTGCAGTTCGCGGATTTTGCGCCGCTGCATTTCATATCCGCGCGCCACGGCAGCGGCGTCGGAGAGCTGTTCGCCGCGGTGCGAGATGTCTATGCCGCCGCCACGCGCGACATGGGCACCCCGGAATTGACCCGCGTGCTGGTGGCCGCGGTCGAGAGCCATCAGCCGCCGCTGGTCAGCGGGCGGCGCATCAAGCTGCGCTACGCCCATCAGGGCGGACGCAACCCGCCGGTGATCGTGATTCATGGCAACCAGACCGATCGGGTGCCCGATGCGTACCGCCGCTACCTGGTCAATGTGTATCCGCAAGGCATTCGATTTGGCCGGCACACCGGTGCGCGTCACGTTCCGCGGCGAGGAGAATCCGTTTGCCGGCAAGCGCAATCCATTGACTCCCCGCCAGGTGCGCAAGCGCAAGCGGCTCATCCAGCGCAACAAGCGCTGAGCGCAACTTTGCTAGACTGGGAGCAGGTCGCACCGGCGGCGTATCGACTGGATGTCCCGTGCTGTACTTGCTGAAATCAAAATCCGCCCGCATTCTCGGGGCAGCGGCGCTGGCTGTGGCCTTGTACGCCGCGGCGGGATTTCTGCTCGCGCCAAGGCTGATCCGTTCGGCGCTGCTCGAGACCATCCCGAAGTCGCTCAGCGTCGTTCCCACGGTGGGCGACATCCGCATCAACCCGTTTCGGTTGCAGGCGGAGGTCAAGGATTTCGCGCTCGCCGGCCGCGGCGGGGAAAAGCTGCTGGGGTTCGAGCGGCTGTTCGTCGAGTTTGAGCTCTCGTCGCTGTGGCAACGCGCATTTACGTTCGGCCGCATCGAGCTTGCCGCGCCGTATGTCAAAGCGACGGTCGCGCGGGATGGAACGCTGAACCTGCTGCAGCTGCGTCCGCGCTCGAAACCGCTCGAGCATGCGGCGAAGAGCGAGATGCTGCCGGCGGTTCTCCTGCGTTCGTTCAAGGTCACCCAAGGGTCAGTGAGCTATGAGGATCACAGCCGGCCGTCGGAGTTCGCCGCGCGGCTGCAGCCGATCAATTTCGAGCTGAAGGACTTCACCACCGGCATCGCGGGCGGGCTGTTCACGCTCACCGCCGCCTCCAATCTCGGCGAGCGCCTCGAGTGGCATGGACATGTGTCGGTGCAGCCGATCGAGTCGGACGGAGAACTGCACATCAACGGATGGCGCGCGCACAGGATCTGGGAATATCTCGAAGACCGCCTCAACTTCGTGATCAGTTCCGGCACGGGCGATCTTGAGGCGACGTACAAGTTTTCGCTGAAAGATGCGGTCGGGCTGCAGGTCGACGTGTCGAAAGCGACGATCAGCGATCTTGCCATCAGACCGAGGGATTCGGACACCGACTGGATCAGCGTTCCCAGCTTGATGCTGACCCGCGCCAGCGCGGATCTGTCGACGCGACAGGCGAGTGCGGATTCGCTGTCGATGACCGGCTTGAAATTGCTCACTTGGGTGGAGCCAGGCGGTTTGTTCAATCTGCTTAAGCTCGCCGCTGCGCCGCCCGCGCCGGCGAACGCTGCGTCGGGTGCGGCCGGCGAGTCTTCCCCGGCGCCGGCGCCGGCGCCGGCGCAGGCACAGGGCGAGACACGTACCCCGGCGCCGGCCGCGGCGAGTTCGCCGTGGCAATTCGACTTGCGCCAGTTCGAGATTCACGACGCCAGCATCTCGGCCGAGGACCGCAGCATTGCCCCGGCGGCCAAGGTGGTATTGGCGCCCATGTCGCTGCAGATCAGCGGGATCAGCCTGGATTTGACCAAGCCGGTGCACGTCGTGCTCGACACGCGCATCAACGAGAGCGGTTCGCTGACGATGAACGGCGACGCGACACCGCAGCCGGTGGCCGCTTCCATGACCCTCAAACTCGCCGGCGTCGATTTGACGGCCGCTCAGCCGTATATCTCACGATACACGTCCATCACCCTGCGCAGCGGCCGGCTCGGCGCTGAGGCACAGTTGCGCTACGGCAGCACTGCGAAGCAGATGCCGGCTCTGCAATTCGCAGGCAACCTCCACGTCGATAATCTGCGCACCGTCGACAATGTCCTGCACGACGATTTCATCAATTGGGAGCGCCTGGATGTTCTCGGATTGAAGTACCAGCAAAATCCCGACCAGCTCGACATCGCCCAGGTCGTGGCGCAGAAGCCCTATGCGCGGGTCATCATCGAATCGGACGCCAGTCTGAACGTGAAGCGCGCGTTGGCCGGGCCCGGCCTTAAGTCCGCGCCAGCGCCTTCCGCACCGGCGCCGGCCTCACCGGCCCCTTCCACACTGGCGCCGCCGGCAAAGCCGGTCGCGGCCAGGGCAACGGCGGTGAGCAGCGCGCCAGGCTCGAATCCGATGCCGATGTCGGTCAAGAAAATTCTGGTGCACGGCGGCCAGGCGAATTTCACGGATCGGTCCGTCACACCGAACTTCTCTGCCGGTATTCAAGGCCTCGAAGGCAGCGTGCTGGGGCTCTCCTCGAAGCCGAATTCGCGGGCGACAGTGGATCTGCACGGCGAAGTGGATGCGTTCTCACCGGTGTCGGTCAGCGGCGAGGTCAATGTGCTGAGCGCGGCCCTTTATACCGATTTGGCGATGAATTTCCGCAACATCGAACTTAGCATTTTCAATCCCTATTCCGGCAAATTCGCGGGCTACAACATCACCAAGGGCAAACTCACCACCGAGCTGCACTACAAGGTCGACGGCCGAAAGCTCGATGCACAGCACCACATCGTGATCGATCAACTCGAGTTCGGCGACAAGACGGCGAGCAAGGATGCGGTGTCATTGCCGGTCAAGCTCGCCGTTGCCCTGCTCAGGGACCGCAACGGCGTCATCGACCTCGATCTTCCGGTGGCCGGCTCGCTCGACGACCCGAAATTCCGCCTGGCGCCCATCATCTGGAAGGTGCTCGTCAATATCTTGGAGAAGGCGGTGACCGCGCCGTTCGCATTGCTGGGAGCCTTGTTCGGAGGGGGGCCCGACATACAGTTCATCGATTTCCAGCCGGGTGTGGGTGCGCTGGACGCGGCGGCTGCGGAAAAAGTAAAGACGGTCGCCAAAGCCCTGAACGCTCGACCGCAGCTCAAGATCGAAATTCCGATTGCCGTGGCGCCCGACATTGACCGGCCGGCGCTCCTTGCCGCGCAATTCAATGCGCAGGTGAGCGAAGTTCAAATGGCCAGACTAAGCCGTAAGAAGCCCTCCGCAGGCGCCGCCGCTCCCGCGTTCGAGCAGCTCGATCCCGCCGCCCAGCTCGAACTTTTGACCCAGCTGTACAAGCGGGACGCGGGTGCCGAGCCGAAATATCCCGAATCGGTCGCGGCCCTCAAGCAAAAAAGCGACGTGGTATCGGCCAAAATCGAATTTCTGACTTCCGGCATACGCGAGCATCTGACAATCGGCGATGCCGAACTCAGGGCGTTGGGCGAGCAGCGCGCCATGGCTCTGCAGCAGGCGCTGCTCACCGGTACGCAGGTCGAGCCAGAGCGGGTGTTCCTGGTTGCCAACGACAAGGCGATCGCCAAGGACGGAGTGGTGCGGCTGGAGCTCTCCCTGAAATGACTGGATGGGCGCGCGCGCGTCAAAAGAATGCACCAGGCATTGCTCGCGCGCCCCTCCGCTGTACGGGGAAAGCATCGAGTAGCGTAAACTCAATGGAAGACGCTGGTTCTATACTCGAGGATACCTGCGAACCTGCAGGAGAGCACAGAATGAACCTAGTCAAGATCGGCACCGTGCTGCTGGCCACCGCGCTATCGCTGCCCGCCGTCAGCGCCATCGATACGCCGCCCGGCGGCGCCGCGGCGCCGGCTGCCCCCGCCGCCGGTACCGCGCCAGACGCTGCGCCGGCGACGAGCACCGCTCCGCCCAAGGAAGCAAGCATTCCGTTTGCCAATCGCGGGGGAATCTACAATTGGGGGGTGGTGGACAACCGTACGCTGCTGATTCAGGGGCGCAATCGCCAGTGGTACAAGGCGACTCTTTTCGCCCCCTGCATCGACTTGCCCTTTGCGCACACGATCGCATTCAAGACGAGCCCGAGCGGCAGCTTCGACAAATTCAGCTCGATCGTCGTGCGCCGCAAGCGATGCTCGCTGACATCGCTGGTCGAAATCTCTCCGCCGGCCAAGAAACCGAATAAGTCGCACAAGATGCCGGATGCCGCGACGGCGCCCGGCGCCGCTGCCGCAGCGCCGCCCCAGTAGCACCGGCCGCAGAACGGTCGTCGCACCAGGCAGCTTATGACAGCGGGAGGGGGCCGGCGCGACACAGGCGCGAACAGCGTCAGCAAATGGCGACAATGGGCAACGCCGGCATTTGATAGTCCCGAATTTCGTGATCCAGGTCGCGCTTCGGCGCGATTATGCCAGGTAGTCTGCGCCCACGAGTCCGAAGTCGTTCAAACCCCCGGAGAACCCGCATGAGCAATCCCTATAACAGCGCGACCGAGCGCGCTTCGGTCCTCGGCCCGACGCTGTATTTCAAAGGCGACCTGAGCGCCGAAGAGGATCTGTTGATCCAGGGCCGCGTGGAAGGCTCGATCACCCATACCCAGCGTCTGACCGTCGGCGCGCAGGGCACGGTCAAGGCGAATATCCGCGCCCAGCTCATCATCGTCGAGGGCACGGTCGATGGCGATCTGCAGGCCGAGAAGTCCGTGTTCGTGAAAGAGACAGCGAAGGTCTGCGGCAACATCTTCGCGCCTACCGTGAGCATCATCGAGGGCGCGAATTTCAGCGGCAGCATCGACATGGACGGCAAGAAGGCCGGCCAAACCCACGCCAGGCAGGATCCGGCGCTGCTCGCACGGTCAAACCTTCCGGCAGCGCGGCGTAACAATGGCGTGGTTCAAAAAATCGGACGATGGAGACAGCGACATGATGAATGCCAACTCGAGCGGCCGCCCGACGGCGCAAGAACCGTACGGCGCCGGCCCGAGCCGCGCGAGCCGCGCGTCGAACCGCGAACGCCCCGGTGCGCCCGCCGGATTCGCGCACCCCGAGCCGCGCGCACACGAACCGCGCGCGCCCGAA
Source organism: uncultured Gammaproteobacteria bacterium (assembly GCA_963774865.1). GTDB lineage: Bacteria > Pseudomonadota > Gammaproteobacteria > Steroidobacterales > Steroidobacteraceae > Bog-1198. Next base: position 206,031 of record CAVZGU010000001.1, read on the forward strand.
GCGCGCGCGGAGAGCGCGCCGCGCGCCTCGGTGCTCGGGCCGACACTGCGGTTCCGCGGCGAACTGTCGGCGCAGGAAGACCTGATCATTCAGGGCAGCGTGGAGGGATCGATCACGCACACGCAGAGCCTCACCGTCGGTACCGACGGCACCATGAAAGGCGACATTCGCGCGCGCGTCATCGTCGTCGACGGCAAGGTCGAGGGCGACCTGTATGCCACCGAGTCGGTGAATATCCGGGCGACCGCCAAGGTCAAGGGCAACGTGTTCGCGCCGCGCGTCGGCATCACCGAAGGCGCTTTCTTCCAAGGCCAGATCGAAATGCAGCCCTCCGGTGCGGCCGTGCAGGAGCACAGCGCGCGCCTGCGCCAGGCCGCCCTGACACGCCTGCCTCTGAAGGCCCGCCGTCGATCAGATGCTGAACGCGAGCTAGGGACCTAGGGCAGGAACAGCTCCGGATCGACCCAGGCGCGATTCAGGCTCAAGGCCCAGTGCAGGTGGGGCCCGGTCGCGCGGCCGGTCATCCCCACTGCCCCGATGCGGGCGCCGGCGGCCACGCGCTGGCCCGGCTGCACGTCGATGGCGCTCAAATGGCAATACATGCTGATCAGGCCGCGGCCATGATCGACGAGCACGGTATTGCCGGTGAAAAAATACTCGCCGGTGTCGATCACGGTGCCCGCGAGCGGCAGCAGCACCGGCGTGCCGATCGGCGCGGCAATGTCCATGCCGCTGTGCGGGTTGCGCGATTCGCCGTTGAAAATGCGGCGCATGCCGAACGAACTGCTGCGCACACCGGGCACCGGCGGCGGCCAGCGCAGCGTATCCGGCGGCGGTTCGCTCCAGCGGCCGAGCGCGTGCTCGAGCCGCTCGTGTTCGCGGTTCACCCGCGCCAGATCGGCAGCCGACAAGTTGACCTGGCGTGGCGCGACTTTCAGCGACTGGCTGGCATAGCGCTTCTCGCCGACCGTAAAATCGATCTCTTGCCGCCTGTCGGCGCCGCGCACCGTGACGGTACGCGTACCGAGCGGGGCGGAAAGGGGATGCCGACCACCGCCACCCAAGCCGTGCCGTCCTGCACCACCAGCGCGCGAAGTCCGTCGGCATCGACATAGGGAGGCACATCGCCGCCGACGTCCAGCCGGATGATCTTGACTCCGCCCGGCACCGCGCTCTCGTGCGGCAGATCCATGCAGTCGGCCAGGCGGGGTGCGGCGGCGATCGCGCGCGAGCGCGATCAGGGCCCGAAGTCGCGGTCACGTTTTCGCCACTTTGGCGCGAATCCGGCCCTTCGCGAGCCGCGCTTCGATCAGGGTACCGGGAGCGGCATCCGCCGCATCGCGCAGAATCTCCCCGCGCTCGCCGGTGACGATGGCGTAGCCGCGCTCGAGCGTCGCGAGCGGACTCACGGCATTCAAAGTGCGCGCCAGCGGCAGCCAGCGTTCTCGCGCGCGGCGCACGCACTCGAGGCCGCGCCGCCCGCAAGCGCGCGAACAGCGCTGCATGGCGCGCGGCCGCGTCGCGCACGCGCGCGACCGGACTCGCCTGCCACAGCCGGCTTTGGCGCTCGCGGAATTGCGCGATGCGCGTCTCCTGGAATTGGCGAAACGCGCGATACATGCGCCGCTCGAGTTCCTGCAAGCGCAGCAATTGCTGCGCCAGGCGCGCGGCGGGGCTCACCAGCGCGGCGCGTCCGACGAGCCAGCGCAGCCGCTCGCGCCCGGTCGTGCAGCCGGCGCCGCATCGCGCGCGACAGGCGCTGCTCGAACTCGTCCAGGCGTTGCGTCTGCTGCGCGCAATCGGGCGACCGGACTCACGAACGCGGCGCGGCCGGCGAGCCAGCGCAGACGCTCGCGGCGCTCGTCGAGCCGGCGCCGCATCCCGCGCCGCAAGCGCGAGCCGAGGCGCGCGAGGGCCGTCAGCCATTCGCCGCTATCGGGGACCGCGAGCTCGGCCGCCGCCGAGGGCGTCGGCGCGCGCACATCGGCGGCGAAGTCCGCGATGGTGAAATCGATTTCGTGGCCGATGCCGCTGACGATGGGGATGGGCGAGGCGACAATCGCGCGCGCCAGCGCCTCATCGTTGAACGCCCACAGATCCTCCAGCGAGCCGCCGCCGCGGGCCAAGATCAGCACGTCGCATTCGCCTCGCCGGCCGGCCAGCTTGAGCGCCGCGATGATCTCCGCGGCTGCCTGCGCGCCTTGCACGGCGACCGGATAGATCAGCACTGCGACCGCGGGAAAGCGCCGCGCAAGCACATGCAGGATGTCGCGCATGGCGGCGCCGGACGGGCGAGGTGATCACGCCGATACGCTTCGGAAGAGCCGGCAACGGGCGCTTGCGTTCGGGGGCAAACAGGCCCTCGGCCGCCAGTTTCGCGCTCAATTCCTCGAATTGCCGCTTCAGAGCGCCGAGCCCAGCGTCCTCCATGTGATCGATGACGAGCTGAAATTCGCCGCGCGGCTCGTACAAGCCCGATTCGCGCGCGCACCAGCACTTTTTGGCCGTCGCGCGGGGCGAACGAGCACAACATATTACGCTGCCGGAACATGCAGCAGCGGACCTGCGCAGAGGCGTCCTTCAGCGAGAAGTACCAATGCCCGGAGCTCGGCTTCGCAAAATTGGAGATTTCCGCCTCCAGCCAAAGGCTGCCGAAACCGCGCTCCAGCAGCGCCCGCACCTCGCGATTGAGGCGCGAAACGGTGTAAACGTCGCGCTCGGGGCGCGCGACGGTGCCGGGTGCCGAACCGGACATGGGGGTCGTCTCCATGGCGAAATGATAGCGGTTTACCGCGCAGCAGGCGCAAGGTACAATGCGCCGCCTCTTAGACGAACCTTAAGTGAACGCATATGCGTATTCTGGAAGAGGCACTCACATTCGATGACGTCCTGCTGGTGCCGGCCTACTCCGAAGTGCTGCCCCGCGAAGTCTCATTGGCCAGCCAACTCACCCGCGAGATTCGAGTGAATTTCCCGGTGGTCTCGGCCGCCATGGATACCGTTACCGAGGCCCGTCTCGCGATCACCATCGCGCAAGAGGGCGGCATCGGCATCATCCACAAGAACATGTCGATGGAAAACCAGGCGCGCCAGGTCGACCGGGTCAAGAAGTTCGAGAGCGGCGTCATCACCGATCCGATCACCGTCAATCCGGACATGACCATTCGTGAGGTGATCGAACTCACCCGCGCGAAGAACATCTCAGGGGTGCCGGTGGTGCTCGGCACCAAGGTCGTCGGTATCGTGACGCATCGCGATCTGCGCTTTGAGACCAAGCTCGATGCGCCCGTGTCCTCGGTGATGACCCCCAAAGAGCGATTGATCACCGTACGCGAGAATGCGCCGAAGGACGAGGTGCTCGCGCTGCTGCACAAGTACCGCATCGAAAAGGTGTTGGTGGTCGCCGGCGACCACGACTTGAAGGGCATGATCACCGTCAAGGATTTCCAAAAGGCCACGGAATTTCCGAATGCCTGCAAGGACGCCGTCGGCAGCCTGCGCGTCGGCGCCGCGGTGGGCACCGCGCCCGATACCTTGGCTCGAGTGGCCGCCCTGCGGGAAGCCGGAGTCGACGTGATCGTGGTCGACACCTCGCATGGTCATTCGCGCGGGGTGCTCGAGACGGTCGCCAGGATCAAGAAGCAATTTGCGGATATTCAGGTGATCGGCGGCAACATCGTAACCGCGGAAGCCGCGCTGGATCTCGTCAAATATGGAGCCGACGGAGTCAAGGTGGGAATCGGCCCGGGCTCGATTTGCACGACGCGAGTCATGGCGGGTGTGGGCGTGCCGCAAATCAGCGCGATTTCGCGGGTGTCCAAGGCGCTCGAGGGCAGCGGCGTGCCGGTGATCGGCGATGGCGGCATCCGCTATTCAGGCGACATCGCGAAGGCGTTGGCGGCCGGGGCGCACTGCGTGATGATCGGCGGTATGTTCGCGGGCACCGAAGAGTCTCCCGGCGAAGTGGAGCTCTATCAGGGCGCCTCCTACAAGGCGTACCGCGGCATGGGATCCCTGGGCGCGATGGCGCAGGCGCATGGCTCGAGCGATCGGTACTTCCAGGACACCACCACGGAGTTGGAGAAGCTGGTGCCCGAAGGGATCGAGGGCCGCGTACCCTACAAGGGCAGCCTGGTGGCGATACTGCATCAACTGGCGGGCGGCCTGCGCGCGGCCATGGGCTACACCGGCAGCAGCAGCGTCGAGGAGATGCGCACTCGCCCGCAATTCGTCCGCGTCACCAGCTCGGGCGTGCGCGAAAGTCACGTGCACGATGTGACGATCACCAAAGAAGCGCCCAACTACCGGATCGGTTGATGTCCGATATTCATGCCGACCGGATCCTGATACTCGATTTCGGCGCCCAGTACACCCAGTTGATCGCCCGCCGCGTGCGCGAACTCGGTGTGTACTCGGAGATATTCGCCTGCGACGTCGACGGCCGGGAGATCAAGCGGTTCGGACCCAAGGCCGTGATTCTCTCCGGCGGCCCGGAGTCGGTTTACGAGGCGAAGAGCCCCGCAGCGCCGTGCGAAGTGTTCGAGCTCGGCGTTCCCGTCCTGGGGATTTGCTACGGCATGCAAACGATGGCGGCACAGCTCGGCGGGCAGGTCGACTCGTCGACGCATCGGGAATTCGGCGCGGCGCAGGTCCGGCCCACCGCTGCCTCGCGTCTGTTCGACGGCCTCGAGGACAATCGCGACGCGGCCGGCCGGCGGGTGCTCGACGTATGGATGAGCCATGGCGATCGTGTGGTCGCCGTCCCGCCCGGATTCAGCGTGATCGCCGCGAGCGACAATGCGCCGCTCGCGGCCATGGCCGACGAGGCCCGCGGCCTGTATGGGCTGCAATTCCACCCCGAGGTGACGCACACCCTGCAGGGCGGGGAGATTTTGCGGCGCTTCGTGCGCGAGATTTCCGGCTGCGCAGCGGCGTGGTCGACGGGCAACATCATCGAGGATAGCGTGGCGCGAATCCGCGCCGACGTGGGCGGCGACAAGGTTCTGCTGGGATTGTCCGGGGGCGTCGATTCCTCGGTGCTGGCGGCGCTGCTGCATCGCGCCATCGGAGCGCAGCTGACCTGCGTATTCGTGGATCACGGGCTGCTGCGCCTCGGCGAAGGCGATCAAGTCATGGCAACGTTCGCCGAGCACATGGGAGTGCGGGTGATTCGCGTCGATGCCGAACAGCGCTTTCTGGCGGCGCTCGCCGGCGAAGCGGACCCCGAAACCAAGCGCAAGATCATCGGACGCGTGTTCATCGAGGTTTTCGACGAGCAGGCGGCCAGGCTCGAGGACGTGAAATGGCTGGCGCAGGGCACGATTTATCCCGATGTGATCGAATCGGCGGGCGCCAAAACGGGCAAGGCTCATGTGATCAAATCGCACCACAACGTGGGCGGCCTGCCTCGCCACATGAAACTGAAGCTGTTGGAGCCGCTGCGCGAGCTGTTCAAGGACGAAGTGCGCAAGCTCGGCCTCGCGCTCGATTTGCCGGCCGACATGGTGCGCCGCCATCCCTTTCCGGGCCCGGGCCTCGGGGTGCGGATCCTGGGTGAAGTCCGCAAGGCATACGCCGATCTGCTGCGCCGAGCGGATGCGATCTTCATCGAAGAGTTGCGGCGACACGATCTGTACGACACGGTGAGTCAAGCCTTCGCCGTCTTCCTGCCGGTGCGTTCCGTCGGAGTCATGGGCGACGGCCGGCGTTACGAGCACGTGATCGCGCTGCGCGCGGTGGAGACCGTCGATTTCATGACGGCGCGCTGGGCGCGCCTGCCGTATGAGCTGCTGGACCGCGTCACGCATCGCATCGTCAACGAAGTCCCTGGAATTTCGCGCGTGGTTTACGATATCTCGGGCAAGCCGCCGGCGACCATCGAGTGGGAGTAGGTACGAGAACGTCGAGTAATGAGCTCTATGTCCACGGTCTTCGACAAGCTCAACTTCAAGGATCAGCGCGAGATCCTGGTGCTCAATGCCCCGAAGAGTTTTGACAAGGAGATTCTCAGCCCACGCGACGTCCGAGTGCGGCGTCGAATGCAAGATGTCCAAAAGCTGGTCTTCGCCTTGGTCTTTGTAACCGCCCAATTGGAAGCGGAGCGGTTTGCCGCCGCGATTGCTGCAAAGACCGCCGGCGACGTCGTGTTGTGGTTTGCCTATCCAAAGGGGGCGTCGAAAAGAGGGGCTCTTCGGTCAGCTCGACCGGATCAAACCGAGCACAGGCGGCGCGCGCCCTCGAGCAGCGTTGCGTCATCCTTCGCGAAGCTCAGGCGGATCAGGCCGAGGTCGGTGCCGTCGGAGTAGAACGCGGACAGCGGAATGGTCGCGACGGCGGCATCGCGAATCAGGCGCAGCACGAAATCGCTGTCGCTCTCGTCGGAGAACCCTCGAAAGCGCGCGAGCATGAAGAAGCTGCCTTCGCTCGGGAGCAGCTCGAAGCGCGACTCGGCGAGCGCACCGGCGAGCAGGTCGCGCTTCTGCTGGTAGAACGCAGATAGACCCAGGTAGCTGCGCTCGTCGGCCAGCGCTTCGACGAACGCGTACTGCATCGGCGTGTCGGCCGCGAACATCATGAATTGGTGAACCTTGCGTATCTCGCTCGTCAACGCGGCGGGCGCGAGGCAGTAGCCGACCCGCCAGCCGGTCACGTGATACGATTTGCCGAACGAGGAGACGATCACGCTGCGCTGGGCGAGTTCCGGATATCGCGCCATGCTGTGATGCTGGGCGCCGTCGAATACCACGTGCTCATAGACCTCGTCCGACAGGATGACGATGCCGGTGTCGCGCGTGAGCGCTGTGAGGCGTGCGATGTCGCCGGCGGCGAACACGGTCGCGGTCGGGTTGTGCGGAGTGTTGATGATGATCATCCGCGTCCGCGGCGTGAGCGCCGCGGCCACTTCGTCCCAGTCGACCCGGAAGCCGCGCTGCGACAGCTTGATTGCAACGGGTGAGGCGCCTTGCAGCCGGACGATCGGCGCGTAGCTGTCGAACGCCGGTTCGAAGTAGATCACTTCGTCGCCCGCATGCACGAGCGCGCTGATCGACGCATACAACCCCTCGCTCGCACTTGCGATCACGGTGATTTCATCGTCGGCGTCGTAGCGTGCGCCCGAAAGGCGCGCGACCTTGCCGGCGAGCGCTTCGCGCAGCGTCGCAATGCCCGCCATCGGCGCATATTGGTTGTGTCCCGCGCGCATGGCTCGCGCGACGCCGTCGATGAGCTTCGGGTCGCATGGGAAATTGGGCGCGCCCTGCGACAGGTTCAGCGCGTTGTGCCGGGCCGCGAGCTGGCCGATCACCGTGAAGATCGTGGTGCCGACATCGGGCAGTTTGGAGCGAGGCGTGCATAGGCTTTGCATCGAAGTATTCTACCCGCGGACGTGTTGCCGGCGTCAGTGACGGGCGATTTGCGAGCCCTCGCGGCACGTCCTTCGACCGGTGCAGCGAGCGCGGCAGAGTCCGCAGCTCATCCGCCGCGTTTGCAGCGTCGTGCATACGAAGCTGCGAGGCTTTGGCGATGCGGCTTATGCTGGGCTCTAGCCACTGATCACCGAAGCCGACCCGCAAGCCGCTGCGATTGTTTCGGACTAAGATGGCCCTTCCGGCTGCGATGACCGCGAGGCCGCAGCCGCCAGTTGCGCCGCCAAAAGAGCTTACCCGTGGGATCAACTGTTGTATATTCAATAGGTTAGGAGAAACGCATGGAGACGCCGCTTACGCCCCTGGACTTCGCGCGCCGCGCGCGCAAGCTGCATGCGCGGCGCGAAGCGGTCGTGGACGGCGACGTCCGCCTGACGTATGCGCAGTTCGGCGAGCGGTGCGATCGGTGGGCCGCCGCGCTCGCGAAGCTCGGGGTCGGGAAGGGCGATCGCGTCGCCACCATCTCGCCCAATACGCACCAGCACCTCGAGCAGTTCTATGCGATCCCGCAGCGCGGTGCCGTCATCGTACCGATGAATTACCGGCTCACGGCCGAGGACTTCCTCTACATGGTGAACCACAGCGGCGCGAAGGTGCTGTGCGCGCACGTGGACTATCTCGACTTGGTCGACAGCGTTCGCGAGCGCATGCCCGGCGTGCGGCATTTCGTCGCCCTCGAGGGCGAGGATCACGGCTGGCTGGCCTACGAGTCGCTGATCGACACCGCTGCGGGCGTGACCGTAACCGCCGAAATCGAGGAGACGGATCTGCTCGCCATCAATTACACGAGCGGTACCACCTCGCGTCCGAAGGGCGTCATGATCACGCACCGCAACGCGTGGATGAACTCGGTGGGCACGCTGGCGCACTGGCCGATGACGCCGGCCGACCGCTATCTGTGGACGCTACCGATGTTCCACGCCAACGGATGGACCTTTCCGTGGACGGTGACCGCGGCCGGTGCCGCGCACATTTGTCTGCGAAAAGTCGACGCGCCGTCGGTCTACGAGCAGATCAATCGCGAGCGTGTGACCCACCTGTGCGCGGCGCCCACGGTTCTCATCGCCATCGCCAGCGGGCCGGAAGCGATGCGCCGGCAGCTGCGCCGGGGTGTGCGCGTGTTCGCCGCGGGTGCGCCGCCGGCTGCGGCGACCATCGAGCGCATGGAATCGGATCTCGGCTGGGAGATCACGCATGTCTACGGACTGACCGAAACCGCACCGTTCATCTCCATCTGTGAGCCATTGCCCGAGCATACGTCGCTGTCCGGCGCCGATCGAGCGGTCGTCAAGTCTCGCCAAGGGGTCGAGCTGATCACGTCGGGCGAGCTCCGGGTCGTGGACGATGACATGCGCGATGTGCCGCGCGATGGCGCGACGCTCGGCGAGGTGATCGCGCGCGGCAATGTGGTGATGCGAGGATATTACAACGACCCGGAGGCGACGGCGTCGGCTTTCCGTGGCGGCTGGTTCCATTCGGGCGATGCGGCGGTGGTCCATCCGGACGGATATGTCGAAATTCGGGATCGGTTCAAGGACGTCATCATCAGCGGCGGAGAGAACATCTCCTCGATCGAAGTCGAGGGTGCGCTGCTGCGGCACCCCGCCGTTCTCGAGGCGGCGGTGGTCGGCATGCCGCACGAGAAATGGGGCGAGACTCCGCATGCCTTCGTGGTGCTGCGTCCCGACGCGAGCGCCACGGAAGCCGAATTGCATGATTTCGCGCGCAGCGCGCTGGCGCACTTCAAGGTTCCGAGCATGTTTCATTTCGTGAGCGAACTGCCGAAGACCGCCACCGGAAAAATCCAAAAATTCGTGCTGCGCGGCAGGCGACCAGGGATAGCGCGGCAGTGACGGGGGCCGCGTGACGGTTGCGTCGCACGATCGGTCGGCTCCGCCGCCGCTCGGCGCGGCCGGGCCGCGCGTTTCCGCGCTGGGGCTAGGCTGCTTGGGTATGTCGGGCATGTACGGTCCTGCGGATCGGGAGGAGAGCGTCGCGACGAATCATGCCGCGCTCGATGCGGGGATCACCCTGGCCCGGCGAGCGCTACGGGGCGGCGCAGATGAGGGACCTCGACAGCGAGCGGGCCTGGGGCGTGGCGATGCCGCGCCATCGGCCGGCGAGAGGCCGGACTATTGAGGTTTGGCCGCCTTCAGGTGTCCCGGCCGCAGTTCGCCGCGCCGGAGGACGACGACGAGCTGGCGCCAATCGTCGATGAAGTGCTGCGTGCGTTCGGCGCCGATCTGGCTCACGATGAGCGGCTTGAGCGGTCCTTCCATCGACTCAAGTTCACGCTGGGCCAGCTCCCGATACCAATCGTGGCGGTCGCGGATCTCGACATCGACGAAGCCCGCACGGCGCAGTGACGCAGCGCTCTGCTCGAGCGAGGCCATGTTGTACGCGATGCCTTCGAGGCGGAAAAACTCCATCATTTCCGGCGAATAATCGCCCGTTCCGCCGCGCAGCCAATCGCTTGCAATGAATCGACCGCCGGGCCGCAGCACCCGCAGCACCTCGGCAAAAATCGCAGGCTTGTCGGGAATCTGCACCATCGCGTCCTTCGAAAAGACGACATCGAAGCTCTCCGGCGCGAACGGCAGCGGACCGCCGTCGACTTTCATTGCGCGAATGCGCTGCGCAAGACCCGCCCTCTCGATGCGCCGCTGCATGCCCGAGAGCAGGGTCGGGTCGATGTCGATCGCCGACGACCGACCGGGCCCGGTACTGCGTGACCAGCAGTTGATCGATCGCCCCCAGCCCGCAGCCGATGTCGAGGACCTCACAGCCGCCGATATCGCAGCTCTCGAACAGGCGAGCGATTTCCTCGGCGCCTCCGGGCGATAAAAATCCCTCGCCCCAGATGATCTGCAGCAGAGTCAGCATGCCCGCATCGTATTCTCCGGGCTCGCTGGGTTGATCGATCTTCACGGTCTTCGCGTTGCTCATTGTGCGCCAAGCTCCATCAACAGCGATTTCGCACCATACACCTTGTCGAGGGCTTCGCGGATGATCGCCGGGTGTACGGCGATCGCCCGATTCTTCGCATCGTCGAACCAATAGGCGCCGGCGATCGAATGGATGTTGCCGTCGAACATGATGCCGACGATCTTGCCTTGCGCATCGATCAGGGGGCTGCCCGAGTTCCCGCCCACGATGTCGTTGCTGGTCGAGAAGCAGAACGGCGTGCGCATGTCGAGCCGATCCTTGACCCTTGATCCAGCTGTCGGGAATCTTGAACGGCGATGCGATCCGGTCGCGCGCTCGAACGCGCGATCGAGATAGGTGAAGGGCGCAACCGGCACGCCGTTTTCCGATCCATCCCTCTACCTTGCCATAGTTCAGGCGCAGCGTGAATGTGGCGTCCGGATACACCCCGGTGCCGTAGGCCTTGAATCGCAGCGCGGCAATCCTTTCCGAGGCGGCCGCGATCGGCGCTTCGACCTCGATCCTCGAATTGCTTGCGGATCGAACGCGAGGTCGCCATCGAGCGAGCGCGCCAGCTCGATCATCGGATCGCGCGATGCGTCCACCGCGGCCTTGCCGCCTTCCCACAGCTGTTTGCGCACGGCAGGTTCGTCGAGTTTCGTTTCCGCGACGAGCCGGGTCGCCAGCGAATCGGGCGATTCGCTTTTGAGCAGACTGCGCACCAGCGGGATCGTCCGGACCGAGCCACTCCCGCATGCGCTGCAGTGAAAAGGACAGCGTCATGCGATTCGACCTCGGGGTAGATCGGCACCCGTGCGTACAGCTGCTGCTCGATGCGCGGCAGGGCGGCGTCGGTGAATTCGCGCAGCCGATCGGTATTCGGCTTCAATCGCTCATCCGCGGCCCGCAGCAGCAGGCGCGCGTAGCGGAACAGAATGCTGTTGAATCCCGCGGCTCCTTCGATGAAGGTGTAGGGCAGATAGATGCGCCCGCTCGCGTGCCGACGCCGACTCGATCTGTCGCCAAGGATCGGCGCCGGCGAGGCCCGGCGACGGCGCGTAAGGCGGTCTCCTCGTCCCTTCTTGCGCGCCATCAAGCGCATCGTCGTGCAATGCATCGAGCAGCTTGCGGCGCACCTTGATTCCGTTCTCGAGATTGTTGAGCGGCCCCTGCGACCAGCTCCTCGTCGGCCTGATTGACCCGGCCGAATTCAATGTAGCCGCCGCGCAGCTCCGATGCACGCAGCAGCGTCGTTGGCAGCAGCACATCGCGCTCGAACTCGAGCTGCGCCGCGGTTTCCCTGCGTGCGGTCGAGCCGGGATGCCCCGCCACGAACACCAGTTCGCCGGCTTGCGGCCCCGCGAAATCGATCTGCAGGAAATTCGGGTGTTCTGGCGGGCTTGCCGTGCCTCGTAGGCGCGCAGGAGCAGGATATCGAGCGACCAGCGCGGGAATTGAAAATTGTCGGGATCGCCGCCGAATGCGGCGATATCCGACTCGGGCGCGAAGACCAGGCGCAAGATCGTCGTAGCGCTTGTACTTGTAGAGGAAGTATTGCCCTCCCTCGTACAGCGTCACGGCCTGGCACTTGAGCTTGCCGGATCTTGGCTTTGGCGCTCAGTCTGCTCGCAGGCCTGCTCGAGCGCCGTCAGCGCCTTCTTGCGCGCATCGTTTGCCGCTTCGTCGCCGAGCCCGGCGCTCGCTTTGGACACCGCGGCGGTGACGTTTTCCATCCCCACCAGAACGTCCGCGAGCTGTGTCGCGCAGCGGCGCTCGGCGCCGCGGCTCTGCGGCCGAGAAGCCGCGCTCGAGCAGGCTGTCGTCCTTGGAGGAGAGCTCGCCGAGGCACGATTCCATGCAGTGGTGATTGGTCAGGATGAGGCCGTCGGGAGAAACGAATGCAGCCGTGCAATTGGTGAGCCGGAGCGTGGACAGCCGGACGTGGTCCAGCCAGTTGGGCGTCACGTCCACCCGATATGTCCGCCTCACCGCGCCCGAAGGGAAAGTTGTCGAAGGTCCACATGCCTTCATCGGCGAGCGCCGGCACGGACGCGGCGATCGCCCATATCAGGAATATCATGCGCATGCCGATGTCGATCGTTCTACAATCCGGTGTGTCAACGCTATCGAGGCGCGACTGCGCGGCGATGATGGCCGATAACAACGAACATGTCATCAACTCGCCCGCGCCCCGTGGGCACCGGAGCTGACTCGTGGCGCTCGGCGTGCCGACGGACGAGGATTTCATGCGGCGCGCGCTCGAGCTGGCGCGCCGCGCCGAAGAGCACGACGAGGTACCCGTGGGGGCCCTGCTGGTGCTCGGCGGCGAGGTGATTGGCGAGGGCTGGAATCGCCCGATCGCATCCCACGATCCGACGGCGCACGCGGAGATCGTCGCGCTGCGCGCCGCCGCTCTTCGGCGGGAAATTACCGGCTCGGCTCTGCGACGCTGTACGTGACATTGGAGCCGTGCGCCATGTGCGTCGGCGCCGCCCTCAATGCCCGAGTGGCGCGGGTCGTATTCGGCGCCTGGGATGCCAAGGCCGGCGCCTGCGGCAGCGTGTTCGATCTGCCGCGCGAGCCGCGCCTGGCGCATCGCATGGACGTATTCGGCGGGGTGTGCGCCGAGGAATGCGGCGCGCTGTTGCGGCGATTCTTCGCGGCGCGGCGCTAGGACCGTCGGCGCAGCGGCCGGCGCGCTAATTCAGGGCGACTGCGACCGCCGCCGCCGCTCCAGGCCCATTCGAGCAGATCGCGATAGCCTGCGTACGTTGTCCACGTAGCGCACGGGCTCCCAGCCGCGCGCATAGCCGTTCTCGGTCTGCGTGTACCAATATTCCTGTTCGAGCAGCGGCAGAAATTCGCCGCACGTCCTCCCAGGAGTCCGGATCGCGGCCGGCCTTCTGCGCGAGCACGCGAGCATCCTCGAGGTGCCCATAACCGATGTTGTAGGCGGCGAGCGCGAACCAGGTGCGATCCGGCTCCGGCACATGCGCCGGAATCTTCTCGTAAATCTGCCTGAAGTAGCGCGCGCCGCCGAAAATGCTCTGCCGCGGATCGGTCGGGTTGGCGACCTTGACTGCGGTCGCCGATTCCACGTGAGCTGCATCAGACCCTTGCGCGCCGGAGGACGAGGCGGCGCTCGGATTCCATTTCGACTCCTGATAGCCGATGGCCGCCAAGCAGCCGCCAATCCTGGCTGCTCTGCTCCGCGGCTTCTTCGAACCATTTCTTGTACAGCGGCAGGCGGCTCTGCAGATGCTGCATGAAGCCGGGCGCCTCCGCGAATTCCGCGTCCTCCGAGTCGGCCGTAATAGCGCTGCACGATCGCCGCCAGTTCGCCGCTGCCGCGTTCAGCGCGCGAAATAGTCGCTCATGTCGCGCAGGAATCCGGGTCGCGGTCGCTCGCGGCCCAAGCGAGCGGACTGGCTGCCCGGGAAGTCGAAGGCGATGCGCAGGTCCGGATGCACGTCGTGCGCGAACGCGAACTCGGTCGAGTCGGCGATCGTGTAATCGATGGTGCCGTCCGCGACGCCGTCCAGCAGCGCCTGCGAATCGGTGCTGGCATTTTCCACCCAGACCAGATCCGGCAAGGAGTTGCGCGCCGCGTTCAGCGCCTTCGCATGCGAGCTGCCCGCGGCGATTTCCAGATCGCCATTGCCGATTTCGGCGAGCGAACCCGGCCGCGTCGCGCCGCGGCGATAGATCAGATGCTCGCGCACGCGCTGATAGGCGGGACCGAAATCACGCCCGGCGACCCGCTGCATGGGCACCTTCAGTCCGGCCGCCGCCACGTGCGCCGGCCCGAGGTCAGCGCCGCATAGATTTCCGCATAGCTGCTCATCGGCGTGATCTTGAGCCTCACGCCCAGCTCGTCGGCGAAGCGGCGCGCGAGTTCGTATTCCGGCCCCTGCGGCGTGCCGTCCGCGCCGCGATAATAGGCCAGCGGCCCGGTGCGCGTGACCACGCGCAACTCGCCGAGCGTCTTGATCTGGTCGATCAAGCTCGGGAGCGGCGAGCAGGTGCTCAGCAGCGCCACGGCCGATGCCGCGATGCCGATCTTTGACCACCGACGGCCAGTTTTTTGGAATGTTCGATTTCCGCACGGTCGTAAGCTATATGAGATTCCGTGAGGCAGGGCAAGTTCCGTTCTAGAGGCGAGCCCTATGCCGATGCGCTAGAATAATCGCTTATTGGCGCTAGTGGGCTCTTGACAAATGCGATTTTTATGCGGATCGCCTAGCGCGTCACACTGCGAAAACCTTAAGTTAACGGCAAAAATGCTTAAGTTAACGCGGATGACGTAAATCTTAAGTAACGACTAAATTTTAAGTTAACGGAGAGGTACCGAAGTGGTCATAACGGCGCCGACTCGAAATCGGATGGTCGGGTAATTCCGGCACGTGGGTTCGAATCCCACCCTCTCCGCCACCTCTTTTCCAAGTCATTTCCGGTACTTGAGGTAGTACCGGATTTTCCTACTGCCAGCCTACTGCCAAATTCTGGGGACTTTGGGGGACGAATCACGATCTGCGTTACGTGATTTTGCGCTGCATTTAGAGCGGAAATTGCAGCACGTGAATCGGGAATTGACGCGCGCGCATAGGGTCTTCTTTCCATCGCCTGTTTGATCGCGTGAATATCGGATTCCGTTGCTCCCTCGAGCCACGCGGCGTACATGCGCAGCATCACCTCGACGCTGTGTCCGTGCTGCTTCGCGACCCAGAGCAGATTCTTTCCCAGCATGAGCTGCCAGGTCACCGAGGAATGCCGCGCGTGGTAGGGGCCGCGCCGGCGAATACCAAGCGCCTTGATGCTCTCGCTCCAGCGCCAGCGGGTGATCTCCGGGTCGCTGATCGGCCTGCCGTCTTCGAGGAAGAAGAGGTGCTCATGGCGGATTTTGCCGGCCGCGACGTATTCGTCGCGGAGTGCCAGGTGCCGCCTTAGAACTTCGAGCGCGCGCGGGCAAAGCTCAACGTCGCGATCCTCCTGCGTCTTGGTGCGGTCTTTATCCCGCCGCAGGACGCGAGCCTTGGTGACCGACAGCACGCCTCTACGGGCGTCGTAATCCGTCACGAGCAGGGCAATTTGTTCGGAGGGGCGGAGGCCCGTGAAGAACCGGAATTCGTCATAGTTGCCGATAGCCTCGCCCCAATCGGCATGCAGCCTCGACAATGAGCGATTCGGCCTCCTGAATGGTGAAGGGGTCGACGGCGGGGCGGTCCTTCTTGGTCATTCGCAGACACGTGAGGCCCGAGGCCGGGTTGTGCTTCTCCGGGTGATCCCTGTAGCCGTAGTCGAAGGCGCAGCGAACCACGCTGATCGCATTGTTGTAGGTTTTCTTCGACCATTGGTAGGCGTTTGCGATCTTGGCGAGCTCGGAGTATCGGATCTCATCGAAAATCCTCGGTCCGATCTCGGGCCGCCAGATTTGCGCCAGGAGCTTGCGATAGCCCTGGGCCGTCACGAAGGCCAGGTCTTTTTTGGCGACCCGAGAATCGCAGGCCAGGAGGAACTCATCGAAGACCTGGCCGCAGGTTCGCCGCTTCTGCGGCGCCGCCACATTCTTGATGAAGCGATAGTCGGGAAATTCCTCCGCAAATACGAAGGTGCCGGCGGCGATGCGCTGTTTGATTTCCTGGAGCTGCTTGCGCGCGCGCTTGAGGTTTGCTTCGGTGGGGCTGCGCTTCAGCGTTGGCCGGTAGCGAACGCCGTCGAACTCGAAATCGAATTGGATGCGATTGCTACCGAGAGCACTGACGCCACTATGTATTGATTTGCGGCCCACCGGGCGCGTTCCTTAAGCTCGCGCCGTCATACCGATCAGGTAAGGTGTCTGACGGTGCCGCATCTAAAAATGCTTATGCCTTCGCATTTCCATCCCCTTGGGTCCCCTTCTCGCGTCTGAGCGCCAGGTCCATCTGCACAGGGAGCCGCGCCTTCTGACCCTCAATCTTTTCGCTTGTGAACTGCCGGTGCTTGGGCCTTCGACCCATCGCTGATAGCCCAAAACATCAATGACGATACGGCCGTCGGGCGCACGCCTCCAGACCTTGCCCTCCTGCCAATCACCGCGCTCGATCTTACGCTCCATGGCCTTGACGGAGTATCCGGTGAGCAGATTCGCCAGCGGGAGCAGCACGTAGCGCGCCGTGGCAACCACGATGGGCGCGCTAATGGCGCGGGGTCGAGCAATGTCCAAACTCATCAACGACCTTGTGTGGTTCCGGTCGTTTAGGGCCAAACGTGTCACGCGAAGCAAATTATCGCAGAGGTACGCAAGAGAGTCAGCGAGGGTTTCGCGGAGAATTCAGCGAAACTCGCCCCGACGCAAAAGAAAAGTGCCTCGCAGCCTTGAACGATTGCGCAGAGAGGAAACTCCTCGAAGAGTCTTCGCGCCCGGCTCCCCGGTAAGGCAGGAGTCGTTAGAGTTACGCTGAATTTAGCGCAAATGCAGGATAGGCAACCGGTTGCTCTTGTTGAACAATTGGCCCACGTGAATGCAGATCAATTCATTGCGGTTCGAGTCTCATCGGAAACGAAGGCACGGCTTCGTGCGCTCGCTGAGCGGCAACAGGTCAGCGAGTCGGCCTTGCTCAGGCGTCTCATTGAATTGGTGCTGCTGAAGGCGGGCTTATCCCCGATAATCACAGAGACGCCAGCCGATGCGAGGCCGCTGAGGACCGCTCGATTGATGATCCGTCTGGACGCCGATGACCAACTGCTGTTGCGGGAGCGTGCGGCGGCCCGAGGGATCGCGCCGGCCACTTACGTGTCCGTGCTGACGCGAGCTC
Organism: uncultured Gammaproteobacteria bacterium; assembly: GCA_963774865.1. Taxonomy (GTDB): domain Bacteria; phylum Pseudomonadota; class Gammaproteobacteria; order Steroidobacterales; family Steroidobacteraceae; genus Bog-1198. The sequence goes on from CAVZGU010000001.1 coordinate 223,174, forward strand.
ACTTACGGTCGCTTGCGCCGCTGCCGAAGGAGGAGCTACTGGCCCTCAAACGCACCATCGGCGAGCTCGGGAGCATCGGCCGTAACTTGAACCAGATCGCTCATGCCGCCAACCAAGGCCAGCTTGTGACCAGTCCCGGGCGCAACGATCTTGAGGCAATGCTACGCGTCTGTGGGGCGCTTCGAGATAACCTGAAGCGGGTGCTCCTGGCGAATCTCAAGTCCTGGCAAGGCTCTCCCTAGCCGTCCCCTGAGCGGCTCAAGTCGGCCAGGACTTGACGGTCACCGTAACGAATTGATCGCCATAAACCTGCCGCTCGGACCCGCAAATCGCTTGTCTGTTGCCAATGCATGGCACGTAGACGCACATAGCCCCAGAATAAAGAAAACCGGAGTGGGCATGACTGAAGGGATGCTCGGTGGAATTCTTGGGGATGACGAGAAGCCCGAAGCCAAGCCCGATCGAGCCACTGGAAGGGATCGCCTCCCGGGAAGTGGTGTACGAGTCATGAATCTCGCGCAACTGCGCCGCACGACTCGCGCACGATCAGATCGCAGTGCAGGCGAGTGTCGCGGAGCGGCATCTCGGGCCGATCAATGCGCTCCAGCATCAGAGCCAACGCCGTTTCCCCGATCGCGCGAGTAGGCTGACGCAGTGTCGTGAGGGGAACGGGCAGGAGGCTCGCGTACTCAGCATCGTCAATGCCCACGAGCTTGACGTCTTGCGGCACGCGGTACTTGAGTCGAAGCAGCGTGTGCATCAGGCGCCCCGCCGTGCGGTCGTTGGCGCAGACGATGCCGTCCGGTCGGCAGGACCTCATGAACTGTTCAACGGCGGTACTATCCTCGGGATCGATGCGAAATGCGAGTTCCCCATCGACCGGCAGGCTGCGCGAAAAGAGCGCTTCACGATAGCCCGCTTCCCGGTCGTTCACGGTTGACGCCGCATGCTCGAGACCGATGAAGGCAAGCCTCCGGCATCCCAAGCTCAGCAAGTGATCGGCGACGATGCGGCCGGCCTGCCGGTTATCGATACCGACGAGGTCATATCGGGGCGGCTCCGGCTCGGGCAGCAACGGCCGGTCGAGTAGGATCACGGGAATCCGCGCCGCATCAAACGCGCGACTAATGCGCTCGTTCCATTGGTCCTTTGTCGGCGTCAACTCCAGCGGCGCGAAGAAAACGCCCGACACATGGCGCTCGATGTACTGCCGGCACAAATGCCAAGCCCGCTCCTCGTTCGAATTCGCGGCCGCCGAGTCGCAGCCCCAGAGTAGCGCGTGCTGCCGCGCCAACGGGGATGCCATCATCCCGTGGCAGATTGGCTCGAAGATCTCCGTCTCACCCAAGTTGGGAATCAGGAGTCCGAACGAACTCGCGCCGGCTTGCCGGTGGCCTCGCAGGAACGTGCCTGACCCCGCGCGTCGTTCGATCAAGCCGGCGAGTCGTAGATCGCGAAGGGCGCGGCCGACCGTAATTCTTGAGACGCCGAAAGCCTCGACCAATTCGGCTTCGCTCGGCAGGCGATCGCCCTGCTTCCAGCGACCCGAGTGGATATCGGAAACGAGCGCTGAATAAACCTGCATATGTTTAGGGGCATCACTTGATCGCATTTTTATAACCTGTTATATCAGAATCTTTAAATTCTTCGGTTAAATGTCAGCCTTTACCGACATAAGAACGCATGAGCGCAATCAAATAACAAATAATTCACATCTCGCGATTCTCGACTTGTTATACTAATCTCTGTTAGCTGTTATGACAAGTAGGAGACCCGTATGACTAACTCGACCCCCATCAAAAGCGATTCGTTCACGCGAGCCGTTGCCGCGGTGGCTATCGGTGGCCCGATCTTCTTGGTTCTATTCTCCGGCACGCTGCCGCAAGGCTCGCGCGGCCAACTGATCGTGGACGGCCATATGTTCATCGTGACTGCTTTGGCGACGGCGCTGATCCTGCGCACTGTCTATGCGCTCGGTTTCAGCCACGCCCGCAAGCGTTTGGCGTTGAGCCAGAAACTCCCGCTGACCGCGTAAGTGCAGGCCGGGGTTAAACGTGCGATGCGCCTGGGCGCGAACGAGCGCCCAGGCGCCTGCGCGCAACCGTACCTATCTACCCGAGCCGCGCGCATGAGCGAACGACCCGTTAGTCACTTTTTGATCGCCTCGGAGCAATACGGAAAATTGAGAATATCTGACATATGGCTCCATTAATGAAGGGAAACGGAAAGTATGCTCGCTGTCTGGATGGAGGGTTCATTTCGATTTCCGGGTTAACGGGATGATGATCTAACTGCTGCCCGCCGGGGAACCGTAGCGCCTAACTCATGACATCAACGTCCCCCGCAACAATGCCTCTGGAAACGGCGCGACTTCACCTGCGCCGGCCGGTCGAACAAGACGCCGCCGCGATCATCTCCATCGCCGGCGACTGGGAAGTCGCGCGGCGGTTAGTGCGGGTTCCCCACCCTTATTCGGCTGCCGATGTACGCTTTTTCTTAGACCACGTAGTGCCGAACGAACCGACCTGGGCCATTTTGTGGCGCCAGACTAGCCGACTGATCGGCATTATGGGCTTGGCTCCAGCCCAAGACGGGCGAAGCGCCGAGCTTGGCTACTACATCGCCCGCGACCATTGGGGCCGCGGCGTTGCCACTGAGGCCGCGCTGGCGATCACCAGGGTTGGCTTCGAGTCTTTCGGCTACCTCAAGCTAACCTCAGGGTATCACGCGGATAACCCAGCCTCTGGCCGCGTGCTGGCGAAGCTTGGCTTCACCATTGTCGGCACTTCGAGTCGCCCATGCCTAGCCGAAGGCAAGGACAAATCCTCTGTGGACGTTGAGCGGGTGCCATAAAATGGCGGAACGGGCTTCTGCTCGTCGCTTTTTGCCTTTCCCATAAAGAGCGGCGTGTTCAAAGACCGGAAGAATAGCTTCGCAAGGAGTTAAATCCTTTAGGGTTCGCAGGCGCCAACGCTAGTTTTTGGGAAAGTCGCGATTGCATATCCTCTCCAACAATTCCGCAAAGCTGATCCCGGCGACCTTTGCCGCCTGCGGCAGCAAGCTGGTTGAAGTCATGCCGGGTAAGGAATTCGTCAACGGCGCCGGCCACTCGGTCGTGGAAGAACAGCCAGAGCAAGTTAACCGATTGATCATTGAATTCTTGCGGCAGGTTCACGCGACCGGCTGACAGTAAGCGGGTATGCCCCTAAATTCGCCCTTGTGAGCCCGGCGCAACGATGTTTAAGACGAGGTCTGAATGAAACCGATAACCGGGGGTTGCCTGTGCGGATCAGTGCGTTACCGGAGTGCGAATCCGCCAGAGCGTTCGACTCTGTGCCACTGTTCAACCTGCAGGAGGGCCTCAGGATCTCATGCGCTCGGCTTAGTGACGGTGGCGCGGAAGGGATTCCAATTCACCGCCAACTCTCCCGCGGAGTACCGCTCCTCAGTATCGGTCGTGCGGACGTTCTGCTCGAAATGCGGGACGCCGTTGACCTATTGGCACGAGGGCTGGCCGGACGAGATTGCGCTCACAATCAGTAGCCTCGATGTGCCGAGTGATGCACCACCCACAGACCATACATGGATATCGGAGGCGATCGCTTGGGACAAACCGAATGATGGCCTGAAGCAATATGAGACCGACCGGCCATAGTGTCACGAATGAGCGAGATAGCGTGAAGATTTCCAAGACAGCGCGCCGGTTCGTCATCCGGCGTGCCCGTGCGACTGACCTCGATACGGTCCATCGACTCAACCGAGAGCTGCAGGCTTACGAGAGGAAACTACGCGCCTCCCGGCTTCCTGCTCGCTCCCTGGGGCGAGACTGCGTGGATAGGCTTTGGCGAATCGACCGGCGCAATGCCGGGCGGCTTTTCGTGGCGACCTCGCCAACCGGTGTGATCGCATTCCTGGCCTGTATTCTCGAGTCTGACATTCTCGAGTCAAAACCTTTGGCCGTTCAAATCACGGATCTCGTCGTGATGGCCCGGTGGCGGGGCAAGGGAGCAGGTACTGCGCTCATCGATAAAGCAGAGGAATTTGCGCGTGAAAAGAATGCACGCTCGATCGGCGTCACCACCCTAGCGGAAAACGAGAAAGCTCGACACGCTTATCGCGTATTGGGGTTTCGCGAATCGGCAATCACCTTCGAGAGGCCCATTTCAGCGCGCTCTCCGCAAATTGCAAGGTCGCGCGATCGCAGGACGTGAGCCCAAAGAGGGTTGTTGTCTGGCACGCGGCCATCGGATCGATTTGGAAGAAGAGCGGCGGGATTGCCTGTATTTCTTAGAGGGCACCACGCCTTAGGTTGGATCAAGACGCGTTCGCCGATTCGACCGGTGAGGAGTCGCCGGTTACGTCTGAATCTCAAGACGCACTGACTTCAAATCAGAGTACGCGTGCTTGATACGCTCAACGTGGCGAGGCAGCGTGTTAGCGGGAATTTCGTTGGATCGGAACCAACACAGTTGGTCGGATTCGGGTGAGTGTCGCAACGCGCCACCGGTCGCTTGGCAAAGAAAATTGAACACGAGGTCCTGTTTTTGCGGAACCGCGTAGACACCGATCAACTTTTCGACCTTCACGTGCAACCCGGTCTCTTCCTCTACCTCCCGTACCACGGCCTCCCATGGCGTCTCATGCGTTTCAACTCTCCCACCAGGGAGGTTCCACATGTTGCGGTCTGTTCGGTGACACAAGAAAACCCTTGCCTCTTCATCAAATATCACCGCGAATGCACCTAGGGTTGGCATAACACCTAGCAGGAGGGATGAGATTGCTGACCCTCAGACTACCATAGCTAATTAGCTCTCCTCGGCCGTGGTCAGCGCAGTGCTGAAGAGGCGAGAGAGAAAAAAAGGGCGGTTTGCTTGCCCGATCAAACCTATCACGCCGTTCTCGCAGTCGACAAAGATAGCATGCAACGCTGTGCCCCTCGCGTTCGGGCTAGGTTGACTAGCGCAATCTTCCCAAGGAGCGTGACATTACGGTGCTGTCCGTCCTGTCGAAGACCTCCCATCCGAGCTGAGAGTAGAAATCTTCGCGCTCGTTGGTGAGGAGATAGAGGACCTCGATCCCCATCGCACCGGCTTGCGCGGCCATTTCGTTGACGAGAGCGCCTCCAATACCACGGTGCCGGTACTCGGGGACGACGTACACGGCCGCGAGCCATGGAGAGAGTTGCGGCCACTGCTCGGTGCCGACATCGTGCGCGAGCAGTGATGCCGTTCCGACGGGAAGCGCGTCCAGCAATGCGACGAGAGAAAGAGGAATCTGATCCGGTACCAAGTGGGGGCGAAGAAGATCTGTCAGCTTGGCCACACCCGCGCCCTCCACATCTTGCCACCATTCGTCGTAAATCCAGGCGGCAACCACAGGGAGGAGATCGGCACGCTTGGCAAGCTGCTCAATCCGAAGCGATGCCATCGTTGGGGACACGCGTGTCACAATAAAATCCAGTCAATGGCTAGCGAGCGATATACCAGCGGTGGGCGATGGCCATATTCTTTGTGTAGCTTACCTCAGAACAGGGCAGTATCTGTCGTTGGCAAAATGTCGACGGTGGTGTGCGTGCCGAGATCACCGCCCTCCGCTCAGTCGGCCTCATAGGCGCCACAGACACCCTACGACATCGATCTGGTGCAATCCAATCTTGCTGTCTCGCGGCGGCTGCCGGGCATCGGTATCTTGGATCATCTTTTAGGTGGATTTTGAAGTGTCACCAGTGCGGTCCAAATACCTCAATTGCGAGGGTTCCGCCGCACCAATGGCGAAGAAACGTTTTATAGACGGATGGTGACACTTGTGGGCGACCTGATCGGCGAATTTCGCGTCGACGAGGACTGCGCCAAGGGGAGCAGGTCTTCCAGAGCGATTGGTGGTAGGAGTTCAATTGACGCGACCGGTAGTGCTATTCTCGAAGGCCTCGGCGCCCGGAATCGGCCAGGAACGGGCGGTCGCGTGGACGGCCCGAATCGCTCGACAGCCGACATTCACGCGCCGTCATCACCAGCACGCTAACTCATCCCCTCTGGCCTGCGTGACGGAAGCCGTTTCGAGTTGACGAACGCCGCTATCTACTCGACAGCCAACCGGCTCGCCTTTAGGCTACCGATAAATGGCTCAGCTCGCATGCTGATCAGACCCGCTCTGCGCGAATACCGACACTGGACGAGCGATAGTCGCCGTTGGCGCGGCTATAAGCCGCGGCCGGGCGACGTGGTCATCGCAACCGCGTCCAAGTGCGGGACGACTTGGATGCAGAGAATCGTGTGTCTTCTGATATTCCAGGACACAAAGACCCATCCCCTTCCGGTGATCTCACCCTGGATCGATGCTAGGTTCAGGGCATCGGAAACGGCAATGTACGATGCGCTCGAAGCGCAGTCACATCGGCGCTTCATCAAGACTCACCTGCACCTTGACTGTGTGCCCCTGTACGATGAGGTTCGCTATATCCACGTGGCCCGTGATGGGCGCGACGCCGCCCTGTCGATGCACAACCACGCCACGGGTTTTTCCGAGACCCAGTTGCAGGACTTCGATCGCATCGGATTGGAGGATCCGACTATCGGCAGGCCGTACCCCAGGGCGCTGTCGGATCCGGACGAGTATCTGCGCATATGGCTCGGCAACATGGGCTTCTTCGACCTCGAGCGGAGCTATTGGGCCGAGCGTCGCCGACCGAACTTTCTATTGACCCATTACAACGATTTGCAGAGGAATCTCGACGCAGAGATGCGGCGCGTGGCCAAATTCCTCGACATCGAGCCGGATGAGGCGATCTGGCCGTCGCTCGTCACGGCAGCTGGCTTCGAGGCCATGAGCACGGCCGGAGACGAGCTGATGCCCTACACGAAGCGCATGTTCGTCGAAGGCTCGCGGCGGTTCTTTAATAGAGGCGTCTCAGGACGCGGGCAGCGGGTCTTCGGAAAGGACGCGCTCGCACTCTACGACTCCGAACTTCGCGCAAAATGTCCGCCAAGCCTTGCAGCCTGGCTCGAGTACGGGCGGCTCGGCGCGGGCGACCCTCGAGACGCGCTGGACTGATCGCGTTGATGATCTCGAGGGTCCGCTTCTACCTTTCTGAATGTCCGCAAACGAGAAACGCGAGGGACCGGATTGGGTCGATAGTTCGCATTGGTTTCCGCGGCCGCCGCCAGTCTGGGCGGTAGGACTGTTAATACGCAAAATACTGATAATGAGTTGAAATTCTGGCTCCGGCCTGTACGCTGCTGAGATGACGATTGAGTTTGAATGGGATGCGACCAAGGCGAAGACAAATCTTGGTAAGCACCGCATCTCTTTCGAGGAAGCGACCTCGGCGTTTTATGATGCGTTATCGATCACGATTGCGGACCCGGATCACTCCGTCAGCGAGAGCCGATTTCTGCTCATTGGGATGACGACAACCGGGCGTCTCGTGGTGGTGGCACACACCGATCGTGCTGGACGAATACGAATTATCAATGCAAGGCGGGCGACCCGCAAAGAACGAGCAAGCTATGAAAAAGGTTGAAAGTGATCAGATGAGACAGGAGTACGATTTTTCTTCCGGCATTCGCGGCAGATACCTACCGCGGCTCGCCAAGGGAGCGAACGTTGTCGTGTTGGACCGCGATATGGCCAAAGTGTTTCCGAGCTCAAAGGCGGTAAACGATGCATTGCGGGTTCTAGCGGAAGCCGGAAGGCGACACGGTAAGGCGAAAGGCAGCACGCGCGGCGTTTGAACAGTCCCATGTGATCAAGGCGCCCAGTAGGGCACTTCACCGATGCCAAAAGCAGCAAAGCGCTTATTTATTTGTCTCGACAATGCTGGTTATGAGGTTTCCCTTGAGCGGCTGAAAATATACGTCGCACTTCCAGACGCGAAAGCAGAGCGTACTGGGTACCTCAGGATCATCGACGAATCCGGGGAGGATTACTTGTACCCCAGCCAACGCTTCGTCGCGGCAGAACTGCCGGTATCGACTCGGCGCGCGGTCCTTCAAGCCGCCTAACCGAGGCATCGAGCACATATGTCCTCATCCTCAAGCAGTCGGGTTTGAAGAAATAGGCACCTCTTATGCGCTACGCGATAGTGATCGAAAATGCAGGCGACAATTTTTCCGCCTATGTGCCGGATCTTCCAGGGTGCATTGCGACGGGCGAGACACTAGCAGCGACCGAGCAGGCAATTCGCGAGGCTATTGAGTTCCATTTGGAGGGGTTGCGCGAGGACGGTACGCCGATTCCCGCTCCATTGAGCCATGTCGATTACGTTGAGGTCGCCGCCTAACGGTTGGGCGGGCCACGGAACAGACCTATCCCAAATCTACTGCCAAAAGTGGGGAGAGCGAGGGGATTACGGGGGACGCGGAGCCGCAGGTTTTTCATGAACTTACTGATTTCTATCGGCGTCTCCGTGGGTTCGAATCCCACCCTCTCCGCCACTTTATCTCTTACTCGATTCAATGGCTTGCTCCGCGCGCCATTTTCAACTGCCAAACTACTGCCAAATTCCGGGGATTCTGGGGGACGAATCACGATCTGTGTCATGCGATTGTATTTGCAAAATTTACAGCGGAAATTGCAGAGCAAGCATCGGGCAGGGGGGCCCGCGAACGGGTCTTCATTTGCATCGCCTGTTTGATTGCGCGAGATATCGGCTTCCGTCGCTCCCTCGAGCCACGCCGCATACATGCGCAGCATCACCTCGACGCTGTGTCCGTGCTGCTTCGCGACCCAGAGCAAATTCTTTCCCAGCATGAGCTGCCGGGTCACCCGAGGGAATGCCGCGCGTGGTAGGGGCCGCGCCGGCGAATTGCGAGCGCCTTTAAGCTCTCGCTCCAGCGCCAGCGGGTGATTTCCGGGTCGCTGATCCGGCCTGCCGTCTTCGAGGAAAAAGAGGTGCTGGTGCCTTATTTTGCCGGCGGCGATGTATTCATCGCGAAGTGGCGGCGCCGCAGAAGCGGCGAAGCTGCGGGCAGGTCTTCGATGAGTTCCTCTTGGCTTGCGATTCTCGGGTCGCCAAAAAGGACCTGGCCTTCGTGACGGCCCAGGGATACCGCAAACTCCTTACGCAAATCTGGCGACCCGAGATCGGGCCCAGGATTTTCGATGAGATCCGATATTCCGAGTTTCGCCAAGATCGCAAACGCCTACCAATGGTCGAAGAAAACCTATAACAACGGGATCGAGCGTGATTCGCTGCGCGTTCAATTACGGCTACAAGCGATCACCCGGAGAAGCACAACCCGGCCTCGGGCCTCGCGTGTCTGCGAATCACCAAAAAAAACCGCCCCTATCGTCGACCCCTTCACCATGGGCAATCTGGTTCAAGTTGCGGCCGATAATCCCGACTCCGCAACGGTGCGCTTGAGGGCCAATAGTCTCCTCTTTCGGCAGCGGAGCGAGCGACCGCGGTCGAGTTCGGGTTAAAACCGATATGTAGGTGGCCGGCGCCATCCCTCGGGCCGCCGCGCGCTACCGCAACAGCAGTTGGTCATCGGCGTCCAGACGGATCATCAATCGAGCGGTCCTCAGCGGCCTCTTGTTGAACAATTGGCCCACGTGAATGCAGATCAATTCATTGCGGCTCGAGTCTCGTCGGAAACGAAGGCACGACTGCGTACACTTGCTGAGCAGCAACAGCTCAGCGAGTCGGCCACGCCGCCAACCAAGGCCAGCTCGTGACCAGTCCAGGGCGCGACGACCTACGGCGATGCCGCGTCTGCGCAAGGTCCTGGCGTTGGTGGTTCGCGGGAAACTGAACAAGCAAATCGCAGAAGATCTCGGTTCCACGGAGCGCACCATTAAGTGGCACCGCCACAACCTAATGCACAAGCTGAGGATCGAATCGCTCGCCGAGTTAGTTTTGGCCGCTGAGCATCTCGGGCTGCTCGGCGGGCACATTCACCAAGACCACGAATCCAGTTAAGCCCCGCATAAGCCGTTCAATGTACCTGTCCTTTGGTGCGGGTCCGCACCAAAGGACAGTATCCGCGTGCATCAACACGAGCTAGCGTGTGTGAGGATCAGCGTGTTTTCTTACGCACCATGGGCGAATGATGGTCGATGCTCAAAACCGCGGGACAAGTTGCAGTTGTTGAAGATGACGCGGCCATGCGCAAATCCATCGAGCGTCTGTTGAGTGCAAGCGGCTATACAGTGCTCGAATTTACATCCGCGGAGGAGTTTCTGACAAACGCGCGTGTCGACAGTGTCGTTAGTCTCGTACTCGATGTTCATCTCGCGGGCATCTCCGGTATTGAATTGGGTCGCCGCTTGGCCGCGGTGAATTCGAGGATTCCGGTCGTATTCATGACGGCCTATGACGATGAGGCAACTTGCGACAAGGCGCTTGCCCTGGGCTGCGTCGACTATCTGAAAAAGCCGTTTAATCCAGACCAACTCATACAGGCTATTGAGCGGGGAATGAGATTCTAAGACCACTCGCGAGCAGGTCGCTTTATGAAGCATGGCAATATTCTGACAGTCGCAGTCACACGCTTCTCGTCACCGTCGGCGCGCTTGCATCGCATAGCGCCGCGGCGGTCAGGTGGACATGTGGGACGGCCAATGGCACTTCGATGTATCGCCATTCCTCTGGGTGCCGTGGCTTTACGGGACGGTGCAGCTGCCGCCGGTGGCGGGCGGCGCCACTACGACTATCGAGACCGAGCCGAGCGACTACCTGAAGTATGCAAAGTTCGGCATCTCGCTCGACGGTACCGCCCGCAAAGGCGACTGGGCAATCTGGACAGATGTGATCTATGGGAATTCGGGATCCAAACCCTCGTACTTGAAGCAAATCGGGCTACCCGGTGGCAGCGCCACGCTGCCGGTGTCGCTCAGCATCAATCGCGATGTTAGGGCAGCCATCTGGGCGCTAGCTCCCTCGTACACCGTGATACGCAACGACACCGGGACTTTGGATCTCATGGCCGGAAACCGCTACATCAGCTTTAGACTCTCGCTCGCCTATGAGCTGAAGGCCCCGCCAACCCCACTGATGCGGGGCGGGGGGTTCTGGCCGACCTCCGATTCTACGGACGGCATCCTCGGCGTCCGCGGCGCCCTGCGGCTCTCCCAGGACGGCAAGTGGTCTCTACCCTTTGAGGCAGACGTCGGTGCGGGAAGCAGCAACTGGCAATGGAATGCCATGCTCGGCGTCGGTTATCACTTTCACTGGGCGACATCATCTTCGGTGGTCGCAATTTTACGTTTAACAGAACCGGCAACGTCAGCTTTCAGAAGGAGCGGTTTACCGGCCCCGCATTCGGAGCAGCATTCCGTTGGTAAGGCAGCGCGGAAAGCTCGCCACGAAAGAACAACTGGGCTGTAGCAAACAAGACCATGGAAGTTTTTTGCGTCTGATCCTGTCGCTGCAAGGAGGTAACTCAAATGAATCGCACATTGAGCTTGTTTTCGATGTTGATGGCTGCAGTCGTGTGTTTGGCCGCGGCGCCGACGTTGGCGCAGCAGAATAAGCCTAATATCGTCGTCATCATGGCCGACGACATCGGCTGTTTAACATCGGCGCTTACCATCGCGGCATGATGGCCGGCAGAACCCCCAACCTCGACAAGCTGGCCAAGGAAGGGATGCGGTTCACCGACTACTACGCCGAAGCAAGCTGCACGGCGGGTCGCGCGGACTTCATCACCGGTGAACTTCCCATCCGCACCGGCATGACGACCGTCGGCCAGGCGGTGCGCACGATCGGCCTCCCCGTCGAAGCCAGCACGATCGCCACCGCGCTCAAGGCGCAGGGCTATGCCACCGGACAATTCGGCAAGAACCATCTGGGCGACCTCAATGAGTACCTGCCCACGGTTCACGGGTTCGACGAGTATTTCGGCTACCTGTATCACTTGGATGCGATGGAAGACCCGTTCCACCCCGACTATCCTAAAAACCTGTTAAACATCGTTGGCCCGCGCAACATGATTCACAGCTGGGCGACAAACGTGGATGACCCGACGGTGATGCCGCGCTGGGGCAAGATCGGCAAGCAGAGAATCGAGGACGCCGGCCCGTTGCCGCCGCATCCCATGCCCGGCATCAAATACAACATGGAGACGGTGGACGACACGATCCGCGACCTTTCAATCGGCTTCATGGACAAGGCCAAGGCGGACGGTAAGCCGTTTTTCGTCTGGATCAACCCGACGCGCATGCACGTCACCACGCACCTCTCGCCGAAATACCTCGCGAGGATGAACCCGGAAAATAGCTGGACCGTTCAGGAAGCGGGCATGGCCCAACTCGATGACGACGTCGGCCTGATCATGAAACACCTCAAGGACATGGGCGTGGACGATAACACTATCGTCATTTTCACCACCGACAACGGCGCCGAGGTCTTCTCCTGGCCCGATGGCGGCAGCACGCCGTTCTCACAGAGTAAAGGGACGGTTTTGGAAGGCGGCTTCCGCGTGCCGTGTCTCCTGCGCTGGCCCGGCCACGTCCCGGCGGATTCCGTTCAGAACGGCATCTTCTCCGGCATGGACTGGTTGCCGACGTTGCTCGCCGCTGCCGGAAATACCACCATCACCCGCGACCTGCTCAAGGGAGTGAACATTGGTGGCCGGACGTACAAGAACCATCTGGACGGCTACGACCAGTTGGACCCCATCACCGGCAAAGGACAGTCCGCCCGCCACGAAATCTTCTACTTCAGCGAAAGCACCCTCGGCGCGCTCCGCATTGACGACTTCAAGTTTCGATTCATAGAACAGTCTATAGGCTGGATGGGCGACAAAGACAAACTGAACGTCCCACCGTCACCAACCTGCGCCTCGATCCATTCGAGCGCACCGGCTGGCCGGACCAGGGGACGAAGGAAGGGGCGTCAGCATTTGGATTTTTTACTGGCTGAAGTCTGGCGTTTTGTGTTCGTCCAGCAGCTGATGGGCCAAGAAGATCCAGACCTTCCTCGACTTCCCGCCGATGCAGCAGGGCGCGAGCTTCAACCTCGATGCGCTGAAAGCCGAAATGGCCGCCAAAATAGCCGCGGCGGAAGCCGCGGCCAAGGCTGGCGGTGAATAGACGAAACAAACCTCACACGGGCGGCCCGCGAGGGCTGCCCGTGCGACTTTCGATTGTGAAACGTGCGTCGGGCGCCGTTGGACCTTGGCCGAAAGACGCCAACTCCAAAGTCGGCGTAGGGTTTCGATCTCATCCCGGTAACCCGGTTGGTAAGGGGAAATTTATGGCTGCAACGAAAAAGCCGAACATCCTGATCATCTGGGGCGATGACATCGGCTGGTTCAACATCAGCGCCTACAACCACGGCATCATGGGGTATCGGACCCCGAACATCGACCGCATCGCCAAAGAAGGCGCGATGTTCACCGACTGGTATGGCCAGCAAAGCTGTACCGCCGGCCGCGCCGCGTTCATCACCGGCCAGTCGCCGATTCGCACCGGCCTGACCAAGGTCGGCCTGCCCGGAGCGAAACTCGGCCTGCAACCCGAAGATCCGACCATCGCCGAACTGCTCAAACCGCAGGGCTACGTCTGCGGCCAGTTCGGCAAGAACCACCTCGGCGACCGCGACGAGTTCCTGCCGACCGTGCACGGCTTCGACGAATTCTTCGGCAATCTCTATCACCTGAACGCCGAGGAGGAACCGGAGAATCCGGACTATCCGAAGAATCCCGAATTCAAGAAGAAGTTCGGGCCTCGGGGCGTGTTGCACAGCTGGGCGAATCCGGATGGCACGCAGAAGATCGAGGATACCGGCCCGCTGACCAAGAAGCGCATGGAGACCATGGATGAGGAGATCACGGCAGGTGCGCTCGACTTCATCGAGCGCCAGCACAAGGCCGACAAGCCGTTCTTCTGCTGGTGGAATTCCACCAAGATGCACATCTGGACGCATCTGAAGAAAGAAGTCGAGGGCAAGACAGGGCTGGGCATGTATCGCCGATGGCATGGTCGAGCACGATCGGCAAGTGGGACAGCTCCTCGCCAAGCTCGACGAACTGGGGATCGCCGACAACACCATCGTGATGTACTCGACCGACAACGGCGCCGAGGAGCTGAGCTGGCCCGACGGCGGGACCACACCGTTCCGCGGCGAGAAGGACACGAACTGGGACGGCGGCTGGCGTGTGCCTTGCGCGATCCGCTGGCCGGGCGTCATCAAGCCGGGCACCGTCTCCAACGAGATCTTCTCTCACCAGGATATGCTTCCCACGCTCGTGGCCGCGGCCGGCGAGCCGGACGTCGCCGAAAAGCTCAAGAAGGGCTACACGGCCGGCAAGAAGACCTTCAAGGTCTATATCGACGGATTCAACCTGCATGCCGCATTTGGAAGGGCGAGGTGAAGGAGAACCCGCGCCCAGGCTTTCTCTACTGGAGCGACGAGGGCGACCTGATGGCGCTGCGCTACGGCAACTGGAAGATCCATTTCGCGGTGCAGCGCTCGGAAGGCCTCAAGGCCTGGCAGGAGCCTTTCGTCAATCTGAGATTCCCGATGCTCGTCAACCTGCGGAGCGACCCGTTTGAGAATGCGGAAGTCTGCCGCTACCTTGTTCTACGACAAGTGGCGGGCCGATCGCGTCTTTGCGTTGGTGCCGGCTGGCGCGACTGGTCGCACAGTACATGCAGACCATGGTCGAATTCCCGCCACGGCAGAGTCCCCGGAGAGCTGGAGCGTCAGTCACGTGATGGAGAAGCTGCGGAGCCAACAGCAGGCACTGGAATCGGGCAAGGGTATGGGGGTGAAGTAAGACCTACCAATGTGAAAGACCGCTCATTCCAAATTCGCTAGTGGAGCACAGGACTACGCCGCCCATTAGCTGCCGGTCACCAAGGTCCGGTCTGGTCGAGAGCGCTAGTTCGCAGGCTTTGCAAGTGCACTTGCCAAATGGTAACGTTTACGTTACCATTATCTGATGAATATTCGGGTCAAAGAATACATTCGCCCGGATGGTACCGACCCTTACAAGGCCTGGTTCGATAGCCTTGACCCTCAGGCAGCCGCGAAGGTCGTGACCGCCACATTACGTCCGGAGCTTGGCAATACGTCTAACGTCAAATGGTTCGCAGGTATTGGTGAATATGTCATCGACTGGGGTGCCTGGCTATCGGATCTATTTCGCTAAGGACGGTAACACTCTCATTGTTTTGTTCGGTGGTGGTACGAAGCGCCGGCAACAGGCGGATATAGATCGAGCCGTCGCATTGCACACGGAGTACAAGTCCCGCAAAGCCCCTAAGGCGGCGGCCAATAAGGCGGAAAAACGCAAAAGGTAATTGACATGGCGCTCACTCGTAATTTCAAGAAAACCGTAGTGGCTCGGGTCGAGCGAGATCCTGCTTTCGCCAAAGCACTCCTGGATGAGGCTGCAACTCTGTTTCTCAGTGACGAACCTGAAACGGCGCGCGTTATTCTTCGAGACCTTGTGAATGCAACGCTCGGTTTCGAGCAGCTTGCAAAAATGACCGAAACTCCGAGCAAGAGTTTGCATCGCATGCTCTCGCCCAAAGGCAATCCGAGCATGGATAACCTGGCGGCCATTTTCGGCGCCATAGGCAGCCGTCTGAAAGTGGGACTTAAAGTTCATACCGTTCGCGCGGCCTAGCGTGAAATGCGCGCTTGTGCTCGCTGAGTCGTCCGCTTTAAACCTAACCGCGCTTAGGTTATGATGATGCGTGCCCACGGTTCTCCGCTTCGGCCGCGTTCGGGTCATGATCTACAAGAACGATCATCGTCCTGCTCATGTGCACGTTTGGGAGGGCCGACGGCAGGCGGTATTCAAATTGAACTGTCCAAGCCGGACCGATCGAATTGCGTGAGAACTTTGGGTTTTCCTGGCCGGAAGTGAACCGCCAGGCCCGATTACTGCAAGCCCATGTGCAGCCGTTGTGTGCGGCGTGGAGTGCGATTCATGGCAATTACTAAGGATCAATTTGCGGCGGCAAATGCGCGCGGTGCGGCGGCGGTGGCGCGCGGACCGATCGCGCGAGCCGTTCGCTATGATTCTCGACGCGGGCTGATTGTGATTACGCTTGAGGGCGGCTGCGAATTTGCCTTCCCCGTGGCCCTGGCCGAAGGGCTGGCAGGTGCGCCCCGGTCCAAGTTGACGAAAATCAAGATAAGCCCGAACGGGCTCGGCCTGCATTGGCCGCTGCTGGATGCGGATCTGTATGTGCCGGGGCTCATCGAAGGTGCCTTCGGTTCACGTCGGTGGATGCAACAGATTGGCAAACTCGGGGGTTCGAGCCGCAGTTCGATCAAGGCGAAGGCCTCCCGTGAGAACGGGAAGCGCGGCGGGCGTCCGAAAGAGAGGGCGGCTGCCTAGCGTGAAGGTCAAGGTGCTATTGGCCTCGCGGATTCGGGCCAGGGCGGCTACACCCTACTCGAAGCGCCTACTGCCAAATCTACTGTCAAAAGCGGGGAGGCGAGGGGGTTTCAGGGGACGGCGGGCTTCAAGATTTCAGCAACTTATTCATCTCTATCGGCGCTTACGTGGTTTCCAGGTCACGGAGGAATGACGCGCCTGGTAGGGGCCGCGCCGGCGAATACCGAGCGCTTTTAGGCTCTCGGTCCAGCGCCAGCGGGTGATCTCCGGGTCGCCGATCGGTCTTCCGTCCTCGAGGAAAAAGAGGTGCCGATGGCTTATTTTGCCGGCCGCGACGTATTCATCGCGAAGCGCCAGGTGCCGTCTTAGGACCTCGAGCGCACGCGGGCAAAGCTCCACGTAGCGATCCTCCTGCGTCTTGGTGCGGTCTTTATCTCGTCGGAGGACTCGTGCCTTGGTGACCGACAGCACGCCTCTACGGGCGTCGTAATCCGTTACGAGCAGGGCAATCTGCTCGGAGGGGTCATTGCGGTTCGAGTCTTATCGGAAACGAAGGCACGGCTTTGTGCGCTCGCTGTGCGGCAACAGCTCAGCGAGTCGGCCTTGCTCAGGCGTCTCGTTGAATTGGTGCTGCTGAAGGCGGGCTTATCCCCGATAATCACAGAGACGCCAGCCGATGCGAAGCCGCTGAGGATCGCTCGATTGATGATCCGTCTGGACGCCGATGACCAACTGCTGTTGCGGGAACGTGCGGCGGCCCGAGGGATCGCGCCAGCCACTTACGTGTCCGTGCTGACGCGAGCTCACTTACGCTCGCTTGCGCCGCTGCCGAAGGAGGAGCTACTGGCTCTCAAACGCACCATCGGCGAGCTCGGGAGCATCGGCCGCAACTTGAGCCAGATCGCTCATGCCGCCAACCAAGGCCAGCTTGTGACCAGTCCCGGGCGCAACGATCTTGAGGCAATGCTACGCGTCTGTGGGGCGCTTCGAGATAACCTGAAGCCGGTGCTCCTGGCGAATCTCAAGTCCTGGCAAGGCTCTCCCTAGCCGTCCCCTGAGCGGCTCAAATCGGCCACTTGCGGTCATTCCACGTCAAACAAATCCATCAGAAAAGCTGCCGTTCGCAGCCAGCGCCGCCGGCATCCCACCGGTTGGGTCGATCCGAGACAGATAGCGGCCGTCGTACCTCAAGCAAATCTGCACAAGACATCAAGAGATGCACCGGAAGCAGGGCGTCGGACGACTAACCTCTAAGCGTACTGCTGTCTTGGTGCCGGGGGCGGGCGGTGACCTAAGCCGCGTGCTCTCACTGCCCGCAAGCGGACGATCAGAAGAAACTTACTCGCTGGTCTTGTTGTTTCGCGTCGCGGCCTCGAGCTTCTTGATGTCCTCCGGGGATAGCTGTGGCCGATCGATGGCGAGTGTGATCTTGTCGATCTTGCCGGTGAACGTGAATGGCACCTGGTAGTCGCGGTCGTCGACCGGCGTGCCGGTGTCCGAGCCGACGTCCAGGTTTTCGTCCCACGCCAGGATCAGCGGGATAGTGTGGTCCATCTTCTGCGTCGCGACCACGTTGCCGTCGACCTTGAATACCCCGGTGCCGCTGCGGCCGATGCCGCTCATGCTGTTGAACGCGAGCGTCTCTATGCCGAGTCCGTCGTACTTGAAGTCGAACTCCAGCACGTGCTTGCCGGCTGGGAGCGCGTCGGGTCCTTCCCATCTCACCCACTTCAGGCCGACGAGGTTCCAGTTGAAGACGGGCTTGCCCTTGAGCAGGTAGAACCCGTATCCGCCGAAGCGGCCGCCGGTTGTAATCAGCATGCCCTCAGCGCCGCCCTGCGGGACCTCAATCTCGGCCTTGAAGTTGTACGAGGCGTTGAGAACGCTCGGCGCATCACCGTAGGGCGTTCCGATGATCGGCGAGGTCCAGGTGAACACGTTACGGCCCGCCGTGATGCTCGGGCGCGGTGTAACCAGGCGCGTCGCCACCGTCGAATCCAGCGGCAACACCTGGTACTTGCTGGCCTCGGTCCAGAACAGATCCTGAAGCTCCTTGAGCTTCTCCGGATACTTCTTCACCACGTCGTCGAACTGTGTCCAGTCCTTGTTCAGATCGTACAGCTCCCACGGATAGTCAGCGGGCTTCGCACCGACGCCGCCCTGAATGTCCCACGGCGGCCGCATCACCTTGGTGCTCGCGATCCAGCCATCATGGTAGAGCGCGTGATCGCCCATCATCTCGAAGTACTGCGTGTGATGCCGCGACGGCGCGTTCGCACCCGCCTTATCCCACGTATAGACCATGCTCACACCCTCGATCGGGCTCTGCGGAATACCATCGACGACCTCAGGCTGCCTGATGTGCGTCGCCTCGAGGATCGTCGGCACGATGTCGATGATGTGGTGAAACTGCCAGCGGATGCCACCCGTGTCCTTGATCACGGCTGGCCATGACATCGCCATGCCTTGCTTCG
The DNA here is from genome assembly GCA_963774865.1 of uncultured Gammaproteobacteria bacterium. Lineage (GTDB taxonomy): Bacteria > Pseudomonadota > Gammaproteobacteria > Steroidobacterales > Steroidobacteraceae > Bog-1198. The sequence continues at coordinate 241,943 of CAVZGU010000001.1, forward strand.
TGCCGCCGAAGTGCGACGCGATCTGCTTAGTCCACGAGAATGGTGTATCGAATGCCCACGTCCACGGCACCGCCATATGGTTGTAGGTCTTATCCGAGCCCCAGGCGTCGTAGAAGTACTTGAGCTGATCCGCCAGTGGCACGTTCACCCCGTTGAACATGGCGACTTCGTTGGGTGTGCCGACAAGAGTCCCCTCGGCGCTGCCGCCGTTGTCGCCGCTGATGTAGATGATTAGCGTGTTGTCGAGCTTGCCCAGGTCCGCGACCGCCTGAATCACCCTGCCGATCTCGTGATCGGTATACATGAGATACGCCGCATAGACATCGACCTGGCGGATGAGCATCTTCTTTTCGTCGGCTGAGAACTGGTCCCAATTCTTGAGCAACTTATCGGGCCAGGGGGTGAGCTTCGCATCCTGTGGAATGACGCCCAGCCGCTTCTGGTTGGCATAGATAGTTTCCCGCAGCTTGTTCCACCCCTGATCGAAGAGGCGCAAGTCGCTCGCCTTCTTGATCCACTCGGGCGTCGGATGATGCGGGGCGTGAGTGCCGCCCGGGACGTAGTACACGAAAAACGGCTGATCTGGCGTCAGGGTGTTGACCCGGTTCATGTAAGTGATGGCCTCGTCCGCCATCGCCGTCGTCAAGTTGTAGCTTGGGTTACCTTGAAACGGATAGATGTAGGTGGTATTGCGCGCGAGGTTGTCGGGTTGCCATTGGTTGGTGTCGCCTCCCATGAAGCCGTAGAAGTACTCGAAGCCCATGCCGATCGGCCATTGGTCGAATGGACCGATGTCCGTCGCCTGGAATGATGGGGTGTTGTGGTTCTTGCCGAACCAGGACGTGCGATAGCCGTTATCTTTGAGGATCCTGCCGATCGTCGCCTTATCCCGGGTGATGATGCTGTCGTAACCCGGATAGCCGGTGGCCTGCTCGGCGACGACTCCGAAGCCGGCCGAGTGGTGGTTGCGCCCCGTGATCAGTGCGGCGCGTGTGGGCGAGCACAGCGAAGTCGAGTGAAAGTTGGTGTAGCGCAGCCCAGCGGCTGCGACACGGTCGAGTGCCGGCGTCGGAATCACGCCGCCGAAGGTGCTCGGCGCGCCGAAGCCGACGTCGTCGGTCATGATGAGAAGGATATTGGGCGCGCCTTTGGGCGGTACCACGCGGGCGGGCCAGTAGGGCTTGGATTGCTCCGCATCACGCTCGATCCTCCCCTCGAACTTCTGCGGCGGCGGCGGAATTTGCTTGCCGTCAATGGAGGTGGTGGCACTCGGCGAACCGGGAACGCCCGTCACCTGCTGAGCCGAGGCAAGTCCGGCACACGCCATGACGATAGTCATCGATGTCGCTAACCGAGAAATATGACCTATCCTCATGTTTGTGTCTCCGTGGCGATTCGGGTTTGATCTTCGGCTGGGGCAGGGACTGTGAATGCTCTCCCGACAGGGGGCTTTGGTCTATATAGCCGTTGGTCCAGGGGCGGCGGTTTCTGATAAAAATCGTAGAGCGGATTGCCGCTGCACTCTATACGCGAATGACCGTAGATGTGGACGTATGCCCCGTAGGCCTAAAGGCCAACTTACAAGGCGGTCTGCGAGATCAGCTGCCGTGGACCGGACATTCGCGAGAGTCGGCATGGGCACTCCGCCGCCGGATCGGTGACCGAAATGCTCTTACGCATCTCCTCGGGGCGGCCCTCGGCGTCGAGGCCCTCAAGATACTCGCGCACCGCGCGACTCGCCTGCCCGGGACCGAGCGCCCGAGAGTCAATGTTGGCACCGGGGATAGCACTGGCACGGGCAGCATCTGCTTTGACTACGCTCGCATCGATCGCGAAACCCTCGCCGCCCACTAGCCCTTCGTTCTTGCAGCGCTCAAGTACCGTCTCAAACACATGCCGGAATGCATCGCTCTCGCGAAAGCGGCCGTGCCGGTTCTTCGAGAACGTGGAATGTTCCGGTACCGCGTCCTCGATCCCCAGCCGACAAAACCAGCGATAGGCTAAGTTCAAATGCACATCTTCGCAAAGGCGACGCTCCGAGCGGATCCCAAAACAATAACCAACAATCAGCATGCGGATCATCAGCTCCGGATCGATCGAGGGCCGGCCGGTATGGCTATAAAACGGGGCGAGATAAGCGCGCAGATCGGACAGGTCGAGAAACTGATTAACGCCGCGAAGCAAATGATTGGCTGGAACGTGGTCGTCAAGGTTGAACGAGTAGAACAAGCGGTTCTGATTGCCGCCGTTGTGTCCCATCATCTAAGCAATCCCCATTGATTTGCCTGTTAAATGAGACCGCCAAGGACCCCTCTCAGTTCAAGACTTTTTCAACAACATCGGCCAGGAGCGGGCATTCACAGACCCAAACTGGTTGACGCAAAGCCGACGTTCGCCTCGGGTGAGTTTCGCCGCTGTTGCTAATACCAAGAGCATCCGCGACCATGCCGGGCAAGGAGCGGGGGAACCTCTATGCTATCGGGTAAGCGTGCCGAAGGGCCTCATCAGGTGAGGATCGCCCACCACGAGGTCGCGGGCGAAAAATTGCGAAATTCGCCATACCTTTCTGGAATCACCACTGTGGCATTTTGCTACGTCCTACTTATCATCGCTGCCACGTTTCTTACGCCGGCACATGCTGAGACGACAGCCGACCGCTGGAATCTCTCCGAGATCTACCCGTCGCTCGCCGCCTGGAATGCCGATGCCGACAAGGTCGACGCCCAGCTCAAAGATCTCGCCAGCTGTAAGGGCCACTTAGGCGAGAGTGCTGTGCGCTTAAAGCAGTGCCTCGATCTTCAGGCTGACTTGACCAAGCGCTACTACCGGCTGGAAACCTACGCAGGCGAGCAAACCGCCGAAGACACTGGGAACCCGGCCTACCTGGAACTCGACACAGAGAGCCGACCTTCTCGGCAACCGCGTCGACGAAGCGAGAGCGTTCGTCGACCCAGAGATCCTGCACATCGGCAAGGAGCGCAGTGCGGGGTTTCTCCACGAAGAACCGTCACTTTCGATCTACCGGTTTCCGCTCGATAAAACACTGCGGATGGCGCCGCATACTCTGAACGAGGAGGGCGAGGCACTGATCGCGAAGTTCGGCCTCATGGATGACGCGGGTGCATCAGCGTACACGATGCTCACCAATGCGGACATCCCGTGGCCGAAGGTCAAGCTTTCTACCGGAGAGGAGATCACGCTCGATGCATCTGCCTACACGAAATACCGCGAACTTCCGAACCGCGAGGACCGCAAGAAGGTGATGGACGCCTTTTTCGGCACGTACAAGACCTACGAACGCACGATCGGCGTCAACCTGTATTCGCAGCTCAAGCAGAACAGCGTATACGCAAAGGTGCGCAACTATCCCGATTCGATCACGCGCTCGCTCGACCGCAATAACGTCCCGGTCGAGGTCTTCGACACGCTGATCGCGCAGACCAACGCGAACCTGCCGACGCTATACCGCTACTTCCGCCTGCGCGCGAAGATGCTGGGCGTAGCTCAACTGCATTACTACGACATCTATCCGCCGCTCGTGCACAGCGACCTCAAGCTGCCGTATGAGGTTGGGCGTAAGCTCGTGCTGGAAGCGGTGGCGCCGCTCGGCAAGGACTACGTCGACGCGCTGACTTATGGACTCGACCATCGCTGGATGGACACCTACCCGCGTCCGCATAAGCTGTCCGGCGCGCACATGGACCGCTAAGCATACGACGTGCATCCGTACGTACTGATGAACTACAACGACGACTACGAGTCGGTCTCCACGGTCGCGCACGAGTGGGGCCACGCGATGCACTCATACTTCGCCAACAAGGCACAGCCGTTCGTGACTTCGAATTACCCGATATTCATCGCCGAAATCGCCTCGACGTTCAACGAGGAGCTTCTGCTGCAACGCGTGCTGAAGACGGCGAAGACCGACGACGAGCGTCTTTACTTTCTTGGGTTTGCGCTGGAAAACATGCGTGGAGCCTTCTTCCGCCAGGCGATGTTCGCGGAGTTCGAGCGCACCATTCACGCACGCGTCGACAAGGGCGAGCCGATGACCGGCGAGGCGCTTACTAAGATCTACTGCGACATCCTGAAGCGCTATCACGGCGCCGGGGAAGGCGTGGTCGACATCGACGACGCCTATTGCACCGAGTGGGCGTACATCCCGCACTTCTACAACAGTTTTTACGTATACCAGTACGCCACATCGATCGCCGCCAGCGCGCTCTTCGCAAAGCGCGTCCTGGCACACGAGCCCGGCGCGCTCACCCGCTACCTCGACCTACTCAAGGCGGGCGGCTCCGGCTACCCTTACGATCTGGTGAAGAAGGCGGGAGTGGATCTCGCCACGCCAGCGCCTTACCAGGCACTGTCCGCACGGATGAACTCGATCATGGACGAGATCGAGGCCATTCTCGGCCGCAATAAGAAGTGACGGCGTAATCAGGATTTCCCATTCGGACCAACCCCAGCCGTGTGACCGGTCCCAGAACGTGCATCGGGCAGTAGGCGGCCAACAGCGGGCGGTGGCCCGCCAAAACTGATCGCCAAGAAGCGGCCATTCGCGGCTTACGGTAAGCTTGTCCATATGATGTTCGCAGGACGCCGCTAATAAATGATATGGACGTTACATACAAAATCCACATAAACGCCGATTACTACCGCACTCTAATAAATCGCTACTACGAACAGCGACCGTTAGTTTTTCGATTGCCAGTCCAGTTTGGTTTCCTTGCGTTGGTTGCCGCGAGTATCTTTGTGGCAGTCATGAACGCAGCACTCGAAATCAAGGTTGCAATTGCATTGATTTTCGCCGCGCTAATATTTTTTGGAGGAGTCGCGGTGACGAAATGGGGCATATATAAACGCTTTAGGTATCGCGCAGACTTCGGCACGGATGCAACGGTAACTATGTCCGAAATGGGATTGGTTGCTGATGGACAGCACGTTCAGGGCAAGTGGGATTGGGCCGCCTACCCCAGCGCCGTGCGATACCCTGACGGAATAATGCTGTTGCGCCGAGGCGTAATACGCTGGTTGCCGGATTCAGCAATTGTGGTTGGCAAGCCGGAAGACGCCACCGCTTTAGCGCGATCAAAGAGCGCCATCAGAGAACTGACCTAGCAAAGGTGCGCTCGCGGACCAGCAGACCGCGAAGCCGACAGCGACCACAGGCCGCGGTCAATGGCAGCGTAGGAGTGGTCGGCGGAAATTCTCGGTGTGGGGTAAGCTAACGCGGATGTTGAACGCACCCTGAGTGCGACGAAGAATCCACCCATCACCCAGCGATGGTTGAACCAAAGCGTGTCAATTCGCGCCCGTTTCGGGTCGAGCCGCGAGTACGCGATAGAAACAGCATCGCCGGCCTCAAATCGGACAATTGCCTGTTGGGACGAATTGACGACGCGGTGCACGCGCCCGTTTGCATCGGTAAATTCGAATATCGGATAGACCTGTCTGGCGTGCGGGCGGTCGAACCCGACACCCAGGACTTTAGCGTGGCGGCGTCTCTTAACACTCGTAGGTACGGGCACTCAGGGACCGTGCTCGTGGACGGCAGGTACGCTGGGTGGACCTGACAGCACGGCTGCGTTCGTGAACCAGCAAGGGCAGATCGCGGGCCAGTCCTACACCAACGCAACTATCAATGAGGCTACGTCAATGCCAACTCAGGATCCGTTTTTTTGGGAGAACGGACGGACACATGGTGGACATCGGCACTTTCGGCGGCACCTTTGGTACGTCAATCGGCATGAACAATCGCGGCCAGGTCGTCGGCAACTCGAATGTGGCCGGGGATCAAAGTTACCATGCATTCGTATGGGACAAGCACGGAGGACTCAAGGATCTCGGGACCCTAGAGGGATATTCCTTGTACTCCGAGGCCAATTGGATCAACGATGCCAGCGAGATCGTCGGCGAATCCGATGCCATGAGTGAAGCCGGAGTGTTTTCATCCCATGCGTTTCTCTGGAAGAACGGACGCATGGTCGATATCGGGACCGTGGCCGGTGATGCGTGCGGCGTGGCGGTTTCGATCAATTCCCGCAGCCAAATTGTCGGTTTTGGTAGTGCGGACTGCAACCAAGAAGACCATGCGTTCTTGTGGGAGAACGGCGGCCCCACCGTCGATTTGGGTACGCTGGTTGTTCCAGGGTCCACCGCCGTGACTTTGATAGAGGCCATCTTCATCAATGATCCAGGCGAAATTGCCGCTCGCGGCAAGCTAGCCAACGGCGATGAACACGCCATTGTGCTGATTCCATGCGATGAGAATCATCCGGACATTGAGGGCTGCGATTACAGCCTCAAGGATTGAGCGTAGTGTGGGGTCGCAACAATTGCAGTCAGTGGCGGTGCCGCTATGGCTGTCGCGAAGCAGACGCTCCCAACGGGCGGTAGACGGCGTGCTACGATCCGGGCGGCGTGGGATTGACGGGGAACTCACCGCCGCACCGCACGACGCCGGGTGAGTCGGCAGCGGGACGAATGAGGAGCGCACAAGAATGATATTCGAAACAGTGGCTACCGGCGGCTGCCGGTCCTATGTCATCGGCTGCGAGGAGACCTGCGCCGCGGCGCTGATCGACCCGGAGCTCAGCCAGATCGACCGCTACATCGCGCTGGCCGCAAGGGATGGTCTGCGCATCCGATATCTCATCGACACCCATACGCACGCGGATCATTTCTCGGCAACCCAGCAGCTCGCGCGCCAGCTCGATGTGCCGGTGGTCATGCATCGCGCCAGCCCGGCACCATTCGTCGACCTGCGCCTGCAGGGCGGCGAAATGCTGATCGTGGGCCGGCTGAGGCTGCAGGCGCTCCACACGCCCGGCCACACGCGCGATTCGATGTGCCTGTGCGTCGAGGACCGCGTGTTCACCGGTGACACGCTGCTCATCGGAGGAACGGGGCGCACCGACCTGCCAAGTGGCGACGCGGGAGCACTCTATGAGAGTCTGTTCGAGGGCGTACTGAGGCTCGATCCGGCACTGAAAGTCTTTCCGGCGCACGAATACAAGGGACGCTCTCACTCGACCATCGGCCAGGAGCTGGCCGAGAACCCGCGGCTGCAGAAACGCGACCGCGGCGCCTTCATCGAGATGATGCAGAACCTCAATCTGACGATGCCCACGCACGTCACCGAGGCGCTGCGCACCAACATGAGCGGCGGCAAGACGGTGGCCCAGATGCTTTCCGAAGCCGCGGCGACCGTGCCGTTCATGTCGCTGGCCGAACTGAAGGCGTGCCTTGAATCCCGGAAGGATGAGCTGGTCGTGCTCGACGTGCGCGAGCGCGACGCCTTTGAAGCAGGGCCATATCCCGGGGGCGCGGCTGCTGCCGCGCGGCCAGCTGGAGTTGCGCGTCAACGAGGAGCTGCCCGATCCGACCAGGCGGATTCTTGCTTATTGCGAATTCGGCCGCGTCTCGACGCTGGCGACAGCGACATTGCGCCAGATGGGATTCCAGGGCGCCGTGGCGCTGGACGGCGGCATGAAGGCGTGGCGCGAGGCAGGCTACGCGGTGAAGGCGGGCAAAGAGCCGTGAGCACCGCCAGCACGCTGCCCGTGCAACGGTCGTGCTGCATCACCAGAACCGCGCATTTGCGAAGGCCATCGGATTTTCCGCATGGCAGGCGCTGACGGATTGGGCAAGACGCTGCGCCGTATCAACGTGCAGCCGCTGCCGGAGTTGTTGCGTTTGGCGGCCTCGGTCCGCCCCAAACGCCTCCACTTTGTGTCAAGTGCCGCCGTGTCCTATCTCGTGCCGGGGACTGGCGAGATTACCGAAGCCGCAAGCAGCGCCGACTGCATCGACCGCATTCAGCTGCCGTATGCGCGCAGCAAGTGGGTCGGCGAAAGGCTCGTTGCCGATCAACGAACTGCGCCACTAGGAGCGTCAGCAACCACACCGGCCTCGACGTCAGTCCGCTCCGTGCCACAATTGGGAGGCGACGTCGCGCTCGACTTTCTCCCCCAGCTCGGTCCCGGCCTTCTCGATGAGCCGCCGTCGCAACCGGTCGCGCATGGCCTGGTATTTCTGCTGCTGCTCCGGATTGAGCAGCGGCATGATCTTGGCATCCACCCCGCCGGCGATCTCACGCAATTTCGTGACCTTGTCCACCGCGCTCAGCGAGGTATCGTTCTTCAGCGCCTGCAGCTTCGGTATCTCTTCCTTCAGCAGGGGAAGAATCTGCTGCTTCTGCTGTTCCGTCAGGCCGAGCTCGGTCGCGAACTGGTCGGTGAGATATCCGCGGGCTGCACCACGATACTGCGGCGGCGGAATGATCTGGTAATTGGCGTAGCCGAACTCGTTGCTGCGCGCGCCGTAATACGTGTCGCCGAGCTTGTAGACCGTGACCGAGTACGGAGTCCTGCGAGACGTAAGGTGATCAGCTTGCCGCCGTCGATCTTGTAGGGCATGGTCGCGCCCTGGTAGCCGTCGCGGATGGGGCTGCCGGAACGCGCTCGGCAGCGTCGCGATCTTGCCGACGTGGAACAGACGTGCTGTGGCCCTCCGCGGTGAAGTTCTCGCTGAACGTTCGCCGGTTACGTTGTTGCGCACCCAGAAGGCCTTGCCCACGAAGAGCGCCTTCAGCTGCGCATCGCCCAGCGCCGTAGCGCCCTTCGCCTTCAGGTCGGCCACGGTCATGCCCGCGGGCGCGTGCTTGCGAGCCTCGGCGCTCGGCGTGTACCAGATGGGCGAGGTCCAGGCGCGCTCCTGGCCCGTGAGCGGCACCACGTCGGGCGGCGGGACCCCGGCCTTGACCGCCTGGATCAGGGTCCAGCGCGGCGTCGGAATCTCCAGCACGCGCGCGTAGTAGAACGCATGCAGGCTGGCATCGAACTCCGGATCCGACCAGACGGTCTTCAGCTCCGTCGAGCCGACGTCGTTCGTGTAGGTCGCCTTCTCGAGATCCACGGTGCTGTGGATCGCGGGGACCTTGCCCGTACCGGGCTCGGGCTTGCGATCGCCCGACCAGACCACATCGAAGATCTTCTCGAAGCTCTGGCCGTTCTGCGTCCAGCCCTTGATGATCTGGATCCGATCGAGGTTGGCCGAGCTCGGGTCCTTCACGGCCCAGACGACGAACGTCGGCGCCACGCCCTGTCGGCGGGCAGGGGAGGCAGGTCGGCGCCCATGGGCACGCCGCTCTACTATTCTATCGCCACCTCCGCCCACAGCGGCAAGAAATAGGACCCTCTTCATCCCGCCGGCAGCTTTATCCGACCCGTTAGGCGTTAATCGGCTTACCCAGTCTCGACCCGGCGCGCGGTCCTACAAGCTGGCTAACCGACGGTTCGAGCGGGAGCGCGGGCCGCGATTCTGTTGGCAAACATGGGACCCCTACGAGGGTGCATCCGCGAGGCTGATGGTCATGCGTTTGCCGACCGCCGCCGCCGCCTTCTGAACCGTCTCTAGGAGGACGTTGGCGGTTATCCGGGTCGAACAGGCGTTCGAGCTGGCTGCGGCTCGTGTTCATACGCTTGGCCATTTCGCTCCTGCTGATGCCTCGCTTCTTCATCGCTTCGAAGACCTCCCAGGAGAGTACGCCCACCCCACCAGCGCTCCGGCTGCCGCGCTCACCGGCACCACCGCTGTGTGCCACACAAGTACATGCAGCGCCTGGAAATTGGCGCAGTGAAGTTCCAACATCGTCACGCCGCTCAACCCCGCGAGCGCGCCTCCCGCGAGTCCCGCCGCAAGCAGAATTCACCGCAAAACCGCGCCGGAGCAGCAACCAACTCAGGAAGGCTGCGGGGATGGCCAGGAGCAGGCCCGTCAGCAGGCACGCGACCCCCGCGGAGATGAAGTGGTCGGTGCGGTAGTCGCGGAACACCAGCGCAAACACGCCCAGCAACGCCGCACTGACGAATCGTCAGAAAGGCGCCCACGGACTGAATGTGTTGGCGGCTTCCGGGAATTAGTTGACTCACGAACTCCTTACCCGCCACCCACACCAGGATCCCGAGTGTCGAAAAGATCAGCACGCGCTCCCAGAGACCCAGTTTTTCAATTCCGTAGAATCCGGTGCGAGCGGCCGCAGCCACAGCCACTGCGGCGCAGATCAGAGCCAGCCCCCCAGTGAGCACCCATGTCGGCGGCAGCGGGCGTACCGGCCGCAACGACGAATTGATCGAGTCGGCGATGCGTTTGAGCAATGCGGGCTCTACCTGCGGGCGCAGCCCCCGAGGCGTTCTGCAGGACTTTGTCGACCTCTTCGTCTCTCATGGCAGCCCCCGGCTTGACCCTTTCTTAGGGCCCATCGCGCTCATCCTGTCTCTGAGATTCCTGTAGGCGCGATGCACTTTCTGCTTCACCGACCCGACGCTGCACGAGGTCGCCCGCGCGACCTCCTCCAGCGACATCCCCGCCACCTTCATCATCCGAATGACCTCACGTTGGCTCTCCGAAAGGGGTGCCAACAGCGCTTCCAGATCATCCGCCTGAGCCTCTTCCCGCGGAAACGCGGCCGCCACATCGGACAGTTCCTCCAGTCGGCGCTCGCGCGCGGTGGTGCGGCTCGCCCTGCGGTAGTGGTCGATGCGCACGCGGCGCGCAATCGCGTAGAACCAGGGCAGCACCGGTTCGCCCGGACGATAGGTGTGCCGCACCCGGTGGATGCGCAGCCAGGTCTCCTGCAACAGGTCATCCGCATCGCTACGGCTGGCAGATTGCGCCATAAAAAACCGATGCAGCTGCGGGCCGATGCACTCGACCAGCGCCGTGACGGCGGCGAAATCACCCGCCTGGTAGCGGGCCATCAGCGTGTCCAGATTGCTGCCGGAGTCCATAGGGTGTTCGCTGCACGGCGCGAGAAAGTTACGTCTTCGTTTCACTTTGCAAGTTTCTTCGGCTGCCGGTGTGGCCGCACCGTAACTTTCCACCGGTCCGCAGCGAATACCCACCCGTCAATGCCCCTTTTTCCTGAACGGTCCCCGGACTCGTGAGCTGGTACAGCTTCAAGAATACACCACATCCCGGATCACGCCGCCTGGGAGAGTGCAGGCCATTTAAAGTCTCAATGAGGAGATCGCGATGAGCTCTCGAAAACTTGACAAGTCCCGTGTGCGTCACGCCGCCAGCATGCTGGCGGCCACATTGCTCGCGGCCGCCGTGGCGGTTGCCGACGAGCCTGAACGCGGCGTGTTCGTGCTGACGAGCACGAATAATCCAAGCGCCAACGAAGTCGTCGTGTTCAAGCTCGATACGGCGGGAACGCCCTCGCTATCCCTGGTGGACATGTTGCCGACGCAAGGCAAGGGCGGCGCGGGCGGCAACGCTGGAATTCTGCAGTTCAAGGACGATCGCGGAGCCGTGGGAAACTACGGCTCAAACAGCGTCAGCCGGATCGTACGGCATGACGACTTCATCAGTATCGAAGGAACGATAGGCTTGGCGCCCAATTGCGTGAAGCCCGATTCAGTCGCGCTCACCACGGGACCATCTCTTCGTGGTCGGCGCGAATTGCGCGGAGAGTCATGCGTGGCCGTCAGGCAACGTGGATGGCAACGTCGTCGGGCTCACCGACCCTTCGGCTGCGCAGATCGCGGTCGGCAAGGACTGGGCGGCTGTCACCATGACCTCAGGATCCCTCCTGCAGCTGCCTCTCATGCGGGATGGGGCGCTCAGTGGGTCAAGTGCCGCCGTAACGCTCCCGAGCACCGCCAACAATACCCCGCTCGGGGCCGCGTTCTGGGACGATGTCCTGGGATTCACGCCGGCCCACAGTCCCGACAGCTTCGCCATCGTGAACAAGAGTCGGGACGTTTTTCCGATAACCGGACCGACACCGCCATATCCCACGAACGCCCCCTGCTGGGTGGCCAAGGGGCCGGGGAACGTCTGGTACACGGGCAATTCCCCCGGACATGCCATCTCCATATTCTTCACCGACGGCCAAGGCGGGGTGTTCTACAAATCGATACCCTCTGCCAGGGGCGCCGACGGACATCACGGTATCCGCGGATAAGAAGTGGCTCGCCGTCATCTACAGTGCCGGTGGCAGCGCATATGTCGCGGTATTCGCCATCGACGCCTACGGCGACCTCACCCCTGTGGCGACATCAAGCCCCATCGGTGTCACCGGCTTCAGTGGAGTAGCCATCAGCGAATAATTCTCCTTCTTTTGGTATCGCCCGGCGGGCAATGCCCACCGGGCGATACAAGGTCCTGAGGATCCCGAATTCAACCGATCGCGCCGGGCCGGGAGTCAGTGGGTGATCAGCGCTCCGGCCGGCGCGCGCAGCGGCCGGCGCAGCGACTCCATGCCCTTGAACTCGACGAATTGTGTGGTCGTCGCCCACAGATAATCGCCGTACAAAAACGGCTCGAAAGACTCGCCGGCACCCAGCGGCAACGGGCGGATTTCGGCGTCCGCGCGCGCCTCATAGAAGAACGGTATGGACATTCTTTGCTGCCCGCTGCCGATGACGCGGTGTTCGGTGGCCTTGACGCGGCCTCCGCTCCAGCGTTCGAGGACTTTGCCGAAGTTGACCGCCAGCGTTCCTTCCGCAGGCGGCACGTCGATCCACCGGCCCCCCAGGTGGCGTGCCTGCAGGCCGGCGATGCCGTCCTGGGCCAGCAGCGTGAGAAATCCGCTGTCGACGTGCGGCGCGCCGATCACACAGCGCCGCTCGCCATGATGGGTCACCCACACGTCGGGGTTTGCCGCGGCGGCCTTATCGGCATCGGTGCGTACCGGGTAGCGCAGCAGCCGCAGCGTCGACAGTCCCCTGTCGAATGCGCGATCGAAGAAATGCTCCGGCAGCGTCAGGCCGCGTGCGATGGAGCGCATGAGCGCCTCGCTTGCCTGCACCATGCCGCGGTAATACCGCGACACCGAGTCGCGCCAGCCGGGCAGAGCGTCCTCCGGAGGCAGCGGTGTCGCTTCGCGCAGCGGATCCTCGGCGCACACCACGGACGGACCGTAGGCCACGTCAGGCCCGAGGTCGATGCCTTCCTTGCTGGTGAGAAATCCCTTTTGCAAAGGAAACCACCCGCGATAGACATTCGCGTGCGACGCATCGAACTTCTGGCGCCATAAAGCCCGAATTTCACGCTCGGGCAGTCGAAATACGCGCAGCAGATCCGCTCTCGACCGTCGGCCGATCGGTAAGCCTGCCGGAAATCCCCGCGCCACGAAGAAACCCGACAGCGCCGCGGCGCTCATGACGGCCTGATCGGCGCGTTTGCGCGCCGCACTCGGCGCATCGAACAGCGCCGCGACGTCGATGACGGGTATGGCAGGATCTGTCGACATGAGTTGTCCGCGCCACCGCCTATAATGAGCATTTTGGCGAGTCTAACTCATGGGCCCCTACGTCGATTCGGTTACACCGGATGAAATGATTCCCGCCGCCACGGGCGTCGTCGTCATCGGCGGCGGCATCATCGGCACGTCGGCGGCGCTGACGCTGGCCGAGCGCGGCGTTCCCGTGGTGCTGTGCGAGAAGGGCTACATTGCCTGCGAACAATCCAGCCGCAATTGGGGCTGGTGCCGGCAGGCGGGCCGCGACGTGCGCGAGATGCCGCTGATCGTGCAGAGCCTGCGGCTGTGGCGCGACATGGATCGCCTCACGGGCGGCGCCACCGGCTTTCGCGAATGCGGCGTCATCTACGTGGGCGAATCCGAAGACGATGAAATCCGCTTCGCCGCGTGGCTCGAGATGGCGCGCACCCATGACATCGGGGCCCGCATCCTTCGCCGCGAGGACGTCGAGGCGCTGATGCCGGGCGCCCGGAGCAAATACCGCTGCGCCTTGCATGTGCCGACCGATGGCTGCGCCGAACCGCAAAAGGCGGCCCCTGCGATTGCCAGGGCCGCGCAGCGTCAGGGAGCCGCGATGCTCGCGCATTGCGCGGTGCGCGGGATCGACCGGGTTGCCGGGCGGGTCGGTGCGGTGATTACGGAACGCGGACGCATCGCATGCGATGCCGTCATACTGGCGGGCGGAGCATGGGCGAGCCTGTTTTGCGCAAGTCTGGGGGTTCGTCTACCTCAGTTGAAGGTACTGTCATCCGCGATGCGCACCGCACCCATCGCCGGCGGCCCGGACACCTGCAGCTACCTGAACGAGGTGGCATATCGCAGGCGGCTGGACGGCGGCTACACCATCGCCAGAGGCTCGGGCCACATCGTTCCCCTGGTACCGGATTCGGTACGCTATCTGCGCGAGTTCCTCCCCACCATCCGCAAGGAGGCGGCCTCGCTGAAGCCTCGGTTGAACGCGCAATCGCTGCGCGAATTGCGCGCTCCGCGCCGCTGGCCGCTGGATCGTCAGAGCCCCTTCGAACGCACACGGGTCTTGGATCCCGCACCCAACAAAGCCCTGAATCGCGAGGCGCGAAACGCGATGATCAGGCTCTATCCGCAATTTCGCGACGTTGCCATCGTGCAAGAGTGGGGCGGATACATCGACGTCACGCCCGATGCGGTGCCCTATATCGGCGCCGTCGGCGCGGTTCCCGGTCTGACTCTCGCGGCGGGATTTTCCGGACATGGCTTCGGTATCGGGCCGGCGGCGGGACGGCTCGCCGCCGATCTCGCAACGGGGCGGACCCCCGCGGCAGATCCCTCGCCGTTTCGTGTGTCGCGCTTCAGCGATGGTTCACCGATCGTCATCGGTCCCGATCGCTGAAGCGGCCGCGATCGTGCGTGGCCACGCCGCGCGGCCACGCGGACGGTGGTCAGGGTTTGCGAAATTTGAGCACGAAGTTATCCGCTTCGCCGACCGCCATGTACCGGGCTCGATCCTTGTCGCCCTGCGACAGGGTCGGCGGCAGCGTCCAGACTCCATCCACCCAGTCCTTCGTATCCTTCGGATTGGCGTTGATCTCCGACGACCCGAGGAGCACGAAGCCGGCTTTTTTGGCGAGTGCGATCGTGTAGTCCTCGCGCACGTAGCCATTCTCGGCCTTCGGATCCTGCGGCTTGTCATTGCTGCCCCGATGCTCTTCGATCCCGAGAATGCCGCCGGGCTTCAGTGCCTTGAAGCTCGCCGCCAGCGACTGCTCAGCATATCCGTCGTACATCCAGTTGTGCAGATTGCGGAAAGTCAGCACCATGTCCGCGGTCCCGGGCGGGGCGATGTCGAAATGGCCGGCGCCGAGAGTGGTCTCATTGATCGTGCCGAGCCGAGCCTTCTGCGCGTCCATCCGTGCGCGCCAACGTTCCACCGACTTGTCCTCCTCCTGATTGCCGGGGGCGGGCAGTGCCACATAATAGGTTCCGCCCTTGGCAAGATACGGCCCGAGAATTTCCGTCCAGTACCCGCCGCCGGGCCATAGTTCGACCACGGTCATCTTGGACCCGATTCCGAAAAACGTCAGCTCCTCCACCGGGTGCCGGACCTTGTCGCGCGCGGTGAAGTTGGAAGTGCGCGCGGGATCCGCGACGGCTGCCGTCAACGCCGGGTCAGGCGCAGCCGCCATAGCACTGACGGCGGCGGCGAGCGCGGCCACGGTGGCGGCGAAGCGCGCTAAGACAGAAAGCTTGTTCATGACGATATCCTCGTTGCTGGTTGATCTGCTATGCCGAATGTCTTCAAAACGAACGCGTACATGTCGACCACCTCGTCGATGATCTTCGCCGTGGGCATCCCCTGGCCATGCCCGGCGCGGCTCTCGACGCGAAGCAGTATAGGCCGGCCCTGCGGGTCCGCATGCTGCATGGCGGCTGCGAATTTGAAGCTGTGGGCGGGAAACACGCGATCGTCGTGATCACCGGTCATGATGAGCGTTGCAGGGTAATTCACGCCGGGAGATTCCAATGATTCGAAATCCCCACACGACAGGATGACATGGTCAAGGTGAGTTCAACGGCCGGGCGGCGGCGATAGCGCTTGCGTCGCTGCTCACTTGCGCACCTCGAACGGCACCGTCAACTCGGCGCCGCCGGCAAAGCGCAGGGTGATCGGGATATGGTCTCCCGGCGCGAGCGAAGTGCTCGGCTGCATGAGCATGAAGTGGTAGCCTGCTGCCTCGAAATCAAGGGTCGAGTGCGGATCGATGGTGATTCGTTTGACCGGCACCATTTCCATGGTGCCCGCCCGATCGACGCTGCGGTGTATGGAGACTTCTCCAAAGGCCGCACTCGAGGCGCCGATCAAGGCCACGGGTTGTTCACCGGTATTGATCAGCGTCGCATAGCCGCCCGAAGGCACACCCGCCGGCAGCCAGCGGATCCACGCGTCCTTTACCCGAATGCTCGGCGTCCGGGCGGGCGTTTCGGCAACGGCCTGTGCCGCGGCGACGACCGGCGGCTCGACGAACGCGACCCACCCCGAAAGTGCGGCGGCGCATAGCGCGCAATTTACTGCGGCGCGAGATCGCAGTTTAAAACGCATAGCTCAATCTCCTCGCCTGCCCTCGCGAGCGCTTCACCGCAGAATTGAGGCAACTGAATCGCGCAAGGGGTTCGCTCGAAGCCGTACGCGGTTCGGTCCGCCAAGTTCAATTCCAGCGACAACGGGTGCGCCAACGATGCCAGAGTGCGTGCGTTTGCGCCACCGCGGCACGCTTTCGGCGGCTTCGGCAGCCGGCACCACCGACATTCCGATTCGCGCCATCACCGAGGATTTGCTCCCCGACCGCTTCGGCCGTCTCTAGACATTGTTCGTGATCGAGATGCGCGTGCATGGTGGAGACGGTGAGTTCATGGAGGGCGAGCTGGATGCTGGTCAGCCGCTCCGCCAGTTCTCGCGCTCATGATGATTGTAGACGTACAACAGATTGGCGACGCAAGCTCCGCGGGTTTCGCGCTTCTCCGCATTCGCCTGCAGGTGAGTCCTATGATGCTGAAAGGATCGGCCAAGCGCGTGCGCCGGTTTGCGGAGGAAATCATCGCCGAGCACGGTGTTCGCCATGGTCTGTTGAATCTGGTGAACGTTACGCTCGGCCCAGGCCATAGCCATGGCGGATGCATGCACCGGCACTTCAAGCCATTACCGTGATCGGGCGCGGTTGACCTTCGCTGCGGCGCAAGATACACTAAATGCGAATCACTCTCATTCGTATTACAAGGTATTCAGTCGATGCGTCCGGCGGCAGTCGCCATGCTCATAGTGCCGACCCTGATCGCGAGCGCCGCGCGCGCCGACGAGGAGAGTGATTTCAGCCTGGACCAGGGGACCGGCAATCTTCCGACCGTGGTCGTCGAGTCCCAGCGCCCAAGCGGGCCTGCCGTCTCCGATACCGGCGCTGCGGCGTATGGCGTCGGGGCTCAGGACATCGATAGCCTCCCGGCGGGCGCGCAGACGCCGATCACGGACGTGCTGGCGCAGCTGCCGAGCGTCGCCATCGACCAAAACCAGCAAATCCACATCCGCAACACCGAAGGACCCCAGTTTCAATACCAGATCAACGGATTCCTGGTGCCGCTCGACATCAATACCAACCCGCCGTTCATTTCCATGCTGAACGCCCTGTTCGTCAAGCAACTGGACTTGCGGGTGGGCGTATTGCCGGCTCGTTATGGCTACGCCACCGGCGGCGTCGTCGATGTCGAGTCGAAGGACGGCTGCCAGGCGCCCGGGGGTGAAGCCAGCGTCTATGGCGGCCAACGCTCGACCTTTTCACCGAGCATCGAGTACGCAGGCTGCGCCGGCGCTCTCAGCAGCTACGTCAGCGCGCGCCAGACCTGGAGCAACACGGCCTTCAGCGGCGCGACTCCGGGGCCGACGCCCATTCACGACGAAGGCGCAACGTCACAGGCGCTGGGCTTTTGGAGCTACTCGCTCTCCGACCACACTCGGATGTCCCTGCTGCTGTCCGCGACGCGCAGCGACAACGAGCTGCCGAATGCTCCGGGTCTCGCACCGGCCTACAGCCTCGCCGGGCTTGCGGGCGTTCCGTCTTCGGCCGACATCGATTCGACGCTGAATTTTCGCGACTACCTGGTGATGGGAAGCGTCAAGAGCTCTCTGAGCTCCGGGCTCGAACTGCAGCTGGGCTACACGTGGCACTTCATTTCGCAGCAGTTCAATCCGGATCCCGCCGGTGAACTCGTCTATCAGGGAGTGGCCTCGCAGGCCTCGCACGAGGACCGGGACAACGCGCTCGAGGGCGATCTGCGCTATGTGCTCGGCGCGCACAGCCTGGGCGCGGGCTTCTATGTCGGGAGCTATGGCGTCGAGAACAGCGATAATTCGCTGGTCTTCCCGGCCGATGCCGCCGGTCAGCAGACCAGCAACGTGCCGTTTGGCGTGTCGACGGCAAGCTCGGCGGCGAATGTCGTCTCCAGCATCTATCTCAGCGACCTGTGGCGGTTGAACCCGGCGTTCAGCGTGGATCTCGGGCTGCGCGGCGACCATCTCACCGGCTATACCCATGCGCAGCAGCTGAGCCCGAGGCTCAATCTCGCCTTCCGTCCGAACCCCCTGGCGACGCTGCACGCCGGCGCTGCGCGCTATATGCAGGTGCCGAGCTTTCTCGGCATTGCGCCGACCACGCCGGCCGCGTTCGCCGGCACCACCGCCGAAGGTCCCCCGGGAGTGACCCTGCCGCTCGCCGAGGATGACTACGAATACGACGCCGGGGCCCTGGTCAAAGCGAGCGAGCGCCTCACGCTGTCGCTCGACAGCTACTACGAGCGAACGATCCACTATCTCGACACCGGCCAGTTCGGGGCCGTGCCCATATTCGCGCCGTTCAACTACGGGCACGGCCACGTCTGGGGAACCGAACTGGCGGCGCGCTACAAAGTGCAGGATCTGGTCGCATATGCGAACTTCACCGTCGGCAAGAACTGGCAGCAGGGCGTCGCGACCGGGCAGTTCAATTTCTCCCCGGCCGAGCTCGCCTATATCGACACGCACTCGATTTTGCTCGATCACCAGCCCATTCACGGCGCGTCGGCGGGCGTGAGCTACGCACGACTTCCGTATGTCCTGTCCGCCGATGCGCTCTACAGCAGCGGCCTGGCGTCGGGATTCGCCGATACACAGACGCTGCCGCAAGTTCTCCAGGTCAATGCGAGCGCCGAGCGCACGGTGTCGGTCCCGGGGCTCTTGCCCATGTCCATCCGCCTGAGCGTGCTCAATCTGTTCGATCGAGTGAACGAGATCCGCTCGGCGCAGGGGATAGGCATCTTTCAGGCGGCTTACGGGCCGCGGCGCACACTATACGGCACGCTGAGCTTTCGATTCTAGCGCAGTGATGCAAAAGCCCCGGCACCAGGCCGGGGCTGCATCAAGTCGACGCTAAATCAGCGGCGTCCGTCGATCGGCTACTTTTTGGCAGCTGCTGCTGCTGCGGCCAATTCGTGAACCTTCACCATCGCCTTATCGGTCGCCGCCTTCGCACAGTCCTGATCGGTCTGGTCCGAGATCGGATATTGCCGAGAAAGCTCCTTGCAAGCTTTCATGGCCGCATCCTTGACGCGCTTTTCGAGCTCCATGACCCCGGCGTTCGTGACCAGATCGAGCCCCGCGTAACTCACGCCATAGGAAAGCGAAACATCGACGATGGGAATGCCGGTACTAGTACGACCAGCCTGCTTCTCGACGACTCGTGATGCTTGGACCGTAACTTCCGGAATTTGCTGGGCGAGGAGAATATTCCCGGCGAATGCGGCAGCGATCAATCCGACCGAGACCTTACCGACGGTTCTTATCATGGCTGAACTCCCTTCATTTGATTGTAATATATAACTTCGACGTGCCTCTGGAATGAATAATTGTACACCGCCTTCAGCTGGCAATGTGTAGCGCTTCGACAGGCCGTGGTGGCTTGTGATGCGTAAGCGACCGGACATGAGTTTACGTCCTAGGGCGATGACGGCAGCCCTTGCCGGCCTGTTGGCTGCGAACTTCGTATCTTGCCCAGCCGCCGAGGCCGACGTCGATGCGGCCACCGCAGCGCGAGTTTATGCGGCGTCCGAGACGCGGGAGCAAATGCGTCCCGCATACAAGGCGATGCCGGCGCAAATGCGCAAAATATTTGCCATGCGCGGCTCGTTCACCGAAGAGAGACTTGCTGCCGTCGAGGTTGCTACCGAAGCCTCGTTTCGAGAGGAGGTATTCGAACCCGTCGTACTAAGCTCGCTTGCGGCAAATCTCGACTCAGCCACTGCAACTAAGACGCTTGAATTTTTGGGCGGGAGCCTCGGACGTCGGCTGATGGCTGCTCAGCTTGCCCTCGCAAGGTTAGATCAGACGGATACCGACAAGATCATGCTTGGAGAGAGCGAGATGCCGTCCACTCCGCAGAGAGACGCTATCGTCGTTCAGATTGAGCAGGCCGCCAAAACCGCGGAGACAACGGCTGCAATATTTATGACGATGGAGCAGGCGGTGTTCAACGGGAGCGTACTGGGAGCTGGCGACAAGCCTGCCCCGGAAAACGAGCGGCTGCGAAAACAGAGGGAGGCTAGACGCATTGAGATTGAAACTCAGATGCGTGAACCGTTGCACCGCTTTCTCGCGTACGGATATCGCGACCTGAGCAACGACGAGCTTGCCCAAATCCTGGACTTCGTCCGGTCAACGGAGGGCCGCAGCTACGTTCAGGCGTATTTTTTAGCATTACAGTCGGGATATGAGGCGATGGGCAAAAGCTGCGGTATTGAGATCGGAAAGAAATGGCGTGCTATCAAGTAATCAATCGATGACCGGGTATTTTCGCTGCCGCCTGCCGGACGGCTCATCATTTGTTGGAAAACATCTCGCTGAAGATGTCGTATGTGCCCATGTACGCATTGCTGTGCATGGAGAATGCGCCCATCACCGTGTGAAATATGTCCCGCTGGCTATGAATGCGCTGTGATTCGAGCCGGCCACTCTGTACGGCTTTCTGGCGGATAAACTCATCTGACATCCAAATAATAAAGGGAATCTCCTTCTGCACATCCGGCGCGATGGAGTAGGGTATGCCGTGAAGGTACATGCCGTACTCCCCCAGGGATTCGCCATGGTCGGACACATAAATCAATAACGTCGCTGTATCCTGGAGCTGCTTGAGCACGCCAATGACGCGAAAAAGGAAATAGTCCTCATACAGAATCGTGTTGTCATAGGCATTGACCAGTTCGTCGTGTGTGCATTTGCCTAACTGAACCGACTTGCAGATCGGCTTGAAGTATTCAAATTCGGTCGGATATTTTGCGTAATAGGCCGGCCCGTGACTGCCAGACTGGTGAAGAACGACGAAAACCCTTTGGCTCGATGAAGCCTTGATTCGCTGCTCGAGTCCGGACAGGAGCACCTCGTCGTAAGCGCACCGCGCGCCTGCGCAGTCTGCCGAGAGGTCGCTCGCTTTCTGGTAGGTCCGAACCGTGATCGGAGGTTCGCCCCAGTTCCGAGTTCGCCAGATGACGTCAACGCCGTTTCGTTGGAGGTAGGACGGCAGAGGTTCGTAGCGTTTGGAGAGTGGCGAACTGGCATCAACGTTCGACAGGATGCAGCGAATCGCTGCCGTGGTGTAGGTAGCGCAGGCCGTCGCATTCTTGAGGGCGACAACGCTTGCCTTTGAGAGCAGCGGATTCGTGCGGCGGTTGTAGCCATAGAGTTGGAAATTCTGCGCCCGCGCGGCTTCCCCGATGACCAGAATGACAACGGTCTTTTCGTTGGAGGAGAAGGTGGCCGGCGGCAGCGGAGCCGGTACGTCAGACGCCATTAGCCTTGGCACCAGATATCTCCCGGTGTTGATGACGTAGGACCACGGCATCGTCATGCCGCCGAGCCTCTTTGAGTTTTCGTCGAACCAGAGCCAGCTGCGGGAGGCCAAAAGGCACCAGATCAAGGTGATCAACAAGCAGGCCAGGGCCAGGGCAGCGAGGTGCGAGCGTGGAGTCCGCCGGATGCGAAGTCGCGCGAGCAGCCAGCAGGGGAGAACGCCCAGGGCCAGCACATAGACAATGAGGGTTGGATGCAGGTATTCGGAAGACTCGGTGAAATCTGTATTCAGCACATTCCCCATCATCGTTTCGTCCAGCACGACCTGATAGGTGACCACAAAATACACGGCGACCGCGTTGCCCATCGCGATCAACATGCAAAATGGCTTTAGCAGCCGATGAGAGATGAGGGCCAGCATGGTGAGCAGGAGAACGGTCTCGGACAGCAGGGCGACCAGCAACGTGGCCAGGGTCAGATCCCCGGTGGCCGAAGACAGATCTAGATTGCCCGCCGCGAAAGAGAAAAGCGGCAGGTGATACAGCAATGCATTAAGCGCCGCTGTCACCGCGATGAATGTAGTTGCACTGGGCGTGAAGCGGAGCCGGTCAGGGGTCATAGGCGTTCAATCGGGGCGCTGCAAGAATGGATGGTGCAGGAAAATCCGTCAGCAGCCGGCCAACAGCGGTAACCGCTCACGGTGGACTTTGTTTGCTTATTGACGTGCGACGAGGTTTTCCGCGGATTTGAGGCCGGCGCAGTGCTTCGCGTACTAATCTTGAGCGAACCGAAATTACAGGGCATGATACCAAAAGCGTACCGCCGAGGGCGGGGCTGGCGCGACGGCGTTTCACTAGGCGCGACTGCATTGTCTAGACTGGCTAGGAATCAATGTTAGACATCTCCAAACCGACTCAGGGGCCCGATGATCCGACCGACAGAGGAGGCGTTACCGGCGTTCTGCGCGAGCCCGATGATGCATTGCGCGTCGCTGTAGAATTGGACCGCGATTTGCGGGCCCGCGACCAGCTGATTTCCCTAGCTGCAGAAGCCGCGAACATGGGCTTCTGGTTTCGAGATTTCGCACGGGAAGACTTCTGGGCCTCCGACCGATGGCGCGCACTTTTTGGATTTACGGGTTCGGAGACTTTGAATGTCGACAAATTCTTACAACGGCTGCATCCGAACGATCGTGAATCAACGCGTCAAGCTCTGGAGGACGCATACCAAGGAGATGGCAGCTACCAGACTGAGCACCGGGTGTTGCTGCCGGATGGTCAAGTACGCTGGCTAGCTTGCCACGGCCGCCTCGAATTGAACGGAGATGATCAACCGCTTCGTTTACAGGGCGTCTCGCTGGACATCACGCGGCGCAAACTGGCGGAGCTGGAAGCCCAGGCTCACCGCAACGAGGCCGCCCATCTGCTGAGGGTGGCGAGCCTCGGGGAACTATCTTCCGCGCTGGCGCATGAATTAAAGCAGCCACTGACGGCGATCTTGAGCAATGCTCAGGCTGCGCAGCTCTTGCTTGCTCGCGACAACATTGACCTGCAGCAAGTTCGTGACATCCTTAGCGACATTGTGGCGGACGACGAGCGAGCCTCGGACGTCATCGACCGGCTGCACGTGCTCATAAAGAAGCGCGAAATCCAACCACAGCCGTTGGACGCGAACCAATTGATTCGAGATGTGCTGATATTGATGAATCAAGAATTGACGGGCCGCTCGGTACGGGTTGTCACGGAGTTAACTGCAGGTGTTCTTTCGATCCGTGGCGACCGCGTGCAACTTCAGCAGGTGTTGATCAATCTAATTCTCAACGCGGTAGATTCCATGTCGCAACCAGCCGAGGATGATAGCGCGCTCACCCTGCGGTCACGCCGAATGGCTGGCAACGTCATTCAGATTTCCGTGGCGGATACAGGCCACGGCATTCCGCCTGGTGACGAAGAAGCAATCTTCGAGTCGTATTACACGACCAAGCCCGGAGGGCTCGGTCTGGGATTGTCCTTGAGCCGCTCGATTCTGATCGCGCATGGGGGGCACTTGCGGGCGGAGAATCAAGGCTCGAGCGGTGCGACATTTCACTGCACCATTCCCGAATGGAATGGCGATTGCGCTAATGCTCAATCGCACACGCCTACCGGCGTCCGCCCTCTTTGACCGACAGATTATCGATCACTGGTCTGTCACCGGCAGCCTTCCTGGCGATGCGTAGCGCCTCTTGTAAATCCCAATCGCTGAGGACAAACCCACGTAGCACGACGCGGCCGTTTTCTATCGATACGGTGTATGAGGCTCGTGCCTTCGCTGCGTCGAAACCCGTTGCCTAGCCTTTTAGGCACTTGGCCGATGGCGCACCGGGCGGCAAATGACACCAGGCAGAAGGCGGCGGAGACGGCAAACGCAAATCCGCAAAGTGCTCGTCGATGACGGCGAGCTCTGCTACCGATGTAACCGGATCTGCCGTTTCTGCAATCGGCCAGTAACGCCCGCCCGGGAGATTACATTGTGAACATTTTCGGGTCACGAATCGCGGCGCACGATGCCGGAGGTGTGCGTGCCACGCGACCCTCTAGCCCCGCAGGTGCAGGATCAAAACAGATTGAACATCGTGAGTATATGAGGAAGACTACCTCACCCGCTCATTGCTGCAGGAGTGGCTGAGCCAAGCGGGGTATCGTGTCCGCGTCGGAAGACTGCACGATCCGGATCTTGATCGTCCGGCGGATCTTGTGATCGTCAACCTCTACATGCCCAAACAAGCCGGCGCGCATGGGCACGCGATATTCGGGCCGCGCATCCGAATACGCCGATCATCGCGATTTCGGCCCAGTTTCGCTCCGGTCTGTGCACCGCCGGCGCAACTGCACAGACTCTCGGGGGTACAACAGGTCATCGCGAAGCCGCTGATCCGCGCCGATCTGCTGGATGCGGTGCGCGGTATGATAGGCGCACCGGATTAGTGCACACGGGTGCGTATCCGATGTCCTCAGCAAGCGATCCATGCTTTACCCGATACCGGCTCAATCCGCTTCAAGCGCCTGCGGCTCGGTGTGATGGTACTCGGCGTCCTGGTCATCCTGGCGTTCGTCGGTTCGTCCGCATACGACGCCTGGCGCTCCTATCGTTATTCACTGGCCGCGACCGAACGCGAGATCACCAATGTGGCGACCGCCCTCGCCGAGCAAACCGCATGGACCTTGCAAGCCGTCGATCTTTTGCTGATCGACACCGCGCGATGGTATCGCAGCGACAGCGCCGGGATTCCGCCAGAGCGCCTCAACGCCGTTCTGCAGGATCGTACGGCGGGCGTGCAACAGGTGCGGCAAATCATGATTGTCGACGCACAGGGCAACCAGCGCTATGGATCGCGTGGATCCGCACCTCCGGGCCACAATGTCTCCGACCGCTCGTATTTCATCGCTCAGCGGGATGGCACCGCCGCGGGACTGTTCATGAGCGAGCCGTTGGTTACCCGTTCCGAAGGCCGCGCCGCCGTCGTCCTTTCGCGCCGGATCGACGATGATAACGGAAGATTCGCAGGCGTCGTCACCGCAGTCCTCGACCTCGACGATCTGAAGCAGTATTACCAGGCGGTCAACGTCGGAATGGGCAGCTGCGATTCAGTTGGTGCGCGACGACGGGACGCTGCTCGCGCGCAACCCGCCCACCCCGGATGCAGTCGGGCGAAAGTTCCCCGCGCTCGTGACCGCACCGTCAATGCCCGCACCTCGGCTCGTCAATCCGATCGACGGACAGCGGGAGTTCATTGCGGTTGCGCGCCGTGAGGAACACTCCCGTGACAATCGCGGTGACGCGCGAAGAGGCGGCGGGGCTGCGGCCGTGGCGCGATGAGACGATCCGTGTCGGCGTTCGCACGCTAATCATCGCATTGCTCGGGGCGTTCACGATCTGTGGCTCTGTTGCGGCAGATTCGGCGGGTCGCCGGCGGGCGAGCGAGCGCTGCGATGAGAGCGAGGAGCGCTACGCACTCGCCATGGAAGGCAGCGAACGAGGGGCATTGGGACTGGGATCTCGCGACCGATCGGCTGTTCCTGTCGCCGAAAATGAAAATGCTTTACGGCCTCAGTGCGCGAATCGGCGGATCAACATCGCGCAGCGACTGGCTGGCGCAAGATCGCCATTCATCCCGACGACAGACCGCGCTTCGAAGCGCCCTCGCAGGATCATTTCGAAGGACGTACGGCCCACTATGAGTGCGAATATCGCGTCCGCCAATCCGACGGCGACTGGCATTGGCTGCACGCGCGCGGCCGTTGCCTGCGCGACCCGGCGGGCAAGCCGCTCAGGTTCGTCGGTTCGTCGAGCGACGTCACCGCGCAAAAGCAGGCGCAGATCGACAAGGAGCAACTCGAAGCGCAATTGCGGCAGTCGCAAAAGATGGAGGCCATCGGCACGCTGGCCGGCGGCATCGCCCACGATTTCAACAACATACTCGGCGCGATCCTCGGCTACGGGAACTGGCGCACCAGCATTCCGCCGAAGGCAGTCCGCTTGCGCCGCTACCTCGACAACGTCATGCACGCGGCCGAGCGCGCCAAGATGCTGGTCGAACGCATTCTCGGATTCAGCCGCAGCGGCCTCGGCGAGCGCGTGCCGGTGAACGTTCAATTCGTCATCGAAGAGACGCTCGAGCTGCTCGAGGCATCGCTGCCCGCGGGAATACGTCTCGAGAGCAGGATCGAAGCAGGCAATGCCGCGGTGATCGGCGATGCGACCCATCTGCACCAGGTGGCGATGAATCTCTGCACCAACGCCGTTCAGGCCATGGAGCGCGGCGGCGTGCTCCGTGTGATCCTCGAACGCGCCGAGTTGAACGAGTGCCGGACGCTGTCGCGCGGTTCGCTCTGCCCCGGGACCGTATGTGCGGCTCATCGTCAGCGACACCGGCGTCGGCATTCCGCCCGCGGTGCTTGAGCGCATGTTCGATCCGTTCTTCACGACCAAGGAGGTCGGCGAGGGCACCGGCCTCGGGCTATCGCTCGTGCACGGCATCGTCACCGATCTTGGGGGCGCGATCGAGGTGACGAGCAGGGCAGGCGAAGGGACGAGCGTTCGAGATCTGGCTGCCGGTCGCGGGCGAAATCGGCCGTGCCGGCCGATGGAGGCCGATCGGACGCTGCCGCGCGGAAACGGCGAGACCGTGATGATCGTCGACGACGAGCATCCGCTGGTCGCGCTCGCGGAGGAGATCGTCGCCGCAGCTCGGCTACGAGCCGGTGGGCTTCGATTCGAGCGCAGCGGCACTCGAAGGCATTTCGGGCAAGACCCGGCCGCTTCGACGCCGTGCTCACCGACGAGGCGATGCCGGACCTCATCGGCACCGAACTCGCGCAGGAAATCCGGCGACTGCGACCCGCGATTCCCATCATCTTGATGAGCGGCTACGGCGGCGCGCAGCTCGCGAACAGGCCGCCGACATCGGCGTGAACGAGGTGCTGCGCAAGCCGCTGCAGCGCCGCGATCTCGCCGAGTCGCTGGCGCGCGTCCTGGAGATCCGCTCACTGCACAGCCTTGGAGGTTGCCAGTCATGCCGGAGAGCATCCATCCGCACATCCTGGTCATAGACGATGATCCGCAGATCCGCGCGCTATTGCGAGGAGTACCTCGCGGAGAACGGGCTGCGCGTGAGCGTCGCGTCGAGCGGCGAGGAGATGTCGCAGATTCTGAACGACGAGGCGATCGATCTCGTCATCCTCGATTTGCGGCTCGCCGGTGAGGACGGGATGGCCATCGCCCGATCGCTGCGCGAACAATCCTCGATACCGATCGTCATGCTCACCGGCGTACGCGACGAAGCCGACCGAGTCATGGGCCTCGAACTCGGCGCCGACGATTATCTGACCAAGCCCTTCAGTCCCCGAGAGCTCCTGGCGCGCATCCGAACCGTACTGCGGCGGACGAAGAGCGGCACGCGCCGGGCGCGGCGCGCAGCGGGAGATTCGCGCCTACCGGTTCGCCGAGTTCGAGCTCAATCTGCGCACGCGGCGCCTGAAGCGCGGCAACGGCGAGCAACATCGTCTTGACGAATGGCGAGTTCAATTTGCTCGCCGCGCTGCTCGCCGCGCCGGAGCGAATTCTCACCCGGGATCAGCTGCTCGAGGCGAGCCGCGTGTACGACAACGAGGTATACGACCGCGCGATCGACATTCAGGTGTTGCGGCTGCGGCGGAAGATCGAGCGAGACCCCTCGCAACCCCAGTTCATCGTGACGGAGCGCGGCGCGGGCTACATCTTCAGCGCTCCGGTCGAAGTCGTGTATTGATCTCACGGGGGCGCGATGCGGGGGTTCGCGAGGTCTATTTCAGTTGAAAACAATGCCGATCGCGACGGTTTCAGCGACATCGGCGGCGACGCTCCATTTGTCGGACCGGCCGAGTTCTCTTTTGGTCAGTAAGTTTCCAACGGCGCATGGCGATCGTCCAGTCCGTAATGTTGCCGTAGATACTGCTCATTTTTAGGCTCCTCTTCGTGCCGATTGGTGGCTAGCGCCGTCCACCCTGTTTCACTCGTAACCGATGCGACGGATTCTGCAATACGCGGAACATTGCGTCGCGTTCAGTCTGTGTCCATCGATGAACAAAGTCCTTACCCATATCGTGCAATCAGGAGGAGACGTTTTATGAGCAGTCGTCAACCGAGAGTCCGCATACCGGCCGTCGAAACCGAATTCGTGAATATTCCCGGCACGGCGCTCAAAGTGTCCCGCGTGGCGCTCGGCACCTGGGCCATGGGCGGCTGGATGTGGGGAGGAACCGACCAGCGCGAATCGGTCGCCACCATTCACGCCGCTCTGCGATCAGGGCATCAATCTGATCGATACCGCGCCGGTATACGGTTCGGCGTGTCCGAGGAAATCGTCGGCGCGGCTCTCGAGGGCATGCGCACTCAGGCCGTCATTGCGACCAAGGCGGGACTGGAATGGCGCGACGGCAAGATCTATCGCAACGCGACGCCGCGCTCGAATCATGCAGGAGGTCGATGATTCGCTGCGCCGGTTGCGCACCGATTACATCGACATCTACCAGGTCCATTGGCCCGACCCGCTGGTGCCGGTCGAGGAAACCGCCGAGGCCATGCGCTCGCTGTATCGAGCAGGGAAAGATCCGCGCCATCGGCGTGAGCAATTTCTCGGTTGACGCAGATGGAGCGCTTCCGCCAAGTGGCCCCGCTGCACGTGCTGCAGCCGCCCTATAACCTGTTCGAGCGCGCCATCGAGGCGCAGATTCTGCCCTACTGTCGCGCCAACAACATCGTGACGCTCGGCTATGGGGCGCTCTGCCGCGGGTTGCTGAGCGGGCGCATGCGGCCGGATACGACTTTCGACGGCGACGATCTGCGGCGCATCGATCCGAAGTTCCAGCCGCCCCGTTTCGCCCAGTATCTCGAGGCCGTGCGGCAGCTCGATGAGCTCGCACAGCGCCGCTTCCAGCGGCGCGTGATCCATCTGGCGGTGCGTTGGATGCTCGACCAGGGCATCAGCGTTGCGCTCTGGGGCGGCCGCCACCCCGAACAGGTGCGAAGCGGCACTCGGTGTCGCGGGCTGGTCGCTCGATGCCGCGGACCGGGAGCTGATCGAGCGCATCGTGAACACGGCGGTCACCGATCCGGTCGGGCCCGAGTTCATGGCGCCTCTGCAGCGCTCCTAATTGCCGATCAACACGGAGATCGACCATATGAAACTCGGATTTATCGGACTCGGCCACATGGGCGCAGCGATGGCGGCCAATCTCGTGAAGGCCGGACACGAGGTCACGCGTATTCAATCGCAGCCCCGGGAAGAGCGGCCGCGCTCGTCGAGCTCGGCGCGCACGAGGCAGCCAAGCTTGCCGAGGCGTGCGGCGGCGAAGTGCGTGATCACGATGCTGGCGGACGACGAGGCCGCAGCCGACATCGCGTTCGGCAAGCGGCGGTCTCATCGCGCATCTGCCCAAGGGCGCGATCCATGTATCGATGAGCACGATCAGTGTTGCGCTTTCCAAGCGCCTGGCGCAGGCGCACGCGCAGGCCGGACAGCGCTATGTCGCCGCGCCGGTGTTCGGGCGACCGGAGATGGCGGCGGCGGCCAAGCTGTTCATCGTCGCCGCGGGCGAGCCCGCGCGCCATCGATGCGTGTAAGCCGCTGTTCGACGCGATGGGCCAGAAAACCTCGACGATCGGCGTCGGAGCCGTCGGCGGCGAATCTCGTCAAGCTCAGCGGCAATTTTCTGCTGGCTTCCGCCATCGAGGCGCTGGGCGAGGCGATCGCGCTCATCGGCAAGGCCGGCATCGACCGGCGCGCGTACGTCGATTTCCTGACCTCTACGATGTTCACCGCGCCGGCTTACAGGATCTTCGGTGGCCTGATCGCGGAGGGCAAGTTCGAGCCGGCGGCGTTCGCCGCACCGCTCGGCTACAAGGACATCCGCCTGGCGCTGGCCGCGGCCGAGAGCCTGCGCGTGCCGATGCCGCTGGGAAGCCTGCTGCACGATCGGTTTCTGCGCGCTCCTTGCCCAGGGCGGCGAGCCGCCTGGATTGGTCTGCCGATCGGCGGGTTGGCGACTCAGGATGCCGGCGATGCGATCCACGTCGTAATGCACGAGTCGACAACTGTAAGCTCGCGGCTGCCACATGCTCGCCATAGTCCGTATCGCGCTGAGCCGGCCCTACACGTTCATCGTGTCGGCCCTGCTCATTCTCCTCATCGGCACGCTCGCCGCACTGCGCATGCCGGTCGATATCTTTCCGAGCATCAACATCCCGATCATCGGCGTGGCCTTTCAATACCAGGGCTTGCCGCCCGACCAGATGGCGGGGCGCATCATCACGCCGTTCGAGCGCGCGCTGACGACGACGGTCAACGACATCGAGCACATCGAGGCGAATTCGTACACCACTTTCGGCATCGTCAAGATATACTTTCACCCGTCCGTCAATATCGCCACCGCCAACGCGCAGGTCACGGCGATCTCGCAGACCATGCTCAAGCAGATGCCGGCCGGCACGACGCCGCCGCTGATCACTCAATTACAGCGCCTCGACGGTGCCGATCATCCAGCTCGCGCTGTCGGGCAAGGGACTGACGGAGCAGAATCTCGCGGATCTCGGCCTCAATTTCGTGCGCCCGCGCCTGGTCACGGTGCAGGGCGCGGGTATCCCCTGGCCGTTCGGCGGCAAGACTCCGCAGGTGATGTTCGACCTCGACACCGCGGCGATGCAGTCGCGCGGCCTGACCGGCCTGGATGTCGCCAATGCGCTCGCCGCGCAGAACCTCATCACTCCGGTGGGCACGGAAAAGATCGGCGACTACGAATACACCGTCAACCTCAACAGCGCGCCATCGAAAATCGCGGAGCTCGGCGACCTGCCGATCAAGAGCGTGGGCGGCGCGATGGTGTACATGCACGATGTCGCGCAGGTGCACAACGGCAATGCGGTGCAGACCAACATCGTGCACGTGGACGGCAATCGCTCGGTGCTCTGAGCGTGTTCAAGAACGGCACGACCTCGACGCTCGACATCGTCAGCGGCATCAAGAAGATGCTGCAAGTCATCAAGCCCTCGCTGCCGGACGCACTCGACATCAAGCCGATCGGCGATCAGTCGCTATTCGTGCGCGCCTCGATCGAGGGCGTGATCCGTGAAGGCGTGATCGCGGCGGCGCTCACGAGCTTCATGATCCTGCTGTTCCTCGGCAGCGGCGCTCGACGCTGATCGTCACCACCTCGATTCCGCTGTCGATCTTGGGCGCGATCGGCGCGCTGTCGGCGATCGGCGAAACGCTCAACATCATGACCTTAGGGGGGCCTCGCGCTCGCCGTGGGCATACTCGTCGACGAGGCGACGGTGACGATCGAGAGCATCAACTACCACCTCGAACAGGGCAAGGAAGTGGAAACCGCGATCCTCGACGGCGCCTCGCAGATCGTCGTTCCGGCTTTCGTATCGCTGCTGTGCATCTGCATCGTGTTCATTCCGATGTTCTTCTTGAACGGCGTGGCGCGCTTCCTGTTCGTACCGATGGCGGAGAGCGTGATATTCGCCATGGTTTTCTCGTTCTTCTATCGCGCACCCTGGTGCCGACGATGGCGAAATATCTTGCTGCGCATGCACGTCGCGAGCACGGTCGGCTGAGCCGCCGCCGCCCGAAGAATCCGCTGGTGCGCTTTCAGCGCGGCTTCGAGGCAGCGCTTCGCGCGGCTGCGCACCGGGTATCGCGATCTGCTGGCGCTCGCCATCGAGCATCGGCGGGTCTTCGTCGGGGGCTTTCTCGGCTTCATCGCCGCCTCGTTCCTGCTCGCGCCATTTCTCGGCCGCAATTTTTTCCCGCAGGTCGACGGCGGTCAGATGCTGCTGCACGTGCGGGCGCCGGTCGGCATGCGTATCGAGGAAACCGCCGCGCGCTTCACCGATGTGGAGAAGGCGATCCGCGAGGTGATCCCGCCGGCCGAGGTGGCGGCGGTGGTCGACAATATCGGTACTTATCTTTCGTCGATCAATACGATCTACAACAACACCGGCACGATCGGTGAGTCGGACGGAGACATCCAGATCTCGCTCAACGAGGGCCACGCGCCCACCGCCGATTACGTCAATCGTCTGCGCGAGCAGCTGCCGCGGCGCTTTCCCGGGCATGACGTTCTCGTTTCTGCCGGCCGATATCGTCAGCCAGATCTTGAATTTCGGCGCGCCGGCGCCGATCGATCTGCAGGTCCGCGGCAACGACCTTGCCGCGGACTATGCCTACGCCAACAAGCTGCTGGCGCAGGATCCGCCATGTCACGGGCGTGGCCGATGCGCGCATTCAGCAGTCGGCCGGGCAGCCGACGATCGATGTCAACATCGACCGCACGCGCGCCCGATACACCGGCGTGACCGCGGCCGACGTGACCAACAGCCTGGTCGTGAATCTCGCGAGCTCCAGCCAGGTTGCGCCCACCTACTGGCTCAACGAGCAGAACGGCGTCACCTATCCGATCGCGCTGCAGACGCCGCAATACCAGATCGACACGCTGCCGGCGCTTGCAGAATCTGCCGATCAACGCCACCGGCGCACCGACCACCGTGCTCGGCGGCATCGCCGGCATCCGCCGCACCCACAGCGACGCCGTGGTCTCGCAGTACGACATCTCCCCGATGGTGGAGATCTACGCGACGACCCAAGGGCGCGATCTCGGCGCGGTGTCGAGCGACATCGAGAGGATCATCGCCCGGAACGACAAGGACAAGCCAAAAGGCTCGATCGTCGCCTTGGTCGGCCAGACGGCGACCATGAACAGCGCTTACTCGGGCCTTCTGTTCGGCCTGCTGGGCGCCATCGTGCTGGTCTATTTCGTGGTCGTGATCAACTTCCAGTCGTGGACCGATCCCTTCGTCATCATCACCGCGCTGCCGGCGGCGCTCGCCGGCATCATCTGGATGCTGTTTGCGACGCATACCACGCTGTCGGTGCCGGCGCTCACAGGCGCGATCATGTGCATGGGCGTGGCGACCGCGAACAGCGTGCTGGTGATCAGTTTCGCGCGCGAGAGGCTCGACGAGATCGGCGATGCGACGCAAGCGGCGCTCGAGGCCGGATTCGTGCGCCTGCGCCCGGTGTTGATGACGGCGCTCGCGATGGTGATCGGCATGCTGCCGATGGCGCTCGGCTTGGGCGAAGGCGGCGAGCAGAATGCGCCGCTCGGCCGCGCGGTGATCGGCGGGCTGATCTTCGCCACCGTCTCCACGCTGTTCTTCGTCCCTGTGGTGTTCAGCATTATTCACCGGAGCTACGGCTCAAAGCCGGCGCCGGAACCTAACTTGGGAGAAACCCATGTCCCAGCCTGATCAAAATACCGTCCGCCCCGTTTCGCACCGGCTGCGCCTGGTCGGCGGCGCCTTCGTGCTCCTCGCCGTCGCTGTCGTCGCCTACGGCCTGGGCTCGCGCGCAGCGCAAAGCTCCCGGTTGCACGATTTGACCGAAGCGCAGGCCGTGCCGACCGTAGCTATCGTGGCGCCCGACCCACGCGGAGAACCGCTGCGGGTCTCGGACTTGCCCGGGCGCCTGGAGGCCTACATCCGCGCACCCATCTATGCGCGCGTCCCGGGGTACCTCAAAAGCTGGAAGCACGACATCGGCAGCAAGGTGAAGGCCGGCGACGTGCTCGCCGAAATCGATACCCCGGATCTGGACCAGCAGCTCATGCAGGCGCGCGCCGAGCCTGAGCGTCGCCGAGGCCAATGCGAAGCTCGCGCAAATCACCGCGGAGCGCTGGCAGTCGCTCGCCGACACCGATGCGGTCGCCAAGCAAGACGTCGATACCGCGCACGTTCACCTGGAACGCCAATATCGCCCAGGTCAAGGCGGCGCAGGCGAACGTCGACCAACTGGTCGCCGAGGAAGGCTTCAAACGCCTGATCGCGCCGTTCGACGGCATCGTCACCGCGCGCGAAACCGACATCGGCGCACTCATCAATGTGGGTGCCGCCGGCGGCGCGGAGCTGTTCGTGGTCTCCGAAACGAGGAAGCTGCGCGTCTATGTCAACGTGCCGCAGAACTACGTGCCCAGCGTGCCGCCGGGCACCAAGGCAACGATCCGCGTGCCCGAACATCCCGACAAGACCTATAGCGGCACGGTCGAGGCTTCGGCCCAGGCGGTCAACCCGAGCAGCGGAACGACCCTGATGCAGCTCATCGTCGACAATAGCGCCGGCGAGATGATGCCCGGCGACTACGCGAGCATCCACCTGCAAATCGCCGTCGCCGCCCATATGCTCAGCGTGCCGTCGAGCGCGCTGATTTTCGACGCCAAGGGGCTGTCCATCGCTACCGTGGGCGCCGACAACCGCGTGCTGCTCAAGCCGGTATCGATCGAGCGCGACCTGGGTGACGATCGTCGAACTCGCCTCCGGCCTCTCGCCGGATGATCGCGTGATCGAAAATCCGCCCGATGGAATCGGCAATGGCGCCGTGGTGCGCCTCGCCGGCGCGACGCCGGTCGGCCCGCTTGCCGCCCAGGCGAAGCATGAAAATGAAAAGGGTTAAGGGCTCACCCTGGACCGGCGCGGCGCTGACTCTGCTGCTCGGCGCCTGCTCGCTCGCGCCGCCGCTGAAAACCCCGGTCGTTCCCACCGCCGATGCCTATAAGGAAATGGGGCCCTGGACGCAGGCGCAGCCGGCCGACCGCCTGCCGCGCGACAGCTGGTGGACGCTCTACGACAACGCGGAGCTCGACGAGCTGCAGAAGAGGCTGATCGCCGGCAAATCCGACGCTCGCCGCCGCACTGGCCAATTACGCGAGGCCAGGGCGCTCACCGATCAGGCGCGCGCGGGGCTGTTTCCCACGTTGGGTGTCAGCGCCGGCGTCGGACGCAATCGCGGATCGATCAACGCGCCGCTGAGGGGTCCCACCACGCCGACCTACTACAATGACAACCTGGTCGGCGGCAGCGTCAGCTACGAACTCGACCTGTGGGGGCAGATCCGCAACGAGGTCGCCGCGGGAGAGGCCAATGCCGCCGCGTCCGCCGCGGATCTTGAGAATGCTCGCCTGTCGCTGATCGCGCAGCTGGTCGACGATTACATTCGGCTGCGCAGCCTCGACCGCGACAGCGCAATCCTCGATGAGACGGTGAAGGCCTATGCACGCGCGCTCGAGCTAACCGAGCAGCGCCACGACGCCGGCATCGCACCCGGCCTCGACGTCGCGCAGGCGCAGACCAGCTCAATGCCGCCCGCTCCCAGGCGGCGCAGACCCTCGCGCAGCGCGCACTGATGGAACACGCAATCGCGGCGCTGCTCGGCGTTTCGGCCTCGACCTTCTCGATCAAGCCCGAGATCGTCGCCATCAAGCTTCCGCAGATTCCGACCGGCGTCCCCGCAGCCTTGCTGCGAGCGCCGGCCGGATATCGCGGCCGCGCAGCGGCGCATGATTGCGGCCAATGCCAACATCGGGGTCGCGCGCGCGGCGTATTTTCCCGCGCTCACGCTCGGCGCTCAAGGCGGCTTCCAGAGCAGCGCCTACTCGAACTGGCTGAGCGCGCCGAGCGCGTTCTGGGCGATCGGACCCAACGCCCTCTGAGCGTGTTCGACGGCGGCTTGCGCCGCGCGCAAGTCGCCCAAGCGCGCGCCGAGTTCGACGCCTCCGCCGCGAATTACCGCGGCACCGTGGTCAGCGCGTTCCAGCAGGTCGAAGACAGCCTCGCCACACTCAATCATTACCACGACGCCGCTCTAGACGAGAAGGCTGCGGTCGACGCCGCGCAGCGTACACTCGACTTCTCCATGGCGCTCTACAAGCAGGGTGCAACCGACTATCTCACCGTCGTCACCTCGCAGACCGCCCTCCTGCAGACGCAGCTGGAGGCGCTCAATCTCGATACCCTGCAGCTCACCGCCAGCGTCGACCTGATCCGTGCACTCGGCGGTGGGTGGGTGGATTCCACAAGCGCGCAGTACGGCAAGGCGATGCCGAAGACCCCGTATTGCACCAGTAGTCTGTGCTCCGGGTAGCGCTCGGCATGGCGTAGTTTACGCGGATCCACCCGTCCACGTCTCGCAACGCAGTCCTCGCTTCCGATAGCCGGAAACAGCTCATCCATCCGTACAACAGCCGATTGAGTGAATTAATTGTCCGATCCAGTAGCCGGGCGCGAGCGCTGCCCCGGTGGACGAATTGCCCGTTTGCATGCAAAGATGGGCCTCCAGCGCGTCAGGTACCCATAGAGGATCGCCGATGAAGAAGCTGCTTCTCGCGACTGTCACCATCGTATTGCTCGCTACATCGTTGCCGTCCTACACCCAGCAGGCGACGACCAAGGATCAGATCATCGGGAACGTGTAAAACGTGACCACCCCCCATGACGACCAGTCACCGGAACACCAATGGACGGTTATTGACGGGCGAGCGTCTCGCGAACACTTTCGCTCAGACGATGTGTTTTTCTTCAGTATGGCCGCTGTGGCCGCGATTGCCATTCTTGTTGGATTTGCGCGCACGTATTTCTTAGCGGGCATGATGCTGGCTCCGCTTCCGAGTGTGCTGGTGCATGTTCACGCCGTCGTTTTCCTGGGTTGGATCGTCCTGTTCACCACCCAGATTTCGTTAGTCACAACACAGCACGTAAATCTTCACCAGCGGGTGGGCGCGTTTGGGTTTGCGCTTGCCGCAATTATGATCCCGCTTGGTTTGTTGACCGCTAGCGCCCGGCTGGCACGGCAAATTGACCATCCCGGCCAGATCAGCATGGCGGACGTGTTGGACCTTTATGCTGCCCCAATTTTCGACATGCTTTTGTTTTCGGTTTTCACCTACTTCGCGTTTCGAAACCGAACGCGTCCCACTGTCCACAAACGGCTCATACTATTCGCTACCTTTTCCCTTCTCGACGCAGGCTTTGATCGCTGGTCCGTCTTCGACCCCTATCCGCTGTGGCAAGTGAACCTCATTTGCTTCGTCCCACTGGTTCTGGCGACAATGGTTTATGACCGTTGGTCAACGGGAACCATTCAACGCGTCACGATATGGTCCGCCGCCTTCTTGTTGACGACACAAGAGATCAGACATTTCATTAGCCAGACTGAGCCCTGGGCGCACTTCGCCCATTGGGTTGGGGCGCGCGTGCCTCCTTTTCTTTAGGCTGCCCGAAAGACGTCAAGCGTTCATTTGAACGTGCCTGATTCCTGCAGGCGACGTGATTATCTCGCTACCACAAAACAATGGTCGCCGCGTCACGCTCGCTCGCCGTGGCCTCTCTGATCATCGCCGCGGAAAACGATCAGAAGGTGAAACGAGCACCGACCGTCGGAGCAATGTTGTTGTTGTAGTAATAGGGGACGCCGGGGCCGTGAGGAATGGCGATGGCCAGGCCGCCGCTGACGTTGGAATACGCAATGCCGGCATAAGCGTCGAAACGCTTGGTGAAGTGATGATCCGTATAGAGCGAAACCTCGTTGAGGGTGCCCGAGCAGGAACTGCGGAAACCGGCGGCGGGCGAGCAGGTCGACGGAACACGGAAGTCGTTCTGCCACTCACGATAGTAGGACAAAGTGATGTCGGTTTTGCTGTCGAAGGCGTATTTCACGCCCGTCCAGGCGACCTGCACGATCTTGGGAGAATCAAGATTGTTGTCTTCGACGCCGCTCAAGAGATAACCGCCCTGGGCCGTGGCGCCAACGCCCAACGGCTCCGACGGGTTAGTCTGGCGGATGTGTTCGTAGCCGCCAAAGAACTTGAACGGGTCCCAGGTATATTTGGCAGCGACCATAACGGCGGTGTTGTCGGTCACGATGCCATATTCGGTATTGGTCGTTCCGATCAGATTGGCCCCGTTGATGGGGTTTGTATTGATGCTGTTGAGGGTCGACTGATATGGCTGCGTCGGACTCGCAGGCCCCAGCAAGGGGTTGAGTACGCTGATCGCCTGGTAGACTCGTTGGAAGACGACGTCGGCGGAGAACTTGCCGTAGGCTCCGCCGAGGTCGAATCCATAGGCGGAGTTATGCGGCTGTTCCGCCGTACAGGTGGCGGCAGTCCAGGCGGCGGAGGCGGAGTAGCAGCCGCCTTGACCGTCGTCGAACTTATACATCGCGCCGAAATGGACCGGGCCATAGGTGAGGCGATATTTCATGGCGTCGTCCCAACGGGTGTCCTGGGTGTCGCCGCCGCCGGCCATCAGGCCGTTATACCCGATGAACGAAAAGGAATAGGCGCCGCCGGCCGGATCGTAAGCGAGCATCGCATCGGTTCCGAGAGCGCGCTGACGACCGAAGGTCAGCGTGCCGAAATGCGCGGACGATATACCGCCATAGAATTCGTCATTGAAGGTTTGGCCCGCGCGCGCGCCGTCGCCGGCGAACGAATAGCTGCCCCTGGGGAGGCCGGCGTTGATGGTGTTGGTGGCTGCCAAGTTGGCGAGCTGGCCGGACTGCGGATTGATGCCGGTCGAAGCGTTGAACACAACGGACCAACCGTGCAGAAACTCTTCCGTGGCCTTGATGCCCAGACCCGTCTGCGACAGGTTGTTCGGCGCAATGAGGAATTGAGAGTGATTGCCGTTCCGGTTGACCAGCGATTCGCCTTCATAGTTATAGCCGTTTTCCGGTAAGCCGTGGCTGACCCAGCCCACGCCGACGTCATACGCGCCGTACAGGGTGATGCCGTGCCAGGTCAGCGGGCAATCGGTGGCGAGGAACTCCTGGACGCTCGCGCAGGCTGCGGGGGTGGGTAGAGCAGCCGGAGCCGGTTCGTCCGCCGCCCGCGCGGCGCCCACGATTGCGCTCATGACTACCAAGGCCAGGACTGAATCTTTCACGGTTATACTTATCCCAAAGCTAGCGGTTGCCGCTATTTATTAAATTTCGTTATATTCAATCATATATAGCAAGGCTACGCTCGTAAAGCCCATCGACTCCGGTCAGATTGTCCCAATTGCTGCCGGCCCGAGGGCGAACTGCTACCCGCCATGAGAGTGCGCCGACTAATGCGCAGGCATAGAGGCGGACAGACTCAGAAGATTTTGTGGAGCCACATGAATGAAGCCGACACGTGGGCTGTCAATGTCAGCTATCAGCAGGAACGCGATGGACACTATCAGCGGCAGAATCAGAAATGTGGCCGCATTTGTGCCAGTGCAAGCAGATTTTCTACGCTACCGGCGAGCTGGCCAGAAATTATCGGACCACGTTTGGACGCCCGTGGCCTCCGATCGCATGCGCGTATCGCACCTATCGGCGCCGCCAATGGAAACCGACCCCTGGGAGCCGATCATCGATGGCAGCTGTGCCGTAACGGAGTTCCCCCGGGACCGCGGGACTTAAATTTGGCGCTATCAATAAGATGTAATGCATTGTATTACATTGTATTACATGAGTACTTTGACATTTCGTGTGCCGGGTGAATTAGATCGAGCGACGAGAGCCTCTTGATTTCACGTGGCGGCCTAGATTCGATTTATCAGGTCACTGGAAACCCGCATTGACCGCAGAGCAAGAGCCCAGCCTCCGAACAACACGGATACGGACGACATTCCGTTCTAGCGCTGCCTCGCCTAAACAATTGGGGGCGATGTCTGGATCCGAGTGATTGGCGAACTACGCACCAAACAATGCATACGTCTCGCATTCACGCCCTGGTTCGGTGCATAACGCGAACGACAACGCGGTAGCTTAAATAGTAACTCGTTGAATTTGCAGTTGTCATCGAATTTGGCACAACAACTGCTTACTAGGTAACCGGTCGGCAGTTATCCATGCCTACTTGGTGTCAATGAGTACTAGATCGCGCGGGAGGGGTGTCGTTCGATGAAACTGATTACCGCAATTATCAAACCATTCAAGCTTGATGATGTTCGCCAAGCGATGAGCGAGGTGGGCGTAAAGGGCGTCACGGTCACCGAAGTCCGTGGCTTTGGGCGGCAACGCGGCCACACCGAAATCTATCGGGGCGCCGAATATACCGTCGAGTTCGTACCCAAGACAAAAATTGAAGTTGCCGTCGAGGATTCCTTAGCCGACCAGGTCATCGAGGCGATTGTCAAATCAGCCCAGACCGGCAAAGTGGGCGATGGGAAAATTTTTGTCGTTGACCTCGGACAAGTCATTCGTATTCGTACGAATGAGCGCGGCGCCAGCGCAATTTAGACACTTGAGGGAGATTTGCATTGAAAACTAAACTGGCTCGATTGGCCGTTCTCGGTTTGCTGACGTTAACCGTTTCCACTGTGTGGGCTGAAGACGCCCCTAGCGCCGCAGCGTCCGCAGCGCAGGCTCCGGCGTCCGCAGCGCAGGCTCCGGCGTCTGTGGCGGCGGTTCCTGCGACACCTGCCGCGGCCGACGCGGCTGCTGCGCCTACCGAACCGACGCTGATAGGCACCGACAAGATCAGCTCCGGCGATACCGCCTGGATGCTGACCTCGACGGCTTTGGTGTTGATGATGACCATACCGGGTCTCGCTCTCTTCTACGGTGGGATGGTCCGCAAGAAAAACGTGCTCGCGACGCTGATGCAGAGCTTCGCTATCACCTGTGTGGTCACCCTGCTTTGGTGGTTGATCGGATATTCATGGGCCTTTACTCCGGGCAGTCCATATCTGGGAGGCGCATCTCGACTGCTGTTCAACGGCATGAGCTTCATGCACGATGCCAACAAGCTCACGGTGTCGCATTTGGCGCTCACCATTCCAGAAACTGTCTATGCGATGTTCCAGTTGACCTTTGCGATCATTACCCCGGCACTGATTGCGGGCGCATTTGCCGATCGCATGAAGTTTTCCGCCATGCTCGTGTTCATGTCGGTCTGGTCCCTCGTCGTGTATTGCCCAATCGCTCACTGGGTCTGGGAGCCAAGCGGTTGGCTTGCGGTGAAGGGCGTTCTTGATTTCGCCGGCGGCACCGTCGTGCATATCAATGCGGGCATTGCAGGTCTTGCGAGTTGCTTGGTGCTCGGTAAACGCGTGGGATACGGCAAGGAATCGATGCAGCCGCATAACTTGACATTGACGCTGATCGGCGCCTCGCTCTTGTGGGTGGGCTGGTTTGGCTTCAACGCGGGTTCCGCTGTCGCTGCCGACGGACGCGCGGGAATGGCGATGGCCGCGACCCAGATTGCAACAGCCGCAGCCGCATTGGCTTGGATGTTCGCCGAATGGATCGTCAAGGGCAAACCCAGCGTGTTGGGCATTGCCTCGGGCGCTGTCGCAGGCTTGGTCGCGATCACGCCGGCATCGGGCTTTGTCGGTCCGACGCCTTCAGTGGTCATCGGTGCTGTCGCCGGCGTGCTGTGTTTCTTCGCTGCGACTTCGTTGAAGAGCGCGTTGGGTTATGACGACTCGCTCGATGCGTTCGGGGTGCACTGTATCGGCGGCATCATCGGCGCGCTGCTCACGGGCGTCTTCGCCAGTAAGGAAATCAGCGGCGCAGATGGTTCCGTACTGACCCAGCTCTGGGGCGTGGGCGCCACGCTAATCTACGGCTTTGTGATGAGCTTCATCATATTGAAAGTCATCGACATGACCATGGGTCTACGCGTCACCGAGGAACAGGAGCGCGAAGGCTTGGACATTTCTCTGCACGGGGAACGAGTGGAGTGAACTGTTCGGCGCGGTCCCCGGTGGCATCGAGTGCCGCCGGGGACTACGTGTGTTGGATCGCAATTCAAACATCTCGAATTACCTATTGTTTTGGAGATACTATGTCTAAGCAGGGCCGGTTATTGATTGCGTCGGCGATAATCTTGAGTTCGGCAGCAAGCGGAGCGACATGGGCGGCAGACGAGCCCGCAGCCACGGCCAAGCCTGCAGCGACATCGTTGTTCGATGTACTGACTGCATCGGGGCTTACCGAGAGCGGATATGTCGCTGCGTCTTACTATCATTCGAACGGCTACAATACTGATCACGAGTTCGACGACAAGCACGACACCTTTCAGCTCGACCAGGCCGCATTGACGGTCGCTTACCAGCCCAAAGAGGGATTCGGCGCCCTGGTGGACGTCGCCGCCGGTGAGGACATGAAGATCCTGAACACCGCGGAGGGCAGCAATCCCAACACGTTCGATATCGTGCAGGGATTCATACAGTATGCCACGGGACCGCTCACGGTCATCGGCGGCAAATTCGTGACGTTGGCGGGCGCCGAGGTCATTGCTCCCACGGGAAATACGAATTTCTCGCGCTCCTTCCTGTTCTATGCCGAGCCTTTGACGCATACGGGTATTCGCGCGACCTATGCCGCGAGCGATACGTTCAGCGTGATCGCGGGTGTCAACAATGGCTGGAACTATTCTTCCCTGCAAACGTACGGCTCGGTGACCGGGGAGTTTGGCATTGCGTGGACCCCGAACAAGGCGTTCTCGCTCACCACCCAGGCGTATGTGGGCAAGGATGACTCTACGCCCACCTTCTATGTGTACCCTCTTGGCAACTTCCCCTACGATGCAGAAAAGACGCTGATCGACGCGGTCGCCACCTACAATGCTACCGATGCGCTCACGTTCGTGTTGAGCTACGACTGGGGCCAGCAAAAGCAGCATACGACTGGTTATCCCACCCTGGAGTGGAATGGAGCAGCCTTCTATACGAATTACGCCATCAGCGATCATTGGCGCGTGTCGTTGCGAGTCGAGTACCTGGACGACAAGAACGGCTATGTGACTGCCACTGGCATTGCCCAGACGTTAAAGGAAGGCACGCTCACTTTCGGCTATGACCCGGTCAAGAGTTTCGAGCTGCGCCTCGAAGGCCGGTACGACAAGTCTACCCAGCCGAGTTTCGTGCGGACGATCGATCAAAGTGGGAGCCCAAGCACTTTCGCCGACAATCAAACCGAGATTGCCCTGCAAGGCCTATACAAGTTCTAGTCGATGAGTCACCACGTACACTCGAGTTGCAATGTCACAGAATCCCGGCCTGGCCCGGCTTGACACCGCACATTCACTCATGCGAGGACGCAAATGACTCCCGCCGATGTTCTTAAACTGATAGTCGAAAAAGAAGCTAAGTTCGCCGATCTTCGCTTTACGGACACTCTTGGGAAGGAGCAGCACGTAACCGTCCCGACGCGCTTGGTGGACGAGGGCTTTTTCACCGACGGCAAGATGTTCGACGGCTCGTCGATCGCCGGTTGGAAAGGCATCAACGAGTCGGACATGATCTTGATGCCGGACCCCACGACGGCGGTCATCGACCCCTTCTACGAAGAAACCACCGTCGATCTGCGCTGCGACGTGATCGAGCCGATGACCATGCAGGGCTACGAGCGCGACCCGCGTTCGCTGGCGAAGCGTGCGGAGGCGTACCTCAGATCCTCCGGGATCGCCGATGCGGCGCTGTTCGGACCGGAAAATGAATTCTTCATTTTTGACAGCGTGAGGGTCAGCTCGAGCATGAACGGCTGCTTCTACGAGGTTGACTCTTACGAAGGCGCCTGGAATTCCGGCAAGGCCTACGAGGACGGCAACAAGGGGCACCGGCCGGGCGTCAAGGGCGGCTACTTCCCGGTACCGCCGGTCGATTCTCAGCAGGATATTCGCACCGCGATGTCATTGGCCTGCGAAGAGATGGGCCTGAAGTTCGAAGTGCATCATCACGAAGTGGCCACCGCCGGGCAGGGTGAGATCAACGTCGCCGCCAACACCCTGACCAAAAAGGCCGACGAGGTGCAGATTCTCAAGTACGCGCTGCAAAACGTCGCTCACGGCTACGGTAAGACGCTGACCTTCATGCCGAAGCCGATCGTCGGCGACAACGGCAACGGCATGCACGTGCATCAATCTCTGCAAAAGGAAGGCAAGGCGCTGTTCGCCGGCGACAAGTACGGCGGCCTATCCGACACCGCTCTTTATTATATCGGCGGCATCATCAAGCACGCGCGTGCCGTGAACGCCTTCACCAATGCCAGCACCAACAGCTACAAACGCCTGGTGCCCGGCTTCGAGGCGCCGGTGAAGCTCGCTTATTCGGCGCGCAACCGCTCCGCCTCGATCCGCATTCCCTGGGTCGCAAACCCCAAGGGACGGCGCATCGAGGTGCGCTTCCCGGACGCGACGGGGAACCCGTACTTCGCGTTTGCCGCCATGCTGCTGGCGGGGATGGACGGCATCCAGAACAAGATTCATCCCGGCGATCCGGCCGACAAGGATCTGTACGACCTCGAGCCCGAGGAGGACAAGAAAATTCCCACCGTGTGCCACTCGCTCGACATGGCGCTCGAGTGTTTGGACAAGGATCGCGGCTTCCTCAAGGCCGGCGGGGTGTTCACCGACGATTTGATCGATGCCTACATCGAATTGAAGATGAAGGAAGTGACGCGTCTGCGCATGACCACGCATCCGATCGAAATGGAGATGTACTACAGCT
This sequence comes from uncultured Gammaproteobacteria bacterium, assembly GCA_963774865.1. Taxonomy (GTDB): domain Bacteria; phylum Pseudomonadota; class Gammaproteobacteria; order Steroidobacterales; family Steroidobacteraceae; genus Bog-1198. Next base: position 286,390 of record CAVZGU010000001.1, read on the forward strand.
TGTGAAGATTCTTACGGGGGCGTGGTCTCCGCTCACGAGACGCAAATTAATGAACGCTAAGTACCGGAGCGGATTGGCGAAGGGGTCGGAATCCGATCGGCACGCTCCAGGATCTCCGCGGCGTCGGCGGCAACAGCCAAGGCGAGGAGGTAGGAGTACCAATGCAATCTTTGCGTTGTCATGTGGTTTTCCTCGGAGCCAGATCGTTGCGGTTTGGCGGAAATTCAGCGAACGGGGCGTCCCTTCGAGTCGATCGGCAGTTCCCCATCTTCTTTAGCGAACGGCCCCTTCTGCGGAAGCGGAAGAATGTCCAAGACAGTCTCTGACGGTCGGCACAGCTTCACGCCCCAGGGCGTCACCACGATTGGCCGGTTGATCAGGATAGGATGCGCCAGCATCTGCTCGATCAGCTGCGCATCGGTCCAGTGATCCGCATCAAGACCCAGCTCGTCATAGGGTGTGCCTTTCTGGCGAAGCAGCTCGCGCGGATGAATGCCCATGCGTTGAATCAGCGACTCGAGCGTCGCCCGATCCGGCGGGGTCTTGAGGTATTCGATGACCGTGGGCTCGACGCCGGTGTTGCGGATCAGCGCCAGCGTGTTGCGGGACGTTCCGCATGACGGGTTGTGATAGATCTTGACGTCTATCATGGCTTGACCGTCGCAGGCATTCCGGCGTGTTCGTACCAGTCTTTGGATCTGTTGACGATATTCACGACAAGAAGCATGACAGGGACCTCAATCAGCACGCCGACAACCGTGGCGAGCGCCGCACCGGAGTGAAATCCAAACAAACTGATCGCAGCGGCCACCGCTAGCTCGAAAAAATTCGACGCGCCGATCAGGGCCGAAGGACACGCGACATCGTGCTTTTCGCCGAGCGCGCGGTTCAACCAATAAGCGAGTGCGGAGTTGAACAACACTTGCACGAGGATCGGCACTGCAAGCAGCGCAATCACGAGCGGCTGCTGCAGGATCTCCTCGCCTTGAAAGGCGAAGAGCAGCACAAGGGTCGTGAGCAATGCGCCGATCGACCAAGGTCCCATGCGATGGATGGCGGCTTCAAAAGCGGCAACACCGCGCTTCAGCAGCATTCCGCGCCATACTTGAGCGAGCGCGACCGGAATCACGATATAGAGCACCACCGAGGTCAATAAGGTGCCCCAGGGCACAGTGATCGCGGAGATTCCCAGCAACAGGCCGACGAGCGGCGCGAATGCCACCACCATGATGCTGTCGTTAAGAGCCACTTGCGACAACGTGAATAGAGGATCCCCATTCGTCAAGCGGCTCCACACAAAGACCATGGCCGTGCAGGGTGCTGCTGCCAGCAAGATCAGACCGGCGATGTAGCTGTCAAGTTGATCCGCCGGCAACAGCGCCGCAAATAAATGCCGGATGAAGAGCCACCCCAAAAACGCCATTGAGAAAGGCTTAACTAACCAGTTCACAAACAGCGTCACGCCGATACCTTTCACGTGCCGGCGCACATCACCCAAAGCGCTGAAGTCCACCTTGACCAGCATCGGGATGATCATCACCCAGATCAGAATACCGACCGGCAAGTTGACCTGCGCGATCGACAGACCACCGATGACCTGAGATACGCCGGGCAGGAACTGACCGAGCGCAATACCGATGACGATGCAGAGGAATACCCAGACGGTTAGATAACGTTCGAAAATATTCATCGTTCAAGAACCTCCAGCGGCGTTTTGCCAATTGCATCCAAGCCCTGCTGGAGCCGCATCCGGTCGATCGAGGCGAGCGGGAGACTTAAGAACAATTTGATCCGCGTTTCCATCGACCGGAAGGCTTCGCGAAAAGCCAAGCTCTTCTCAACATCCGTTCCCTCGACCGCCGCCGGATCTGGGATTCCCCAGTGGGCCGTCATTGGTTGGCCCGGCCAGTGCGGGCACACCTCGCCGGCGGCGTTGTCGCAGACTGTGAACACGAAGTCGAGGTGCAGACTATTGGGCGTCGCAAATTCATCCCAACCTTTGCTACGCAGGTCGTTGGTCGGATAATCCAATTGCTTTAGTAATGCGAGTGCGGTCGGATGCACTTGCCCCTTGGGGTGACTGCCAGCGCTGAATCCGCGGAATTTGCCCCTGCCCAGTTTGTCGATGATGGATTCGGCGAGAATGCTGCGCGCGGAATTGCCCGTGCACAAGAACAGAACGTTGTAGACCTTATCGACCATCCCTAATCTCTAGCTGATGCCGACGCAGCACGCCGTTGCAAGAACAGCTGATGTAGGCTCACAGCACGTCTCGCACGTCTCGTCCTTCTTCGCCGTCGCTTCCAAAGGAACGCAGCATGCAGCAGTTGGCTTCGGTGCGATGTCGGTATCCGTACCGTAATGCGCGGATCCTCGAGCATCCAATTGGCATAGTCGTTCTTAAGAACCGTGGGTTCGGCGGCGAACAATGCGCTGTAGAAACGCACCCCTTCGGCGAGGTCCGCCACCGATACGTTGACGTGGAATCGCTTCATGCGCGCTTCCTCTTGTTAATTGAATTAATTGAAGCCTCAGCGGCGGTTGGGGCGCATTCAGTACTGCAGCCCCGGTCGGACAGGACGCAGCAATTCTCGGTTAGAAAATCGATCAGCTGGTCCATATGCGAGAAATTCGCGCGGTAGTAAAGGAACCGTCCATCGCGCCGAACATCCAGGAGCCCAGCTCGTTGCAGTTCCTTCAGGTGAAACGAGAGCGTCGGTGAAGCCACACTCAATTTTTCCCCGATCTGCGTCGGTGTGTAGCCGTCAGGACCTCGCTTGACGAGCATCCGAAAAATCGCAAGACGGGATTCCTGAGCCAGGGCAGCAAGGCTTTCAATAGCATCTTTCGATTTCATAATTCGCAAGTTATCGAAATTAATACCTAAAGTAAATATGAATACTAAAGTAAATATGAATACGTACGGCGCCGCACCAAGGAATCGCGCATCATTCATGGGTATCTAGACCCACTTGGTCGGTCGCCCCGGGAATCTGCGCCGCGCGTGCACGCTGTGCCCGTGACAAAAATGCCATCTAATTGCAATATAGTGAGAATTACATCAAAACTCGCGCGTGCCCGCGCGTGCGATGGCAACATGACGTAATTGTCGTGTTCTCACGGATAGAAATTCGCTTGTTCATTTTCGTGGAGACCTTATGAGATTCGAAAAAAGACTCCCGCAACGCATTCGCAAGTTTGTAGCGGCATCCATGACGCTCGTCGTGTTGGTCGGAACACTATCATTCACGCAGGCAGCTGAAGCAACCGGTGCCGGTTCGACATTTGTCTATCCAATTCTTTCAAAATGGGCCGAAGCCTACAGGCAAAAGACCGATCTGCAGATCAACTACCAGTCGATTGGTTCGGGCGGCGGTATTGCTCAAATCAAGAAAAAGACGGTGGATTTCGGCGCTTCAGACATGCCGCTAAAGCCCGAGGATTTGGAGGCGGCGGGCCTCACGCAATTCCCGATTGTGATTGGCGGTGATGTGCCGGTAGTCAACATGGCGGGGATAAAGCCAGGGGAACTGAAATTGACCGGCACTGTGCTAGCGAACATTTTTCTGGGCAAGATCACCAAATGGAATGATCCTGCCATTGTTGCGCTGAATAAGGACTTGAAGTTTTCAGGCGGCGGCAGCGGGCGCCGACTGGAGTACAGCGCCGTCGTTTTATTTGATATTGACTGATCAGTCCGGCAAAGGAGCGTGGCCGATAACTGGTTCGGTGTTTGTTTTGATGTACAAGACCCAGGCAAAACCAGAGGTGGCCAAGGAGATTCTGAAGTTCTTCGACTGGGTATATTCACCGGACGGGAGCAAGCTCGCTGCCAGCCTTGACTACGTATCTCTGCCACCGTCCGTGGTGAAACAGATCGAGGCGGCGTGGAAGGCTCAGATTAAGGACGCGAGCGGAAAACCGCTCTGACTTATGGATGCACGCTTAGTCCCCACTGAAATGATTGAATGTGGCTGACTACGGTATGTGCTCGGCGCGCCGTTCGCGGCTTGCGGTACGCTAGTCCCATGAAATAGATACTTCCAGGCTGTGGTAGCAGACACGGGGGCGAAGCCATCGATACGGCGCCATGAACTGGATCACCGTTTCCTGGTCAATGATTGCCGGGGCCATCCTTACGCTGGGTTTGATCGAGCTACTCATCCGCCCTGCGCAGCCCCCGCGAGTTGCCCGCCTGATGTTCTCGCTGAGCGCTTTCGCAATGGCTGTCCAGTGCGGATGGGAACTCGCCCTAATGCGAACGGACACCATAGCCTCAGCGGCGGCGCTGATGCCCTTCGGGGGGGTAGCGAGTGCACCGGCGACCGTTCGCTGCGTCACAGCAACTCGAAGATCAGCCGGAATAGCGAATTGATACGGCCCGTCGATGGACCTATGATGAGCCGTTGCGTATGCGAGGAGACTCCGATGACTCAAATCGAGTGGATGATTAAAGGGAAAGACTTCTCCCATTGCAATTGCGCATACGGTTGCCCCTGTCAGTTCAACGCGTTGCCGACTCAGGGTCACTGTCAAGCCGTGGTCGGCATCGCCATCGATCAAGGCCACCATGGCAATACCCGACTCGATGGGCTGAAATTCGGCGGGGTGTTTCGTTGGCCAGGTCCGATTCATGAAGGTCACGGTGAGGCGGTTCCGATCGTTGACGAGCGAGCCACGCCTGCACAGCGCGATGCGATCCTGCGGATCATGAGTGGTCAGGACACCGAGCCAGGAGCGACGTTCTTTCAAGTTTTCTTCTCGATGCTGGAAAAGGTCTACGATCCCGTGTTCGCGAAAATTGAGCTCGACATAGACGTCGAGGCACGCAGGGCGCGCTATGTCGTACCAGGCGTCATCGATGCCCGCGGAGAGCCCATCGTCAATCCGGTCACCAAGCAGGAGCACCGGGCGAGGTTCGATCTGCCCAACGGTTTCGAATTCACCCTGGCTGAGGCCGGGCGCGGCTGGGCGAATACATCCGGCATCATCAAACTTGACCTAGCCGACTCTCACGCCCATTTCGTGAATCTCCACATAACGGGGACCGGCGTCGTCCACTGATCAGCCATGATCGACGCGATGCTCGAAGTCGTGCTGCGCCGCGACCGCGGCGTCGTCGTTGCCGCGCTCGCCGTGATCACGGCGCTGGCGTGGGCTTACGTCCTATGGATTGCGGCCGATATGAATATGGGCGGAATGGAGATGCCCGGCTTCCGAATGATCCCCGCCGGCGTTGGGCTCATGGCACCCGCGCTTGCGCCCTGGCGTTGGTTCGAATTCCCGCTGGTGTTGCTCATGTGGATTGTGATGATGGTGGGCATGATGACACCGTCGGCCGCGCCGATGATTCTAATTTACGCTCGAGTCGGGCGACTAGGAGCCTCGCAGGGGACACCGTTCGCCTCCACGGGTTGGTTTGTGGCCGGTTACCTGTTGGTGTGGTCGGGATTCTCGCTCGCTGCGACCACGGCGCAGTGGGTACTCGAACGCACTAACCTTCTCGACGCCAGGATGGCGGGAAGCAGCAGGGTGTTCGGAGCCATCGTTCTGATCGCGGCGGGAATCTATCAGTGGACATCGTTGAAGGAACGCTGCCTGAGGCAGTGCCAAGCGCCTTTGGCTTTTATCCAGCGGCAAGGAGGCTTTCGTCGTGACGCGCGCGGCGCGTTGCTGCTTGGCTTGAAGCACGGCGCCTACTGCCTCGGCTGCTGCTGGATTCTGATGGCACTCTTATTCGTAGGTGGCGTGATGAACCTTCTTTGGATCGCCGCAATCGCAATCTTGGTTCTCGCGGAAAAAGTGTTGCCGCCGGGCTGGCAAATTTCGCGCATTTCTGGATTGGGCTTTATCGCAAGTGGCGGTTGGCTACTGCTGCGATCAGTCATGTGACTCTGGAATCTCGGTGAGAATTCGTAACCGGTCCGCCCGAAAGCCGCCGGTTTTGACCATGTTCATGTGCGTAGTGGAGACCTCCGCAAAGCCGCCATCTCCGGAGAACGAAAGAGCGATCTACCGCGAGAGTGCAGAGGAGAAGTCAGCCGTTCCGGTCTGAGGATCTACCGGGAACGATGCATGCTCTTGGACGATGAACCAGTCGCCTTCGACTTTGCGGTAGACGTCCGTCACTCGAAACGTCATGTCGATCCGGTTGCCCGAGGTATCCACCCCGACGAGGTGCTGAATGTTGTGTCCATAGGCGACATTACCGGCTACCGTCACGACGACGTCATGCACGTCATAGGTGAACGGAGCCTGAAAGTTGACCAGGAATTGCTGCACGTGCTGGCGATAGGCCCTATATCCGACAACCTGTCGCGGCGGTACGGCTTCGAAAATGAAGAGATCTTCGCGCGGAGTGTAGACGCGCATGACCGCGTCGAGGTCCCTTGCGACGAGCGCTGCCGCATAACGGGTTTCGAGCGCTCGAATCTTCATAACATCGCTGCTGGCCAAAGTTGCCACTGATGACGCTGCAACCCCGGTAATTGCCATCGTCGTCGCCACAAAGAGCCTGCTCCACATAACATTCATGGCGATTCTCCTTTCGGCGACCGGTGGATTCAGTTGTGAACCTCGAGCGACCTAGGTCCATTCAGGCGAGCAACTTGGTAAACCCACGCTTCGAACCCGCGCTACATCTGGTCTGGCCGGAAAAACCCGCGTCGCTGACCTTGGTGGATTGGAGTGCGTTTCCCAGCGACCATGCGGTGATGTTTTCTGCCCTTGCCGTCGGCCTGTGCTTTGTTTCGTGGCGCATGGGATTGGCAACTCTGTTATTTTCCCTCTTGATCGTCAGCTTCCCGCGAGTCTATTTCGGAATCCATTATCCCACGGACATTCTCGCCGGCGCGGCTCTTGGCGCGCTGGCTGCCTATGGCGTGAACGGTGCCGCCGCGCGCCGACAGTTGGCCAGCCGCGTGTTGCGATGGGAGCACCGATCGCCGCAGGCCTTCTATGTCGGGTTGTTCATCACGAGCTTCCAATTTGCGACATTGTTTTCCAGCGTGCGTCAGTATGCGCGGGCTGCGTTCCGGCTGCTCGCCGCAGCCGTGGCCACTCTGTCCGGCCACTGATCCAACTTCGGTCATCGACCAGCCGGCCCAGAGGCGCCCTGGGAAGAGGCGGCAAGGGCACTGCATACGCAGCGCAAGTAGCGAGATGCGCCTAACCCTTCCATCGAGCGGACGGTCGCCGCAGTTCTCAGTTCAATCGGGGGCCACATTCAGCCGGATACCCCACGCAGCAGTAATGGAATACGCATCGGGTCTCATTAAGGTTAAGGCCGGCTCCGAAGCAAAAGTCGAAGAGTGGCGTAGCACCACTGCATCCCGGCTCGATGAAGCCGCCGCGACCCTCAAGGACGAAGATGTCCAGGTCGAATCGTGGAGTGCTTGCGGAAGCCACGATGGATTCTATTGCGGCAATGAGTTTGGCATCGCGACTGGTCATAATTGCTTCATCGAACCACGGTGCGATGTCTCCGTGCATGACTTATTCAACGGAAGCGAGATCCTCACTCAGCGGCGCCGATCAATGCTTTGGGCCGTAGGACACTGATCGTGGCACGAGGGAGGTGCGGAAAATGATCTACACCACAAATTCCATTGAGAGTCTGAACGCGAAGCTCAGCACACAAAATTTCTGACGGTCTCTTTCGCGATCATTGTGCGCGTGCGACTCGGCAGCGAGACCGACGCTCGCACGTTTCGATCCTGCCCGACAAGGTGCGCCGGGTCCGATCAGAAGAAGCACATCTTGTCGTGTGCAATCGAAATCCTATTTAGCTCGGGACCGCAAGACGATTCGCGTTGACGAAAACTGGCCCCACACGTCTATCGACTACACGCCGATCAGGGAATGCGATCAATTGCTGCGACCGCCGACGATCGATTGTCCGAGGTTCCCTCCCGTTGGGGCTGGTGGACCTACTCTCCCCTGAACATGAATACTCGCGACTTGCAGTTAGCAGCGCCAAATTGAGCAATTGCAGGCTGCGCCGTGCAGCCGCCATAACCTTCATACGCGCGCGCTCAGTTTTCGCATAGCGTGCGACGATTTCTAACGCAACGTGAGGATGATCGTCGTCATATTTCGCGTGATTTCGAAACCACTTTGTGGTTCGCGGATTCATATTTACGTCTTCACGCGATCCGTAGGATTCGAAAGCGCTAAGCAACGCCCGAGTTAGGTGACCGGTCGCGCCCTCGATTGCGAAGCTAGTTGCGCCGACCGCCTCCGCCAGTGAACCTTTCGCGTTGATGTACCAAATCCAATCGCTCAACGATTGGACGTCACGCAATAGGGGGCGTTCGCCCTCGGCAATGGCCACCATCTCAGTGCGGGATACGCCAAAGCCCTCGGCCATCCAAAGCCAGTGCTCAGCGTGTGTCTTCTCGACCCTGATATTCTCAATCAAAAAGGATCGTGAATACTCATCTTCCACCTTAATCAGCGCTTCCGCCAGGAACTTCGGGAAAGCGTGAACAAATGGATAGAGTTGTAGGCACCAGCCGCGAATGGCATCGGTTGACCATGTTCCATTGACGAGGTTCGTGGCCCATTCCCCCGCCACAAGTTCGTCCCAGTCGGGCTGAACGTAGAGTTTAAGCGCTGTGATCCATTGAGTGTCAGCTGCTAGCTCGTGCTCGGCTTCCACTAGAATTCCTGCCGTGGATTTAAAAAAATACAACGTCCGCGACATACCGACGAATGCGCTCCGCTTCCATTCCGACGCGTCTTTACTGCAACCAAGCAAATCATTAGAACTTACCCATCCCCATCGTCCTACTGCCGCCTTATTGTTGCATTCGCGCAACAACCATATTATGTACAGTTTAAGGGCACGGATCGAACTGCGCAACCGCGCGGGCGAGGCCGCGCCTGACCGAGCCTGTTTCCTCTTCTCTATCGAAGGGTACGTACCGGGACGGGCTTTCAGCGCTACGACATGAAGCGGTGCGAGCCGTGACACCTCTCTCGGTATCTCGCGACATTGGTCGATAGGCTTATTTGGAGTTCCCCCCCAAGGTGTCGCGCAAGGTGGATACGAGGTCCCCTAATTCTTTGCGGTTCCGTCAGTCTCCACGGCATGCCGCGTCCACGTCCCGTTAGGGGGAGGGACGTCGAAAAATCAAATGAAGCGACACAACCGCAGCCGCCCCCACGATTCGAATGGGATGTCGCGATCGGCGATTCGCTTCGTGGCACCTGTCCTCATATCACTAACGGTGATGCTGGTCGCGGCCGTGATCAGCATCGAACTGCTCTCGACTATTCGAGCTTGGGTCGGCGGCGAAGGCCTTTATTCGAAGGGACAGAAGAACGCCACGTATTACCTGTCTCAATATGCGCTGTCGCATTCGGAAGAAGACTTTCGGCTATACCAAGCTGCCATCGCCTTTCCGCTTGGTGATTGGAAGGCACGCCTCGCCCTTCAACGCCGTCCCGTAAACCTAAGGGCCGCCCGCGCGGGCTTCCTGGAGGGCGGCAGCGCTCCTGCCGACATTGACAGCATAATCATGGTGTTTAGGTTATTCGGAAATCTGGGGCCAGTCCGGCGTGCAATTGATATCTGGACCGAGGGTGATGGCTACACGTTGCGGATCCGTGCACTCGCCGCCCGCATCCATCCGACGGATGCCGCTGAGGTACCGGCTGCAGAGCAATCCAGTATTCGAGCCGAGTTGCACCAAATCAATGATGAGCTCACTCCGCTCGCAGCGCGCTTCTCGTCAACCTTAGGTGACTTAGCGCGGACAACCCGCAGCTTACTTATCCTGGCACTCGTGTTCGGTACCCTGATCACCGGGCTGTTATGCATCCAGGTGACGCGCGCTCGCGTGCGGGAACGCGACGCCAAGGAGCGGGGTTTAGCGCGATTGACTGAACTGTATGCGGCCTTGAGTCAGACTAGCCAGCTCATCTCTAGGGTGTGCGACCGCAATCAGCTGTTCGATGAACTGTGCCGGATCTGCGTGGGCACCAGCGGATTGATGCTGGCGGCGGTGGGATTGTTGAAGCGCGAGCGATCGAGCATTGAATTCGTCGCCGCTCACGGCGACGAGCAGGCCTACTTGCGAAGCATGAAGATCCTGTCCGCGAAAGGCGCCGCGGGCGATACCGACGCGCTTCACGCGCCCCTATACACCCGCCGGTCTGGAGTGTTCCACGGCGCAGAAAAGCATCGGCGACTGTTTCCGTCGGAGGCGTCGTTTCCTTTGATATGCCAGAACGAAGTCGTCGGAGTGCTCTGCGTATTTTCGCGGGAGGAGCAGTACTTCAAAAAGGACATCGTCGAACTGATGGAGCAATTGGCGATGGAGGCGTCCTTCGCGTTGGACAGCCTGCATCGGGAAGCAGAGCGCCGGCGTCAGGCATCGGTGCTGGCGGACCAAAATCGCATCCTTAATTTGATAGCCTCCGGAGCGGAGCTTAAGGTAATTCTTACTACTCTGGCAGAGTTTGTAGAAACGCACTCCGAGGGCGGCCTCTGCTCGTTGATCGCGCAGAACACCGGCGGGACGGGCGTCTGCGTCGGGCTCTCTCCCTCGATGCCGCAAGGCTTCGACCGCGCGGCCGCCGAAGCGTCGGATGCGGAGGGCGCCGGCGCAGGTGCCGAAGGGATTTGCGGCCTCGTGTCGGCCGCTAGTAGCCCAGCTCGGGAGGCTCACTCTCCGAGTGAGCCGCTGACAGTCTATGACCACCAAAGCGGCTTCGAACTCGTCAGTACGCGACCCATCTTGGGCAGCAAGAATCAGCTGCTCGGTACGCTTTCGCTGCACAAAGGCTGCGACGCTGAACCGCGTCAGCTGAGCGCGCAGCTCATCGGCATTTGCGCCAACCTCGCTGGCATTGCTATTGAGAGCTGCGGGGCCGCCGATCGTATCCGACATCTGGCCCACCATGATGATTTGACGGGCCTTCCGAATCGCCTGCTCTTCAACTATCAATTATCCAAGGCGCTCGCGCGGGCGCAACGCAACGGCAGCTCCGTCAGCGTACTATTTCTCGATTTGGACCGCTTCAAGGTCATCAATGACACGCTGGGCCATGACGCGGGTGACATTGTGCTTCAGCAGATTGCCGGACATTTACGCGGTTGGGTGCGCATAACTGATACCTTGGCGCGCCTCGGCGGCGATGAATTCACATTGTTAGTTGAGCAATTCGTCGATGCGCAGGATCTCGGTGCAATTGCTCAAAAACTACTAACGGCCATGTCCAGTCCTTTGACAATCAACGGTAACGTGTACCAACTCTCTGGAAGCATCGGCATAGCCATGTACCCAAAGGATGGCGCCGACGGTCCGTCGTTGCTGAAGAATGCGGACATTGCAATGTTTAGGGCGAAATCATCCGGCAGGAACAACTTTCAATTCTATTCAAGCGATATCAATGAGCATACTGTCGAGCGGCTCGCTCTTGAGAATGAGTTGCGGCAGGCGGTGGCACGGCGTGAATTCGAGGTTCATTATCAACCAAAGGTGGACATTTCGACGAGCCGCATCGCGGGCGCCGAGGCGTTGGTGCGATGGCGGCACCCGCAGCGCGGCATGTTGCTGCCAGGTGACTTTATCGGCGTTGCTGAAGAAGTCGGTCTGATCGGCTCCATTGGCAGCTTTGTCCTGGATACTGTTTGTGCCGATATTGCCCGATGGCGCGATGCAGGATTGCCGCCAGTACGGGTGGCCATAAACCTATCGGCCCAGCAATTTGCCGATTCGCGACTGCTTGATGATTTGAATCAGGTGTTGCAACAGACGGGATGCGATCCCCAGTTGTTGGAATTCGAAATCACCGAGAGCGTCGTTATGATGAGTCCCGGCAAAGCGTTGCAGTTGTTCGAGCAAATCAAGGATTACGGAATTACCTTGGCTATCGACGATTTTGGCACCGGCCACTCTTCGCTCGCATATCTAAAGCGCTTCCCAGTCGATAGTGTGAAGATTGACTATACGTTTGTTCGTGACATCGCCATAGACCCGAACGACGTTGCGATCATCAAGGCCATAATCGCGCTAGGGCACTCGTTGGATTTGAAAGTCGTCGCGGAGGGGGTCGAATCCGTAACTCAGCTAGAAATTCTGCGGCGCTTTCGGTGCGATGAATTCCAAGGATTCCTATTCAGTGAAGCAGTTCCATCTGCGGAATTTGCAAGTGTGTTGATGAATGACACCCGGTCGCGATCAGTCATGGCGAACCATACTTCAAAAGTTGCGTCGCGATGAGGATTGCGTAGTTCTAACAGTCCAATCAAATCGCAGTCACCACGTGTGAAGGGCGGTCGTGCAGGCCACCCGATGACACGGCAACCAAGCAATTCGGTGAGCTACCTCACCAAGGCGGCGAGGGTGGGCGCATTGATGCATAGCTGCCGATGGCGAAAGGCAGTTATCTGGTAACATTAGGCCAGTTTCGACCCTTTCTTGCCCCTCGCGAAAACAGGAATTGAGATGTCGGATACTCTGTTTCTGCTGCGTCTGGAGCATCGAAACCTGAGTAATTTGCTCGGGTTGATCGAGGATCAAGTGGCGGCCGCCGACGCGGGCGCGCCGATGGACAGGGATTTGCTGAGCCTGGCGTGGGAATATTTCTCCGACTATCCGGACCTATGTCATCACCCCAAGGAAGACCTCGTCTACGAGCTCTTGAGTAGACGCGATCCGAGCTCATGCGCTGGCCTCAGAAATCTGACCGCCGAGCACGTTCGGCTACACGAGCTGACGGAGGCGTTCGGCGAGGCTGTGCGTCGGTTGCGCGAGGAACCGCAAGCCGCGGAGCTAAGAGCGCGAGAAGTGATTCGGGAATTCACGCAGCGCTATCGGCAGCATATGGGAGAGGAGGACGAGCGGTTCTTTCCGCTGGCCGAGGAACGATTGTCCAGGGACGACTGGGCTACTCTCGATTTCGAGATGTTCGATCGGGATGATCCGCTGTTCGAGCATGCGTCGGAGAAACGCTTTTCGGCCTTGCGTCAGCGGATCGATGCGCTGGCCGAGGAGGCGAAAGCACGCGGATCCGTACTTGACGCTGGCAATCGACTGCGAGGACTCTCGGGAATCGCGAGTTTCAACGCCTTGATGAAATCGGCGGGACTACCCTTTCGCCTGGCCCGCTTCGCGGAGGGTGGATACGGACTCGAGCGTGACCGCGAGCTGTTGCTTTATATCCCCGAATGCTCAGAGGAGCGCGCCGCGTGGTGTGCGTACTGCTATCTATGCGGCCGTGGTTGGCCATGGATCCGGCAGCATCCGTCGGCTAATCCTTAACCGGGAGACACGGTACGACGATCAGAGCGCGATTTAGCCTAATATCGACCACGGCGATGGCATAGCGGCCGCTAAGTGCTCGCGCACGCCGGCCTCCCCGTCCGCCGCCAGGCCGACCGAGTAGCCCTCGCGCTCCAAATAACTCTTGAGCATATCCACAAGCTCCTCGTCGTCATCCACGAGCAGGACCGAGGAGGTTTTGGGTGCAGAGTCGGGCGGCATGAGCGACTCGATTCTAGCAGGAGAGTTCTTCAAGCGAGGCGGTGCCTCTGTCGCGAGGGGGCGACAGCGAAAGCCGGGAATGTAAATCCTTGTAAGTGTGCATGTGAATACGACGCGAACGGCGGCCTTCAGCGAAAAAGGCTTTTCATACCTTTACATCTTGCTAACCGCACTTTACGCCTGCGGCTGACAAACTGCGTTCCGTCGATTGAGTAACTTTCATAGGAGATTGACATGACGACTTCCACGAAAACCCAGAGCAACTTCTTTTACGGCGCGCTCGCGGCCGTGGCGATGATCGGACCAATTCTTCTGGTCATTGCCGCTGGCACGATGCCCGAAAGTCCGGAGACGGGCGAATTCATCGTGTACGGCCACGGACTGGTTCTGGGCATCCTTGCCGCCGCGCTGGTCCTGCGCGCAGCGTACGAACGGGGCTTCATCAAGGCCTTGAGAATTGCGGCTGCGCGGCCGAATTACTCAGTGACCGCCTGAGTCGCAGTGCGTATGTTCTACCAGGGCAATCGTGTCACCAGGTGCTGCCTGGTGGCACGATTCCTGGTTCTGTACCAGGCACCTCAGCGTCACGGTCACCCTGGCTCCGCCATAAGTACCACGCCCGATCTCAACGCTGCCAGAGTGCAGCTGGGCAATTCGCAGCACCAATGCCAATCCGAGGCCCGCCCCCTCGGATGAATGGCTCTCCTGCGGACCGCGGAAGAACCGATGAAAAGCCCGCGTCGCACTCTCCTCGGTAAATCCGGGGCCATCGTCCTGAACGGCAATCGCCGCTTTCTGATCGCCGTCGCTGATCTCAACGCGAATTTGTTTGCGCGCATAGCGAAGCGCATTGCTCAGCAAATTGCGCAAGAGAATCGCCAGCGCGTCCTGGTCGCCCAATACGATCACCGGTTCGCAAACAACACGGATGGCAATGCCGCGCAAATTGGCGAGAGGCGCGAACTCGGCAGCAATGAGCTCGGCGAGACCGTCCAATTCGACCCTGCTCTTGCTGATCTGAACGGCGGTGCTGGCGTCGAAGCGAGCCAGCGTGAGGACGGCGTCAACCATGCGCGCGGCCCGGTCCGTTCCGAGCAATAGTTCGTTCAGCGCGGCATTGCGCTCCTTCGGGTCTCGGGCGCGCAGAGCAACCTGCGCTTGCAGCCGCAATGCGGCCAAGGGGTTGCGCAGCTCATGGGCGGCGTCGGCCGTCAGAGTGCGCTCGCGTATGATCGAGTCGCGAACGCGCTGCATCAGGCGGTCGATCGCCCGGGACACCGGCTGCAGTTCCCGAGGGAGCTCCGTGCCGTCGACCGGCACCTCGGCCTCCGCAGTCAGCGAATCCAGTGCGTCGGCGTAGCGGACAATCGGAGCCGTTGCCTTGCGCACGCTCCACGCGACGGCACCGATCAGCGCGAGCATCAGAGCGGCGCCTGGGATCTGCAATCTCAAAGCGCCGGCACGGGCCAGTTCGATGCGTCGGGACATTGGTTGCGCGACGTGGATGGTTGCGGCGTTCAGTTCGGTCGCCAGCGTAAAGACGCGATAGTCTTCGCCACCGATGCGGGTAATTCCGAAGCCCCGGTTCTGCGCAGCCGCCAGTGGTGCAATCGGTGCGCCATGAGAGCGAAACACCATGATGCCGTTGGGTCCGAGCACCTGGTAAACGGTGTCGGTCTGGCTTGACTGATCGATGACTGCGAGTTCGAAGCCGACTCCCTCCTTGGTTTCGGTGAGCTCCGATGCCTCGTTGCGCACCACGGCCAGCACCGCATGGGCGGTGTTATCGAGCGCCGCATCGAACAGGCGATTGGCCGTGTCAATGACCGCTCGGTACAGCCAGAGACTGCTTGCACACCAAATCAACAGAGTAGCCGCTCCAAGAGTCACGGTGAGACGGTTACGCAACGACCAGGGAGCCGCCGTCATGCTGCGGGCGCCTCGCCGAGACTGTAACCCTGCCCTCGGCGGGTCTGAATGGTTTGCATTCCAAGCTTGCGGCGTAGTCGATGGATATGCACTTCGATGGCGTTGCTCTCGACGGCACTGTCCCAGTTGTACAAGGCCTCCTCGAGCCGGGTTCGCGAAACGATCGCTCCTGGGCGGCGGGCCAGCGTCAACAGAACCGTGAATTCCTGGGCGGTCAGCGAAACCGGTTCCCCTCGCAGTGTAACGACACGGGCCGGCCCATCGATGGTCAGCGCACCGAAAACTCGCAGCTCGTCATGCCGCCCGCTGATGCGCCGGTCGATGGCGCGCAAGCGAGCGGAGAGTTCCTCGAGGTCAATGGGTTTGACCATATAGTCGTCCGCGCCGGCGTCCAGGCCCGCGATGCGGTCGTTGATCCGATCACGCGCCGTCACGATCAGGATGACACTGCTGACCTTGCGAGCCCGGGCCTGACGGATGAGGTCGAGGCCGCTGCCATCGGGCAGGCCCAGATCGACGATCACGGCGTCATAGGGCACCACCTCCGCCGATGGCGCGAGCCAGGCCGAACGGGCTGCCGCACTCGTCTGCACCCAGTCGGTCGCGTGCCGATCCTGCATCAGACCGGCCTTCAAGGCACGGCCCACCATGGCATCGTCCTCAATCAACAGTATTCGCATGTTTCCTCTAGCCGCATCGATGGCTTTCCGGGGCCGCGATTGTCGGGCGCCAATATGAACCCACGCTTACGGACCCTGGTATTGTTGCAGCGCGCCATTAACTTGCGGCGAAGCCGTAAGCTTGAATTAATCTGCGGAACGGATGATTCCTCCCAATATTTTAATCCCGGATGCTACCAATGGGTCTACGCAGCGGCGCAATGATAATTGCCTGGGTAGTTCTGGCGATGTCACCGGCGATGTCGGCCGAGCCGCAGTTCCTGATTCAAATCAAGAACCACCAATTCATTCCGGCAGAACTGCATATCCCAGCGGGAGTGAAGGTTCAAATTGTCCTCGACAATCAAGACGACACGCCCGAAGAGTTTGAAAGTTATTCCCTCAACCGCGAAAAGCACGTTCCCCCGAAATCTCGCATCACACTGTTCATCGGCCCGCTCAGTGCCGGCCGGTATGTGTACCAAGGCGAGGATCGGGTCGATGGTGCGGCGGCGCTCGGGGTGATCGAAGCCCGATGACACGCAAGTGCCCTGCCACACGCCCGGCGCTTGCGGCACTGCTGCTCGTGTTGGGAACCGAAGCTGCCTGGGCTGTGAGCGCCGACGAATACCTGTTCACTCCAACGGTGACTCAGGGTGAACGAGAAATCGATTGGCACTTCGGCACGGGTTCCTCTGGAGAGACAACGGCCGCGCAATCCGAGACCGGGCTCGCCTTGGGCGCAGGAGTGACGCAGCACTGGTTCACGGAATTCGACATCGAGTATCGCAAACAGTCCCCTGCCGGTACCCGCCTCGACGCTTTTGAATGGGAGAACATTTTTCAAATCGGCGAGCCTGGTCAATGGCCTGTGGACATCGGCATGGTGTTCAACGTCGAGAAGCCATACGCAAACTCCTGGAATTCTGCGCAAGACGGAGGGGTGGTCTACACGATTCGGGCCGTTGCTTCAAAAGGATATCGGCAAGATTCAAGTCAATTTCAATCTTCTCATTACGCATTTTTTTCAAAGCTCTGAGTTTCCAGCAATGCAGCTTGGTTACCAGAGCCAGATAAAATATCGCTACAGTCAGCCGCTGGAGGTCGGTATTCAGGCCTTCGGCAGGCTCAGCTCCAGCGAACAGACGTGGACGGCATATTCCGAGCAGGTTCACCGCGTGGGGCCGGTGGTGCTTGGCCGTCTGGTGATGCCACGCGAACGCTCGCTCTCATATAACATCGCCTTTCTAATCGGCACGACCGCACACTCACCCGATAGAACTCTGCGCTTCCAGCTCGAATACGAGTTCTGAACTCATTCCGCGCGATCGTGAGCAGATCGCCACCCAAAGTCGGTTCATCCGGCTTGCCCTCGACCATTTTTCCAATAATGCGCTCGCGTAAGTTTGCGGTAAGCATGGGCGATTATCTTGGCATCGCGCGGTTGGAATCGAACGTTTGAACCAGTCGCTCAAGCTCCGAATGAAATCGGGAATGGTACCTAAATCGTTTTTACTTCTAATCGAAGCCAAGGAGTCTTAAATGTCGTTCACCGTTAAATCAATTCGAAAGTCATCCCTGCTGGGCGCGCTGGTGCTGGCAGCCGCTGCCATGGGTCAGGCCGTCCAGGCGCATCCCACCCCCGTAGCAGCAACGCCTGCGCTGCAGGCGGCCAGCATCAGCAGCCAGCGGGCAGAAGCCATCGCGCTGCAAGCGGTTGGGGGCGGCACTGCACTGCAGGTGGTGCTCGAGCGCGAGGATCACTTCATCCATTGGTCCGTCGACATCGTAGGATCCACGGATGAATACGAGGTGTGGGTGAGCACGCGCGGCAAGGTGCTCAAGATCATTACCCAGCCACTCTGAGCAGCACGGCAACCGGCTAGGCTTCTCCGCTCGCAGCAAGCGATCGGGGAAGCCCAGCCGGCCAATTGCGCCGCCATGTGCGGTTCTGGGCCGATTTTAATACAGCGTGGATCGGTGACCACTTCAAGCAAAGGGATCTCCAAATGGTAGACGAGACAAATCGCATCTTTGGAAAAATTCTGCAGTGCAAGTTCGAGTTCGTTCAGATTCATTGCGATCCGGAGCACGTATTCCGAGCGTCCCTGTTAAAACGCTTGCGAGACAAAGCTGACTCGGGTAGCAACGATACAGCGAACGAATCCACAGTCGTATTAGTCGCGGCGGCGGAGGCATACGAGTGCGCGGTCCAAGCCCTGCGCGACGTGCGCCACCTATTGCCGGCCAACGGCGTGACCATAGTCGATGCGGCGTTGGATTGTGCAACGCGGCTTGAGGAGCGCCGCGAGTGAGAGTTGAGCCAAAAATTCCGGGGTCGAAAGTAGTTGTAGCCTCGCTCAAGCGCCGCGTTCTGCCAGGGAAATGCAGTGGCGGCGATGTTGACGTCACGCGACGCATCAGTGCAACAGAGCGAACACGAGGCAGCCGACCCCACCGACAGCGAGCAGTGCATGCAGCACCACGACCACCCAAGGATGAGGCTTGCCACGCAGATGACAGCTGAGGAGGAAGAACCCTCCCAGAGCGGCCAAAGCCAGAGCGGAGACACCGTACTTGATCGCAGCGGCCCCGGTCGCGATCGCTACCAACAGCGCCAGCACGAGCGCCGTTGCAGCGAGAACTCCGTGTCCCAGCGCAAGAGGCACCCAAGGCCTCGCACCTCTGAAAATGCCGACTGCCATGACGAGCCCGCTGAGCGCAGCGTACATAAATAGAACAATAGAAGCAGTTAACATTTACGTACTCCCCGTAAATGGGCGAGTCTCAATGAACGGCGTTTTTTGGTACTCCAAGCACAGAAGCATTTCATTTCTCTACTATCACGGGCGACGAAATCTTGGCATTGGAGGTGCCATGTGAGCAGCGTTGCAAGCGCCTTATTTTATGATGGTGCGGTGTCGCTATCGTAGGGAATGATTCGAATCTTGAGCGGGCCCCGAGCAGGCGCCGGATGTCGGCCCGCGTCGCCGATTGCTCCGGGGACGAGCCGGGCTCCTCGGACCTTTCGCGTTCGCTGCAGGCCCTTTCCTTGGCATCCAAGTCGCCTAAGAGCACCGCGACGCGGACGCGGTGCCGACTGCGATGTCTCGCGAGAGCCTGATTTATGACAAATCCGCGAGGCAAGGCACCTTCGGTTACAAGCGCAGCGACGGGTGAGTAAGGGAATATGGTCGAAATGGGCATCCTGGATCCGACCAAGGTCACGCGTCTGGCTCCGCTGAACGCCGCCTCGGTTGCGGGTCTATTACTCACGACACAGGTCATGACCGCTGGGTGGCCGACGGAAGATGAGCATGCGCATGGCGCGCCGGGCGCGTCGGCGGCATGGGCATGTAACACCGGATTTGCCGGCTACAGTCAAAAGAGCGTCGGCCCGCGCTCTTTTTTTGGCTTCCTCTTGATTTACGTGCCGGACGTGCCGGTTGGAAATGCCGAAAATTATAGAGTGCGGGTGTAAATATTTCGATCGCCCATGTCTCAACGAGAAGAGCACGACATTATCGATGCGGAAAACCGGTGTACTTTGCAATACAAAGTACATGGGTTCATAATATCTGGCAATGTGCCTTGCGTATTAAGGATCCTGTCACGTTCGGCCGGATTTCTCGAGGAGATCATTACGATCAAGGGGGGTTGATTCAAATGGAAAGTAAAACGAAGCATTCACGTCGGAAGGTACTCAAGATCGGCATGACCGCGCTGGCGGTTGCACCGCTGGCCGGATTATCGGAGCGGGCCTTTGCCAAGCAAAACACGGCGGTTCGGACGGCCCTGAAATTTCAGGACCATCCGAACGGCGACAAGCAGTGCCGCGTCTGCGTCAATTTCATTCCCAACATGGATAAGCCGAACAATGACGATACGGTGAACGGCTGCAAGCTGTATCCGGGCGATACGGAGATCTGCCCGCACTGCTATTGCGTGGGTTTTGTGCAGAACCCGGCTGCGACTGCGGGTGGGGCTTCCTGGTCGCCCTGGGCATCAGCGGCCAAGAAGTGATCATAGCCCTGGGATTCGGAGCGTGAACTCCGGACCCAGGATACTCGATCGCAGCGGCGAGGATTGAAGTTACCCCGCGAGACAAATGCACCCATCAGGTCGGGATCGGGAATTCCGATGTGCGCGAAGCGGCCTGCATCCCGCGACTCGATCACGCGCTGGTGATCATGATGGAGAATCACGGGTACCAGCAGATCAGCAACAATCCGAACGCCCCGTTCATCAACAGTCGACCTTGCGAGGCTTAAGCGATACATGCCAGTGCAAAAGACACATGGATATTTCACTGGCCTTTCGCGGAATACGTTTCTGCTCGCTTTTTCGAGCCTATTTGCCGATATCTCAACCGAGATGATCGTACCGGTCCTGCCGATCTTCCTCACACAGACATTGAAGGTGAGCGCCAGCGTGGTCGGCCTTGTGGAGGGCATCGCTGGAGCCACTCAGAACATCACGCAAGGACTGTCGGGCTCACTGTCAGACAAGCTGAAAAGGAGAAGATCCATCGCCCTGGCGGGATATCTATTGGCTGCAATCGGCAAGCCACTGATGGGCGCAGCCTCGATATGGCAAGGCGTGCTCGGCGGTCGGTTCATCGACCGGTTCGGCGCGGGCATGCGCTCCGCGCCGCGCGACGCGCTCATTGCCTCCTCAGTGGATCAGGCGAACCGAGGCAGGGCTTTTGGCCTGGAAGGGGCCGGCGACAACGCGGGTGCTTTCTTCGGTCCGTTGATCGCGGTGTTGTTACTCATAGTGTGGCGCCTACCCATCCGCTGGATTTTCTATCTTGCGGTCATTCCCGGATTGATTGCGTTCCTGATGATCTTTTTGGTACGCGAACAGCCCATCAAGACAACAGTGAAATCGAAAATCGGCCTGAGCGTGGAGCGATTGCCTAGGGCCTACTGGAAATATCTCTTGGCGACGGCGCTATTTGGCATCGGCAATTCCAGCAATGCCTTTCTCATCCTGGAGACGAAAGATATCGGCGCCGCGCTGACGACGACGATCCTGATCTACGCGGGATTCAACTTGGTGGCCGCGCTGATCTCGTACCCAGCGGGCTTTTTGTCAGACCGCTTGGGCAGAAGGAATCTCCTGGTCCTGGCGATCGGGATCTTCTTTGTCACGTACTCAGGCTTCGCATTGACGCGCAACATAGCGTTCATCGGCGTGCTGTTCGTGTTCTATGGCCTCTATCAGGGAATCATTCGTTCGGTGGGCAAGGCGCTGGCAAGCGATTATGTATCGGAGTCGCTGCGTGCCAGTGCAATCGGCTGGTACAACACCACGATCGGCGTGTGCGGTTTGGCGGCGAGCCTGATCGGCGGATGGCTTTGGGACCATGTGGGACATACGGCCGTCTTCTTCTTGGGCGCGGTGTTCGCGGTTGTAGGTAGCGTCGCGTTGGTGGCATTGATTCCGGCAAGCGTAAAGCGGGACCACGACGACTGAGCGACGGGAGCATCGACGACGATGCGAGGATTCATCATAAGGACTCCTAGAAACGAGCGGGATTTGCAGAAATCATGGAGGGCAACCTGGAGGCGGCGATCAATCCCTACCGGCAGATGTTCGAGATGGATCAGTCGAACCCGATGGCGCGCCTGTTCTTCGCTTGGGTCCTGATCCTCAATCGCCGACATGACGACGTGGGCGCGCTGCTGAAGGCTTTCCCTCCAGATCAGCGGGACGCCCTCCCAGCGCGGCTCTCGTTCTTTCTGGCAAACGCGGCCGCAGGCCGATCCGGTGAAGCCGTGGTAGAGATAACCCCACAGATCGGGGCTATTGCGCGCGCGACTGACGTATTCCCGCGCTTTCTCGCAGAAGGCTTTGCCTTGGCGGGCGGGCGGGAGTCTGCAATACAGTGGTTGCGGATCGCAGTTGACCGGGGCTCGTCAATTATCCTTTTCTTGCTCGCCACGATCCTACGTTCGAATCGCTTCGTGGTGATTCGGCGTTCGAGACGTTGCTTGAAACCGCAAGGCATCGATGGGAACAACTCGAAGCTTAGTGAGACTTCGACGAGTGTCGGCGTCGCGAGGGCAAGATATTATTCGACGGCGTTGGACGCCCGTGAACGCCCGGCCAATGCGCCTACGGCACCCAGCCACGACGCCAATGGGAACAATCGACCTAAAGGATCGTCGGTACGATATCGATCATGTGATGAAACCGCGACGACGCCGAACCCGCAGGGCCGTCAATTGAATACGTACTGCCATCGGCGTAGCTTCCAGTCGAGCACGTATCTCGGGAATTCGAGGCCCAATCTGCGCTTGAGATCGACCGCGGCTTCTTCAAGGCGGTCCCAATCGATTTCAGGCCGGCGTTCTTTGAATGCAAACACGATGACGTTGCGGTCCGGTCTCACCGGCAACGTCATGAACTCATCGCCAAACACATCGCGTATCTTCAGAAAGTGCGCGGCGCGGTCATATAAATCGCCGCACATGTTCGCAACGAATACGCCTCCGCGGGAGAGGCAGCGCCGGGCGTTCTCGTAGAACTCGACGGCGTCGAACTGTGGGGCGACGCCCACGCGATCACAGGCATCCGCCAGGATCACATCTTTGCAAGGTGGCAGTCTCGCCACATAGGTTGCGCCGTCCGCCCGGATCACGCGAAAGCGATCATCGTCGGGGGGAATCAGAAATTCCTCGCGCAGCGCAATAACATCGGGATTGACTTCGACCGCGGTGACCGCGGAGCAGGGCAGACGCCGGTAGCAAAATTTCGCGAGTGAGCCGCCGCCGAGGCCGAGCAGCAGGATGCGCCGAGGTGCATGATTGAAGAGCAGGAACGCCATCATCTTGCGCGTGTAGGCAAGGCTCAATGTATCCGGATCCTCCAGATGCATGGCACTTTGCACGCATTGCAGGTCGAAGTGCAAAAATCGCAACAGCCCGCTATCAACAATGAACGGCTTGTCATAACTGCCATCGAACACGCGCTGCCACAGTGTCTGTGGACAACTGCCCGGCGGCTCGAGGAGACGCAGCACGCTGTGTTCCTCGGGGAACGGGCCGTCGATTGCAAAGAGTCGCGGTCGATCAGTGGGCAGACGTTTCACGTCGGACCGCACGGCGCAGTCTCTGCGAAGGAATGCAGCATCGTGCGTAAATACAACGGGAAATCCAGTCCAAGGCGTCCCTTGAGGGTGCTTGCCCGGCGTTCGAGCCGTTCCCAATCATGTACCGGGGCATCGGTACGAAACGCGAGGACGATGAGATTCTCGTATTCGCGAACGGGCAGCAACATCACCCGTTCGCCGAATACGCCGCGTATCAACGCGGCGTGCGCGAGCCGCTGGTAGGCATTGCCGAAGACATTGACGACGAGCACTCCGCGCACACTCAAGCGCCGCCAAACTTCGTGATAGAAGTGCGCAGTGGCGAGTTCGGGTGCCGCACACTTACGCTCGTAGGCATCAACGAGGATGACGTCTTTGCGCGCACCCGGACTCGGAATCTCGCGCAGCCTACGCTTGCCCTGTGCCATTCTCTCTGACCTCGCAAGGAGCGATCGCTACGTGGTTCATGAATGAACTTGGGTGTCCACTGTCGTTGGGGCAGAGCGTGAAATGGCAGTAAGAATGCCCTGCAGGATTCGCGTCGGGCTCGGCGGGCAGCCCGGCACCGCGACATCGACGGGGATGACGTTCGAAACGCGCCCGCAACTGGCGTAGCTCTCACCGAAGATGCCGCCGGTGCAGCCGCAGTCGCCGAGCGCGACCACGAGCTTGGGGTCGGGCGTGGCCTCATAGGTTCGGCGCAGGGCCACTTCCATGTGTTTCGAGACCGGTCCGGTGACCAGCAGCAGGTCGGCGTGCCGGGGGCTGGCGACGAACCGGATCCCAAGCCCCTCGAGGTTGTAGAGGGGGTTGTTGAGGGCGTGGATCTCGAGCTCGCAGCCGTTGCAGGAGCCGGCGTCGATGTGACGGATGCACAGCGCGCGACCGAGCACGGCACGAATGCTGATCCTGCAGACGCGTCGCGAATGCGCAAGCTCTCATCCGCCTGCGGCGGCGGTTCGGAGACGATGCCGATCGATGCAATCTGACGCAGTGTCTTCAGCATGAGGGGCGAGCTACAGATCATGGCCGCTGTAGGAGAGATTGAAGGACTTATTGATGAGCGGGAAATCCGGGACGATGTTGCCGATGATGGCGTGCTCGAGCACCGGCCAGTTCTGCCACGACGGATCGTGCGGGTGACAGCGGCGGATCGCGCCCGCCGGGTCCCGCTTCGAGCGCGACGAACACCGGACCGCGCCAGCCTTCGATCAGTCCTGCTCCGACGGCTCCGATCGGCGGGCACGCGCACTGGTGCCCGGTGGGGCCCCATCGGGAGCGTGCCGAGAATGCGCCGGATGAGACGACAGGATTCCTGCAGCTCATCGAAGCGCACTGCGACGCGCGCGGCCACATCCCCTTCGCTCCGTCCCATTTTCACCGGCGCAAGTTCCGTGTACGGCTCGCACGGCAGGTCGACGCGCAGGTCGAACGCCTGGGCGCTCGCGCGACCGGCGAGGCCGGTGAGTCCCAAGACGCGCGGCGAGCTCGGGAGCGACGACACCGGCGCCGGTGAATCGATCGCGCACGCCCTCGTGCTCGTCGTAGATCGCACGCAGGGTCAGCGCCTCGTCTGCCAGCTCGTGCACACAGATGGCGAGCCGTCGTGACGCCGGCCTCGTGTCGAGGTCTGCGCGTGTCCCGCCGGGCACGATGGCGTCCATCAGGTAGCGCTCCCCGAGCGCCTCCTGAGTGGCCCGCAGGAGGTGTTCCTTCAGGCGCGAGAACTGCGCGAGACCGAAGGCGAATCCGGCATCGTTGCCGAGCGCGCCCAGGTCCCCGAGGTGATTTGCGACGCGTTCGAGTTCCAGGCACAGCGCGCGCAGCCACGCGGCGCGCGGCGGAATCTGCGTATCCGAGATGCCCTCGAGCGCCTGGCAGTACGCCCAGGAGAACGCGACGGCCGAATCCCCCGACACGCGCGCGGCCAGCCGATGGCCTTCGAGGATGGGCAGCTGCGGTGAAGCGCCGCTCGATGCCCTTGTGCACGTAACCCAGGCGCTCCTCGAGCCTCAATACCTTCTCGCCGACGACCGAGAATCGGAAGTGCCCCGGCTCGATGATGCCGGCGTGCACGGGACCGACGGCAATCTCGTGCACGCCCTCGCCCTCGACGCGCACGAATTCATAGGCGTCGATGGCCGGCTCGGCAGTCGGCAGCAGACGGCGGTTGCGGATCGATCAGCGGCCGATAGCTTTGCGGCCATGCCGCGTGGCGCAGCCAGGGGCGGGTATCCGAATCGGTGGAACGCAATCCCGACAGGTCTGCCAGCGCCCGCTGCATGCGTGCGGCGGCAGGAAAGAGATCCTCGAGTCCCGGGTACGGCGCTGTGCAGGATCGGCGACCGGCAGGCTCAGCACAAGGCCGCTGCGTTCGGCGAGAAACGCGGCGCGAACGATGGGCGCGGCACGCACGTCCTCGCTCGCCCAGAGCGCCAGCGAGTCTGCCGCCTGCGGCGGCCGAATCCTGCGGCCACCTGCGCGCCACTCCTCGCGCGAGACGGTGAGCGCGCGCAGCCCCGGGGCGCCCGGTTGGGCGTCGCTTCGCGCGAACCAGGCTCGCAGCGCCATCTCACTCGCCTCCGATCAGGCGCGCCGCCGCGCGATACCAGTCCGCGAGATACGGCGGTATATAGAGGCCGAGCACGAGCACGATGGCCAGATGCGCAAAGACCGGCAGCAGCGCCGGCGGGTGCGGCAGGCGCTTCGCGGTCGTCTCACCGAACACCATGGGCTGCACGCGCCCGAAGATGGCGGCGAAGGCGACGCCGAGTGCGGTGAGCAGGATCGGCGTCGCCCAGGGCTGCTCTCGCATCGCGGTGGTGAGGATCAGGAACTCGCTCGCAAAGACGCCGAACGGGGGCATGCCGAGGATCGCGAGCGACCCCATCATGAGGCCCCAGCCGATCGTGGGGCTCAAGCGTGATGAGTCCGCGGATGTTCTCCATCAGCTGCGAGCCGGCTTTCTGCGCCGCGTGCCCGACCGCAAAGAAGATCGCCGATTTCGTGAGCGAGTGCACCGTCATGTGCAGGAGCGCGGCGAAATTCGCGACCGGCCCGCCCATGCCGAAGGCGAAGGTGATGATCCCCATGTGCTCGATCGAGGAGTAGGCGAAGAGCCGCTTGATGTCGCGCTGACGCCAGAGAAAGAACGCCGCGAGCACGACCGAGAGCAGCCCGAAACCCATGAGCATCCGCGAGGGGAGCTGCGAGTGCAGCGAGCCTTCGACGAGCACCTTGCAGCGCACGACCGCGTAGATGGCCACATTGAGCAGCAGCCCCGAGAGCACCGCGGAGATCGGCGTGGGGCCTTCCGCATGCGCATCGGGGAGCCAGTTGTGCAGCGGCGCGAGGCCCACCTTCGTGCCGTAGCCGACGAGCAGAAAGACGAACGCGAGACTCAAGCACGGTGGGCTCGAGCTGCCCCTTCACCGCATTCAGGTGCGTCCACAGGAGCGCGGTCACTCCTTCGCGCACCGAGAATCTTCTCGGCGGCGAAGTACAGCAGAATCGTGCCGAACAGCGCCTGGGCGATACCGACGCCGCAGAGGATGAAGTACTTCCAGCCGGCCTCGAGACTCGCCGGCGTCCGGTACAGCGTGACCAGCAGCACGGTGGAAAGCGTTGCCGCTTCCATGGCGACCCACAGAAGCCCCATGTTGTTGGTCGTGAGCGCAATCAGCATGGTCGTCATGAAGAGCTGATACATGCTGTGATACAGGCGCAGCCGCGGCGCGCTCACGCGCCCGTGATCGAGCTCCACGCGCATGTAGGGCCGCGAGAAGAGCGAGGTCGTGAGTCCGACAAAGGCGGTGAGCGTGACGAGAAAGACGTTGAAGGGATCGATGAAGAACTGCTCGCGCGCCACGAGGAGATTGCCTTCGCCGACGACGCGCGCCGTGAGCGCGCAGGCGGCGAGGAATGTCGACGAGGCTCATGGCCACATTCAGCTCAGGCGCCCAGCGCCGCGCGCCGAAGACGCCCAGGAGGAGTGCGCCGGCGAGGGGGCTTGCGAGCAGGAGCAGGAACTCCACGTTAATCATCCTCCTCGAGGGACTGAGTCTCGCTCGAGTGAATGGCTCTCCTTGAGCGACTCGAGATGATGCAGATCCAGACTGTCGAACTGCTCGCGGATCTGGAAGAAGAAAATGCCGAGCACCAGCACGGCGACGAGGACATCGAGCGCGACCCCGAACTCGACGATCATCGGCATGCCGTAGGTGGCGCTCATGGCGCCGAAGAACAGCCCGTTCTCCATCGAGAGAAAGCCAACCACCTGCGACATCGCCTTGCGCCGCGTGATCATCGTGACGAAGGACAGCAGGATCACGGCGACCGCGATGCCGATGGAATTGCGCGTGGCGGTGCTGGCTAGCGCTGAGATCGGCTGCGCCAGGCCGAAGGCAAACACGACGACCAGCAAGCCCACGAGCATGGTGCCCGAGATGTTGAGCAGCGGCTCGGTGTCCCAGTAGACCTGCAGGCGGCGAATGAGCCGGTGCAAAATCCAGGGCAGCAGCACCACCTTGAGCGCGAGGGTGAGCGCCGCAGACACATACAGATGATGCTCGCCGGTGCGCCACGCGAGCAGAAGTGTCGCGACCAGGAGCACCGTGCCCTGTACGGCTAGGAGGTTCACCAGGTTCACGATGCGCCGCTGCGCGAGCATCGCAAAGGAAAGCAACAGCAGCAGCGCCGCACAGAGGTTCAGCAGTTGCAGATCGAAGGGGACGCCGGCCATCGCTTCTAAGCTCCCAGCAGCAGGTGCACGAGCAGGCCCAGCACCGCAAATAGGAAGGCGACGGCGAGAAACTCCGGTGCACGAAACACGCGCAGCTTCGCCGAGAGCGTCTCGATCAGGGCGAGGGCGGCGCCGGCCACCGCAAGCTTCAGCGGCGAGCAGCGGAATCGAGGCGAGAAGTGCGAGAGGACCGCCCTCGCCGGTCGAGACTCCCCAGGGGATAAAGAGCGCAAAGCCGATGCACGCGTAGTTGAAGAGCTTGAGAGCCGCCGCCCACTCCATGAGCGCAAGGTGGCGTGCCGAGTACTCGAGCATCATGGCCTCATGAATCATCGTGAGTTCGAGATGCGTCGCCGGATTGTCGATGGGAATGCGCGCATTTTCGGCGAGCAACACCATCGTGAAGGCGACCGCCGTGAAGGCGAGACTCGGATAGAGCCCGAGATGTTGCGTGGCGAGATTCTCAGTGATGGCGGGCAGCGCGGTGGTTGCCGAAATGAGGGAGGCGACGAAGATGACCATCAGCAGGGCGGGCTCGGCGAGGAATCCCACCATCATCTCGCGGCGCGCTCCGAGCGTGCCGAAGGCGGTGCCGATGTCCATCGCTGCGAGCGATAAAAAGACTCGTGCCGTGGCGAGCAGCCCCACGAGCGCGATGGCATCCGCGGCCTTGGTGAAGGGCAGCTCCGTGCCCATCGAGGGAA
The DNA here is from genome assembly GCA_963774865.1 of uncultured Gammaproteobacteria bacterium. GTDB lineage: Bacteria > Pseudomonadota > Gammaproteobacteria > Steroidobacterales > Steroidobacteraceae > Bog-1198. Next base: position 315,012 of record CAVZGU010000001.1, read on the forward strand.
TGATCGCGGCGGCGAGGACCATCGCGCTGAACACGATGTAGGGCGCCATGCGAAACAGACGGGGATGCGCGTTCGGCGATCACGGCATCCTTGTGAAAGAGTTTGCGAATGCCGCGGTAGGGCAGCCACAGGCTCGGCGGGCGACGGTTCTGCAGCCACGCGCGACACTGGTTGATCCAGCCGAGAAAGAGCGGCGCCGCGGCGAGCGCCGCGATCAACTCGAGCACCTGGGTGATAATCTCGATCGGCTTCATACGACGAGCGCCAGCAGCACGACGAGGGTCACGAAACTGTAGAGCAGGTAGGTGGAGATGCGCCCCTGCTGCAACCATACGACGGTATCCGCCACGCGCCGCACGAGGGTGCCGAGCGGCAGGTACAGCGCCAGCCAGATCCGGTCCCCTGCCGTGACACGGTAGCGCGGTGCGTGATCAAACGGGGAGGGCAGTTCGCGCTTCATCGCAAAGAAAGGCCCGAAAATGTGGCGAATCGGCTGACCGAAGCCTTCCGCGCTGTCCTGCATCCGCGCATTTAAGCCTCCGAATCCGCAATCCCACGGCGGCGCGCGACGCACCCGACGGTGATAGAAGAGCCGCACGGCGAACATCGTGACCACGACGACTGCGGCGATCGCAAGGAAGAAGACGAGCGGGGAATAGGAGGCGCGCCGTTCCGGCAACGGCACGAGGAGCCACCAGGGAGCGTGCGCGCTCGGGAGTGCGGCGCCACTCAATTGCTCGACCACGCTGCGCAGCGCGCCGATCACGTGCGTTGGCAGCAGGCCCAATGCGAAGCAGCCGAGCGCGAGCCAGACGAGCCCGATGCGCTCGAGCACGCCCGCATCGTGTGCGCGGCTCAAGCTCGCCTCGCGCGGCTGGCCGAGGAAGATCACCCCGAAGAACTTGACCATGACATAGGCGGCAAGCGCGGCGGCAAGCGCGATGAGCGCAGCCCCGAGCGGAAGCAGCATGTTGATGAAGGGCCGGGGCACTTCGTTCGAGAAGAGAAACGACTGTAGCAGGAGCCACTCGGAGACGAAGCCGTTCAGCGGGGGGAGTCCGGCCATGGCGAGCGCACCGATGAGGGTGAGCCAGGCGACCCACGGCATGCGATGGATCAGTCCGCCCAGGCGCCCGAGGTTGCGTTCACCGGTCGAATGTAAAACAGCTCCCGTACCGAGAAATAGCAGGCTCTTCATGAACGCGTGATTGAGGCTGTGATACAACAGCGCGATCAGGGCGAGTGCGCCGAGGGAGGGCATGCCGACGCCGAGGAATATGATCGCAAGCCCGAGGCCGGTAAAGATGATGCCCATATTCTCGATCGAAGAGTACGCGAGCAGTCGTTTCATGTCGGTTTGGGCGGCGGCGAACACCACACCGTACAGCGCGCTGAAGAGCCCGAAGCTCAAGGGCACGAGGCCCCACCACCACTGCGCATGCCCCAGCAGATCGAAGGTCACGCGCAGTACGCCGTAGACGGCGGTTTTCAGCATCACACCGCTCATGAGCGCCGAGACCGGTGAGGGGGCGGCCGGATGCGCTTCAGGAAGCCACACGTGCAGGGGCACGAGCCCGGCTTTCGCCCCGAAACCGAACAGTGCGAGCAGGAAGGCGGTCGCGGCCCATTGCGGCGCGAGGTGTGCGCCGCGCATGGCATCGAAGGTGAACTGCCAACTGCCGCCCTGCATCACGCCGAAGCTCAACAGGATGGCGATCGCGCCGACGTGCGCGATCAGCAGGTAGAGAAAGCCCGCGCGACGGATCTCCGCGAGACCGTGTTGCGCGGTGACCAGAAAGTAGGACGAGAGCGCCATTGTTTCCCACGCCACCATGAACGCGTAGGCATCATTGGCCAGCAGCACCAAACCCATGCTGGCCAGGAATACATGGTATTGCAGGCACAACAGGCCGGGCGCAGTGCCGTGGCCACGTCGAAAGTACCCCGCAGCGAAGACCGAGATGCCCGCCGAGGCGGCCCCGAGCAACAGGAGAAAGAGGCTCGTCAGCGCATCGCGCCGCATGTGCATCGGCAGGTCGGGCAGTCCGACGGTAAGCGTCAGCTGCTCGGCAGGTGCCGCGAGGCTCACCGCCGCAACGATCGCAAGGGCCGCGCCACACAGGGCCCCCAGCGGAAAGAGCGTCCGCCCCACAAAACCCACGCTCATGGGGCGCAGAAGTCCGGCGAGGCCGAGGAGGCCCCAGAGAGCGATCAGCACGAGGCACGCGCTGAGCGATGAATGGATAAGTGGCATCACAATGGGTGTTATGCGGATTCGTGTTCGATTATAATGGCAGACAGGTACCCTGTCGCTAGCTGAAGGATGGCCGTGGCACTCGAAGATCGGACCGCACGACTGACGATCCTCGTCGATCCGCGCAAAAAGGCGTTGTTCGAACGCTTGTGTGCGGAAGAGGACGCCACCCCCTCCCAGGTGGTGCGGCGCTTGATTCGCCGTTATATCGAGGAGCGGACCGGGCAGCCCTGGACACCCCCCGACCAAGCGTCGAAGCCGGCGGTCCGGGGCGGGGTACGGCGTGGCGGACGCGCGTGACGCGCGACCAGGACCGCACCCTGCGGGAGATCACAGTAGAAATCGATACGACGGCACATGCGGGGCAGGACTTTCCAAGCCGTGACGATGCCGCGTGGCTCAATCACACCCTTGCATGGGTGGATGGCTACGGCGCGGTGCGGCTCGACTATCGGCCGGTTCATCTCGCAACACTCTCGGGCGACGTTCAGACGATTGCACCGACGGCACGAAAATATTGAGAATCTTTCGTGTCACGGGTTCGCAGTGGGCAGTAGACGCTCATGAGTGCTGGGCGCTCACACCGAGCGGGCGCCGCCGATTAAGAGTTCGAGCAATCCCTGCAGAAGGTCCATCGGGGTCGGCGGGCAGCCGCGAATCACGAGGTCGACGGGAATCACTTTCGAGACCGCACCCACGCACGCATAGCTGTCTGCGAACACCCCACAGCCGGCACCACAGTCGCCGACCGCAACCACCCACTTGGGCGCCGGAGTTGCAGCATACGTGCGCTCCAGGGCCTCGCGCATGTTGAGCGTGACAGGGCCGGTCACGAGCAGCAGGTCGGCATGGCGCGGGGAGGCCACGAAGCGGATACCGAAGCGCTCGATATCGTAGAAGGCGTTGCCGAGTGCGTGGATTTCGAGCTCGCAGCCGTTGCAGGAACCCGCATCGATTTCGCGGATCGCTAGACTGCGCCCGAGGCTTCGCTCTATGGCGCCTCGAAGCTCAGCGCCCGCGACCTGTAGCGCCGTCGTCCCTTCGCCCACGGGCTCGGTGCATGGTGCGTTGAAGAGGTTCTTGAACAGACGCCTTCGCATATTTTACTGAGCCTTGCCGCAACTACAGATCATGCCCGGAATAGGAGCAATTGAACGACTTGTTGCACAACGGAAAGTCCGCAACGATGTTGCCCTCGATGGCAGCTTCCAAGAGCGGCCACAGAAACCATGACGGATCGCGTAAGTGGCAGCGCTCGATGCGCCCTCCCGGGCCGATGCGCACGTACCCAAGAATGTCGCCGCGAAATCCCTCGACCAGGGCCGAGCCCTCGACGCTTGTACCGGCCGCGGTGTTGACCGGCAAACGCAAAAGGCCGGGTGGAATGGAGGCGAGCGCTGCCTCGAGCCAACCGATGCTGAGTAGGATTTCCCGGATCCTTACCCAGACGCGCGCATCGACATCGCCTTCGGCCCGCACGGCGATTTCGATCGGTGCCACGTCATACGGGGCGTAGCGCAGGGCGAGTCGGGTATCAAATGAGCGTCCGGACGCGCGCCCGACGTATCCGGGCGCAGCGAATTGCGCAGCGAGCGCTGCGGACACGACACCGGTGCCGACCGTGCGGTCCTGAAGTGAGGCCGTGTTGTCGTAGAGTTCGATCAGCTCGGGGAATTGCCGCCGCACCCGCCGCGTCATGCCGAGGATCGCCTCCTGTCCGGCAGGCTCGAGATCCACGGCGACGCCGCCCGGGACAATGAGATCCATCATCAGACGATGGCCGAACGCGACGGCACATGCTCGTAATACCACTTCGCGCAGGATGGCGCACTCCGCGTGCATCATCGAGAACGCAGCGTCGTTACAAATGGCACCGATGTCGCCCAGGTGATTCGCGATCCGTTCGAGCTCCGCCATCACCGCGCGTAGCCACACCGCGCGCGGCGGCGGCTGAAACTGGAGTGCCTCTTCCACGGCGCGGGCGAAGACGAACGAATATGCCACCGTACTGTCCCCCGACACGCGCGCCGAAACCCGTGCCGCTTCGTCGATTGACTTGCCGTCGAGCAGTTTTTCTATGCCCTTGTGGGTATAGCCTAGACGCTCCTCGAGGCGGACAACGGTTTCGCCGCTCGCCGTGAAGCGGAAGTGACCGGGCTCGATGATTCCTGCATGCACCGGACCGACTGGAATCTGATGCAGGCTCGGGCCTTGTGCCGCGAGAAACCGGTAGGGCGGCAACGGCGCGCGCGGCCGCGGCATCTCAGCCATTGGCGTATGGATAGGCCAGCATCCGTGATCGATCCACGGCCGTGAATCGGGCAGTCCGACAAATTCGATGCCAAACAGATCCTCGATCGTCCGCTCCAAACGAGATGCGGGCGCGTGAAAGACTGCGAGAGACGGGACCTTGCTCGCGCTGACCTCGATCGATGCGCTCACTATGTTGCGAGTCGCGGGCTCATACAGGGTGCAATGCACGGCTGCCGAATCACCCCTGAGGCCGAGCAGGTCGAGCTTGCCCTCGCGCAGCGCCTCACCGATGCCGCGCCATCGCTCCGAATCGACCTCGACACTTGGCCACGGGTGATGCGTTGGGGCGGCTGAGAGATCTCCGAATAAGGCTTTGAGCATTGAGGCGCCTACCCGAGCTGGCTAGCCACGTGACGGAACCATGCGACAACGGCTACAGGCAGATAGATGCCGCCCACTGCGACCAAGCCCAGATGCAGGGCCATGGGTGCGAGACGCCAGGCGGGCAGCGCGTAGCGCTTATCCGTCTCTCCGAAAGCGAGGCCATGAAGGCGCAGTGCGAGCGCGCTGAACGCAATCATGAGGCCTAGAACTAACAAAATGGCAAGCCACGGCGAGCGGGCAAAAGTCGAGGTTATGAGCAGAAACTCGCTCGTGAAGATCCCGAAGGGTGGAAGCCCCGCAATCGCCACGGCCCCGACGACCAGCAACCATCCGAGCAGCGGCTCGCTTTGCGTCAGCCCCCGAATGTCCGCGATGCGCTGTGTCCCCTCGAGCTGGGAGATGTATCCCACGCCAAAGAAGATCGCCGATTTCGTGAGGCTGTGCATGGCCATGTGTAGGAGCCCGGCGAAATTCGCGAGTGGTCCTCCGAGTCCGAACGCTAAGGTGATGATCCCCATGTGCTCGATCGAGGAGTACGCGAACATGCGTTTGATGTCGCGCCTGCGGTAGATCATGAAGCCCGCGAAGACCAGCGAGAGGGCTCCCATCGTGACCATCATTGGGCCGGGTGAGAGGACCGCGGGGTTCCCCGCCATGATTAGCCTGAAGCGCAACAGCGCGAACAGCGCCACATTGAGCAGCAAGCCCGACAGCACGGCAGAGATTGGCGTTGGGCCCTCCGCGTGGGCATCCGGTAGCCAGGCATGCACCGGCACAAGGCCGACCTTGGTGCCGTAGCCAAGCAGCAGAAATATGAACGACAGGTTGAGCAGCGCCGGATCGAAGCCCGCCGAGTGGGCCGCGAGTCGGTCCCAGGCCATAGCCAGCATACCCTCGCCCAGACGTTCCTGCGCGGCGAGGTAGACCAAGATCGTGCCAAACAGCGCGAGGCCAATACCGACTGAGCCCAGTATGAAATACTTCCATGACGCTTCCAGTGCCGCGTTGGTGCGGTAGATGCCTACCATGACGACCGTTGTGAGCGTCGCGAGCTCAATCGCCACCCACATGAGCCCGATGTTGTTCGACACCAGCGCGAGATCCATCGCGAACATGAGGAACTGGTACAGGGCGTGATAGAAGCGCAGATCCCGCGATCTGAGCTTGCGCGATTGCAGCTCGTGCGCGATGTAGCCTGCGCTGAATAGGCTGGTGGTGAAGCCTACCAGCGTGCCGATGATGAGAAAGACCGTATTGAGGTCATCGACGAGCAAATAGAGCGAGGGTTCCGGGCGGTGCGAGTAGAGGAGCGCCGCGCTTGCGAATGTGAGCGCGCACAGGATCATGTTGAGGACGGCCGCAACCCGGTAGGTCGGGATCGCAGCAAGCAGCAGCGCGCCAATGGCGGGGGTGCCGAGGAGTCCGGCAAGCGCCAGCGTTCCGACGGACACGCTCACTCCGATTCGCCTCGCGACATGTCGAGCGCCTGCAGATCGACCGTGTCGAATCGCTCCCGGATGCGAAACAGGAAAATCCCGATGACGAGGAAGGCGATGAGCACGGAGAATCCGACGCTGATCTCCACCACCAGCGGCATGCCGCGGGCGCCGGTCGCGGCGAGCACGAGACCATTCTCGAGCGACATGAATCCGATGACTTGGCTCACGGCATTGCGGCGCGTAACCATCATCAAGAAATCCCAGGAGCAGGACCGACAGCGCGAAGGCGAGATCCTCCCTGACAAACGCGCCGGCGGCTTGTGTCAGCGGCAGCATGACGACGACCGAAAGCGCAACTAGACCCATCCCGAATAGCATCGTAGGGCCAATGCTCACTACGGTTTCGATGGTGCGGTGAATTCCGAGCCGTACGACGATTCGATGCAGCGCGGCCGGAATCATCAAGCCTTTGAACAGCAAGGCGATCAGCGCCGTAATGAAGAGATGCGGTGCGTGTTGCAGATGCGCCTGCCAGGCGACGGATAGCGCCAGGACGATCGCATGGAGTGCAAAGACATTCAGCAGCGCGAACATGCGATCCTGATACAGCAGCAGGAAACTCACCAGCACCAGGGAACCCGCGAGCAGATGGGCAATATCGCTGTCGAGAGGAGTCATCCGCGCACCCTGGAGACGAACAGCATAATGGTGCCGAGGAGACCCAGCATGAGCGCTACGCCGAGGAAGTCCGGTACACGAAACACGCGCATTTTGGCGATGGCGGTCTCGAAGAGAACCAGGAAGAATGCCAACGCCGTCAGCTTAGTCGCGTAGGCGGCAAGCCCGATGGCGTAGGCGAGGGCGCCATCGCCGGCTAGCGTTGTTCCCCACGGGATGAACACGCAGGCGATCAATGACAAGTACAGCAAAAGCTTCAGTGAGGCAGCCAATTCGATCACCGCGAGGTGCCGGCCGGAATATTCGAGAATCATGGCCTCGTGCACCATGGTCAGCTCGAGATGCGTCGCGGGGTTGTCGACGGGAATTCGGGCGTTTTCTCCTAGCGATACGATGACGAGCGCTACGAATGCGAGCGCGAGCGAGATGCTGAGACCCGCATTGGGCCCCAGCATGTACGCTGAGATCGAGGAGAGCTCAGTTGAACCTGCGAACAGCGAGAGCGTGAAAACCGCCATCAGCATGGCCGGCTCCGCGAGCGAGGCGAACATCATTTCGCGGCTTGAGCCGATCCCGCCGAAACTTGTACCGACATCCAGTCCCGCTAGCGCAAGCAGAAAACGCGCGGTGCCGAGCAGGGCGACGATGACTATGAGATCTGCGGACGCACTTAACGTGAGCCCCGTTGCAAAGGTGGGGACCAACGCGGCGGCGACCCACGTCGTCGCAAATACCACATAGGGGGCGGCACGAAACAGCCACGATGCATTCTCGGCGACGACGGCCTCTTTGCGGATCAGTTTTGCGAGGTCGCGATATGGCTGAACGATGGACGGACCCTGTCGGCGCAGGAGCCGGGCCCTTATCTTGCGCGTTATACCCGACAAGAGCGGCGCGAGAAGGAGCACGAGGGCGGCCTGCGTAAGCTGTGTGAGCCAGGTGATCATCATCGCCACGCTCCGACCACAATCAGCAGCAGGACCAGCGCCGAGAATACGAGCGTCAGATAGGTTCGAATCGTCAGGAATTGCACTTGGTTCAAGCGATCGGCGATTGTGTTGACCGCGCGAATCACCGGTAGATAGAGCGCTTCCCAGATCGTATCGTGCAAATCGACGCGCAGTCTGGCCACGGACGTATCACCGGGCGTCGGCATCACGACATGCTCCCGCGCACGAAACACGACGCTTCCAAACACACGCCGGATGGGCTGTGCGAAGCTTCCGGCCGTGTACTGTGTCGCGGGGCTCGCGTCCGGGAACCCGCAGTCCCACGCTGGTGAGCGTCGCAGGACATGGGAGGCAAACCGGCGCACCGCAAAAGCCGTGGCGGCGGCTGCGATCAGGATCATGACGAAGACGAGCGCGCCGTTGTACGCACTGCGTGCGGGGTCGATGGGCACAATCCGCAACCAGGGCTGTGTCGCTTGCGGCGCGAGCCGCGCACCGACGAGCATCTGTGTCAGGGGGGAAAGGGCGTCAATCACGAGGCCCGGTAGTATTCCGGCGAGCAGACAGAGTGCTGCGAGCGTCAGCATGGCGCATCGGGACCAATAATCCGTCTCGCGGGCGGTCTTGGCAGCATCAGCTCGTGGCCGGCCCAGAAACGTCATTCCGAAGGCCTTGACGAAGCAGGCCGCCGCGAGCGCCGCCGAGCACGCAAGCGTGGCACCGATGGCCGGCACCAGAAGTCTCGGAACCCACTGCGGCAGTTGCGGACTGACAAGAATCGCCTGAAAGGTGAGCCACTCGGAGACGAACCCGTTGAAGGGTGGCAGCGCGGAGATGGCGATGCATCCGGCGAGGAACGCCAGTGCGGTGACCGGCATGCGGTGAATCAAGCCTCCGAGGAGTTCCATATCCCGCTCACCGGTGGCATTCAGTACCGCGCCGGACCCCATGAATAGCAGACTCTTGAAGAGGGAATGGTTGAACACGTGGAAGATCGCTGCGGTGAGCGCGAGGGCCGCGGCCACGCCCAGTCCCGTCGCCTCGAACGCGAGCGCAAGTCCCAGACCGATAAAGATGATTCCGATGTTCTCGACCGTGTGGTACGCGAGCAGGCGCTTCAGATCGTGTTCCATCAACGCATATAGAACACCCAGGAGTGCCGTGATGCCGGCAATGACCAGCACCGGAACGCTCCACCACCACGACGGAGGCCCCGCGAGGTCGAAGACCAGCCGCACAAAACCATAGACGGCCACTTTCGTCATGACCCCGCTCATCAGTGCCGAAACGTGACTCGGCGCGGCCGGGTGCGCGAGCGGCAGCCAGGCATGGAGCGGCACGAGACCTGCTTTGGAGCCGGCCCCCACGAGCGCGAGGACGAGAACGATCGCGCCCATGCCCGATGCGCCGGAGCGTCGGATCGTCTCGAACGCGTATCCGCCTTCCGGGCCAGCGAGCAACCCGAACGCCAGCAACAGCGTGAGAGCCCCCCCGTCGCCATGATGAGATAAAGGAGTGCTGCACGTCGGTTTTCACTGGAACGGTGGTCGCTGATCACGAGCGCCCAGGATGCGAGTGACATAAATTCCCAGCCGATGAGAAACGAAAACGCATCTTGTGCGAGCAGCACCAGATTCATGCCGGCGATGAAGGCCGGGTAGAACGGCACGACCCGCTGTGGCTCGCGGGCGTGCCCGCCATAGCCAATTGCGTACCCGCTGACGATTGCTGTCGCCACATTGACGATGACGGCGAACGCGGCGCTCAGCGCATCGAAGCCCAAGAGCGTTCGCCCGAGCGGCAGTCCGAGGGGAATTTCGATGGACTCGAGCCGAGAATGCGGTGCGAGCAGGGCGATGAGCGCCACGCCTGCAAGCCCGGATGAGATCAGCATGCAGGCGGCGTAGGTCAGCCGCACTCCGAGCGGTCTGCGCGCAGCGAAAATTCCGAACGCCGCGAGCGCGAGCAATAGTGCAATGCCGCCAGCGGCCAATTGACTCAGGCACGAAGGACTCGCGAGCGACATCACCAACGATCTTGCACCGGATGGCTCATTTCGCTTTCCCCGCGGCGCGCCCTTCAGGGGTCGCCTTGTGATCCGTCGACCACATCCGAGCTGGCGCTAGAATCCCGCCGACGGACCGCGATGCGAGGATGTTGCGCAGTGATTCCACTCGGATTATGCTTTTATTATCCTACGATGTAATTCGTATGTAAATGAAAACCACTAAAGTCGTTCACCTCGAAGAGCGCACGGCGCGTCTGACGATCCTGATTGATCCGCGCAAGAAAGCGGTGTTCGAACGGCTATGTGCCCAGGAGGACCTCACCCCTTCACAGGTGGTACGACGCATGATTCGTGGGTATATCGAGACGCACCTCGGGCGTCCCTGGACACCCGGTGAGGAAAACTCGGGCGGGCGAGGCGGGACTAGGCGTCGAAGCACTCGGAGCTGAGCCCCGCTGGATGGCGCATATCCAAGGAGTGCCCTGCCGAGCATGGTGCCTTCGATGCCTCACCGCTGCCTTGGCGCTCATCCGGTCATCTCAAGCGTGCGAGACCAGATTCGATCAAACCTTCGGATTCGCTTCCAAGCGTCCAGTCGATCCCATCACAAATCACCCGTATCGAGCACTGTCCGAGATGAGTCCATGCCTCTCTCGTTATTACTACGAGAGTGGCGTCGGAGATGTTAAGACTGATGTGCCCTGGAGCTTGTGCCAATGACGAGCAACGCGACTGCCGCGGCTGCGAACGGCACGGAGAAAACGAAGTAGAGCTGCGCCGGTGCCCACCCACGATCGAGTAACGTGCCGCTCGCGAACGGCGCAAGTATCGCACCAAAGCGACCGATGCCAATCGCCCAGCCCATGCCGGTCCCCCGCACGGCAGTGGGGTATAATGGCGGGCCGACCGCGTATAAGCCAGCCATCGCGGCGTTGGTGATGATGCCGAGCAGTAGTGCGGTCCAGAGGGCGATGTCCAGCCGGCTTATCGTAAGTCCGAACGCGGCGACCAAGAGGGCGCTGCCGATGAGGGTACCCAACAGCAAACGGCGCGGGTCCGCGTGCGCTGCGGCAAAAGCGAACAGGGCGCAGCCCGCGATGCCGCCAAGATTCAGCAACACCCCACCGGTCAAGCCTTGACTCGCGCTTAGGCCCGCGGCGTTCAGAAGCCGCGGAGTCCAGCTAACGATGAAATAGAAGCCTGCCATCGTGCAGAAAAACGTAAACCAGACGAGCAAGGTCGAGGCTGTCATCAGCAGCGCCAGCTGCGAACGAACCGAGGCGTGCCCCCGTTGCCCGCCGACCGGCTCCGGCATCACTGTGATTGGGGATTGTCGCATCGCCTCGAGCAGTGCGTTAACTCGTTGCAGCGCGGACCGAGGGCGGCGAGTGAGCAGAAAATCGAGCGACTCCGGTAGCCGACGCCAGGCGAACGGCAACAGCAGAAGGGACACTGAGCCGCCGATAACGAACGCTGAACGCCATCCGTAACGCGGAATGGCGTACGTGGCAAGCACACCGCCGATCGTCGCACCGATGGAATACCCGGTGGCATAGATCGCGAGCGCAGTACCGCGCCAGCGGTCGGGGGCGTACTCGGACACGACGACCGCGACGCTTGCAATCGTGCCGCCAATGCCGACACCCGTGAGAACCCGCAGGACCAGCAAATCGAGATAGCCACGTGCGGCCGCTGAACTCAGCATGCCGAGCCCGGCCAGCGCGACTGATAGCAGGATAATGATGCGGCGGCCCCAGCGGTCGGCACAAGGTCCCAGGGTCAGTGAGCCCAGTCCCATGCCCACAAGGCCAGCGCTCAGCAGCGCGCCAAGCTGGCTGTCGAGCAGATGCCAGTCGGCCTTGATTCCGGATGCCGCGAACGACATCGCGAGGATATCGAAGCCATCCAGCATGTTGAGTCCGATGCAGATACCGATCGCGACCAGCAGATAAGGCGTCAGCGGTGCCTGCGCCAGCAAGCGCTGAAGATCCCGGTTCAAGGGGAGGTCTTCCGGTTCACCCGAAAGCGCCCGATAAGGCTGTAACTCGAGCCGGGGTGGATGAGACGTGCGCTGCTGACCACCACGCCGCCGGACCACGTGCGCCGCCTGACGTGCAGGACTGGCTCCCCAGCCGGGATCTTGAGCAAAGAGCGCGTCGCCCGATCCGGCATCAGCGACTGGATGATGTGCTCGGCCGCCTCGAGCGGTCCAAGCCTCATCAGATATTCGTTCGGCGTCGTCTTCGTAAAATCCTGCTGAAGATAATTCGGGGCAAACAAAGGCCTAACGAACCGATTCTCCAATTGAATGGGGCGATCGTCCTCGAAGTGTACGATCACTGAATGAAATACCGCTGAGCCTGGTGCGACCTCAAATTCCGTCGCGGTTGCCAGGTCGCACGCCTCGGCCGTGAGGCGATGTACCTTGGCAGAATGACGATGGCCGCGTTCGACTATCTCGTCATGGATGTTGCGGATCTCAAGAAATGTCGACTGCGGCCTGCGCGGTGCAACTCGGGTTCCTGCGCGCGGGCGTCGCACGAGAATGCCGGCCGTCGCAAGATCGCGGAGTGCGCCATGGACGGTCATTCGCGCGGTACCGAAGGCGTTGGACAACTCAGTCTCAGACGGAACGCGGTAGCCTTCAGGCCAAGCACCATTATTGATCTTGGCGAGGACGAACTGCTTGATGCGCTCGCCAAGCGGACGCTCATCGTCCGGCCCGCCGGGCAGTTCCAAGTCGTGCCGGTGGCGTGCTGTGGTCAAAATACGTTTACTCATGTGCTTGACATTTCATTGCCCTAGCGCAATTATTATTACCCTAGGCTAATAAAAGTGCAAGGGCCCTGCGCCCGCAAAGGAGAGCGCCGTGACTAAACCACAAGTTCTGCATGAAGTCCGAGCCCAGGGGGGCAGCGAGTTGCGCTGCAAGGGCTGGAAACAGGAGGCCATCCTGCGGATGCTCGAGAACAACATGGAGAATGCCGAGGACGCCAGCCGCCTCGTCATCTACGGCGGGATCGGCAAGTGCGCGCGGAACTGGGAGTCCTACCACGCGATCGTCCGATCGCTGAAGGAACTCGAGAATGACGAAACACTAGTGGTTCAATCCGGCATGCCGGTGGCGGTGTTTCGGACCAACCGGCTCGCGCCACGGGTGGTGATGGCGACAACTAACATCATGAAAGCCACTTGGCCGGTGTTCTACGAGCTGCAGGATCAGAACTTGACGATGTTTGCCCAGTATACCGCCGCGCCATGGGAGTACATCGGCACGCAGGGCGTGATCCAAGGCACCTTCCAGACGCTGGTCGCGATCGCCGATCAGCATTTCGGCGGAGACCTAAAAGGTCGAATCCTGCTAACCGCCGGCATGGGCGGCATGGGCGGTAACCAGCCGCGCGCGATGACGATGCTCGGCGGCGTCTGCATCTGCGCCGATGTCGACATCGAGGTCGTGCGGCGGCGGCAGCGCATTGGCTATTGTGACGTTGTCGTTGAGGATTTCGACGAGGCTCTGCGACTTGCGCGCGAGGCGGCCCGTGCGCGCCGGCCGCTTGGCATTGCGCTGGTCGGCAATGCTGTTGAGACCCTGCGCCGTGCATCGCAGTTGAATTGGAAGCCAGACATCATCACTGAGATGACGCCGGCGCACGATCCGCTGGCTTACATACCGGATGGACTCACCGTCGCCGAGGCGCGGGCGCTGCGCCGTAGCGACCGAGCGGACTACCTAAAGAGAGCCGCGCGCATCGATGATCGAGCACCTAACGCTAATGAACCGCTATCTCGATCAAGGGGTGCAGGTCTTCGAGTACGGCAATCACTGCGTAAGGAAGCGCGCGATGCCGGTATGCCCGAGCCGAGGCGATGAGGATCCCGGGGTTCGTAGCCGCCTACATGCGCCCACTTTTTTGCGAGGGGCGCGGCCCGTTCCGGTGGTTGTGTATATCGCGCGAGCCGGCCGATCTCGCCCGTCTTGACGATGTCGTACTGGATCTCTTCGCCGACGACCACTTGTCACCCGATGGATCCGCCTCGCTCGCGAGCATATTCCGATCGAGGGCCTGCCGGCACGCATTTGCTACCTTGGCTTCGGCCAGCGCAAGAGCTTTGGCCTTAAGGTCAACGAGCTGATGCGCAGCGGTGCGCTCAAGGGCCCGGTGGCGTTCTCGCGCGACAATCTCGATTCTGGCTCGATCGTCAACCCGACTTTCGAGTCCGAGAACATGCCGGACGGCAGCGACTTGATCTCGGACTGGCCGTACCTGAACGGGCTCCTCAATGCCTCGGCGATGGCGCGATCTGGTAGCGATTCAGGCGAACTACGCGATGGGCGAGCCGTCCATACCGGCGTCACGATGATCGCGGACGGCTCGGCGAGGCGGATCTCCGACTCGACGCGTGCTTGACAACCGACTCGGGGATCGGGGTCGTTCGCCACGCCCAGGCCGGCTACGAGATCGCGCGGCGCACCGCCGACCGGCTATTCGCCCGCGACCACGTGCAGGTGCCATTGTGGTGGACGCGTGAGGCGACCTTCGGTCCAGACGAAGGCTGAATCAACGTGGTCGGCGGCGTGACTCCACCGCTGACTGCAATCGTTGACAATGCGGCACAGGTGCTCACCTGCGCTGCCGCTGCGGTCGACGGCATTGGGCTCTCACCCGGTGCTTCGGTCGCAATCGCGGGTGGCCGCATTGCGGCCGTTGGCACCCAGACTGCGCTTGCAACTGATTATGACCTCAGCGGCGTGCCCCGCATCAACGCGCGAGGCGGCATCGTGCCGCCCGGCTTCGTCGACTGCCATACACATCTTGTGTTCCACGGCTCGAGGGTCGAGGAATATAGCCACAAGGTGCGCGGTATGTCGAATACGGAACCCGAGGCACGCGGGAGCCGTACCGGCATTCTTGCAACCGTCGCAATGCTCGAGCACGCATCCGCGGAAGAACTCGTTGAAGCGCCACCGATCGCCTCAATGAGATGCTCTCCTTCGGCACGACCACCGTCGAAAGCAAGAGCGGCTACGGCCTGTCGACCGCGGCGGAGCTCCGCATGCTTGAGGTCAACCGTGCACTGATCTCACCCACCCGATTGAGATCGTCAGCACCTTTCTCGGAGCACACGCGTTCCCGCCCGACCTGTCACGGGCGGCTTACCTTGACCTCTTGACAGAGGAAATGATCCCGACCGTCGCCTCCGGCCGGCTCGCTGAGTTCAACGACGTCTACTGCGACGAGGGCTACTACACGGTGGAAGAGTCGCGCCGCGTCCTCGAAGCTGGTGTGACGCATGGACTTAAGGTCAAGATTCACACGGACGCGTACTCGCATATTGGAGGCTCGCTGCTTGCTGCGGAGTGGCGCGGTATCGGCCGACCACCTCAATTTTACGCTGCCGGAGGAATATTCGGCACTCCGTGCTGCGGGCGTCGTCGGCGTCGTGATGCCGGGTTCATTTGCCGTGCGGCACGCACGGCCTTTCGCTGCTCGAGCGATGCTCGATGCCGGTCTCACGCTGGCCCTCGCACCCGACATGTGTCCTGCGTGCTGGCTTGAATCGATGCCACTGGTCATCCAGTTGGCGTGCCGTCTGTACGCTTTTGGCGTCGACGAGGCCATTCGCGCCGCGACCATTGGGGCCGCGCAAGCGCTCGACCGCGCGGATACGATCGGATCGCTGGAGCCCGGCAAGCAGGCCGACATTGCCATTTTTCCGTTACCACGTTTCGAGGACCTCGCCTACCGGCTCGGCCGAGGGCGCGCCAGCCTGGTCATCAAGAAAGGCCGCGTCGTATTCGATGCGGATACATAGATGTCGGGCGCACCCGAATCGCGGTCCGTGGTCTATGGGATCCAGCACCTGCACCAGCCCGGCGGCTGGCTGTCACCCGGCTTCCTGACTGTCACCGACGGGCGCATCACAGCGGTCGCGCCGACCGCCACCTGGATCGGATTCGGAGCCGCCGCGGCTTTGGGATCCCGGGGATGCCGAATCTGCACTCACATGCGTTTCAGCGAGCACTCGCCGGACGCACGGAGTCGGTCGACAGGGCGCTCTCGACCGATGACCTGTTCACTTGGCGTGAGCAGATGTATCCAACTCGCGGAAAGGTTGAGTCCGGATCAGTACCAGGCGATTGCGGTTCACGTACGTGCAGTTGCTGAAAGGTGGATTCACCAGCGTCTGCGAGTTCCATTACTTGCACGATGCCACGGGCGGTGCCCGTTACGCCAATCCTGCGGAAATGTCCGAGCGCCTGCTTGCGGCCGCTTCTGCTCGGCTCGGCATTGCGATCACGTTGCTCCCGACCCTCTATCTCCACGGCGGCATCGGCGTCCCGGCTGCCGGTGCGCAGCGTCGATTTTCAGCCGCAAGTGCGACCGAATACCTCGCACTCATCGAGGCGTTACTCCGCAGCACGCGGGATGCAGACGCCTCCATGATCGGTATCGCACTTCACAGCCTTAGGGCAGCGGCGCCCGCTGAGCTTGCCGAGGCCGTCACGGGTGCCACTGAGCTCGACCCATCAACGCGCATCCATGTCCATGTATCGGAGACTGAGCAGGAAGTCATCCAAGTGCGCGCTGGACTCGGAGCGCGGCCGGTTGAGTGGTTGCTTGATCATGTGGGAGGAGACAAGCGCTGGACGCTGGTTCACGCGACGCATCTGGATGCGCACGAGCGGGAGCGGCTGGCCCGTAGCGGATCGGTCGCAGGCCTCTGCCCGTTGACGGAAGCTATGCTCGGCGATGGATTATTTCCCCTGGTCGAGCACAGCGCGCTCGGCGGCGTCTGGGGCGTCGGCACCGATAGCCACTATTCCGCTCAGGTTGCATGGGAGCTACGCATGCTCGAGTGCGGTCAGCGCCTGCACCGCGGCCGACGCAACGTCCTCGCCGAGCTGTCCTGTTGCTGACCTCGCACAGTGGCCGGCGCCTGTTCGATCTTGCCCTCTGCGGCGGTGCCCTCGCGAGCGGCCGTTCGGCAGGGACGCTAATCGCGGGGCACTGCGCAGACCTCGTCATGCTCGACCCCGATTCACCGACGCTCCTCGAAGCATGACCCCGAGACGGTACTTGACGGGTGGATTCTCGGCGCGGACTCCAATTCCGTACGCGACGTCATGGTGGGCGGCCATTGGGTCGTGCGCGACGGATGCCATGCGCGCGAGCAAGAAGCGACCCGACGTTTCGCCGCCGTGCTTAAGGCAGGA
>CAVZGU010000002.1:0-465249 GCA_963774865.1 uncultured Gammaproteobacteria bacterium
CAAATTCGGTGAACGCGGCGGTAGGCGAATCACTTCAACGCCTTTTCGGGCGAGAAAAACACGGAATGCCGACGAATACTTCGTGTCGCGATCCACGATCAAATGGCGTTTGCCGACGAGTGCTCCGGTTCCGTTGTCGATCAGGTTTCTCGCCACTTGCAACATCCAGACTTCGTTCGGATTCGTTGTGATTCCACAAATGACGACCCGCCGAGTGGCAAGTTCGATCACAAATAAGACGTAGTGCGTGATCAGACCGCGCCAACACCATACTTCAACCGCAAAGAAGTCGCTAGCCGCGATAGCTCTCCAATGCGACTTGAGAAACACCGACCACGGGATGCGGCGAGCCCGTCCGGGCGCCGGCTCAATCAGGTGATCCTTGATGCGGCGGATCGTGCCGCGGCCCACCTTGATATCCAAGTTAACCATGGCGCCGGGAATTCGCGTGTAACCCCAAGTCGGGTTCTCATGGGCCCCCATAAGCTCTGGCGCCCGTACTTCGTGAAGAACGGCAGCGACTGGTGGGCTCCCCTCTATCCCCCCGACAACATGCAGCGGCCGACCGGGCCGCTCTGCGATGGCTGCCACTCGGTCAACTACGACGTTGACACCAAGAAAGTTACGGAGTGGAACGTCGGGTGCGAGCGCTGCCATGGCCCCGGCAGCGAGCATGTGGAGCACCAAGGCAAGCCGAACATCATCAATCCGGCGAAGCTCAACTATGTGCAGGCCTCAGACACCTGTATTCAGTGCCATTCGCAAGGTCAACCACTTACCAACCCGATCAAAGGCAAATACTATGATTGGCCGGTGGGCTTTCACATGGGCAAGCAGCTCGTGGATTTCTGGAGACTCGAGGATCACAAACTCGGCGAACTTTCGTTCACCCATTTCCCCGACGGCACCGCACACAAAAATCGCATGCAGGGCAATGATTTCGTGCAGAGCTTGATGTACACACGCGGTGTCACCTGTTTTAGCTGCCACGATCCCCACGGCTCCGACAACGATGCAATGTTGATTAAGCCGGTGAAGGAGATCTGCTCGACCTGCCACGGCCCCAACACACAAAACGGTCCCCATGCACCCACAATCGAGGCGCACACCCATCATGCGGCGGGTAGTGCGGGTAGCGAATGCGTGGCATGTCACATGCCAAAAATCGAACAAACGATCGCGGAGGTCAACGTACGCGCCCACACCTTTAAATTCATTACGCCGGCGGAAAGCGATGCGATGCAAATTCCCAATGCGTGCAACCTGTGCCACCCGGACAAGACGACGGCTTGGGCAACCAAAGTGCTAAAAGGCTGGGGCGATCGATCCCCTTGGCGCATGGCACTGGCGGCTCCGCCGCCGCCGGAGAGTCACCACGCAGCCAAGAACTAGAGTCTACAGTCAGCCGAACTCATGTCGCTGTTCCAAAGGCGATGGGGTTCGCGTGTTTCATAAATTCTTGAAATGCGCAAGGGGGAGTTTCGATGGAAATTCAGTTTATGGAGAGTTCCCCATAAGCTGTTTTATCGTCGTTTTTATTTTGGCAGTCTATCTTTGGGCCTGCTCATTGGGCGTCAGCGGACGTGAGTGGAGTCCGGAGTGATTAGCTCGGGACGCATATGCGCGCATCGAGAGAGCTCGAGCTCCTCGCGCCGATCGAGCTCAGCGCCGTGTGCTTCCGATATGTCGGTAGCGGGACTGATCTCGACCAGCTCAACTCGGCAATCTTACGGCGAGCCATCGAGAACGACCGAGTTTATATTTCCAACGCGTCAATCCGCGGCTGCTTCGCGCTGCGGGCGTGTTTCGTCAATCACCGGACGCAAGACACGGATGTTGCCGACATCGTTCCGGAGGTGTTGGCGGCCGCGCGATCGATCAGCGCGGCCTGATCGCGCAGGCTTCGATCGGTTGCCGCATGGAGCGGTGGGGGTCGACGCGCACCCGTGCGCCCAGCGGCGAGGAGCTTGTTGTCCTTTTCAACCTGTCGTCGCGCAGCGACAGGCCGCGTGCCGTTCATGCAAGGAATTGAACTTCCGTGGGTGAGCGCGTTGTAAAAATTGTGAACCTGTAATGGAAGCGTCGATTCCCCGACACTATACTCGCGAGGATGTTCTGCTCGGTCGAGGTCAAAATGAAAGCACGTGCTTTGATGCTTGCAGCTATTTCGCTCTGCGCAGTGACGAGCCCGGTTTTTGGACAAGCGCTTCTGAGCGGCGGCATTCCCGAGACGACCCCCTATGTGGGCGCGAGCGCGGGGCTGCTGCGCTACGATGAGAGTGGGCTCAACACCGTGAGCCCGAGCGTGATCTTTGCGCGAGTCGGCGTTCCGTTCTCCACGTACTTCGCCGTCGAGGGACGCCTCGGCACCGGCATCTCGAGCGACGAGAGCAACGGGAATTCAGTGAGCGTGGGAACCTTCGGCGGAGCCTACGTCAAGGGTTCGGTCGCGCTCGCGCCGGTATTCTCGCTCTACGCCGTTGCGGGCCTCGCGACGGACACGATCCATCGCAACTACGGCGACGGCGACTCCACCGACACCGGCTTCTCCTTCGGAGTCGGAGGCGACGTGAAGCTGGCGCCGCGCAACCTTTCGCTCAACTTCGAGTGGACGTATCTGCCGAGCGGCAGCGAAGCCGGTTACTCCTATAACTCGAACATGTTCACGGCGGGCGTCAACTATCATTTTTGACGGAGCCTCTCGCTTGACGGAGCCGCGCCGCTCCGTGAGGGCTCGACGCGGCGAGAGCTCACGGCGGATCTTCAATCCGCCGCCATGGCGTCTAGCCGCACGTAGCTGGCCTCCATCCCGCGCTCCATGCCGGTCGACAGCATCTTCGTGCACGTCTCGAGGTCGGGTAGCGTCATACGCAGGGTCAGAAGAGTCCCCTGAGCCATCGGAGTCGAATCTCGTTTCGATGTATATCGGGTGTCTGGTCCGGCAGGGCAGGTACATGCGCTCGACGTGCGCTATCTTGGTAAATTGAATGAGCTCCAGATACTCGCCGGTCAACGCATCCACCGTATCGGCTGCGGGTACAATGAAGGCAGCTCGGGATTGCGCGCGGTCGTCGCGGCCTCGTTTCCCGGGCGGCTGATTGGAGGACGGTATGATCATCGAAGAGCTCAAGGCCTCGCTCGCCGAGAATGAGCCGCCGCGAGGGATGACGGTCGCCGTCACGGCGCTTTGGTGGGATGCCAAGGGGAACTGGGCGCAGGCTCACCGGCTGGTGAATGACTTGACCACGGCTGACGCGATGGCGGTCCACGCCTATCTTCACCGCAAGGAGGGAGATTTGTCGAACGCGGGGTACTGGTACCGGCGCGCGGGACGTCAATTTGCGCGGCCCACGCTCGAGGCCGAATGGAGCGCGTTGGCGGAAGGACTCCTCAGGCCGGCGGCCGACGAAAAGCCGCTCGTGTAGCGGCACGGCTCGTGCAGCGCTACACCGCGCGGCTAGACGCAACGCTCCGTGAGAGCAACTGTTGGTGGGTCCGCGCTAACATCCCCCTCGCCGCGCGCGAGACCTCCGACGCCTCGGAGATGCCCGATGCCGAGACTCGCCCGAGGCCGAGCGCGAGGCCGTATACATAGGGCGCGCCGATGAAGAAGTGGCCGAGCGCGGTTGCGCGGATTCCCGCGGTCGGCGCGAGATTCGTCAAGAGCCGCTGGTGGCGTGCGCTCAGCGACACCGGCCTGCCAGAGTGGTTGGTTGGACTTAGCTCGCGTCTGCGGAGCGAGATTGTGAAACGCAACTCCTCAACCTGCGGCGCATGCCCCTCGCTCATTAAGTGATTGACCGTAGACCAGCGGAAACTTAGGGGCGTCAAATGGCGCGCCGTCCTTAAGCGTCAGGTGAGGAAATGGCGGCGATCCCGATGCACCACGTCGCACGAAGCGCGCATCGGAACCGACCCACCGGGATGAAAAGACACGCCGAGTGACGAGGGACGCATTGGCCGGTGCGCCGTGAATGGTTCGAAAGTCGAATGCGATCGCGTCTCCGGGTGCCACGTTCCAGCCACGGATAACGAGCTGATCTCGCTGGGTGTCAATGTCCGGTACGTCCTCGAATTGCTCGTCCGCATAGAGTGGGCTACCGTCGAAGCGCCTCGGCCGGTAGCCTGCTGTATTCCACCGATGCGACCCGGCGACACATTCGAGACTGACACTGCGCGAGACAGGGTCTAGCGGCGCGACGCCTTGAGACAGCGGTTCGACCCAGTCTCGGAACACACCGCGCAGTACCACGACCCCTTCCTTCTGGAAATCGCCGACCGTCGAATCAGAAATGTTCATTTGTCCTCCAAGTATCGGGCGTGCCGTTCGATCCAATGCCTGAGTCTCACGACCCTTTGCGTTCTTATTAGCCTAGGGTAATAATGACTGCACTAGGGCATTTTGGTTGTCAAGGGTATGTTGAAATCGGTCCGAAGCGCGTCGCGCGGCAACCACTCCTTCGAACTGGCCGGCGGGCCAGACGATGAGCGGTCGCTTAATGAACGAATCAAGCAGTTCGTGCTCGCCAAGATTGACAGTGGCGCCTGGCCCGAGGGCTATCGCGTACCATCCGAGACAGAGTTGGCGATCGCCTTCGGCACCGCGCGCATGACTGTCCACGGCGCGCTCCACAATCTTGCGACAGCCGGCGTCCTGACGCGGCGTCCCCAGCGCTCTATTGATCGTTGTGTTCGGATTTGTCATTAGCCGACTGGACATCGCGCTCTGGACGGCGTTACTGCTCGGCATCATCGCGAATGCGGCGATGGCCGGCCTCTATGCCGTCGGGCCACCGCTCTATCCGACTGCCGTGCGAACCACCGGAATGGGGTGGGCCATTGGCATCGCCGCTTTGGAGCAATACTTGCGCCGCTCGCGAGCGGCGCGCTGCTTGATCGCGGCTGGTTGCTGGCCCAACTTTACTTCTTCTTCAGTGCACCTTTTGTAGTCGCAGCGGTCGCCATCTTTCTCATCGGTCCGGCTCGCGCGCGTTCACCCGCCTAGATCCAAAAGGAAAATCCCGATGCATCACTTCAGGCTGGGTCCACGATCCCACGCGCACGGTGTAGGTAAAAGGGGCGTACCCCATGCTCGCGACCAGGTGAACCTCCTCATGAAGGAACTCACTGCAGGCCGTGCCGAGCTGCGCGCGCGGGATGCCCGGATCGCCGACCTCGCATCTCAACTCGAGGACCACCGGTGCCAGCTCGCGACAGTCATTGCGCGGACCGTTGCGAGAAACCGGGCGGTCGCGAGTAAGAAATAAACCCGCACAATTCGAGCGAAGCCACAAAGTCACAAGCGAGCAACCGCCAAACCTCGACGGCGGGTGCGGCGAGTCAATCGAGGTCGACTGCGAAGCGCTTGAGATCCGCGAGCGAGCAGTAGCTCAGCGCACCTTCATGCGTAGCGCGCAAGACCACGCGCGGCGCACGCCCCGCTTGCAGCGATTCCTGCCAGCGGGGTGCGCACAGACACCAGCGATCACCGGGCTTCAGTCCCGGAAAGCCGAATTCCGGCACCGGCGTCGAGAGATCATTGCCGCAGGACTTCGAGAACTCAAGAAAAACCTCGGTCATAACGGTGCACACGGTGTGGCTGCCGATGTCCTCGCGGCTGGTGTCGCAGCAGCCGTCGCGAAAGAATCCCGTCATCGGGCTCAAGGAGCAGACTTCGAGTCGATCGCCGAGCACGTTCTTGGGCTCGTTGCGCCGGCCCCCGCCCTTACCAGCGTCATCTCTCAACATCGGGATTCTTTGCATCGTCGCTCCCTCCCCCACTGCGAAAATGTCCAATCCGCTCGATCCCCGAAGGATCATCCTAACCAATCGGCCCACCCGAAAGACAGCAGCCTGGTACGTGAAAGTCCGGACTGCAAGGGCTCGCTGAGCAGTTCACCCCGCTTGGGCGCCGTGCCACGGTTGCTCGAGAAAGTGCGTGCGACCGCTACCGCATGCGACCGAGCGAGGTGGCGAAATAGGTGTTAATTGCACGCCAATGCCAAGACCTAGTTTCGGCGGTCTTCGCAGCCTTTTATCTTAAGTTCTTAACTTTGGCCAGCTCTCGCGGACAGCGGCGGACGTTGCTGGCGATGGGAGTGGTGAGCTCATCGCGAGGGACTCTTTACTTCGGCCCTTGGTTTGGCCCGAAAAAGAGGTGCGAGATCAAGCCGCTGATCTGCAGGCCGGTTTCGGCAAATTCGTCCCGGACGCACGCGCCTATAAGGGAAAACAACACCCGCTGATCGCTCTAGGCCATCCGACGCGCCGCATGCCACACCGCCGCGTTAGCCTCGAAAGCACATGAGGTGTCACCCGTAAGCGGCACCTGAAGCGCTGAACACGTTGTCGGCACGTTCGCCGCAGGATCGGCGAGTAACGCTTTGGACTGACCATCCGCAATACAAAACATCCGGATCGCCGACGAAGTTTGGCGAGTTCACTCAAAGTTTTTGTGATCCGGCCAGCGCAAACGGACGCATCTCGATGCCCGCATACCACAGCGGGTGCCACCTGCGCGTCTCATCTCAATAACACGCGGGACGGCTCGATGAATAACGTCAGCTTCGGCGAGAAGTGACCTATACGAGTCACGAGGTCATCCACCCGGAAGGCGGCCAAATAGATGTCATTTACGCGCGGACGTCAACGAGTATGTCCGGCGTTTTCCGGACGTCGATTTAAGCGGGATATTGGGTGCTATATGGACGCCCGCGGACGTGCGTGGCGCTGGGGGTTATTAGTCTCAGGCGGATCACTCGGAGGTCCGGGCGGGTCCGAATCTCCGCGCCAGCAGTCACGGGGACCGGAATGCGAAGGCATCGGCCAGAGCGCCAAAACAGGGCTCACCCGTGCGCCGATCCTGATAAAGTTCATCTGTTCGAGCAGACGGATCCCGAATCAATTTTTACCGTAAGGAGTAATGACAATGGTGAAACACATAGACCCGACCCTTCTAAAGGAAGCGCTCGAAACAGTAGATAAGGGACTCGAGAACTTGCTGAGAAACATAGCAAAGCAGGCACCGGTGGACATGGATGCCGTTGTCACGATGTTCACCGTGCGGGATCTTCTCCGGAAAGAACAGTTCGCAAGACCTTAAGCATTCAGAGCCTTAAGTTTGTCGATGTAGTCAGACCATGCTTGCATCAGCGCTCGCCGCCCCGGGACGCACTGACTGCAGTCGTATATGCCCGCTATCTTGTCGCGCTTGGCGTGGCTCAGCTGCCTCACATCTTGTAGTAGCGCACTCTGTGAAACGTCCCTGTGCCGCGCGCGTCTTCTTTAATTCGATTTTTAGGGCAGTATCAGCTGAGTCGAGTAATCGACGGCTATTTTTCTATGTGCGTCATGATGACCCATTTAGATAACCTATTTAGATGTCATCTGCGCGCCCGTGCCGAGCGCACGTTTCGACGGAGCTGTCAGCGGTTTTTTGGAGTCCAGTCTGTTGGGTGCGGCTCTTCGGACCGCAGCGGAAGTCGGTGGTGGAGGGAGTGGGGAGCTATCGTCGAGGATGCCAAACTGCGTTGCGCGCTCGCGCGCCTCATCGAGCGCATATTGAAAGCCGCGATCTACGAGTACATGCTGAAGAGCAATACCAGAAATATTCCTCGAGTTCCCAGTGCACCCGCCCCCAATCCACCGCGCGCACGATCGCCGCAAAGTCCGCGCTGCCCGCTTCCTCATGGAAGCGCTGGGTGAAAACCTCTTGGGGACATTCCAATCTTTCGGCGCTGCAGAGCTGCCAACGCGCCGTTGGATCCGCATCGTAGAGCCGCTGAACACGACCCCGCGTAAATGCTCCAACTTCTATTGTTTCGCGGGACATAAACGGCCTCCGCTCTTGAATTACGACGAAAAGTATAACTTCGTCAGGTGAGACCAATTCGCTTAAGCGTGTCTCGGCAGCTGAGGGACTTCGCCACGGAAATCATTTGATGGTCGAGGATGGCAAGAAGGTGGTAGTCTTCGGGCCGCTCGACAACAACAATCGATCAAACAATATTACGATCGCGCGAAACAATTGGGGGCCTGCAGGGGCCCCTCATCTTGTGGGCTGCCGTGATCCTTGAGAGCGGCGCTTCATCGACGCCTCTTGAGCTAATCCTCTTCCCAGGAGAACACACCGACGCCCGTCCGTTTGGTAGGTGTCATTCACGCACGCTGTGTCAAGGTCGGTTTCGGCGGCTTTTCCCTCATTGTTCTTTTGTCCCACATTTTTTCGGCGCCCTGTTGAACGGCAGCGGACGTCCCTGGCGCTCAGAGTGGGGAGTGCAAAGCAAACTGGCAGCGAGCGCCTAATGCTGCTCGGCGCACCGTGCGCGCTTCGCGCGTGCGGCGGTCTCGCCAAATCCCGTAGTGGCGGTTCGGCATTAAGCTCGGCCAAATGCCCTCCAGATTCGCGCCCCGACATTGCATCTCATTTGAACACGGGCTTTGGCGTTGACAGGGTCGATGCAGGCAGATTCGGCAACTTCAGCGCCTCGTCCGGTATTTGTCCCTCTAGGGAGTGCATGAATGCTGCGATCAGATCGACCTCCTTGTCGGACAACTCGGTTCCGAGTTGCAGGCGCCCCATGATCCGAATCGCCTCCTTCAGATCCCACACCGAGCCGTCGTGGAAGTACGGTGCAGTTCGAGTGACGTTTCTCCACATCGGGACTTTGAAGAAGTACATGTCTTCCTCTTTCTTCGTCACGTTGTACCGACCCTTGTCGTCGCTGTACTCGTACCGGCCTTGAAGCCCAAATTTCTGATACATACCTCCCCCCGCCCCCACGCCGTTGTGGCAGGCGATGCAACCCTTCTCCATGACCAGCGACAAGCCCTGCTTCTCTTCGGGCGAGAGCGCATCCGACTTGCCGCGCAGGAATTGATCGAACCGCGATGGCGTGAGAAGCGTCCGCTCGAAGGCAGCGATGGCTTTCGCGACGTTGTCGTAGTTGACGGGGTCCTTCTCGCCCGGGAACGCTTGCTTGAAGAGCTCGACATACTCCGAAATGGTGCTGAGCCTCGACAGCACCATCGGCACGTCCGGCATGGCCATCTCCACCGGATTGAGTATCGGACCCTTCGCCTGATCCTCCAAAGTCGCGGCTCGCCCATCCCAGAATTGAGTGATCTGCAGCCCGGCATTCAAGACCGTCGGTGCATTGCGCGGACCAAACTGGGCAAGATGTCCCATCGATGTGGGCAAATTGTCCACGCCGCCGGTCGCCAGGCCATGGCAAGAATTGCAGCTGATCGTGTCGCTCTTCGAGAGGCGCGGATCGAAGAACAGCATCTTCCCCAAGCGAACCTTGACTGCCGTCGTCGGATTGTCGGGCGGCGCCCGCATCGCTTGGGGAAGTGGCGCGAACACCGCATTGGCGTCATGGATAAGATCGGCGCCCCGTGACGGAGCGCACGGCCAAGACCCCAAAAGGAAAAGCGTGGAAAGGGCTATGCAAGACAGCGAAGGACCGCACCGCCGCCGATGGCTTCGCCGTCCAGCAGTGACCGTGTCGTGATTTTCAGGCATCAGCGTATCAGCGAAGGTCGTGAGAGTCTTGCGCTTTCGGTTCATGATGAACTCCGGCTGGCAGTCAGCGGCTACGGATTCATGGTCGATCGGGCCCCAATACCGCGGATCTTTGTCGCGCATGGCTCAAGCGTCTATACGTAGTTGCCACATTCCTATTGCCAGGAGCATCGCCATTCAGCGACGACACGATATTGGAGATTACTAAAGCCAAGACCTCTCGAGCACGGCGATCCCTCGGCCCTTCCTAAAGACATGCGTATATCGAGTGAAAGCGGCGTCGGCCGGCGCGATCTCATCGGTGTCTTGTTGTCGATAAAGACAGCAACGTGCGATGCCGATACACGGCGCGGGAGACGTGCGGGAAACGACCGCATCGGGCACTGCCGGCCAACTGCAGTCACTTGACGGTGGCTCGGAAATTTACGCAAACCGGACAGTTGATTCAGCCAAACTCCGCGGATAGTGTCTACAAGTCAACAGAAACTCATCAAAAGCGGGCAACAACATGCACAAACGCCCCTCGCCAGCCACCCGCGGGCCACTGCCGCCTGCTCTTTTGTTCGTTGCAATCGTGCTAATGATCGTGCTGCATGTGCTCGTTCCGGTTGTTCAACTGTTCATATTCCCCTGGCGGTTGGTCGGCGCCGCGCCTATTGCCGCTGGATTGGCGCTGAACGTTTGGGTCGACCAGCTATTCAAGAGTGCAGGCACCGCTGTCAAACCTTTCGACACGTCGGTTTCGCTGGTACTGCAGGGCCCGTTCCTATTTTCGCGAAATCCGATGTACCTGGGTATGGCGATCGTCCTAGCGGGTATCGCGATTGGTTTGGGCAGCGCCACGCCTTGGCTAGTCATTCCTTTGTTCATTTGGCAGTTGACCGTGCGCTATGTCGTTCCTGAAGAGCTAAAGTTGACAGCATCATTTGGTAGTGAATACCTCGAATACATGGCTAAAGTTCGTCGGTGGGTCTGAGGATTGTGCCGAGTTGTTGGCGCCAACGACTGACAGCGGCGCGGCGAATTGGTTGGAGACGAGATGAGCATGCGCGGACGGTTCTTGAGAGAGGTGGCGTCGGCTGGGCTGCCTGAGGGGCCTGGGCGAGTCGATACCGTCACCGCCTCGCAGATCGATCACTTACCAGAACCGGCGGAACGCTATCTACGGTTCATGGGGGTGGTGGGACGCGTACAAGAGTGGTCGTTTCGACTCGGTTTCACCGGCCGATTCCGCACCAAACCGAAGCAACCCTGGATGAAGTGCGAAGCGTGGCAGTACGACAATCGTCTGGGGCTGGCGCGCATCTTTCACATTCGCATCCTGCTCGGCGGCATACTGCCGATCGTCGCTCGGGATTCGTATGTCGATCACCACGGACGCATGCTCGTTAAACTGGTTGACCTTTTCACTCTCGCAGACGGCACGGGCGAAGAGTATGACATCGGTGAGTTGGTAACTTATCTCAATGACGCGGTGCTGGTTGCGCCGTCGATGCTGCTGGTGCCCGAAGTTTCTTGGTCCTCCGTTGACGGTAACTCTTTTGACTTGGCTCTGACGGACCATGGTCGAACGGTCGCTGCACGAGTCTTTGTCGATGCGAGCGGAGCCCCGACGGATTTCAGCACCACAGACCGATTCTGCTACAACCCTGATCAGCCCAAACAATTGATGCGCGCGCGTTGGACCACACCTGTTGCCGCATGGGAGATGGTCGATAGACGCCCATTGCCGACCGCCGTGCAGGCGGTATGGCACCTTCCAGAGGGACCGTTTGCCTATGCTGATTTGCGCCCGGTTCCTGGGACACTCGCCTTTAATGTGCCGCCGGGTACCTGAGGGTGATCCTGGCGAGAAGAAACCAACAGTTGTGATCGCGAGAGCGGCTCGCCGATTGAGTTTTCGCCGCACCTGGCGTGATCCGGTCGATGCGCCGGAAACACCGACGAGGGGGTCGCTACCGCGGATCTACGCGACGGAAAGAAACTGATACACCGGGGCCGCCCGGTCACTTTATGGCGGATAGTCGCTGAAGTTAGCTTGCTCTCCGGGCGTCATATACTTTGCATGCGCCCATGCTAGTTTGAATTGAAAATGGTGCAGCATTCGGGTGCGCCGCACCGCGTTTTCATCTTCCGAACCCGGAGGGAACCATGAAGTCAGACCGAAACTCCTGGGACGCAATCGTCATAGGTTCGGGAATGGGCGGGCTTGCCTGTGCGGCGGCGCTGGCGAGGACCGGTCACGCGGTGCTCGTGGTCGAACAGCATCATGTGGCCGGCGGCCTCACACAAACCTTCACCCGCAGCGGTTTTCGCTGGGATGTTGGTGTGCACTATCTCGGGGAGATGGGACCGGACGGCGAAACACGCATGATCCTCGATTGGCTCACGGGTGGGGCGATACAGTTCAACTCGCTTGGCACCGTGTACGATACCATCCATTTCCCGGGGAACTTCGTCGCTCAGTTTGCTCGGCCGCAGGCCGCACTGCAACTTGAACTTAAGGAACGATTCCCGGCGTCATCAAGCGATATCGATGCGTTCTTTGTCGCGATCGCAGAAGCAGAAAATACTGCCAGCGCGCTTTTTACACAACGGGCGATGCCGAGCCTGCTCGCCAAGGTTCACGGACTCTGGCATGAGCGCGAGATTCGAAAATGGTGGGGCCGCTCGAGCGCCGAGGTGCTGAGCCAACTGGTCAGCGACCCCAAGCTGCGCGCGGTGCTGCTGGCGCAAAAGGGCAACTACGGTGGCGCCGCCGCAAGTGAAATCAGCTTTGGGGTGCACGCCTTGATCATGCGCCACTATTTCAACGGCGCCTACTATCCGATCGGTGGCGCGCAGGCGTTCGCGAAGGCACTCGTCCCGGTGATCGAGAAAGCCGGCGGCGAGGTCAGGCTGAGGACGAAGGTCCGCGAGCTCTCGCTCGAGAACGCCACCGTCGTCGGCGTGCGGCTCGAGGATGATACGCAGCTTCGCGCGCCACGGATCTTCTCCGACGCAGGCGCACGGAACACGGTCAGCCTGTTGCCTGTCGAGATGCGCGATGGCGAATGGGCGCGCGAGATCCTGTCGTTCGCGCCGTCGGTCTGTCATGTGGGGCTCTACCTGGGGTTGGAAGGCGACATCCGCGCCAATGGCGCGACACCGTCGAACCACTGGTTCCACGAGTCCTGGGACATCGACGCCGGCGTCTGGCGCAACCCGGCGGAAGACCCGACGGCGCCGGCGCTCTTCATCTCTTTCCCGTCCCTGAAGGACCCCGCGCATGAACCCGGCGAGCGGCAGCGGCACACCGCCGAGATTGTGACGATGACGAGTTGGGAGCCCTTCGCACGGTGGAGCGATTCGACGCTTCATCATCGCCCGCAGACTTACACAGACTTCAAGGCCGCCATCGAGCGCAACCTACTGGCGCAGTTCGCTCGGCATTTTCCCGCTCTGGCGCCGATGGTAGTCGCACATGAACTGTCGACGCCATTGACGACCTCGTCTTTCATCGGCGCCCAGCACGGAGCGATCTACGGACTCGAAGTGAGCCCACGTCGGTTCTTATCGAACGGCTTGCGCGCCAAGACTCCGATTCCCGGACTGTTTCTCACCGGGCAGGACGTCGTCACACCCGGCGTGCCCGGAGCGATGATCGGCGGCGTTCTGGCAGCGGCCACGATCGAACCGCGCGTCTATCCCCATCTGCTATAGAAGTTCCTCTTCTAAGTAGCTCATCGGCCGCTTTGGGCGTGCACCCACCGTGCGAGTGCGAAGACAACGCCGGCGAAATACAGCGCGCCAAAGATGAGCTTGTTGTGCTTGGCCAGCCACTCCGGAAGATAGATATCGAAGTTTTCCCGCCGATCGTCCGTGTATCGACCTGCCACTGAAGTGAGCGGACAACGCCACTTGTTTAGGACCAGGACCGCTGCCTCGACAGAGACGATGGCAGCAAGCCACGCGGCAGCTCGGTGTTCACCGCGCCAAGAAACGTATGGAATCGCGAGGATGCAGCCAGCAAAAAAGGCCCAAGCGATCGTGTGCGCTCCCTTGATTGCTTTCAAGGCGGCGGGGGTGACCTGGGTGGGTTGGCGCTCATGCATAACGAGATGGTCGCTATCCTACTTGTAATTATTGACGCAACTCTGCCCGACGGCACCATTGCCGCGAAAAGAGACTAAAGGTCGGACGTGGCTCAGGTGTCCGCTTTTGCCCATTTCGATGGCTGCTATGGGGAACACCGGCCGTCTCTAGAACTTGCGCGGGTACTTCGGTGTCGGTCGAGAGCGATGTTGTGCCATTCAGTATAAGTTGGATTGTTTTGACTGCCCGGAAGCAGTCAGTCGCGTAAGTCCGCAGAGGGTCTATTCTGTTGAAAAAACTCGTCGATTTAGAGATTTAGGTTGAGCTGGGGCTAGAGGAGGAAGCGGCTGGATTTATTGACTTTTCTTGGTTGGCGACTTTGTCTGCGTTTTCTAAGGTGTTTCTCTTTGTCATTTCTCCTTTATGTGGCTCTGAACGCGGGGCTTGGTGGCGATGGACATAGCCGCTTGGCCATTCGCCGCAGGTTCTGCGCTATGGCGGCAAGCAGGAACTCATCGTGCGCACCGCTGGGGCCGCGTAATCTGAATCGATCCAGCTTCAAGATCCGCTTGAGGTGAGCGAACAGCACCTCCACTTTCTTTCGATCGTTGCGTGATTGCTTGTAACGGCGGGTCTTGGCAACGGCACGAGCCACATCGCGTGCAGGTTCATGAATACTGCGCCGTGACCTTACGGACCGGCGTGTTTGGGCAGCAGCGCGACTTTCATCGGGCAGCTCGCGCAATCGGATTGCCTCGACCGTATAGATAATCTGTGTCCTCTTGCGTGATGTGGGTGCGCGGGTTCTTCAACGGGCGCCATTCACTGCGCAGCGCATATCCTTGCGGGCAGCGGTATTCGTTTCGTTGTTCGTCCCATTTAAATTCGCTGATGCGACAAGCGTGTCATCTGTGCGCTGAGTCTTATCCCACACCGGCACATGCGGTTCGATCTGCTTCTCCTCCACCAGCCAATTCAGCATCGGTGCGGTACCGTAAGCCGTATCGCCGATTAAGCGCTGGGGCTTCAGATCGAAGCGCTCCTCGACCCGATCGATCATCGTCTTCGTAGCATCGTTCTCTTCGGTTCGATGCGCAGCCGTCGCTTCAACGTCGACAATGACACCGGCGTGGATGTCGACCAGGTAATTGGTCGAGTAGGCGAAGAACGCAGGACATCCAGGAGCCGCGGTCCAGCGTGCTCCGGGGTCGGTCAGCGAGATGTTCTTCGGCGTTGTGCCGATCTGACCTTCTTCCTCCAGCGCTTGCAGATACTCGCGTACTGCGCGCGTCCCAAGCTGCGGGTTGCTCCAGTCGATCCCTTCCTCACTTGGAACACCGCGGCGGCGGTTGGCATCGGCCTTGACGATGCTCGCATCGACAGCGAATCCCTCGCCTCGAACCAGTCCTTCCGTCATGCATCGCTGTACAACTGCCTCGAACACATGTCGGAACACATCGCTCTCGCGGAAACGGCCGTGCCGGTTCTTCGAGAAACTCGAATGATCAGGAACTTGTCTTCAAGACCCAGGCGGCAAAACCAGCGATACGCCAAGTTCAGATGCACTTCATCGCACAACCGTCGTTCTGAGCGGATTCCGAAGCAATAACCGACCAGCAGCATCCGGATCATCAACTCTGGGTCCACCGAAGGGCGACCGGTGTGGCTGTAGTATGCTTCGAGGTGTTGGTGCAAATCCGTTAGATCGAGATATCGATCAATACTGCGGAGCAAATGGTCCGCAGGCACATGGTCGTCGAGGTTGAAGGAGTAAAACAGTCGGTCTTGCTTGCCGCTGCGTTGTCCCATCATGCAGGCGTGCTCCCTTTACTGCTCCCGCAATTAAGACCTTGAAAACGCAGCACTGTTCAATAGTTTTTCAACAGAATAGGTCGACACCAGGCATCGGCGACACTCGAGCACCGGTCAGCGCTACTGATTCCCGAACGGATAGAGCGTCACAATCGTCATCCGCGCGTTGACGGGAAGACGGCGCAGGATAAAGCCTCGGCCCCGCGCCCTTCCGGTCCGGATGTTCTCCACTGCCTGTCGCACGTCCCGCAGGTCGTTCATATCGAGCCAAGGCGCTTCGGGTGGGGCGTCATTCCGGCAGCAGTGGGCGCCGTAGATGATGGTGTCGGCGGGTATGGTCGCCAGCAGCTGGCTCGCGGTGGCCTCATAGGCTGACAGGCTGGAATCTGGCAGGAAGGCATAGAGGGATGTCATGCAGATATAGTCGCCGGTGAACAGCAGCTTCGCCGCGGGGTCATGGATCGAGACGGACGTCGTCGTATGACCGGGCGTCCACAGCACCTGAACACGCCGACTACCAAGATCAATGTAGCCGTCCGGCTTTACCCACTCAGTCACGCGGAAGATGGGGGGCTGCGCGGTCGAGTCCATGTATTGATATCGCCCGATATGGAATAGACCATCGCTCACCCGCGCCCGAGTTTCCGGAAGATCGATTAGGGCGATGGAGGTGAAATATCTCAGCCCGTTGATGTGATCGGAATGCAGATGGCTCGGGATCACCGTCACCGGCAATCGGGTCAGCCGCGCGAGCACCGGATGGATGTCGCGGGTCGTCGCCCCGGCATCAATCAGCAGGGCGCGGCTCTGGCCGACTAGCAAGTATTCATAGTTGTCCAACTCATTATTCGGCTCGCCGATGGCCCAGGTGTCTGGTGCAATCTGCTGCACCTGCCAGTAGCCGTCGACCGCTGTCCCAGCGGGAATGCCCGGCAGCGGCGCAGTGGCGGGAGGCGAAAGTAGCGACACGTTGAACCTGTCGAGCACCATGGAAAGTTCGGCGTAGGCAACCGGCGCGAATGCCAGCCCGAGCCACGCAAGCAGCGCCAGAACCGTCGCGACCACCACCGCAACCTTCCAGATTTTCATCCGCTTTATCCCGTACGGTTTGCCTCACCGGTCGGATAGTCGATCGGAGACTTTTGATGAATTGTGAACCCGCCTTCCACGTTTAGCGAGACGTTCCCGCAATGCCGGGAGAGCCCCAGTAATCATGCGTGAGCTCGTGCGGCAGCCCTCGCCGCCCTGCCAGCAAGCTGTCGGTCGCTAACGACTGCTGAGGTTCGCGACCCGTCTATGGTGCCCATGCTGAAGCGATGATGAATCAAATGGCTGCCGCTGGCCTATCCTGCATGCAACTCGAAATGGCCCACAATTGCCGCAGACTTCCAGGAAGAGCCGGCCGGGGATCAAGACGCTTGCGCGGAGACATTAAGAGTGTTGGGGTGTTACTCGCCCCGCCCCTTCCGGCGGGAATCCGAATCTCCGCTCATCAAGTCCGTTCCAGATTTGCCGTATTCTTAAGGCTGGCCTATGCTTTATCAATTATGAATTGGCAGGACTATATCTCAATTACTCCCGGCGTCCGTAGCGGTAAGCCCTGCGTCAAGGGAACGCGCATTACCGTCTCCGACGTACTCGAGTACCTGGCGAGCGGCATGGATGAGCAGGCAATACTGGCCGATTTCCCGGAGTTGCGTCGTGAGCACATACAGGCTGTTCTCAGCTTTGCCGCGGAACGTGAACGGCGCCTGAGTGCACTGCCTGCGGTGTCTTGAAGCTTTTGTTCGATGAGAACCTCAGCTTGCGCCTAGTTGGCGCATTGGCTGATCAGTTCCCGGACAGTTCTCATGTCAACTTGGTTGGCCTTGCCAGCGCGACCGATCAGGAGATCTGGGCCTATGCGCGCAAGCACGGCTTCACGGTGATCTCCAAGGACGATGATTTTCGGAGTCTGTCATTGGTGAACGGCGCACCGCCAAAGGTCATTTGGCTGCGCATCGGCAATACTTCGACCGCCGGAATCGAGGCTTTCATCAGATCTGCGCGGGTCAAGATCCAAACATTCGAGATCTCGCCCGAGGAATCCCTGCTCGTCCTGTCGTAGGTTCTCGCCGCGCCGTCGGCAGGAACCAGAAGCCGCACAAAACGACGCTCTGCAACGCTCATTTCCGATTGGGACCACGGATGGGACCACAAAGGTCCCCCGGGGTCATCGTAAGTATTGGTCGGGGCGACAAGATTCGAACTTGCGACCCCTTGCACCCCATGCAAGTGCGCTACCAGGCTGCGCCACGCCCCGACCGTCGATGGAATGATAGCCGAAAAGGCGCGAAGTGAACCTGGCGTCGTCGCGCGCTAGCGGCGGAGAATCTTGATCAGCTCTTCGAGCTCGAGCCGCATCTGATGGATGAGCTGCTGGCTTTGGTTCAGGTCCACCTGCGCATCGTCGCCGGTGAGCCGATTTCGCGCTCCGCCAATGGTGAAGCCCTGTTCGTACAGCAGGCTGCGAATTTGCCGAATGATCAGCACATCCTGGCGCTGGTAATAGCGCCGGTTGCCGCGCCGCTTGACCGGCTTCAGCTGAGGAAATTCCTGCTCCCAATAGCGCAGCACGTGCGGCTTGACGCCGCACAGGTCGCTGACTTCGCCGATCGTGAAGTAGCGCTTCCCCGGAATCGGCGGCAGCTCGCTATTGTTGCTTGGTTCCAGCATATGCCTCGACGCGGGCCTTCAATTTCTGACCGGGCCGGAACGTGACCACGCGGCGGGCGCTGATCGGAATCTCTTCGCCGGTTTTCGGGTTGCGGCCCGGGCGCCGGTTCTTGTCCCGCAGGTCGAAATTACCGAACCCCGATAATTTCACCTGTTCGCCGGAGGACAGCGCCGCACGGATTTCCTCGAAAAACAGATCCACGAGTTCGCGCGCCTCGCGCTTGTTGAGACCCAGTTGATCGAACAGGGCCTCGGCCATTTCTGCCTTCGTCAGCGCTGCCATGCTTATTGATCTCTTATTGTGGCGCTCAATACATCCCGTAACCGTGCAACCACTGCGGCCACAACGGTATCTGCGTCATCGTCAGTAAGAGTGCGGGAAGAATCCTGTAAAATCAAGCCTAAAGCGATACTTTTTCGTCCAGAATCTACGCCTGGTCCCCGATAAACATCGAATACCCGCAGTTCGCTCAAAAGGCCCGACGCGCTAACAGTAACATTTTCCTGCAAGACTGCGAGAGGGACACCTTCATCGACCACGACGGCCAGATCGCGGCGTACACTCGGGAATTTAGAAGTTTTCTTAAATTGCAATAACTTAGCGCTGAATGCTGAATCCATTTCTAGCTCGAAGAGAAATGGGACACTGGTCATATCGAGTGTTCTGACCAGCTGCGGATGCATTTCACCCAGCCAGCCGATCGGCGCGGCGTCGCGGTAAATCCTTGCCGAGCGTCCCGGACGCAGGCACGACAGCGGCACCGCCTCGAAGCGCACCGGCGATGCGTCCCCGGTGAGCGCCAGCAGTTCCAGCACATCGGCTTTCACGTCGTAAAAGTCGAGCGGCTCGCGCGCACTCGCCCCACTGCTCGGGCCAGCGCGCGCCGGTGGCCACAGCGCTCAGCGTCTCGATCTCCCGCAGGGCAGCGCCGCGCCAAGTCGAACTTGCTGCCGATCTCGAACAGCCGCACTCGGCTTTGCTGTCGGCGCAGATTCTCGCGGCACGCCATGACCAGGCCGGGCCACAGCGATACGCGCATCGCGCTCAGATCCGCGGAGATGGGATTGGCGAGCGTCATGGCGGGCGTTTCTGGAAACAGCTGCTGCTGGATCACCGGATCGACGAAGCTGTAGGTGATCACTTCGCGGTAGCCGCGATCGGCCATCGCGGTCAGCAGCCGGTCATCGAGTACTTTCGATTCGGTGGCATATCCGGCCACCTGCGGCGCGATCGCCGAGCTCTCGGCGATGCGGTCGAAGCCCCGCAGGCGCGCGACCTCCTCGATCAGGTCCGCTTCGATTCGCACGTCGAAGCGGTGCGGCGGCCTTCTGCACCCGCCAACCTTGGGGCTCGGACTCCACGCGGTCCGCTATGGCCGCCATGAGCGCGTGCACCTCGCTGTCCGGCACATCGGCGCCGAGCAATCTGCCAAGGCGGCTGCGGCGCAAGCCAACCCATTCCTCGGGCGTCTCGCCCGGTCCGGCCACGCGCGTTACCTGCACGGGGCCGGCCTCGCCGCCGGCGATTTGCAGCAGCAGCGCCGTCGCCCGCTCGAGCGCGACTGCAGGCAGGCTCGGGTCGACGCCGCGCTCGAAGCGCTGTGCCGCATCGGTGAACAAGCCCAGTCGGCGCGCGCGGCCGGCCACCGCCGCCGGAGCGAAGTGTGCGGACTCGAGCAGCACCTCCGTGGTGACATCGCTGATGGCGGTGCTGCGCCCGCCCATGATGCCGGCGAGCCCGATCGCGCCGCTGGCGTCCGCGATGACCATGAAATCCGGGTCGAGCGCGTACTCCTGATCATCGAGCAGGGTCAATCGTTCGGCGGGACGCGCCGCGCGCACGGTGATCCCGCCGGCGAGGCGCTCGAGATCGTATGCATGCATCGGCTGCCCGAGCTCGGTCATCACATAGTTGGTGACATCGACGATCGGGGAGATGCTGTTGATGCCGACCCGGCGCAAGCGCTCCCGCAGCCACGCCGGCGACTGGCCGCGCGCCCGCACACCGCGTATCACTCGCGACGAGAAGATCGGACAGCCCGCCGCCGCCTCGATGCGGACCGGAAACACGGCGCTGTGGGCGGCTGGAACCGGTTCGACGCGGTATGTGAGATAGCGCCTGCTCGCGGGCGGCCGCGTAGTCGCGGGCGATGCCGAACACGCTCATGCAATCGCCGCGATTCGGAGTCGCGTTCACTTCGAGCACCGTGTCGTCCAGATCGAGCGCCTCGCGCAGATCGGATCCGAGCGGCAGCGCATCGGGGAGCTCCATGATGCCCTCATGCTCCTCGCCCAGGCCCAGTTCGCGCGCCGAGCAGAGCATGCCGTTCGACTCCAGGCCGCGCAGCTTCGCGCGCTTGATGCCGACGCCGCCGGGCAATTGCGCGCCGACCATCGCGACGGCCACCTTGAGGCCGGCACGCACGTTTTTGGCGCCGCAAATGATCTGCAGGCGATTGCGGCCGTCGGTGGTCACCTGGCACACGGATAATTTCTCTGCGTCAGGATGGCGGCCGCTGTCGATCACCTCCCCGACCAGCACTCCGGAGAACGGCGCCGCCACCGGCGTCAGCGACTCCACCTCCAGGCCCGCCAGGGTGAGCTGCTCGGCGAGCTGCGCCGGCGTCACCGCGAGCGGGGTGAATTCCTGCAGCCAAGAAAAAGTGATCTTCACGGAAATTGCTTCAGGAACTGCAGATCGTTTTCGAAGAACAGACGCAGGTCGTCGACGCCGTAGCGCAGCATGGCGAGGCGCTCGATGCCCCAAGCCGAACGCGTAGCCCTGCCACTGCTCGCTGTCGATACCGGCCGCCGCGAGCACATTGGGATGAATCATTCCGCAGCCCAAGATCTCCAGCCAGCCGGTCTGCTTGCACACCCGGCACCCCGCCCCACGGCAGAACACGCACTCGATGTCCACCTCGGCGGACGGCTCGGTGAAGGGAAAATAGGAGGGCCGCAGCCGCATCCCCAGGGATTGCTCGAAGAAATGCTCGACGAAGCCGTGCAGCATGTCCTTCAAGTTCGCGAAGCTGACCGTCTCGCCGACGACGATTCCTTCGACCTGGTGAAACATCGGCGTGTGAGTCATGTCCGAGTCGCGGCGATACACCCGCCCCGGTGCGATCAGCGACAGCGGCGGACGCCGCGCGCGCATGGCGCGAATCTGCACCGGCGAGGTGTGCGTTCGCAGCAGCCTGCCGTCCGGAAAGTAGAACGTGTCGTGCATGGCGCGCGCCGGATGATCCGCCGGAATATTGAGCGCCTGGAAATTGTGGAAATCATCCTCGATTTCAGGACCGGTCGCGATCTGAAAGCCCGCTTGCATGAAGATCCGCTCGATGCGCAATCGCGTGCGCGTGATCGGATGCACGCTGCCCGCCTCCTGGCCGCGGCCCGGCAGAGTCACATCGATCGTGCCCTTGGCAAGCTCGGCGCTCAGGGCATCCTGCGCGAGGCGTTCGCGGCGCGCTTCGAGGGCCGCATGGATCGCAGCCTTGGCGTCGTTGATCTTCTGGCCGGCGGCGGGACGTTCGGCGGCGGGCAGCCTGCCCAGGCCTTTCAGCTGCTCGGTGAGCAGCCCCTTTTTGCCCAGGAGCCGCACCCGAACCTCGTCCAACGCGCCAAGATCGCGCGACTCAGCCACATCAGCGAGGGCGTGTTCGACGAGCGTCGCGAGGTTTTCAACAGTGGCCATTGACGATTGCCTGAGGATTCGTGCGGGAATTGGCCGGGCCAGGCTGGCTCCACGACCAATCCCGACGGATCCTGGGGTGTCTCAAGCCGCGAGGCTGGCTTTGGCTTTTTCTGCGATCGCCGTAAACGCCGGCATGTCATGCACCGCAAGGTCGGCGAGCACCTTGCGGTCGATGGCCAGACCCGCCTTGTTCAGACCGTCGATCATCGTGCTGTAGGTCAGCCCGCACAGCCGCGCGGCGGCGTTGATGCGCGTGATCCACAGCGCGCGGAACTCGCGCTTCTTCTCGCGCCGTCCGCGGTAAGCGTACTGGCCCGCCTTGATGACGGCTTGCTTGGCCGTGCGGAATACCTTGCGCCGGGCATTGAAATAGCCCTTCGCCTTCTTGAGAATCTTCTTGTGCCGCCGGCCTGCGACGACACCGCGTTTGACTCGTGCCATATCCTGTTAACTCCTTATCGAGCGAACGGAAGCATTTGCTTCACGCGATTCATGTCGGTCTCATGCACGCCGCTCTCGCGGCGCAGCTGTCGCTTACGCTTGCTCGGTTTTTTCGTCAGAATATGACGACGGTGGGACTGACCGCGCTTGAAGCCATTCGCTGTTTTGCGAAAACGCTTCGACGCGGCCTTCTTTGATTTCAATTTAGGCACGTTCGACTCCTGTTTTTTGGCCCTGTTCACAGGCAGTCGACGGCGAATCCTCATGATTCACCCCTCGAATGCCGCTACAGGCGGGTGGCCGGCGCTCTTAGGGCCTGCCGCTCACTTCTTTTTCGGCCCGAACACCATGACCATCTGCTTGCCCTCCATCAGCGGATTCTGCTCGACCACCGAATACGGGGCGAGATCCTCAGAAATCCGCGTCAAGAGCCGCCGGCCGATGTCTTGATGCACGAGCTCACGGCCGCGGTAACGCAAAGTCACCTTGGCCTTATCACCCTCGGTCAAGAAGCGGACGATGCTACGCAGTTTTACCTGGTAGTCGGCCTCTTCCGTCCCGGGACGAAACTTCACTTCCTTGACCTGAATCTGCTTCTGCTTTCGCTTCGCCGCGTGCGCTTTCTTGTTTTGTTCGAACAAGAATTTGCCGAAATCCATGACTCTTACGACAGGGGGCTCCGCCATCGGCGAGACCTCTACGAGGTCCAGTGCTTGCGAGCTTGCCATTTGTAGCGCCTCTGCGCGCGTCATGACCCCTGCTTGGCTTCCATCCGCTGCGATCACACGCACCGATGGTGCGGAGATCTCCTCATTGCGCCTTACGCGCTTCGACGTTGCGATACGCGATCCTCCAAAACAAGACGGCCGCGGCTCGCGACTTCGTCGCAAAGCAGGGCAGTGAGCTCCTCGAGCTCCAAGCTGCCGAGATCTTTGCCACCGCGCGTGCGTACGGCCAGGGTATGCCCCTCGACTTCTCGGTCGCCGGCGACCAGGAGAAAAGGGACACGCTTTAGTGTGTGCTCGCGGATTTTAAAGCCTACCTTCTCATACCTCAAGTCCGTCTCTACTCGAAGCCCATGATTTTTCAGGTTTTCCGCAACTTCTTCGCAATATTTGTCCTGCCGGTCGGTAATTCCCATGACCACAGCCTGTACCGGCGCCAGCCAGGTGGGCAGCTTGCCGGCGTGATGCTCGATCAAAATGCCGATAAACCGCTCCAAAGATCCAAACATCGCCCGATGCAGCATCACCGGGGTGTGCCGCTGGCTGTCCTCGCCGATATAGCTCGCGCCCAGGCGCCCGGGCAGGTTCGAATCGACCTGCAAGCGTACCGCACTGCCAATCCCGGCCGATGGCATCGCGCAGCACGAATTCCAGCTTCGGTCCGTAAAAGGCGCCCTCGCCCGGGTTGAGCGTGGTCTCGATTCCGGCCGCGGCCGCCGCCTGCTTGAGCGCCGCCTCCGATATGTCCCAGACCTCGTCGGAGCCGACCCGTTTGGCGGGACGATCGGAGAACTTGATGCGCACGTCATCGAAGCCGAAATCGCGATAGATGCTCAGGATCAACTCGGTCACTTTGACCGATTCGGCGGTGATCTGCTCGGTCGTGCAAAAAATATGCGCATCGTCCTGCGTGAAGGCGCGCACGCGCATCAGCCCGTGCAGTGCGCCCGAGGGCTCGTAGCGATGCACCTTGCCGAATTCGGCGAGGCGCAGCGGCAGTTCGCGGTAGCTGCGCAGTCCCTGCTTGAACACCTGCATATGGCCGGGGCAGTTCATGGGCTTGATCGCGAACGTGCGCTCATCGGGCGTCTTGGTCATGAACATGTTTTCGCCGAAATTCGCGACGTGGCCGGACTGCACCCAAAGTTCCCGATCCATGATCTCCGGCGTGTTGATCTCCAGATAGCCGGCCTCGTTCTGGCGCTCGCGCATGTAGGCGATGAGCTGCTGAAACAGCGCCCAACCCTTGGGATGCCAAAACACCGCGCCCGGCGCCTCTTCCTGCAAATGGAACAGGTCCAATTCCTTGCCGATGCGCCGATGATCGCGCTTTTCGGCCTCCTCCAGGCGCGTCAGATACTCCTTGAGCTGCTTCTCGTTGGCCCAGGCGGTACCGTAGATTCGCTGCAGCATCTCGTTGCGCGAGTCGCCGCGCCAGTACGCGCCGGCCACCTTCATGAGTTTGAACGCCTTCAGCTTGCCCGTGCTGGGGACATGCGGGCCGCGGCACAGATCCTCCCAATCGCCCTGCCCGTACAGGCTGATCGGCTCATTCGAGGGGATCGCGGCGATGATCTCGGCCTTGTAGTGCTCGCCGATCTTCTTGAAGTGTTCGACGGCGGCGTCGCGCGGCAGCACGCGCCGGTGCACTGGCAAATCCTTGGCCGCAATCTCCGCCATGCGCTTCTCGATGGCCGCCAGATCATCGGTCGAAAACGGCCTCTTGTAGGCGAAATCGTAATAAAAGCCATCCTCGATCACCGGACCGATGGTGACCTGGGCCTCCGGAAAGAGCTCTTGAACCGCGTTCGCCAGCAGGTGCGCGGTCGAATGGCGGATGATCTCCAGGCCCTCGGGGTCCTTGTCGGTCACGATGCTCACCGCGGCGTCATGATCGACGAGCGCCGAGGTATCGACCAGGGTGCCGTCGATCTTGCCGGCGAGCGCCGCCTTGGCGAGGCCGGGACCAATGCCCGCCGCAATCTCCGCCACGGATACGGCGCGATCAAAGTGTCTTCGGCTGCCATCGGGAAGTGTAATTACGGGCATAGAACCATCTTAGCAAACGAGGCACTGCCGACCGCGATCAGCCGGCACCCCCCGAGGAGGTGGTGCGCGCTAGTGGGATCGAACCACTGACCCCCACCATGTCAAGGTGATGCTCTACCGCTGAGCTAAGCGCGCTCGAAGGGCGCGAACGATACCGGATTCGACGGCGCCGATAAAGGGCAAGCGGTTGAAGTACCGCAAATTCATCGGGCCGCGTCAGGCCGGGCCGGATCAGGCGCAGCCGCCCCAGGCCGGCCCGCCTCGGGAGCGGCGACGGCTGCCGCGGCTGGATCGGCTCCGGACGAACCCGGCTCGTTCGGGTGCGCGCCGGTGCCGCTCGCGGCCGGCGCCGCCGCATCCGCCGGCCCCGACGGGTTCGCCTCCGCCGATCGCGCCGCCGGCTTCAGGACGCAGCGGAACTGGACTTCCCCGATCGTCAGCAGATCGCCGTCGCTCAAGAGCTGGCGGGAAACTTTGCGTCCGTTCACCACCACTCCGTTGGTGCTGTTCAAATCCTCGATGATGAGTTCACGCGGACCCTTGAAGAAGCAAGGCGTGATGCCGGCTCACCGACGACGAATCGATCTGCAGCTCGCAGCCCGGTGGCTCGGCCGATGCGGGTGCGGCGCACCAAGGGGTACGCGGTGTTGTGATCGCCGTCGATCCTGACGAGCTCGGCCGTGTATTCCGCCGCCGAGCCGGGCGACGCGCTCGGCGGCGCGGCGGCGCCGAGCCGCTCGATGCTCGTTTGCAATCCGCCCGAGCACATTCGCATTGTTGCTCTCGCTGCGCTCCAAGCGGCGGATCAGGAATTCGCGCTCCTCGAGCGCTCCGCGCGTGCGCTCCAGCGCGCTGCGCAGGCTGCGATTGTCCTCGTTGAGCTGCTCGAGGGCCGAGGTCTTGAGGGCGAGTTCGTCGCTCAGGCGCTTGACGTCGGCCTGTATCGTCTGCATCGGCCGGCGCGCCTCATTCAGGTGCGCCATGAGCACCGTCATTTCCTCTTCGTGCGTTTCCGCTTCCGCCTGCAGCTGCACGATTTGCGCGCTCTGCTCCGCATTCCGTTTCTCCGCCGCCGCCAGCAGTTCGTTGACGCGCTGCATCTCGCCGACCCCAAGGCTGCGCGCCTCGGCGAGGGCCTGCTCGCGCGCCGCCAGCTCGCCGTGCATGCGCTTGCGCTCCACCTCCATCGCGTCGATCCGCGCAGTGAGCTCAGCGCGTGCGCCGTCGCTCTCCTGCAGCTCTTGCGCTGTCTTTCCGAGCGCTGCCGCATCATCCGCGGCGGCTTTCTGCAGCCTGGCGATCGTTTCATCCTGCTCGATGAGCCTGCCGCTGAGTGCAGCGGCCGTATGTTTGAGCCGGTCGCGCTCCGCCTGCAGTGCCCCATGGCCGGCGCGGGCCGCCTCCATCTTCGCGTCCCATTCGCGAAACAGATTCCGGTCGAAGCCGCGCCGCCATTCCCGGGTCCGCAGAGTTTCGAGGTAAAAGCCCGCCTGCCGCTTCACGGTGCCCAGCTCCTGTCGGACGGCGTTCAACTCCGATTCGCCGCGCGTGAGCCGCGCCGTGAGCGTCGCCGCGGATTGCCTGCGTGCTCTTCAGCTCCAGAGCCACCGCCTCGGCGCGGCTGCGCTCGGTCTGCAGCTCCGCTTCGAGCTGCGCGGCCGTCTGCGAGCGCGCCTCGAGCGCGGGAACGGTCTGGGCGTGCTCGCGCTGCAGCGCGTGCAGCTGCGCGTCGCGCTCGCCGAGCGAGTGCAGCACCTGCGCGATGGTGGCGTCGCGCGCCGCCAGCGAATCGCGCAGCGTCCGCGATTCGCTTTGATAGCGCTCCGCCTCGCGCAGCGCCTGCTCGACTCGGGCGCGCGATGCCTCCGAGGCGGCGTTCGCCTCGGCCAGCGTCCGCTCCATTTCACGCGACCGATGCTGCTCGACCGCCAGCGCCGATTTCGCGGACGCGAGCTCGGCGGCCAGCGCATCGGCGCGCGCAACCGCCGCCGCTTCGCGTCGCGCGCCTTCTCGTACAGCCGGCTGAGCGCCTCGTATTCGGCGTTTTGCCTCGCGATGCGCTCCTCCACCGAGCGCACGCTCTCGGCGAGCGATGGCAGGTCGACCGTCGGCGGACGCGCGAAGTCGGACTGTGCCGTCTGGCTCGCAACGACCGCAGCGCCCGGCAGCGTCGCCGTATGGTCCAGGCGCACCGCGTCGTCCGCCACATCGTGCGTCGAAAATCACGCCCTCGAGAATCGGCAGCTTGTCCGTCCGGTCGAGGTCCAGCTCGTTCGATTGACTCTTCTCCAGCGCCATACCGCCCCCTTGAGCCTAGCCTGCCAACGTGTTCGGTACGCCGAACGCCGACTGGCGAAGCTTTTGAATCTCGTCGCGCAAACGCGCCGCCTGTTCGAATTCAAGATTTCGCGCCAGCTTCATCATCTCCGCCTCGAGCTTCTTGATGCGCTTGGCCGCCTGTTCGGGCGGCAACAGGGCGTAAGCGGCACCGCCGTCGCGCACCCGGTTCTCCTGCACGGAGCGCGCGCCTTCCATCACATCGCTCACCGCCTTGACGATGCGTGCGCGGCGTGATGCCGTGCTGGACGTTGAACTCGATCTGTTTGTTGCGGCGCCGATCGGTCTCCGCGATGGCGCGCTCGATCGAGCCGGTACGCACGT
Source organism: uncultured Gammaproteobacteria bacterium (assembly GCA_963774865.1). Classification (GTDB taxonomy): domain Bacteria; phylum Pseudomonadota; class Gammaproteobacteria; order Steroidobacterales; family Steroidobacteraceae; genus Bog-1198. The sequence goes on from CAVZGU010000002.1 coordinate 27,698, forward strand.
CCGCATACAGAATCGCCTTGCCCTGCACATTGCGCGCGGCGCGGCCGATCGTCTGGATCAGCGAGCCCTCGGAGCGCAGAAATCCCTCCTTGTCGGCATCGAGAATGGCGACCAGCGACACCTCGGGCATATCCAGCCCTTCGCGCAGCAGGTTGATGCCGACGATCACGTCGAACTTGCCCAGACGCAGATCGCGGATGATCTCCGAGCGCTCCACGGTCTCGATATCCGAGTGCAGATAGCGGACCTTCACGCCGTGCTCGTTGAGATATTCGGTCAGATCCTCCGCCATGCGCTTGGTGAGCGTCGTGACCAGCACGCGCTCGTTGGCCTGCGCGCGCAGCCGGATCTCCGACAGCAGATCGTCCACCTGGGCGCGCACCGGCCGCACTTCCACCATGCGGATCGACCAGGCCCGTCGGACGCACCACTTGCTCGACGATCTGGCCGGAAATCGCGCTTCTCATGAGGCCCGGGCGTCGCCGAGACGTAGATGGTCTGCGGCGCCAGTCGCTCGAACTCCTCGAAGCGCAGCGGCCGGTTGTCGAGCGCCGACGGCAGGCGAAAGCCGTACTCGACCAGCGTTTCCTTGCGCGACCGATCGCCCTTGTACATCGCGCCGAGCTGCGGAATCGTCTGGTGGCTCTCATCGATCACGAGCAGGGCGTTCTTCGGCAGATAATCGAACAAGCACGGCGGCGGCTCGCCCGGGCTCGCGGCCGGACAGATAGCGCGAATAGTTCTCGATGCCGGCGCAATAGCCCACCTCGTTCATCATCTCGAGATCGAACAGGGTGCGCTGCTGCAGGCGCTGCGCCTCGACGAGTTTGCCGGCGCCGTTCAGTTCGAGAGCCGCGTGCGCAGCTCGTCCCGGATCTGCTCGACCGCCTGATGTACGCGCTCCTTCGGCGTCACGTAGTGGGTCGATGGGTACACGGTAAGCCGCGGCACCTTGCGCAGCACTTCGCCGGTGAGCGGATCGAACAGGCTCAAGCCCTCGATCCTGTCGTCGAACAGCTCCACCCGCACCGCCTCGCGCTCGGACTCGGCCGGAAAGATGTCGATGACGTCGCCGCGCACGCGGTAGGTGCCCTGCTGCAGATCGATCTCATTGCGCGTGTACTGCATGTCCGCCAGCCGGCGCAGCAGCTTGCGCTGCTCGAGGATGTCGCCGCGCGACATGTGCAGCACCATGCTCAGATAGGCCTGCGGATCGCCCAGGCCGTAGATCGCTGACACCGTCGCGACGATGATGGAATCGGGCCGTTCGAGCAGCGCCTTGGTCGCGGACAAGCGCATCTGCTCGATGTGCTCGTTGATCGAGGCATCCTTCTCGATGAAGGTATCGGAGGCCGGCACATACGCTTCGGGCTGGTAGTAGTCGTAGTAAGAGACGAAGTACTCGACGGCATTCTTCGGGAAGAACACCTTGAATTCGCCGTACAGCTGCGCCGCCAGCGTCTTGTTATGCGCGAGCACCAGCGTCGGCCGCTGCAGCTGTTGAATCACATTGGCGATCGTGAAGGTCTTGCCCGATCCGGTCACGCCCAGCAGGGTTTGGTGGGCCAGGCCGCTGGTGAGGCCGTCGATCAACTTCTCGATTGCCTGAGGCTGATCGCCCGCAGGAAGGTAATCCGCATACAGATCGAAGCGCATCGAGCCTATTCTCGCACGTCGGGCGATACGGGGCACCCGCGACCTGGCGCGCGCGCGCCGTTTTTCGTACACTCAGCGGCCGCATTTTTCACATAGGAACCATCCCTTGGCCGTGTCCCTTTCCAAGCGCGTTCAGAAGGTTAAGCCCTCACCCACCCTGGCGGTGACCGCTCGAGCCGCCAGGCTCAAAGCCGAAGGCAAGGACATCATCGGCCTGGGGGCCGGCGAACCCGATTTCGACACGCCTTTACATATCGCAGATGCGGGAGTCGAGGCGATTCGCACCGGGCTGACGCGCTACACCGCCGTCGACGGCACGGCCGAACTCAAGGATGCCATCATCGCCAAATTCAAGCGCGAGAACGGCCTCACCTACGACCGCAGCCAAATCCTGGTCTCCTCGGGCGCCAAGCAAACGTGCTTCAACGCATGCGCCGCGCTCCTCGACCCGGGCGATGAATGCGTGATCCCGGCGCCGTACTGGGTTTCCTACCCGGACATGGTTCTGCTCGCGGACGGCGTGCCGGTGACGGTGTACGGGGGCGCCGATCAGGGCTACAAGATCACCCCGGCGCAATTGGCCGCGGCCATCACGCCCCGCACGAAATTGTTCTTTCTCAACAGCCCGAGCAATCCCACCGGCGCCGCCTACACCGGGGCTGAGCTCAAGGCGCTGGGGGCGGTACTCGATCAGCACCCGCAAGTGGTCATTGCCTCGGACGAAATGTACGAGCACATTTATTGGGCGCCCGAGCCGTTCATGAGCTTCGCGCAGGCGAATCCACAGCTCTACGCCCGTACGCTCACGATCAACGGCGTGTCAAAGGCCTATGCGATGACCGGCTGGCGAATCGGCTATTGCGGCGGTCCGAAGGAAATCGTGGCGGCGATGAGCACGATCCAGGGCCAGTCGACCTCCAATGCCTCGAGCATCTCCCAGCGGGCGGCAACGGCTGCATTGAACGGCAGCCAGGCCTGCGTCGCCGAGATGAACAAGGCTTTCAAGGAGCGGCATGATTATGTGGTGGCGGGCCTGAATGCGATTCCCGGCATCTCTTGCCGGCCCGGCGCGGGTACGTTCTATGCGTTTGCCGACGTACAGGGCGCGATGCGCGCGCTCGGGCTCAAGGACGACAACGCCTTCTCCGAGTACTTGCTCGCGGAGGCGGGCGTGGCGGTCGTGCCGGGCTCGGGATTCGGGGCGCCCGGCCACATTCGCCTGTCGTTCGCATGCAGCAAGAAGACGCTGGAAGACGCCTTGCGCCGGATCGAGCGCGTGCTCGCCGGAGCGGTGGCCAAGCGCGCCTGAGGCTCCTGCACGATGATTCAGCGGAAGATTTTTCGCGAATCTAGATGATTAATAGTCCATAAGCGATTGTTTTTTCTCAATTACACCATGGCATGCAATACAAGAAATTAGGAAACACCGGTCTCGAGGTGTCCCCGCTCTGTTTGGGGTGCATGACGTACGGAGTCCCCGAACGAGGGGATCACCCTTGGTCCCTGCCCGAGAGCCAGAGCCGTCCGCTGATCCGCAAGGCCGTCGATCTGGGAATCAATTTCTTCGACACCGCCAATGCCTATTCCGACGGCACCTCCGAGGAAATCGTCGGGCAGGCGCTGAAGGACTTTACCCGCCGCGATGAGATGGTGATCGCCACCAAGGTCTTTTTTCCCATGAGCAAGGGGCCGAACGGCGGCGGACTGTCGCGCAAGGCGATTTTTACCGCGATCGACGCCAGCTTGCGGCGGCTCGGCACGGATTACGTGGATTTGTATCAGATCCACCGCTGGGATCACTCGACGCCGATCGAGGAGACCCTCGAAGCGCTGCACGACGTCGTCAAGGCCGGCAAGGCACGCTATCTCGGCGCCTCCTCGATGTACGCCTGGCAGTTCAGCAAGGCGCTGCACTTGACGCGGCAGCATGGCTGGACCCCTTTCGTCAGCATGCAGAATTTTTACAATCTGCTATACCGCGAAGAAGAGCGCGAAATGCTGCCGCTGTGCGCCGATGCGCGAATCGCCGTACTGCCCTGGAGCCCACTCGCCCGCGGACGTTTGACGCGCGATTGGGACACCGAGACGCCGCGCACACGCACCGACCCCTACGGCAAGAGCCTGTTCGAGGCGGTGGAGTCGGATAGAAAGGTCGTCGAGCAAGTTGCCGCGGTCGCCGCCGCCCGCGGGGTACCGCGGGCGCAGGTCGCCCTCGCATGGCTGCTGCAGAAATCCGCGGTCACGGCGCCCATCGTGGGCGCCTCCAAGCCCCGGCATCTCGACGATGCCGTTGCGGCTCTCGAACTCCGTTTGAACGAGGCCGAGATCGCTCAGCTCGAGGCCCCGTACGTGCCGCACGCCGTGGTCGGCCATGCATGAGCGCCCGCGGCGCCTGCTTTCTTGACTTAAGGGCCTGGCTTCCCGACAATCCGCGCCTCTTTTTGCATTCCCCGGTAGCTCAGTGGTAGAGCGACGGACTGTTAATCCGTTGGTCGGCGAGTTCGAATCCGTCCCGGGGAGCCAATTTTCAAAAATTTCGAGGACCGTGGGCCGTTCCGAGCCGCTCATTGGTATCAATTCGAACTCCCGACAGACCAACCAGCCGAGTTCGACAACTTGGGCGGCGTAGCCGTCCAAGTTGGACGCCGGAGCATCAAGCGACGGCGGTCCCGAGCGTGAGCGAGGGACGAGGCGTGCAGCGCCGAGCAATCTCTCCCGGGGAGCCAATTTTCAAAAATTTCGAGGACCGTGGGCCGTTCCGAGCCGCTCATTGGTATCAATTCGAACTCCCGACAGACCAACCAGCCGAGTTCGACAACTTGGGCGGCGTAGCCGTCCAAGTTGGACGCCGGAGCATCAAGCGACGGCGGTCCCGAGCGTGAGCGAGGGACGAGGCGTGCAGCGCCGAGCAATCTCTCCCGGGGAGCCAATTTTCCCAGTCTCGGGCTGCTGGGCGACCCGGTTAAAATCCCATGAGCAGAAAATCGATGGCCGCCACAATCACCTGCCGCTGCTCAGCGAGGCTCCCGGTCGATGCGCCAAGATCTGTCCGGCCGACCCCCGCAAGTTGCGGCGTCATCAGCACGTACGTTTCGCCGTCAAAATTGAGAGCTGGCGTCAGGTTACTCAGCGGCCTTTTCGCCAGTGCGGAGGCCTTTGTGAGCGGTATCACTACGCGCGTTTGAAGTTCGTCGAGCAAATCAGACTGCACGTCGACGAGGAATGGATAGGTCGACTTCGATCGCGGGCTCTTGTTCCGATAGACCGCAAATTGAGCCACTAAAAGCTCCGCAAGTCATCAGAGAACGCGCCATGCTTATCGATGTGCTCATTGTACGCAGCGATTGCGTCACGATTATCTTCGCGCCACTTCTTGCGCTTTACCTCCGCAAGCTCCTCTGCCAACGCGCGCTCAAGCGTTGCGGAGAGATTGACGCCGGCCTCACGCGCGGCAGTGAGCAGATCGCTGCGCACACTCACGTTCGTCGCACGTTTGGGGACCGAATGGTTACGACGCGGCACGACACCTCCAGACCATTTATATGCGCATCATACCGTGTAAAACTATGCGCATCAACCATGCGCAGCCTAAGCCTAAAGGTCATCAGAGAGGGCAGGCGTATTGTTCGGATACGTGATCATGTCTCTTTGGAATGCCGTGCTCCCCGCCGTGGCCGGTCTTCATGCGATCAGCTTTTTACAGGCGTTGGGACTGCTGGTGTTATCTCGGATTCTGTTTGGCGGGCAACGGGGCCGCGGATACCATGGCCGGCATTGGCGAGCGCGCATGCACGAGCGCTGGCAGCAGATGACGCCCGAGGAGCGCGAGCGATTTCGGAGTACCTCCGCATCCGGACGCTGCTGCAGCAGGACCGCCCCTTCCGTCAGCAACGAGGGAGCAACCTCACAGGCGGAGAGTTAGTAGGCGCTGCGAATGCAGGCGCGCTATCCGAGCGGCGGACCTTCGCGAGCCGTCTCTCGGTACCGGGGCAGATGGTCCTCGAGGTGTACCCAGGGCAGCTGCTCCCCCGCGTGCACGTGCATCTGGGGGGAAAATTCGGCCGGATCCTCGAAGCTCGGCACGAAGAGATGAATCTCCCCCGGCCACCGCTCCCCTGCGAAGCTCAGCGGCGAGCCGCAGCGGGTGCAGAATCTGCGCTCGACGCCCGGTGACGACCGATACACGGCGGCGGGTGTCCCGCTCCAGATCACCTGTCCGCTCAGGTATCCGGCATAGGTCGTGAACGGCGAACTCGTCGCGCGCCTGCAGCTCTCGCAGTGACAGTGCGCCACCCAGCGCGGCGGCCCCTGGGCGACGAAGCGCACCGCGCCGCACAGGCAGCGGCCCGGATGACTGATCTGGCTGGTAGCGGCGGCCACGAGAGGATTGTAGTCGACGCCGCGATGACGCATCAATCGGCGCCGAGATGAGCAGCGAACCTGCGCGCAGCCGCAACGCCTGGATCATCCGAAAACCGCTTCTCCAAATCGCTCGGCAGCGCGCGCGTGATGCGCAACCGCCCGCCACCCTGCGCGGGACAATTGCGCGAGCGTGACCGATCGTATACCCATGAACTAGGCGTGTTCGGTGATATCGAAAGGCCCATAAAAATGTGAGCCCGCATGGTTACCAGCGTTCGGGTCGAACCCCCGGGTTCCCGGCTTCCGTCTGAGCCAAAGGATGGCTCGCGAGCAGCTCCGCCTTGACGAAGGCGAGCGATGTGGTATTGACAATGGAGTCGCGACTCTCGCCCACCCCATCGGACGGGACGCTGCGGAATTTGACCAACGGCAGCGAGACTTCAACGGCCAGCAACGGCGAGGATACCTCGGTCCTGCCGCCATCGCCGCTCTGTTGCCATGTTACGAGCTTGTAGTACTTGCCGATCTCGAACATGTGCGTCTCTCCAATATAACATTTTAAAACAATCGCTTACGCATTATTACTTGAATTCACTTCATTCGGCGCGCGCTTTTCTCGGGTCGCGTTGTGTTAGAGAGGGTTAACGTCGCCTCTTCCCAGTTCGCTTGCGCTTGGCCACCTTTTTCTTCATCTTGAGCTTCTTTTTCACCTGACGTCGCATCTTCACCAGTGCATCGATGAGATCATCGACGGGCTGATGCTTTTTAGCCTTCCGTCGCATCCATACGAGAGCGTCCAGCAGGTCGTCAACGGCTTCGCGCTTTTTCGCCATGCAATATCCTAGCCGAAGAACGAACCCGCGGCCGCACAGCTGGCCAAAAATGGCCAGTTCCTTTCGATAGCACCCAGTATCATGTTCGAAACCACCGGCATGACCAGTTGTTCAGACTTTTCCCAAGGAGTAGTGACATGACAAAGGATGAAATAAGAAAGGTGCTGCTGGAAGACATCGATAATTTTCGGCTGAAAGCCAAATACTACCAGTCGCTGCGGCTATTTGAAGCGGCAAGGTATGCCGACCACCTCGCGTCGAACATCGAATTGGCGCTTACGACACTGCCCAGCGACGAGGACACCGAGATTTCCTGACTCAGCACGCGATATCACCACCGACAGGTGCCGGCACTTGGCAAACCGAATTTTGAGGCGGCTGGCGACGCTGCTCGCGGCAGGGACGCTGGCGGCGAGCGCAACAGCGCAATCCGGGAAAATCGATTTCCAGCTTCTCCCGTTGCCGCAAAATCTGGACCTGTCGGACCAGCACTCGAATTTCGTGATTCGATCGGCGCAGGACTGGAACGCACGTGCAAGCGATTCGCCGGACGCAACCGAACCTCTGCCAACGGTTGACTTCGAGCGATACACATTGCTCGTGGCCAACGCGGGCTACAAAGCAAACGGACCGGTCGTCGTGACGATTGATTCCATAACCGATATGGGAAATGAAATCCGAGTCCATGTGTCCGTGACCAGCCCGAAAACCTGTCCCCAAGTGCCGGAAGCGGGACATTACGCCGCGATGGCACTCATTCCGCGTACCGACAAGCCGATTCAATTCGACGTCTCAAACAGAGATACGGGCTGCGCTCACCGTTAACCGAGCGCCGGCAAAGGATTCTGCGCCAGATATCTGCGGTATTGATCCATGGCCGATGCGGTGAATTCCCGCGCCTCTCGTTCATATCGGTTCGCCCGGTAGCCGTAACGTGCTGATTCCACCACATAACGCCAGCGCGTCAAATCTCCGGTGCGCCATTGGCGAACCACGTGGAAGTACTCATGCAACAGCAGGTCCGCGCGTGAAACAAATTCGGCGCCGCTGATCGCGAGCAGGATGCGGTTCGGGCGCGTCGTTGCACACATGCCCCGGTGCAGCCGCGCGTAGCATGAGTGCTCGATCACGATGACTCCTTCCACCGGTTCGGCGAATACGTGCTCGAGCGCGGCGTTCACGGCGGGCGGAAGCACGTATCGGCGGCCGAATCGCATCCGAGGCATCCCGCGCTCCCGTGCGCGCAATTATGATGTCTTGGTGAGCACGACGTGCATGACGTTCGCGGTCGCAACGTGTTCGCGCAATTGATAACCGAGTTTAGGCAGATCGATGCCGGTGAGAAGATGTTCTCCCGACCCGAGCAGCACGGGCGAAATCGCCAGATGCATCTCATCGATCAGCCCCGCAACAAGGTACTGCCGGATGGTGGCTACTCCGCCGCCGAGTCGGATGTCCCGGCCGTTGGAGGCATCCGCCGCGCGCTCCAATGCAGCGTGAATACCATCGGCGATGAAGTGGAAGACGGTGCCTCCGGCCATGGCAATTGATGGGCGGGGATGGTGAGTGAGCACGAACACGGGAGTGTGGTAAGGGGGAGTGTCTCCCCACCAGCCCTTCCAGGTGTCGTCGAGCCAAGGTCCGCGAATCGGCCCGAACATATTCCGTCCCAGTATCCAAGCTCCGATGTTGGCAAAACCGCGCGACGCGAAATCGTCGTCGACGCCCGATGTGCCGCCGTCGCTTCCAAACATCCGCTTGAACGTTCGGGTCTCAAAAGCCCATTGGTGCAATGCCAGGCCACCCACTCCTAGAGGGTTGGCGAGGTCCTGGCAGGGGCCTGCCCCGTAGCCATCGAGGGAAATGGCGAAGCAGTGGACGCGCAGCTTGGTCATGCTCTCGTTGCTCTCACGGCTTGTGCTTGTGCGTGCTCATGTACCTGATTTCCAGCGTGGCCTCCGCCGCGAGCGCGTTCAGAGATATAAGGACGAGAACCGCCAAGATCCATTTCATTTGAAACCCATGGGCCATGTCGCAGCGACGGCAGTTTCGCGGATGCCGCCGGTGCAGGCAAGAGGTGCATGCAGCATGGGTCGAGCGGCCTTCCGTGACATAACGCCTTTTGGCCTGCGACGGACCGCGTATTTTTGCAGCGGCGGCGTTGCCGCGAATCGCAGGTCGAACGAACATCCATCAAGCGTCATGCGTCATGCCTTGGGTGCGGGTGCGTCGAGCTAAGGGGGTGGCCTGGTATGCAACGTCGGGAAAATAGTGCATCGGCCGGATCGTGGCAGGTGTCCGTTCACTTTGACACACAGCCCAACGTCGCATGGCGCCGGCATATCGCGAAAATCGCGGCCTATATCCGCGTTGCATCGCCAAGCCCGAACTCGCGGCGCCGTCCCGATGGCAAAGCGACAGCGCATACCTAAGCGTCGGTAAACTGCGGGCGGACCCGGTCTCCGCGGGTGCGCCGGCTTGCTGGGGGAAGGGGATCGATGAGGAGAGACACGCTGAAAATCCTGCTGGCGAAAGTGCGTCTCGATGATACCGCGGCGGTACAGTCGCTCTTATCGCCGATCCGGGATGACGGCAATCTGGCCAAGATGTTGCGCGAGCGTCAATCGGGCTTTTCTCATGCATACGAGGAAGAATCTCGCATTGGCCGCTTCATCGCGAGCAACGGGGTCACCGTGATGAGTTTCAGCGTCACCGGGGTAACGCGCCAGGAGGCGGCATCGATCGCCGAGGAGTGCGAGCGGATTGCGGTATGGGACATGTACGAAATTCGCAAGGCAGCCGACCGCGCACTCGGCGGCTCGCTCGAGCACGCCCAGTGATCGTTTTGCGCGCTTGACCCTTGTTCGATTATCCCCTGAGAATGCCGCAACACGATTTCCATGAGGAGAGTGCCGTGACTGAGGTGTTCATCCGATTCCCCGTGCTCTGCCCGGTATGCAAGAAGGAATGGACCTCCCAGCGGACCAAGAGCGAGATTCTGGACGCACTCGACAACAACAAGCCGATTCGCGCCTATGCCGAGTGCCATGACTGGCACTGGGACTTGACCGAAAGCGAGCGTGCGGAGCTCTCTAAAAAGGCGCGCAGCGCAGGTTAGCGGCCGCCTCGCCTCAACCAGCCGCTTTCCTGGCCTGCAGGTACGCAACCCGGCCGGTCGTGATGCTCTGCCCCGCTTCGACGGTCGGCCGGAGTATGCGCTCGAAATACGCACGCCCGGAAGGCGACCAGCCCTTCGCCGGCGCCGCAAGCCTTTGCGCACTACGGAGCCCCTGCCCGCTCGATGAATTCCGACAGCGCCAGCCGCCCGTCTCCCCACATCTTGAACGGTGTTTGCAGAGACTCCTGCGGCATTTGGACCGATAGCTCGCGGCTCGAGGCGATGAAGCGCAGCGTCGACGCATCGACCGAATAGGCGTGAGCGATGACGTTGCCGTGGCCCGGTACGTGCAGTTCCCGGCGCTGGGACAAACTGACCGGCATCTGATCCAGCGGCAGCAGGTCGATCACCCGGCCCTCCGCCAGAATCCTGAGCTCGCCCGTTTGCGGATCCGGCGCGGGAGACATGCGCGGGTCGACCGTCGACCATCGATAGAGCAGTAGATACTCGCTGTATTTTCCGGAATTGTCGACCTCTACGGCCACCAGTGTCGCGTAGTCGCGAGCATGTGCGGCGACGTCGGTGCGCTCGCGCGCGAACACGAGCGGCTTCGCGACCGCCGACAGCGTCGTGCCGGTCTGCTCATCGAGAAATTCATGGGAGGCGGTCTGCCGCGGCACGCTGCCGCAGGCGGTCAGCACGCTCAGCGCCACGATCAAAGCCACGCTGATACGCATACGTCCCTAGAAGCGCAACCGGTATGACACTGAAATATATAGCGAACGCTGATCCAATGCACTGGTCGTGCTCTGCCCGGGGAGCAGCCCCTGCTGCTGTATCGCCTGCTGTGTCTGAATTTGATAGCCCGCGATCGCCTCGAATACGGATCTCCTGCTGGTCCAGTCGGCGCGCACCTGCGGAAGGTAAAGCATTTGCTTGCCGCCGAGCGTCGGGTTGTTTATCTCTGAGACACTGAAGCGCGGCCCGGCACGCCAGGCACCGGGGAGCACAAAGCGCGCGTCCCACGAAACCGTGCTGATGCGCGCCGTGGGCGAATCATCGTACTGCGCGCTGAAGACGTGCAAATCGCCGGCCTGCAGCAGGCTCGAGCCCGACACCTGCAAGGTGGCATCCTTGTCGAATCCCGTCGAGGGGGTCGCGGCTACGCCGCCGGAGGCCGGGGTGGCGCTGAGCTGCGTTCCACCGACATTCATCATCAGCTGCCAGCGTTCGCCGAGCGGTCGGCTGCCCGACAGTACGTACGTGTTGCTGGTCGCCGTGCGATCCAGCGCGAGCTGCTTTATTTGCGCAGTCGAATACACGGCTGCCAGCTCCGGAAGAGTCGTCGCGCTCTGGCCGATCAGCGCATTGCTGAGCAGCAGCAGCGGACTGCGGCGATGATCGGCGTCGAAGCCGAGAATCCACGACTGCCCCACCTTGGCGTTGCCGATCAGGGTCGCCGAGTTGAGCTGTGCGAAGTAGGTGTCGTAATCGATCAGCATCACCGCAGTTCGCCCAGGCTGGGAATACCGGGTCTCCAGCCCGATCGATCGACGGTCCGTGAGGCCGGCATCGGTCTGATCGAACAGGTAGGTGTCGAAGATCCAGGCTTGAGACGGGCTGTACTCCGCGGTCACCGTGCCGAATTTCGTTTCGGTCGAGAATGCCGAGTAGCTCGTGTAGGCGGGATAGCCGCCGGCAGCGCTCACCGAGATGCGTGGATTGATCTGGTAGCCGAGGAACAGTCCGTCAAAGATGCCGATGACTCCCTGGCTGGCGAGGGACTGCCGCCCGGCACGGCCGGTCACGCCCGTGTTGCGGTCCGTGACCTCGACGAAGGCTGCCGTGGTGCGATCCTGACTGCCGCCGCCGGCGGTCGTCAGCACATTTTCCGTGTAGCCGGCATCGACGCGCGAGGTGAAATCGTAGCGCTGGCCGCGGTCGCGCACCAGCAAATCGGCATACAGGAGCGCCGCATTGACCGCGGTCGTGGTCGTCGTGGTGCCGGAAGACACGATTTGCTGCGTGCCGTACTGGTAGGTGAGCGCGGTGCTGCCGGCCACGGTCCATTGATGGTCCGCGGCTACACCGAACTCGCCGATCGATTTGGGAGCGAGTGAAGCCGCCGCGAGCGTCTGCAACCGGCCGCGCACCCGAGCGGCCCCCGGCCCGTCGGGATAGCGGCGCAAATAGGCTTCGTATTCGGCCTTGGCCTGCGCCAGCTGGCCGGCCCGCTCGCGCACCAGGCCGAGCAGTTCCTGCGCATCGGCGCGCCCGGGGTATTCCGGCTGGCGCAGCAGCCGGCTGAGCAGGTCGACGGCTTCGGGGTACTGATGTTTTTCCAGCGCGGTGCGCGCATCGCGCAGCATCTGGGCGCGCTGATCGTCGGGGAGCGGCGGGTCGGCCGGAGTTTCAGCGGCCGGCGCCTGCACGCCGGCGTGCTCGACGACCGTCAGATCGGTCTGCTCATCGTTGACCGCAAGCCACGCGCGCGGATACTTGGCGAGTGCGATCCCGAGCACGCGCTCGGCTTCCGCGCGGGTGCTGAACGGCCCCACGCGCAATCGATACCAGTGCTCGTCCTCGATGTCGGTCTCCGACACGTACGCCTGCGTCTTCAAGCTGGCGGCGGCCGCCTCGACCGCTTCGCGGTCGAACTTCTTCGAGGACGATTCAAGATTGACCGCATAGCCCGCAGGCGCCTCGACTTCGGACGCGTAGGCGGTGGCCTTGCGGCGGCTCGAGCCGATCAGCCGCACGCGCAAGCCGAACCCGCTGGCGGTCGGCGCCATCACGAAGTCGAGGTCCCGGGCCCAAGTCAATTCGAGGATCGCTTCTCCGGGCACGATCGATTCGACGCGCGCCCCGGTCACGAAGCGACCGCCGCCGCCCACCAGCGGCAGCTCCGGCGGCAGCGAATAGAGCCGCGCGCCGCAATCCTGACCCAGCCGCAGCGTGATTCTGGTGCTGCTGCCATGATTCTGCGGCGCATTGGCGACGTAGCGCACGGTGCAGTAAAATTGAATCGTGATGTCGGTGTGGTCCTCGCCCTCCTCGGCATCGATGACCTGAACGAGAGGTCCATTCTGCAGAATCGCCACCGATGCGGCCGGCGAGTTGCCATTGAGCCCGGCCAATCCGATCAAAAGCGCGAGCGCGCGCAGCGGCGTTGCCTGCTCGAGCAGACCGACGAACTTCGCACCTCCCATCACTTGACTTGACCGCTGGTCGCGCCGCGCGGGCTCGGCAGAATCGGCCGCCGCGGTGCCGGCATACCCAAGGTCGTCCAATTCAAGGTGCTATGGCAGCTGCCGCAATCGAGCGTGGTGCTCACGTGCTGAATCTGCTTGCCGATCGCGTTGATGCCGTTGTGGCAGCTGCGGCAGGGCTCGTTGAGGCTCAGGTGGCTGAATGTCGCCGCCGCCCACGTGATCGTGCCGTGGCAGGCCGCGCAGTCCTTCACCGTAGCGACGTGCTGCGTCGTTTTGCCGAGCGCCTGCACGCCGTTATGGCAGCTCACGCAGCTCGCCGGGACGCCCCGGTGATCGAAGCGCGCAGGCAGCCAGCCGAACGTCGTGTGGCAGTTCTGGCACGCGCTGTCGCTCGCGATGTGGGCCGCCCCTTTGCCGCTCGCCAGCACGCCGTTGTGGCAGCCGGCGCAGTTGCTGGTCACGCCGGCGTGCGACAGGCCGACGGCGGCCGCAGCGCGCACCGTACCACCCGCGAGAGCTGTTCCCGGCGGTGCCGCGCCGGTCGCAGCCGCCGCGACCGCAGGCGCGCTCACCACGATGCCGATGGTGCTGCGCGACGCCGCCAGCGCCACGCTTTTCCTCTTCTGAGTTCCGCCGTCCCAATTGTTCGTGTTGTGGCAGCCGCTGCAATCCTGGCCGACGTGGTGGCCGCTCGGCCGCGTGGTCAGATTGGTCACGCCGTAGAAGCTCTTGCCGCTCTCGTGGCACGCATCGCAGGTATTTCCGATGACGGCGAACATGGAAGTGTGCTTGGCCGGGCTCATCGTCGTGCCGCTGAACGCGGTGAAGCTGATCGCGTGGCAAGCCTCGCACGGAGTGGTGCTGGTCGGGATGTGCACCGGCGAGAGCAGCGCATCCTTCGGCGTGTAGCTGAGATAGAACACCGGTGCAGCCGCATTTGGCGCGCCGTGGCAGGTGATGCAGCCGCTGGTGATGCCGGTGTGAAGTACCGGGTTGGCCGCGAGCGTCGCGTAGTTGGCCGGTGCGGCGGTGTGGCAAACGTTGCAGCCCTGGCTCGCCGGATTCGGCATGTGGCCCGCGGGCATCGCGGTGCTGTTCCAGTTCGCCGTGGTGTGGCAGAGCTGCAATCGTTCGGCGCCACCATCTGACCGGAGGTGTGATCGGCCGGCCGGCCCTGCAGCGCCGGGTTCGCCGCCCCCATGTAGAAGCTCAAACCCGCCTCATGGCAAGGGTTGCAGGTCGTCCCCACGCCGGCGTGTTTCGCCTGCGTCATGTTCATCGGGCCGAAAGTACCCACCGCGTAGGTCGTCGAAGAATGGCAACTGCTGCAGTCGGTTCCGGTGAAGGCAGGAATGTGCGGAGGCGACAGCACGCCGGACTTCGGGTTGTCGTTGTTGTTGTAAAAGGTCAGTGCCGCCGCGCCGCCGTGGCATTGGGCGCAGCCTGAGCTGATGCCGGTATGCAGAACCGAGTTGGCGGCGAGCGTCGCGTAGTTGCCGGGCGCAGCCGTGTGACAGACGTTGCACTGCTGGCTGCCCGGATTCGGCATGTGGCCGGCCGGCAATGCCGTGGAGGTCCAGTCGGTCGTCTCATGGCAGCCCGAGCAGTCGCCCGTCTGCTGCTGCGGGGTGCCGGTGGGGCTCATGTGATCGGCCGGCCGCCCCTGAAGCGCCGGCGTCGATGCGCCCAAGTAGAAGGTCAGACCCGCTTCATGGCAGGTGTCGCAGGTGGTCGGCACGAAGGCATGCTTGGCCGCGCTCATATTGGTGGGGCCAAAGCCGCCCGCGACGTAGTTCGACGCATGGCACGAACTGCAGTCGGCGCCGGACAGGTACGGAATGTGCGCGGGCGAAAGCACGCCGTCTTTCGGATTGTCGTTGTTGTTGTAGAAGGTCAGCTGCGTCGTGGCGCCGTGGCACTGGGCGCAGCCTGAGCTGATGCCGGTGTGCAGCACCGCAATGCTCGCGAGCGTGGCATAGCTCGCCGCCACGCCGCTGATCGCCGTGTGGCAGACCGCGCAGGCCTGGCTGCCGGGATTCGGCATATGCCCCGGCGGCATGATCGTGGTATTCCAATCGGTCGTCTCATGGCAACCCGTGCAGTCGCCGGTCTGCTGCTGCGGGGTACCGGTGGGGCCCATGTGATCGGCGGGCCGCAGCTGCAGCGGCGTGCCGCCGCCGACGTAGAAGCTCTTGCCGGTGTCGTGGCAGGTATCGCAGGCAGTCGACACGAAGGCGTGCTTCGCGGCGCTCATCGCCGTGGCCGGACCAAAGCCGCCCGCCTGGTAGGCCGCGCCATGGCAGGCGCTGCAATCGGTGCCCACGAGGATGGGGACGTGCGGCGGCGCGAGCGGAGTCTTCTTGGTCGGCGAGATGCCGCTGACCGACATCGGAATATAAGGCGCCGGCACGCCCGCATAAGTCTCCCCGGCATGGCAAAGCAGGCAGTTGCTGACCGGCAAGCCGGTGTGCAGCGTCGGGATGCTCGCGACGAGCACGCTCCAGGTTTCGGCGGACGGAATGTTGCCGTGGCACACGCCGCAGTCGATCGCGGAGGGAATCGGCGGCACGTGATTGGTCGGCTGGCCGGAGACGAATCCGGTGCTGATCTTGACGGTGCCGTTGTGGCAGGTTTGGCACGTCGTCACCGTCATTTGCGTGTGATCGAATTTCGAGGGCGCCCAGCTCGGTGTCTTGGTGCCGATGCCCGTGGTATGGCAGTTCTCGCACAGGTTGCTGGTCGGCATGTGGTTGCCCTGCTTGCCGACCGCTTTCGTGCCGTTGTGGCAGCTCACGCAGCCGGTGGTGATTCCGGTGTGATCGAAGGTGGCGCCGAGCCAGGTGGTGGTCAGGTGGCAATCGCCGCATTCGAGATTCGTGGCGACGTGGCCCGGCGGCTTGCCGGCGGCCTGGACGCCGTTGTGGCAGATGATGCAGAAGCCCGCGACCGCCATCGGAATCTGCGTGTGATCGACCGCCTTGGTCGGACTCCAGCTGATCACCGTGTGGCAGGACGCGCAGTCCTGGCTGGTCGCTGGATGGTTCGGTCCCTCGCCCTGGGCAATCGAGCCGTTATGGCAGCTGATGCAGCTCCCGAGTACCTGGGCGTGATCGAAATGCACGTCTGGGCGGAAGGAGTTCGTGTCGTGGCAGGCCTCGCACAGATTCGTGGTCGGCAGGTGCATCGCTGTCTTCGGTGTGGCGTTGAACGGCGAGCCCGTGATGTGGCAGGTACCGCAGTCGCGCGGAGTGCCCTTGAAGATGGCATTGAGGTGGCAGGCCTCGCACGGCAGGTCGCGGTGCAGGCCGTCGAGTTCGAATCCGGTCGTCAGGTGATCGAAAGGCACCGTGATCGGCGGCGCTCCCGTGGCGGCGCTGCCGGGCATCGGCGCGAGCAGCGAGCAGATCACGGCGAGCGGCGCGATCCATCCCAATGTGTGGCGACGCTTCATGGCCGAGACCTACTGGATCCGCGCGCCTTTCCAGGAATAGGCCGTGTGACAGCGGTCGCACTGCGCGCCGTACTGGCCGAGGTGCCGGTCATCCTTGTGGTGACACGCGCCGCACTGCTGCGACATCTTCACGGTGCCCGGCGGCTCGCGGTGGCAGGCGGCGCATTGCAGCTTGGCGTGCGCGCCCAGGAGCGCGAAATGCGCCTGCTTGGCGTGATCGAACACCCACAGCGGCCAGCCATTGGGCGAATGGCAGCTCTCGCACTTCTTGCCGAGCCCTCCCTTGTGCACGTCCTCGTGCGAATGACAGTCGACACAGGCCCCCGGCGCCCGGGTGTAGGCAAGCGTCGTATGACACTGCGCGCAGCTGACCACGCGGTGCAGCCCGAGCAGCGGGAACTTGCTCAGGTCATGATCGAACTGCATGTCGTCGCGCCATGTATTCTGGCCGTGGCACGAATCGCAGCGGCCCTGGACTTTGCCGCCGTGCGGGTCCTCGCTGCGATGGCAGCCGATGCAATCCTTGGCGAGCTTCTGGTTGGCGACCGCGGCCGTATGACAGGTGTGGCAGTCGATCTTGGCATGCGCGCCGACCAGCGCAAACTTGTGCCGGGCGGCATGATCGTAGGCTGTCGCGAGATGCCAGTGCTCGTTGTCGTGGCAATCGCCGCACTTGGCGCCGAAGCGGGCGGCGTGGGCATCGTCGGCCCGGTGGCAGCCGTTGCAGTCCTTGGGGATCTTGTCCTTGTAGTTCCCGCTCCGGTGACAGGTCAGGCAATCGGTCTTGGCGTGCACCCCCAGCAGCTCGTAGCCGGTTTCCTTGAAGTGATCGTACTTCGCGGTCTTCCACTCCTTGGTCACATGGCACTTGCCGCAGTCGCCACCGCGCGACCCGCGATGCTCGTCGTCGGTGGCGTGACAGCCGACGCAGGTTTTCGGCGTCGGCTTGTAGCGGCCGGCGACGTGACACGCATCGCAGGTGAGTGCCGAGTGGGCGCCCGTCAGCTTGAAGTCGGTCTTGTCGTGATCGAATTTGCCGCCCGCCCAGCTCATGACGCTGTGGCACTCGCCGCACGATTTGGTGAACTGTCCGCGGTGCACGTCATCGGCCTTGTGGCAGCCGACGCAGGTCGCCGGAGCCTTGCGCCACGCCTGGCCTGTCTTATGGCAGCTCCCGCACTCGAGAGCCGAATGCGCGCCCTCGAGCGCGAAGTCGGTCAGGTGATGGTCGAAGCGCGCAGGATTGAGCTGCACGATGTCGGCCGCGCGACCCTTGTGTTCGGTATGACAGGCGCGGCATTCGCCGGCGCCGGAATTGGCCATTCGCCCGTGAAACCTGAGATGATCGCGCACGTCCGACGCGATCTCCTTGTGACAGTCCAGACACTGCGATGATTGCGTGCGCACATTCGAGCGATCGTGGCAGTTGGCGCAGTTCTGTTCCTGCTTCTCATGGGCGCGCGTCACGTGGCCCGGCATCAACAAGGTTTCCACCGATGCCGAGAAGGCGGTCGTGGCGGCGATGCATGCCATGGCGGTCATCCACCCGCGCATGACCGATCAGTACACGTTGACCGCAATGACATGCACGATTCCCGACGTCAACAACATGAAGAAAAGCGGTATGTGCAGCACGTGCCATAACGAGAACAGCCGGGCATACGCCTGGTATTCCGCCACGCGCCGTCCGGCCTCCAGGCGCCTGTACGCGTAGCGGCGCGCCACCGCGGCGATCCGCTCGGCGTGCCGCGCGACGAGGGCCGACTCGCCCTGGACCGCGCTCTCGACGGCCTGGCGGATTGCACGCCGTATCAACCAGCGCGCCAGAGCCGCGCGGATGCCGCCCGTGAACAAATTCAGGAATCGACCGCCGGCCGCTTTCGCGGGCTCGACCAGCCGCTTCTCCACGCGGTCGATCGCATCGAGCAGACCCGGCAGGAAGGCGATC
Organism: uncultured Gammaproteobacteria bacterium; assembly: GCA_963774865.1. GTDB lineage: Bacteria > Pseudomonadota > Gammaproteobacteria > Steroidobacterales > Steroidobacteraceae > Bog-1198. Next base: position 46,278 of record CAVZGU010000002.1, read on the forward strand.
GATGTCGTTTGCGAGCGGAGGCGTTCGCCGACCGCCTTGAGCTGCTCGAGCGTGTCTTCATGGCCGTCCATGCGCGCATGCAGACGCGTATAGATGTAGCGGCCCACGACGCCGCTGCCGGCGACCACCAGCATGCAGATCAGGGCGACATTGCTGTTGGTGGCGCCCAGGCTGAAGTTGGCGTGAAACAGCACCAGCACGGGTCCGGCGACGCCGAGCGCCATGTGGATGTCGAACCAGACGGGGATGCTGCCGAGCCAGCGCAGCCACTCGGCGCGCTTCCGGGCGGAATAGACCAGAAGCAGCAGCATCATCGATCCGCCGGCGATGCCGAGCCAATAGCCGAGCCCGCTCTTCGGCGTGACGTAGCGCTCGAGGTGCGCGTGGCTGCCCCACCCGATCAAACCCGCCACCACCACGCTCCACACCAGCGGCCAGTGCGGGCGCGGACCCTTCACCGCTGAAAGCCTGGCGGCGGCGACGTTCATGAGATGACGTGGTCGATCACAATGTGGACCGGCCGGTGCTCGGCCGGATTGATCACGGCGCTCGCGCCCTGCAGATCGCCCGCAGCGGGCATCGGCTGACCGCTCAGTGAGACCCGCGCCTCGATGGTCACGCTGCCCGCACTCGAGAGGTTGCGGCCCGGGATCATCGACTGGGCATCATCCAGCGTGAACTTGACCGGCCAGGTGCCGACGCTGCCGCGAAATACGGCGAGCGGAATGCCGGGCGAATCGACGGATTTGGCCACGACGTACAGCGTGGCGCCGGCCGGCGCCTTGGTGCGCAGCGCCGGCGCGAGCGACACCTCGCCGCTGACGGCCGTGTCGGCCGCGCCGGCGCCCGCGGGTGCTGCGGGAACAGCCGCTTCGCCGGCGTCGGACGCGAGCGGCGGCAGCTGATGCGCCCGCGCCCTCGCCGCATCCTCCGGGCGGCCCATAAATTCGAAGGACTTCGCGAGCAGCTCCCAGTCATCGCCCGTGCCGCCGCCCTTCGCGAGGCGCGACTCCAGCGACGCAACCGCATCGCTCATCGAGGCTGCCGATTTCGGCGCAATGCTCGCCGCATCGCCCGAGGCATTGACTGCATCCCGGAATCCATTGGCTGCGATGCGCGCCGGGCTCTGGGCCGCGAGCTGCGAGTGGTCCAGACCTTGGTATAAGCCGACGGCCGCGACCGCGATCACGGTCGCGGCGGCGCCCGCCGCCGCCGGCCATCCCAGGGACGGAAGCGCAGCGAATCGCGGATTCGCGCGCAGCAACGGCAGCAGCATGATCAGAATAGCCACCGCAGTCAGCATACCGGCCAGAAACCAAAACAGCGCCACGACAAATCTCCATGTTCAAACGTCTATCACGTGGGGGATAGCGGTGCTCTGCCATCCGCCGCCACTTTGTTCTGCAAAGGATTCTAATGGTGCTTGATCGGCCCGCTCCAATGTGTGCGAACTGCGACAGTTTCCCTATGCGCGACAAGTGACGAAAATCACAGAATCCAGCGGTGCTGATCCATTAGCCTACGGAACCCACATCGGTCATGCGTTGAGCTCGAAAAACATGGACTTTCTCTGGTCGCTCGCTCTGTACGGGCTGCCGCTGCTGGCCATCCTCGGGTTCTATCTGTGGCGGCAGCGGCGCATCGACGCGCGCCATCGGCACGCGCTCGAGGAGTCCAGCGCCTCGGGAATGCTCGAACCTGCCTCATTGCATCCGCTGATCGACGCCAGCAAATGTCTCGGCTGCGGCGCGTGCGTCAAGGCCTGTCCGGAGCAGCCGCACCACGAGGTGCTCGGGCTGATCGAGGGCAAGGCGGTGCTCGTCGGGCCTGCCGATTGCATCGGCCATGGCGCCTGCAAGACCGCCTGTCCGTTCGATGCGATCACCCTGGTGTTCGGCACTGAACGGCGCGGCCTCGACATTCCGGTGCTCAAGCCGAACTTCGAATCCAACGTGCCGGGCATCTACATGGCCGGCGAACTCGGCGGCATGGGACTGATCAGGAACGCCCTCACGCAGGGCAGCAGGCACTCGAAGCAATCGCCAAGGCCGGCGCCAAGCGCCCCGGCGCGCTCGACGTGCTGATCGTCGGCGCGGGACCCGCCGGCCTCGCCGCCTCGCTGGCCGCGAAGAAGATGGGATTGCGCTACCAGACCGTCGAGCAGGATTCGCTCGGCGGCGCGGTGTTCCAGTATCCGCGCGGCAAGCTGGTGATGACCGCGCCGGTGGAGCTGCCGCTGGTCGGCAAGGTCCACTTCCGCAATACCACCAAGGAAGACGCTGCTGAAGTTCTGGACCGACGCATGCAATAAGAACGGCTTGAAGATCCGCTACCACGAGCGCGTCGAGAGCACGTGCGCGAGAGACGGCGTCTTTCACGTGCGCGCCGGCGAGCGGCAATACGTCGCGGCAGCGGTGCTGCTGGCGATCGGCCGGCGCGGCACGCCGCGCAAACTCGGCGTGCCGGGCGAGGAGCTGCCGAAAGTCGTCTATCGGCTGATCGACCCGGAGCAGTACCGCGGCCAGCAGGTGCTCGTCGTCGGCGGCGGCGACAGCGCGCTCGAGGCGGCGGCGAGCGTCGCCGAGCTCGGCGACACCGCCACCGTGCTCGTCCTATCGCGGCGAGGCCTTCCAGCGCGCCAAGCAGCGCAATCGCGCAGCGCGTCGAGGAGGCGAGCTCCAAGGGCCGGCTCAAGGTGCTGCTGAACTCGCAGGTTCGCGAGATTCGGCCCGGCGGAGGTGCTGCTGGAGCACTCCGGGCGCGAAGTCAAAGTGCGCCAACGATGCGGTGATCGTGAGCGCCGGCGGCATCCTGCCGAACGACTTCCTGAGCTCGATCGGCATCGAGGTCGAAACCAAGTACGGAACCGCATGACGAGAGTGTGCCGCGAATGCGCCGCTGGATCGCGGCGCTCTGCATCCGGGCTCTGCGGCATGAGCGGTTTGTCCGCGGCCGCAGCCGCCCCCGGGCAGCTCAGGGCGAAGGATGCCCTGGAGCCGGCGCGCGCAGCGCTGCGCACGCTGCAATTCGACAAAGCGATCGAGCTGCTCAGCGCCGCCGGCAGCGCCGGCAATCCCGATGCGCAGTATTTGCTCGGGCTCGTGTACCTGAACGGCGTGGGCGTCGCCGCCGACCCTGCACGCGCGCGGCGCTGCTGCAGTCGGCGGCCGAGCGCGGCTCAGGGAGCGGCCGCGTACGTGCTGGCCGCGGAGCTTGCGACGAGCCGGATGCGCCGCCCGGGAGCGGCGCAGCCATGGCTGGAGCGCTCCGCCAAGCTCGGGTATATCCGCGCCGCCGAGGCGCTGCGATCCGGCCGACCACTGCTTGCACGCGAATCCCTCGGCGCCTCGGACCCGGCACTGCTGACGGCCTGGGTGATCGACTGCGTGCGCAAGAGCGATGCGGCCGAACTGCGCCGGCTCGGGCCGACGAGCGCCGGCGTGCGCGACGAGTTCGGCCGTAGTGCGCTTTCGTATGCAGCCGCGGCGGGTACGCTCGCTGCCGCCGCGGCGCTGCTGGACATGGGCGCCGAGGTGAACGCGGGCGACAAGGCCGGCGCCACCGCGCTGATGATTGCGGCCGAGCGCCCCGATGCGGCCATGGTGGATTTGCTGCTGCGCCATGGCGCCGACCCGCAGGCGGCCGACGCCGAGCGGCGCACCGCGCTTTTTTACGCAGCGCGAACCAATCGACCCGCAATCATCGAGCGCTGCAGGGCGCCAATGCCCTTCTCGATGCGCGTGACGATCGCGGCTACAACGCGCTGGAAGCCGCGCTCGCCGTCGGCGCCGCAGCGGCCGCCGAGGAGTTGCGCTCTCTGGGCGTGCACACCGATTGAGCGGCCGTGGGCGGCGAGCGCCAGAGAGGCAGGTTCGATCCGGCGCACCCGGGCGACATTTATCGCGGCTGGCCGCCGCTTGCCCTGGCGGTATCGCGCAACGACACGGCCGCTGTGCAGCAATTGCTCGATGCCGGCGGCAATGCAAATCTGCGGATTCCGCCGGGCGACCCGCTGCTGCAGGTGGCGGCCGATGCGCATGCCATGGACACTTTACCCTTGCTGCTGGCGCACGGCGCCGATCCCAACGCAGCCGATCATGCCGGCCACAGCGTGCTGTGGCTCGCGGCCGTTCGCAACGACATCGCCGTACTCAAGGCGCTGCTTGGCGCGGGCGTTTCGCCGGATGCCCATGCCGCCGGCGAACGGACGCCGCTGCTCGCGGCGCTGCGCGGGACGCATCCGGCGCTGCTCAGATGCTGCTCGCCGCCGGAGCGAATCCGGAAGCCGCCGATGCAGCAAGGCCGCACGCCGCTGATGCTCGCCTGCGCAGGCGGCCAGGCCGCGCTCGCTCAGATGCTGCTCGCGCACCACGCCCGAATCGATGCTCAGGATCACGCGCAGCGCACCGCGCTCTGGTATGCCGCCGCCGCCGGCTCGCGCGATGAGGTGGACGCGCTGCTCGCCGCCGGCGCGAGTCCGAAGGGGAACGACGCGCAGGGGCTCACCGTCCTGCACGCCGCCGCCGCACAGCAGGATGCCGCCGTCCTTGAGCGCCTGCTCGGCGCGGATGCACCGATAAACCAGCGCAGCACAGGAGGCGATACCGCACTGCTGATCGCCGCGTCGCTGGGTCATGCCGAGGCGGTCAAGGCACTGCTCGCGCACTCGCCGGATCTCGACGTGCAGAACAAAGCGCGGCGATACGGCATTGATCGCGGCCAGCCGCGGGGGCTACACCGCCATCTGCCGTCTGCTGATGGGGGCGGGAGCCAACAGGGAACTGCGCAACGTCGCCGGCGTCTCTGCGGCCGATGTCGCCTCGGGGCGAGGATTCGCGGCGATTGCCAGGGAAATCGCCCGCACGAGCTGACCGCTCGAGCGCCCCGTTCAATAGGCGTAATACGGGCCCGTGTAGACGCCGGCCACACTCTGCTCGATGCCGATATACACCTTGCGGCCGTAGAAGAACGGCATACCCCAGGTGAAATTGGTCGAGCCGCCGCCGCCCGCCAGATCGATGAAGCGGCCGCATTGGCCACGAAGGTATTCGGATCGGCAATCGCAAAGTTCACGGTGCTCGTGGCATTGTTGACGCCAACGCCGGTGTTGACCGCGAACACACTTTGCGGCGCGACCGCGGGGCAGTAGTAGCCGACAAAGGCGCCCGAAGCGCAGACCGCGATGCTCGGGTCGTTGAACGCATAGGAGTCGGTTCCCGAGTCGATCAGCGCCGGAAGCACCGCCGTGCCGCCGTTATAGGTCGCGGTGAAATCCCCGCTGCCATCCGCTCCAAGCACCGTGATCCCGGTGAGCGGCAGCGCGTTATCCGACTGCGTGGCGATGCCGAAGATCACCGAGCCCTGGACCGACGCATCGCCATTGGCGTTGTGCAGATTCGGCAGATCGACGATGATGCCGTTGTTGTCGGACGCGAACAGGACCACCGGATTCGTGACCTGATCCGTGAGCGCTGCGTTCTCCGCCGTGCAAACCCCGGCGCGCGGTGCATCCGTAATAAAGCGCCAATGGCGCGGCCGCATTGACGCACGCCTGCCCGCAGTCTTCTGCGAAGACGCCCACCCCGAGCACCCCATTGGCGTCGAACCCGGACACGCCGTTGATCAATGTGCCATTCGCTCCGCAGCCCGCCGGCGGAGGCGCGCCGGCGCCGGTGTCGTCCATGATCTGCACCGGCAATTTGGCGGCGGTTTCCCCGGCCAGCGATACGTCGGCCGGCGCCACCGGTCCCCAGGTCTGGCCGCCGCCGAAGCTCACGCATTCTTCGACCGCTCGGCCCTGGGCGTCGGTCTCGGCGGTGAGCGTGACCCCGTGCGCGGTCAATACGGAGCGCACCAGCCGCAGGCCCGAGGAGCCGGTATCGAGCAGCACGTGATCGATGCTCGCGCACTGCGTCTGGCTGCCGGGGGCACAGACCTTCACCGTCGCATAGGCATGATTGATCGCACCGGCGGCGCCGGTCGGCCCGGAATCGACGCTCAAGGTCAGCGTATTGTTGGTCGACACCGGATCCGTGGCCGCCGCCGTCGTCGTGCCGTTGCCGCCGATGCAGGCGCTCATCGCAGCGGCCGCCAGCATCGTGCCGATTCGAACGATCGAACGCGTGCCGACGTGCATCCGCGGGCCCCTAGCGCAGTTCCGCAGCGAGTACGCCGGCCGGAACGAGAGCCGGCAGATATGCGCGGCCCGCATAGGCGCGCAGGTGTCCCGCGGACTCGGCGACGAATTCAGGCGTCGACAGCCGCACCGAGCGCTGCAGCCCGGGGTGTCTCAGCGCCGCGAGCCCCGTGGCGTACTGCGTATAATGCGCGCCCAGAAGCCGCTGCAAGTCCGGCAATACCGGGCCCGACCAGCTCACCGCGAAAACATTGCCCGCCCGGTCCAGGTACTCGCGCACCCGCATCCCGGCATCGTTGGCGATCTCCTGAACATCGTACTGCTGACGCAGTTCTGTAGTCGCGTTTCCGTGCAAGTCCGCTTGGTCGGCGAGCACGCTGGCGGCATCGCCGCCGAGCGCGGCGTGCGCCGGCGCAATCCACAGCGCACTCATGCCGATGAGCAGAGCCGACGATGCATTGCGGGCGGCGCGACAAATCATGCGCCTGATTTTGCAACACGAGCGCGCCGCCAGACACTGTCATCGTTGAGCGACAGGTCACAAGTTTCGCCTAAATCCCCCCGCGCGGAGCCGTCCCCGGCATCTCGGGCGAGGCCTCGCCGCGCTAAGCCTTTACGTTGATTCCGCCGCTGCCGTCGCGGTCGCCGTCCGTATCCGCCGCCGCACTAGAACTTCTTGGAAAATCCAACCGACAATCCTCGCGGCAGCACCTGAACCGAGATGGGGACGGCGCGGGTGGTGCTCCAATATCCCACGCCCGTGCCGAGCGCCCACCCGGCAATGACATCCGTCTGCCAATGCGCCTGGCTCTTCAGGCGCGCGATCGCGTCGTACACCGGCAGCACTTCGAGTGCCCATACCCAAGGGTCCTGCCGCCAATAGTTCACGATGAACGGGGTCACGAAGCTCGCCTGCAGGGTGACCTCCCCGCTCGGAAAGCTCTGGTGGCCGCTGCCCTGAAACCAAAGATTCGGATTGTCGCCCTGGTACGGACGGGCGCGGCTAAAAGCATACTTGAGCCCAATTGCGGCAACTCCGGAGATGACTGAAGAATCCACGCTCTGCCAGAACGTATGCCCGAGTTCGTCGTCGTTTCCAAGCCACAAGCTCCCCGCGACCTCGAGCGCGACCACGCCGTATTCGAGTCCCGTTTGGTAGTGGCGCGCCCATATCCCGCTTTGATCGAGCGGCAGCTCATGGTCGAAGCCGGCAAACGCGCGGCCCGATCCCAGCAGCACCAAGAGCGGCAAGATCGACAAGAACTTCGTTTGCATACGCACATGAACCCCTTTCACTGCTTAAAAAGACGCGGTGCGCCGCTGATTTTACAAGGCAAAGCAAAATCCAAAATTGTGCCGCCCCTGCTTGACACCGGTTTACTTTGCACTACAAAGTACACGCACATGCACGTTTCGCGCAAGTGTCGCCGCACCCCGAAGGAGCTCCGAGCGATGATGAGGTGTCTTCTGCTGGGCATTTTTATCGTGTCGTGCGCGGCGGCCCGCGCCGCTTCGCCGCTCGATCTCACCGCCTTCCAAGGACGCGTCGTATATCTTGATTTCTGGGCATCCTGGTGCGGACCGTGCAGGCAATCGTTTCCCTGGATGCAGACGATGAAGGCAGCATACGAGGGGCAGGGTCTCACGGTGATTGCGGTCGATCTGGACACGGATCGAGCCGACGCGGTTAGATTTCTGGAGCAATTCAAACCGACGTTCGACGTGCGCTTCGATCCGCAGGGCGAATTCGCCGAATTTTACAAGATCGGAGGCATGCCCTCGAGCGTGCTGATCGACCGCCATGGGGTGAAGCGCTTCACTCACATCGGCTTTCGCCCGGCGGATGGTCCGCTCTACGAGGCGCAACTGCGCGAACTCCTGTCCGAAAAGTAGCGTACCTCTCACCAGGAAGGAACCATGACAGCGAGATGCTTTGGCTTTTTGGGTTTGATCGCCGCCGCCGCCATGGCGTCGGGCTGCAGCTCGATCGGAGTCAAGCCGTGGCAGCACGACGTGCTGGCGCGCGAGGAGATGCAATTGGGTTCCGATCCGCTCGATGCGGCGATCGATGATCACATGTACTTCAGCAAGGAGGCATCCTCGGGCGGCCGTTCATTTGCGGGCGGAGGTTGCGGGTGCAATTGAAGCGCCCCACGCCGCCCAAGGCGGGGACTGCGCGGCGGCGATTGATGGCAGCGAGTTGCGCGCTGCTCAGCGCCGGCGCGGCGCGCAGCCAGCAGGCCAAGGCCCCGGCGGACAGCGGGCTGCTGGATGATTGGTCGGTTGATTCTGCACTGGCGTATTACCACGAGAACGGCCGTGTTCAGGCGGTCGAGCCCGTGGTCGACGTTGCCAAAGTCCTTGCCGACGGGCAGTCGATCGGCTTGAATGTGACGCTGGACGCCCTGTCGGGCGCCAGCCCGAACGGGGCATTGACCAGCCATTCACCGCAGACGTTCGCGTCGCCGTCCGGCACGAGCCTGACCGGCCGGAACGCCTACACGACTGCTCCCGGCCAGCTGCCCGTCGATCCGCATTACCACGATCAGCGCATCGCGGTCGGGGGAAGCTGGGCTCTGCCGCTCACCCGCGTCGATCAGCTGAGCGTCGGCGCCAAGCTGTCCGATGAGCACGATTTCTTCTCCGCCTCGGTGAATGGCTCGATCGCCCATGACTTCAACCAAAAAAACACCACGCTTTCGTTCGGCGTCAACGGTGAATTTGACTCGATAAATCCGATCGGCGGCGCGCCCGTGCCGGGCAGCGACTATGTACTGTTCGAAAAGACCGGCGGCGGCAAGAGCAAGGACGGAGTGGGCGTGCTGCTGGGGATCACGCAGGTGATGACCCGCAATTGGCTCTCCGAGTTCAATCTCTCGGCCGATCGATTCACGGGGTATCTGAACGATCCGTATAAGATCACCTCGGTCATCGACAGCGCCGGCGCCACCACGGGCTATCAGTACGAGAGCCGCCCCGATCAGCGCACGCGCAAGAGCGCCTATTGGGAGAATCGGATTGCCTGGAGTCCGCGCGCCTCCTCTGCCGTGTCGCTTCGCTATATGAGCGATGACTGGGGGGTGCACTCCGATACCGCCCAGGTGCACGTACGCTGGAACATATCCGATCGCAACCGATACATCGAGCCGAATGTACGCTGGTATCGTCAAACGGAGGCCGATTTTTACACCCCTTTCATCCTGGAGCCCACAACACCGACCACCGGCTACGAATCCTCGGATTCTCGGCTCGGGCCGTTCCATGCGATGACCTACGGTGTAAAATTCGCGCAGAAATTTGCGGGGCGAGGCAATGGCGCGGGGTCCGAACTCAGTGTTCGCGCGGAGTACTACCGGCAGACATTCAATGAGCGGGCGGCGGTGCCCGCCGGCCTTCAGGGTCTCGATCTGTATCCGGGTCTTGAGGCGATCCTGGTTCAGGTTGGGTGGCGCTTCTAAATCCTAGCAGCGGCGGGTTCAATGCGTGGGCTGCAGCACAATTGGCTCCCGGAAGCGAAGCTCCTGGTCGCCGTTGCAGTCGTGGTCACGGTGGTCTTCGCCGTCACACCGCTCGACAGCGCGGCGGCGCGCATTTTCTATCACGCGCAGGGAACCGATCACTGGCCGCTCGGCAGCCGCTGGCCATGGTCAGCCCTTTACCTGCTCGCGCCGTACATCACCGCGTCGCTGCTCGCCATCGGCGTGCTCGGGCTGCTGATCGGCCATTTGCTCAAACGAGAGACTTGGCGTGAGAACGGCATCTTTTTGATATTTTGCATCGTCATCGGCCCCGGGCTGATCGTCAACGCGGTGTTCAAGGATCACTGGGATCGACCGCGGCCGCGCGAGGTGGTGGAATTCGGCGGGGCGCTGCATTACACACCGGCGCCGTGGCGCGGCGAAGGCGGCAGTTCCTTTCCCTGCGGACACTGCTCGGTGGGCTTTCTATACGCGAGCGGATGGTGGATCTGGAAACGCCGGCGGCCCGCGTGCGCGCGTGCTTCACTCGCGCTCGGGCTCATCGTTGGTTCCGCGCTCGGACTCGGCCGCATGGCGGCCGGAGCCCATTTCCTTTCCGACGTCATCTGGTCGGCGCTGTTCGCGCTCGGCCTGGCGCACATTCTGTACCATACTCGGCAGCTGACCGTGCTGGACGATGCGATTCGAGGCGTATCCGGACGATGGCCGGTGTGGATACGCGGCAATCGAGTCACGACGGCGCTCGCGCTGCTGGGGGCCGCTTTCGTGCTGACGGCCCTTTTCCTCACGCCCCATGGCAAGCCATTCTCGACGCAGATGGATCTCGCGGTGCTGCCGCGACCTCCGCAGGTTCTCGAGGTCACCGCGCCCAGCGCGAACATCGACATCGTGATCGGCGATTCCCAAAGGCCGCAGATACTCGCCAAAGGCGAGCTGCACGGATTCGGCTGGCCGGGCAGCCGGCTGGGGACGACCGTCGTGTGGCATGAGCTGCCGGTTCCGACCGTGAGCTTCGAGATTGCGGAGCATGGGTGGATCACCGACCTGAGCGCTTGGGCGACACTCATGGTCCCACCGGGCCAATTGCAGCGCATTGTGGTGCGGCTGCAGCAAGGTAACATTCACGTGACCGATGCGACGCGAAGCGGCGTGGTCCGCAGCGGCATACTGCAGCTCGATCTGCACACGGACTCGGGGAGCGTGCAGAAGCCGGAGGATGATCAGCCGGGGCATCGGTGACGACCCGGCGGCGCTGGAAGCCTAAGGCTTTAGCCAACCGAGGCCGACGGCAACCGTGATCGCCCCGACGGTGGCCGCCGTCATGGATGCCAAGAGGACGGCGCCGGCGGCGCAGTCCTTGGCGGCCCGAATGGCGACGTGGATTTCCGGATGCAGCCTGTCCGCAAGACGCTCGAGGGCCGTATTTACGAGCTCCAAGGCGAGTACCGCGCCGGCGGACATTACGCACATCGCGATCCACACGAGCGGAGGCCGCAGCCAGGCGAGCACCCCCGCAGCCGCCAAAGCAAGCAGCAGCTGCGTTCGGAAGCTCGCCTCGTGCCATAGCGCAACGCGAATGCCGAGAAGCGCGAATCCCAACCGCCTCCAAAAGGACTGGCTTTTCATGAATTGCCTCTGGTTACAACCGAAATGGCGAGCTCGCGCTTCGTGCTGACTGAATCGATCATTGCTGGATCCAATGTCGAACGCCCTGATCCTCCAGAAACTGCCGTGCCCGGGCGCCGTGCAACAACGCCAGCGTCGACAGCAACCCCGCTTCAGTGCAGCTGCTGGCCGCAACGGTCACCGAGCGCGGCGAGTCGCGCACCGGCCATCCCGTACGCGGATCCAAAATGTGGCCGTATCGTATGCCGTCCTTGAGCAGATAGCGGCGCGAGTCGCCGCTCGTCGCAAGCGCGCCATGCTCCAGATCCAGCAGCAGCGTCGCCGCTCGGTCGGTATTCGGCCGCTCGATACCCACCTGCCACGGGCCGTGCGGCGGCGGGCGATTGGCGCGCAAATCCCCGCCGAAATTGACGAGGAAGGGACCCGGGTCGCGCGCTGCCAGCAGCTCATAGGCCCGGTCAACCGCATACTCCTTGCCGATGCCCCCGAAATCCAATTCCATTTCGGGGGGCAGCAAGAGCCTCGGCGATTGCCACCGGAGTTTGTCGAAGCCCACCAGCGGCAGCAGCCGTCCGACCAGCACGGGGTCGGGTATTCGATCCGATCCGTCAAACTTCCAGGCGCGGCGCAACACGCCCGATGTGATATCGAAGAGACCGCCGCTCAGGTCAAAGCATTGACTCGCAAAATCGATGAGCGATGCCGTTTCCTCGTCCACCGCGACGCTGGTTCCGCGGTGTTCGTGTATCCAGGCGGTGACGCTGTCGTCTCGGTAGCGGCTGAATTTCCTCTCGATCCGCAGCGCCTCATTTGCCGCAATTGTGCCGAATGCAAGGGCTGCATGGTCCTCCATCGCAGGCAACAGCACCTCGCACGGGCTCGCCATCGCGGAAAATCGGACCGCGAGGAGATTCTCCCCCTGGGCTCCACCGTCAGCGCCCCGGCCACCGTCAGCGCCCCGGACATGGATTTGCAATAATCCGCATTTGACCCTACATTCTAAAGCCGATTGCGGTTGCGGGCCGAATCCAATTTGCTTTGTCCTATAAAGCGGGTGTCGAACTTGACAAACCTCAACGAAGCCCTTGCTCAGATAAGCGCGATCCGCACCGAGATCGCCCGCGGCACCGAGTTTCGCGGCTATGGGCCGGCGTCGGTCGCGGCTTCCGGCCTGATCGCTCTGCTCGTCGCCGCACTGCAGGCGCATTTGCCTGGAATTCCGAACCACGGCTTTCGGAGCTATTTTGCGATTTGGATCGCCACCGCCGCCATCTCGTTGACCTTAACGGGCTTCGAGACCGTCCTGCGATCCCGGCGCGTTCATTCCAGCTTCGCGTCCGAAATGATCTTCCGTGCGGCCGAGCAGTTTCTACCCGCCTTGGCGGCCGGTCTGCTGCTGTCGGCGGTGGTCATCCGCTTCGCTCCTCAAAGCGTTTGGATGCTGCCGGGCCAATGGCAAGTGATTTTCAGTCTGGGTGTATTTGCCTCATGCCGGTTTCTGCCCCGTCAGATGTTTCTTGTCGGCTTGTGGTACCTCGCTTGTGGACTGATCTGCATAGCCGTCGCCAGGGAGGATGCAGCCCTCTCGCCTTGGCTGATGGGTATTCCCTTTGGAATTGGGCAGCTGCTGGTTGCGGCGGTGCTGCGCTTCGGGTATCGGGAGGAGCATGAGCGTGCGTAGCGGAAAATCCGGCAACCCCCATCGGTTCGCCTACGACGGGTTGGATCGAGCCATTCACGAGCGAGCGCGCCTGAGCATACTCACTTCGCTGGTCACGCACTCACGAGGACTGGCTTTCGCAGATCTGAAGCGCTACTGCGCACTGACGGACGGCAATTTGAGCCGGCATCTGCAGGTGCTCGAGCAGGCCAGGCTGGTCGCGATCGCGAAGGGATCCGAGCACGGTCGACCGCAGACGTTCTGCCGCATAACGGCCGCGGGCCGCAGGCGATACATCGATTATCTCGCGGTGCTGGAGCAGGTGGTGCTTGACGCTGCGGCGGCAGTCAAAGGCTCCGGCGAGCTTCGGATGCGCGGTGCCACGGGGACCTGAGCTTCTTGAACAAAGCCTCGGCGCGCGACCCGGGTATCAAACTGGTCCCCCGATTCGAATCACCCGGCGGCGACCTTGGAGAGGCCGTCCGGCCTCGGGGACATCGTCAAGGACAGGGGAAGCCGCACCGTTACACGGCACCCTTCGCCGACGATCGCGTCGATGACGCCACGATCGCGACCGCGACCGCGACGCTCGTCGAACACCAGGCTCAACGCCATATTGATTCCAACCAGTAAACTCATCTTGAAGCAGCCGCGCTGAACGATGATTATGCGTGTGAACGAATTATAGCATCGACCGGGGGCGCCCCTCATGCCAGAGACGATCCGCATAGATCACATCGATGTCGATGCGGCCCTGTACCGCTTCGTCAACGGCGAAGCGATGCCGGGCACCGGCATCGACCAGGCGGCCTTTTGGGGCGGATTCGCCGCGCTCGTGCGCCGTTTGGCGCCTCGCAACGCGGCTCTCCTGCAGCGGCGCGACCTTCTTCAGTCGCAGATCGACGGCTGGCACCGGCAGCATCCCGGCGCGCATTCGACCCGGCTGCCTACAAAGCGTTCCTGAAGGACATCGGCTATCTCACGCCCGAGCCGCAGGCATTCTGCATCGCCACCGCCAACGTCGACCCCGAGATATCGCGCGTCGCGGGGCCGCAGCTGGTGGTGCCGGTGAACAACGCGCGCTACGCATTGAACGCGGCCAATGCGCGCTGGGGCAGTCTATACGATGCGCTGTACGGCACCGATGCGATCCCGGAGGATGCGGCGCGGAACGCGGCGGCGCCTACAATCGCGCAGCGCGGCGCACGGGTGATCCGCTACGTGCGCGACTTTTTGGATGCCCACTTTCCCCTCGACGCAGGCAGTCACCGCGACGCGGCCGGCTATCGGATATCCGCGCGCGGGCTCGAGGTCGCGCTCCGACAGGGCGGCAGCGGTGCGCTGAAGGACGCGGACGCGCTCGCCGGGTTTCAAGGCGAGCCCGAATCGCCTTCCCTGATATTGCTGAGACATCACGGACTGCACGTCGAGCTCCGCATCGATCGCCGCCACCCGATAGGCCGCGACGATGCCGCCGGCCTGAGCGACGTCGTGCTCGAGTCCGCCGTCACCACCATTCAGGACTGCGAGGATTCCGTGGCTGCGGTGACCGCCGGCGACAAGGTGCTCGTGTATCGCAACTGGCTCGGTCTGATGCAAGGCTCGCTGCAGGCACAATTCGACAAGGGCGGCGGATCGCTGCTGCGGCGCCTGAACCCCGATCGGCGCTACCGCACTCCGGGCGGAACCGAGCTCGTGCTGCCGGGCCGCAGCCTCATGCTGGTGCGCAACGTCGGGCACCACATGCTATCCGACGCCGTCACCTGGGACGGCGCGCCGATTCCCGAGACCTTCATCGACGCGGCCGTGACCTCGCTGATCGCCCTGCACGATTTGCGCGTGCCGGCGCCGGGCGCAATTCGCGGACCGGCTCGATCTACATCGTCAAACCCAAGATGCACGGGCCGGAGGAAGCGCAGTTCGCGGACGAGTTGTTCGCCGAAGTCGAGGAGTTGCTGTCGCTGCCGCGGTACACGCTGAAGATCGGAATCATGGACGAAGAGCGGCGCACGACCGTCAATCTAGCCGAATGCATTCGCGCCGTCCGGCAGCGCGTGGTCTTCATCAACACCGGTTTTCTCGACCGGACCGGGGATGAAATCCACACCTCGATGGAAGCTGCGCCGATCCCGCGAAAGAGTGCGCTCAAAAAGGCGGTGTGGCTGGACGCCTACGAGCGACACAACGTCGATGTCGGACTCGCCTGTGGCCTGCCCGGCCGCGCCCAAATCGGCAAGGGAATGTGGGCGATGCCGGATCTCATGGCGGAAATGCTCCAGAGCAAAATCGCGCATCCGCTGGCCGGCGCCAACACCGCGTGGGTGCCCTCTCCCACGGCCGCGACTCTGCATGCCCTGCACTACCATCAAGTCGATGTGGCTGCGGTGCAGACCCGATTGGCGGGGCGAGCGCGCGCCTCGCTCGAGGAGATTCTGACGCCGCCGCTCGTTTCGACGCCGTGCTGGAGCGGCGCCGAGATCGAGGAGGAGCTCAACAACAATGCGCAGAGCATTCTCGGCTATGTCGTGCGCTGGATCGACTTCGGCATCGGCTGCTCCAAGGTCCCGGATTACTTCAATGTGGCGCTCATGGAGGACCGCGCCACACTGCGCATCTCCAGCCAGCACGTCGCCAACTGGCTGCGGCACGGGATCTGCACACCCGATCAGGTGCTGAGCGCTCTGCACCGCATGGCGGCGGTCGTCGACCGGCAGAATTCGGGCGACCCGGCCTATCGGCCCATGAGCCGGGACCTCGAGCACAGCACCGCCTTTCGGGCCGCCAGCGACCTCATCTTCAAGGGTCGCGATCAGCCCAACGGGTACACCGAGGCCATTCTCACCGCGCGGCGCCGGGACGAAATCGCCGCCGCACCTTAAGTCGAACCGCTGACGAAGCGCGCCCGATCGCCCGCTCCAATGGGATACGGCACGGGCCGCTGGACGCGTTACGCCGCAGCCTGTACCATGCGCGCAGCTAATTGATGGATGGTGCTCGGTCAGTGCCGCCTTTAGCTCGCGGTCCGTCCCCGACGCACTTCGTTTTTTACACCCCCCTCGCTGCTGACCGCTGCGGACGCCAAGGCTCCGTCGTGCGAGTCCAAATTCATTCAAGGATTTTACAATGTCATTTTCCGATCTCGGGCTGTTGCCCGAATTGCTGCGTGCCGTTGCCGATAAGGGCTACGACACGCCCTCCCCCATTCAATTGCAGGCCATCCCCGCGGTCCTCGCAGGGCGCGACGTGCTCGCGGGCGCGCAAACCGGCACCGGCAAGACCGCCGGCTTCGTGCTGCCCATTCTGCAGCGGCTGGCGGCCGACCCCGCGGCCGCCAACAGCCGCGCGCCGCGCGCGCTGGTGCTCACCCCGACTCGCGAACTCGCCGCCCAGGTGGCGGAAAGCGCGCGCGATTACGGCAAGTACATGCAGCTGCGCATCACCCAGGTGTTCGGCGGCGTGAGCATCAATCCGCAGATCAGCGCGCTGCGCAGCGGCTGCGACATCCTGGTGGCGACCCCCGGCCGACTGCTCGATCTCGCGCAGCAGCGCGCCGTGGATCTGTCCAACGTGCAGGTGCTGGTGCTCGATGAGGCCGACCGCATGCTCGACATGGGCTTCATCCCGACATCCGGCGCATCATCAAGCTGCTGCCGTCCGAAGCGGCAGAACCTGCTGTTCTCCGCCACCTATTCGGACGATATCCGCGGCGCTCGCTGAGCGCTGCTGCACGATCCGCTGTCGATTCAGGTCGCGCCGCGCAACGCCCCGATCGAGCTCGTCGAACAGCGCGCGTATCGCGTGCAGAAGGAGCAGAAGCGGCATCTGCTGGTGCATCTGATTCAGGAGGGTCAGTGGCGCCAGGTGCTGATCTTCACGCGCACCAAGCACGGCGCCAACCGGCTCACCCAGCAGCTCGAGGGCGCCGGCATCCAGGCCGCCGCGATCCACGGCAACAAGAGTCAGGCCGCGCGCGTCAAGGCGCTCGACATGTTCAAGCGCGGACAGGTCACCGCGCTGGTCGCCACCGAAGTGGCGGCGCGCGGCCTCGACATCAAGGAGCTGCCGCAGGTGGTGAATTACGAGCTGCCCAACGTGCCGGAGGACTACGTGCATCGCATCGGCCGCACCGGCCGCGCGGGCTCCGCGGGCGAGGCGGTTTCGCTGGTGTCGGCGGATGAAGGCGGCTTGCTGCGCGACATCGAGCGGGTGCTACGCGCGCAGCATTCCCACGCTGCCGACGCCGGCATTCAAGATCGTCGGAGACCGCTCGACGCGCGGCCGGCGCAATCGTCGCAGGGCACACCGCGGCTCGCGGCGGTCGCGCCGGGCAGGCGCCCCATGGCGGCACTTCGCACGGGGACCGCGGCGCCGGGATCGGCGCGAACGCGGGCGCTCGCCAGGCGCGAAGTCGAGCGGCACCGCTCTCGCGCTCAGTCACAGGCAGGGCGCGTCGGCGGCAGCGCTCGCGCAGAGCGGGCGCTCGCCGCCGGCTCGCTCTAGAGCTTGCTGCCGAGCTCCTTGAGATAGGCGGCGAACTCGGCGCCCAGGCTCGGATGCTTGAGGCCGTATTCCACGGTCGCCTGCAGGTAGCCGAGCTTGTTGCCGCAGTCGTAGCGCTTGCCCTCGAACTCGAAGGCATAGACGGGTTCGCGCTGCATCAGCCGCGCGATGCCGTCGGTGAGCTGAATCTCGCCGCCCGCGCCTTTGCCGATCTTCGCGAGATCATCGAAAATGGAGGCCGACAAGCAGGTAGCGGCCGACCACCGCCAGGGTGGAAGCCGCTTTGTCCGGCTTCGGCTTCTCGACGATGTGCGAGATCTTGCCGACGCGCGGTCGACGATCGCATCTCTCCAGCGTCACGATGCCGTACTTGTCGGTATCCTGCTTCGGCACGTTCTGCACGCCGAGCACGCTGCCGCCGTAAGCTCGTGGACACCTCGACCATCTGCTTCAGGCATGACACCCGCGCATCGATCAAATCGTCCGCGAGATGCACCATGAACGGCGCATCGCCGACCACCGGCCGCGCGCACAGCACCGCGTGGCCCAGGCCCAGCGGCGCCGGCTGGCGTATGTACACGCAGGACGCCCAGCTCGGCAGGATGCCGGACAGCGTGTCGAGCAAATCCTGCTTGCCCTGCGCCTGCAGCACGGCCTCGAGCTCGGGATTGCTGTCGAAATGATCCTCGATGGCGCGCTTCGAGCTGCCGGTGATGAACACCAGCGTGTCGGCGCCCGCTGACAGCGCTTCGTCCACCGCATATTGAATCAGCGGCTTGTCGACGATCGGCAGCATTTCCTTCGGGCTCGCCTTGGTGACCGGCAGAAATCTCGTGCCGCGCCCCGCCACCGGGAATACGCAGGTTCTTACTGGTTTGGTGGACATCAGCGAAATGATAGCGGATTTTCACCGCAGTTTGACAATGGCATAGGACTCGAAGCTGTCCCAGGACTGGCACGCAGGGCAGTGCCAGTAGAAGCTGTGCCCGGCGAAACCGCACTCGCTGCACCGATATTTCTCGGCGTGAGCGAGCAATGCTCCGAGCTCATGTGCGATGCGCTCGAATTGCCCGCAACCCGCCTGCCAAACGGCGTTCAAAGTCGCATCCTGCACGAACACGGTTTCGATGGCGGAGCGCAGCGGCGCGGCGCCGGCCAAATCGGCCGAGATCGCGGCGAATACCAGGCGCTTCAGCTCGCCGAGATCGCGCGCTTGCGCCTGCGCCGCGAGCTCCGCGAGCACCTCATCGCGCCGCTCCGCGCCCACGAGATGCAACAGATGCGGCAGCTCGTTTTGCAGCAATTTCGGCGATTCGTGCAGCGCGCCGCGCAGCAGTTGCACCGCCAATTCAGGCTTCGCCTCGCGCTCCGCGATTTGCGCGCGCAGCAGCGCCGCGCGCGGAAACGGCGCGATCTCGCGCCGCGCCTGGCGCAGGAGGCTGCGCGCCGCGGCGATCTCGCCGCGCTCGATCGCGCCGGCGGCGAGTTCGCACAGATAGTGGGCCGCCACCAGCTTCGGCGGCGCGGCCTTGATGCGGGCCAATTGCCGATAAGTCTCCAGCGCCTGCTGCCAATCGTGCTGACGCTCGTAGACGTCCGCGCAGCGCATCGAGCGCGCTGGCGCGCAGCCGCGGGACCTCGCTGACCTGCTGGAACAGCCCTTCGGCTCGATCGAGCAGACCGGCACGCAGATAATCCTGCGCCAGCGCGAGCAATGCCTGCTCGCGATGCTCGGGCGCCAGCGCTTCGCGCGCCAGCAGATTCTGATGAATGCGGATCGCGCGCTCGACCTCTCCGCGCCGCCGATACGAAGACGCCGAGCGCGAAATGGGTTTCGATGGTGTCCGCGTTCGCATCCATCAGCTTCAGAAACATGTCGAGCGCCCGGTCGGGCTGTTCGGTGACCAGGTAATCGAGTCCGGTGAGATAGTCGGGGTGAAGTTTGCCGAAGGCCCGCGGCCAGCGCTTACCCCAGCCGAAATGCCCGGCTAGGATGCCCAGAACCAGCGCCGCCAATACGAATACCCAAGTCAGCGGCGAGACGTCGGGCACTCACGCGCCCTAGGAGCCTGTCTGAGTATTCCGCGTGAGCCGCGTTGGCTTGGTGAGGGTGCGGATGCAAGGCGCGCGGCGCAGGACGTAGTGAGCGCTGCGACCAAGCCGCGCAACACCGCAGACGCCCCTCACCAAGCCAACCCGGCGTACCCTTGCAGATTTCGCTTCATCCGTCGTTGTCGCCTCCTCGTTGGGTGTTGACCCAACCACGTCGGCTCCGCCTCGGCTGAAGCGAAATCTGCCTTGGGTAAGGCCACGGGGAATACTCAGACAGGCTCCTAATCAATCTCGGATCGGCTGATCCGCACCGTCGTTGACGCGTTCGCGCAGGTCCTTTCCCGGCTTGAAATGCGGAACATGCTTCCCTGCGAGCGCCACCGCCTCGCCGGTCTTCGGATTGCGGCCCTGCCGCGGCGGGCGAAAATGCAGCGAGAAACTGCCGAAACCGCGAATTTCGATCCGTTCGCCCGTTGCCAACGCATCGCT
Source organism: uncultured Gammaproteobacteria bacterium (assembly GCA_963774865.1). Lineage (GTDB taxonomy): Bacteria > Pseudomonadota > Gammaproteobacteria > Steroidobacterales > Steroidobacteraceae > Bog-1198. The sequence continues at coordinate 66,220 of CAVZGU010000002.1, forward strand.
CATGATTTCCAGCAGTTGCTTCACTGCGAGCTCCACGTCCTTCGCCGGTAGATGCTTCTGTTTCGCCGAAATGATCTCGATGAGTTCCGATTTCGTCATTATCGATCCGTGGGCATCACTAGACATACATTGGACCGCAAGCGCGGCGGCCTGCACCGGCCGCCGCCCTAAGCCTTTAGTCCCTCAATCCTGGCCGGAGATTTGCTCTTTCAGCAGATCTCCCAAGCTCGTTCCGGTGGGCGAATCGGTCCGATAATTCTGCATTGCTTCCTGTTCTTCGTGAATATCCTTCGCCTTGATCGACAGCGAGATGCTACGGCCCTTGCGATCCACGCCGGTGAATTTGGCCTCGACCTCTTCGCCGACCTTGAGCAGCAGGCGTGCGTCCTCGACGCGGTCGCGCGACAGCTCCGATGCGCGCAGCTGGCCGTCGACTCCGTTGCCGAGATCGATGACGGCGCCCTTGGCGTCCACTTCGCGCACCACGCCACGCACGATGCTGCCCTTCGGATGCTCCGCGATGTAGGCGGAGAAGGGGTCCTTGGCGAGCTGCTTGATCCCCAAGCTGATGCGTTCGCGCTCCGGGTCGATCGACAGCACCATGGCGTCGACCTGCTGGCCCTTCTGGTAGCTGCGCACGGCCTCCTCGCCGGGCAGGTCCCAGGAGATGTCCGACAAATGCACCAAGCCGTCGATGCCGCCGGCGAGGCCGATGAAGATGCCGAAATCGGTGATCGACTTGATCTGGCCGCTCACCTTGTCGCCCCGGTTGTAGTTCTCGGCGAACTCCTTCCACGGGTTGGTCTTGCACTGCTTCACGCCGAGGCTGATGCGGCGGCGCTCCTCGTCGATGTCGAGCACCATGACTTCGACTTCCTGGCCGACGTGCACCACCTTGGCCGGGTTCACGTTCTTGTTGGTCCAATCCATTTCCGAGACGTGCACCAAGCCCTCGACGCCCTCTTCGATTTCCACGAAGCAGCCGTAATCGGCGATGTTGGTCACCTTGCCGAACAGTCGCGTGTTCGCCGGGTAGCGCCGCGCGATGTTCTGCCACGGATCGGCGCCCAACTGCTTCAATCCGAGAGAAACGCGCTGCCGCTCGCGGTCGAACTTGAGAATGCGCACATCGATCTCTTCGCCGACCTTGACCACCTCGGAGGGGTGCTTGACGCGCTTCCACGCCATGTCGGTGATGTGCAGCAGCCCGTCGATGCCGCCCAGATCGACGAACGCGCCGTAGTCGGTGAGATTCTTGACCACACCCTTTACGGCGGCGCCTTCCTGCAGATTGTCGAGCAGCGCGGAGCGCTCGGCGCTGTACTCCTGCTCGACCACCGCGCGCCGCGAAACGACCACGTTGTTGCGCTTCTGATCGAGCTTGATGACCTTGAATTCGAGCGGCTTGTTTTCAAGATAGGAAGGGTCGCGAACCGGGCGCACGTCGACCAGGGATCCGGGCAGGAAGGCGCGAACGTTGTCGATCTCGACGGTGAATCCGCCCTTGACGCGTCCGGTAATGACGCCGATGACCACTTCCTGCTTCTCGAACGCGGTTTCGAGGCGCGTCCAGGTCCTGGCGCGCTTGGCCTTTTCGCGGGACAGACGAGTCTCGCCGGAGCCGTCCTCCACACTGTCCAATGCCACCTCGACCGTCTCGCCGACGGTGACCTCAATCTCGCCCTTTTCGTTCTTGAATTGGTCGGAAGGGATCACCGCCTCGGACTTCAGTCCGACATTGACGATGACGTAGTCCTGGCCTACTTCGACGATCAACCCATTGAGGATGGTGCCCGGACGAATGCGCTGGCTCGCGATGCTCTGTTCAAACAGTTCCGCAAAACTTTCTGTCATGTGTTCTCTATAAACGTTTCCCATGCACCGGTCCCGTGTGCATCAGGGGTTGCCATACAACAGCGGCGGTCAATCCATGACCTGCCGCGACCTGCTTCCCGCTAAACTCCGAGCGACAGCCGCTCGCGGGCGACAGCTAAGACGCGCTCCACCACCGCATCGACGGACATGCCCGTTGTGTCCAACAGGACTGCGTCGGCGCTTGCGACCAGAGGCGAAGCGGAGCGCGACATATCGCGCTGATCACGCTCTGCTATCTCCAGCGAAAGGGCGGCAAGGTTAGCAGCAACCCCCTTTTCTTTCAACTGCTTATGACGCCTGAGGGCGCGTTCGCTCAAGGTGGCGGTGAGAAAAATCTTGACTGCCGCATCGGGAAATACCACGGTGCCCATATCGCGCCCGTCGGCCACCAATCCGGGGGGCACGGCAAACCGCCGCTGGCGCCCCAAAAGAGCCGCCCGCACCGGTGGGAGCGCGGCAACCTTGGAGGCGTCATTGCCCGCCCCCTCGGTGCGGATGTCGCCGGTTACGTCGTGGCCGTCCAGCCACACGATTTCCTCGCCGGCCGGGCCCGAACCGAAGCGTATGTCGATCAGCTGGGCCATTTGACTTAAGCGCTCCGCGTCTTCGAGGGGAATGCCCCTGCGGCGGCCGGCCAGCGCGACCAGACGGTACAGTGCACCACTATCGAGCAAGCCCCAACCCAGCGCCCGGGCGGCGGCACGGCTGATCGTGCCCTTGCCCGATCCGGACGGACCGTCGATGGTCAGGACGGGTACCTTGGTCATGGGGCGCCTTATGCGGGGGATTCGGCGATATCGAGGCCGGCGGACCGCGCCAGCTCGACGAACCCCGGGAATGAAGTCGCCACGTTGGCGACGTCGCGAACCACGATGGGCCCGGCGGCGCGCAAACTCGCGATGCTGAAGGCCATCGCGACCCGGTGGTCGCCGTGGCTCTCGATCACGCCGGCGCCGAACGCCGGACCGTCGGCGCGGCCCTCGATGCGCATGCCGTCGGGAGTCACCGTGTGCTCGACGCCGAGCGCGGCAAGACCCGCGCTCATGGCGGCCAGTCGATCGCTTTCCTTGACGCGAAGCTCTTGCGCGCCGGTGATCACGGTTTCACCCCGTGCGCATGCGGCAGCGATGAACAGCACCGGAAACTCATCGATGGCGAGCGGCACCAGCGACTCGGGCACCGCAACGCCCACGAGAGTCGAGGCGCGCACCCGCAAATCCCCCGCCGGCTCGGCGCCGCTCGCGCGCGCATTTTCGATGTCGATGTCGGCCCCCATGCTGCGCAGGATTTCGAGCAGCCCGGTGCGGGTGGGGTTCAGGCCCACATTTCGCAGCAGCAGCCCCTCCCCGGCGGCTCCCAGGAGACCCGCCACGATGAAGAATGCGGCCGACGAGAAGTCCCCCGGCACCGTGAGCTCGAGGCTTGCGAGCCGCTCCGGCGGATGAATCGTGGTCTTCAGCCCCTCGCCCACGACGCGCACGCCGCAGCTCAAGAGCATGCGTTCGCTGTGATCGCGGCATACGGCCGGCGCGATCACGGTGGTCGCGCCTTGCGCATAGAGTCCGGCGAGCAGGACGGCCGACTTCACCTGCGCGCTCGCCACCGGCATCCGATATTCGATGCCGTGCAGGCGGCGCCCGCCGGTGATCTCCACCGGCGGCAGGCCGTCGTGCGTGCGCACCTCCGCCCCCATCTCGCGCAGCGGCCGTGCCACCCGCTCCATCGGCCGTTTCATCAGCGAGGCATCTCCGATCAGGCGCGAATCGAATGCCTGCGCCGCCAGCAGACCGGTGAACAGCCGAATCGCCGTGCCGGCATTGCCCATGTCGAGCGAGTGCGCCGCCGGTTTCAGCCCGTGCAAGCCGGCGCCGTGCACCCGCACCTCGTTCGCGCTCGGCTGCTCGATGCGCACACCGAGTGCGCGCATCGCAGCAAGGCTCGCCAGGCAATCCTCACTCGCCAAAAAGCCGCTGACCCTGCTCGTGCCGTCGGCTATCCCTGCGAGCATGAGCGAGCGATGCGAGATCGATTTGTCGCCGGGCACGTCGAGCGCGCCGGCCACGCGCGGCGACGGCCGCACGAGTAATGTGCACGGAGCGCCCATCCCCATCAGAGCACGGCTCGCGGGTAGGAACCGAGGACCTTGAACAAGCTCGCGCGCTTCTCCAGCGATGCCAGCGCCTTCGCCAGCGGTGGATCGCTTACATGGCCTTCGACATCGATGAAAAACACGTAGTCCCACTTCTTCTTGCGCGACGGTCGCGATTCGATGCGCGTCATGTTGACGCGATGCTCCGCCAGCGGCTCGAGCAGCCGAAACAGCGCGCCGGGATCGTCCGTATCGCTCGCCGACACCAGCAGCGTGGTGCGGTCGGCGCCGCTCGGACTGAACAGCTTGCGCCCGACGACCAAAAAGCGCGTGGTGTTGTCCGCGCGATCCTCGATATCGTTGGCGAGCAGCGTAAGTCCGTAGATCTCGGCGGCGGCGCGGCTCGCGATGGCGGCCGTACCGCGCTCGTCGCGTGCGCGGCGCGCCCCTTCCGCATTGCTCGAGACAGCCACGCGCTCGACGTCGGGAAGATGTTCATCCAGCCAGCCGCGGCATTGCGCGAGCGCCTGGACGTGCGCGCACACCCGCTTGACGTCCGCCATGGCGCTCATGCGGCCCATCAAGTGATGGTTGATGCGCAGCTCCACCTCGCCGCAAATCTTCAAGGGGGAGCCGAGAAACATGTCGAGTGTGTGATTGACGGTGCCTTCGCTCGAATTCTCGATCGGCACGACGCCGAAATCGGCGATCCCGCCTTCCACCTCGTGAAACACCTCGTCGATCGCCGGCAGCGGCAGCGCGCGCACCGAGGAGCCGAAATGCTTGAGCACGGCCGCCTGGGTGAACGTGCCCTCGGGACCCAGGAATGCCACCTTGAGCGGTTCCTGCTGCGCCAGACAGGCGGACATGATCTCGCGAAACAGGCGGGCAATTTCCTCATCGCGCAGCGGTCCCCGATTGCGGCTGAGCGCCTTGCGCAGCACCTCCGCCTCGCGCTCCGGACGGTAGTAGTCCACTGCCTTGCCGGACGCCGTCTTGGAGATTCCGACCAGTTGTGCGAAGCGCGCCCGCTCGTTGAGCAAGGCATGAATGCGCGCATCGATGGCATCGATGCTCTCTCGAATGTTCCCGAGATCGGCCCGCGGGGGCGGCACACCCGGGGTGCCGCCCGCGGCGGCGCTCCCCGGCGGCGCGCTCGCGGCCCGCGCGGGCGCGGCGGACTGCCCACGCGGTCGCTCGGTTTTTTTGGCTCTACGGCTTGACATGCACTGACCTCACGCGTGCTTCCGCTCGAACTCGCGCATGAAGCCGACCAGCGCCTGCACTCCGGCGAGCGGCATGGCGTTGTAGAGACTGGCGCGCATGCCGCCGAGCGCCCGGTGGCCCTTGAGATTGAGCAGACCGGCCGCCGCGGCCTCATCGATGAACGTCGAGTCCAGATCCGGCCGGTTCAACGTAAAGGTCACGTTCATCCATGAGCGCGAATCTGCGGACACTGCATTGCCGTAGAGCGACGAGGCATCGATGGCCGCATACAGGGTTTGCGCCTTGATGCGGTTGCGCGCCGCCATCGCGGAAAGCCCCCCGTTGCTCTTCAGCCACTTGAACACCAGGCCGGCCACGTACCAGGCGAATGTCGGCGGCGTGTTGAGCAGCGAGTGATCGCCCGCCACCAAACGGTAGTTGAACACCGCCGGCGTCTCCGCGCGGGCGCGCCCGATGAGGCTCTCGTGCACGATCACCACCGTCAGGCCGGACGGACCGATGTTTTTTTGCGCACCGGCGTAGATCAGGCCGAATTTCGACACATCGATGGGCCGCGACAGTATGTTCGAGGACATGTCCGCAACGAGCGGCACGCCGAGCGTGTCCGGAATGTATCCGAATTCGACGCCGCTGATCGTCTCGTTCGGCGTGTAATGCGCGTAGGCGGCATGCGCATCGAACCGAAGCTCGCGCTGCGGCGGCACCCGCCGATACTCGCCGCCGGAGTCGCCGGCCATGCGCACCGAGCAATAGCGGCGCGCTTCGGCAATCGCCTTTTTGGACCAATGTCCGGTGTCGATGTAGTCAGCCGTGGAGCCGGCGCCGGCGAGATTCAGCGGCACGATGGCGAACTGCGCGGATGCGCCGCCTTGCATGAACAGCACCTCGTAGCCGCGCGGCACGGCGAGCAGTTCGCGCAAGTCCGCCTCGGCCTCGGCGGCGACCTGCATGAACGCCTTGCCGCGGTGGCTGACTTCCATCACCGACATGCCGCTCGCGCGCCAGTCCAGCAGTTCATCGCGCACCTGCTCCAGCACCTCGAGCGGCAGCGCGGCCGGTCCCGGCGAAAAATTGTAGGGTCGCATTCCGACTCCGGTGCTTACGCCTCGCCGAGCGGGCCGTCGGAGCCGCCGGGCGCGGGCTCCGCGCCCTCCGGAGGCCCGACGCCCGGCGCGTCGGCGTCCGGCGCATCGCCCTCGCTGGCCAGGCCGTCGATGCGCTCCAGGCCGGAGAGCTGATCGCCCTCCTCCAGCCGGATCAGGCGCACGCCCTGCGTGTTGCGGCCGACGACGGATATGTCGCGGACCGGCGTGCGCACCAGGGCGCCGCTCTGGCTCATGAGCATGATCTCATCGTCCAAGCTCACCTGCAGCGCGCCGACCATGCGTCCGTTGCGCTCGGTCACCTGCAGCGCGATCACGCCCTGGCCCCCGCGCCCGTGACGGGGGAAATCCTCCAGCGGCGTGAGCTTGCCGTAGCCGTTTTCGGACGCGGTGAGAATGTACCCCTGATCGGCCACGATCAGCGCGTTGACCCGCTGTTCCTCGCTTAGCTTGACGCCGCGCACGCCGGCGGCTTCCCGACCCATCGGGCGCACCTCATCCTCCACGAAGCGAATCGCCTTGCCTCCGGTCGTGAACAATAGAATGTCCCTGGTGCCGTCGGTGATGGCCGCGCCCACCAATTTGTCCCCCGGATCGAGCGCGACCGCAATGATGCCGTTGGCGCGCGGCCGCGAGAACAGCGCGAGCGAGGTCTTCTTCACGGTGCCGAGACTGGTCGCCATGAAAACGAATTTGCCTTCCTCGAATTCCTTGATCGACAGCATGGCGCTGATGCGCTCGTCGTCCTGCAGCGGCAGCAGGTTGACGATCGGCTTGCCGCGCGAGCCGCGGCTCGCCTGCGGCAGCTGATAGACCTTGAGCCAATACAGCTTGCCCCGATCGGAGAAGCACAGCAGCGTGTCGTGGGTATTGGCCACGAAGAGCTTGTCGACGAAGTCTTCGTCCTTGACGCTGGTGGCCGCCTTGCCGCGTCCTCCGCGGCGCTGCGCCTGATAGGCGGAAACCGGCTGCGCCTTGGCATACCCGCCGTGGGAGAGCGTCACCACCACATCCTCCGGCGATATCAGATCCTCCATCGTGAGATCTTCGTGATTGGTGATGATCTCGGTGCGCCGCTTGTCGGCAAACGTGTCGCGGATGAATTCGAGCTCTTGGCGGATCACACCGAGCAGGCGTTCGGGGCGCGCGAGAATGTCGCTCAAATCGCGGATCTGCACCAACAGCTCCTGGAATTCATCGATGATCTTGTCCTGCTCGAGGCCGGTCAGGCGGTTCAGACGCATGTCCAGGATCGCCTGCGCCTGGATTTCGGTCAGCCGGTACCCGCCGGTGACCAGTCCCAAGGCCGCGGTCTCCCCCTCGGGGCGGGTGCTGATGCCTCCCGCACGTGCCAGCATCTGCCGCACCGCGCCCGGGTTCCAGGTTCGGGACATCAGCGCAGTCTTGGCCTCGGCAGGCGACGGCGAGGCCTTGATCGCCGCGATGATCTCATCGATATTGGCGAGCGCGATCGCCAGACCTTCGAGGATATGGCCGCGCTCGCGCGCCTTGCGCAGCTCGAAGACCGTGCGCCGGGTGACGATCTCGCGCCGGTGGCGCAGGAATGCCTCGAGCATTTCCTTCAAGCTGAGCAGGCGCGGCTGCCCGTCGACCAGCGCGACCATGTTGATGCCGAACACCGTTTCCATGGCGGTCTGCGCGAACAGATTGTTCAGCAGGACCTCAGGCACTTCGCCGCGCTTCAGCTCGATCACCACGCGCATGCCGTCCTTGTCCGACTCGTCGCGCAAACCGTCCGATGCGATGCCGTCGATGAGCTTGTCGCGCACCAGATCGGCGATCCGCTCGATCAGTTTCGCCTTGTTCACCTGGTAGGGCAGTTCGGTGATGATGATCGCCTGCCGGTCGCCTCTGCCGACGTCTTCGATGTGGGTGCGCGCACGCACGTGCAGACGGCCGCGGCCGGTTTTGTAGGCCGCGACGATTTCCTGCGCCCCGTTGATCAGGCCGGCGGTGGGGAAATCCGGGCCGGGAACCATCTGCATCAGCTGCGCCAGCGAAAGATTCGGATCCTCGATGAGGGCGATGCACGCGCTGATGATCTCGGACAGGTTGTGCGGCGGAATATTGGTCGCCATGCCGACTGCAATGCCCGAAGAGCCGTTGATCAGCAGATTCGGTATGCGGGTCGGCAATACCGCGGGTTCGGTCTCCGACTCATCGTAGTTCGGGGTGAAGTCGACCGTTTCCTTGTCGATGTCGGCGAGCAGTTCGGCGGCAAGCCTCGACATGCGTACTTCGGTATAGCGCATCGCCGCGGGCGGATCGCCGTCCACGGAGCCGAAATTTCCCTGTCCATCGACCAGCAGATAGCGCATCGAGAACGGCTGCGCCATGCGCACGATCGCATCGTAGACCGAGGCGTCGCCGTGCGGATGATATTTGCCGATGACGTCGCCGACGACGCGCGCCGATTTCTTGTAGGCCCGGTTCCAGTCGTTGCCGAGCTCGCGCATCGCGTACAGCACGCGCCGGTGCACCGGCTTCAGGCCGTCCCGCACGTCCGGAAGCGCGCGCCCGACGATCACGCTCATGGCGTAATCCAGATAGGATTTGCGCATCTCGTCTTCGAGATTTACGGGCAATATTTCGCGTGCGATCTCGGCCATTTGCGAGAGTCCGGATGAGCCGTCGGGGCTACAATTTAAGCGGGTTTAAAGGAGGCGAGACACGGTCTCAACATCGAATTATTCTAGCACAGAATCCTCTTGGGCCTTAAGCCTCCGGTGCCGATTAGCCGATATACTCGGGAATGGCCGCCGTTCCCGCCGATTTGAGCATCAGGCCCCGCTGGATCGTACCCATGAAGGGGCGTGACGAGATCCTCGAGCATCACACGCTGGTGATTCGCGACGGGCGCATTCTCGATGTCCTGCCGAATGCGAAGGCGGCCGAGCGATACGCTCCCCGAGCGCTCCTCGACCGGCCGGCCCACGTATTGATCCCCGGCATGGTGAACGCACGCACCCGCATCGGGGCGCCCGAGCAAGCCGTCGGCGCCCCGCAATTCCTGCCCGAGGGCGGCCTGCTGTGCATTGCCAAGCTGCTCCAGGCGGGCGTCACCTGCTTCTGCGACGTCGGCTACTTTCCCGACCAGGCCGCGCAGACGGCGGCCGCCCAAGGCATGCGAGCGTTCATCGGACTGCCGGTGGCCGAGCATCCGAGCCCCTGGGCGCAAAGCGCCGGAGACTACCTGACGCGGGCCTTGAGCCTGCGCGACGAGTACAAGGGACATCCGTGCATTACCACCGGGTTCGCGCCGCTCAAGTCGGCTTCGATGAGCGATGCCACGTACAGGCGCATCGGCACGCTGGCCGATGAACTCGATGCCGCAATTCTGATTTCACTGCACGCGTCGCAGAACGACATCGACGAATCGCTGGCGCACTATGGACTGCGGCCTCTGGCGCGCCTGCAGGGCCTGGGGCTGCTGACACCCCTGCTGACCGCGGCTCATATGGCGCACGCCGACGCCGCGGACATCGATCTCGCGCGGCGCGGCGGCATCGGCGTCACGCTGTGCCTGGAATCGGATCTGGCGCGCGGCGATGGATTGGCGCCGGTTGCGGCGCTGGCGCAGGCCGGTTCGTGCGGGGAGACCTTACGCGGGACCGCCATCCGCTTGAGCGTGGGCAGCGACGGCGGGGCCGGCGGCAACGATCAGGAACTGTGGACCGACATGAAGCTGCTCACGCTGCATTCGCGAAGCCCGGGCGCTGCCGAACCGAGCCTCTGCGCGTGGGACGCGCTCGCCGCCGCGACACGGGGCGGTGCAGCCGCGCTGGGTCTAGAAGCCGAGATCGGCACGCTCGAGGCGGGTAAATGGGCCGATGTATGCTGCATGGATTTGAGCGGGCCGGCGGCCCAGCCCCCCTGCGATCCGGTGCGACGATTGGTTTTTGCCGGCGGGCGTGACATGGTGAGCGATGTATGGGTCGCAGGGCGACAGTTGCTGAGCAAGGGGCAGTTCACCCGGTTGGATTGGCCGAGCCTCGCCGCGCGCTTCGGCACCCCGGCTGAGGGCTGATTTTCTGGAGAGCACACAATGAATTCTTCGGCCAAAAACGTCGATCCGGCGGAGCTCGCCAAGTTCACGGACCTCGCGCAAAGCTGGTGGGACCCCAACGGTGCGTCCAAGGCGCTGCACGACGTCAATCCGCTGCGGCTGCAATACGTCGAGCGCGCCGTTGCGCTGACCGGCAAACAGATCCTCGACGTCGGCTGCGGCGGCGGGATACTGTCGGAGGCGATGGCGCGCGGCGGCGCACGCGTGCTCGGAATCGATCTTGCGCAGGCCGTCCTCGAGATCGCTGAATTGCATGCCTTGGAGGCGCGGGTCGCGATCGATTATCGGGCCGTTGCCGCCGAGGATCTCGCGCTCGAGCGGCCCGGCGAGTTCGACGCGGTTACGTGCATGGAAATGCTGGAACACGTGCCGGACCCGGCGGCAACCCTCGCCGCCCTCGCCGCCTTGGTGAAACCCGGCGGCGACGTGATCGTGTCGACCTTGAATCGCAATCCGCTCGCGTTCGCAGTGGCGATCGTGGGCGCGGAGTACATCGCGCGCGCTCTGCCGCGCGGAACGCACGAATACCTGAAATTCATCCGTCCGTCGGAGCTCGCCCGTTGGGGACGGGCGCGCGGAACTCGAGCTCGAAGACCTGACCGGGATCACCTACAACCCGCTGACGCGGGCATTCCGTCTGTCGGCCAACACCGCCGTCAATTATCTTGCGCATTTTCGCCGGGCCGCGCCGGGCCGGGACCCGCTGGGCAGATGAATCGGCCGCTGCGAGCCGATCTTGTTCGATTTGGACGGCACCCTGCTCGACACGGCGCCTGACATGGTCAGGCGCACTGAACTCTTTGCTCCTCGAACAGCGGCTCGAGCCGCTGCCCTTCGACGCGCTGCGATCCTCGGTCAGCCATGGCTCCGCGCGCCTGGTGCAAGTCGGATTTCCCGACGCCGATCCGCAGCAGTTCGCCGCTCTTGCAGCGCCGCTTTCTGGAGATCTTACCGCGCAGGCCTGGCGACGCGCACGCGGCTGTTCGAGCGGCATGGACGCGGTACTGTCGGAACTGACGGCGCGCGGCCTCGCTGCTCGGCATCGTCACCAACAAGCCGGCCTGGCTCACCGATCCGCTGCTCGAGCAGCTGAGGCTGCGCGAGCGATTCGCGTGCGTCGTGAGCGGCGACACGCTGAGCGAGCGCAAGCCGCATCCGCTGCCGATGCTGCATGCCGCGAAGCTCGCCGGGCGCGCCTGCGGATGCCTGCGTCTATGTGGGCGATGCGCAGCGCGACGTGCAGGCGGCGCACGCCGCCGGCATGCGAGGCGCTCGTCGCGACCTACGGCTACCTGCATCCCGAGGAGGATTGGCAGGCCTGGGGCGGCGACGGCTTCGTCGCGCAGCCGCTCGATCTGCTCGGCTGGCTCGAGCGCAGCGGGCGCGCATGAGCGGCGCCGGCGTTTGGCTCGGCTGCGGCGGCGGGAGGCGTCCTGGCGGTTGCGCGCTCGGGGTGCTCGCGGCGCCTGCTTTGGCGCGCGAAGCGCGAGCAGGCGCTGCGCGTCGAGCTGGAGCTGTTGCGGGTGCGGGTCAAGACCGAGGAGAGCGTGAGCGCCGAGCGCGAGCTGGCGCTCGGCCGGGCGCGCGAGCAATTGCAGGCGGTGTTCGGCGAGCTCGCCCGGGACAGCTTGCAGAGCAACAGCGAGGTGTTCCTGCAGCTGGCGCGCGAACGGCTGCTGCGCCAGCGAGCTGGACGCATCCGCCGCGCTCAAGGAGCGCGAGACCGCCATCGAATCCATGGTGCGGCCGATCCGCGAGGCGCTCGCCAGGACCGAAGCGCAGATTCAAAGCATCGAACGGGATCGCATCGACGCGTTTGCCGCCATCAAGACCCAGATGGAGACGCTGGCGAGCGGACAGAGCCTGCTGTCGCGCGAGACGCGCAATCTGGTGACGGCGCTGCGCCGCCCTGATGTGCGCGGCCAGTGGGGCGAGATCACGCTCAAGCGCCTGGTGGAGCTGTCCGGCATGAGTGCACACGTGGATTTTACCGAGCAGCAGCACCGGCCGACCGAGTCGGGGGCGGTTCGACCCGACATGATCGTGCACATGCCGGAACGGCGCGACATCGTGGTTGACGTGAAGACCCCGCTCGATGCGTACCTTGCGGCCGTGGAGGCGCAAAGCGAAGAGGAGCGCGCGTGCTCAGCTGCGCCGTCACGCGCAGCTCTTGGGTGCACGGGTACGCGAACTGGCCTCGAAGCAGTACTGGTCGCAATTCGAACACAGCCCGGATTTCGTGGTGCTATTCCTCCCGGGCGATCAATTCCTGTCCGCGGCGCTGCAGGAGAATCCGGGACTGATCGATGAGTCGCTGCGGCAGAACGTCATGCTGGCCACGCCCACCAGCCTGGTTGCTTTGCTCAAGGCCGTCGCCTACGGCTGGAAGCAAGCCGTCCTCGCGGACAACGCGGCCGAAATACGCCGGCTCGGCGAGGAGCTGTACAAGCGCCTGGCGGTGTTCGGCGAGCACCTCGGCAGACTGGGCAAGTCTCTCGGCACCAGCGTGGAATCGTTCAACAAAGCCGTCGGATCGCTCGAGCAGCAAGTGATGCCGGCGGCGCGGCGATTTCCGGAGCTCGGGCTGCGCGTCAACCGCGAGCTCGAGCCGATCGAGAGCATCGACACGCTGGCGCGCGCAGCCGCGCCTCGCAAGCGCCGCGCAAGCCCCCGCGGCTGCCGACGAGACCCCGTGCGAGGACTCTTGAGGAACCTTATCGCAGCCGCGCCGTGCCGCCGGCTACGGCGCGCCATTGGAGCTGGCTGTTCGCGGCGCGCGAACTGCCGCGATCCCCTGCTCGGCATCTATGCGCTGCTGGCCGAGTGGCGGGCCCTGATGGAGCCGGGCACCGACGCGCGGGTGGCGCACCTCAAGCTGGCGTGGTGGCGCGAGGAAATGCTCGCGCCTGAGCGCAGGCTCGCCCGTGCATCCCATCAGCCGATTTCTCATCGGATTGCCGCGTGCCGCGGCCACCGACTTTGCGCCGCTCGCGGGCGCAGTGGAAGCTGCCGCGCGGCAGATCAGCGGCGCTGCGCTGGAGCGCGGCGCGGAACTGCCGGCCCACAGCCGAGCGCTGCGCGCGGACCCGCTCATGGTCGCCGCGCGCCTCGCGGCGGAGCGGACGCGCGAAGCCGAGGCAGCCGTGTGCGAGTGCGCCGCGGCGCTTGCCGCCGCCGAATACCTGGCGGCCGCGATCGGCGGTTATCGGCGCGAGGCGCGGGCCGGCCGGGTCGCATTCCCGGTCGATGAGCTGCTCGCCGCGGGCATCGAGAATGCGGATCTTGCCGCCGCCGAACCGCCGCTGCGCTTACAATCCTATCTGCAGGAGCTGAGGCGGCGCGCCGCGCAGCTCTTCGAGGCCGCGGCCGCCGGGTTGCCGCGCGCAGAGCGGGCGCAGCTGCGCCATTTGCTGGTGCTTGCGGCGCTCGGCGCAAGGCATTTGAATGCACGCAGAGCCGCGGCGGATGCGGGTTTTCGCGTGCAGGATCTGCGCCTGGCGTGGACCACGGCACGGCGCGCCGGGCGGCAAAAATAGGCTTATGGGCGGAGCATCCATGTCGCTACCCAGACAATTCACCGCCGCCGCCGGCTTGCTGAAGGGCCGCGTGATCATGGTCACCGGAGCGAGCGGCGGCTTCGGCCGGGCGCTCGCGTTGGAATGCGCACGCGCCGGTGCCAGCTGTGATCCTATCGGGTCGCAACGGCGCCAGGCTCGATCGAGTCTACGACGAGATCGAGGCGCTCGGCGCGCCGCAGCCCGCCATCGCACCGCTCGATCTTGCCACCGCGACCGCGGTCGACTACGACCGACTGGCGAAGACCATCGGCGATGAATTCGGCAAGCTGGACGGTCTGGTGCATGCCGCCGCCCTGTTGGGCGACCGCACGCCCCTGGAGCAATACGATGTCCCCACCTGGTGCCGGGTGTTGCACGTGAATCTCACCGCACCGTTCATTTTGACCCAGGTGTTGCTGCCCAACCTGCGCCAATCGGCCGATGCATCCGTCATTTTCGTCAGCAGCGGCGTGGTCAAGAGCCAGCGGGCCTATTGGGGCGCCTATGCCGTCTCCAAGACCGGATTGGAATCCGTGCGCAGCATGTTGTCCCAGGAACTCGAAGGCGAACCGAACATTCGCATCAACAGCGTCAACCCGGGACGCATGCGCACCGCCATGCGGGCCGCGGCGTATCCGGCGGAGGATCCGAACACTCTGCCGGCGCCGGAATCGGTCGCCGGGCCGTTTCTGTACTTGCTGAGCGCGCACGGACGCGGCATCAGCGGTGAATATTTCGACGCGCAGTGATTCAGTAGGAGCGACGAGCTATGGCCATACTCAGGCTTTCCATGCGCTTTCGCCCGCGTGCTTTGCGCGGTGGCCGCATGCATATATGTTGCGCCCCGCACCGCGCTCGCCGACCCGCCGGGCGGCGCGTCCAATTCGTATGAAGGGAACTATGTCGTTCCGAACTTTCGCTTCGCCTCCGGCGAAACATTGCCCGAGCTGCGCCTGCATTACACGACGCTCGGCAGGCCGCATCGCGATGCGCACGGCCGCGTCGACAATGCGGTGCTCATCCTGCACGGCACCGGCGGCTCGGGCCACAGCTTTCTGGTGGACCGGTTCGCCGGAGTGCTGTTCGGCAAGGGGCAATTGCTCGACACCAGTCGCTATTACGTCATTCTGCCCGGACGGCATCGGCCACGGCGAATCCAGCAAGCCGAGCGACGGGCTGCACGCCCACTTTCCGCAGTACGACTACGATGACATGGTGAGCGCGCAGCACCTGCTCGTCACGCAGGGCCTGCAGGTGGATCATTTGCGCCTGGTGATCGGGACCTCCATGGGCTGCATGCATACATGGATGTGGGCGGAGCGGTACCCGGATTTCGCGGACGCGCTGATGCCCCTCGCCTGCCTGCCGGTGCAGATCGCGGGGCGCAACCGGGCGTGGCGCGACCTGCTCATGGATGCGATTCGTTCCGATCCGGAGTGGCTGCAGGGCGAATACCGCACCGAACCGGCGCAGCGGCCTGCGCACCGCCGCCGGCATACTGCTCATCGCCGGCAGCGCGCCGATCCAGATGCAGATCGCCCTGCCGACCCGCGACGCGGCGGATGAATTCGTCCAAAAGTACATGGAACGCGAAATCAGCGTCCTGGACGCGAACGACGTTCTGTACCAGATCAACGCGTCGCGCAATTACGATCCGTCGGCTGATCTCGACAAGATCACCGCGCCCGTCATGTGGATCAATTCGGCGGACGATTTCATCAATCCGCCGGAGCTCGGCATCGCGGAGCGCGAGATCAAACGCGTGAAGCACGGCCGCTTCGTGCTGCTGCCCGCGTCCGACCAGACGCACGGGCACGGCACCCACACCTGGGCCGCCGTTTGGCAGCAGTACCTGAAGGATCTGCTCGCCTCCTCCGAACCGAAGGTGCGGGAAGCTCAGGAGCCTCGGCGGGATCTGCGCATCGTAGGCCGTCTTTCGCGGCGTCGATCTCGTTCATCAGCGCGTTGCGCTCGCTTGCCAGCATCGCGCGCGAGTGACCGCGCGGCAATTCGCGCGACAGGTGCACCGGCCCGAATCGCACGCGCATCAGCCGACTGACGATGATGCCGCGCGCGGCCCACCAATGGCGGACCTGGGCGGAGCGCGTCGCGCGCGCGGTGACATGCAGCCAGTGATTGAACCCCGCGCCATACTGAGCCTCGGCTTGCAGGATGCACATCGGTTCGCCCTCGCAATCGGTGGCGGCCCGAAACTCGGCGACCAGTTCCTCGCTCAAGGGTCCGCGCATGCGCAGCACATAATCGACGGTAAGCGCATGCACCCCGCGCGATACCCGATGCGCCCATGACCCATCATCGGTCAGGATCTCGAGCCCGCCGTCCACCGGCGGCATGGGTTGGATCGCCAGCCAGCGGCCGGAGGAGCGCGGCAGGTTCAGATGCTCGGCGGCGCGCGAAGTCGCCGCCTTCAGGTCGAGCGTTTCGCCCGGCGAGCGGTGAAACAGCAGCACGTGCAATTCCCTGGACTTCGGCGCGTGCAGGCGAACCGGCCGGCCGTCGAGGGTAATTCGGTCCCGGGCAGCAAGCTTCGCGCCCAGGGCCGGCACCTCGCCGTTGACCTGCAGCCGCCCTTCGCGAATCCAGCGCTCGACCTCGCGACGCGAACCGATTCCCGCGGCCGACAACAGCTTTTGCACTCGCGCCGACGGCGGCTCCTGGTGCGCCCCAGGCGCCTTGTGCGCCCGAGGCGCCTGCGCGCCGTCTGCGACCGGCGCCGCTGCGTGGCGGGCGCGAGCGCATCAGTCCGCGTCGTCTTCGACCCCGCGTGCGACCAGCCCTTGAGCGCGCGGCTGCGCCGCATCGGCGGCCTCCAATTCATCCTCGTCCGCCGCGGCATCGGTGACGACGGCCTGCGCCGCGTCATCCCCGCCCGCGGGACCGGTGGCCGCCGGCTCGGCGCCCGCCGCATTGGCGTCCGCGCCGGCCGCCTCGGCGCCGGGCAGCGTCAATTGCACGCGCAGATCCTCGAGCTCCTTGAGCTGCGCGAGCGTCGGCAGGTCGTCGAGCTTTTTCAGACTGAAGTAGTCGAGGAACTCCCGCGTGGTGCCGAGCAGCTCCGGCCTGCCCGGCACGTCGCGATGCCCGACCACCCGGATCCAGCCGCGCTCGAGCAGGGTCTTGATGATGTTCGGGTTCACCGCCACGCCGCGAATCTGCTCGATCTCGCCGCGCGTGATCGGCTGCCGATAGGCCACCAGCGCCAGGGTTTCCAGCAACGCGCGCGAGTACTTGGTCGGCCGCTCCTGCCACAGCCGCGACACCGGCTGCGCCACCGCCGCGCGGATTTGGATGCGATAGCCGCTCGCGACCTCGACCAGCTCGATGCCGCGGGTTTCGTAATCGCTGCGCAGCGCGCCGATGGCGGCCTGCACCTCCTCGGCGTTCGATCCGTCGCGCTCGTCGAACAGGCCGACGAGCTCATCGGACGGCGAGCGGCCGGCCGGCGGCGAGCAGCGCCGCTTCGATCACATTGCGTACGTATTGGTCGTTCATTGGGTTCTCGCAAGGTCGTCGTTGGCATCGTTGGCGGCGTCGTTGGCGGCGGCGTCGTCGGTCACCAGCTTCAGGTGTCGGGCCGGATTGCCGAGTCGCACGTGCAGGGGCCCATAGGCTTCCGATTGAACGATTTCGATCAGCCCTTCGCGCAACAGCTCCAGAATGGCGACGAAGGTGACGGTGACGCCGCGGCGCCCCTCCTCCGGCCGGAACAGCCGCACGAAATCCACGAACGCGCTCGCGTTCAAGCGCCGACAGCACGTCGGTCATGCGCTGGCGCACCGACAGCGGTTCGCGCTGCACGTGATGGTGGGCGAACATGTCGCTGCGCGACAGCACGTCCTGGAAGGCGAGCAGCATCTCCTGCAGCGTGACCTGCGGCGCGATGCGCACGACCTTGCGGTCGACGAGCTCCGCGGATGCGACCCAGGTGTCGCGCTCCAGGCGCGGCATGCGATCGATGCCCTCGGCGGCGCGCTTGAAGCGCTCGTATTCCTGCAGCCGGCGCACCAGCTCGGCGCGCGGATCCGCCTCGTCGCCCGCATCGGCGGTGTGCGGCCGCGGCAGCAGCATCCGCGACTTGACCTCCGCGAGCGTCGCGGCCATCAGCAGGTATTCGCCCGCCAATTCCAGCTGCAGCACCTGCATCAGCTCGATGTAGCGCATGTACTGGCGCGTGATCTCGGCGATCGGAATATCGAGGATGTCGAGATTCTGCCGCCGGATCAGGTACAGCAGCATGTCGAGCGGGCCCTCGAAGGCCTCGAGAAACACCTCGAGCGCCTGCGGCGGGATGTACAGATCGCGCGGCATCTCGGTGACGGGCTGGCCCTCCACCACCGCGAACGGCATCTCGGCCTGCGCAGGGGCCGCCGGGCGCGGCCGGCGGAGCCGCCGCTGCGTTCGGCACGAGCGTCAGTTCGGGTTTCATCTCCGGATCAACGGTAGTTGATGTCCATGGCCTGACGAACCGCATCCATCGTTTCGCGCGCCGCCGCGCGCGCGCGCTCGCATCCCTCTGCGATGATACCGCGTACCAGCTCCGGATTCTCCTCGAACTCCTGCGCACGCTTGCGAAATCGCCGCGATCTCCTCGACCACCTTCTCGATCAGCGGCGCCTTGCACTCCAGGCAGCCGATGCCGCGGTGCGGCATCCCTGCTGCACCCATGCCTGAGTGTCGGCATTTGAATACACTTTGTGCAGATCCCACACCGGACACTTGTCGGGATCGCCGGGATCGGTGCGGCGCACGCGCGCCGGATCGGTCTGCATGGCCTTGAGCTTCTTGACCACCGAATCCGGGTCCTCGCGCAGCCCGATCGTGTTGTCGTAGGACTTCGACATCTTGCGCCCGTCGAGGCCCGGTACCTTCGGCGTGGCGGTGAGCAGCACCTCGGGCTCCGGCAGGATCGCGATTCCCGTGCCCTCGAGAAATCCGAACAAGCCGGTCGCGATCGGCGACGGTCAGCCGCGCGTTGGATTCCACCAGCGCGCGCGCTTTGGCCAATGCGTCGGCGTCGCCCTTTTCCTGATACTCCTTGCGCAGGGTGCGATACATCGCCGAATTGCGCGTGCCCAGGCTCTTGATGGCCTTTTCGGCCTTTTGCTCGAACTGCGGTTCGCGGCCGTAGATGTGATTGAAGCGCCGCGCGATCTCGCGGGTGATCTCCACGTGCGCCACCTGGTCCTCGCCGACCGGCACGTACTGCGAGCGGTACAGCAGGATATCGGCGGACTGCAGCAGCGGATAGCCGAGAAAGCCGTAGGTGGCCAGATCGCGATCGCGAGCTGGAGTTGCTGGTCCTTGTAGGACGGTACCCGCTCCAGCCAGCCGAGCGGGGTGATCATCGACAGCAGCAGATGCAGCTCGGCGTGCTCGGGGACTCGGACTGGATGAACAGCGTGGCCACGCCCGGATTGAGGCCCGCGGCGAGCCAGTCGATGGCCATCGTCCACACGTATTCCTCGAGCTTGGACGTATCGTCATAGCCGGTGGTGAGCGCATGCCAGTCGGCAATGAAGAAATAGCACTCGTAGTGGTATTGCAGCTCGATCCAATTCTTCAGCGCACCGTGGTAATTCCCCAGGTGCAGCATGCCGGTCGGCCGCATGCCGGAAAGCACTCGACGATTTTGTATGGGCCCGCTCACGCCGACGATCCGACCAGCGCGTTGATGACTCGTCCTATGACCCGGTAGCGCGGGTTCGAACAGCCATCCGAGCATGCCGAGCGCGGACAAACCGAGCACCACGAACAGCCCGACCGGCTCGATCTTCTCCAGACGCGCGCCCCAGGCGGCGGGCAGCAGCCCGGCGAGCACTCGGCCGCCGTCGAGCGGTGGAATCGGCAGCAGATTGAAGACTGCCAGCACCACGTTGATCACGATACCTGCCTGCGCCATGAGTGCGATCCAGCCGATCAAGGTGGCATTGCCGTTGATGCGTGCGACCGCACCCAGCACGGCGCACCACAGGGAGGCCATGACCAGATTGGCGAGCGGACCGGCAAACGCCACCAGCATCATGGCGCGGCGCGGGTTGCGCAGTGCCTTGGTCGCGACCGGCACCGGTTTCGCCCAGCCGATCAACGGTCCGCCGATCGCCAGCAATAAGGCCGGCACCAGCACCGTGCCGATGGGATCGATATGGCGCAGCGGGTTGAGACTCAAACGTCCGAGCATCTCTGCAGTCCGATCGCCGAAGTACCGCGCCATCCAGCCATGCGCGACTTCGTGCAGGGAGATCGCAAATAGAACCGGGATTGCCCAGATGGAAATCTTTGAAAGAAATGCAGATAAATCCAATGCTTGCACTCGTTATTTAGAAAAAACACGAGCTATTTCGCCCGCATTGCTCAAGTATTATACGGTTGCCGCACTCGCAAAGGGGGCGACATCGCCGCGGCCGACCCGCACCACGACCGCGCGGTCGCCCGACAGATCGATCACGGAGGTCGGTACCAGCCCGCAATTGCCGCCATCGAGCACCAAATCGACCCGGTGCTCGAGCCGCTCGTAGATTTCCCTGGCATCGGTGCGCGGCAGCTGCTCGCCCGGCAGCAGCAGGGTCGAGCTCATCACCGGCTCGCCCAGCTCAGTCAACAGCATCGCCGTCACGGGGTGGTCGGGAACGCGCAGGCCGATCGTGCCGCGCCGCTCGTGCTTCAGGCGGCGCGGCGTTTCGCGCGAAGCCTTCAGCAAGAACGTGTAGGGTCCCGGCGTGTGCGCGCGCAGAAGGCGATACTGCCAGTTGTCCACCACCGCGTACTTGCCGACCTCGCGCCAGGTCGCGGCACACCAGGGTAAAATGGTGATTGCGGTCGGTTTCGCGAATGGTGCGGATGCGCTCCAAGGCGGCCTTGTCGCCGATCTGGCAGCCGAGCGCATAGCACGAATCGGTGGGATAGACGATTACCCCGCCGCTTCGCAGGCACCTCGACTGCCTGACGGACGAAGCGCCGCTGCGGCGATACCGGATGCAGTTGCAGATAGATACTCATGTTTCAAAGGCTATGATACCCGCATGAACCAGCTGCTCGAATGGTCGCCGCTCATCGTCTTCTTCCTCGCGTTCAAATTCGTGCGGCATGTATTGGGCCACCGCGGCGCTGATGATCATGTGCAGCGTGGTGCTGCTCGCGCATCGGCTGCGCGCCGGCAGCTTCAAGACCATGCACGTCGTCACGGTGGCGGTGGTCGTTGATTCTGGGCACGGCGACTTTGGTCCTGCACGATAAGCGCTTCATTCAGTGGAAGCCCACGGTGCTGCTCGCGCTTACCGCCGCCGCCTTCCTCGGCAGCATGGTGGTCGGCAGGCAGCCGCTCGCCCGGCGCATGCTCGAAAGCGTGTTCACCGAGCCGCTGCAGATATCGCGCCAGCCTGGATGCTCATCAATTCCCTCTGGGTGGGATGGTTTGCGCTGCTCGCGGCGGCGAACATCTACGTCGCGCGAAACTTTGCCGAGAGCGTCTGGGTGAACTTCAAAGTCTTCGGCATCAGCGTGGCGATGCTGATGTTCATGATTCCCCAGGTGCTGTGGCTGAACGGCAAGACCAAGACGGCGCGCCCGGACGCGCCGCCGCCGTGAACCGCTCCGTCCGCGAGGAGCGGCTGCGGCGGCGGCTCACCGAGGCATTCGCGCCGCTGGATCTCACCATCGAAGATGAGAGTCACCTGCACGCCGGCCACGCGGGAGCCGCCGGCGGGCAGAGCCATTTTCGCGTGCGCATCGTGTCCGAGGCGTTCCGCGGCGTCTCCGCCGTGGCGCGCCACCGCCTGGTCTACGCCGCCCTCGCCGACATGCTCAAGACCGATATTCATGCGCTCGCGATCGAGGCGCTGCCGCCGCCCGCGGATTGACGGCTTTTTCGCAAAATCGAATCGAATTATCTTAAACTGCCGCCCCCGGGCGCGCCGGCCACATCGGCCAAAGTCGCTTATTTCGATAAAAGGATCCCAATGAGCCAGTTTTTTCGCACGCCGTGGACCGCGGCGTTGACCGTGATAGCCATCGCCAGCCTGGCGGCCTGCGGCAAGACACCAGCAGGCGGCGGCGCCCGCCGCGCCGCGACCCGGCAGCAGCGCCGGTGGCCGTCGTGAACGGCACGCCCATATCGCGCACCGAATTCGACATCTACGTCAAGGGCCTTCTGCAAGGCAGGCAGCAGGAGTTGACGCGCCGATCAGAAGAACCAGGTCCTGGACGAGCTGATCAGCATGCAGCTGCTGGCCGCGCAGGCCGAAAAGGAGAGCCTGGAGAAAGATCCGGATACCGCGGCTCAACTCGAGGTTCTGCACATGCGCGTGATGGCCGATGCGGAGTCGCAGAAGTTCCTCAAGGGCCAGCAGCCGACCGATGCGGAGCTGCATGCCGAATACGACAGCGCCATCGGCGCCATGGACAAGACCGAATATCACGCGCGGCATATCCTGGTCTCGAGCAAGGAGCAGGCCGATCAGATCATCAAGAAGCTCAAGGGCGGGGCCAAGTTCGAAGACCTCGCCAAGGCCGACTCGATCGACGGCTCCAAGACCAACGGCGGGGACCTCGGCTGGTTCACGCTCGGCGCGCATGGTGAAGCCGTTTGCCGATGCCGTGAAGGCACTGAAGAAGGGCGAATACACCCAGCAGCCCGTGCAGACGCAGTTCGGCTGGCACGTCATCAAGCTCGAGGACACGCGCGACGTCGCGCCGCCGCCGTTCGATCAGGTCAAGGACAAGCTCGTCAATGCCGTGATCCGCAAGAAGCTGCAGGCCTATGTGGCGGAGTTGAAGAAAACCGCGACAATCGAGAAGAAGCTCTGAGCGGCTGCACCGGCGCCGGCCAGGAGCCTCGATAGCGGGCCCGCACGGGCCCGCTTTTCCGGTCTTTGAGCAATTCAATCCTTGAGCAATTTCAAGAACGCCGGCTCATCGAGCACCGCGATGCCCAGCTCCCGGGCCTTGGTGAGCTTCGAGCCCGCATCCTCGCCCGCCACGACGTAGTCGGTCTTCTTCGAGACGCTGCCGCTCACCTTGCCGCCGCGCCCGGTGATCGCCTCTTGAGCCTGTTCGCGCGTGAATTTGGCGAGCGTACCCGTCAGCACGAAAGTCTTCCCGGCCAATTCTCCCTTGAGAGCGCCGCGTTTCACCGCCGGCCAGCGCACGCCGCTCGCCAGCAGCCGGTCGACCAGCTCCGCGTTTTCGGAATTGCCGAAATACGCGCGGATATGGGCCGCCACCACCGGACCCACGTCGGGTACGCGCTGGATCTCCTCCACGGATGCGCTGCGCAGCGCCGCCACGTCGCCGAAGTGCTGGGCCAGCGCCAGCGCGGTCGCCTCGCCCACGTCACGCATGCCGAGCGCGTACAAGAATCGAGGCAGCGAGGTCTGTTTGGCCGCGCCGATGGCGGAGTGCAGCTTCTGCGCGGACTTCTCGCCCATGCGCTCCAGCGTCGCGAGCCGAGCCTCATCGAGCGCGAACAGATCGGCCGGCGTCCGCACCCAATCGCGCTCGACCAGCTGCTCGATGATCTTGTCGCCGAGCCCCTGGATGTCGAGCGCGCGCCGCGAGGCGAAGTGCTTGATCTCCTCCCTGCGCTGCGCCGCGCAGGATCTGCCGCCGGTGCAGCGTGCGACGGCCTGATCCGATTCGCGCACCACCGGGGAGCCGCACACGGGACAGGCTTTGGGCAGCGCCACCAGCTTCGCGCCCGCGATGCGCCGCTCCGGCAGCACCCGCACGACTTCCGGGATGACGTCGCCCGCCCGGCGGATCACCACGGTATCCCCGGGCCGCACATCCTTGCGGGTCATTTCATCCATGTTGTGCAGGGTCGCATTGCTGACCGTGACGCCGCCGACGAAGACCGGCTCCAGCCGCGCCACGGGGGTCAGCGCGCCGGTGCGGCCCACTTGAAACTCGATGCCGCGCACCGCCGTCAACGCCTCTTCGGCGGGAAACTTATGGGCGATGGCCCAGCGCGGCGCACGCGAGACGAAGCCGAGCTGGCGCTGCAGCTCGATGTCGTCGACCTTGTACACGACGCCGTCGATTTGATACGGCAACTGCGCCCGCGCCGCGCCCATTTCCCGGTAGTAATCGAGGCAGCCCTCGGCCGATTCGACCACGCGGGACTGCGGACAGATCTTGAACCCCCAGCGGCGCAGCGACAGCAGCAGCTGCCCGTGATGCGCAGGCATCTCGCCGCCGTCCACGTAGCCGATGCCGTAGATGAACACATCCAGAGGGCGCGCGGCCGTCACGCGCGGATCGAGCTGCCGCAAGCTTCCCGCCGCGGCGTTGCGTGGATTGACGAAGGTCTTCTCGCCGCGCGCCGCCGCTTCCTTGTTGAAGCGCTCGAAGCCGGCCAGCGGCATGTACACCTCGCCGCGCACCTCGAGCACGCGCGGCGCGCTCGCCGTTCGCAGCTTGAGCGGCAGTGAGGCGATGGTGCGCAAGTTTTGCGTGATGTCCTCGCCGGTCTCGCCGTCGCCGCGGGTGGCTCCCTGCACGTACGCACCGCGCTCGTACAGCGCGCTGATCGCCAGACCGTCGAGCTTGGGCTCCGCCGAGTAGCGTATCGGCGCCGATTGCTGCAGACGCTCGCGGATTCGCCGGTCGAAATCCCTCACCTCCTCGTCGCTGAAGGCGTTGTCCAGCGACAGCATGGGAATGCGGTGGCGCACCGCGCCGAATGCCGCGACCGGCGCGGCTCCCACGCGCTGCGTCGGGGAATCCGCGCGTGAGCAGCTCCGGGTAGCGGCCCTCGATGTCCCGCAGTTCGAGCATGAGCCGATCGTATTCGGCATCCGGCACTTCCGGATCGTCGAGCGCGTAATAGCGGTAGTTATAGCGCTCCAGGAACTCGCGCAGCTCGACGGCTCGCGCTGCCGCCGCCCTTTTCGCCCGACCCGCTTCGCTCTTCGCGCTCACCTGCGGCGAACGCTACGACAGCAGGTCTTGAAAGCGAGCCACATCTTCGCGCAGCGCCGCCGCGCGCTGCGTCGAGAACGGCATCCCCTTGGCATCCTGCACCGTTCCCGACAGCTCGCGCGCCAGATCCCGCGCAGTGGCCAGCAGCGCGTCGATGGTTTGCAGCGGTTCGAGCGGTCCGGGCAGCACCGCGAACAGGCTCACGCCGCGATATTCCTCCTCGGACATGCGCGCGATGTCGAAGGTGCCCGGCTCGATCAGGCTTGCCACGCAAAAAATGCTGCGGCCGTCGCTGTGCTTGCGGTGATAGACCTGGTAACGGCCGTAGGCCAGCCCATGGAGCTCTAGCGCCGCCATCAGAGCGGCGCCCGGCCAGCGCGCGGCGCCGACCGCGCACACGCGAACCGTCACGATCCTCTGCATCTCGCTCGTGTTCGGAGCTTGCGGTGCAACTGCGGCAAGGCGGTCGCTGTTTTCCGCACTCGGCCGCTGCGCAGGGGCCGGGGCCGGCGCGGGTGCGGGTGCGCGAGAGAGAGACGTGGTCGTCGGCGGCATGGGCACCGGCGGCGGCGCCTTGATCGCCAGCGGGCCGATGTCGATGGTCATATCCAGCGGGTCGTCATCGACCAACATCGGCTCGTCCAACGCAGGCACGCCCTCCAAGTCGGTCGTGCGGATGCTCAAGGGCTCCAGCGGCGGCACGACCCAGTCGCGAGACTCGCTCACGGCGGGCCGCCTTTCGGCCGGTGCCGATTCGCCGGCGGCAGCGAAACCGTGCACGGGCGGCGCCGCGGTCGACTCGCGCAGCTCGGCATTCCCCCGCGCCTGGCCGGAGCGGCGCGCGGTCCACCACCAGATGGCGAGGATCGCCAGTATTCCGAGCCCCAACAAGGTCCAACGCAACTCGCCCAACTGAGGGTGTCCTTACATCGCTGCCATGCGCACGGCCTCGTCCACGTCAACGGCCACCAAGCGCGACACACCCGGCTCGTTCATGGTGACGCCCACCAGTTGCGAGGCCATCTCCATGGTGCTCTTGTTGTGGGTGACGAAAATGAACTGCACGCTGCGCGACATGTCGCGCACGATGTCGCAGAAGCGTCCGACGTTGTTCTCGTCGAGCGGCGCATCGACCTCGTCGAGCAGGCAAAACGGCGCCGGATTCAGATCGAATATCGCGAACACCAGCGCCACCGCCGTCAATGCCTTTTCGCCGCCGGACAGCTGGCTGATGGTGCTGTTGCGCTTTCCCGGAGGGCGCGCCATCACCGAAACACCCGCCCCCTCGGTCTCCTCGCCGGCCAGCTCCAGATACGCATGGCCCCCGCCGAAAAGACGCGGAAACTTCTCCTTGAGGCCGGCATTCACCCGGTCGAAGGTATCCTCGAAGCGCGTGCGCGTTTCGCGGTCGATCTTGCGCATCGCCGATTCGAGAGTCTCGAGCGCGTCGGTCAGATCCTTGCACTGCCGATCCAGGTACTCCTTGCGCTCGGACTGTTCCTTGAACTCGCCGATCGCAGCGAGATTCACCTGGCCAAGGCGCTCGATTTTTCCCCTCACCTCCTCGAGCTGCGATTCCCGGCCTTGCGCCGTCGCCTCCGCGGCAAGCCCGGCGAGCAGCGCGCCAAGCTCAAAATTCGTGGCGGCGAGCTGCTCGGCGACGCTCTCGCGGCGCACCCGCACCTGCTGTGCGGCGAGGCGCGCCTCCTCCATGGCCGCGCGCGCCGACTCCACCCGCTGCTCGACCGAGGTTCGATGCAGCTCACGCTCGCGCAGCAGCGCGTCCAGCTCATCGCTGGCTATCCTCGCGGCCCGCAGCTCGTCCTCGACCTGCGCGCGCCCCTGAAGCGCGTGTTCGAGCTGCGCTTGCAGCGCGACGTGCGGCGCTTCGCCGTCCGCGAGCTGCCTCGCCAGCTCGTCGCGGCGCGCGGCGAGATCCTGCAGCTGCTTCTCCACGCGCGCGAGCGTGTTGCGCAGCGAGGCGTGCGATGAGCGCCGCGACTCGACCTGCAGCGCCAGCTCGTGCGCGCGCTGCTGCGCGGCCTGAGCGGCGGCGCGCGCCGCCGCCAGCTCGCCGCGCATGCGCTCGCGTTCCTGGTCGAGATCGAGACGTTTCGGTTCGAGCGCCACCAGGGCGTCGATGGCCGTTTCCAGGCGGCCGCGCGCCGCGCGCAATTCGGTTTCGGTGCGCTCGAGCTCGCCGCGCACGTCCGCCAGTCCCGTCTCGAGCTGGCTCAGGCGCCGCGCAGCGTCCGCCCTGCGCGCCTCGGCCGAGTCGAGCTCCGAGCGCCGGTCGACATGCTCGCGATGCAGCCGGTTGACGTCGGTCTGCAATCGATCGCGGCGGTCTTCGTGGTCGCGCACCCTCTGATGCGCGACTTCGAGCGCGTGTTCGAGATCCTTCACTTCCCGCTCGAGCCGGCTCGAGGATGCGCGCAGCTCGCGCAGCGACTCCTCGCGTTCGATCACACCGGTATGCGGCTCGGGATCGCGCGACACCCGCAGCCAGTCCGATCCCAGCCAGATGCCGTCCCGCGTGACCACCGATTGGCCCGCGGCCAAACCGCGTCGTAGCCGCAGCGCCTCGACCAGCGTCTCGGCCGTGAACACGCACGACAGCACCGAGCTCAAATACGCCGCGCCGTGCACCTTCGCCTGCAAGCACGCCGCATCGGGGCCGCCGGAGGCGCTGTTCGCGCTCACCACCGCCAGATGCCCGCCATCGAAGCTCGCCAGCAGATCCGTGACGGAGTCCAAACCATCGACGCAGACCGCTTCGAGGTAGGAGCCCAGAACGGTCTCCACCGCCCGCTCCCAGCCGCGCTCCACCCGCAGTTGCTGCGCGACGCGCGGCTGCCGGTCGAGCGACTGAGCCTTGAGCCACTGCGTGACCTTGCCCGACACCTTGCCCAATGCGGCCTGCTGCAGCGCCTCGGTCGACACCTGCGCGCCGAGGGCCTGCTGCCAGCGCGCGCGCAAACCGTTGAGCTCCTGAGTCTGTTCGCGTTCGCGTTCGCGCGCCAGCGAGAGCTCGGCAAGCAATTCCGCGAGCTCGGCCGCCGCCTTTTGCCCGGAGTCGCGCGCCAGCTCGCACTGCGATGACAGGGTCTCCAGGTCGACCGCCGGCTGCAATCGTGTGAGCGACGAGTGCTCCTCCTCCTGGCGCGTCCGCTGCTGCTGCAGCCGGCGCTGCTGATTTTCCAGCTGCTCGATGCGCGCGCGTTCCACCTGCGTCTGACCCTGGCCCAGGGCAACCGATTGGGCATGCGCGTCCCAAGCGTGCTGCCAGGTCGCGAGTGCCTGCTCGCAGCGCTCCAGCAGGGCCGAGGCGTCGCGCTCCTCGGCGTGCGCCAGATCCAGGCCGGGAATCATGGTACCGAGCTCCGCATCCAGCGCCTCGAGCTGACTGCGGTCGCGCTGGATCGTGCCGGTGAGGTCCTGCACCTGGGCCTGGGCTTGATCAAGGTCGGCGATCTGGCGCCGGCGGAGCTCGCGCGCATGCTGAATGCTCTGCTCGACGCGCGTGACTTCGGCGCCGGCGCCGTAGAAACGCGCCTGGATGGCGCTCAGGGCGTCGGCCTTGGCCGATTGATCGACGCGAACCCGTTCGATTTGCGCTTCCGCTTCGCGCAGATCCGCGAGGACGGCATGCAGCGCCGTTTCACAGTGCGCTGACGCTGCATCGCGAGCGCCCGCCTCGAGATCCAGGCCCTGCAGGCGCAGCGCGAACAATTCCGCCTGCAATTTGCGCTCCTCTTCCTTGAGGCTTTGGTAGCGCCGCGCGGTGGCCGCCTGTCGCTGCAGGTGGCGAATCTGCTTCTCGACCTCTTCGCGCAAATCGTTCAGCCGGTCGAGGTTCTCGCGCGTTTGGGCGATCCGGCTTTCGGTTTCGCGGCGCCGCTCCTTGTAGCGCGAGATGCCGGCCGCCTCTTCCAGGAAGGCCCGCAGGTCGTCCGGCCGCGCCTCGATCACCCGCGAGATCATGCCCTGTTCGATGATGGCGTAGCTGCGCGTCCCCAAGCCGGTGCCGAGGAACAGCTGCGTGATGTCCTTGCGCCGCACCTTGATGCCGTTGATGAAGTAGTCCGAGGTGCCGTCGCGGCTCACGGCGCGCCGCAGCGCCACCTCGTTGTAGTTCGCGTACGCGCCGCCGATCTTGCCCTCGGAATTGTCGAAAACCATCTCCACGGAAGCGGCCCCGAGCGGTTTGCGGGCGGCGGAGCCATTG
The DNA here is from genome assembly GCA_963774865.1 of uncultured Gammaproteobacteria bacterium. GTDB lineage: Bacteria > Pseudomonadota > Gammaproteobacteria > Steroidobacterales > Steroidobacteraceae > Bog-1198. The sequence goes on from CAVZGU010000002.1 coordinate 95,321, forward strand.
AAGATCACGTCCGCCATGGACTCGCCGCGCAGGTGCTTGGCCGAGATCTCGCCCATCACCCAGCGCACCGCGTCGATGATATTGGATTTGCCGCAGCCGTTCGGGCCGACGATGCCCGTCAGGCTGCTGGGAAAGGTCACCGTGGTCGGATCGACGAAGGACTTGAAGCCTGCAATCTTGAGTTTCGTTAGGCGCATCAGTTTGTATCAACCTTGAGTTCGACGGGCCTTGGAGCGAGGACCTGGGAGTCTGTCACGGTCGCGGCCACGGGGTTTACTCAGACAGGCTCCTGGCGACGGTCAGTCGCGTGGCCGTCAATGTGGCGCGTAGTGTAAAGTAAACGACACATTCGTAAACCCCTCGCCGCCATGAGCACCTCCCCGCTGGAAATCTTTGCCAACCCCGCGCCCGAGCGCGACTACACAATTCGGATGACCATTCCGGAGTTCAGCTGCCTGTGCCCGAAAACCGGCCAGCCGGACTTCGCCACCCTGAAGCTCGAATATGTGCCCGAACAGCGCTGCGTGGAACTGAAATCGCTGAAGCTGTACATCTGGTCGTTCCGCAACCGCGGCGCATTCCACGAAGCCGTGACCAATGAGATCCTGCGCGATCTGGTGGCCGCGACGGCGCCGCGGTTCATGCGCCTGGTCGCCGAATTCAATGTGCGCGGCGGCATTTACACCACGGTCGTGGCCGAGCACCGGCAGCCGGGGTGGGTGAGTCCCGACCCGGTCGCCCTGCCCTGAGCGCGGCCCTGGCCGGCGGGGCGAGGGAGCGGATGCTGAGGCGCGCGCGCCGGCCGTCTTGCGGGCGCCCGCGCGCGCGGCTCCTAGCAATCTCTTTTCAATCAAATAGTTAGATTCTAAAATAAAATCGACCGATGTTGCCCCGGCGGCCTGTACAGGCTGTAATGCGTCGGTATAATCGCGCGCTCTTTCGTTAGGAGGCGGAGACTGCGAAATGCCCTCGAAAAAACCGAATAAAGCGGCTAAAAAGCCAGGAAAGGCGATCCCGAAGAAGGCTGCCAAGAAAAGCAGCCGTTGCCAAAAAGGCGGCGCGACCGCCCGCCAACCCCAAGCCCACGTCCGCCACATCGAAGGTAACAGTGAAACGCGCATAAACCACCGCCCAAGCCGGTGGCGGCAAAGCCTGCCGCCGCCCACACGTCGCGCGGGCACGCCCGCGCCCGCGAAAGCCGAGCCGAAGCCGGATAATCTGAAGACGGCCGCCGAGAAGCACGGCCCGATCAAATTCGACTCCCGTCCGCTGGTGATCCCGCTCCGGGCAGCGCAAATCGACGACGACGGCGACGCCGAACAGGGTGCTTCCGCCAGCTTGCTGGCCGGTCCGCGCAATGTGAAGCCGTACATCGCCCGCCGCGGCGAGCAGTACATGAGCAAGGAGCAGCTGGAGCACTTCGCGCGCATACTGCAGAACTGGAAGCGCGATCTCATGGTGGAGGTCGACCGCACCGTGCTGCACATGAAGGACGAGGCGGCCAATTTCCCCGATCCGAACGACCGGGCCACGCAGGAGGAGGAATTCAGCCTCGAACTGCGTACGCGCGACCGCGAGCGCAAGCTGATCCGCAAGATCGACGAGGCGTTGAAACGCATCGAGGACGGCTCGTACGGCTACTGCCTGGAGACCGGCGAGGAAATCGGCATCAAGCGGCTCGAGGCGCGGCCGGTCGCGACGCTCTCCGTGGAAGCGCAGGAGCGGCGCGAGCGCCGCGAAAAGCAGTACGGCGACCGCGACGACCGATATCGGTAGGAGTCGCGCGCTTCGACCGGCTACATCGGACGATTCGCCCCTTCGCCGACCGGCGATCTGCACCTGGGTTCGCTGTACACCGCGGTGGCGAGCTATCTCGACGCGCGCGCCAGCGGCGGGCGCTGGCTGTTGCGCATCGAGGATGTGGATCGGGCCGCGCGAAGTGGCCGGATGCAGCCGCCAACATCGTGAGCACCCTGCGAGGCATTTGGCTTCGAATGGGATGGCGAGATCCTGAGGCAAGCGGACCGCACGGCGCACTATGCGGCCGCGCTGGAGGCGCTGCGCGCCCGCGGCTTGACCTTCGAGTGCTCCTGCAGCCGCGCGCAGCTCGCCGAGGAGGAGCGCTACCCCGGCAGCTGCCGCGAGCGCCCGCTGATCTCGGGCGTGCCGACGGCCGCTCGCCTGCTCGTGGAGCCCGGATTCGTCCAGTTCGAGGACCGCATCCAAGGCATCTATCGGCAAGACGTCGCGGCTGCCGTGGGCGACGTGATTCTCAGGCGGCGGGATCAGCTCTTCGCTTATTTGCTGGCCGTCGTGGTCGACGATGCCGCCCAGGGCGTGACTCACGTGGTGCGCGGCGCCGACCTGCTGGACAATACGCCGCGCCAGATCTACCTCCAGCGGCTGCTCGGCCTCCCGCTGCCCGCCTACGCCCACGTCCCGGTGCTGGTGGAGGCCGACGGAGGCAAGCTGGCCAAGTCGGCGCGCAGCGTACGGCTCGACAGCGGCGTGGCGCTGACGCAACTGTGCCGGATATTCGACTTGCTGGGCCTGATACCGCCCCCCGGTCTCGCGGCGGGGTCGATCGGCGCCGCGTGGGCCTGGGCGGTCGAGCGATGGGACATCCGGCGCGTCGCCAGGCGCCTGACCTTGCCCTTGGCGGGGTGACGGGCGGCCCGGCGAAAAGCCGGCTTGCCTTGGCGCTGCATTGCGCTATCCTTTGATTTCAGTATCCAGCAACTGGTCATTGGTATCGGGCACGGACCGGCATCTTCCGGTAGCGCGTCGGCCAACACGAGCGAGGAGCCCTATGAGCGATCCGCGAGTGATTAAAAAATATCCGAATCGCCGCCTCTACGATACCGTCGAAAGCCGGTATATCACCCTTGGCGACGTGAGACGGTTGGTCGTTGAGAAAATCGACTTCGTTGTGGTGGACAAAAAGAACAATGCGGACATCACGCGCAGCATATTGCTGCAGGTCATCGCCGAGCAGGAGCATCTGCCCGAGCCGATTCTGACGCAGGAATTCATGGTCAACGTGATCCGCTCTTACGGCAGCGGCGTGCAGGTCCAGGTGAGCGCTCATCTGGACCAGGCACTGAAGCAGTTCCTGAGTCAGCAACCGCAGCTGCGTGAGCGCCCAAAGCCGTTCGCCGCAGCGGAGTCGCAGCGGCCGCGCGCTCCGGACGAGGGCTACAAAGCGCTCTCCCCGGTGCGGATTCGCGACGAGAAGGACCGCGAAGAGTCGAATCTCACCAAATGACGCAGCGGTCGGCTTTGACCATGGGGCTCGGGTCGCGGATCCCGAATGCCGCCTGAAAGTCCCGGCTGTTGGCGAGAGTGGCGTTGGTGCGGTACTCGGCCGGCGGGTGCGGGTCGGTGGTGACCAGTTCCTGAGCCTCCTCCGGGCGAATGGCCCCTGCCCAGGAGTGGGCATAGGCAATGAAGAATTGCTGATCGGGGGTGAACTCATCACCGCCGGCGGGAGGCTCGCCGGCGGCAACGGGTTCGCCGGCGGCCGGCGCTGTGTGCGTGCCGGCGGCATGCAGCGCGCGCCACGCCAGAATCAAGCCGCCGAGATCCGCGGCGGCCTCCCCGGTCACCAAGTCGCCCTGCACGTGCAACCCGCCGCTGACCTCGAAGCGCGAGTATTGCTGGGCGATGCAGCGCGTCGCCCGCCGGAACTTCTTGAGATCAGCGGGCGCCCACCAATCCCTGAGATTCCCATGCCCGTCGAATTTCGCGCCTTCGTCGTCGAAACCATGCGTCATTTCGTGGCCGATGGTCGCGCCGGTTGCGCCGTAGTTGACCGGATCGGACCAGCCCGCATCGAAGTAAGGCGGCTGCAGGATTCCCGCCGGCACGTTCAGGCTGTTCATCGACGGGTCGTAGTAGGCATTGACGGTTTGCGGCGTCATGTACCATTCGCTGCGGTCGACGGGCTTGCCGATTTTGGCCAGCTGGCGCTTGACCTCGAATTCGTTGGCGCGCAGCACGTTGAGCACATACGGGCCGCGGTCGATTTCGAGGCCGGAATAGTCGCGCCAGCGATCCGGATAGCCGACGCGCATTTCCATCAGATCGAGCTTCTGCTGGGCGGCCGCCCGCGTCGCCGGGGTCATCCAGGCCAGGGTCGCAAGATCTTCGCGCAGCGCATCGCGAATGCGCGACACCATGGCGGCGGCAGCCTCCTTGGCAGCCGGCGGAAACTTCTCCGCCACGTACAGCTGCCCGATCGCAAAACCGAGCGCCTCGTCTTCGGCGCGCAATACCCGCAGCCAGCGCGCCTGCAATTGCTGGGCTCCGGTGAGCGCGGACGTCATGCGAAAATCCTCGTCCACGAACGGCTTTGACAGATACCGCGCGTAGGTGTCGATGAGCCGCCAGCGCAGATAGGTCTGCCAATCGGCGAGCGAGGTGCGGGTCAGTTGCCGATCGAAGGCCTGGAAGAACTGGGGCATGCCGATGTTCAGCGAGGCGATCTCCGGATGTCCGAGTCCCGCAAGCAGCCCCCGCCACCGGAGGTGCGGTGTGAGCGCCTGCGCACCCTCCAGGGTCACCGGGTGGTAAATCGCGGTCGGGTCGCGCTGCTCGACATCCGACATCGAGGCAGCGGCCAGCACCGTTTCGAGCGCCATGGCGGCTTTGGCTTCGCGCGCCGCCGCCGCCGGCTGGTCGCCCAGCAGGGTGAACATGCGCGCCATGTGCGACACGTAGGCGGCGCGCACCGCAGTGAAGTTGGGCTCGCCCTTGAGGTAGTAGTCGCGGTTCGGCAGGCCAAGACCGCCTTGGCTCGCGACCGCAATGACCTGGGTGCTGTCCTTGAAATCCTGCATCTCCCCGATTTGCAGCGGCGCCTCGACGCCGATCGCCTGCAGATGCGCGATCTCCTCCAACAGGTCGGGCAGTGCACCGATGCGCGCGATGCGCGCGAATTCCGGCGCGAGCGGCGCGGTGCCCGCCGCATCGATGCCGCGCTCATCCATGCCGCTCAGGTAGAAATCGGCCACCTTGCGCTGCGCGCTGCCGGCAGGCCAATCGCCCTTGCCCAGCGATTCGACCAGGCCGCGAATGTAGCTCTCGTTATCCTGCTCGAGCAGCGTGTCCACGCCCCAGTAGGCGCGGTCCGGCGGAATCGGATGCGACTTGATCCAGCCGCCATTCGCGAAGCGAAAGAAATCCGCGCCCGGAGCGACCGCCCGGTCGAGCCAATTCAAATACAGGCCGTCCGCGCTGGTGAGCGCGCACATCCGCCGCGGCACACGGCGCGGCGGCGGCCAGCGCCGCGAGAAGCGCCGCCGGCAGCAACGCCGCCAATCGAAAAGTGTCGCCGGGCCGTCGTCCGCTAAGCAGCGTCGACATTGCGCATCGACAGACGCACACGGCCCTGCCGATCCACCTCGAGGACCTTGACGCGCACGACATCGCCTTCCTTGAGCTTGTCGCCCACGCGCTCCACCCGCTCTTCGGATATCTGCGAAATGTGCACCAGGCCGTCTCGGCCGGGAAGAATCGTCACGAAGGCGCCGAAGTCCATCAGACGGGCGACCCTGCCCTCGTAGATGCGCCCGACCTCGACGTCGGCCGTGATCAATTCGATGCGCCGCTGCGCCTCACGGCCGGCCGCGCCCTGCACCGAGGCGATCTTCACGGTGCCGTCGTTTTCGATGTCGATCGAGGTACCGGTCTCTTCGGTGATCTGACGAATGACTGCGCCGCCCTTGCCGATGACGTCGCGGATCTTCTCCGGGTCGATCTTCAGCGTAATGATGGTCGGGGCCCACTCGGACATGTTCTCGCGCGGCTAGGCTAAGCACCTTGTTCATCTCGCCCAAGATGTGCAGGCGGCCGGCGCGCGCCTGGTCCAGCGCCACCTTCATGATCTCGCGCGTGATGCTCGTGATCTTGATGTCCATCTGCAGAGCGGTGATGCCGTCCTTGGTGCCGGCCACCTTGAAATCCATGTCGCCCAGATGATCTTCGTCGCCCAAAATGTCCGTGAGCACACAGAAGCGCTCGCCCTCCTTCACGAGGCCCATGGCAACCCCGGCGACCGGCGCCCTGATCGGCACGCCCGCATCCATCAATGCCAGACTGGTGCCGCACACCGAGGCCATCGAACTCGAGCCATTGGACTCGAGGATTTCCGACACCACGCGGATGACGTATGGAAACTTCTCCAGACCCGGCATCACCGCTTTGACGCCGCGCTTGGCCAAATTGCCGTGGCCGATCTCGCGCCGCTTGGGCGAACCCATCATGCCGGTCTCCCCGACGCTGAACGGCGGGAAGTTGTAGTGCAGCATGAATGGCTCTTTGCGCTCGCCGGTCAGGCCGTCGATGATCTGCGCATCGCGCCCGGTGCCGAGCGTGGTCACCACCAGCGCCTGCGTTTCGCCGCGGGTAAAAAGCGCCGAACCGTGGGTTCGCGCCAGCACGCCGGTGCGGACGCTGATCGGACGGACGGTTTTGTTGTCGCGGCCGTCGATGCGCGGATGACCCCCGAGAATCCGCTCGCGCACCAGCCGATGCTCCAGATTGAAGAATTCCGTGGCGACTTCTTCCTGGGTGAACTTGGGCGATTCGCCCCCTGCCAGCGCGTCGAGCAGCGCGTTCTTGATCTCACCGATCCTGGCATGGCGCTGCTGCTTCTCGGTCACCGCATAGGCCGCCGCCAGGTCCTTCTCGGCACGGGAACTCACGGCCTGCTTCAGATCGCCGATCTCCAGGGGAATGGCCCAATCCCATTTCGGCTTCGAGGCTTCCGCCGCCAGTTCCTTGATGGCCTTGATCGCCGTTTGCATCTGCTCGTGTCCGAACATCACCGCACCGAGCATCACTTCCTCGTCCAGGCCGCTCGCCTCGGACTCCACCATCAGCACGCCTTCCTCGGTGCCGGCCACCACCAGATCGAGCTTCGACTCGTTGAGCTGCGTCGCGGTCGGATTGAGAATGTACCGGCCGTCCAGATAGCCCACGCGCGCAGCGCCGATCGGACCCAGGAACGGCATGCCGGAAATCGCCAGCGCCGCCGAGGCGCCGATCAGCGACGCGATGTCCGGGTCCACTTCGGCATTGACCGAGAGCACCGAGGCGACGACCTGCACGTCGTTGGTGAAGCCGTCGGGGAACAGCGGGCGAATCGGGCGGTCGATGAGGCGCGAGGTGAGCGTTTCCTTCTCGGTGGGCCGGCCCTCGCGCTTGAAGAAGCCGCCGGGAATGCGTCCCGCGGCGTAGGTTTTTTCCTGATAATTGACGGTAAGCGGAAAGAAGTCCCGGCCCGGCGTCGGCTTCTTCAAGCCCACCGCGGTCACCAGCACCACCGTCTCGCTCATGGTCACCAGCACCGCCCCGTCGGCCTGACGCGCGAGTTCGCCCGTCTCGATCGTTACGGTGTGGTCCCCATACTGAAAACTTTTCTTAGGATGGCTCACGTAGGCCCCTTATGTCCGAAATGATGAGAGTCGCAAGCCACCTTCGACGAAGGGGCCGGCGGCGGTGCCGGCTAGCGGCGTAACCCGAGCTGTTCGACCAGTTGCGCGTACTTGTCCGGCGTTTTGCTCTTCAGATAGTCGAGCAGCTTGCGCCGCTGATTGACCATCTTGAGCAGTCCGCGCCGCGAGGCGTGGTCGGCTTTGTGGGTGGTGAAGTGCTGGCTCAAGCCGTTGATGCGCTCGGACAACAAGGCAATTTGTACTTCGGGAGATCCGGTGTCCTGCGCGCTGCGCTGGAATTTTCCGACGACGCCCGTCTTTTCTTCGCGAGTAAGTGGCATGAAATCAAACCCTCAATCAATAACTTATGACCTTTTAAGAAGGCGCGCATTGTACGCGTCGCGGCACTCGCCCTCAAGCTCGATTAGTGGCGGTCGAAATGAGCCGCAGCGGCACGAGCCGCCCTTCCGGTTCGATCGCCCCCAACCCCAGAAATCCGAGTCCGGCCGCATAGATCCGTACGTTCTCGGGCGCATTTCCCGGCACTTCCACCGGAATCGGCACGCTCTGGCCCTGCCGAAACGCGCTGACCCCGTTCGCCGGCAGATCCAACCGCCGCCAGCCGGTCAATGCGGCATCGACCGGCAGCAGGACAGCCAAGCGCTGCGCCGGCGTCATGGACTCCAATGCCGTCAGCGTCCATTGCGGCTCGCCCGCGAACGGAGCCACCGCCAGCCGCCGCAAGCCGACCACATGCCCGACGGTCTGCAGCCGCTGCGCCAGATCCTCGGCCAGAACCCGTATGTAGGCGCCCTTCGTGCACCGCACATCGAATGACAGGTCCGGCGCCTGCCAATCGAGCAGGCGCATCTCGCGGATCACGATCGCGCGCGGCGCCCGCTCCCGCCACTCGCCCGCGCGGGCATATTCGTACAGCGGCTTGCCGTCCTGTTTGATCGCCGAATGCATCGGCGGCACCTGCGCGTATTCGCGCGGAAACTCCTCGAGCGCCTGCTCGATCCGGCGCAACGGATAGCACGGCAGCTCGCGCCGCTCGATCACGGCCGATTCGCGATCGGCGCTCGCCGTGCGCTCTCCCAAACGCACGGTGACCCGGTAGGTCTTGTCCGCATCCGAGCAGCTGCGCTCCGAACTTGGTCGCTTCGCCAAGACAGATCGGGAGCATCCCCGAGGCAAGCGGATCGAGCGACCCGGTGTGGCCCGCCTTACGCGCTGCGAACAGCCACTTGACGCGCGCCACCGCGCCCGCCGAACTCACGCCCAGCGGTTTGTCGAGCAGCAGGATGCCGTGAATGTCCGCGGGCATTCATCGGTCCTTGGCGGCCGGCTTGTTGACCGAGTCGATCAGCTGCGTCAGGCGCACACCGTGCTCGATCGAGGTGTCGAGCTCGAAGCTCAAGGTCGGCGTATAGCGAATCATCAACGATCTCGACAGGGCGTTGCGCAGGAACCCGGCCGCGCTCGTGAGGCCGGCCTGCACCTGGGGGTCGGCTCCCTGCTTGCCGAACACGAGATAGTGAACCCGCGCGGTACGCAGATCGCCGGTCACGTCGACCGCCGTGATCGTGACGTTGCCGATGCGCTCGTCCTTCACGTCGCGGCGCAGCAGCTCCGTCAGCTCCCGCTGGATCTGCTCGCCCAGGCGTCGCGCGCGCGGATTGTTCTTCGCCATGGGCCGGCTGCGCCGCGCTACAGCGTGCGCGCCACTTCCACCCGCGAATAGCATTCGATCTGATCGCCCTCGCGCACGTCGTTGTAGTTCTTCACGCCGATGCCGCACTCGGTTCCGGCCCGCACCTCGTTGACGTCGTCCTTGAAGCGCTTCAAGCGACTCCAGGGCCCCCTCGAAAATGACGACGTTGTCGCGCAGCACGCGGATCGGAAAATTGCGGCGCACGTAGCCGTCGACCACCATGCAGCCGGCCACCGTCCCGAACTTGCTCGAGCGGAAGACGCTGCGAACCTCGGCAAGACCCACGATCTGCTCCTTGACCTCGGGCGCCAGCATGCCGGTGAGCACCGCGCGGATGTCGTCGATGGCTTCGTAAATGATGCTGTAGTAGCGCACGTCGACGCCGTGATCCTTGATCGCGGCGCGAGCCGCGGCATCGCCGCGCACATTGAACGCAATGATTCGCGCCTTGGACGCGGCGGCGAGAGTGACGTCCGACTCGGTGAGACCGCCGACGCCCGAAGCCACCACGTTGACGGCCACCTCGCCGGTGGACAAGCCCTTCAGCGAATCGCGCAGCGCCTCGACGCTGCCCTGCACGTCCGCCTTGACCAGCAGCTGCACCGTGTTGGGCTTGTTCTCGCCCATGCTCGAGAACACGTCCTGCATGTTCGCGCTCTTCTGCGCCAGTTTGACGTCGCGCGATTTGGACTGCCGGTGCGTCGCGACCTCACGCGCCTTGCGCTCGCTTTCGACCACCAGCAGCTCATCGCCCGCGTTCGGCGCCCCGGACAAGCCGAGCACCACCACCGGCATCGACGGGCCCGCCGATTCGACCGGCTTTCCGGCCTCGTCGAACAGCGCCCGCACGCGGCCGAATTCCTGGCCGATCAGCAGCGGATCGCCGAGCTTGAGCGTGCCGCGCAGCACCAGCACCGTCGCGACCGGACCGCGGCCCTTCTCGAGGCTGGACTCGATCACGTAGCCGGCCGCGAGCCCCGCGGTGGGCGCCTTCAACTCGAGCACTTCGGCCTGCAGCAAGATGCTGTCGAGCAGCTGATCGACGCCCTGGCCGGTGCGTGCCGACACCGGCACGAAAATGTTCTCGCCGCCCCACTCCTCGGGAATGACGCCGTACTTGGTGAGTTCCTGCTTTACGCGCTCCGGATCCGCTTCCGGCTTGTCCATCTTGTTGAGCGCAACCACGATCGGCACCTTGGCCGCCTGTGCATGCTGCACGGCTTCGATGGTCTGCGGCATGACGCCGTCGTCGGCGCCGACCACCAGGATCACGATGTCGGTCACTTTTGCGCCGCGTGCGCGCATGGAAGTGAATGCCGCGTGGCCCGGGGTGTCGAGGAAGGTCACCATGCCCTTCGCGGTCTCCACGTGGTACGCGCCGATGTGCTGCGTGATGCCGCCCGCCTCGCCCGCCGCCACCTTGGTGCGCCGGATGTAGTCGAGCAGCGAGGTCTTGCCGTGATCGACGTGGCCCATCACGGTCACCACCGGCGGACGCGGCAAAACCTCGAGCGCGGTATCAGCCTCGCCCTGCAGATCGTCCTCGATGACGTTTTCCTTGCGCAGCACCGCGGTGTGGCCCATTTCCTCGACCACCAGCACCGCCGTATCCTGCTCGATCGTTTGATTGATCGTGGCCATGACGCCCATGTTCATCATGACCTTGATGACTTCGGTCGCCTTCACCGCCATCTTTTGCGCGAGCTCGCCGACCGTCATGGCCTCGCCGATCGCGACCTCGCGCACCACGCGCGCCGTCGGCATTTCGAATCCATGCTTGGTGTCGGTCTCGCCGCCGACGGAGCGGCGACGGCCGTCGCGCGACTTCTTCTTCTTGTGCCGCGAACTCACGTCGCCGACGATGTGCAGCTCCTGGCGGCCGTAGCGGGTCGCCTTGTCGTCCGCGACATCGCGCGCCGCCTTGCCCGGTTTCGCGGCGGCGGCGGCGGTTTTGCGCTCGCGCTCTGCCTGTTCGCGCGCCTCCAATTCCGCCTGGCGCCGCGCCTCCTCCTCGGCGGTGCGCTTGCGGTTCTCCTCGTCGCTGCGGCGTCGGTTCTCTTCCTCGAGCCGCTCGCGGTCGAGGCGCTCCTTTTCCAGCCGCTCGTGCTCGGCGCGCTCGAGCGCGGCCTTCGCCTGCTCCTCGGATTCGCGCAGCCGCTCGATTTCCTCCTGCTGATGCCGGGCCTGGTCCTCGAGGACCTCGCGCTTCACGTAAGTGCGCTTGCTGCGCACCTCGACATTGACGGTGCGGGCACGTCCCTGCGGGCTCGCCAGCTTCAGCTCCGACTGCGACTTGCGCCGCAAGGTGATTTTTCGCGGCGCCGCGTCGGCCTGCGCGTCGTCGCGCCCGTGGCTGCGGCGCAGATGCGTCAGCAGCTCGTGCTTCGCGTCCTCGCTGATCATGTCCTCGGCACTGTCGACTTTGATTCCGGCCTGATCGAGCTGCTGCAGCAGCCGATCGACCGGCACCTTCAGCACTTCGGCGAATTGCGCGACGGTTACATCTGCCATTGTGCTGCTCCTACGCCTTCGCTTCTTCGGCGAACCAATGTTTGCGCGCGTCCATGATCAATTCGGCGGCTCTCTTCTCGTCGACCTCGCCCATCTCAACCAGCTCATCGACGGCCAGATCGGCCAGATCCTCGCGCGTGCGGACGCCCTTGCGGGCCAGCGTCTTGCTCAGCGTATCGCCGGCCAACTCCACCAGATCCGCCGCCGGCTCCGTCCCGTCCATGGATTCCTCGCTTGCGATGGCCTGGGTCAGCAGCACATCGCGCGCCCGGGTGCGCAGCTCTTTGACGATTTCCTCGTCGAACTCCTCGATGCCGTTGAGTTCGCTCGCCGGGACATAGGCGATCTCCTCGATGGTCGAGAATCCCTCCTGCACGAGGATATTCGCCACGTCGGCGTCGACATCGAGCTGCTTCATGAACGTTTCGCGCAGCGCGAGGGATTCGGTCTCGCTCTTCGCTTCGGCCTGCGACTCGCTCATCACGTTCAATTCCCAGCCGGTCAGCTCGCTCGCCAGACGGATGTTCTGCCCGCCGCGGCCGATTGCCTGCGAGAGCTTGTCCTCGGAAACGGCGATGTCCATCGAGTGCGAGTCCTCATCCACCACGATCGAGGTGACCTCCGCGGGCGCCATGGCGTTTATGACGAACTGCGCGGCGTTGTCGTCGAAGGGAATGATGTCCACGCGCTCGCCGGCGATTTCGTTCGACACCGCCTGCACGCGCGAGCCGCGCATGCCGACGCAAGCGCCCACCGGATCGACGCGCGGATCATTGCTGCGCACGGCGATCTTGGCGCGAACGCCGGGATCGCGCGCGGCCGCAAGGATGTTGATCAGGCCCTGACCGACCTCCGGCACTTCCAGCTTGAACAGCTCGATCAGGAATTCGGGAGCGGTGCGCGACAGGAACAGCTGCGGGCCGCGCGGCTCGCTGCGCACTTCCTTGAGGTAGGCCTTGATGCGGTCCTGCGAACGCACGGGTTCGCGCGGAATCATCTCCTCGCGCGCGATGAACCCCTCGGCGTTCGCGCCGAGATCGACGTACACGCCATTGCGATCGACCCGCTTGACGATGCCGCTGACCAGCGTGCCCGCACGATCCTTGTAAGCGTCCACCACCTGCGCGCGCTCGGCTTCGCGCACCTTCTGCACGATGACCTGCTTGGCGGTCTGCGCGAGAATCCGGCCGAACGGAACGGACTCCATCGGCTCCTCGACGAAGCCGCCCGGCTCGACGTCCTTATCGATCTCGCGCGCATCGTCCATGCGCAGCTCGCGCTCGGGAACCTCCAGCTCGGTCGAATCGTCGGCGAACACCTTCCATCGGCGGAACGTGTCGTAGCCGCCCGTCTTGCGATTGATGGACACGCGCACGTCCAGCTCTTCGCCGTATTTCTTGCGCGTCGCGGACGCAAGCGCCGCCTCGAGAGCCTCGAATATGATTTCCTTGTCGACGCCCTTCTCGTTGGAAACCGCGTCGACCGCCATCAATATTTCTTTGTTCATAGACCCAAGACTCCTGGCTACCTAAGGCCGTAACCGTGCTTTCTGTATGCGCTCGAGAGGGAGCTCGTGCGCCTTCCCGTCGACCTCAATCACAATCGAGTCGCCCGCGATCGATTTCAATACCCCGACGAAGCGCCGCCGCCCATCCACGGGCAGCTTGAGCTCGGCGAATATCCGCTCGCCGACAAACCTCTCGAAATGCGCGCGCTTGCGCAGGATCCGATCGAGGCCCGGCGAAGACACCTCCAGCGTGTATCGGCCCTTGATCGGATCCTCGACGTCGAGCACCTGGCTCACCCGGTGGCTGACCGTCGCGCAGTCATCGACCGTGATCCCCGGCTTCGACGCGCCCGCGCCCCGATCGATGAAGACGCGCAACACCCCGCCGCGCCCCGCAGGCGCAAATTCGATGTCGACCAACTCGAACCCCAGCGCCTCGACCGGCGGCTCCAGCAGGCGCATCAAGGCGTCACGCATTCTTTTGAACCCTTCGCAAATTTCCCATCGGCTTAGAAGCGCTGGCGCAAACAAAAAAGGGGCCCATCGGCCCCCTACCTCTAACGAAAAAGCCCCTACGAGGGGCCCAGTCCACAGCAATGCGCTCATCGCGAGACCAATGCTCGGCCTGAGAACCCAAGCCGAGGGGCGCGATTATAGGCAAACCCGACTTAAGCGTAAACCCTGATTGCCAAACTTGAGGCCATAAATGACTGGGGCCGCATCGCTGCGGCCCCAGTACTCGCTCAATCCAAAAGCCGTTACCAGCGCTTCGGACCGCGCGACCCGCCGCCGCCACCGCCACCGGTGCGCTCCTGAGCCTCGTTCACTTTCAGCGCTCGCCCGTCGACATCGTGGCCGTTCAAGGCCGCCATGGCGCGCGCAGCATCTGCGCTTGCCATTTCAACGAAGCCGAAACCGCGGGGCCGACCGGTGTCGCGATCATTGATCAACGCCACCGACTGTACGGCGCCATGCTTTTCGAACAGCGCGCGCACCGCGGACTCGTCCATTGAGAACGGGAGATTGCCAACATACATTTTCGTCATGTGAAGAATACCTACTACAAAAGAAACTATCGGCCGGTCACGCGTGCCCCAAAAAGTCTCGAGCGGAATGCCAGCCACCTGGATCGAAGAAACCTGCTTTGTGGGTTGTGGCCAAGGTGACGCCGGAGCGGCGCGCTGACCAGAAACGGACCAAGTAGAAATTCACGAGCCGCCGCGGATACTACAGCAAATTGCTGATTAATACGAATATTGCTCAAAAGGCGCCGCGCCAGCACGAGACCACCGGGGCCTGTGCACGCCATCCGCTCAGGATCCCGGACTCGTCCTGGCGTCATACCAGGGAAAGACCTGTTGCAGCGCACCAGCCGCCGGCCAGAGCCGCCGCCTCGGGCCCATGGTTGATCATCAAGAAGCGTCCGCCGGAGCGCAGATTATGGCGAATGCGGCGAAACAAGCGCGCGGGTTGCAGCAGGGAAACATGCCGGCGGCGAAGCGCGGCTCCCGACGCGAGCGGGCGGCGCTCGGCCGCGCCTCACAGCGGCACGCGCAGATCCTCCCGATGCTTGGCCCTCAGCACCGCGCCGTACACGATCCCCACGGTGAACCAGGTAACGCCCACCTTGACGGCGAGCGCGCTCATGCCGGAAAACACCGCGAGCACCACGAGGATTCCGCCGATCGGCACCAGCCAGTGCGCGGCCCATGCGCGCGAGCGCAGTTTTGCTGCGAAGCGCGCCAGCACCGAAACGTGCAGGAACAAAAATCCGCTCAAGGCGCCGAAGTTCACGATCGAGGCGAGATCATCGAGGCGGTTCTTCATGAACAGCGCGACCGCGAGGGAGATCGCCGCGGTCACCAGCATGCCCACGTAGGGGGTGTGATAGCGCGGGTGGATGCGCGCGAGCGCCTGCGGCAGCTGCCGGTCGCGGCCCATGGCGAACACCACTCGCGCCACCCCCACCTGCATGGGCAGCGCGTTCGATATGCCCACGATCGTCGCAAACGCCCACGCCAATACGACCGCGGACCAGGGGCCGGTTGCCCACGCCGCGAGCTCGTATTGAGCCGCGGCCGGATCCTTGATCGTGATGCCGCTCAGCAGATTGCCGAGAACCCAGGTGAGGCACACGAAAAACGCCGCCGACAGCACCAGTACCGCGATGATCGCCCGCCCGACCACCCGCCGGTCGCCTCCGCGCACCTCCTCGGCCAGGGTCGAGACGGCGTCGAAGCCGAGGAACGACATGATGCAGATCGAGGTGGCACTGAATATCTTGCCCGCGTTGAATGTTGCGGCGTCGAAGACCGGTTTGAGGGTGAGCGCTCCATTGCCCTTTCCGCCGTACAGCGCGATCACTCCGAGCACCATGAACCCGAGCAAAATGATGACCTGCAGCGCGACCGACACGAAATTGGCGCGCGAGGTGACGGTGATTCCGAACCAATTCACGCCCGTGGTGGCCGCCACCAGCAGCACGATCCAGACGCCGCGGTCGACCCCCGGCAGCAGCGTTTCGAGCGCCACGGCCATCAGCACGTAGACGAAGGCGGGAATCAGCAGGTAATCGAGCAGGATCATCCAGCCGGCGATGAACCCGGGGAACGCACCCAGGCAATGGCGCGCGAAGCCGTATACCGAGCCCGCCGTCGGCAGCATTTCGGTCATGGTGGCGTAGCTGCGCGCCGTGAAGTACATGCATACGCCGCCGAGCACGTAAGCCATCACGATCAGCCCGTTCGACTCGTTCCACACGAAGCCGAGGGTGCTCAAGGGCGCGAACGGCGCGATGTAGGCCAGGCCGTATAGAACGAGATCCCAGTACGTCAGCGAGCGCTTGAGGCTCGCCGCTGCGCCGATTTCGCCGATGCCGGCACTCATGGCGCGGCGGCCGCCTGCACCATGACTTGCACGCTGTGCACCGCGGTGCTCTCACCCATGTCGCTCTTCTTCCCCGGGTTCAACACGTTGACGTTCGCCGCTGCGGGATCGGCGCCGAGCCAGCGGCCCTTGTGCGCGAGCGCGACGCCCTGCGGCAGCTGGTCCCACGTCACCACCCGCAGGACCAGCCGGCCGCGACTCGTTGTGCACCATGGCCGCATCGCCGTCCGCCAGCCGCCGCTCCGCGGCATCCGCGGGATGCAGCGCGATGGTCGCCGGCCCCAGCCGCGCGCGGATCTTGCTCACGTTGCCGAAGCTCGTGTTGAGCAGCCACGCGTGCGCCGGCGACAGCAAGCGCAAACGGCCGTCCGCCGGGCGCGGATCGCTCCAGCATTGCGGCACTCGCGGCAGGCCGTCCGCCGCCGCGCGCGCGCTGGCGATCTCGATGCGCCCGCTCGGCGTCGGGAACACCCCCCCGGCGAACTGCACGGCGGGCTCGCGCGGAATCCAAATCGTGCCCTTCGCCGCCAGCGATGCGAAATCGAGCCCGAGTCCGCTGCGCGCCAGCAGCGTGGACAGCATGTCGGCGTCGCTCTCGCGGAGCTCCGGCTCCGTGAAATGCATGGCGCGCGCCAGGCGCCGGAAAATTTCCTGATTGGGCAGCGCATCGCCGAGCGGCTGCATCGCTTTGACCTGCGCGGAAAGCGTCAGATGAAAATAGGAGGCGATCAGATCGTCGAACTCCAGAAAGCTCGCCGCAGGCAGGACGTAATCGGCGAGCGCCGTCGTATCGGTCGGAAACAGGTCGAGCACGACGGTCAGCAGATCCTCGCGCTCGAGCGCGCGGCGCAGACGAGCCTGCTGCGGACAGGAGGCCAGCGGATTCATGTTCCACACGAACAGCGCCTGCGATCGCGCCGGATCTTCGCAGGGCCTCGGCGAAATCCATATGGCTGACCGCCGGCGGGACAGCGGCGGCGAGGTGCGCGCCGGACAGGTAATCCTCATCCATGCCCCGCTGGCGCAGATTGGCGTTCAGGTACAGAAATCCGGCGCCGGGTTTGCACAGATTGCCGGTGAGCGCGGGCAGGAGCGCGCAGGCGCGCATGACATTGCCGCCGGTCGCCTGGCGCTGCAGGCCCTGGCCCAGCCACAGCAGCGACGGGCCGGCCGCATACAAATGCGCAGCCCGCTCGGTGAGCGCGGCGGGCACCCCGGTGAGCGCGCTCAGCTTCGCCGGATCGCAAGCCGCGATCGCTGGCTCGAGCTCCTCCCAACCCTTCACATGAGCGGCGATGAATTCGCCGTCGATCAGACCGTCGCGGTGAATCACGTGCAGCATCGCGAACGCGAGCGCCGCGTCGCTGCCGGGAAAGGGCTGCAGATGAATATCCGCCTGCGCAGCGGTCGGAGTTCGAATGGGGTCGATGACGATCACCCGGCCGGGCGCCTCGGGCAGCCAATGATCGTGAGCATGCGGCGCCGATGCGTGCGGGTTGGCGCCCCATACGACGATGCACGCGGCGTCACGAGCCGCGCGCGGATCGAAACCGTCGACCGATGTGCCGTACATGTAGCGCAGCGCGACGTGGCCCGCCATGTTGCAAATCGTGTCGGGCGTCACGTCGGTGGCGCCCAGCCGATTGAAGAATCGCATCGGCGCGACGCCCGCCAGCAGCGAGATGGTGCCGGTGTAATGCGCATTCAATATCGAGCGGGCGCCGTGCGAGCGGACGATGCGCTCGAGTCGAGCGGCGATTTCGGCGATGGCCGTCTCCCAGGACACCGGCTCGAAGCGGCCCTGTCCCTTGGGGCCGCAGCGGCGCATGGGGCGAGTCAAGCGCCGCGCCGGATCGCGCCATTCGCGGTTGTAGGCCGTCGAACACTTGCCGCACAGGGTTCCGCGGCTGACCGGATGCGCCGGATTGCCGCGAACGGCCGCCACGGCGCCGTCGCGCTTGATCACGATCATTCCGCAAGAGTCGTAGCAGTCCCGCGGACAAGTCGTGATGAGCACTTCCTCGCGAGACGCGCCGCGGCTCATGGCGGTCCCGATTCGTCGGCCTTTCTCAGCAAGTCACTGCGCATCTGCGACGCCTCGAGGCGCAGCGGCTGGGTGCGCAATCGGCCGATCTCGGCGGCCGTGAACGGCTGGAAGGTCGACGGCAGGTGTTGCTTGTCGAAGCGCCACAACATCCAATTCACCACCTCGGCCAAATCGGCGTCCGACAGCGGCGAGGTCGCCACGCCCGGCACGCGGCCCAGATACTCGCGGCCGCCGGTGACCCGCACGAATTTCGCCACGCTGCCCGCGAGGCTCGGGGCCGTGCCGGCGCTGCCGCTGCCGTCGACGCGATGGCATCCCTGGCAATTCAACGTCCAGTTCTGCCAGGCCCGCCGCGCGTCGTCGACGCCGGCCGGCGCGGCGTCGACCGCCGGTGCGCTCGCAGCCTCACCGGCCCGGGTTTGCGCCGCGGCACTGTGCAGCATCGCACCGTGCATCATCGACAACGCCGCCGCGAGCCGCAGCGCCCGCGCCGCAAGCCTACTTCTGCTCAATAGCCGATGCCCAGGATGATGGCCACCGTGCACGTGTAGGACTGGCTCTTGGTGCCGAAACACCACGTGATCTCGTTGTTGGTCTGCGGCCGCACCAGCGGCCGATCGCCGCTGATTGTTCTGGCAGGCGCATCGCCCCCAGGCGACTCCGCCGCAGCAGTCGTTGTACGAAATGATGTAGTTGCGCTCGTCCGCCGGGTTGCGGCAGGTGCCGATCCAGGTGATCGGCGACATCTCGGTGCCGGGCGGACAGGTCACGACGCTGCCGCCGTAGCACGAGCACAGCGATCCGTCGATGGCGCAGTAGCGCCAGTAATCGCACTTGGTGCGGTCCCCCGGATCCTGCGGATTGCCCGAGTATCTGCGGCGCGCTCCACGGCCGGAATTCGGATCGTCGGCGCTCCGGCCGCCGGCCTCCGCGGCGCGCGCGACCGGCAGCAGCGGCAGCGCCGCAGCGCCCTGCGAGAAATCCGCCCGAGCACGCTGAAGACGACTGCGCCTGGAGGTTCGGCTCGCGAAGCCGCGCAGCACCTTCTCCGCCAAATGATCGAATTGAGCCACGTCTATTCTCCCGAAGAGGCGCGCCTCTGGTCGCGTTGACCGAGGAATTGCTGGATGCTGCTGACGCCGCTCTCCTTGGCCACGAACAAGCTTTCCAAATGCTCGCGCGTATTGACGAGGCCGGTCGCCGATAATTTGCCCGCCTCGTCGATCAGCGCCGCGTAAGGCAGCTTCGCGACTCCGTAGCTGCGCCCCAAGCGCTCTGAGACGACGTAGGGAAATTTCGCCCAGGCTTTTTTCGCGGACGAATTCGACATGCCTGTGCGGTTCGCCGTCGCTCGCGAGCACGATGTCGAGCCATGCGCGCTCGGCTCCGTGCGCCGAGCGCACCGCGGGCAGCAGCGCCTCGCAGATCGCGCAATCCGGCGAGAGGAACAGCAGGAGCTGGCTGCGGCCGCCGCGCACTCCGCCGATCTTCACCGCCGATCCGTCCAAGGCGGCCAGAGTCATTTCCGGGGTCGCGTCGCCGAGCTTCAACGGCTGGCTCAGCGACAGCGCGCCCGCCGGCGCGATGCGCTGATGCAGCACGCCGATTTGTCGCGCCAGCGCCATGCACACCACGCCAAGAACGAGCAGCGCCACCCAGAGGGCGATCTGCGAGGCGATCACGAAACTCATAGCCACGCCTCCCCTGCCGCAACGGCTGCAACGCCATCACTTGATCGAGCGCAGCGTACAGCGCCAGCAGAGCGCACGCCGCCAACAGCCTGCGAGGCGGACACGGCCTGAGCGCCGCTCGCCGCCGAGACCGCGACGAGCAATGCAAAAGCTGCCAGCACCGCGTTGCGCGCCACATCGAACGCGCCCAGGGGATGCCTGCGCCGGGCCGAAGCTGCAGCCGCAATCGACGTCGCGCCGGCCGCGCACGATGGCGCGCAGCATCAGGGCAAGATAGGCGCTCCAGATGAGCGCCGCGAGCAACGCTCCTGTCCGCCGATAGGCAGGCGCGAACAGCAGCAGCGCAGCCAGCGATTCGGCGAGAGCGGCGGCGGCGGCGGCCGCCGGCGCCGCCCATCGGGGCACGCCGGCGAATTCCTGGACCACGCGCTTCGTGTCCGCCCAGCGCATCCCTTTGTGAACCGCCGAGGCCGCGAGCAGCAGCGCGAGGAAGGCCGCGATCTGGCAGATCAGCAGACGCGCCACGTCGTGCATTACGCTATCGCCCGCCATCAACGCACCGGGCTCTATCTGCATGCGGGTACTGCGGAAGCCAGGCAGATCCAGACTGCGCACCAGGCTGCCGCTTTGCGGGTCGTACACGTCGAGGCGCTCGCCGGCCTGCACCAGCAATAAGCGGGTCGGTGCCGTGCGTGAGCGAGATCGATGAGCCCGGCCGCTCGAGCCGCAGCCGCTTCACGCGAGTCTTGCCGGCGGCGTCGAAGACCCACACTTCGGTGGCGGGATCCTTGTGCGTGCCCTCGTGCGCGTCCGGCTGCATCAGCACGTAAAGCAGCTTCTGCTCATCGCTTGCGATGAGCTGCCAGCCGCTCGGCCGCCAATTGGCGGCCTCCTCGGCCGCGGTCGTCATCGGCCAATCGGGCAGCACCTTGACATCGTCCGTCCGCATGTCGATCGGCTGCACGCGGCCGTGCAGGCTCGGAAAGTAGCGCACGCCGCCCACGCGTGGCGCTCGCCGTGAACAAAGGATCCGTGTCGAGCCGATTGAATGCTTTGGATTCGCTGCGCCCCGCGACCGCGCCGTTGGCGTCGAGCCGGATCGTCAGCAAGGTGCCGCTCGAGCACAGCGTCGAGAAGCCGCGATTGCCGGAGGGATACACGAGCGAGCAGCCGGGGATTTCGATCTCGCCCGAGCGGCTGGCGCTTCACCAGATCGACGACGGTGACCGAGGATGCCGGGGTGAAATTGAATACCAGCGCCAGGCGCTGATCGTCGGTGAAGGCGAACATCCCTTCCATCGCCGTGATCAGCGCGCGCTTGGCGCCGGGCAGCACGATCTCGCCCGCCGGATTGAGCGTCTGCGCATCGTAGATCGTGATGAAGTCGGTGCGCGTGCCGCGCACGCCGCGCGACCACACCGTGTCGGCCACGTAGATCTCGGGCCGCTTGTCCGCCACCAGCAGCGTCGCCGAATCGCGCGCCTGCAGCTGCGCCCTTGACTTCGCGGCTGTCGCCGCCGACGTTGCGCAGCTCGATCCGATCGCCCGCGTAGTTCAGAAACGCCCAGCCCGTCGGATACTTCGCGGGCAGCTTCTCGACTTTGAGCGGCGGGTCCGCCGGCAGGGGCGTGGGGAATTCGGACGCCCTCGCGGCGGCGACGGCCAACGCGCCGCAGATCAGCATTGGCGCCGCGCGAACGATGATACTCACTGTCATTTTATCCGGGCCTCTTTAGCGCTTTTTCGTTCGGCCACAGCCGACGTGCCGGCCCCAGAGTCTACGTCAACCGCCGCTAGCTGAATACTCCGGCTCGCCAACGGGTATATTGTCGCCCCACAGTTTTCTCCAGCCCTCGTGCCCCGGCGCGCGCAGCGTGCGGATGTTGCGCCGGTGGATCTCGTCGGGGTCCGGCACCGACGCCAGCGCGCGCCCGATGCTCGCTTCGCGCAGCGGCGCGGCGCGGCGCGCCGACGATCTGATCGCTGTCCATCGGCAGCTCCTCGATCTTCAGTTCTAGTATGCTAATCTTTTGCGCCCGCCATGTGAGACCCTCGCCGATGCGACAACCGATCCCCGCCACGCTGATCCCCGGAGACGGGATCGGCCCCGAGATCGTCGACGCCACGCTTGCCGTCCTCGATGCGCTGGGGGCGCCGTTTCAGTGGGACCGGCAGGCGGCCGGCATGGAGGGAGTGAAAGCGGCGCAAGATCCGCTGCCGCCGTCCGCCATCGACAGCATCCGCCGCACGCGCCTCGCCCTGAAGGGGCCGCTCGAGACGCCGTCGGGCGGCGGCTACCGCTCTTCCAACGTCCGCCTGCGCGAGGAATTCAAGCTGTACGCCAATCTGCGCCCCGCGCGCACGCTCATTCCGGGCGGCCGCTTCGACAACATCGACCTCGTGGTGGTGCGCGAGAACCTCGAGGGACTGTACATCGGCCACGAGCACTACATTCAGATCGACGACGATCCGCACGCGGTCGCGATGGCCACCGGCGTCAACACCCGCCAGGGCAGCCGCCGTCTGCTGGAGTTCGCCTTCGAACACGCCGTCGCCAGCGGGCCGCAAGAAGGTCACGATCGTCCACAAGGCCAACATCATGAAGGCGCTCACAGGCATCTTTCTGGAGACCGGGCTGGAGCTGTACGAGCGCAAGTACAAGGGCCGCTTCAACCTGGAGACGGTGATCATCGACGCCTGCGCCATGAAGCTCGTGCTCAATCCCTGGCAGTTCGACGTGCTGGTCACCACCAATCTGTTCGGCGACATTCTCTCCGACCTGGTCGCCGGACTGGTCGGCGGGCTGGGCATGACGCCCGGGCGCGAACATCGGCGCGGATGCGGCGATCTTCGAGGCCGTGCACGGCTCCGCGCCGGACATCGCCGGCAAGGGCATCGCCAATCCGACCGCGCTGCTGCTCGCCGCCGCGATGATGCTCGATCACTGCCGGCTGCCGCGCATGGCGCAGCGCCTGCGCACGGCGATCGGCGAGACGCTCAATGTGGACCAGGTGCGCACCGGCGACCTCGGCGGCAGGGCGAGCACCGCCGAATTCACCCGGGCGCTGGTCAAGCGGCATCGCGCATGCCATGGCCGATCATCTCGATTGAGAACGTCACCAAGTCCTACGCTTCGGGCGTGCAGGCCTTGAAGCCCATCAATCTCGAGATCGAGAAGGGCGAGATCTTCGCGCTGCTCGGCCCGAACGGCGCCGGCAAGACCACGCTGATCAACATCGTCTGCGGCATCGTCACGACGAGCAGCGGCCGCGTCATCGCCGACGGCCACGACATCGTGCGCGACTACCGCGCCGCGCGCGCGAAGATCGGCCTGGTGCCGCAGGAGCTGACCACCGACTCCTTCGAGACGGTGTGGGCCACCGTGACCTTCAGCCGCGGCCTGTTCGGCCGCGCGCCGAACTCCGACTACGTCGGCGCGGCTGCTGCGCGACCTGTCGCTGTGGGACAAGCGCGACAGCAAGATCATGGACGCTGTCGGGCGGCATGAAGCGGCGCGTGATGATCGCCAAGGCCCTGTCGCACGAGCCCGATATCCTGTTCCTCGACGAGCCGACCGCCGGCGTCGACGTCGAGCTGCGGCGCGACATGTGGAACCTGGTGCGCGGCCTGCGCGCGCGCGGCGTGACCATCATCCTCACCACGCACTACATCGAGGAGGCCGAGGAGATGGCCGACCGGGTCGGCGTCATCAACAAGGGAGCGCTGATCCTGGTCGAGGAGAAAGGACGCGCTGATGAAGAAGTTCGGCAAGAAGCAGCTCACGCTGCACCTGCAGGAGCCGATGGCGCGCATCCCTGCCGACGCTCGCGCCCTGGGGCCTGGAGCTCAAGGACGGGGGCCGCGAGCTTCGTCCTCACCGATCGAGGGCTCCGGCGCCATGGATATTCCGGCGCTGCTGCAGCGCATGAGCGAGCTCGATCGATCGAGATCAAGGATCTGCAGACCCACCAGAGCTCGCTGGAGGAAATTTTCGTCAAGCCTGGTGAGCGAGCGCAGACGATGAGCCGAGACGCATGGCTGCGCATCGAGTTCAACCGCCACGGCGTCTGGGCCATCTACAGGTTCGAGATCGCCCGCGCGCTGCGCACACTGGTGCAGAGCCTGGTCACGCCCGTCATCACCACCTCGCTTTACTTCGTGGTGTTCGGCGCGGCCATCGGCTCGCGCATGAGCGCCGTGGACGGCGTGCACTACGGCGCCTTCATCGTGCCGGGTCTGATCATGCTGGCGCTGTTCACCGAGAGCCTGGCGAACGCCTCGTTCGGGATCTTCTTCCCGAAATTCATCGGCACGATCTACGAGCTGCTGTCGGCGCCGATCTCCTACGTGGAGATCGTCATCGCCTATGTCGGCGCGGCGGCGTCCAAGTCGGTCGTCCTCGGCCTGGTGATCCTGGCGACGGCCTCGCTGTTCGTGCCGATCAGGATATTGCATCCGCTGCTCATGATCGGGTTCCTGGTGATGACCGCGGTGACCTTCAGCCTGTTCGGATTCATCCTCGGCCTCTGGGCGCGAGGCTGGGAGCAGCTGCAGTTCATCCCCATGCTGGTGGTGACGCCGCTCACCTTCCTGGGCGGCGCCTTCTACTCCATCAGCATGCTGCCGCCGGCGTGGCGCACGTTCAGCCTGTTCAATCCGGTCGTGTACCTGATCAGCGGCTTTCGCTGGTGCTTCTACGGGATGGCGGACGTGAACGTCGCGCGTGAGCTTCGGCATGATCATCGGCTTTCTCGCGATTTGCCTCGCGGTCGTCGCATGGATATTCAAGACCGGATACCGCCTGAAGAACTAGCCCGCTTCGACGGCCGCTCGACTCAGGCGGTCCGCGACGCCTATGGGCCGCGGGATCGAGTCCGACGTCGGCCGCCTCGGCGCGGCGCCGGTCGGCCTCGACATCGAGCGAGCGGCAAGCCCACAGATAGACCACCGTGGCTACCGGCAGCCCGACCAGCATCGCGATGTCCGCGCCGCCGAGCGCACGCGGCTACCGGACCGACGTAGAGCCCCTCGACGCTGAAGAACGGCACCATCGCGGCGAAGCCCACGCCATAGGCGAGCAGGCCGCGCCAATTCCAGCGGCCGTACATGCCGTGCGGATTGAAAATCTCCCGCACCGAATAATGCCCTCGGCGCACCCAATAAAAATCCACCAGATTGATCGCCGTCCACGGCGTGAAGAGGTACAGAAGGATGGCGAGAAACTCGCCGAACTTCGCGACGAAGTTCTCGCGTCGAGGCGAGCGCCAGGCTGCTCGCCGCCGCGGTCGAGATGATCAAGGTGAGCACGCGTTTCGCGAGCGTCGGGCGGCTCGGCTTCAGCGAATCGGCGACGCTCAGCAGCGTCAGCGACGCGCCGTAGAAATTCAGCGTGGTGATGGTGACCAGCCCGAGCAGCGAGCAGAGCAGCAGCGGCTTGCCGAACCCCGGTATCACCGCGTCCGCCGCCGCGCGCACCGCGGTGGCGAACTCCAGTTTCGGATACAGCGCCGCGGCGACCGTGCCGACCAGCATGGTCCACGAACCGCCGACGAAGGCGCCCAGGTAGGTCCACCAGAACGAGGCGCTCACGCCCACGTCGCGCGGCAGATAGCGCGAGTAATCCGACACATAGATCGACCACGACACCTGATACGCGGCGGCCGCGAAGAATTGCGCAAGGAAAGGCACGGCGGGAAAGTCGCGCCAAGCGAGCTGCTGCATCGGCAGATGCGTCTTCGTCAGCACGGCCGCGGTGAAGACCAGCAGCGCGCCGATCACCACATAAGCAATCCAGCGTTGCGCGATGATGGATCACGTCGTAGCCGATCACCGCCAGCGACACCGACAGCAGCGCGAATATCAGCTCCGTCGGTCCTGGATCGACCCCGTACAGCGCATGCATGGTTTGCGCGGCGAGAATCTGGTTGAACGCATTGAATCCAATGTAGGCGATCAAGGCCACGCCCCACACCAGCAGCGCGCCCTACGTATCCGAACTGCGGCCGCGACTGGATCATCTGCGGCAGCCCGAGCTGCGGCCCCTGCGTCGAGTGAAACGCCATGAAGAAGGTGCCCAGCGCCGACCCGAGCACGACCGCGATGGTCATCCACACCAGGTTGCCGCCGAGCGCGACGCCGACCACGCCGGTGGCGACCGTGGCAAGGTGCGCATCCCCCGAGAACCACACCGGCCACAGATGCCAGACCTTGCCGTGGCGCTCGGCAAGCGGCACATAGTCAATCGATCGCTTCTCGATCAAGCGCTCACCGAACGGCGTTTGCATTGCAAAATAGTATCATCAGCCGCCGCCGCGCCGCGCACTGTTTGCCCGGGCGGCCAGCCCCCGCGCATGCGTCCCAGGCGGGAGCGCCGTTTTCAATATTCGAATTGATACGAGAGCCCGATGCTGCTTCCGGGATCGTTTTCCGGCGTAGTACCTTGAGTGATGGCGGTGCCGTTGCCCAACCGCGTCTGCAGCTTCAAGTGCTTGGTGAGATCGATGTCGACCTGCACCTGACTCGTGCCGGTGGTGCTCTGCTTGGCTTCCACGTACACGCGTCTTGACACATAGCGTCCGGCCTCGATGGCCGCCCCGGCATTCTGAGTGGCGCCGGTGGCCGTAGTGGTGGTGCCGGCGCCCACCGACAGCCGGTCGAGCCCCAGAGTTTTCTGCAGCGCGCCCAGCGGATTGTAGCCGCCGCTGCCGGCGCCGGTCAGCGTGGCGAGCGCCGCGCCGATCTGCGCCGCCTGCAGCGCGGTGAGCTGCGAAGGGCTTTCCCCGAACAACAGGTACGCCATGATGGTGTCCTGCGGCAGACCTTGCGGGTTGCTGATGAAGTCGAACTGCGGCGCGTCCGCGTACCCGAATACGTGCAGATATACCGTCGCATCCGAAACGGTGATCTGCGCAGTGGTGAAATCCAGGGTCGGATCGATCTTCCTCTTCAGCCCGGCCCCGTCGAAACTCACGCGACCGCTGGCAAAGGTGAGCTTGCTGCCGGCGATCGTAAAGCTGCCCCGCTGCAGATCAAAACCGCCGGTGACCAGCGGCGCGTCCCACGTGCCGCGTACGTTGACCTCGCCGCCCAATTCGGCATCCAGGCCGCGGCCCTGCACGAGAATTTCCCGCGGCGCCTGAATCGCGACATCGAGTCCGACCACCAGCTGCTGCTGCTGCTTGCGGCGGGCGCGGCCGCCTTCTGTCCGCGGCGCCGCACATCGAGCACGGCCACATCCGGCGGCAGCGAGTCGGGGATGCCGACGGTGGCGCGATTCACGTGCACCGTGCCCGCGACGCTGAGGCGTTCCAGTGCGGTGCCGCTGACGTGAATGTCCGCGTTGAGATTGGCGGTGACGATGCTGCTCGCGATCGGCTGCGCCTTGGTCGCGATGATCCTGAGGTCCACCGGTACGCCCGGCTGCAGCGCGCCGATGCTGCCGGTCATGGTGACCGTGCCCGACGCGGCGGTCGCCTTGAAGCTCTTGATTTGCAGCATGCCCTCGCTGCCGGTGACCTCCGCACTGATGCCAGAAAGGCTCATTCCGCGTGCGTAATCCCGCAAGCTGCCGCCCGCGAGCGTGATCGCGCCGTGGATTTGCGGCGCCGACGCGCTGCCGGTCACGGCGGCGTCCACGGTGAGCTGCCCCGCCGCATGCATGCCGCGTGCTTCGAACAGCGGGTTGGCCCGGCTGATATCCAGTTTGCCGAGAATTTTCAAATCCACGGCACCTTCATCGCGCAGCGGAACGCTGCCCGAGACCGAGAACAGGGAGACGCCCTTCGAATCGACGTGCACCTCGATCGACGCCGCCGTGCCCTCAAGCATTGCGCTCGAGTGTACGTCGATCGCCGGCAGTCCGGCTGCCTCGCCGCTCGCCGATCGCAGGCCGCCGGCGTCGACGGTCAACTCGCCGGCGGGCGCCGAGAGGCTTCCCTGCAGGCGCAGCTGCCCCTCGATGGTTCCTTGCACGAGCAGATCCGGCATGAATGCATCCACGAGTGCCGGCTTGACCTGGCGCAGCGATGCGCGCAGGTCGAGCTTCGGCGTCAATTGCCCCTCGACCTGCAGTACCGCCTCCTGCGCACCGAGCTTCACCGGCGCGATGGACCAGCCGTTCGCGAAGGACAGCTCGGCCGGCGACAGCAGCATGAGCGTCTGGCCGCGATAATCCACTGACGCGCTCGCCACGCGAATTTCGCGGGCATCGAGGTTCAACACCGCGCCCGATGACATGCTCGCAGGGGCGCCATACAGGTCGGGCGTCTGCACGCTGAGCTGCACGGCGACCGCGTTCGTGACGCCCTCGCCGTTCACGTGCAGAGCGCCCGAGAATCGACCGACCGCGAGGTCCCGCCCGTCCAATGCAAATTGCGCATGCGTGCGGCCGCCGACCGGCGTGAATCCGGCGCTGCCCTCCAGGCTGCCCTTGATGTTGGCGCCGAGGATCCGGTCGAGATCGCTGAGTTGACCCAACCGCATGCGCACCTGGCCTCGAGATTTGTCGATGGCGGATTCGAGGTCGATCTCGCCCTCGAGGTGAGCACTCTTCCAGTCGGCGCGGTGGATGGTGGCGCGCACGCCGTCGTTCGGGTGGTGCGCCAGCGCCACCGACAGCTCGAGCGGCGCTCCATCGACGCTTCCGCGCGCTTGGAGGGTGCCGTTCAGCGCCGACGGCAGACCCCTCGCATGCAGCTCGGCCGACACCGTGCCGCTCGGCGAGTCGCGGATGGACAACGTGCTGGTCACTTTGGCATCGGCGGCGAGCGAGGCCGGCGACCCGCTCAGGCGTCCCGCCGCCTGCAGCGCGCCCTTCAGTTCGGGAGCAAGCCGACTCAGGTCAGCGACATTCAGCTCCCAGCGAGCCTGAATATCGCCGCCCGGTCGACTCGCGCTGCCTCTCAAGGACAGCGTCAATCCACTGGCATCCAGCCGCAGTTGCTCGATGCTGACGGCCTCGCCGGAAACGGCGCCCGACAATTGCAGCGCCACGCGATCGCCGAGCGGTGTTGCCCAGGCCGGCTCATCTCCCGGTAGCGCGACGCTGGCATCCATCTTGAGGCTCACGTCGGTGCGCCGGCGCACGAGCTGCGCCTTGATCGCCGCATCGCCATGCAACCGCTGCCCGGCGAGCGCGGCGAACGGGGCGAGGCTCGGCAGCCGCAGATCGAGTGCGGCGCTCTGCTGCCCGGCGGTCACCGCCTGCGCTCGAAGGGAGAACAGGCGGTGCGTGGCCGTCAGCGCGAGCGGCCGCGCCGCTTGGTCCATGCGCAGCGACGCATCGATCGAGACGGGGTCCGCTGCAAGCAGCTGCGGCTGCGGCCCCGGGATCTGCAATCCGTCGACGACACCATGTACTGCGATGCCGCCCTTGCCCGCCGTGAGCTGTGCGCTCAATTTTGCGAGCTGCGTGCCCCCTGCGAGCTGCAGTCCGGCCACCTCTAGGCGCCCATCGGCGGACGGCGCCGAGACCGTACCGAGCCAGCGCCCGTTGAGTGCGACGCGCCGCCAGGCGATGCCGGCGCGCGGACTCATGGCGGACGCCTCGATCGCATACTTCAGATCCGCGGAGTACTGCCGCAGATCGACGCTGCCTTCGGCGCTCGCGCGCAGGTCGCCCGCACTGAGGGCGAGCGTGAGCCGCTCTGCGCTGCGCGCACCCTGCAGGCTCACGTCGGCGGACAGGGCGCCCAGTCCCGGGAGTCCCAGAATATTCTCCAGCGGCCCGCTTGCCGGCTCGCGCACCTGCAGCGCGGCATCCATGCGCGCGGGGTCGAAGTGCAGATGCAGCGTGTATTCACCGTCGCCGTCCGTGCGATGCGCCGTCAATTCCGCGGTCGCAGCCTCCAGCGAACGCAGTTGCACGGCGCCGCGCGCGGACAGCGTCGCCGGCGATCCCGCCAATTGGGGGCCGAGTCGCACCACCTTGATCGAGAACTGCGCGACCTCGATGTGCGGTATCGATGCACTGCCCGGTTGCCGCGACACGGGCGCGCGCTCGACGTCCACCCGTGCGGCCTCCAGCCGGTCCACCTGGATGCGCCCTTCCAGCAGAGCCATCGGAGACCAGTGCAGCGAGACCTGATCTGCGGTCAGCCAGACGCCGCCGCTGTCGATCAGCCGCAGCTCACGGAGCGTCATGGCCCGAGGAAACGAGCCGCCCAAACCGGCAAGCTTCACCTGACCGCCGGACAGCCGATCCGTCGCCCATTCAATCAGCGCGCGACCCGTCGGCGTATTGCCCGCCACCAGCACGGCTGCGATCGCCAGCAGCGCGAGCGCGCCGCCTACGGCCGCGATCCATGCCGATGCTTTGAGCGCACGGCGCATCAGAACGCCTGTCCCAGTCCGATGTAGACCTGGAAAGCCTGGTCATCGGTGCTGTAATGCTTGGTCGGTACGGCCACATCGAATCTGATGGGACCGATGGGCGTGTAGTATCGGATCCCCGCCCCCAGCCCGACGTAGAGCGAGCCCGGCACCACCTTGAGCTTGTCGCTGACCTGACCGCCGTCGACGAAGAACGCGGCGCCAAAATGCCGCCCGAAACGCTGGCGATATTCCACGCTGCCCGCCGTGATCGCGGTGCCGCCGAGGGGATTGTTCGTGTAGGGAATGAGCGGGCTTGCCGCTTGGTACGGATAGCCGCGAATGGTGCCGCTGCCGCCGCCGTAGAAACGCTGATCCGGGGGCAGGCTGTATTGCCCGGCGCCCTGCGCCAGCCCGACCAGGGCGCGCGCGGCCAGCACGCTGCGGCCGGGATCCGTGGGCAATAGATGATCGAGATCGAAATAGGCCGCCAGTTTGAGCTGGCTGATGATGAACGTGGCACTGGTCAGGCCCAAGGACCGTGTCGGCGCCACGCTCGCCGAATCGCGCATTCCGTGGGTCGGGTCGTCCAGCGGGGAGCGCAGGTCGGTGGAGTCGAGGCTCACGCTCAGGGGCAGCGCCACCAACGTGTAATCGTGAGTCACGGGATTGGGAATGGCCTGACCGATCTGGGCGGCGGTACAAGTCATTGCCGCAGACAACGGGGGAACCATGCAAATGAACGGCTGATCCTGGATGACCTGTTCTTCCGCGGTGGTCACGCCCGCGCTGACCGTCCAGATCTTCGAGAGTTTTCGAGTCAAAGTCACGCCGCTCGTGAGCGCCGTCTGGTCATAGGCCTGCAGGAACTGCTTGACCGCGCCGACCGCCAATTGCAGCGTTTGATCGCGGTGGCCGAAATCGGGCACGATGAATTTGGCGCTGGTGTCATAACCGAGTCCAGTGGTGGAGCTGCCGCCTGCGTTGATGACGGACGCCGAGACGGTGAGCTGCTCGGCGTTGCCGAGCAGGTCGCGGTCGCTCCAAGTGACGCCTCCGCTGCCGCCGAGGTCGCTCGAATACGCCGCGGTGAAGTTGACGGCATGGCGCGGACGCTCGCGAAACTGAAACGTGATGGGCACGCCGCCGGTGCCGTCGACCGCGCTGCCCACCTGTACGCTGACGGCGGCGAATATTCCGAGGCTCAATAAATCCTGGCGCGCCCGCTCGACCGCGCTCGCGCTGAATTGTTCGCCGGTCTTCAGCAAGAGTCTGCGGCGTATCAGCTTCTCGTGCAGACGATGCAGCCCCTCGAAGCGAATGTCTCCGATATTCACGCGCGGCCCCGACTCGACATGAAAGGTGAGGTCCAGCAGCGGCGCGGATTGATCTTCGTAGGCGACGGGCGGGTCCACCTTCGCGAACGCGTAGCCGAGATCCCCGAGCACCGAGAGCAGGTGCGCACCCGCGCCGAGCACACTGGCCGCCACCGCCGGCGCCCCCGGCTTGAGCTGCAGGGCTCCCTCGGCCCCCGGCGGCAGCTTGCCGTCGATGGTGATCGTGCCCAAATGGTAGAGCGGGCCGAGTTCGAAGGCGACCGCGACCCGTGCATCCCGATTCTTGGGCAGCGCCGCCAGCGTGTCGGCAAGCGCGGGGGCATTGAGCGCCATGCCGTCGATCTGCACCGAGATGCTCGATTCATAGTAGCCGTTGCTCTCCAGCACGGCCTTCAGCCGATCGGTGTCTGCGCGCGCGCGCGCGATCAATCCGAATGGGCTGACCGGCGCGGAGCTGCGCAGGGAAACAAGATCGGAGGTCGCGCTGCAGCGTTGCGTCCATCGCGCCGTTGCCGGTTGATGCGATGTCGACCCGATAGGATTGCGGATCGGCGGCACGAACGCCCGGCGCGCCGCACACACCCATCACGACCGACACGCAACCGAGAAGCAGGATACGGCGCATTGCACCGCGAATCCTAAATTGATTTACCTGATGTGGCCAGAACGCCGCTAAACGGCGAGCTTCTCGAGGCGTGCGCGCTCCTGCAGCCCGAACTCGCGCGCCATCGCTGAGCGCACGCGCAATCCGGCCTCCAGATTGAAGCTGTTGATCACCGCGAGACGAAAGCCTCCCGGCGGCATGGTGTGAGCATGCTGCGGACGGTCCTCGAAGAAGGTGATTTGCACGCTGCTCACTCCGGGCGTCGCCCGGTACGCGGCCAGCAGCTTGGGCGGCGGATGCGAATACGGCAGGCCGTACGGACCGAACAGCACGACGCTGTAGCCGTCCGCGCGCTCCGTGTCGGCGAATTCCCAGGTGTGATGCTCGTACAGGCGCACCAGCCGCATCGAGCCATCTGCGCCCGTACAGATCGGGCCATTGGTCCGAAAATCGCAGGTGCGCCTCGATGATCCGGCCGCCGATCGTTTCGATGTTGAGCATGCCGGTGTAATCGGGCAGGTGGGCGTGAATCCAAGCGCGGCAGTATCTCTCCAACGACGGCCGCGCGCGCGACTGGATCACCCAGTAATCGAATGTTCCCTCTATTCCCGGATTTCCCAGGGTATGGCGGCACCAGGCGGGCGCGCCGCGCACAACCGCCCAGTCGCTGCTCACGTGCTCGCCGCTCAGCAGCTTCATCCAAAAATCGCCGGGTTTGCAGTTCTCCCGATAGGCGCGCTCGTCCTGCAGCACGCGGCTGCCCACGCCCATGCCCTTGAGATTCGTCACCGGTTTGCAGAACACCGGATAGCGCGGAGGCGGCGAGCCGTAAAGGCCGCATTCCAGCCCCTGAGACTGCGCCACCCGCAGCTTGTCGTAGATCCATCGATGCCGCGGATTGAATTTGTACGCATCGATATCATCCGTGGCAATGTGCACGTCGGCCGGGCAATCGACCTCCGTGAAATATTGCATTCGCCACGGATCGCATTCGTAGATCGGCATTGCGCGGGCCTAGGATGCCAGGGTCACAATTCTCGGGTACTCGAGCGCGAGTATCGCATGCAACGCGAGTATCGGTGCAAACAGATGTTTTTGCAAAATCCGCATTAAGATGGCGGCATGTCGAGGCTCCTGGCCGCATTCTTGTTGGTCCTCGCCGCATGCATGGCGGCGGCTGAAACCGCCGCGCCGCCCGAGGAGGCGCCCCTCGGCCGTGCGCCTGCGCAACCGGCAATCGCACGTGCGTTCATCGCAGCCATGGAGCGGGTACGGACGAATCTGCCGGAGCCGCCGGACCCTCCCGCGCTCAAGAATTATCCGATCTACGATTATCTGGTTGCGGCGCGCTTGAGACGCGACCTCGGCGCGGCGTCCAATGAGGCGATCGATTCCGCCATCGACGCCTTTCTGCGCGGCCACGCCGGGCAGCCGGTCGCACGCGCGCTGCGGCACCAATGGCTGGCGAGTCTTGCGCAACGCCGCCGCTGGGATCTGTTCCTGCCGCGCTCGATCGACGTCGCGGACCCACAGCTGATTTGCGACCGCCTGGCGGGCCGGCTCGCGATCGGCGACACGCACGAGCTGAGCAGCGAGGCTCTGGCGCACTGGAGCATGCCGCAGCGCCAACCGCAGGAATGCGCGGCGGTTTTCGCGTGGCTTCGGGCGCAGGGTCTGGTGACACCGGCGCTCGAGGAGACCCGAGCGCGCGCGGCGCTGATGGCGGACAATGCGGAGCTCGCGCACGAGATTGCCGCCGAGTTGCCCGCCGAGCGCGCCGCTCCGCTGATGCAGTGGGTGCAGCTGCTCGAGGCGCCCAAGTCGAGCCTGGAGCGGTTGGCGATGGCGCCGGCGTCGCCGGTCGAGCCGGAGGCGCTGCTGGCAGGATTCACACGGCTGGCGCGCACCGATGCCGCCGCCGCGGTGACGCTATTGCCGCCGCTGCTGGCGCGTCCGGATGCCACGCCCGCGCTGCAGGGCCGGTTGCGCCGCGCAGCGGCGCTCGGGGCCGCGTATGCACGCGAGCCCGGTGCCGTGGCCGCGTTCAGCAAGCTGTCCGCCGGAATTCACCGATACTCCGGTGCAGGAATGGCGCGTGCGCGCCGCGCTCTGGGCCGGAGATTATGGCAAGGCGCTCGAATGGAGGGAGCAGATGCCCGCAGAGCCTCGCGGCCCAGCCCCGCTGGCGCTATTGGCACGCCCGCGCGGTGGCGGCGACCGCCGGCGCCGACGCCGCAGCTCCGCTGTTCGCCGAGATCGCCGGGCTGCGCGATTACTACGGCTATCTGGCCGCCGACCGCCTGCATCAAGACTACAACCTGAATATTCGGCCGTCCGCGGACGATGCGGAGCTGCAGGCGTCGCTCGCGGCGGAGCCCGGATTGATCCGCGCGCATGCGCTGTTCGACTGCGACATGGCGGACGATGCCGGCGCGGAATGGAGCGCGGTCATCGCCACGGCAAAGCCTGCACTCAAGGTGCAGGCGGCGCGTCTGGCCTCGCGCTGGGGCTGGTATGGACAAGCCATCGCGACCCTGGCGCAGGCGGACGATTGGGACGACGTGCTGTTGCGCTATCCGCGCCCCTATCGGTGCGGTCATCGCGCAGGCGAGCAAGCTCACCCAGGTACCCCCCGACTGGATTCTTGCGGTCATCCGCCAGGAGAGCTTGTTTCGCAGCGACGCGGTATCGCGAGCGGACGCTCGCGGGCTCATGCAGATGCAGCCCGCGACCGCCGCCGCGGTCGCGCGCCGCTGGCATCTGCCCGCGCCGAGCCGCGACAGTCTGTTCGATCCCACCGTTGCGGTGCGGCTCGGTGCGGCCTACGTGCGCGAACTGCTCGATCGTTACGGCAGCCAATTGGACTTGAGCCTCGCGGCCTACAACGCCGGCCCGATCTCGGTTGCTCGCTGGCTGCCGACCGAAACCATCGACGCGGACATTTGGATCGAGAACATTCCGTACAGCGAGACCCGCGGCTACGTGCAGCATGTGCTCGAACACATCGTCGCCTATGCCGTAGTGCGCGATGCCGAACCGCCGCGGCTGTCCGCCCTGCTGCCGCCCGTGCCGCCGCCGGCGCCGGCGGCGGGGAACTGACATCGTACGCACGATCGCTTTGAGCCTCGCGGCTCGATCGAATTCATGATCACGAGGGCAGCGGACTGAGGGCGCTTGTGCCCGCGCCGGCTACTCGCCGCAGGTTGGACAGCCGCTCAGATGGGCGCCGCCATACATCGGAACATCATGCGGGTCGTTCGGATCGATGCTGACCATGCGCCGCTCCGGATTGCGGTCGCAGAAAAAGGTGGCCGACGCCGAGGAGAATTCGCCCAGTTTCCAGCCGGCATCGATCCACTGCAGCATGGCCGCTACGAAGGCGCGCTTCAGGTCGGCGCCCGAGGGCAGCTCCCGCGACTCGATCAGCGTGCCATGCATGCTGCGCACCACGTACCAGCGCGGAGCGCCGGTCGATTCGAGCGGGTCGTGCGCAATGCGTCGTCGGACCATGAGAGGAAAATTACAAGAACGGCGTGCGCGAGGTCCACCCAGTAGTCCGCACTGCAGCAAGCTGTACGGAAACTACCTGTACCTGCACCAAAGGACCATTACCGCCTTCGCGGGTTGGGCGTATTCTTTCAGCGGACGCATACATTCAAGAAGGAGTGTTTTATGGGCAAGGCCGATTCACCCGACGACCAGCCGCCGCTGCCTGACACCGCCGCAGAACGCAGGCTCCGAGGCAGCGCGCTGGAGGGCGCGGAGCAGAAGGAGCGCGGTGAATCATGCCGCGTACGAAAAGCGCCGCAATCCCGATACCGAACTGCGCCTGGATGGGGAGGAGGATTCCCTGTACAGCGATGGCCTCGACGTCGAGCCGGAGCCCGAGCCGCTCGCCGGCACGCGGGGAACCTCGTCGGGGATCAAACCCTGACCCGCGCACCTGACCCACGGACGCTGCGATCCGGGTCAACCGTTGCGGGGATAATGTAAGATTGCCCCGGATGGGCAAGTATACGGAGCTGTCCGGGGCAATCGCCGTCGCCGTCCTGTTATCGGGTTCGCATGGCTTCGCGCAAACTCCCGAGCAGGAAAAAGCCTGGGAGGCGGAGCGTGCACGCACTGCTGCCGAGCAGAAGGCCGCCGCCGAACGCCTGGCGCAGCAGCGCGCCGCACGCAAGGCCGATCCCATGGCCTGGGTGCGCACCCTCGATCCGATGTCCAGCGGAGGTTGGGAATTTCGCGCCGTCGCCAGCGATGGCTCCTGGGCGACGTTCAGCAGCACCCACCAAATGAAGCGCTCGGGGCAAATGGTCACGATCTGGCTGAGGCAGGAGTATGCCGAGCCGCAGTCCGGCAGACGGCGGTCCGTTCTCGAGTCTGGTGCAGAAGACTCAATACGACTGCAAAAAGGAGCAGTCGCGCGACCTGTTGGTCATTTATTACTCGGCCAACAATATTCAGGGCAATGAGCAGACTGAAGAGTCCGATGCGAAAGGCGTGCCCTGGAGCGCCATCGTTCCCGGCACGCGCGAGGAATCGAATTTCCTTTGGGCATGCAATCAGGCGCGCGGCGCCAGATGAACCGTTCCGATCAATAGGCGTGAGCGGTCGGCGCACGGCCCCACCAGTATCTCCACCTCGCCTGGCTCGAACACCGGCTGCAGGTCGGGCCCGGGAAAACACAATTCGGAGCGCGGGCAACAGCAGCGTCACCGTCCCCGATTGACCGGGATCGAGCCTTATTTTCCCGAAGCCTTTGAGTTCCAGCAACGGCCGCGCCACGCTTGCCACCGGGTCGTGGGTGAACAGAAACACGGTCTCCTCGCCCGCCCGCTCGCCGTCGTTGGCTACATCGACGCGGACCACGAGCGTATCATTTTCCGTCACGCGCTCCCCGGGCACCCGCAGATTCGACAGTGTGAACCGTCCGAAGGTGAGTCCGTGGCCGAAGGGGAACAGCGGCTCGTTGGACACGTCGAGATATTTGCTGGTGAAACGGTCCTTCGGGTCGGCGGGTCGGCCGCTCGGCCGCTGCCCGAAGAACAACGGCACCTGACCCAGCGCGCGCGCCCAACTCACGGGAGTGCGCCCGCTCGGGCTCACCGTCCCGGTGATCACGTCGCCGATGGCGTTCCCCGCCTCGCTCCCCAGGAACCAGGCGGCGAGCACCGCATCGGCTCTCTCGACCAGCCACGGCACGATCAGCGGGCGCCCCGAAAACAGAACGACGATGATCGGCAGGCGCAAACTCCCGGCACGGTCGAAAACGGCTTCCGCAAACGCGCGCTGCCGGCCCGGCAGATCCAGATAGGCGCGGCTCGCGGCCTCCCCGCTCATGCCGGCGGCCTCGCCCAGGCACAGGAGAATCGCATCCGCCTGTGCACACAGCTCGAGCGCCTGAGGAATGCCGGCGAGATTATCCCCGTCGATGTCGACGCCCGGCGCATGCAGCACCTGCGCCTCGGACAGCATCCCGCGCAGTCCCGCGACCACGCTCACGGGGCCGTCGGCCGCAGCGGCGCCCCACCACGGTCCGCGCATTTCGGCCGGGGCATCGGCCAGCGGACCCGAGGACAGCGAGCCGCTGCGTGCGGCGCGTCAGCGGCAATGTGTCACGGTCATTCTTCAGCATCACCACGGCGCGCGCCGCCACCGCGCGCGCCAGCCGGCGCCGGGAGGCGAGCACCCGCGCGCTTTGCGGCGCGGCGCCGCGGCGGTACGGATCCTCGAACAGATCCAAGCCGGCGCTTGAGCGTCAATACGCGACGCACGGATGCGTCGATGTCCTCGATGGCCACCCAGCCGCGCTCCAGCGCCACCGGCAAACCGAAGCGATACGCCTCCGACATCATGTCCACGTCCACGCCCGCTTTGAGCGCGAGGGCGGAAGCGTGCGCCGGATCGGCGGCGACTCCATGGCGAATGAGTTCCGCAATGGCGTGGTAGTCGCTCACGATGACGCCGTCGAATTCGAGCCGCTCGCGCAGCCAGCCGTTGAGCAGGGCCGCATTTGCGGTCATGGGAATTCCCGCCAGATCGGTGAAGGCAGGCATGACGGCGGCCACGCCCGAGGCGACGGCTGCCGCAAAGGGCGGCAGATACACTTCGTGCAAGGTACGCTCGGAGATGTCCACGGAGGCGTAGTCGCGCCCCGCGGTCACCGCTCCATAGGCGCAATAATGCTTGGCCACCGCCGCAAGCGCGTCCGGCGCGGCCAGATCCGCGCCCTGGAAGCCGCGCACCTTGGCCTCGGCCATGCGCGCGCCGACCCAGGGATCCTCGCCCGGCCCTTCGGCGATGCGCCCCCAGCGCGGGTCGCGCGCCACATCGAGCATCGGTGCGAAGGTCATGGCAAGACCCTCGGCGGCCGCCTCCTGGGCCGCCTCCCGCGCCGTGAGCGCCCAGGTCTCCGGATCGAACAATCCCGCCTCCGCCATGGGGATGGGAAACAGCGTACGGTGTCCGTGCACGACATCGAAGGCAAAGAGCAGAGGGATGCCGAGCCGCGATTCCTCCACCGCCAAGCGCTGCAATCTCGTGCACGCGGTCGGTTCCGACCAGGTTGAGCAGATTGCCGATGGTGCCGGCCTTGATCGCTTCGGCCGAATCGCCCGCGACGGTCGGCCCGGTGACCGCATAGCCGGCGGCCGTCATGGTGAGCTGGCCGAGTTTTTCGGCAAGCGACATCTGCCCGAATCAGCTGATCGATCCGGTTCATGGCGAGCGCACGCCATTCGCATGTTGGCGTCAACGTGGTCGATAATGGCGCAGTTGTTTTGCTCCCGAGAATCGCACCCATGACCGATCGGCCCGAACGATGAAGAGATCGCCCAGTCGCGGCTGGTGCCGCAATTACGCATGATGATCCGCGCGCTGTGGGCCGCGCCCGTGCGCAACACGCTGATTCTCCAGTCAATCGCGCTGTTTGTCATCATCGTCGCCACCGCCTACGGCCAGATCCGCCTCAACAGCTGGAACCAGCCCTTCTATGACGCGCTGTCGCACCGGAACTTTAACGGGTTCCTGGAGCAGTTGGGCGTATTCGGCATCATCGCAGGCGCGCTGCTGGTGCTCAACGTGGCGCAGCGCTGGTTCGGCGAAACCTTGAAGCTCAAGCTGCGCGAGGGCCTCGTCGCACGATCTCATCCAGAACTGGCTCGTACCCGGCCGCGCCTTCCGGCTCGCCAATGCCGGCCAGATCGGCATAAATCCCGATCAGCGCATGCACGAGGACGCGCGCCACCTGAGCGAGCTGTCGGCCGACTTGGGGATCGGCCTCGTGCAGGCCTCGATCCTGCTGATCACCTTCATCGACATCCTGTGGGCAATATCGAGCGGACTTCGTGTTCCACGCCGCGGGCCGCCACTTCATCATTCCAGGCTACATGGTTTGGGCAGCGGTCATTTATGCCGGCTCGGCCTCGCTGCTCTCGTACTGGGTGGGGCGCAGTCTGGTCGATATGAACGCCGAGCGCTACGCGCGCGAGGCCGACCTGCGCTTCTCGCTGGTGCGGGTGAATGAGCATATCGATGCGATTACGATCGCCGCGGGGGAGGCTGGCGAGGCGCGCCGCATCGAGATCGACATGGCGGGCGTACTGAGAGCCATGCGCTGGCTCGTCACCGGAACCACGAACCTCACCTGGGTAACCGCCGGCTACGGCTGGTTCACGCTGGTGGCTCCGATACTTGCGGCGGCGCCGCTGTATTTTGCTGGCAACATATCCTTCGGCGGGCTCATGATGGCCTCCGGCGCATTCATGCAGGTGCAATCCTCGCTGCGCTGGTTCGTCGACAACTTCAGCACCATCGCCGACTGGCGCGCGACGCTTGCTGCGCGTCGCGAGCTTTCGGCGTGCGGTGACCGGATGTGACGTGCTGCACGGCGTGGAAAGCCGCATCGCGTTCAGCGAGGGCGCATCCGGCAGAATCGTCATCGACAATCTCCAGATTTCCTCGCACGCCGGCTGCACCACGCTCAAGGAACGACACGTCGAGGTGCAGGGCGGCGAGCGGGTGCTCATCGCGGGTGACTCCGGCGCCGGCAAGACGCTGCTGTTCCGGGCGCTCGCCAGGTTGTGGCCGTGGGGCTCAGGGCAGGTCACTCTTCCCAGAGGAGAATCGATTCTTTACATGCCCCGCACCTCCTACCTGCCGCCGGGCACCCTGCGCGAGGTCCTCGCCTATCCCGCGACGGTCGAGAGCTTCGAGACCGCCGCGTTCGCGCGATCCCTCGAGCGGCTCGCCCTGGATCGTCTGGTGCCCATGCTCGATCAATCCCGCCGCTGGGATAGCGTCCTGAGCGAGGCTGAGCAGCAAAGCTTGGCGTTCGCCCGGGCCGTGCTGCATGCGCCGGCCTGGATCCTCATCGATGAGGTGCTCGATACTCTCGAGCCGGACGCGCTGAAGCAGGTGAGCAGGGTGCTGGCCGAGGATCTCACGCACACCGCGGTGATCCATATCGGCCGCGACGGCGGCCGCGAGGCACACCCCGGGCAGCTGTTCGGGCGCGTGCTGCATCTCGTGATCGACCCGAGTGCGCACCGGCTCGCGAGGCCACGGCCGCTCGCTGAGCCGAGCGCGCAGCGCGCCAGGACCTCCCCGGCGGCAACCACATGAAGGCACGGGCGCGGATCCGAGCGCGCACCGGCGCGCGGCATTCATTTCGCTTGCTTGCGCCGGCGCGCTCCGCTCACGATACGCGACCTGGCGCGGCGAAATCAATATGTTGCGGTGCCGTGCGCGCCTGCGGAGCGCGCTCGTTGCCGCTTTGCTACAGGGACGTGCGTGGAGATTGCGAAAAAATAATCCGGCGCTCCGCTGCGGAGACACACCAAAAAAGTAATTTCTACAAAACTGCTTGAAGCTGTGACCGATCTAACATAAAACACTCTTATAGAGTTGAAGGCGATCACGCTCTGCACGGGCGAGTTGTCTTTAACTTAAGCTGAAGCAAATGCCGGCGTGTGCCCAGTCCAATTCCGTATCGGAGGTTGACGATGGGAGTATCACAGCTTAGCGCGGAGTCCGATCCCACGGATTTCCTCGACTCACTGACCAAGTTCAGCAAGGAGCACCGTGCGCAACGCTGGGAAGGCACATTCAGCGAATTCCTGACAACCGTTCTGCCGAACCGCCCGACAGCCTATATTCGCACCAGCCACGAATACATTTGGGACATGCTGCTTTGGCATGGCCGCGAATGCCGAGGGAGACGATACCCACAAGGCCCGGGAGCTGTTCAAGCGCGAACTGTTCGGGGTCGATGAGCCCCTCGGCCGGGTCGTCGACTACTTCAAGGCGGCCGCGGCGGGATCCGACGTCGGGCGGCGACTGCTGCTGCTGCTCGGGCCGCCCTCGGGCGGCAAATCGACGCTGGCCATCCTCTTGAAGCGGGGGCTCGAGGAATACAGCCGCACCGACGAGGGCGCGCTGTACGCGATCAAGGGCTCGCCGCTGCGCGAATCGCCGTTGAATCTCATTCCGACGAGCCTGCGTGCGGAGTTTCGCGAGACTTACGGCGTCGACATCGCGGGTGAGATGTCTCCCTGGGCCCGCGACTACCTCGACCGCGAATGCGACGGGCGATTACCTGCGCGTGCCGGTCGAGCGTATTTTCCTCTCCGAGGCGGCGCGCTGCGGAATCGGCACCTACGCGCCCCACGATCCCTCGACCGCCGATATCGCCGATCTGGTCGGATCGGTCGACCTGTCCAAGGTCGCGCGGGTGGGCGATGAGGGCGACCCGCGCGCCTGGTCCTGGTCGGGGGCGGTTTACGCCGCGAGCCGCGGCGTGCTCGAGATGATCGAGATCCTGAAGGTGAAGCGCGAGTTTCTGTATCTGCTGCTGACCATGACTCAGGAGAAGAACGTCAAGGTCGCGCGCTTTCCGCTGATCTATCTCGACGAGACGATTCTGGCGCACACCAATCTCGCGGAGTTCAATCGCTTCCTGCAGGAGAAGGAGAACGAGGCGCTGCTCGACCGCATGGTGATCATCAAGGTGCCCTATGCGCTGTCCTACAAGGACGAGGCGCGCATCTACAAGAAGCTGGTCTACGGCGCGCCGGCGTTCCGCAACACGCATCTGGATCCGCACGTGCTGCACCTGGCCGCCGTGTTCGCGATTCTCACCCGGCACACCAAGCCGGAGCGCGAGGGGCTCGATCTGCCGAAGAAGGTGCGCATATTCGCCGGCGAGGCGGTCGAGGGATTCTCCGAGACCGAGGCTGCACGCCTGCGGGCCGAAGCGCCGGATGAGGGGCTCTCCGGGGTCAGCCCGCGCTTCGTGATCAATGCGCTCTCCACCGCCATCACCCGCGGCAATGCGCAGCAGCCTCACCAGCATGGAGCTGCTGCTCGCGCTCAAGGACGCCATCGAAAGCGACGCGCGCATCGACGCCAAGCAGAAGAAGCAGTGGTTCGACCACCTCGTGACCGCCCGCAAGGAATTCTACAATCGCTGGGTCAAGGAGGACGTGCACAAGGCGCTGTTCGCCTCCTTCCAGGACGAGGCGCAGCAGCTGCTCGAGAAGTATCTGGACGAGATCGAGGCCGCGCTCGATCAGCGCAAGGTCACCGATCCGATGACCGGCGAGAATCGGGCGCCGGACGAGCGGTTTTTGCGCTCGGTCGAGGAAAAGATCAAGGTATCCGAATCGGGCAAGCAGTCCTTCCGCCAGGAGGTGATCCGCAAGGCCATGGTCGCCTTCAAGGCGGGAGAGAAATTCCGCCTCGCGAGCCACGCCCGGGTGCGGCGAAGCGATCGAGCAGTATCTGTTCGAGGAGCGGCGCGACGTGCTGCGCCTGGTCACTTCCACCGCGCGGCCCGATGACGAGGCGCGGCAAAAGATATCCGTGGTGCAGGAGCGCCTCGTCAAGGAGTACGGATACGACGAACACAGCGCACAGGAGGCGCTGAACTACGTCACCACGCTCTTGTCGCAAGAGTAGGCGGGCCTACATGTCACTCATCCAGTGCACGGGACCGCGATGAGCTCTGACCCGCCAGGCGAACACACTGAACGGCTGGTATGAACTGTTCTCGCGCGGTTCGCGGGACTGGCTGCGCCACAGCGAGAAGATCCGCGAAGCCGTACGCGAGCATCTCCCGCAGATCGTCTCCGGCTCGGACATCATCAACGACGGCTCGCGCACGGTCCGGGTGCCGGTGCGCATGCTCGAGCATTACCGCTTTCGGCTGCTGTCGGACGGCGAGTCTCAGGGCGTCGGTCAGGGCAAGGCCAAACCCGGAGACGTGCTCGGTCAGGCCAGCCCCGCCGGCGGCCCGGGCAGAAAGGCGCCGGCGGCAAGGAGCGCGGCGGCACTGAGCTCATGCTCGAATTCAAGGTTGACGAGGTCATCGACTGGCTGTGGGAGGACCTGAAGCTGCCCAATTTGCAGCCGCGAGTCGGCGCTACCGAGGAGTCGGAGTGGAAACGCGAGGGTTGGGACCGGCGCGGCGCGCGCTCGCGCCTGGACCGCCGCCGCTCGCTCAAGGAATCGGTGAAGCGGCGCGCGCTCGAACCGGATTCACCGGCGTTTACCGATGAGGATCTGCGCTACCGGCAGCTCACCCGCCGCCGTCAGCCGGCGCTGCGCGCAGCCGTTTTTTTCCTGCTCGACGTCTCCGGCAGCATGTCCGAGCGCGACCGCCAGCTGGCGAAGACCTTTTTCTTCTGGGTGGCCGCGGGACTGCGGCGCGAATACAAAGCGCTCGACATCGTGTTCGTGGCGCATACGACCGACGCCTGGGAGTTCAGCGAACCGGATTTCTTCAAGGTCACCGGCAGCGGCGGTACGGTTGCCTCGGCCGGTCTCGCCAAGGTGCGGGAGATCATGGACGCGCGCTTCGATCCGTCGATCTGCAACGTGTATCTGCTCTATGCGTCGGACGGGGATAATGCGGCGGATGACCGGTCCCAGGCCGGCCAGGAGCTCGAGAGCATCGCCAAGGTGGCGCGCTACGCCGGTTATGTGGAAATTTCGGCGGGCGCACGCAGCTCCGAGAGCGAGACCATGCAGCTGTTTCAAGCGGTCACGGAGGCGGGTCTGCCGTGCAGCCGCTTTTCGATAACCGGCCCGGACGACGTCTCGGCCGCGG
This sequence comes from uncultured Gammaproteobacteria bacterium, assembly GCA_963774865.1. Lineage (GTDB taxonomy): Bacteria > Pseudomonadota > Gammaproteobacteria > Steroidobacterales > Steroidobacteraceae > Bog-1198. Next base: position 139,468 of record CAVZGU010000002.1, read on the forward strand.
TTCGCCATTTCTTCACCGCCGAGTCGCAGGCGGACGTACCTGCCGGCCAGACGGGAGAGAACCCATGAATGGCCGCTGGAGCGACCACGTTCCGCAAATCGAGGAGCTCGCGCGCAAACTCGGGCTGGATTGGAATCCCGTCATCTTCGAGGCGGTGCCCGACAGCTTCATGACCGAAATAGCCGTGTACGGGCTGCCGGTGCGCATGCCGCACTGGTCTTTCGGCGCCCGCTACATCTATCAGCTGCTGCAGCGGCACATGGGCTACTCGCGCCTGTTTGAAGTGGTGTTCCCCGGCAATCCCGGCCACGCGTATCTCGCATCGAGCAACGGCCTCGCCGACAATGTCCTGGTGACCGCCCACGTGCTCGGCCATGCGGACTTCTCCAAGAACAATTTGTTGTTCCGCCGCTGTCAAGAACAAGTCAGCCCGCAGATCATCGAGCACGCGGCGAGCCACGCGCGCCAGATCGAACGGGACATCGAATCGCACGGGTTCACCGCCGTGGAGCAGGTCCTCGACGCCGCGCTGTCCCTGGAGCAATACGTCGACCTCGATCAGCCCTTGCGGCGCCAGATGTTCCCGGAGTATCAAGCCGACGCGCCGATCCCGGTGGAGGATGCATTTCGCGCGCGCTTTGCGACGCTCGATGCCAGAGGCGAAGCCCACGCGCAGCCGCGCAAGATTCGTGCGCCGCTGCCGCCGCGACCGGAGCGGGATCTGCTCTGGTTCATCGCCACATATTCGTCGGAGATGGAGAGCTGGGAGCGCGACATCTTTCTTGCGGTCCGCGAGGAGTCCTTCTATTTCTATCCGGTATTCGCCACGCAGATCATGAACGAGGGCTGGGCGTCCTACTGGCACGCTCGGCTGCTGCGCGAAGCGGATTTCATTCCCCAGGGCGTCTACGTCGATGCGATCAAGTGCCACTCCGATGTGGTGCGCCCGGTGGCCACCGGCGAGCAGGTGGCTCTTGCGATCAATCCCTACCACCTGGGATTCACGCTGTGGGAGGAGATCGTCAAGAAATCCGGCATCGAGTCGGCTCGGCAAATCATGCGCGAGGACGACGACTTCAGCTTTCTGCGCAATCACCTGACCCGCGAGATTGCCGATGATATGGGCTTGTTCCGCTATCGCGGCCAGCAGAACGGCCCCGTCAAGGTGGTTGCCGCGGACATCGATGAGCTGCGGGAGAGTCTGCTGCACGATAAGTACAACTTCGGCGCCCCGCGCGTATCGGTGACCGAGGTTCGCAACGACGGCACTCTGGTCCTGCAGCATGACAACCAGCTCGACGGCCGCGGCTTGGACGCGGACCGTGCGCGCAAGGTGCTCGAGTACGTGAAGCGCGTGTGGCGGCGCCCGGTGCTGCTCAAGACGGTCGATGCAACCTCCAACGCGGTTGAGCTGTCGGCGGATCCGGCGGCTGCCGCCTGACCGCCGAAGACTATCCGGCGCTCGCCGGACGCGCCGCCGCGCGTGGCTAATCCGGCGGGTCGTTTGCCTTCAGAAACGCCACCGTGGCCTCCAGCATCTGCAGCCGCGTTGCACTGCGCGACAACCAGTGATCCTCGTGCTTCAGGGTCACCAGCTCCACCGGCTTGCCGGCACGCTTGAGAGCATCGGCCATGACCTCGCTTTGCTCGTACGGCACGACCGTGTCGTCGCGTCCATGTATCAGCAGCACGGGCCCGGCCACGGCATTCACGTGCTGGACTGGCGAGATCGCCTGCAGCGTCCGGTCGTCCGGACCGGAAACACCCATGTACCGGTCCCAGTATCGCTGGCTGAGGCCGTCGCCGCGACCCGCGCTCAGGTCCTTCCATCGGAGGAAGCGCTTCAGATCCGAGATGCCCGCCACCGATACCGCGCACCGATACACGCCCGGGTCCAGGGCCATCCCGGCGAGTGCGGCATACCCGCCGTAGCTGCCGCCCACGATGCAGACCCGCTTAGGATCGATCAGCCCTTGCTTCTCCAGATAGCGAACCCCGTCGGATAGATCGGTCTGCATTTTGCGGCCCCATTCGCCGAAGCCCGCGGCGAGGAAGCGGGCATCCACCGACGAACCGCGATAGTTCGGCTGCAACACGGCGTAGCCTTCGGCCGACAGCGCTTGAGCCCACCAGTCGAAATCCCCGGAATCCACCAGCGCAGGGCCGCCGTGCGGCAGTACGATCAACGGTAGCCGAGCCGCAGTCCTGCCGCGCGGCAAGGTGAGGTAGCCCGGAATGATCAAGCCATCCGTCGCCGGGTAGCTGATCGGGCGCATCTCCGCGACCCCCTGCAGGTCCTCATAGACCTTTCCCAGAACGATCGATTGGTGCGAGTACCAGTCGAACAGCGCGTACACATACCCATCTTTGGCGCCGAACACGCGCACCAGGATCCGCGCATAATCATCCGACGCCGACAGCAGCTGGACCCGCTCGTCCGGAAAAGCGCGCAGCACGGCGTTCCAATGCGCCTGCAGCTCGTTGTCGAAGAAGACATAGTGAGCCGCCCCATCCGCGTCCCGGAAGCCTCCGATGATGCGCCCGCTGGCGCGCTCCAGGATCACGCCCCTGAACGCCTCGCCCTTGACGGGCGGCGGGCCCCAGGTTCCGTCCTTCAGCCACAGGGCCTTCCACACCGGATTACCGTTCTCGATGATGCGCACGAGCAGCGAATCGCCGGCCGGGCCGAAGCCGAGAACCACCGGCACGTCGACGGCGGCATCGCCGGAGGCGACCAAGCTCATTCGATCGTTCCGCCGGACCAGAAAATCCCACGTTTTTTTTTGATCGTGGTAGACGAATTCGGCTGCGATGCGCCCGGCGTCGTCGATGAGCCACTGAGTCCAGGGCTCGCTCGCCTTGGCGATCAATCGAAGGCGGCCGCCGGCGAGTTCATATCTGAAAAGTGCCGGCAGTGTCCGGTCGGCCACGTACAGGCCCGGTACGAACAGCGTCGATGCGCCGCCCACTTCGCGAATCATGGGCTCGCCCGTCACGACATTGAATGTCCGTTCGCCGTTCATCTGCAGATACAGACCCGACAATTTCCGCCGCGAGACATCGAAGGTGAGCAGCTCGTACCACTCTCGCTGCGGGCCGCTGAAGCCGAACGGCGGCAAGCTGGTGCTCGATACCATGAGCAGCAGGTGGTCGTTGTCCATCCACTCGACGCCTCGCAGCTTCGCATCGCCGACATGCACCGCCGCGAGCGCCTGCGATTCGCCGAGCCGATGAACCACGAGATTGCGCTGATCGCCGACCGTCCTGACGAAAGCGAGCCTGGTTCCATCCGGCGACAGAGACAAATCCTCGAGCGTTGGAAGGCGTCCGTACGCCTCCAGCGGCGTCCGCGGTTCGTCCCCATGGACGTGAGAAGTCTCCAAGAGCAGCATGCCGATCCACACACCGGCGATCACTCGCCGCCATGGTCGAGACCGCGTTGATGCCTTATTCATCGACCAGGATATCGTCGAGGCTGCCTCTAGAGGAACCCCTCGCGGCCGAGTTCGCGCGTCACCTCGCTGATGGCCTCGTGCAGCGTATCAACGAGCACGTCGCACTGCTCGCGCGTCAAGACCAGCGGCGGCGATATGATGTCGAGATGGCCGAGCGGCCGCACCAGCAATCCTTTCGCTTCGCAGCGCTGGGCGATGCGCCTCGAGATATTGGCCGCGTCGGGAAGCGGCGCACGCGTCGATTTGTCCGCCACGTACTCGACGCACATCATGAAGCGCCGGCCGCGTACGTCGCCGACGAGCGGCAGCGCGGCGAGCTCTTTGAGGCGCGTCTCGAAATAATCCCCGACCGTGCGGGCATTGCCCAGCAGATTCTCGTCGCGGATGATTTCGATGTTCTTGAGGGCGGCCGCACAGCAAACGGGATGCCCCGAGTACGTGAATCCATGGGTGAACCACGCCTGCGGGTCGGGGGCCGAGATCGCCTCGTGAATCCGATCGGAGTAGATCGTTGCACCCAGCGGCAGGTAGCCGGAGGTCAGCCCTTTGGCCGCCACCAGGATGTCTGGCTCGATGCCGAATTCATCCAAGGAGGCGAACCAGTGTCCAATTCTGCCGAATCCCGTCACGACCTCGTCCGATATGTAAAGGATTCCGTGCTTCGCCAGAATTTCCCTCATGCGCGGCAGATACCCGACCGGCGGCGGCACGATGCCTCCCGCCCCCTGGATCGGTTCTGCGATGAAAGCGGCGATATTCGCCGCGCCGATGTCGCGGATCGCCGCCTGCAGCTCCGCGACGAGCTGATCGGTGAACCGCCCTTCGCTCATGCCCTCGGGCCGGCGGTACGCATACGGGGCGGCCAGGTGATGCACCAGGCCGTCGATGTATCTGAAATGTGGAGAGCGGTCGCCCTCCCGATTGCCCATCGTCATGCCGAGATACGTGGACCCGTGGTAGGAATTGTAGCGCGACAGAATCATGCGCCGCCCCGGTTCGCCGCGGCGCGAGTGATAATAGTGGGCCAGACGAATCGCCGTGTCGTTCGCGCAGGACCCCGACACCGAATAGGCGACGTGATTGAGGGAACCCGGGGCAATCTCAGCGAGCTTGGCCGCCAGCTCCGCGGCCGGTTCGTTGGTGCAATCGACGAAGGTGTTGCAGTAGCTCAGCGTGAGCACCTGATCAGCGATGGCCTGCGCCATCTCGGCCCGCCCGTAGCCGATGTTGACGCACCACATCCCGGCGATGCCGTCGAGGTAGCGCTTGCCGGAGGCGTCCGTTACAAATGCGCCCTTCCCGTCCCGCAACACGAGCGAACCTTCGCGCTTGAACGTGTCGAAGTGCGTCCAGGGATGCAGGAAGTGGTCCCTGTCCTTCTGCCATACTGAATTCGCTTCGGCCATGTCATTCGCTGTCGACATCGTATTGTCCTCGGCGCCGCGGATGGCGCTGCAGCAGGAGAGCTTTTTATGATAACCCCTTCGGCAGCAAGAAACGAACGCGGACCCTTTTTCCTTACGTACACCGGCACTGGGCGCTGCCGCGACAGACGAATCGCAGCGCCGCGACCGGTATCGCAGACCGAGACCAACACGTAAATGCCCGTCGGAGCGCTAAGGCGGCAATCCTTTGCTGCTGGCACCGCTGTTCAATGACCCGCGGCAGGGAAATGCGCAGGCTCTCTATAAATTCTGATGGGGATCGGCCGCAATCGGCTGCGCGGCGCTGCCGGCTCTGACGCTCCTCTCGAAAGCGGCCTTTGCGCTATTCGAGGCAGACGACCAATTTTGCCGAATGTTTGCGCCAATTGATCGGGATGACATAGGACTTCGAAAAAGGCGGGGTGACCTTCTCTACGTCGTTCGCGACGACGGTCGGCACGGATATGACGAAGTTTCTCCCAAAATCCCTGCGCGCGTTGCCGGATATTGTATTGGCCACCTCGCCCACAAGATCCTTGATGTTTTCATCGCTCGTGTCGGTCTCCTGCATTCTCATCAACAGCACCGCGAGCATGCCGCGCGGCGCCGAAAAATATACGATTCCTTTGCGGGCGCCGGAAATGCCGATGATACCGGTATAGTCGTAGGCTCCCGGGTTGCCGTCGGTCACCAGATAGGGCGAGCCCACAGTCGCGCTTTGCTGCGCGGAAATCTCGAAGTAGTTCGTCGCACCGTCGATGAACGTGCGGATCTCGGACTCTCTCAGCACGTCAGGCGTCCAGCAGCAATTCGTGCAGCGCGTCGTTGAGCTGGCGATCGGTGAACGGCTTGCACAGAAAGCCGTTCGCGCCCTTCTCGATCGCCTCCACCGCGGTCGCCTTGTCCGCCAGCGCCGAGACCACGAGAATCAGCACCTTGGAATTGAGCGCCACCAATTCCTGGACGCACTCGATGCCGTCCATCTCCGGCATGGTCAGGTCCATGGTGACGACGTCCGGCCGGGTGCGCCGGAACAGCTCCACCGCCTCCCGTCCGTTGCTCGCCGAGCCGACCACCTCCAGACGCGCGATCTGCTGCGAACGCTCGATGCGCCGCCGGATAATGTTCGAGTCGTCCACGATCATCAGCTTCAAGATCGACGGCGAACCATTGCGTATCCTCATTACGCGGCCTCCGTGAAGTTGATGCGCTTGGTGGTCGGGGGCAGCAATACGGAGATGCGCGTGAATTTGCCGGGCTGCGTTGCCACGCTCACTCGCCCGCCGACCTCGCGCACGCGCTCCGCGATCAGGTTCATGCCGATGCCTCTTCCGGCATCCTTCGTCACGCGCTCCACCATCGAGAATCCGGCCTGGAAAAGCAGCGAGAACGTCTGCTTGGCGTCCATAGCCGCCGCGGATTCCGGCGTCAACATGCCCTTGTGCACTGCGGCTTCCTTGATGCGCTCCGGCGACAGCCCCCGACCATCGTCCTCGATCGTGAATCTGTAGGCCTCGGGCGCCTCCTGAAATTCCAGCTTCACGGTGCCGGTCGGAGACTTACCGAGATTTTGGCGCAGCGTCGGCGGCTCGATGCCGTGCATGATGGCATTGCGCACCGCCTGCACGGCGACATCCTTGATCAAGCGCCGGTAAACATTGGGAATGGCCTCGAACCCGATGCACTGCACTGCCGCCGCCTTGTCGTTATCGTCGGCGATGCGCGCGGCGAGCCGCTTCAGAGCCGCGATGTCGAGGGGCAGCTGGTTCTCGGACGGCGCCACGTTCTCCGACCCGCTCGGGCGCGCCGCCTCCTGCGCACCCATCTGCAGGTGCGACACGCGAGCGACCAGGTCTCTGATCGACTGCAGGTGAGTGAACAGATCATCGAGCTTGATGACCAGCGGCAGAAAATCATTGCCGGACAATTCCGCCTTATCGCGCAGCGCCTTGAGGTCGTCTTCGAACGCATGCGCGCGGCCTTCGATGGACGACAAGCCCAGCGAGGCCGCTTCTCCTTTGACCGAGTGGGCCTGGCGGAACAGGCTATCCAGTTTCCTGCGAAACGCCGCTTCCTCCCGCGCCGGCTCTCGCAGCACGGCGTTGATCATCTTCATCGACGCATCCGTATCGCTCAGAAAGGACGCCAGTTGAGCCGGCTCGACGTGCAAAATGCCGAGCAGCGTGTCGACCTGCGCCTGCGCCTGGCCCTGAGAGACGGTGAGCTCTTGGGCCAGATCAACGCGGGCGGTGATGTCCGACACCGAGACCAGCACATGGGTGATCTTGCCGTCCATGCGTACCCGATGAAAATCGAACTCCAGGTAGCGCGTGTCGACGCTACCCTGGCTGTTGACGATGCGCACCTCCACCTCGCCCAGGGGATTGATCGATTTGACGAGATTCTCGTTGGTGCGCTCCGACCATAGAACTGCAACGAATTTGCGGGCCGTGGCCAGGGTTTTTTCGGCGACGATGTCGCGCAGCAGATCGTCGAATCCGAGTCCCGCGAACTCCTTGCGCTGAAAAAGCCCCTCGAGCGCCCGCGAATACGTCGCACCGATGACCAGATCACGGTCGAGGAGAAGCAGACCGTCCTTCACGGTGCGCAGAATGTCTTCGGTTTGCTGTCGCGCCTCGCGCAGGCTGTGCGCCTGACGGCGCCGTGCGGTCAAGAGCGCGGCGACCACCAGCACCAGGGCCACCGCGACGGCCAAGCCGGCGAGCATCACGATGCGCAGCCGCATCGCCGAATGCGTATTTCGGGCCTGCAAATCATCGCCGATGACGGCAAGCTCGCCGTCTATGGCGGGCAGCAGGCGCCGCGCGGAGCGGACCGCGGCGTTCGCGTCGCGCAGCAGCTCCCGGCCTTCGTCGTTGAGGCGCGTGCCGCTCGCCTCATCGTCCTGATAAGGCACGGTTGCGAACCGCAGCAGCGGCTCCAGGGATTCGCGCTCTGGTCTCCACAACGTCCGCAGCTCGGCCGTGTGCCTGGCTTCGCCGGGCTGCACGAAGGCCGCGGTATCGCTCGAGGTGTCGAACCAGCCCTTGGGCCGCGCGCGCTCCATCACCGACTGTGCCTCATCGAATTTATGCACCGCGTCGCGCAGCTGCTCGAGCGGCGCCTCGACGTAGCCGCGCGCGTTCAAGCGATCGTGGAGGGTCTCCAGCGAGGTGCGAATGAGATCGGGATACCGCTGCTGCTCCCCGACGAATTTGAGCGCCGCCGTGGTGTCGGCAAGTTCGCTCGCCAGCTCGAAGCCGGGCACCAGGACCGCTGCGACGAAACCGAGGCCGAGCAGCGCCACCAGTGCGGCGAGCACCCGCGGCGTGAGGCGCGCGGCTAGATCCGTCCGCAGCCCGGACATCATTCGAGCGCCTCGAGAAAGTGCGCCGCCGACGGATACCGATCATCCGGATTCTTCGCAAGCAGGCGGTTGATCAAGGCTTGATTGCGCGACAGCGGGGCCGCCAGGACCGGCACAGGGGCTTTACAATGGCCCTCGAATATCTCCGACAAGTTGCTGCCCCGGAACGGCAGATTGCCCGTCAGCATCTCGTAGAAGATGACTCCCAAGCTGTACAGGTCGCCGCGGTGATCGGTGTCATCGCCCGCGATCTGCTCCGGACACGCGTAATAGGGCGTGCCGGTCACGAGATCCGAGCGCGACAGATCGTGCGCCACGAGTTGCGCGCGCGCGGAGCCGAAGTCGATCAACACCAGCCGGTTGCTCGTGGTGAGCATGAGGTTCGAGGGCTTCAAGTCGCGGTGGATCACGCCGGCCGCGTGAACGACCAGCAAGGCCTCGGCGATCTGGCGCGCGTAGCTGCGCGCGTCGGCTTCGCTGACGGGATTCTTGAGCCGCTCGCGCAGGCTGCCGCCCGGAAAATACTCAAGCGCGAGATACAGGTACTCCGGAGTGATGCCGAAATCGATGACATCGGCAACCGACCGATGATTCAGGCTGGAGATGATTCTGCATTCCCTGGCGAAGCGTTGCCGGTCCTCCTCTTTCACGCTCGCTTGGCCCTTGATGGTCTGCACTTTGAGCGCCACCGGCTGCGCCAAATCGTCATTTCGCGCGAGGTACACCGTGGCCGCCGACGATTGCGCTATTTTCTTCAGAATCCGGTAGCCGGCCACCTCGGGCGCGGGCTCGCTTCGCGGCGGGGCACGCAGCAGCTGCAGCGCCGCGGTGAGCTCCGCGAAATCGACCGAATGGATGGGCCAGTAATCGGCGGCGCCCGCCTTGATGGCGCGCGCCGCCCAGCGCTCACCGCCATGGCGTGCGAAAATGAAGATGGGCACACCCGGCGCTCGCGCACGCAGGCGTGCGAGCGCCGCGAGCGGGTCGGATTCGCCTCCCCGCTGCATGAACTCGACGATGAGCAATACGGCGAGATAGGAGCGCACCTGCTCGGCAGATAGACTCTCGAGTCCGGACGCGGTGACGGTGTCGGCGTCGAGCGTCGCGGCCGCGCGGCGCACCAGCCCGGCCAGCCGCAAGCGCAGTTCGAGATCGTCGTGCACGACCAGGCACAGGCCGCCGGCGCGGCTGAGCGGCGTGATCTGATCCGCGTCACGCTTGACCGCGCTATTCGCCGGGGAATTCATCGCAGCTCCTCACTGTTTTGACAGCCGAAACACGATGTGCCGTGTGGCCCTGATTTGAGCCGGCTGCCCGTCCACCAGCACCGGCTGGAAGCGTTCGCGGGACAGCGCGTTCTTGGCCGCGGAGTCGAACACGTTGTGCGGCGAGGCGTCCACAATGGTGATGTTGGCGACCTTGCCCTCCGCAGTCACGTCGAAGGCCACGTCCACCCATCCCTCGATGCCGTCGGCCAAGGCGGCTCGCGGATACTCGAGCTTCAATGGCTTGATCGGGACCAGCGAATTGGCGGCGGCCGCCGCCGCCGCCGCCCTGCTCTGTCTGAACTTCTGCTGTACCAATGCATCGTAGAGGGTGTCGATGTCGGCCGAACCGCCGAGGCCGCGCGCGGCGGCGAGCAACGACTCCGTTTTGCCGGTGTCCTGCGAATCGAGCGCCGCGCGGGCTTGCGCGAGGATCGCACTTTGAATCGCACTCGAAATCTTGGCCACGCCGTCCATCTTGGGGTCGGACGCGCGCGCCTGACTGGCATAGAACAAGGCGCTGTCGTTTTCCGGCTCGAGAATCTCGCCCTGCGCCAGCCGTGCCTGCGCCAGCTCGAGCAGATGCGCGAGCGCCTTGGCCTGACGCGCCTGGCCGTCGCGCGCCGCGTCGATGTCGCGCTGCAGTTTTTTGCTCGATGCTTGAGCGTGCGCCTGCGGATCCGACTCGCTCGCCCGCGCCTGGAGCCGCCGGATCTCCTCGCGCAGTTGATTCGCCTTTGCGCCGCTCAAGGATTTGCTGCGCTCCGCGCTGTCTAGCAGCTGCAGTGCGCGATCGAAATTATTGGCGTTGAGCGCCGCTTGAATTTGCGCCGTACCGAGCTCCGCCCGCAGCGTCTCGATGCGCGCATCGAGATTCGCCAGCCGCGGGTCGTCGGGGCTGATGCTGCGCGCGGTTTCCAGGCCCTGCAGCGCCGTATCGATTTTTCTGGCATCCAGGTCCGATTGGACTCGGGCGATTAGAACTTGCGCCAGCCGCTGCAAGCCTTCTCGAGCCTCGCCGTTGTTCGGATCGTACTTCAGCACGCTCCGGTACATGGCCAGGGCGTTGCCGTCGGCGGGCTCGATGAAGTGCCGATCGAGCATGGCCTGACGAGCCTTGTCGAGCAGCGCGTCGACCTGTTCGTCGGCTGCCGCGCGTGCATCGACCGGCTGCGCAGGCCCGGCCCCGGCAAGCGGGGCGGCGCGCGGGACAGGGGCGCGCGGCGCCGCGTGCCGATGCAGGAGAAAGGCGACCGTGCCTACCAGGCACACGGCGGCGGCCAGTCCCAGCTTGAACCAGGGCAACGGTCGGCCGCCGGCCGGCGGCGGCGCAGACGCGGCGGGCGCGGCGGGCGCGGCCGGCTCGGTTTCGCCGAGCACGATGCCGCGCGTGAGGCAGTCCTCGCGTGCGCACGCAAAAGCCTCGATCAGTTGCCCGGTCTCGAACGGTATGCCCACCAGAGCGGCGACCTGCCGCTGCTGAAGCGCCGTCCTCCACTGCTCCGCGCCCGTGTCGGTATCGAGCACGACGATGGCGAATCGCGAACAGTGCAATTGCATCCGGGACAGGTCGCCCGCACGATCCGCCGGCTCGCGCGCATCCCAGACGATGACGCCGGGATGGCCGGCACGCGTGACTCGTTGCAGCTCGTCGATGGTATCGACCTGCTTGAGCGCCCAATCACGATCCAGACCGGGCCCGATTTGCGGCCACAGCGATTCGTCTTGAGTCACCAGAAATACGGGGGTTTTATGTCCTCGAGAGCCGGCTTGTCCCCGTGTGGCGGCAGGAGCAGGCGCCGACTCGGTGTACGAATTGGCAGCCGCATGCTTTCGTGCTGCGTGAGACAAGACTAGGCTCCCTCATTCGAATCGACGCCGCGGGAATCCGCCCGCAGCGGCCCGTTGCAACTGCCCTAGCCTCAGGGAATGGCCGCAAACGTGGGTGGCCCTGAATCACACTTTTAGCTGTGCGGCGCAGCAGGCGCGGCTTCAGGCGGCTCCATGAATGACGATTTGTGAGCTGATTCGCAGGCGGCGCTCTCATTCGGCGGCGACCCTTAATTTAGTCCGCCCTGCGCCGGCGCGGTTTGGACAAAGTACCGCCGTTGCTTGAAACTGACGCCGCAAGGCAATTCGGGGGAGCAGAATAATGTTCAATCAGCTGTTGGTGCCGGTCGATGGCAACCTCGTCTTATCGTTTGCAGCGGCGGCCCTGCCCATCGCGACCGTGCTGGTGGCGCTGGGCATCCTGCGCCGTCCGGCCTGGCAGGCGTCGCTGGCGGGCCTGATCGTCGGGCTTGTCGATCGCCGTGTTCGTGCTGGAAGTTTCCGCCCGGGCTCGCGCTCGATAGCATCGCGGCGGGCGCGTATTTGCGCTCTGGCCGGTCATGTGGATCGTGTTCAACGCGTTGCTGCTCTACAACATCGCGGTGGTCTCCGGCCGCTTCGACGCGTTTCGCGACTGGCTGCTGGATGCATCTGCCGAACGATCGGCGCGATCGTGCTGGTGGTCATCGGCTTTTGCTTCGGCTGCCTGCTGGAGGGCATCGCCGGCTTCGGTACGCCGGTCGCGATCACCAGCGCGCTGCTGATCCTGGTCGGATTGCCGGCGCTCGAGGCGCTGACCTTCACCCTGATTTTCAACACCGCGCCGGTCGCCTTCGGTGCGCTCGGGACGCCGATCACGGTGCTCGGCGCAGGTCACCGACCTGCCCGCCGCCAAGCTCGGCGCCATGGTCGGACGCCAGCTGCCATTCATCGCGCTGCATCCTGCCGTTTTATGTCATGGGAATCTACGGCGGACTGCGTTCGGTGCGCGCGCTGTGGCCGGTGCTGCTGGTGGCCGGCGGCAGCTTTGCGCTGGCGCAGTTCGCTGTCGTCGAACTATCTCGATTATTCGCTCACCGATGTGCTGGCGGCGCTGGTGTCGCTGCTCGTCACCTTGGTGTTTCTGCGGCTCTGGACGCCGGCGCCCGATCCGCAGTATGCGATCCAGCGGCCCAGCCGCGAGCGCACGCGCAGGGCGCTACGCGGCGGTGCCCGGCGTGGCAGGGCTGGATGCCCTGGATCATCGTCTCGGCGGTGGTCATCGTCTGGACGCAGCTCAAGATCGCCGCCATCGGGCAGCAGACCATTCATTGGCCGGGACTGCACAAGCCGTGTTCATCACGCTCTACACAAGCCTTATGCTGCGAACTGGGTCTTCCAGCCGCTCGGCACCGGAACGGCCATTCTGGTGGCGGCCATCATCACCGCCGGCGCTGGTCGGCGTGGGGCCGGCGCGTTCCTGCGACGCGATCGGCGGCGACCTGGCGGCAGAGCCGCCTCGCCATCCTGACGGTCGCGCTGATCGTCGGCCTCGCCTATCTGATGAACTATTCGGGCATGAACTACACGCTCGGCCTGGGCGTCGGCGTCGGCCGGGCATCTTCTTTCCGATGCTGTCGGCATTCCTGGGCTGGGTCGCGGTGTTCCTGTCCGGCAGCGACACCTCGGGCAACGCGCTGTTCGGCAACCTGCAGGTCGTCGCCGCCAATCAGCTCGGCCTCAATCCGATGCTCATCGCCGCCACCAATTCCTCCGGCGGCGTGATGGGCAAGATGATCTCGCCGCAGAACATCGCCACCGGCGTCTCCGTGACCGAGCTCAAGGGCCAGGAGGGTCTGGTGCTGGCGCGCACCTTCAAGCACAGCATCGTCCTGACGCTGCTGCTCGGCGTGCTGGTGGTGCTGCAGCAGTACGTGGTGCAGCTGGATGATCCCGTGATCGGGCGGCGGCCGCGATTCGAAGGCCGAACACATGTAGTTATTTCAAGGACGCACAGTTCGATACCGCAGGCTCGCCCGCAAATCGGGCTCTGATCCAGGCGAGCTGATCCGGCGTCGAATTCTCCATCACCGGATCGTGATCGAGCCCGGGGTAGCTGCGGAAGATCACCGGCTGGCCGGCGCTGCACATTTGCTTCGCCGCGGCGCGCATGCCGTCGATCGGAACGTTTGATCGCCCTCGCCGGCAATGATCAGCATCGGCCCGCCGATCGGCGCGGTGCCGAGCGAGATTGCCCTCGAAAAACCGATGCACCCATTCGTTCTTCTACCCGTGCGGGCGCAGCAGCGTACCGCTCGGCGCCAGGCGAAGGTCGCATAGGCGTAGTAGAAGCAGCCCTTCGTGGTGACATCGTCGTAGTGCGCGAGCACCTCATCGGACAGCAGGTCGCGCGGCTCGAACTCGGGATAGCGCGCGTGAATGCCTGCGGCCATGAACGCGAGATAAAAGCCCACCCCCTGCGTATTGCCGAGATGATTGAAGAAATCCGCTTCCCGAACCGCGCCCGCCACGGACACGGCGCCCAGATAGTCGGATCCCGGATCCGATGCTGCGCCTCGGCGACGCCCCACGCCGCGATCCGCCCTGCGAGTGCCCGTCGACGACCCACTTGGCGCCGAGCGCGGGCACCGCGGCATGCGCCGCCGGTATCGAATAAATGACGTCATGCAGCCTGCGCGGTCTTGTTGACGTATTCATGCGGACCTTCGGTGCCGAGCCCGTGGTAGTCGGTGGCGACCACGGCGAAACCCGCGGCGACCATGGGCATCAGGCCTTCGTCGCCGTAGTACACGTCCTTCATCGTCGAGGGTCCGCACAGACGGCTGACGCCGCTGGTGCCGTGCGCCCAGGCGATGACGGGCCAGCCCTCTTGCGGCGGCGTGCCGGCGGGAATCAGTACGACGCCGGAGGTGGCCACGTCGCGGCCGGTGGCGCTCAGCGAATGATACAGAATGCGCACCGCGGTGGCGCCCTTCGGCAGCGCGTAACCGTCGAATGGCTGTCCTTGCGCAGCAGAGCGCCCGGCTTGGTGGCCGGCAGAACTTCGGGAGTCGCATAAAAGTCCGTGATGGGCAGACGGTCCGCCTGTTCGAGTGCGAGCGCCTCGGGCACCGTCTTCGGCATCTCTTGCGCCTGCGCGGCGGCCGCAGCGGCGGCCAGCAGTAGAACCGCCGTGTCACTCCAATTCAGCATCGCTCATACCCCACAGTCCACGCTTGACAACTTCGCTTTCGCCACCATTTTCCATCGCTGCACCAGATCGCTGTTGCGACCAGCTCGACGATTCGCTCAATGGATAAGGTTTCTCCGTCGAACACGTACAGGCCTTGCATGAAGGACATATTACCGGCAATCCATCGAGGATTGCGTTCGAGCTATGATGAGCCGATGTCCCGCCGTAAACGACGCCGACCGAAAGCAACCCCTCGGCCGGTCGCTACCCCGACAAAAACCGCCCCGCCGCGCTCGCGGCGTGCCGCTATCGCCTTCGCGCTCGCGGCCGTGGTGATCGCGGTCGCCGCAGGCATCTGGTGGATGCTGCGACCGGGCGCGCCATCCCCAGCCGCGACGGCGCCCGCTGCGGCAGCGCCGCCCAATGCCGCGCCGGCGCCGCGCGCGGTCGTCGAGGCGCACTTCGTCGGCAGCGAGGCCTGCGCCGGCTGCCACGCAAAGGCCTATGGCGCCTGGCAGAGCGCGCACCACGCGCATGCCATGCAGCACGCGACCGCCGAGACCGTGCTCGGCAACTTCGCGCAGGCGCGGTTTCGCTACGCCGGCACCGACTCCACCTTCTTTCAGCGCGACGGCAAGTACTTCGTCCACACGGACGGCGCCGATGGGAAGCTCGCCGACTTCGAGATCAAGTACACCTTCGGGGTCGACCCGCTGCAGCAGTACCTGGTCGAATTTCCGGACGGCCGGATGCAGGCCCTGTCGATCGCCTGGGACACCCGGCCGAAGGAGCGCGGCGGTCAGCGGTGGTTTCACCTCTATCCGAGCGAGAAGGTCGATTACCGCGACGAGCTGCACTGGACCAGGCTACCGCAGAACTGGAATTTCATGTGCGCGGACTGCCACTCGACCGACGTGCGCAAGAACTACGACGAGGCCGCGAACACGTTTCACACGACGTGGAAGGAGATTACGGTCGGCTGTGAAGCGTGCCACGGACCGGGATCGGCGCACCTCGAATGGGCGCGAACCGAAGCCTGCGGATGCGGCACAAGGCCTCACCGTGTCCCTCACGGAGCGCGCGGGCGTGCACTGGAGCATCAATCCGGCCACCGGCAACGCGGTGCGCAGCAGCCCCCGCGCCAGGACACCGAAATCGACGTGTGTGCGCAATGCCACTCGCGGCGCAGCCAGATCGCCGATGAATACCACGCCGGGCTGCCCTTCCTCGATATGTACCGGCCGGCGCTGCTGTCTCCGGGTCTGTACTTCGCCGACGGCCAGCAGCGCGACGAAGTCTACATCTAGGGATCCTTCCTGCAGAGCCGGATGTACCACGCCGGAGTCACGTGCAGCGACTGCCATGAGCCGCACGGCCAGAAGCTGCGCGCCGAGGGCAATGCGCTCTGCGCCAACTGTCATCTGTCGACGAAGTATGACGTCCCCGAGCATCACCACCATTCGGGTTCCGGCGCCCGGCACGCCGCTGCGTGGACTGCCACATGCCGCAGCGCACCTACATGGTGGTCGATCCGCGCCGCGATCACAGCTTTCGCATTCCGCGGCCGGATCTGACCCGTGTCGCTCGGCACGCCGAACGCCTGCAGCGGCTGCCATCAAGACAAGGATGCGAGGTGGGCGGCGCAGCGGGTCGGGCAGTGGTACGGCCACCCGCCGCGGGGATTTCAACACTACGCCGAGGCGTTCGCGCAGGTGGAGAAAGCAATGGCGCAGGCAGGATCCGCCCTGGCGGGCGTGGCCGCCGACGCCTCGAACCCCGCGATCGCGCGCGCGAGCGCGCTCGAGGCGTTGGCGCGCTATCCGGCGCGCTCGACGATCGAGGTCGCGCAAACCGGACTCGCCGACACGGAAGCGCTGGTGCGCCGCGCGAGCATCGTCGCCTTGGCCGCGATGCCGCCCGGTCTGCGGCTGCCTCTGATCGCTCCGCTGCTCGACGATCCCGTGCGCATCGTGCGCATGGAAGCCGTGTCGACGCTCGCCGATGCGGTGAGCGCAGCATCCGTGTCCCAGCGCGCGGCGTTCGATCGGGCGGCAACGGAGTATGTGGCCACGCTGCGTTACAATGCCGATCGGCCCGAATCGCGCGCCGCACTCGGAGGCTTCTACGCCCGCCAGGGCCGCACCAATGAAGCCGAGGCGCAGTTCAAGGCCGCGTTCGCGCTCGATCCCGCGTTTGCCCCCGCCTACGTGAACCTCGCCGATTCGCTGCGCACCCAGGGACAGGATGCGCAAGCCGAGCGCGTGCTGCGGGACGGGATCAAGCAGGCGCCCCGGGCCGGGGCGCTGCATTACAGCCTGGGGTTGACGCTGGTGCGGCTGGGACGCCATGCCGAAGCGCTGGCCGAACTTCAGCGCGCGGCGGCACTCGCACCCGACAATGCCCGCTTCGCGTACGTCTATGCCGTCAGTCTGAACTCCGCCGGCAGGAGCGCCGCGGCCATCGCCGAGGTCGACCGCGCGCTCGCGCACGAACCCGACAATCGAGATCTGCTGATCGCCGCGATCACCTTCCGGCGCGACAGGAAGGACATTGCCGGTGCGAGGGCGTACGCCCTGCGGCTGTCCCAGCGCTACCCCGATGACCGCGATGCCGCGGGACTGCTGCGCGAGCTCGGCGGACCGGCCGCCGATTGAGGCTACCGCGACGGGGCCGCCGGTATCATGACGGTGGCCAAAAAGTGCGGCGCCGTTCTGAGCGTGACCGTGGCGGGCCGGCACGGCATGCTCGCCAAGGAAAATCGCGTGGTCTTCTGGTAGTCATTGACCGAGTCATCCTGCCACTGGCTGTCGAGCACGTTGGCCGTCACTTCGTTCGATGTCCCGTCCTGCGACGGGTTGCATTGCCCCCATTGCAGGGAAAATCGGTGATGGCGGTTCGTGCCCCGATACGCCATCGTGACGACGAGTTGATCCTTGGCGGCGTCGTAATAGACGTTGGCGAAATTATCGGCCTGCGCCGTCCGGAGCCATGTTGAGCTCGCAAGACTTGCCATCGCAATCAGCGATCCGATCCACCGCGTCTTCATTTCGGTATCCCTCGAAATCTCGGTACACGTGCACGGCGGGCGGCCCTTGCGAGCCGCCCGCCCGCTGACGCGATAAATTCCGGTTAGTTGCTGGGGCCTTTGCTCGCCGCCTCCGCCTCGGCCATCCTTTTCGCCATCTCCGCTTTCACTGCGTCAAGGTTGAAGCTCGCGCCGCGCTGCATCGGCGGGTAATCGAGGAAGGTCTGGATTTCCTTGCCCATCACCTGCTGGACGAACACAAAGCGCCAGAATTGGTACTTGAACCAATCGAAGTATTGCTGCGCCCCGTCTTTCGTCCCGTTGCTCGGGCCAGCCCATGCGCTCGAACGGATCGAGGCGCAGGTTGGTGATGTAGGGCACGTCGGGATGGGTCTTTTCACCCAGCCAGCCGTGCGGGCTGGTCGATGAAGCGGAACTTGTAATCGTCAATGCGCACCGCGCCGACCGTGCTTTCGCCGAGGTAGAAGATCTCGTGACGCGCGGACGGGCCTTTGCCGGTGATGGCGGCCATCTGGTCGTAGCCGTCCAGATGGTTCTTGTAGGTCCGGTCGCCGAGCTTCACGCCCTTGAGCAACTGGTCGGTGATGTTCGGGTTGCCGGCGGCAGCGAGGAAGGTGGGGAACCAGTCCAGGCCGGAGAAGATGCCGTTCTGCACCGAGTCCGCCGGCACATGGCCGGGCCAGCGCAGGATGCACGGCACGCGGAAGCCGCCTTCCATGACCGTCCCTTTGCACTGCGCGAACGGCGTCTGTTCCGCCATCGGGCCAGGTGAAGAGTTCGGTGCCGTTGTCGGTGGTGAACACGACGATGGTGTTGTCGTCCTCGCCCATGTCCTTGAGCTTCTGCATCACCAGACCGATGTCGTCATCGAGCTGGGCCATGCCGGCTTCTTCTTCCGACCAGCCATTCTCCGAGTTGCGCATCGCCTCGTACTTCGGCGAGAGATGCGTGACGATGTGCATGCGGGTCGGGTTGAGCCAGACGAAGAACGGCTTGCCGTCCTTCTTGGCCTTGTCCATGAAATTGATGGCGAGGTCGCGGATCTCGTCGTCCACGGTCTCCATCCGCTTGGGATAGAGCGTGCCGGCGTCCTCGATCTTCTGCTTGCCGATCTTGCCCCAGCGCGGCATCTCGGTCGGGTCGTCCATGTCCGTCGCCCAGCTATGAACCATGTTGCGCGGGCCGACGACGTTCAAGAGATTCTGCGGGTAGTTGGGATGCGCCGGGTCTTCCATCGCGTCCAGGTGATACAGGTAGCCGAAGAACTCGTCGAAGCCGTGGACGGTGGGCAGGAACTCGTTGCGATCGCCGAGATGGTTCTTGCCGAACTGGCCGGTGGCGTAGCCCTGCGCTTTGAGCGCGGTGGCGATGGTGCAGGCTTCCGCCGGGATGCCGATCTTGGCGCCCGCCTGGCCGACCGTGGTCATGCCGGTGCGGATGGGCAGCTCGCCGGTGATGAAGTTCGCGCGACCCGCCGTGCAACTCGCCTCGGCGTAGTAGTCGGTGAACAGCATGCCTTCCTTGGCGAGCTTGTCGAGGTTCGGCGTCCTGCCGGCCATCATGCCGCGGTGGTAGGCGCCGATGTTCCACATGCCGATGTCGTCGCCCATGATGACGACGATGTTGGGCTTCTTGGCCTGCGCCCAATGCGGGCGCCGCGGCCAGCGTCAGGCACAGCGGCAATGCCGCCAGCGCCAACGCGGCTTTCTCGATCAATTTCATGAATATTCTCCCGAGCATAAGGAAAATGGAAAGATCTTGGGTTGCTTGAACTGCGGTAATTGATTCCGGGCATTGCCGCCGCTGCTGCGGCGCGCAACATCGAGGGCGGACGCTCTCACACCCCGGGGGTCAATAGACATTGGACGAAAGGTCCATTCGGCGGCTGGACGAAGGGTGTTCGCCGGCGCGCCGGTACGCTATTCTGGTTTTACACGAATTCATCGGGATGTGCCAGACCATATGATGCGACGAATCATCGCGCTGTCTTCGTTACTCGGCATGACAGGGATGTCGCTCATGCAGCCGGCGACGGCCGCCGAGCCTCCGGCGGCGGCGCAGCCGATCGTGCTCAAGGCGGCGCATCTGTTCGATGCGGTCACGGGCAAGCTCATGGATCACGGCATCGTCGTCGTCTCGGGCGCGAAGATCGTCGCCGTCGGCGGCGAGGTCAAGATTCCCGACGGCGCCCGCATTCTCGACCTCGGCGATGCCACGCTGCTCCCGGGCTTCATCGACGCGCACGTGCACTTGTCGGAGGAGTCGACCGACCACTGGTACGAGGATTTCTATCACGATCTGATGCGCTTTCCCGCCGAGCAGGCGCTGTACGGCGCACGCTATGCGAAGGTCACCCTGGAAGCCGGCGTCACCACGGTGCGCGACGCGGGTTCCGTGGACTACCTCTCGCTCGGACTCAGGAATGCGATCCAGGCGGGCGTGATTCCCGGCCCGCGAATGCTCATCGCCAATTATGCGATCGGATCGACGGGCGGCCATGCCGACCAGGATCCGGTGCCCCCGCAGCGCATACCCGTCGCAGGCCCGATCCTGGGCGTCTGCAACGGCGCCGACCAATGCCGCGCCGCCGTGCGCTATCAGATCAAGTACGGCGCCGATCTGATCAAATTCATGCCCTCCGGCGGTGTGCTGTCGCTGTCCGACCCGGTGGACGTTCCGGAAATGACCCAGGACGAGATGAACGCCATCGTCTCCGAAGCGCATGCCTGGAAGCGCAAGGTCGCGGCGCACTGCCACGGCGATCAGGCCGCGAAGATGGCGATCGCCGCGGGCGTGGATTCGATCGAACACGGAACGTTTCTCAAGGACGACACGCTGCTCGAGATGAAGAAGAAGCACGTGTATCTGGTGGCGACGATGTTCGCAGGCGTCTGGGTGGGCGAGCATGCCGAGAAATTTCCGCCGGCCATCGCCGTGAAGGCGCGTGCGGTGTCGGTGCAGATCCAGCAGATGTTCCAGCACGCCGTGCGCATCGGTGTGCCGCTCGCGATGGGCACCGACGCGGCCGTCGAGCCGCATGGCCTGAATGCGCGCGAATTCTCGCTGATGACGAAGAACGGGTTGACCCCGGCCCGGGCACTCATGGCCGGAACCGCAGGCGGCGCCGATCTGCTCGGCATCGCCGATCAAACAGGCACCTTGCAGCCGGGGAAATTCGCCGATATCGTCGCCGTTGCCGGCAACCCCCTGCGCGACATCGCCGCGACCGAGCATCCCGTATTCGTCATGAAGGAAGGAACCATCTATGTCGGCGGCAGGTAGCATCAGGCTGCTGGCGCTCGAGTCACTCGCCGTCGCTGCGGCGAGAGCGCCGGCGCAGGATGCAAAGCAAGTGCACGACGCTTGACCGTTGCGATGATTCTGGAGTAACAGAGACGAGGACCCCGTCACGGTCGTGCCGGCAACCCAAGGCAGGGGCGAACGGCCGCGCCGCCGCCGCGCCCTACTTGCCCACTTGCGTCGGAACCGGCGGCGCGGATTTGAGCGCAACCGGTCTGGCGGTCTTCAGCTGCTCGAGCACCTCAGCGATCGCCGCGTCGAGCTGCGTATCCCGGCCATCGTTCACCGCCGCAGGATCCAATTCGACCTCGTGGTCGGGCGCGACGCCCTCGTTCTCCACGCGCCATTCGCCCTCCGGCGTGTACATGCGAAAGAAGGGCACGGTCAGCTTGCCGCCATCGATCAAGTCCGGATTGGCCTCGATGCCGATGAGGCCGCCCCAGGTCCAAACACGTTGCCGCCGAGGCAAAGAGTCGAAACCCGCAGGCTGGAGCCTCCCAGGGCACGTCGTTGCATATGGCGACTCCGAAAATGGGATCGCCATAATACACGCGAATCGCAGCGCGTCGAATGGGCGGCGCAAAGCGGGCGGGCAACGACCGCCGGCCGCGGATGAACGGCTCGGGCCGATCTTTGTCAATTGCGCTTGTCTTCGAATAGCATGGCGTCGAATCCCTCGGCATGGGGTGGAGCGTGTCGCAGGCAGGCGAACAGTTCGGCAATTGGCTCGATCGGCCGGTGGACGCAGCCCGCGACCACGTGCTCGGCCCCGCCGGCGCGGCAATAACGCTGGTCGAATACGGCAGCTACGCCTGCCCGCATTGCCGCGCCGCAAACGAGCGAATCGCCCAGGTGCGCGACCAGCTCGGCGAGCGCGTGCGCTACGTGTTTCGGCACCGGCCGCTGGCGGCCAGCGAGCTTGCCCGCCGCGCCGCCGAGCTGGTCGAGCACGCCCGGGATCCCGAGCAATTCTGGCGGGCGCACATCGCACTCATGACCCGATCCGCCACGCTCACCGAGGAGGACCTGCGCGTGGTATCGAACGATCTCGGCCTTGGCGCGAGACGCCGGAGCAGGCGACGAAGCGGCGGCTCGGGCCAAAGAGCGGGTCGAGTCCGACGAACGCAGCGCACGCGCAGCGGGGCGAATTACACGCCCACGTTCTTCATCAACAGCCGGCGATACGACGGCCCGTGGGATGAGAACTCCTTCACCGATGCGATGCTCGGCTCACTGGGCCATCGCGTGCGCGCAGCCGCGCTCGATTTTGCGAGCTGGGCGCCCTCGGCGGGTGTTTTGCTGCTGCTTGCGTCGATCGTGGCGGTGGCGCTCACGAACTCGAAGTGGGGAGCGGCCTTTGCCGCATTCTGGAAGCAGCCCTGGGGTTTCGCGTTCGGCGACTCGCATTTTCTGCTCCCGGTGCTTCACTGGATCAACGACGGGCTTCTAGCGATATTCTTCCTGGTGGTCGGGCTGGAGATCAAACGCGAATTCACGGTCGGGCACCTCGCCACGTGCCGCTCCGCCGCGCTGCCCATCGCCGCCGCCGTCGGCGGAATGATTGCCCCCGCGCTCATCTACACGCAGCTGATTCCGGCTGGCCCGTGGTCGCGCGGCTGGGGCGTGCCCATGGCGACGGACACGGCATTCGCCGTTGCGCTCATCGTCATGATGGGGCATCGAGTGCCCGTGGAGCTGCGCATCTTTCTGACCGCTGCGGCCATCGTCGATGACATCGGCGCCATCATTGTCGTCGCTCTGTTCTATTCGGGCTCGCTGGATGCCGCGTATCTTTGCGCCGCCGCCGCGCTCGTCGGACTGCTCGCGCTGCTCAATCGCTGGCGGGTCTACCAGGTTGCGCCGTACCTCACCGTGGGTGCGCGCGCTGTGGTGGTGCGTTCACGCGGGAGGGGTCGATGCGACCCTCGCCGGCGTGCTGCTTGCGCTGTTCATTCCGACGCGGCCGCCGCCCAACCTGAATGTGCTGATGATCCAGGCGAACTCGATCATCGAATCGGAGGCGGAACACGGCGAGGAGGTCCTGCGGCACGGGCCGTCGCTTCCGGCCTTGCGCGCACTCGATGCGATTCATGACCGGCTCGAATCGCCGGCCGATCGAATGCTTCGTCAAGTCGCGCCGCGGTCGAGCTATGTCGTGCTGCCGCTGTTCGCGCTCGCGAATGCCGGCGTCGACCTGAGCGCGAATGTGCTCGCCGGGCATGGGCCGCAGATACTCGCCATCATGTGCGGACTCGTCATCGGCAAGCCCATGGGTCTGGTGCTCGCCTCCGTGCTGGCTGTACGCCTGGGTTGGGCCGCGAAGCCGCAGGAATATTCCTGGCGACAGCTGGTCGGCGCGGGTGCGCTCGCGGGCATCGGCTTTACCATGTCGCTGTTCATTGCCGCGCAGGCATTTCCGGCTGCCTCGGACTTCGCCGCGGCCAAGATCGCCGTGTTCGCCGCGTCGAGTGTTTCGGGCGCCGCGGCCGTGGCCATTCTTTGGAGCGCCGGGCGCCATGCGCAGCGCGCGGTTACGGTGCCGGAGATGACTTGTGCGGCTGAGGAGCCCCTGCTCCCCTCTGAAAAGCTCTGACCGCATCGCCCAGATTGAAGAACATGCGCTCGGGTCCCAGCACCTGACCCAACGGCGAGCGCTTGACCACGTCGTAAGCCTCCGGATTCAATGCGGTCAGCCATAGCGCGATGCCGCGCTCGCGCAGCTTTTCCTCCGCCTCGGTCAGCGCCCGCAGCGCCGTGTACTCGAAGTCGGGGATGCCGCTGCATTCCAGTATCACCACCTGCGGACGAGCGGGCGGGAGCCCGCACCCACCGGGAGTCGATCCGTTCAGCGCTCCGAACAAGCCGCCGGGCGCGTGATCAGCGGAACGCCGGTCATGGTCCGACCGCAGACCCTTCGGCAAGCCGCCGCATCAGATAATCCACGGATCCGTCGAGCGTGATCATCTTGCCGTAGTCGGCCTCCTGAACGTTCACGCCGATCTTCTCGTGCAGATGCTGGAGAATGGTGAGGAAATCGAAGGAATCGATGTCGAGCTGCTCGCGCACCGGCCGGTCGGGCCGGACCTCGGCGAAATTCGCTTCGGGAGCGACCGCGAGGATGCTGTCGATCAGGGCTTTACGGACTTCATCACGGCTCATGCTCATGCGAGGACCTCCGGCTGTTGCAAAAGGCGGTCGAGCTCGGCGAGGAAACGCGCGCCGCGCATGCCGTCGCTGACGCGGTGATCCGCCGACAGAGTGGCCTGCAGCACGCGGGCGGGCGCGATCGCCCCATCGATCACCCAGGGCTTCACCTGCAATCGGCCGATACCGACGAGCGCCACCTGGGGCGGATAGATCACCCCGAAGACGGTTTCCACGCCGAGGTCGCCGAGGTTCGTCACGGTGATGGTCGGGTCCGACATCTCGGAGCTGCGCAGCTGTCCGCCGCGCGCGCGCCGCAGCAGCTCCTGCAGCTGCGCCATCAGATCGGCCAGGCTCAACTTGTCGACGTCGTGCAGGGCCGGCGCCACGAGCCCGCCGCCGCGCAACGAGATGGCCACTCCGAGATGCATGCCGGCCCCGGGCCGGAATGTCCCGCCCTGCGTAGAATCCGTTGAGTTCGGGCGTCTCACGCAGCGCGAGCGCCACGGCCTTGAGTTCGAGCGCGGCGATAGAGCGCGCGCTCGCCGATCGGAACCGCCGCATTGCGCTTCTCCAGCCAGCTGATCGCGCGCTCCGCGTTGATGCCGGTGGCGAGGTAATAGTGGGGAATCTCGCGCTTCGAGCGTGACATCGCCGCGGCGATGGCCTCGCGCATGCCGGCCTGCCGATCGGGCGGCTTGGCCGGTGCAGGCTTGGCGGCCGCGGCCGCGAGCTCGACGTCGGCGATGGAAATGACCGCATGCATGCCGGTGGGCTTCACCGCCGCCAGATCGACGCCCAATTCCTCGGCGCGCCTGCGGGCGGCGGGCGAGATCTTGACCCTGCCCGGCGCCGGGGACACCGCGCCCGGCGCTGCGCCGGGTGCGGCGGCGGCGACCGCCGGTCCCTGGACGCTCCCCGGGGCCGGGGCCTCGGGCCGGGGCGCGCCCTGCGCCGTGGCCGGCGGGACGGCGGCGGCGGCTGTGGCGGCAATTGTCGTCCAGTCCTCTCCCTCGGTTGCAACCAGCGCCATCACCTGCCCCACCGGAATCTTTTGCCCGGGTGAGGCGATCAATTTCGCCAGCGTTCCCGCCTGCCAGATCTCGACGTCGACGGCGCCCTTCTGCGTCTCGACGACGCAGATCACTTGCCCGCGCGCGACGCTCTGTCCCGGTCCGACGTGCCACTCGGTGAAGATGCCGTCCTCCATGTCCGCCCCCAGCGAGGGCATCTTGAACTCGTACACCTCACTTCACCAGTTCGCGCGCGGCGGCGACGATGCCGGCCACCTGGGGAATCGCGGCATCTTCCAGATGCTTCGCATACGGGATCGGCACCTCGGCACCGCATACGCGGGAGGGCGGGGCGTCCAGCTCGTAGAACGCCTGTTCCATGATCCGCGCCACGATCTCGGCGGACAGGCCGCCGCTCTTCCAGCCCTCGTCCACGATCAGCGCGCGGTGGGTCTTCGCCACCGATGCGACGATGGTCGCATCGTCGAGCGGACGCAGCGTGCGCAGATCGATGACCTCGGCGCTCACGCCGTCCTCGGCCAGTTTCGCCGCGGCCTCCATCGTCTTGAACAGGGAACCGCCGTAGGTGATGAGGCTCACGTCCGTGCCTTCGCGCCGGACCGCCGCGTAGTCGATATCCACCGCCCGGGGTTGCGCGGCAATCTCGCCCTCGACGTTGAGCAGCGATGCGTGCTCGAAGATGAGCACCGGGTCCGGATCCTGCAGCGCCGTGGACAGCATTCCTCGGGCGTCCTCGAGCGTCGCGGGCGCCACGATGCGCACTCCGGGAATGTGCGCGTACCAGCCCTCGAGGCTGTGCGAATGCTGGGCCGCCAGCTGGCGTCCCGCGCCCGTCGTCATGCGGATCACGACCGGCACGTTCAGCTGGCCCCCGGACATGTGCCTGAGCGTCGCCGCATTGTTCATGATTTGATCGAGGGCGAGCAGACTGAAATTCACCGTCATCACTTCGACGATGGGCCGCATGCCGTTGAGCGCCGCGCCGATACCCGCCCCCACGAAGGCGGATTCAGACAGCGGTGCGTCGCGGATTCGTTCCTCGCCGAACTCCTCCAGAAGCCCCTTGCTCACGGCGTAGCTGCCTCCGTAGCGGCCGACGTCCTCGCCCATCAGGAACACCCGCTCGTCCCGCAGCAGCGCCTCGCGCAAGCCCTGGCGCAATGCCTCGCGATAGTTGATGCGAATCGTGGCGCTCACGACGTCCCCGGCTTCGCCGCGCGCTGCTCGCGCGCGTAGACGTCGTGCATCAGGTTCTCCACCGGCTCGAATGTCCCGGCTTCGGCATACGCGAGTGCATCTTGGATCTCGCGCGCCGTATCGGCTTCGATCGCCGCAATATCCGCATCCTGAATCAGCCCGGCGCCGCGCGCCTGCTTCTTGAACGCCTCGATCGGGCAGCGGTGCTTCCACTGCTCGATCTCCGCCTTGCTGCGGTACAGATCCGGGTCGAACATCGAGTGGGCGCGGAAGCGGTAGGTCTTCAGCTCGAGAAAATAGGGACCCTGACCGGCGCGAACGTAGTCGATCCCCGCGCGCGCAGCCTCGGCAACGGCCAGCACGTCCATTCCGTCGGCGCTGGCCGCGGTGATCCGATAGGAGCGCGCCTTCTCGCACAGATCAGTGTCCGCCTCGTACCGCTCGAGCGCGGTGCCCATGGCGTATAAATTGTTCTCGCACACAAAGAGCACCGGCAGCTTCCACAGCGACGCGAGATTGGCCGATTCGTGGAACTCACCCTCGGCGACGGCCCCGTCGCCGAAGAAACAGGCCGTGATGCGCGGCGCGCGGCGCATGCGGTCGGCAAGGCCGAAGCCGACGGCCACCGGCAGCGCGCCCGCGACGATGGCGTTGCCGCCGTAGAAGCGCAGCGACGAGTCGAACAGGTGCATGGAACCGCCGTGACCGCGGCAGCAGCCCTCCTGCTTGCCGAACATCTCGGCCATGATCGAGCGTGCGGACACGCCGCGGACCAGCGCATGACCGTGCTCGCGGTAGGTGGCGAGGACGGCGTCATCCCGAGTAAGCTCCGGCAGAATGCCGCAGGCGACCGCCTCCTCGCCGATATACAGGTGCAGGAAGCCGCGAATCTTGCCGGCGCTGTAGACCTCGGCGCACTTTTCCTCGAAGCGGCGGATACGCGTCATGTCCCGCAGGTAGGCGAGCGCGCGGTCCCGCGTGAGGTTCACGAGGCGGACTCCAGCGTGGAGGTGTCGCCTTCGGGCAGACCGAGCTCGCGCGCCTTGAGCAGGCGGCGCATGATCTTGCCGCTGCGGGTTTTCGGCAGGCCCGGCAGAAAATCGATCTCCTTCGGAGCCACCGCCGTACCGAGGCGCTTGCGGACGAAAGCGAGCAGCTCGCGCCGCAGCGTCTCATCCGGGGTGTAGCCCGGCTTGAGTGCGACAAAGGCCTTGACGATTTCGCCGGCCACCGGATCCGGCTTGCCGATCACGCCGGCCTCCGCCACGCCGGGATGCGCCAAGAACGCGGACTCCACCTCGAAGGGACCGATCAGGTGTCCGGAGGATTTGATCATGTCGTCGGCGCGTCCGAGGAACCAGTAATAGCCGTCGGCGTCGCGCTTGGCGAGATCGCCGGTCAGGTACCAGCCGCCCGCGAAACACCTACGGTAACGCTCTTCCTCGTTCAGGTAGCCGCGGAACATCGACGGCCAACCCGGCCTCAGCGCGAGTTCCCCCTCGACTCCCGGGGCATCGATCGGACGCACGCCGCCCTCGGCGAGATGCTGCACGACGGCCGCCTCGATGCCGGGCAGCGGCCGCCCCATCGACCCGGGACGGATATCCATTGCCGCGAAGTTCGCGACCATGATCCCGCCGGTTTCGGTCTGCCACCAGTTGTCGTGGATGGGCAGGCCGAACGCCTCCATGCCCCACAACACCGCCTGCGGGTTCAGCGGTTCGCCGACGCTTGCAATGAAGCGCAGCTGCGGAAACGTATGCCGGCGCACCGTCTGCGCGCCGCCCTTCATCATCATGCGCACCGCCGTCGGAGCGGTGTACCAAACGCTCACCCTTTCGCGCGCCAGCGTGTCGTACCAGCGCTCGGCGTCGAAGTCCGCCTCGTCGACGATCATCGTGGCGCCGATCGTGAGCGGCGCGATGATGCCGTAGGAGGTGCCGGTCACCCAGCCGGGGTCCGCCGTGCACCAGAATACGTCCTCGGCATGCAAATCGAGCGCTGAACGCGCGGTGGCGTGATGCGCGACCACGGCTTCATGGACGTGGATCGCACCCTTCGGCTTGCCGGTCGTGCCGCTCGTGAAATGCAGCAGCGCACGCTCCTGCGAATCGGTGGGACCGATGCGATAGGTGTCCAGGGCGCTGCCGAGCAGCCCGACCAGGTCAAGCGTCCCCTCCGGAATCGAATCGTCGGGCTCGTCTCTGACCACCAGCACGTGCTTCAGCGTCGGCAGCCTGCCGCGCAGGGCGGCGATCTTCTTGCGGTACAGGCCGGTGGTGGTGACCAGCACACTGCCCTCGCCTATGGCGATGCGCGTGGCGATCGGCTCCGGGCCGAAGGCGGAGAACAGCGGCGACACCACGCAGCGGCGTTTCAGCCCGCCGAATACCGCGAAATACAGCTCCGGTATGCGCCCCGCGAGGACGAAAAGGCGCTCTCCCGGCCCAACCCCGAGGCCTCCGAGTACATTCGCGAAGCGATTGGTCCAAGCCGACAGATCCGCATACGTGAAATCGCGGACGGCGCCGTTCCTTGCCATCCACCGCAGCGCGAGATGCTGCGCGCGCGCGCCGTTCGCATGCCGGTCCACCGCCTCGTGCGCGATGTTCAACCCGCCGCCATCGGGCAGCCCATCGAGCGCGCGGCGCGCATCCACCCAGGAGAAGCGTGCGCACGCGGCTGCGTAGTCGACGAGGTTTGGCGGCGTCTTGGCGCCGGCGAGGTCTTTGTGGATCCAGTCATCCATGCCGATCGGCCCCCAGGCGGGTGCGCGCTTGCGCAGCCAAAATGGTCTCAAGCGCCGCGCACTTAGTCATCGTGGGATGTACGTACCGGACAGCCGAAAGGCTGGCGCCGCCCGGCTCACTGCGTCGTCAGAACGTTCGGTTGAACCAGGATGCCACTGTTTGCGTGCATGCCAGGACTCGCCGGCCAAAGTTTATCCCGATGGCATCCGGCGACATCGCAATGGCGGAGGCCCATATCTCAACGCATCCGATGATCAGTGCAACGAGCAAGGCATAGGCGCCCAGACGCCAATTTTGGCGAGCCTCACGAGCGGACAGCTTCACTTGAAAATCCGCCAGTGCCTCTTCAAACCGTCGTCGATCATCCTCGAGGGCGCAAGCCTTCTCTTCCACCAGATGTCCGGGCGGGTCGACTCCGGGCTCATATCGAAAAAATCTCGAGCATTGGCGGGATCGGTTTATGACCTCCTGGGCGGGATCAACGGCCGAGATGCGCTTCGCTTCTCGGGCAGCGCGTATCTCGCCGGACAAATCAACCGCCTGGCGGTAGCAGTTGATTTCCCCGTTTTTCTCGGCGTTGACATTTCCCGGAACGAATTTGAACGACTCGCTGGGATTCTTTCGAAACACCGTGTCGGCTTCGTAGTAGCCCTCATTGCCGCGCCAGCCCGAACTTTCGATTCGCGCACGCCTGGATAGATACCCGCAATCAGCACAGCGTACGGCGTCCACCATCGCGGCTCGACTGGTACTTATTCCGCCGAATCGAGCTTTGACTGGCGTTCTATTTCCATTTCCGCAACGGCCCATCCGAACTGCGCAGGGCTCCATCGCAGAGTGCAAGCAGTGCGTGCATCGATCGTTCTCGCCTCGTCCGGCGTGACGTTCTCGACCGTATGGCGTATCACCGTGGGGTACTTTTCCATTGGGACCACGGCCAGGTAATCTGCTTTCTGTGAGCCGGCATCGTAGAAAAACCGGTAGTCCGGCCCGGAAATCTTGCCTTCTGCAAGGGCATTCCTTTCGCCGCGCAGGTATTGACCGATCGCCGGACCGTTAGGTGTCGAGTGCAAAAAGGCGCCCAATCTCAGTTCTTCATCGAACTTAT
This sequence comes from uncultured Gammaproteobacteria bacterium, assembly GCA_963774865.1. Taxonomy (GTDB): domain Bacteria; phylum Pseudomonadota; class Gammaproteobacteria; order Steroidobacterales; family Steroidobacteraceae; genus Bog-1198. The sequence continues at coordinate 169,560 of CAVZGU010000002.1, forward strand.
CGAGCTCATCCGTCAAATCGTCACGCAGCCTTACCCGATCCGTCCTGACGTTCTTTGTCCGTGCCATACGCCTCTCCTTTGTCCTGGGCTACAAAATCCGGGCACGATGATAGCGAATCTTCGCGTCAAATGATAAACATGATTGAATTCAACCGGTTATTGTTTAATCGAGATGTGCGGACGCAGCAACGCCGCCGCCCATATCAAGTCAGTGGACCGCGGGAGAGCCGCAACTTACTATCGCGCAAAGAAGGTCATAGGAGAACAAGCATGGCGATCCAGAAGAAATTGATCTGGGCAGCCATCATTGTGCTGGGCGCCGTTTCCCTTGCAATCGTCGCTCTAACTCGCGGCGAGCCCATCAATGCCGCATGGCTCGTCGTCGCGGCGGCGTGTGTGTACCTCATCGCGTACCGGTTCTATGGTCTTTTCATCGCCAACAAGGTGCTGGGCGTGAACGCAGCGCGACAGACGCCCGCCTATCGTCGCAACGACGGCCTCGATTACGTGCCGACCAATCGCTACGTGCTCTTCGGGCATCATTTCGCGGCCATAGCTGGCGCCGGCCCGCTGGTCGGGCCGGTGCTCGCGGCACAGATGGGCTATCTGCCCGGCACGCTGTGGATTCTCGCCGGCGTCGTGTTCGCGGGCGCGGTGCAGGATATGACTGTCCTTTTCCTGTCGACGCGCCGCGACGGCCGATCCCTGGGCGACATGATTCGCTCGGAAATGGGCCCCTTCGCAGGCACCATCGCTGGTATTGGCGTGCTGCTCATCTGCATCATCGTCCTGTCGGTCCTGGCACTCGTCGTGGTCAACGCCTTGAAGGGCAGTCCCTGGGGCAGCTTCACCGTGTTCTGCACGCTTCCGATCGCGCTCGTCATGGGCATTTACGGCCGTTTCCTGCGCCCCGGCCGCATCGCCGAGATGTCGATCATCGGCGCGGTGTTGCTGCTGGCGGCGCTGATCTACGGGCGAACCGTGGCCGAGACGCCGGATCTCGCGGTCTATTTCAACCTTCCCGGCACCTCGCTGGCGCTGATCATCATCGGCTATGGTTTCGTCGCCTCCGTGCTGCCCGTGTGGTTGTTGCTGGCGCCGCGCGATTATCTCTCCACGTTCCTCAAGATCGGTGCGATCGCACTGCTGGCGGTCGGTGTCATCATCGTCCGTCCCGACTTGCAGATGCCTGCTCTGACGAAGTTCGTCGACGGCACCGGTCCGGTCTGGTCGGGCAGCGTGTTCCCGTTCTTATTCATCACCATCGCCTGCGGCGCGGTGTCCGGTTGGCACTCGCTCATCTCATCCGGCACCACGCCCAAGATGATCGAGAACGAGAACCAGATCGCCTTCATCGGTTATGGCGGCATGCTGATGGAGTCCTTTGTCGCCATCATGGCCATGATCGGTGCATCGGTGATCCATCCGGGCGTCTACTTCGCCATGAATAGTGCGGCGGGCCTCATCGGCACCACAGCCGCTCACGCAGCTGAGGTCGTCACTTCTTGGGGCTTCGTGGTGACGCCTGATTATTTGACGCAAGTGGCGCATGACGTGGGCGAGACCAGCATTCTGTCGCGCGCCGGCGGCGCGCCGACACTCGCCATCGGCATGGCGACCATCTTGTCGGGGTTCCTCGGCGGCAAGGCGCTGATGGGAATTTGGTATCACTTCGCCATCCTGTTCGAGGCGCTGTTCATTCTCACGACGGTCGATGCCGGTACGCGCGTCTGCCGCTTCATGATCCAGGATCTCATCGGCAATGCCGATCCCCGCGTTCAAGGAAACGAACTCGTGGAGCAGCAATCTGATCGGCTCCGCGTTGGCTTGCGCGCTGTGGGGATATCTGCTCTATGCCGGCGTCATCGATCCGCTGGGCGGGATCTGGACCATGTGGCCGCTGTTCGGTGCCGCCAATCAGATGCTGGCGGCGATCGCGCTCACGCTCTGCACGGTGGTGCTGTTCAAGATGAAGCGTGAACGCTTCGCGTGGGTCACCGTCGCGCCGACGGCGTGGCTGGTCATCTGCACCGTGACGGCGGGTCTGGAGAAAGTGTTCGATCCGAATCCCGCCATCGGCTTCCTCAGCCATGCGCTCAAGTTCGGCAGTGCGGTGGCGGCCGGTCAAGTATTGGCGCCCGCCAAGACGCTCGCCGACATGAACCGGGTCATCTTCAACGACTATCTGGACGCGACGCCTCGCGGGTTTGTCGGTGGCGATCGTCGTGACCGTGGTGATCTATGCCTTGTTCGATATCCGCAAGGCATTGAGCACACCCGAAAGCACGGCGATGGAGATCGGCGGCGCGTCCGGTGCCATGGCGGGGGCGTGGCGATGATTAAGATCAAGATGCATGTGGGGTTGGGCGGTTCAAACCGCCCGCCTCATGGTCGGCGTTCCCGACTACGACAACTACGTGGCGCACCGCAAGGCGCACCACCCGGAAGAGCCGATCATGACCTACGTCGAGTTCTTTCGTGAACGTCAGATCGCGCGTTACGCATGCGAAAAAGGACGTTTCAAGGGTTGTTGCTGAGAATCGCGAGTTCGAGGATGAGCTGGCCCATCGAACAAATAAGGCCCGCATACGGCGTGTTGGCCGCACATCGCCGGCGGACACACAAAGCACCACCTGACCCAATGATGTGGAAGCGTGGAAGCTGCCCATTTCAGGAAATCGACAATGACCGAATGTTCCATCACGTCAGCGATTGTTCGCGATTATGGGGTGAGGGCGTGCTGTACAGGCCGCAGGTTTCGGCCGCGGGCCGTCATGCAGCCGCGCGAAGTAGCGGAATCGGGCTTCACCGATGGTCAGCGTGTCGCCGTCGCTCAGGACTTGGCGCGTCACTTTTCGGCCATTCACGATCACTCCGTTGGTGCTGTTGAGATCTTCAATGATGGTATCGCGAGGCCCCACGACGACAAGCGCATGGTGGCGACTCACGGAGCCGGAATCGATCCGCAATTCGCAACCCGCCGCCCGGCCAATGCGTGTGCGCCTTGCCAGCACATACGTCATGGTTTGCTCGCCATCGATCCTGATCAGCTCGGCCGAACGATCCGCAGCCCCTGACGCGGCCGCACCTGGATCGGCGCCCGCCGCCGGCGGCGCCCCAGGTACCGACTTCAATCGTTCGATTCTGCTCTGAATTCGTCCGATCACATCCGCATTATTGCTCTCGCTGCGTTCCAGCCTGCCGATGATGAGTTCGCGCTCCTCGAGCGCGCCGCGAGTACGCTCCAAGGTCGCGGTCAATTTGCGATTTTTCTCCTCGAGCACCGCAGCAGCAGCGTCTTTGGCCGCCAGCAAGTCGTCTTTCGCCGCCAGCTCCTCGGCGAGCCGCTTGAGGTCGGCTTCGAGCGCTTGGACCGGGCGGCGCGCCTCCTGCAAGTGCGCCATCAATACACCCAGCTCCTCCACCCGCAGATCCGCCTCGGCCTGCAAGCGCTCGATTTGCGCCGCCTGCTCGGCGCGCAGTTGGGCGAATTGCGTGGCTTGTTCAGCCTGCCGCAGATCGGCTGCGTCCTTGAGCTCCGCGACCCTTTGCGCATCGCTGGTTGCGCGCACCTGCGTCTGCGGAACCGCTCGCTCTCGCGTTGTCAATTCCGCGGTCAATCGCGCCCTCTCGCTGTCCGCCGCCGCCAGTTGACCCTGCAAGCGATCGCGCTCCGACTCGAGCGCATGGTGTCCCGCACTTGCCGCGCCTACCTGTGCATCAAGCTCCCGAATCACGTTGTGGTCGAATCCACGGCGCCATTCGCGAGTTCGCAATAACTCGAGATACGAACTGGACTGCGCCTTCGCGGCGCCCAATTCAGTTAAGGCGGCATTCAGTCGCGACTCTGCGCACTCGAGCTGCGCAATGAGTGCAGCCGAAGCGTCTTGGCTCACCTTCAACTCCAATGAAATTGCGTCGGCGCGCGCAAGGGCCCCCTGCAAATCAGCCTCCAGCTGCACGCCGGTCCCGGCACGCGTTTCGGGTGCGGGTACTACTTCTGCATGTTCCTGTTGCAGCGCTGCGAGTTGGCATTCGCGCTCGTCGAGAGACTGCCGCATTTGAGCGAGGGTGGTGTCGCGTGCCGCAAGCGAATCTCGCAGTGTGCGCATTTCGCTTTTTTGGCGCTCATAGTCGCGCAGAATCTCATTGACCCGGGTCCGGGAGGCTTCGGCGCACGCATTCTTCTCGGCAAGCGCCGCGTCCAAGTCACGGGTCCGGCGCTGCTCCGCGGCCACCGCCGCCTTCGTCGCCGCTAACTCCGCGGCGAGTGCAGCAGCGCGCGTCGAGGCGGCCGACTCAACCTCCCGGGTACGCTCGTACGAGTTAGTCCGCGCCTCAGAATCGGCATGTTGCCGGGCTGTACGCTTCTGCAATACCTCCTCGTCCGGCGCCACCGCTTGCGGGTCTGCATCCCGCACCTCGGCGGATACGCCCGCTTCGGCCGCGTCCCGTCGCAGGGCGTCATTGAGAAGCTCGAATAGCCCTTGCGCGGATTCCGGCAGCGGTTCGATCAACTCGCCGTGCCGCAGGATTTTCAACAGCTCCGCGGGCGATGTGCCGGACGTGAGTAGTCGCCGCAGTTGCGCCTCAACGACGGCGTACGTGACACCGCCGGTCCCCAAGGTACGCAAGACCTGTTCGAACATCCAAAACTCGAGGGAAGTTTTAGCGCCCGTCCGGGTAGGCGACACGGTGCGGTTCATGAGTCGATCACGCTGAGCAGAGTTCTCTGTAGTACGCATTCTGCATCGTTGTACGAAATCTAGACAACGATTTGTAGTTTTCCAAAACCCGTGTCGCAAATACGGGCTGTCCTGCGCGTATTATGTTCAAATCGACCTGCCTTTGAACGCGAACTTCGTGAATGCTACGTTACAGCCAACCTTCTGACGCACTTTTGCTTTCAGCCATTTGCGCGACATTCATGACATCGGACTAGAAGAAGGAGGGATTATGAGTTTATGAATTATGTATATCAGCAATTGAGTAATTGCGCTCTAGCAAACTTCAGAGTAAAAACTACAAAAGATCTGACTTAATCCAATTTCAGCGTAAAAGCAAAGACAGATCTTTCAGCGCAAAAGCAAAGACAGACCTGACTTAATTTCCGTGGTCACGTGTGCGGCATTTAGATATTCGTGTCACATCAGTGATGGAAGCATATAGAACCAACCAATGGAACAATGGAGGGAAGACAATGAAAAGATTAGCAGTGGCAGTGGCAACTTCAGCAGCAATTTTTTCGGTAGCGGCCTTCGCGCAAAATGGAGAACGTGCGCTCGATATAACCGCCACCGCGCCCAACCACGGACAGGTGCTCTGTACCGCCGCGGTCAACAGTACCGGTACGCTCGCCGGGGGACAGGACGTGGCATCGGCTACACTTCTATTAACCGGTGAATACCAAGTAGTCTTCGGCGGCGCGTGCGCCTCGGATGTCAGGGCGGTAAGCGGATGGGCGCGTTGGGTACAAGTGGATACGCTGACGACGGGATCCATAGCCGACGTGAGCTGCACCACAGCGGACCGTGCGGGCGTCATCAATGGCGTATGGGTAGAGTGCACTAACTCGGCAGGTACCTTGGTCAACACATCGTTCTTCCTGGCCGTCGCGCGTTGATGCGCTGGGCCATGGGTAAAACTTAAGGAGGGAAGAACATGAATAAATTAGCAGTGGCGCTTTCATTGTCCACGGCACTATTTTCGGTAGCCGCCATGGGGCAAGAGGCGAATGGTCCGACCGAGCTTGATATTGCAAAGGTCAAACCAAGCACCGGCTCGGTGCTCTGTAATGCGGCCGTCAACAGTACCGGCAAAAAGGCCGGCGGAACGGGCGTTGCATCGGTCACTCACTTGGGGACCGGAACGTACCAAGTGACGTTTGGGGGTGCATGCGGCGCTAACGTCACGGCCGCAAAGGGGCACATGCGTTGGCTACAAGTAGACACCCTGACGACCGGCAGCATATTGCACGCGCGTTGCACGACGGCCGATCGTGTCGGCGTGCCGGCCGCCATATTTGTATTGTGCGAGGGTGTGGGAGGAGTTTTGGAAGACACGTCGTTCTTCCTGTTCGTCGCGCGCTGACAAAATTGGCCAATGGGTCTCGGGAGGCTCGCCGGGGGCGAGCCTCCCACTTCTTTAGTGGCTTTGAAACGTCCAAATCGGCTGCGCAGGGGCTGGAGCCAGCTTAGCGGTGCGCCAGAGGATGCCTTCGTGACCGATGATACACGGATGCCCGTGCGCGGATGCCCGTGCGCGGATGCCCGTGCGCGGATTTCGCTCGACGCGCTGGGCACGGAATTTCCTGCGGTGAATGAAATGATTGATGGCTGAAAGCGGTTTACGCCCTCACGAATCTTTAAGACATAGGGAGGTTTGGCTCATGGAGGGCATATCAATCGGACGTGCTATATGCCAAACAATTAGTGCATCGCACCCTATATTGCTCGCGCTGGCCGTGGTGGCTTTTACGGGAACGGTACACGCCGAGCCGCATTCTGCTTTGACGCGTCACCTGAGAGACGTCGTGCAATCCGGTGAGGCGCCGGCGGCCGGGAAACTTCCCGCTGATCGAATGATGAACCTGGATGTGATTCTGCCGTTGCGTGATCAGGCGGGCTTGGACCGCTTGCTTAGCGAGCTCTATGATCCTGCGAGCCCGTCCTACGGCCGGTTCCTCAGTGTGCCGGAATTCACGGCAAAATTCGGTCCGACGCAGGCGGATTACGATGCCGTGGTCGCATTCGCAAAAGACAATGGCTTTACTGTAACGGGGGGCAGCCGCGACGGAATGGAGGTGCAAATCAGGGGACCGGTTTCTGCCGTAGAGGCCGCTTTTCACGTGCATATGCGCACCTATCATCACCCCACCGAGAACCGCACCTTCTATGCGCCTGATCGAGAGCCCACGGCAGATCTGCCCATCCAGCTGTGGCACATCTCCGGGCTGGACAATTACTCGATTCCCCATGCCCTGTTCGTCAAGAAAAGCGACTATGCGGCCGCTCACGGCATCGCGCCCGAGGCGGTCGTCTCTCATGCTACTACCGGTTCCGGTCCTGGCGCCTCGTTTCTGGGCAGCGACATGCGGGCGGCGTATTACGGTGGCGCTGCTCTGACCGGTGCCGGCCAGAACCTCGGATTGCTGGAGTATTACGGCACGGATCTCGTGGACCTCCAGAACTATTACAAGAACGTGGGGGAAACAAACTCGGTGCCGATCACCTTGCTCTCCACCGACGGCACCAGCACAAAGTGCGCCCGCTCGGCGGGCTGCGATGATACGGAGCAGACGCTCGATATGACCCAGGCGTTGGGCATGGCACCGGGACTTGCGAGCCTGGTGATGTACATCGGAAGCACCGATACCGCCATCATCAGCGCCATGACGACCCACAGCCCGCTGCCCATGACCATTGGCTGCTCATGGGGATGGGCGCCGTCGGACCCGGCCACGCTCAATCCCTACTTCAGGAAGATGGCCGCCCAAGGCCAAAATTTCTTCGCCGCGTCGGGCGACAGTTCCACTTGGTCGAAGACGGTCCCGCCATGGCCGGCAGATGACCGCCTCGTCGTCTCCGTCGGCGGCACCGATCTACAAACCTCCGGCGCGGCAGGTCCCTGGGCGTCGGAAACTGCGTGGGTGGATAGCGGCGGCGGGATCTCCCCTGACAAGGTGGCAATTCCCGCGTGGCAGACCCTCACGGGCGTGATCACGACGGCCAACAACGGTTCGACAACCCTGCGCAATGGTCCCGATGTGTCGGCAAATGCCAATTTCACCTTCTACACCTGCGCTGACCAGACTGCCTGCCTGGCGAATACCTACGGCGGAACCAGTTTCGCCGCGCCCATGTGGGCAGGGTTCATCGCATTGGTCAATCAGCAGCGGGCGGAACTGGGCTATTCTGCCATCGGCTTCATCAACCCCAAGATTTACCACGAGAACGTGACGTCCAATTACGGCGCCGGCTTCCACGACATCACGACAGGTACGTCCGGCCGCTATACGGCAGTGAAGGGTTACGATCTCGTCACCGGGTGGGGCAGCCCAAAGGCCGGCCTGATAAGTGAACTTGCGCCGTAGCCCGGATGGGGAAGTCCCAATTCCGGTCTGATCGACGCGCTCGCTCCGTAGCGGCGTCGGATCTGTCAATCCCGCGGACCTGCAAGCGATCGTGCGCGCCGGCATCGAGGCAAGCATCGACCGAGATCTCTCTTCGACGAGGAGATTGCCATCGAGAAACGTGAACGCGATCAGCTCAAGGCGATCCGCAAGACCGTCAACGCTGCTCTGCGCCGCGCGGCCAAGGGTTCAACAGTACGGATCATAGAAGTCCTCTTCTGCTACGACGATCCGAAATAATCGGCAGTTGCCCATTTGTGCTACATGTAGCACAATGTCAAAATGAAAGAAGCTGGAATACGTGCAGCTCGGCAGAACCTGTCCGCACTCATTGCCGAGGTCCGCAAAGGACACGAAATCACCATTACGGACCGCGGCAAGCCCGTCGCACGACTCGTACCACCACGTCCTGCGAATGCTAAACCATTCCGCGGTCGTGCTGCATTCAGACGCAGAATGCCGCAGCTGGTGACCCCGCTGTCCTCTGCCATTCTCGATGGTAGAGCCGAACGAAGCTGAAGCAGCGGCGCTCGGCGATACTGCGCTGTACATCGACTCCAGCGCCCTAGCGAAGCTATACGTCCCCGAAGCCGAAAGCGAAAGGCTCGATGCGTTTCTGCGTGGCAGATTCGGTCTGATGATCTCAGAGCTTTCGATCACAGAGGTGCTCTCTGCGGCCGCGCGCAGAAAGCGAGAGGGGGAGTTGCGCCCAGAACTCGCCAACCAGATCCGTGACGCGCTGCTTGCAGATGCGGACTCTGGGTCGTTCACTCGGTTGCATTTGGACCCCACAGTCCACAGGGAGGCGGAACGCCTTCTGCTAGCCACAACGTCGCTACCTTTGCGTACGCTCGATGCGCTACACCTCGCTCTGGCGTTCTCCGGTGCGGCGACTCACGTTGTTACCTTCGACCATCGGATGAGAGCAGCAGCAATTCAGTCCGGCCTGAGTGTGGTCGACCTTTAGCCGATAGCCAGCGCACTGCGTGGGGACTTTGCTTTGATCGCTGGCATCGAGTTGAAACGCATCCTTGTCGCCGCGGGCGCCGCATCTTGATCTTCATCATTCGACCAAGTACGGATAGGACCTGTCGATGTCGCTCCATCAAAGAGTCGCGACAGTGTTTGCGGCATTGCCGCAGGGAAAGCGCTATTTTTGCCCCTGAAAGTACACCACCCCCGCACACGGCGGCGGGCGTTCAACACACGAGCGGCGGGGGCAGCGGGGGTAGCTCTGTGCGGGCGTAGATTTATTTCGACGGAACTGTCGGAATTTATGGCTGTCGCTCGTCTTATAAGTACCATTCCGAAGATTCGGTCCGCACACCATAAGGAGACTTCTTATGCCAGCGATCACGCCGTGCCTCTGGTTCGATGGTAAGGCCGAGGAGGCTGCCACGTTCTACACCTCGCTACTGCCCGACAGTCGCATCGATAAAGTGCATCGCGCGCCGGGCAACTATCCGTCGGGCAAGGCCGGCGATGTGCTGACCGTCGAATTCACTCTGATGGGGCGGCCTTTCGTCGGGCTCAATGGCGGGCCGCATTTCAACTTCAACGAGGCCGTCTCGTTTCAAATTCCGGTCGAGACGCAGGCTGAGATCGAGCGTCTGACCAATGCGCTCTCGGCAGTGCCAGAGGCCGAGCAATGCGGCTGGGTTAAGGATCGTTACGGCCTGTCCTGGCAGATCGTGCCGCGCAAGCTTCCGACCCTTCTCGGCGACGCCAATCCGGGCCGCGCCAAGCGCGCCTTCGAGGCGATGATGCAGATGAAGCGTATCGACATCGCTGCTCTCGAACGGGCCGCCGACGGTTTGGTTTGGAACTTCCCCCACCCCGTCACTACAAACCGGGTTTGAAAAATATCTTAGGATTATGTCTAATTGACGACAATCTATTGATGCCAGGCATAAATTTCTGGCTGTCAAGCTAATCCAATAATGACCGGCGGCTTGCTCGATGAGTCGGCCCGGGCCAAAGGTCCATTTAATTGCCACTCAATAGGCGAATCTTTCGATCGACGGAGGCCTTGACCGGCGCACCTGGTTACGCCTCTGCTTAATTGCGTCCGTCGAATTGCGGTCGGATTTTCGAAGACTACTCGCGAATTCAGCGCCTTTACCCAATTAGATCTCACGTAGGGGAATGCGTCATGGGCAATCAGTCTGATACGCGGTGCAGTGTGTCGGTCGCACGTGCAAATACATTCCTAAGAGATGCGGTAAGGGCTGCGTTGCATTGGTCCCCCACTTTGGTGTTGGCCCTCGCGGCCACTCAAGCATTTGCCGGCACTGTGACAACCATCGGCAATCCCGGCACTCCCGGGATCAGCGGCACGTCGTCGTTTCCGGACGGCACGGCCGGCGGGAAGGGGCAGGATGCGGCCGCCACGACGGTGACTCCGAGCGATTCCACAAATGAAGCGGATGCGCAAGGCGGCGCCGGCGGTAACGGCGGCAATGGGTTTTCTCCGGGCGGCAATTCCGGCGCCGGCGGCGATGGCGGCAACGCCACGGCGACGGTGGGTACTACCGCCCCGGCCTCAGGCGCGGCAACCGCGATCGCCAATGCGAACGGCGGCAATGGAGGCGGTGCAGGATCGCCGGGCACGGGCGGGACCGGTGCTAACGGCGGCAACGGCGGTACGGCCCAAGGCACGACATCCGCGACCGCAACCGGCGCCAGTAGCGCCACCAGCACTTCCACCACGTTCGGCGGCTCCGGCGGCGCCGGCCAAGGCAGCGGGTTCAGCGGCGGGAACGGCGGCGTGGCGAGCGGTACCACGGCAACGGCCAGCTCGGGCAGCGGTACCGTTGAGGTATCCGTCTATCAAACCGGCGGCTCCGGCGGGTTGGGCTACAAGGGAGCCACCGGCGGTGTCGGGGCGAGTTCGACGCTGACCAATGCGGTCGCCGGAGCCACAACGGGCACGCTGTATCTCATCCAAAACGCCAATGGCGGGACAGGCGGCGGTTCGGATCTCGTCACGGCCGGTAAGGGCGGCAGCGCCAGCTCGATTCTCGGCTCCACGGGAACTCCTTACACGGATAACGCGGCCAGCACGCTCAACATCAATATCGGCGCGGTTGGCGGCGGCGGAGGTCTAGCGACTTCGGGCACTGCGGGCAGCGGCGGCACCAGCACGGTCAGCGGCGTGGTCTTGAGTAAGGGGGCATTGAGTTTGACCGGCACCGGGGCTGGCGGCCCCGGCGGTTCCAGCAACGGCAGTGCGAACGGTGTCGCCGGAAGTACGGCGACGGTCACTTCGCAAGGTACGAGTACGCTGGGCAGCGCATCGGTCACCGCCAGGGCCACGGGCGGAAACGGGGGCGACAATTACTCCGGGATATCCGGATCCGGCGGCATGGGCGCGACGGCGACCGCCACCAGCGTGGCAACCGCGAGTGGTGCGAACAGCTCGAGCGCAACCAGCAACGCGACCGGCGGGAGGGGCGGAAGCGCCTACGGCAGCGGTCAGCGCGCCGGCGCCGGCGCCACCAGCACAGCCACGGCGCAGGCGATCTCCGGCAGCGGTAGCACCAATGCAACCGTTTCTGATTCTGGGGGCTTGGGTGGAATCGGCTACCTCGGGGCGGGCGGCGGCGCGGGAGCTGCTTCAACCGTGAGTAATTCTGTCTCTGGAACTACCACGGGCAACTTGACTCTCGATCAACACGCCTATGGCGGCGCAGGCGGCAGTTCGGATTCCGGCAGCGCCGGCAAGGGCGGTAACGCCAGCTCGACATTGGGAACGAAGGGAACTCCGTACTCCAACACTGCGGCCGCCGGATTGACGGTGGGTCTAACCGCCAATGGCGGCAACGGCGGCAGTACAACCTCCGGCACCGCCGCCGGCGCGGGTACGGGTACCGTGAGCGCCGTAGTCGCAAGTCAGAATGGATTGAATTTGAGCGGCATTGCGCTCGGTGGAAATGGCGGTGCCAGCGACGGCAGCTCGAGCGGTGTGGCTGCAAGCAAGGCCGCCACCACGCTCACCGGAAGAAGCACCGCGGGCAGCGCAATGGTCAGCGCAACGGCCACGGGAGGAGTCGGCGGAGCGGGATATGGCAGTGGACATAGCGGCGGTGCCGGCGGCACCGGCAGTGCGACTGCGACGGCCACCTCCGGCGCCGCCGGCCAAGACGCATGGGCGAGCGTATCTCAAACGGGCGGCGCGGGAGGTGCCGGGTATTCCGGTGCGACGGGCGGCGCGGGCGGAGCCTCGAGCGTTACGAATGCGGTATCCGGCAGCGCGAGCCACACGGTGTACCTCTATGAAAACGCCACCGGCGGCGTCGGCGGCTCGAGCGATAGCGCGGCAGCGGGCAAAGGCGGCAATGGCAGCGTGACGCTCGGGACTTCGAGTACTCCGTACACGGATGCCTCGGCCACTGCCGTCAATGTCAACCTGTTCGCGAGTGGCGGCGCGGGGGGATTTGCGACTTCGGGAACGGCGGGCAGCGGTGGGACGGGCGTCACCAACGCCGTGGTCTCGAGTGCAGGCACGCTGACATTGAATGGAACCTCCACGGGCGGCAACGGCGGATCCGGCAACGGGAGCGCGAACGGCGTTGCCGGAAGTACGGCCACGACCACTCTGACGGGGACCAGTACGGCCAGCGCCTCGTGGGTAACGGGCGCGGCCACGGGCGGTAATGGCGGCTACAATTCCTCCGGGGTCAGCGGATCGGGCGGCAAGGGCGCGGCAGCGACTGGCACTGCGGTAGCGAAGGCAAGTGCCGCGAACGTCGCGTCGGCCAACAGCACCGGCACAGGAGGCGCGGGCGGAAAGGCCTACGGCGGCAGTCACAGCGGCGGCGCCGGCGGCATCGGCACTGCCGCGGCGCAGGCAAGTTCGGGGAGCGGTAGCGCGCAAGCCATCGTTTCCGGTGTCGGAGGGTCGGGCGGGTACGGTAACTCGGGGGCCGCCGGCGGAGCGGGAGGGGCGTCAACCGCGACGAATGCGGTCTCTGGAAGCACGACGGGTGCGTTGACTTTGGATCAATACGCCGCGGGCGGCGCGGGCGGCGGTTCGGCAACCTCGGTCGCGGGTGCGGGCGGGAAGGCAAGTTCGACCCTCGGTACCACGGCGAGTCCGTACACGGACACGGTGGCGAGTGCGCTAGCGGTTCAACTCACGGCCACGGGCGGGACCGGCGGCGACACCACTTCGGGAACGGCGGCCGCCGGCGGAACGGGTACGGTAAGTAGTGTGGACAAGAGCACCGGGTCGCTCAATTTGATCGGGACCGCACAGGGTGGAAACGGCGGCGCCAGCGACGGCAGTGTGAGCGGGGTTGCAGGAAACAAAGGGACCACCACCCTCACGGGTACCAGTACTTCGGGCAACGCGACCGTCGTGGCCAACGCCACGGGCGGATCAGGGGGCGCCGGCTATGGAAGCGGCAACAGCGGCGGCGCCGGCGCCGCGGCCGCAAGCAAGGCTACGGCGAGTACGGGCAGCGGTACGAGCAGTGCCACGGCTTCCCAAACCGGCGGCGCCGGCGGCTATGGGTACTCCGGGGCGAAAGGCGGTGCGGGCGCGGCCTCGACGCTGACCAATGCGGTCAGCGGCGGTACTGCGGGTTCCTTGTATTTGTCTCAGGATGCCTACGGTGGCGCCGGCGGGGGTTCGGCGACCGCGACAGGCGGCGCCGGCGGCGCCGCCACATCGAGCCTGGGCACCAGCTCGACGGCGTATACGGACGGGACGGCCAGTTATATCGATGCAAGCATCGTGGCTGACGGCGGAGCAGGCGGCGGTACCACGAGCGGAACCGCGGGCAAGGCGGGAGCCGGGACGGCGAACCTGTACCTGACCTCGACCGCAGCCGGTACACCTGCCATCTACGGAAGTGTTAGCGCAACCGGCGGAGCTGCCTCGAGCGGTTCGGGCGGGGCGGCGACGGCAACGGACGTTGTGACCTCGCCTTACACGGCTTCCTCGACGGCGAACGCAATCGGCGGGGGCGGAAGCACCCCAGGCGCATCGACGGCGCTGGCCACAGCGATCGGCGACTCGGCGAGCGACAATAGAGTCAGCGCGAGCGCGACGGCCAGCTCGTGGAACGGCACGGTCGGCGCAAAGGCAACAGCAACCGCCCGCAGCACCTCGATCGGCACCATCGCGGGCAGCGCCATCGCCAGAGCCATGGGTACGGTGACGGGAATCTCAAGCACCCAAAGCACGGCCGAGAGTTCGGCGACCGCGCCCGTTGATACGGCAGTGGCGAACGCGAGCGCCCCTGCGAACAATAGCGGCGTGTCCACGTGGACCCAGGCGAATGTGAGCGGGACCTGGTTCGGCACCGTGGGCACTTCGTACAACGGCTATGGCGCCTACGCGGGGGCGATGGGACTGCCGACGGCAGGCGTGGTGTCGTCCATAATCACGCCCACCGTCGCATCCTCCTTGAAATCGAGCGGTTCGACCGTGTTCGGTGCCGGCGTGTTGGGTACGAATTACTCCGCGAGCAGCGCCGGGAGCATCGTCTACACTGCGAGCAATACACAGAACTACAATTTGACGGGCACGAATGCGGTCACGCTCGGGCTGTTGAGCATCAATCAATATAGCGGTGTATTCACGCGCTTGACCTTTACGGTGTTCAACGGCGCCACTTCGCTCGTGTCGAAAACGTTCACGACGTTGGCAGCAGCACAGACCTACTTCAATGATGATCCGGTTTCGCTCGGCAGCCTCACCGGGGCGGTGAGTTTGAAGGAGACTCTCTCGGTCACCGAAAAGACGGCCGGGGGAGTGGGGGTGAGCTATGTGGTGGCCGATCCTCTGGTCGTGGCCGCACCCTTGGTGGCGGCTGCACCCGCGACTGCCCTGGCCAACACACGGGTTGCGTTACCCTCGCGTGAAGGAGATTTGGCTGAATGGCGCCGCGGCTCGAATCTGTCCGCCGCTCTGTGGAGATTCGACTCAACTGAAGCGGACGCCGGTAAAGAGAGGACAAAAGCACTTCTGCGGATTCCGGTGCGGCGTAGCGAACTGTCGAAGGGACATCGTCGGTAATCGGGGTCATGGCCTGCGATCGATTGTCGATCGACCTCGCTGGCGCCTACTCGTAGTGTAGCGCTTCGATCGGATTGAGGTTGGCGGCCTTGCGCGCCGGGTAGTATCCGAAGAAGATCCCGACCGCAGCCGAGAACGCAAAACCGCCGAGGACGGCGGTGAGGGAGACTTGCGTCGGCCAATGTGCAAACCTGGAAATGATGAACGACACCAGCAGCCCGAATCCGATTCCGGCCACGCCGCCGGTCACACTCAACAGCACCGATTCGGCCAGGAACTGGAGCAGGACCTGCAGGCGACGTGCTCCAATCGCCATGCGGATGCCGATTTCCCGGGTCCGCTCGGTGACGGACACCAAAAGGATGTTCATGATTCCGATGCCGCCGACCAGCAGGGAGATGGAGGCGACCATGGCCAGAAGCGCGGCCATGACCTGGCTGCTACTCTCCTGCGCTTCTGCAATCTGACTGAGGTTTCGGACGCTGAAATCGTCAAGCTGCCCGATTTGGATATGGTGGCGACTCTCGCGCGACGCTGCAAGCAGCTTGTTTAGATCCATTTTAGGCGAAGAAGCAGCATCTTGACGCTCTGTGTCAGCAGCACATAGCACAGCAGCGTTGCCGCAAGGAGCGGCCAATAGAGCGCCGGCAGCTTGGAGAATCCCAGGTAGGGGCCCAAGGGCGAGTATGGGATGGCGATTCCGGTCGCCATGATGACCAGGCTCATCACCAGCACCGGCCAGGATGATCGGCTCTGCAGCATTGGAATCTTGTTGGTTCGGATGACGTGAATGATCAGTGTCTGCGTCAACAGGCTCTCGACGAACCAGCCGGTCTGAAAGAGGCTTGCGCTGTGCGCTGCCGCCGGCGGCGTCGAGACGTCCCAGCAGTTGAAAAGGTAGAGCATCATGAAATAGGTCGTATAGTCGAATACCGACGAACACGGGCCGATAAAGAGGACGAATCGAGTGAGTTCTGCGAGATCCCACCGGCGCGGCGCGGCGATGCGCTCCGGGTCCACGGCGTCGGTGGGAATGGTGGTCTGGCCGATATCGTAGAGCAGATTGTTGGCCAGAATCTGCACTGGCAGCATCGGAAGGAACGGCACGAAGACACTCGCCCCTAGCACGCTGAACATATTGCCGAAGTTACTTGATGCTCCCATGCGGACGTACTTGATGATATTTGAGAAAACCTTGCGGCCCTCGATCACGCCTTCGTCCAGCACGAGCAGCGATTTCTCCAGAAGGATCATGTCAGCCGCCTCTTTGGCGATGTCCACGGCGGTGTCCACGCTGATGCCCACGTCGGCGGCGTGCAGCGCGGGGGCATCGTTGATGCCGTCGCCCATGAATCCGACGGTGTGCTTGCGCGATTGCAGCGCCTTGATGATCCGTTGCTTGTGCGCTGGTGAGACGCGTACGAATAGCGTGGTGTTCTCAGCGGCGTCGGCGAGTTGCTCGGCGCTCATCTTCTCCACCTCGATCACCCGACAAGACCAACTCGCTCGACAATCCGACCTCTTTACAGATTTTGCGGGCCACCAGATCGTTGTCGCCGGTCACGACCTTGACCGCGATGCCGTGCCTCTGCAGGGCCTCGATCGCCGCGGCGGCGCCCTCCTTGGGCGGATCGAGGAATGCCACATAGCCCCGCAGGATCAGATCTTGCTCGTCGGCCTTGCCGTAAGGGGTGGCACCGCCCGCCACGGCGGCGCGCGGCTCGACGTCCTTGGTTGCGATGGCGAGCACGCGGAAGCCGTCCGCACTCAGCAGCTCGTACTCTTTCTGGAGATTCTCGATGTGCTGGTGATCCATCGGCAGAAACGAGCCGTCCAGCTCGGCGCTGCGGCATTTGGGAAACATCGACTCCGGGGCGCCCTTGGAAATGATTCGGTCCTTGCCTTCGGGCGTGCGGACCACTACCGACATGACGCGTCGCTGGAAGTCGAACGGGATCTCATCGACCTTGCTGAATTCGGCAATTTTTGCCTCGACATGCGTCTCGGTATGCGCCAGCACCGCGCGGTCGAGGACATTCTTCAGTCCGGTCTGAAAGTGACTGTTCAGATACGCGAGCGCGAGTACCCCGTCGTCCTCGCGAAGCATGACGTTGCAATAGCGCTCGAGAACGACTCGGTCCGTGGTCAGTGTTCCGGTCTTGTCAGTGCAAAGCACGTCCATCGCGCCCAGGTTCTGGATGGCGTTTATGCGTTTGACGATGACTTTCTTGCGCCCCATCGCCACCGCACCCTTCGACAGGCACACGGTCACGATCATCGGCAGCATTTCCGGCGTCAGGCCGACGGCTACCGCCAACGCGAAAAAGAAGGCCTGTATCCAATTGTGCTTGGTCAGGCCATTGATGAGAAACACTAACGGCACCATCACCAGCATGAAGCGCAGCATGAGCCAGGTAAACTGAGCGATTCCGCGATCGAAGGACGTCTGCGCTTGCGGCTCCTGCAGGGACTCGGCCATGCAGCCCAGATAGGTGTACTTGCCCGTCGCCACGACCACGGCGTTGGCCGCGCCGCTTTCGACGCTGGTGCCGAGGAACGCGACATTGCTCAGCGCGATTGGTGCGGTCGCGGCGTCCGCGGCATTTGTCGGGACCTCGGATTTCTCGACCGGGAAGCTCTCGCCGGTCAGCGATCCCTGAATCACGAACAGGTCCTTTGCCTTTACAATCCTCACGTCGCCGGGAACCATGTCCCCGGCGGTGAGTTGCACGACATCGCCCGGAACCAGCCGCGCAACGGCGATCTCCTGTACCACGCCGTCGCGGCATACGGTAGCCGTCACCGAGATCATCGCCTTGAGCTTTGCCGCAGCGCTATCGGCCCTGGTCTCTTGAATCAGCTTCAAGCCGACGCTCAGCACAATCATCGATAGCATCACCGCCGCGGACCGGACGTCGCCGGTCGCAAATGAGATCGTCGCCAGCGCTGCAAGCAGAAGCACCAGCGGGTTGAGAGCCGCGTGCCAGAGCAATTTACCGACACCCGCACGCTGGTCCTTGGCGAGGACATTGGGCCCGTACTGTTCGAGACGCTCCTGCGCCTCGACGGAGGTCAACCCATCCGGGCGGGTGTTCAGTTTCGCATAGACTTGTGCTGCATCCATAGCCGCCGACTCGGCTACGATTGGCGAGACGCGAATAGTTCGGATCTTGTGCCGATCGGAGGCGAGCAAGCGTTTGGGCAGGATGGCGGTCATTCTATTGGGTTCGCGTATGTAGTGGGCGGGCCCAGCCTATCCGAAGGGCCGTGATCTCCAGAATGGGGGCTTTCCTATAGCCCCAAAGAGTTAGCGGAGGGGCCGAAGGCCTGAGGACTGCCGCGGTCGCCTTCAGTCGTGTCTACCCCGGGGTTCACTATCTGAGTGACGTCGTGATTTCCTTTAGACAATTTTTTTTGAAGCACAGCGACAACTGCCAACGAGGATCCACGTCAGATCAACGCCAGCTATTTTGGGTGCACAATCGTGGGAAGCCATTATGCAACTATGTTCGGAAGCGTACAGACGAAGGCGGGTCTTCTGGACAAGCGCATAACTTTAGGTTGCCCGTCGCTGTCAAGAAACGAGCGGTTCGACGATAGTAGGTGAAGGCGAGATTGTATTGTGGCCGTTGGGCCCGTTCAACCCGGAAGGTCTCCGGGACTTATTTCAATAGCCGAATTGGCGCCTGGCGGGAAGGTACAGGTTGTCGCGCATCAAGCAGATCAATTGCGCATCATGTAGCGGTAGTCGCGGATCCATTCTGACGCACCTCCGACGCGCCTCGTTAAAAACGTCTTTAAAATCAATTGGTTATTTTTAGATTGATAGCGGGGGCGCGATTCTCGTAACGCCTACCTTCCGCTGTCGCTCGCGGCGTGAGTTGGCGGTTTTACGAATTAAAACCCCTTGCGGGTTGCCGGTTTTCAAGACCTCCGACTCGCGCAGTCGCACATCATAAATGCACACAAATAACTGTTTTCAAATGACATTCTAATCGCCCTTAAAGACTGCATTTCCCAGCTTTTGAGCACCAACTGCAAATCAATTGCAAATCGGTAACAAAGCGAAGACTCGATTCATTGTCCCTCTGTGCCAATGTGACGTGAGACACCTGTGTCGCGCTTCATGTCAAGTCGGGCTTGGGCGTGAAAGGGAGACTTTCACTGCTCAGGCTGCCTGAGTAAATCGCTGCTGATTCATGGTTTTCCGATGCGCACGGGCCGCAGCAATTCGCCGCGCACGCTCGTCTCGAACTTGATCCGGTTGTCCACGGTGCCAAATCGCAGGCGCCATGTAACCTAAGGTCGCGTGTAATCGCTCCTCGTTGTAATGATGCATGACCTCGACGGTAAAGAAGTCGGTGGCCGCAAGCGCTTTCCAGTGCGCCTTCAGAAATACCGACCACGGGATGCGTCGCCCGCGGGCGGGCGCGGCCCTCGATGGATTAATTAGGTGCTTTATCCTTCGCATCTGTACAATGGCATTGACCGTTCCACCCTTCCGTGGAGACCGAATGGCTTGGCTGTTGCGCGTTCTAAAATCGACGGCCGCCTGCGCCGGCCTGTCGCTGGTGCTGTGCGCAAGCGCGGCTTCATTCACCGTAATCGAGGGCGAGTACAAGCTGCCGGCGTCGTTCGACGCCGAAGTCACGACTGATCTGGAGACCGAGCTCTGGGCTCGTGTCTACCGCCCGGATACGGGCGGCCCGTATCCACTCGTCGTGTTTCTGCACGGCAATCACGCGACCTGCGGACATTTCGACGCCGCGCTCGGCATTCGGATCGACGATAACAGCGACTACACGACCACGGGCACCTGCCCGGCCGGTTATGTGGTCGTACCCAGCCATGCCGGCTATGAGTATCTCGCAACCTCGCTTTCGGCGAAGGGCTACGTCGTCGTGTCGATCAATACCGATCGCGGCATTAATGCCGCGCCCGGCGTTTCGGGCGATAACGGATTGAATCTGCGCCGCGGCCGGATGGTGCTGCGCCATCTCGAGGAGTTGGCGAAGTGGAACACGGGCAGCGCCGCTACGCCCGCGTCACTGGGTTTTTCATTGCTGAACATGCTGGACTACTCTCACGTTGGCTTAATGGGGCATTCGCGCGGTGGTGAAGGTATGCGTGCCGCCGTGGCCCAATACAAAGACCCCGGAAGCCCCTGGCCCGCACGAACCGGCCCGATCATCTTCCAGGGGCTGTTCGAGATCGGTCCGGTGGACGGGCAGACGAGCCGCATACTCAATGCGGAGGATATGACATGGAATGTGTTGCTGCCGGGCTGTGACGGCGACGTCTCGGACCTAGAGGGCCTAAAACCATTCGACCGTATGTTGCTCATCACGACCGAGGCGACTTCGTGGAGGAAATCGACCTTCGAGGTGTACGGTGCGAACCACGATTTCTATAACACCCAATGGCAACAGTCCGATGCCGCCAGCTGCATGGGTCAAACGCCGCTTTTCCCGCAAACCCTGGGCTCGCCCAAACAGCGGAAGACAGCATCGCAGACAGTGATCCCGTTCATGTGGGCGAATATCGGCGCGACGCTCCATCCCTCCCAGGCACAGCGATTTGATCCCAGCTTTCCGCTGCCGGCCAGTTTGACCTCGATCACCGAGTACGCGCGCGGTTTCACGCCCACCCCGCGCAGTTCGCAGAACTTCATCGTCGACAACTTCGACAAGGCGACCGGTACGTCGAGTGAGAACGTCGCCAATCAGTCCTCCGGCCTATCGACCTACAGTCATGGCTCGGGGAGCCCCAGCGACGACGTCACCCAGCGCGCGGCGACTGTTAGCTGGACCTCGCCAGGCCCCAGCACTTTCCTGCAGATCAATGCATCGAATATTGGCGTGCCGCTCAACGTGTCATCGTTCCCCACCCTCCAATTCCGCGTCGCCCTGCAATGCTCGGGGACGCTGTGCAGTTCGTCGCCGAGTCCGGGGGGCGATGTCGATTTCTCGATCGCGCTGGTCAACAGCGACAACAGCCTGTCGACGCCGATCACGCTCAAATCGGTCGCATCGGTCCGCCGCCCGGTCGGTTCTATCAGCAACAACGTGGTGTTCCAGACCGTTCGCGTTTCGCTGATGGCGTTCCTTGGTGCCAACCTGACGCAATTCCGCGGTGTGCGCTTCACATTCGACCAGACCTCCAACCGATCGTTGATACTGGGAAACGCTGGATTGACGAAGCAGAAGGCCGGTCCAGGCGGGCTTGCAGCTGCCGCGACTTTCGCAGAGTCGGCTGGCGAGACCGACGGGGCGGCGCAAGCCGAGGCCGACGCAACCGACGTCAACCGCATCGTCGGCATTCGGCATCTGGACAGCTCGAAGCAAATTGAGGAGGGCGGCCAGGTAGTGGAAATCGAGGTTGCTTCGAGCCGCCCGTTCCGGGTTGGTGGCGCGCTGCCCGAGCTGCGCATCGGGTCGGGTCGATTCACACTGTCGCGCTACGCCGATGGCGGGACCGAGCGCCTCGTCTTCACATTGACCGCCGACGAATACGACGCGGCGCTGAACGGCGCAATAATGACGGTCGTCAACGGCGGTGCGCCCACGTGGAGCTTCGGCAAGTTGACAAAGTAATACGACGGACCAGGGCGCCCGGCGCGCCGGTTATCCGAGACGCGCGGACAGTTGGCCTCGCCGTAGGGCGGCAATCGGAGTGACCGCGTCGCCTACCTCAACGTCGTGAACGATGCCGGGAATTATGACGTCCATGACGCGTGCCGATGACATGCAGATTTCGCTGCACCGCGCAGCCCGAGCTAGCGCCCTGTTTCAGGTGGCGTGTCGGGCATGCCTGTGACGTCGACTGCTACGAGGTCTTCTTCGACCCGAAGAAGGGGGAAGCCTAGCAGCTTCAGGGCGATTTTCCGTAGTAGCGTATAGGCACGCTTGATGTCATCGCCTCATCGTACGTGAGTTCCCGCGACCCCGCGGGATAGCCGTTCTGCTGCAAAATGAAGGCCATGATCGCGACGTACACGTCGGGCGGCAGGCTACCGGGCGTCGCCGAAGGCATCAACTTCGCCACGAAATTGAAGATGTCGCTGACATGAAAATCGTAACTCGGATCGGCAAATTCCGCACCCTTCAGCGCCGGCCCGGAAAACCCGCCAGGCTGCCCGTCGAGCGCCGGACCGTGACACGACGCGCAGTTTTGGAGGTAGCCAAGGAGGCCCTTCTTCGCTTGTTCCTTGGTGTAAAGCGGCGGAGGAGGGCCGAGGTTTTTATCGACGGGCTGCGGCGTTGTAACATCCGCCACCTTAAGGAGATTTCCCTCGGGCGATGAAGTGGACCCCGTTTGAACATAAATCGCAGGCCGCAGATGCGGGTTCGCCACCCACGCAGAACTCCGGGCCGCGTCGGTCGTCGCGGATCCGGTGCTCGCGTACGCCGCCGTCGCCTTGATGCGAGGCGGCACGTATCCTTTTGTCTCGGCGACCGCCCGGGCGACGCGCGCGTCCATCGCGATCGTGGGCTTCGCCTGAACAACGCACACGTTCAACGATACCGATACCCCAGCGCGGTGCGCGAGTACCGCACTGAACAATAATGCGACTAATTGAGCGTGGCGATTGTTAAAGGGCAAAGACATAGAGGTGCCCGCCTCTCGGAATCGCCTTGACCTGCGGATCGTTGGCCATTTGACCGCCCCAGATCGGACCCGCACCACCCCAACCGGCCCATACGGCCACGTACTGCTTGCCGTCCACCATATAAGTCGTGGGAACACCGATAATCCCGGAACTCAGCTGTGGGCTGGTCCAGAGCACTTTGCCGGTCTTGGCTTCGAACGCCATGAAATGACCATCGGTGCTGCCGCTGAACATCACCCCACCGGCAGTTGCCAGCGTCGCGCCTGACCAGGGCAGATGAGTTTCATACTGCCAAACCTGTTTGCCGGTATCGAGGTCGACTGCCTGCACCGATCCCCAGTGATCGTCGGTCGGATCGTGCTTGACCTCGAAGGTTTCATCGAGGAACGCGAGTCCCGCCTTGTGCGCCACTGGCGCCGCACCCTTGATATCCATGCAGGCGTGCTGCGTCGGGATGTAGGCCATCCGCGTCTGCGGATCGATGGACATTGGCCACCAGTTCTTGCCCCCCAGGAAACTCGGGCACGCGAAGACCTGCTTGTCGGCGGTCGGCCGCATTTCCGGGTCGAATTGTGGTACCCCATTCTTCATGCCGATGATGGCGGTCGCATGCACGAACGGTTCTGCGTAGATCAGTTTGCCGTTGGTCCGGTCAAGCGCATAAAACCAGCCATTGCGATCTGCGTGCACCAGCGCCTGGTAGGTCTTGCCCTGATACGTGAGATTCGTCATCACCGTCTCATTGACACCGTCGTAGTCCCACGTGTCGTTCGGTGTCCACTGGTAGTACCACTTCAGCTTCCCGGTGTCCGGGTCCAACGCCATCACCGAGTCCGTGTACAGATTATCGCCCGGGCGCAACGTGGCGAGCCATGGACCGGGGTTGCCTACGCCCCAGTAGAGCGTATTGGTCGTGCGGTCGTAGGTGCCAGTGATCCACGGATTGCCGCCGCCAGTTTCGTAGGCTCCCTCCGGCCACGTGTCGCCCCCTGGTGTCCCTGGTGCCGCCGTCGTGTAGGTTTTCCACTCGACGTTACCCGTCATCGCGTCCAAGGCGACGATGAATCCCCGCGCGCCGTACTCGCCGCCGCCGTCTCCTATGATCACCTTGCCGTTGACCACGAGCGGCGCACCGGTGATGGCGAATCCGACGCCCGGGGGTGAAAGCTCCGTATCCCATTTGACTTTCCCGGTCCCCGCTTCCAGAGCCACAACGTGATTGCTGAGAGTGCCCATGTACATGAGATCACCGTACAGCGCGACCCCGCGGTTGACGACATCGCAACACACGGTCTTCAGAGCTTTCTTGTCGAGTGGGTATTCGTATTGCCACAGCACATTGCCGTTGGTCGCATCCATGGCGATCACGTGGTCCATCGGCGTGGTGACGAACAGGTACTTACCGTTCACTACCGGCGCCGCTTCGTGACCTTGATTCAAACCACTTTTGTGCTCGAAAGCGATCTTGAGCTGGGCCACGTTGGCGGTGTTGATTTGATCGAACGGGGCGTAGCCCGTACTTTCATAGTTCCGCCGGTACATCAACCAGCCCGTGTCTTGCTGCGCATTGGCCAGGCGCTCCGTGGTGACCGCCTGGTACTCCGCCGCGCCATGGCCAAGCAGCGGCATCAGCACCATCGCCGCCAACAACCAACCGCCCCGCAAAATCTCAGCGGTGCACCTTCCGACATTGTTCTTCGTATCCAAGAGGAACTCCCTCCCCGGCTGATACCGCCTAAAAGAACCCCAGCGCCTTGGTACTGTAGCTCACGAGCACATTCTTCGTTTGCTGGTAGTGGTCGAGCATCATCTTGTGCGTCTCACGGCCTATGCCCGATCGCCTGTAGCCGCTAAAAAAAGGCGGCATCCAACCGTCTGAGGCTACCCTTAAACGCCTCGGCGAAGACTGTGTCAAGCAATCTATGAAGATCTGTCACGAATATGACACGCCCACGCGGGCGGTCCGTGGGACATGGACGATCGGCTGCCGACGCATTCAATGTTGCCCCGCAATAGCATCCATAATTTGGCGATATTCATTCTAGGGGCGAAGGATCCCTTGTCTCGCCTACGCACCACCGGCATTGACCCGATGCTTGCTCCAGTAGTGTCGGGGGGAGCGTTGCTTTTGGTGCACCAGGACGGGCAACGGCTTGAGACCCCACAAAAATTCTTATGCTCTCCTAAAAAGGACCCCGCCGCAGCGGGGTCCCTGCATCGCCCGTTGAACTGAAACTACAGTCTGACCGTGACGGCTTTGGTGCTGAGATAACTGTCCAGTACCGATTCGCCCATTTCGCGCCCCCAACCGGACTGCTTGTAGCCACCGAACGGCAGTGCCGCGTCGAAGATGTTGTAGCAATTGACCCAGACGGATCCAGCCTGTATCTGCGCCGCCAATAGGTGTGCCTTACTGATGTCACGAGTCCAGATACCAGCCGCGAGCCCATAGATGCTGTCATTCGCCTCTCGGACCAGATCCTCGTCCATCTCCTTGAACGGCATCGCGGTCACGACGGGTCCGAAGATCTCCTCCTGAACGATCTTCATGTTCGGGCGAGTATCAACGAACACGGTGGGCTCCACGAAATATCCTGCCCCTTCCCGCGCCTTGCCCCCCGTGAGGGCTCGGGCGCCCTCCTGCTTGCCGGCGTCAAGATACCCGCATACGCGGTTGCGCTGCGTCTCGGACACCATCGGACCCATCTCGGTCGTGGGGTCGAGTCCAGGCCCAAGCTTGATCGCTTTCGCGTGCGCCGCCACTCCTTCCACGACCTTTTCGAAGACGTCCTTTTGGACGTACAAGCGCGAACCCGCGCAGCAGCACTGACCGTGGTTGAAGAAGATGGCGCTCGCCGCGCCGGGAATGGCGACATCCAGGTCGGCATCCTTAAGGACGATATTCGGTGACTTGCCGCCGAGTTCAAGCGACACATGCTTCAAGTCGCGGGCGGCTGCCTGGACGATGAGCTTCCCTACTTCGGTAGACCCCGTGAACGCGACCTTGTCGACGCCCGGATGAGCGGCCAGCGCCGCGCCCGCCGTCGCGCCGAATCCGGTGACGATATTCACGACTCCCGGGGGCACTCCGGCCTCCTGCACAATCTCACCCAATCGTAGTGCGGAGAGCGGGGTCTCCTCGGCGACCTTCAGGACGATCGTGCAACCCGTGGCCAGTGCCGGCGAAAGTTTCCAGGCGGCCATGAGCAATGGAAAGTTCCACGGAATGATCTGCCCCACGACACCAATCGGTTCCATCCGCGTGTAGGAGTGGTATCGCACGCCGGGCGTGTAGAGGACCGACAGCGGAATCGTCTTGCCCTCAATCTTTGTAACCCAGCCTGCCATGTACTGGAAGATGTCCGCCGCCAGCGGGACGTCGGCCGCCTTGGCGACCGCCATTGGCTTGCCGTTGTCGAGCGACTCCAGCTCCGCGAGTTCGTCGGCATACTTCGAGATCAGGTCACCAATGCGCCAGATGATCTTGCCGCGATCCGAGGGAGTCATGGTCGCCCACGGCCCCGACTCGAAAGCACGTCGTGCGGCCTGCACAGCCGCATCGATGTCCGCCTTGTCGCCTTCGGCCACGTGTGCGATTACGTTACCCGTGGCCGGGTTCGTGACCTCGAAGGTCTTGCCGGAAGCGGCGCCGACCCATTTACCGTTGATCAACATCTTCTTCGGGGCGGCCAGGAACTGGCTCACTGGAGTTGATGTAGGGATTTCCTTGAGTACTGCGCTCATCGTCGTATCTCCTGATGTGGGTTGATTCTCGGCCGCGACGGAACTCCGCTATCGGAAGGGTAGAGTGATACTGGGGTAAATGTTTCCGATGGGCTCGCTCTGAAACGTTAAGTGCGTCTCCTCCATCGAAGCGCCAAGCTGGGGGTCGCGCGTTTTGAACGCGCGAATTGTGGTGGTAATACGCTCACGGTGCAGACCGCCGTGGGCATACGCGCCGCTATAGTGCGCCGTAAAATCGGCGCAGACAATGCTGGGAACGCAAACGGGCTAAGCCATTTTTGCGCAGATCCGGATGGAGCCCGATGTCGATATCGGTGACGACGTTCGCCCGGCGCGTGGAGACCTCGCTCGTGGCCCGGACCGGACTGCAGTTTGATCCGCGCAACGCCCAGCGAGACACGCGCTTTACTGCCTGAGCGCCGCAGCGCACCACAGGACTCGCGTCCCATGCGGGTGAGCGAGCCGCAACTGAAACAGGGCGCTCGTCGTCGACAATGCGTCTACAGGGACATTGCGATTCCGTTCTACGGTTTCTAGTAAGAAAAACGGCTTCACAATTAAGCAGCTGCATTGAGGGCGCAGGTTCGTGTGGTCAAGGGCCCGCAATTGGCACGGGAGTTGACCCCGAGGTTTATATGCCGCGCCGCCCACATGCTTTGGCGCGCTACATCACCATAGGTCGACGTCCCGCCGTCTTCAGTATTTTGTCGGTGCGCGCGCCTTTCACCGAGTGGCTGGGTATCGATTCACAGCAACCCGACTTGGTAGTGCGTCTCGGCCGCGGCCCGCTGCTGGCGTGTTCATTGCGACGGCCCGTCGCCGACAGTTGGAAGTAGCCCGTCGCCCCCATCGCGACCGGGACCTGTAACCCCAGCGAACTGAAGTCGGAGGACCGGGCGGTCGCGCTCCGACATGGCGCTATCGGCCCAACAGCTGTCAGCAAGCATGCAGAGTTCGCCGCTCCGAAACGTGCCCCCAGTTGCGGTTTCTACGAATTGCAGAATACCTGGATCGGGGTGACAGTAAGCTCAAACATCACATGCATCGATCGCGCAATAAGCTTAAAGGGCTCGGTCACGAAGGAAGTTTCAACTGAATCTTCAGAGGTGAGACACATGACGACGGAACTGGCGATCAGCGCAGCAGTCCTATTTTTCTCGCCGGAGCCATGACTCCTGGGTACGCGCAAGGCCAGCAACACGAACAGGCCAAGGGCCAGGAACATCAGGAACAGGCCCGGGCCAAGGGCCAAGAACATCAGGAGCAGGCCAAGAAACCTGCGGCACGACCGCAACGCCGCCTATCATGGGGGCGTCCGGGTCGACGACGCCACGCATGGTGGCGTCCACCATAGCGGCGTTCCGCAACATTCGGGGCAGGTGCAGAGCGGCTTCACGCAGTCGCGCGCGAAATCGTGGAGCAGCGAACACCGAACTTGGGCGCAGCGCGGCGGCTATAACGGCTACCGAGTCCCTGACGACCGCTTCCGAATGTACTTCGGCCATGAACACTTCTTCCGCATCGGCGGGCTGCCGCTGGTCTTCGTCGGCGGGTATCCGCGCTTCCAGTACGACGGCTATTGGGTGACGTGCATGGATCCGTGGCCGGAATCGTGGGCTGCGACGTGGTACGACAACGACGACGTATATCTCGATTACTCCGGCGATGGGTATTACCTGTATAACCGCAATTACCCCGGAGTCGGGATCGCAGTCACTGTCTCATTCTAAACAGGATGGAAGGGAACTACAGGTCCGTGCACTCTGCAAGGGCTGACCATCGGCGAATGGTCCTACATTTCATGTCTTGCGATCGAATGTCGATCGATCGACCCCCTATTCGTAGTGAAGCGCCTCGATCGGATTGAGGTTGGCAGCCTTGCGAGCCGGATAGTATCCGAAGAAGATCCCGACCGCGGCCGAGAACGCAAAGCCGCCGAGGACGGCGGTGAGGGAGACTTGCGTCGGCCAATGTGCAAGCCTGGAAATGATGAACGACACCAGCAGCCCGAATCCGATTCCGGCCACGCCGCCGGTCACACTCAACAGCACGGATTCGGCCAGGAACTGGAGCAGCACCTGCAGGCGACGTGCTCCAATCGCCATGCGGATGCCGATTTCCCGGGTCCGCTCGGTGACGGACACCAAGAGGATGTTCATGATTCCGATGCCGCCGACCAGCAGGGAGATGGATGCGACCATGGCCAGAAGCGCGGCCATGACCTGGCTGCTACTCTCCTGCGCTTCTGCAATCTGACTGAGGTTTCGGACGCTGAAATCGTCAAGCTGCCCGGTTTGGATATGATGGCGCCGCGCGAGAGTCCCCGTCACCTGAGTGATCGCCGTGTTCACCAGATCGGCACCTCCGGCCTGGACGTAGATGCTGTTGACATAGCCGGTCATGCGGGGGCTGATGCCGAAGGCGTTAGGCGCCGGTGGATAGTTGGCGCTAACAAGGTTCTGGGCCGTTTGCGGTGCCGCAACCCCTAAGACTTTGCGCTCGGCTGTACTGAACGGGATCATCACCACGTCGTCCTGATCCTGTCCAAAGCCCGTTTGCCCCTTGCTTGCGAGGAGCCCAATCACCCGCATGGGAACGCCCTTGATCAGAATCACCGCCCCGATGGGATCCTGTCCCGGAGGAAATAGGTTCTGATAGACCGTCTGGCCGATCAAACAGACCGTCTCCGCGGTGTCATTTTGTTGTTCGGTCATGGAGCTGCCGCTGGCGATGTGCCAACTGACGATGTCAAGGTAGCTTGGCGTCACGCCCTGGATCGCGGTGCTCCAGTTCTGGTCGCCGTATTGGACCTGGCCGGTCTGGCGGGTCAGGTAGCTGACCCGCTGGACGGCGGAGTCGGCGCGCAAGATGGTCTCCGCATCAACCACGGTTAGAGTTGAGGCGCTGCCCGCTCCAGCGCGAACGCCGCCGGCGGTTGTGGCGCCGGGCTGGACGACGACCATGTTCGTACCCAAGCTTTCCAACTGTTTCTTCACCGCTGCGCTGGCGCCGTCTCCGACGGCCACCATGGCGATGAGTGCAGCCACCCCGATGAATACACCCAACATGGTCAAAGCCGAACGCAGCTTATTGCGTGCCAGGGCCTGCAAAGAGGCGGAAACAATCATTGACAGGAAGGCCAGGCGAAGTCCGGACGTCTCGTCAGGAAGCGCGGTGTTGTCCACCTTCGCTGCGGCCGCAGCCGTGGGGCCGGAGTCTGCGTGGTCCGGCGTTACGACGGCGACCTGATGCTCATCGGAGAGGATTCGTCCATCGCGCATGATGATCACCCGATCGGCGTATGCGGCGATATCTGGTTCGTGGGTTACCACTATTACGGTGACGCCCTGCTCGCGATTGAGTCTGCGAATGATTTCCATGATCTCATGGGAGGTGCGCGTATCGAGATTGCCGGTCGGCTCGTCGGCAAGCAGTACGGCGGGATGGTTGATGAGCGCCCGGGCCAGCGCGACGCGTTGCTGTTGTCCCCCGGAGAGCTGATTGGGCATGTTACGCGCCCGTTCGGCCAGGCCCACGCTCGCAAGCATCTCGCGCCCGCGATCCTTCCGCTCGCTTGAAGTCAGAGCCGCCGCTGCCCCGTAAAGCAGCGGCAATATGACATTTTCGAGCGCGCTCGTACGAGCGAGCAAATTGAAACTCTGAAACACGAAGCCGATCCGGTTGCTTCGGATGTTTGCCAGATCTGGTTCGGACAGCCGCGCCACATCGCGACCCTCAAAAACGAATTGCCCGCTGGTCGGCCGGTCGAGGCAGCCAATGATGTTCATCATGGTCGACTTACCCGACCCCGACGATCCCATTATGGCGACGAATTCGCCGCGATCGATCGAAAGGCTGACCCCCTGCAGTGCATGAACTTCCGTCTCTCCAAGCTGGAATGACCGAGTCAGGTCGATGAGGCGGACGACGGGGTCGGTCATGCCGGTCGTCCTTCTACAATTTCAGCGAAGGGGTGGATGACACGTGGGGCGCACCCGCCGTAGCCTCAGATGTGACGACCTGATCTCCGAGCTTTAGATCTCCCGCCTTGATCTCGGCGTAGGTGTCGTCCACAAGTCCTACCGTGACAGGGATCGAGACCAGCTTGCCGGCCCGTTCTACCCAGATTACCCCCTGCCCGGATTTTACGGGTTTGGCGAGCCCAAGCTTGGCCGCAGCGCTCGGCGTAAAGCGCAGCGCTTGCGATGGGACTCTAAGCACATTCAGCGATTGGGCCGTGACGATTCTGGCGGTCGCCGTCATGCCGGGTTTGAGCGCCAGATCGAGATTATCGACCGTGATCACCACATCGTAGGTAATCACATTCTGCACACTGACAGGGGCCTGCCGGACCTGGGCCACGCGTCCCTGGAACGTACGATTAGGGAAGGCGTCGACTGTGAAACTAGCGTTGGCGCCTTCAACGGCGCCTGCGATATCGGACTCGCTGACGTTGGTATCGACCTGCATTTTGGTCAGGTCCGTGGCAATAAGAAACAGAGTCGGTGTTTGGAAGCTCGCGGCCACGGTTTGACCGGCAGTGACATTGCGCGACACCACTGTGCCCTGCACCGGCGAGACGATGTTGGTGTAATTTAAATTGATCTGAGCGGCCTTCAGCGCCGCGGCTTTTTGCGCGATCTGAGCGACGTCAAGGTCGACGAGCGCAACTGCCTGATTATAGGCGTTGAGCGCATTGTCGGCGGCATCGTGGGAAATCGAGTCTTCGCTGTACAGAAGATCATCGCGCTCGTGAGTGATCTTCGTATAGACAACATTGGCCCGGTCCTTCACGAGTTGCGCCTTGGCAACGTCCAAATCAGCCTGGTCCTGATCCACAACTACCTGATAGGGCTTGGGGTCGATCTTTGCGCACAGCTGACCCTTATGAACGCGGGTGTTGTAGTCGCAGCTGAGGGTCTCGATAGTGCCCGAGACATACGTCCCGACCTCAACGACAACCACCGGATTGACCGATCCACTGGCGGTGATGGTGGTGACGACGTCTCCCTGCGTCACTGCTATCGTCCCGTAGCGCGGTGGCACGGCGCGGTTCGCTATCCAATACACCGCCGCGGCGCCGACTACGACGGTCCCAGCAACCAGGATGCCGATCAGTTTCCAACTCACGTGTTTGAACATGATGCGGCGCCAATATGGTGAGAATCATTCTCAACTTTCATCGATGCCGCAAGCAGCTTGTTTAGATCCATTTTAGGCGAAGAAGCAGCATCTTGACGCTCTGTGTCAGCAGCGCATAGCACAGCAGCGTTGCCGCAAGGAGCGGCCAATAGTGGTCGCCTTCAAGTTGTGTCTACCCTGGGGTTTCACTATCTGAGTGACGTGCTTGCGGCAGCGTCAGCGGTGCTAGGTCTTCCGGCTGCCAACGAGCAGCAACCCGGCGCCGAGCACTATCGCCCCAACGCCCGCCCAGACCGGGATATTGATCGTCTCCTTCTCTTTCACTGCCATCTCGAACGGGCCAATCTTCGCCTGATGAGTCTCCTTGGTGTAGGTAAGACCACCGTAAACCAAGCCCAGGATGCCGGCCGCGATCAGCGCAAGAGCGGCGATCTTAAGCGCGTTCAAAGTGTCTCCTCGAGCAGTTCAGTTATGAACGACGGCCTTGAATGACTTGAACCAGGATCATCACAATCGCGATGACCAAGAGGACGTGAATGACGCCGCCCATCGTGTATGAGGTGATGAGACCTAAAAGCCAAAGGACGATCAATACGACTGCAATGGTATAGAGCATGACGTGAATTCCGTTAGACAAAACTTACTTTTTGACGTGCATCAACAACTGCCAACCCAAGCGATGTTAGGTGGCTTGTTCTACGGATTCTCCTTCTTTTTTGACTTGGGCTGTTCACCTTGCTGCGCAGCTTCGGGTGGGTCCGGGCGTCCAAGAGCTGCAGGTGTGATTCCATGCTCCGCCGATGTTCGCACCGGCGAAAAAGCCTTCCCACGGGTTGTTCACCGTGGTGATGATCTCTTGTGCCTGCACGGCGCCGACGGAGGCCAACGAAAGCAGTGCTGCGGACAAGGTTGATACTTTCATACTCTAGCTCCCAGACACTCGAACCATCCCCGACTAGATCATGCGGTTCCCGACAATTGGACGAACTACCAAGACGCTTTCATAAAGCCACTTTCTTCCGCAGTTGGCCCTCTTCCGGCTTGCGTTCGAACAGAATAATTTAAACGCTCACCACGCTCCAACTTCAATCCGCAAAAACCACTATCGTTACCGTACCGGACGCATGGTAACGGTGATGCAGTCCGATCTATGGCGCTGTGGCTGCCTCGAAGCTGCGCTTTGCCGATCTGCCCGCGCTCAATGCCTGGCTCGCCACTCGCTGTACGGAACTGGCACAACGCAGCCATCCCGATCACCCGGATCGCACGGTCGATGAGCTTTGGCAGGAAAAGCGCGCTTCGCTGCAGCCGATGTTGCCGGCCTTCGACGGCTTCCACGAGCGGATCTGCCGCGTCACCTCCATCGCGTTGGTGCACTTTGAACGCAACCGCTACAGCGTGGAGTGCGTCTGTGCCGGGCGCACGGTGGCGGTACGCGTCTACGCCGTGATCGTCGCCGATCGCCTCGTCATCGGCGAGCATGATCGGCAATTCGGACGGTATAAAACCGCCTATGACCCCCTTATCGGGGCGCGCAAGATTTCTACGGTCCTCTGCGCCATTCGGCAAATGCATGCACGTCGGAGGGCGGTGTATCAAGCTGCGTGATCATCTCGATAATCTTTTTGTGTTCATAGTTTGGCATCTGTCCCCCCGCCTGGCTCACCGGCTTAAATTCGAAAGCCGCTCGACGTCCATCGTTTTAACGAGCACGTGCTGCGGCTCCTCAACTGGCCAAGACAGGAATTTCCGTCGAACCAACCTCTCAAACTTCGAGCGGTTTCTTTGGAACGCCTCAACCCGCCCAGCATTGTCGAGACCATCGGTACCAAAGTGATCATCTAGTGCCTCACGGCTGATGGCGCACTGAACGGGACTTCCAAACGCCGCGCCGACAAACCTAACGATATCTCGACTGAAATCGTAGCGTGCAGTTGAGCCATCGAATGTCAAATCGATCCCTGGCAGGATGTCACGAGAGCGTCCCAGAATCCTCAGCGTTAGATCGCGCGCGTGGGGGGCCAAATTCCGCATTCCTTCTAGAAGATACTTTCGCCAATGCGGGCCGCGCTCATAGGCCTCTTCCCATACGTCCTTCAATTCGCCGGGGCGTCTCTCCACAAGAGCTTCAATCAATCGCTCCGCCTGCCGCAGATCTTTGTCACGCTTTGCGGCTGCCGCGGGCCGGTACAAGGACAGGATCAGTTTGTGGACCGCATAGCGCTCCGGCGCCGGAACATGAACGTAAATGCCTGACGCGTGGAGTATCACGGCTGGCGCGGGGTCGCGAATCAGAAAGTCGAGGAAACGCAAGGGCTGCGCATTTGTCTTCAGCGCGGGAAGCATTTGTGGGGTATCTGTGTCAGGGCCCTCATTTGGCGTGACAAAATCGACGCGAACTCCGCCCTTCGCTCCATAGCTGGTTGCGGGCCCGTGTCCGGAAACGTTCGGTATCTCACGAAATGTTCTATCGGCGCTCTTAAGGACATGAATCATCGGCGGGGTTTCGTCACCCGTCGCAATCGAAACGCTCGTGAACTGTGCGACGTCGATATCACTTGTTTGAAGCAGCGCGCCCGGAAGTCTGATACCCAGCATGGCGGGATATACTTGATATGCCACTGTTCCGATGAGTACCGAGCGAAGCCTGAAGACTCCCGATCTTGCTAGAACCCCCACGACCTCGCCTATTTGCGGAATGGGCGGCAGAAGCCCTAAAGATCGCACCAGCGTCGATACCAATGCTCGGCGCTCGCGTTCATCATCTCGCGCTTGCTTATGCTGCGCGATCCGCTCGAGCAATTCGGGAGATTCCGGCCCAACATATCGTTGCGAGCGGCCTTCCGCAGACGCCGTTTGAAAGTACCAGTAGCGACGTCCTTTAATCGTTTTCGGAGTAAAGGTTCCATCCTCTGGAAAGGACTCACCAAAGGCTGCCGCTGCACAGCGCTCTAGCAGCTCTGCATAAGTGGTCTGGACGACGATTGACGGGGCGGCCATAGGAAACTCCTATACGCAATCCGCAAAATGAGTATAACGAATTATACTCAAACTGCAAGATGCGTATAATAGAGTCGACAGCAAGCGGCTGAGTCTGTTCCTTGGGCCCTGGTCGATCCGACTAGGGGATGATTCTTCATGGCGTACGCATAGGCGCAGTACAGCGGCGCTCGAACAGCCGAAGGTTCAAATCATGTCACTGATAAGTGACTGATAAATAATGTCTTTTATGGGAATTGGTAGCGGGGGTAGGATTTGAACCTACGACCTTCGGGTTATGAGCCCGACGAGCTGCCAGACTGCTCCACCCCGCACCGGAGAGCCGCGCATTGTACTGGGTCGCCCTGCCAATGCAAGTCGCCGCCCCGGCAGCTGTCCTTGCCGCTATTGAAGCGCGCGCTGGCACAGCGCGATCAGCGCGCCGGGGACCACGCCCAGGACGAACGCCAGCAGCACGTTGGCGCTGCAGCACGGTGCGCATCAGCGTCGAGCCGCCGATTTGAGCGTTGTCGGTCGGCTCGTCGAAGTACATGAGCTTGACGATGCGCAGGTAGAAGAACGCGCCGACCACCGAGAACAGCACCGCGACCACGGCAAGCCACGTGTAGCCGACGCCGAGGACGCGCCTGCATGACGCCGAGCTTGGCCCAGAAGCCGACGAACGGCGGCACGCCGGCCAGGCTGAACATCAGGATCAGCCATCATGCCGGCGAACCACGGGCTGCGCGCGTTCAGGCCCTTGAAGTCGTCGAGCTTGTCGGCCTCGAAGCCCTGGCGCGCCAGCAGCAGGATCATGCCGAAGCGCCGCCCGCGACGATCGACGTAGCTGATCATGTAGAACATCGCGGCCTGATAGCCCTGCGGCCGTGCCGGCGAGGATCCCGAGCAGCATGAATCCGACGTGCGAGATGGTCGAATACGCCAGCATGCGCTTGAGGTTGGTCTGCGCGATCGCGACGATGTTGCCGATCGCCATCGACAGCACCGCGAGCACCACCAGCATCTGGCTCCAGTCGGCCGTGCAGGCCGCCGAGCGCCTCGGGCAGCAGCCGCATGGCGAGCGCGAAGGCGGCGAGCTTCGACGCCGTGCCGATGAACAGCGTCACGCAGGTGGGCGCGCCCTCGTACACGTCCGGAATCCACATGTGGAACGGCACGGCGCCGAGCTTGAAGCCGACGCCGACGATGATGAAGGCGATGCCGAACAGCAGCCCGATCATTGTCCGGCGTAGCCGCTGTGCACGACCGCCGCGATCGCGGCGAGCTCGAGTGTGCCGGTGACGCCGTAGAGGATCGACATGCCGTACAGCAGCGTGCCCGAGGCCATCGCGCCCAGCACGAAATACTTCATGGCCGACTTCGGCGGCGATGCCCGAGTCGCGGTCGAACGCGACCATGCGCGTACAGGCGACAGCGACAGCAGCTCGAGCCCCAGATACAGCGTGATGCAGGCTGCCGGCCGAGATCAGCACCATGATGCCCGAGCATGGCGAACAGGCCGAGCACGTAGTACTCGCCCTTGAGAATCGCGCGGCGCTTCAGGTAGTCGCGTGGAATACACGAACACCACCGCGACCGTCGAGCAGCGTCGACGACCTTCAGCACCTGCGCCATGCGGTCGAGCACGAACAGTGCCGCCGAGCGCCACGACTCGTGCGGCACCGGCTGAGCCGCACGCAGTGACGGCGGTCAGCGATCAGGCTGAGCATCGGCAAGCAGTACCGCGTCCAGCGCCGCTGCGCGTCGCGACAGGAACAGGTCCAGCAGCAGGATCGACGCACGCCGCCGCGCCCAGGAAGATCTCCGGGCTGGCGTAGTCAGGCCTGCATTGAAATCGGCGACATTGAATCCGTTCATAGCGACCTTACAGGTTCGATCTTCGAGACCAGCAGCTGCTGCGCCAGATGCTGCGTCGTGGCGCGCATGACATCGAGCAGCGGCGCCGGCCAGAGGCCGACGAGCAGCACCGCGACCGCGAGCAGCGCCGAGCACCAGGAACTCGCGGCCGTTGAGATCCTTGAGCGCGGCACCTGGTCGTTGGCGACGTCGCCGAAGATGACGCGCTTGACCAGCCACAGCGTATAGGCCGCGCCCAGGATCAGCGTCGTGGCCGCAGGAACGCGATACCAGACGTTCGCCTTGAACGCGGCCAGGATCACCAGGAACTCGCCGACGAAACCCGAGGTGCCGGGCAGGCCGGCAGTTGGCCATGGCGAACAGCACCATGAACGCGGCGAACTTCGGCATGGTGTTCACCACGCCGCCGTAGGCGCTGATCTCGCGGCTGTGCACGCGGTCGTACATGCACGCCGACGCAGAGGAACATGGCGCCGGAGACCAGGCCGTGCGAGATCATCTGCACCACGCGCGCCGTCCAGCCCGAGCTCGATGCCGCGTCGGTGCTGCCGGTGTGCGCGCACGATCTGAAAGCCGATGAACATGCCCAGCGTGACGAAGCCCATGTGCGCGATCGACGAATAGGCGATCAGCTTCTTCATGTCGCGCTGCACGAGCGCCACGAAGCCGATGTACACCACGGCGATCAGCGACAGCGCGATGATCAGCCAGTCGAGCTCGCGGCTCGCATCCGGCGCGATCGGCAGGGAGAAGCGCAGGAAGCCGTAGCCGCCCATCTTCAGCATGATCGCCGCCAGGATCACCGAGCCGCCGGTCGGCGCCTCGACGTGCGCGTCCGGCAGCCAGGTGTGCACCGGCCACATCGGCACCTTGACCGCGAACGCGAGCGAGGAAGGCGAGGAAGATCAACATCTGCTCGGTCAGCGTCGAGCGGCATGCTCTGGAACGCCGCGATGCTCGTAGCTGCCGGCCTTCAGGTACAGGTAGATCAGCGCGACCAGCATGAGCACCGAGCCGAGGAACGTGTACAGGAAGAACTTGATGGTCGCGTACACGCGCCGCGGGCCGCCCCAGATGCCGATGATGATGAACATCGGCATCAGCATGGCTTCCCAGAACACGTAGAACAGCAGCGCGTCGAGCGCCGCGAACACGCCGATCATCAGGCCTTCCAGGATCAGGAACGCGGCGAAGTACTGGGCGACGCGCTTCTCGATCGCTTCCCAGCCGGCGATCACGACCAGCACGGTCGGTGAAGGTGGTCAGCAGGATCAGCGGCATCGAGATGCCGTCGACGCCGAGTGTAGTAGTCCGCGTTGAAGCGCGGGATCCACGGCATGCTGCTCGACGAACTGCATGTCGCGCGGTGCCGGTCTTGAAGCCGGTGCCACAGCGGCACGCTGACGACGAAGCGTCAGCGACGCGAGACGCACGAGCGCCAGCCAGCTGCGCGAGCGCTCGCGCGCTCGCCGAGGCCGAGCAGCACGACGACAGCCGCCGACGATGGGCAGCCAGATCAGCAGCTCGAGAGCAGGTGATCGTCGTCATCGTCATGGCCGCCAGTATCAGCCACAGCAGCAGCGAGGCCAGCCCGAGGATCATCGCGAACGCGTAGTGATAGAGGTACCCGGACTGCGCGTAGCGCATCACCGACGCCGAGCCAGCCGACGAGCCGCGCGCTGCCGTTGACCAGCGCGCCGTCGATGACGAGTCTCGTCGCCGACCTTCCACAAGCACGCCGCCCAGGCCGCGGCGCCAGCGCGCGCGATGACATGCTCGTTGAACCAGTCGAAGCCGTACTTGTTGACCAGGATCGCGTACAGCCACTTGAACCGGCGCTCGGCGGCATCGCGCCGGCAGCCGGGTTGCTTGCAGGAAGAATACCACGCGGCGACGACGCCGCGCCAGCGCGAGCCACACCGGCGCCGCGTGAACGCCGTCGCAGACACGAACGCGCCGGAGCCGTGGAACTCCTCGCCGATCTCGTCGCAGCACGTCGTGCGCCGGCAGCACGTGGATCGCACCGTCGAAGTAGCCGCCGAACAGCACCGGCTCGACGGTGAGCCAGCCGATGAGCGACCGAGGGAATGGCCAGCAGAATCAGCGGCACCGTCACCACCCACGGGACTCTCGTGCAGATGCTCGCTGCGTCTCGTGATCCATGCGCTCCTTGCCGTGGAACGTCATGAAGAACATGCGGAAGGTGTACAGCGCGGTGACGAACACGCCGAGCGAGCACGCAGAAGTAGGCGTAGCCGCGCGCCCAGCGCGGTGCGACGCGTGCACCGCATCGATCAGCAGCATCCTTGGAGAAGAAGCCCGACGATGCCGGGAAATCCGATCAGCGCCAGCGAGCCGACCAGGAACGTCCAGTAGGTGATGGGCATGTACTTCTTCAGGCCGCCCATCGGCGCATGTCCTGCTCATGGTGCATGGCGATGATCACCGAGCCGGCCGCGAGGAACAGCAGCGCCTTGAAGAAGGCGTGCGTCATCAGGTGGAAGATGCCGGCGCCGTAGGCCGACGCGCCGAGCGCCACCGTCATGTAGCCGAGCTGCGACAGCGTCGAATAGGCGATCACCCGCTTGATGTCGTTGTTGACGATGCCGAGGAGGCCCATGAAGAACGCCGTGGTCGCGCCGATGACCAGCACCATCGACAGCGCCGTCTCGCGACAGCTCGAACAGCGGCGACATGCGCGCCACCATGAAGATGCCGGCCGTCACCATGGTGGCGGCGTGGATCAGCGCCGAGATCGGCGTCGGGCCTTCCATCGAATCCGGCAGCCACACGTGCAGCGGCACCTGCGCGGACTTGCCCATGGCGCCGATGAACAGGCAGATGCAGGTGAAGGTGATCGCCGGCCAGGCGACCGTGCTGCTCACGTGGATCTGCGCCTGCAGCGATCCGGTCCGCATGCGCGAACACCGTCGCGTAGTCCAGCGAGCCCGTGTAACCGCAGCACCGCGGCGATGCCGAGCAGGAAGCCGAAGTCGCCGACGCGGTTGACCAGGAATGCCTTGAGGGTCGCGAAGATCGCCGTCGGCCGCGTGTACCAGAAGCCGATCAGCAGGTAGGACACGACGCCGACCGCCTTCCCAGCCGAAGAACAGCTGCATGAAGTTGTTCGACATCACCAGCATCAGCATCGCGAACGTGAACAGCGAGATGTAGCTGAAGAAGCGCTGGTAGCCGTCGTCGTCGTGCATGTAGCCGATGGTGTAGATGTGCACCATCAGCGACACGAAGGTCACCACCGCCATCATCAGCGCGGACAGCCGGTCGATCAGGAATCCGACCTCGCATGCTCAGCGCCGTCGCTGAGCAGCCAGGTGTAGACCGGGCCGTTGAAGGGCGCCATGCCGTCGAACAGCGATCTGGTACAGCACGTACAGCGACAGCGCGCAGGACGAGCGCCACGCCCAGCGATGGTGACGCTGTGCGCGCCGCCGCGTCCGATGATGCGGCCGAACAGGCCCGGCGACGATCGCCGCGACCAGCGGCGCGAGCGCGATCGTCAGATAAATCGACTGCATGCTGTTCCTATCCAGCTGTCCTCAGCCTTGCAGCGTGTCGAGATCCTCGACGTTGATGCTGCGGCGCTCGCGGAACAGCACGACCAGGATCGCCAGGCCGATGGCCGCCTCCGCCGCCGCCACCGTCAGGATGAAGAACACGAAGATCTGGCCGCCGATATCGCCCGAGAAGCGCGAGAACGCGACGAAATTGAAGTTCACCGCGAGCAGCATCAGCTCGATGCACATCAGCAGCACGATGACGTTCTTGCGGTTCAGGAACACGCCGGCGACCGCGATCGCGAACAGGACGCCGGACGAGCGCCAGGACGTGGGTGAGCGTGATCATGGCTCGTCTTCTCCGGAGGCCATCTTGACGATCCGCACGCGGTCCTTGGCGCCGCACCGCCACCTGCTGCGCGATGTCCTGCGGCTTGCCGCCCGGCGCGCTGGCGCAGGGTGAGGATGATCGCCGCGACGCTCGCCACCAGCAGGATGACCGCCGCGAGCTGCGACGGGATAGGCGTAGCGGGTGAACAGCGCCGTTGCCGAGCGTCGCGCGTGTTCGAATAGTCCGCCGGCAGCGGCGGGCGCCGTGCCGAAGCTCGCGCCGCCCAGGTGCTTCACCACGACCACGTTGACGATCGCGAACACCACGAAGCCCGCCACGGCGACCGCCAGCGGCCAGTAGCCGCGCGAACTCCTTGCGCAAGCTGCTCGGTGTCGATGTCGAGCATCATCACCACGAACAGGAACAGCACCATGACCGCGCCCACGTACACCAGCACCAGCACGATGCCCAGGAACTCCGCGTCGAGCAGCAGCCAGATGACCGCGCTGTTGAAGAAGCCAGCACCAGGAGCAGCGCCGCAGTGCACGGGATTGCGCGCCAGGATCACGCCGAGCGCGGCGCAGACCAGGACGGCGGCGAAGATGAAGAACAGGATGCGTCGCGAAACATCAGCGGTACCGCGCGTCGGCGGCGCGGTCGGCCGCGATCATGGCTTCGTAGCGCTCGCCGATCGCCGAGCAGCTTGTCCTTGGTCATGATGTTCTCGCCGCGGTTCTCCATGTGGTATTCGTGGATGCGGGTCTCGACGATGGCATCGACCGGGCAGGCCTCCTCGCAGAAGCCGCAGTAGATGCACTTGAACAGGTCGATGTCGTAGCGCGTCGTGCGGCGCGTGCCGTCGTTGCTCACGTCCGACTCGATGGTGATGGCGAGCGCCGGGCACACCGCCTCGCACAGCTTGCAGGCGATGCAGCGCTCCTCGCCGTTCGGGTAGCGGCGCAGCGCATGCAGCCCGCGGAAGCGCGGCGCTTTGCGGCGTCTTCTCTTCCGGGTAGTTCACCGTGATCTTGGTGCGCGAACAGCTGCCTTGCAGGTCACCGACAGACCCTCGAGCAGCTCCCAGAGCAGGAATGTCTTGACGAAATTGCGCGATGCCTGACATCATCAGCTGCTCCTTCCAGCGGGCCCACGTGCGACGTACGCCATGACGCCCTCCGACCGCGAGCCACACGAGCGTCACCGGAATCAGCACCTTCCAGCCCAGGCGCATGATCTGATCGTAGCGATAGCGCGGGAAGGTCGCGCGGAACCAGAGGAAGCACGAACATCGGAGAACAGCGTCTTCAGCGCCGAACCAGAAGAAGCCCGGGCTGCGCGAGCCAGGACCGACGGCCGGCAGCCAGCCGTCGAACGGCGAGAGCCAGCCGCCGAAGAAGAAGATGACGGTCAGCGCCGAGATCAGGATCATGTTGACGTATTCGGCGATGAAGAACAGCGCGAACGCCATGCCCGGAGTAGTCGACGTGGAAGCCGGCGACGATCTCCGATTCGCCCTCCGCCACGTCGAACGGCGCGCGGTTGGTCTCGGCGACGCCCGAGATGAAATACACCAGCAACAGCGGGAACAGCCAGGACCAGTTCCAGCTGAAGCAGGCCGCCCTGCTGCGCGCTGGACGATGTCGCCGATGTTGAGGCTGCCCGCGGCCATCAGCACGCCGACCATGCGCGAAGCCCATGGCGATCTCGTAGGCGACGATCTGCGCCGCCGAGCGCATCGCGCCCAGGAACGCGTACTTGGAATTCGCCGCCCAGCCGGCGAGGATGATGCCGTACACGCCCATCGAGGTGAGCGCGAGGATGTACAGCAGGCCCGCATCGATGTTGGCGAAGGCGCGCTCCGGGCGCAGAACGGAATCACCGCCCAGATCGCGAGCGCCGGCACCAGCGACAGGAACGGCGCCAGGCGGAACAGGAACCCGTTGGCGTTCGCCGGGATCACGATTTCCTTGAACATCAGCTTGACCACGTCCGCGAACGGCTGGGCCAGGCCCGGGATCCAGAACAGATTGACGCGGTTCGGTCCCTTGCGCGCCTGCATCCAGCCGATGACCTTGCGCTCGGCGAGCGTGTAGAACGCCATGATCAGGATCAGGCCGATCATCACGATCAGGATCTGCACGGCCGTCAGCAGCGGCGCGGTCCAGTACGGCGTGATCTGGCCCGACAGCCAATCGCGCGATGGGATCCCACTGCCACATGGTCAGAGCACGGTGCGGGCCGCGCGCCCGTCCTTGGTCTTCGCGAGCGATTCGGAGCCGCGCACCAGCACGTCGACCTGGTAGGGCGGAATGTCGACCCACGCGCCCGCGCTGCCGAGGCCCGGCTTGCCGCGGCCGCCGACAGCGCCGCGCGCGCCGACGCGCCGTCGGCGGCCGGCGCCGTCTGCGTCGCCGCACAGCGTCTTCAAGCGCATCGCGAACCTCCTCCGAGCTCACGATAATCGACGCCGTGCACGTTCAGCAGGTTCGCGAGCACGCGCAGCACCTTCCAGCCCGGGCGGCTCTCGCCGACCGGCTCGCGCGGCGCCGGCCCAGCTCTGCCAGCGCCCCTCGACGTTCACGAAGGTGCCCGAGCTCTCGGCGAACGAGCCGATCGGCAGCACCACGTGCGCCACGCTCGCGCAGGCTCTCGGGCAGATGCGTGCGTCGACCGCGACCACCGAGCTCGCGGCCGCGCAAGCGCCTCGGGCGGCGCCGGCGAGATCGTCGGCGGGATCGATGCCGCCGAACAGCACGTAGGCCTTGAGCCGGCTCTCCAGCATGGCGCGCGCCGACAGCCCGCCGCGCGCCGACGGCGCGCCGCCCGGCTCGCGGTGCGGCACCGCGCCCGCGAGGTACGCGCCCGCGGCATTCGCGCCCTCGGTGATGAGCCCGACGCTCGCGCCGGTCAGCTCCGCGAGCGCGGCGGCGAGCGCTCTGAGGTCCGAGTAGCCGGGATGGCGCTGCGCCGAGCGTGCCCAGAATGATGGCGCGGCGCGCGCCCGAGCGCAGCGCGCGCGGCGAGCGCGCGATGCGCGTCGTTCGACGGTCGCGCCGCGCACGCCGTCCGGCACCGGCCGTTGCCGGCCGCCGCGGCCGCGGCGCGCACGACCGCGGCGAGCTCGCCCGGCCAGATCCTGCGCGACTCGCGTAGGCGGCGACCGGGAACAGGTACTCGAACGCGCGCGGATTCAGGAACGCGACCTTCGCGCCGCGCTTGACCGCGGCCTTGCGGATGCGATGCGCCAGCATCGGCATCTCGTGGCGCAGGTTCGAGCCGACGACGAGCACGCCCTCGAGCAGCTCGACGTCGGCGATCTGCAGCCCGAGGCTCGGGAACGCGGGCTCGCTCGTCCTGGCCGCGGAAGTCGAGCTGGCGCAGCCGATGGTCGATGTTGTTGCTGCCGAGCGCCGCGCGCGATTCGCGCGAGCAGGTACATCTCCTCCACGGTCGCCGATCGGCGAGGCCAGAAATCCCAGGCTCGCGGCGCCGTGGCTCGCGTGCGCCTTCTGCAGCGCCTCGGCCGCCGCGGTCAGCGCGACCTCCCAATCGACCGGCTGCAGCGCGCCGTCGATGCGCATCATGCGGCTGCTCGACGCGCTCGGCGCGAGTAGATGCCCTCGAAGCCGAAGCGGTCGCGGTCGGCGATCCAGGTCTCGTTG
The DNA here is from genome assembly GCA_963774865.1 of uncultured Gammaproteobacteria bacterium. GTDB lineage: Bacteria > Pseudomonadota > Gammaproteobacteria > Steroidobacterales > Steroidobacteraceae > Bog-1198. The sequence continues at coordinate 213,575 of CAVZGU010000002.1, forward strand.
ATCTCCTCGTTCTCGCGCGGCACGACGCGCATCAGCTTGCCGCGCAGCACGTGCGCGTAGATGTTCGTGCCGAAGCGCGTCGTGCGGCGACACCAGCGGCTGCTGCGTCATCTCCCAGGCGCGCGCGTGGTAGCGGAACGGCTTGTTGTTGAGCGCGCCGACCGGGCACAGATCGATGATGTTGCGCCGACAGCTCGTGGTCGACGCTCTGCTCGACGTAGGTGCCGATCTGCATGTTCTCGCCGCGGCCGGTGGTGCCGAGCTGCGGATAGCCCTGCGATCTCCTGGCCGAAGCGCACGCAGCGCGTGCAGTGGATGCAGCGCGTCATGTCGGTCGAGACCAGCGGCCCGAGGTTCTTGTCCTTGACGACGCGCTTGCGCTCGGTGAAGCGCGAGATGTCGCGGCCGTAGCCCATCGCGAGGTCCTGCAGCTCGCACTCGCCGCCCTGATCGCAGATCGGGCAGTCGAGCGGATGATTGATCAGCAGGAATTCCATCGTCGCCCGCTGCGCGGCGATCGCCTTCGGCGACTTCGTGAACACCTTCATGCCCTCCGTCACCGGCGTGGCGCAGGCCGGCATCGGCTTCGGCGCCTTCTCCACCTCGACCAGGCACATGCGGCAGTTGGCCGCGACGGTGAGCTTGTCGTGATAGCAGAAGCGCGGAATGTAGATGTCGGCCGCGTCGGTGACCTGCATGATCATCTGGCCCTTGCGCGCCTTCAGCGGCACGCCGTTCGACCTCGATATTGACCAGATCGTCGCTCATGCGTTCGCCGCTCATGCCGCGCGCGTGCTCGGCTGGCCTTCGACGATCGGCATGCGGCCCTGGTGCTCGATCATGTACTCGAACTCGTGCCGGTAGTGCTTCAGGAAACTCTGCACCGGCCACGCGGCCGCATCGCCCAGCGCGCAGATCGTGTGGCCCTCGATGCTGGTTGGCGACGTCGAGCAGCAGCTCGAGGTCCTCGCTGCGGCCCTGGCCGGCGATGATGCGCTTCAGCATGCGATCGCAGCCAGCCCGTGCCTTCGCGGCACGGCGTGCACTGGCCGCAGGACTCCGACATAGTAGAAGCGCGCCAGGCGCTCGAGCGCGCGCACCATGCAGGTCGTCTCGTCCATGACGATCACCGCGCCGGTGCCGAGCGACGGAGCCGGCCTTCTTCACCGAGTCGTAGTCCATGTTCAGTCGCCATCATCGATCTCGGCCGGCACCACCGGCACCGAGGAGCCGCCGGGAATCACGGCCTTGAGCTTGCGGCCCTTCCACACGCCGCCCGCCATCGCCAGCAGTTCGGCGAACGGAATGCCGAGCGGCAGTTCGAAGTTGCCGGGCTTGTCGACGTGGCCCGACACGGAAAAGATCATCGGTGCCGCCGGAGTTCGGCCGGCCCGAGGTCCGCGAACCACGCCGCGCCCTTGCGCAGGATGGTCGGCACCGAGGCGAAGCTCTGGGTGTTGTTGATCGTGGTGGGCTTGCCGTACAGGCCGAAGTTCGCCGGGAACGGCGGCTTGAAGCGCGGCTTGCCGTGCTTGCCCTCCAGCGACTCGAGCAGCGCGGTTTCCTCGCCGCAGATGTAGGCGCCCGCGCCGACGAACGTGTGGAGGTCGAAATCGACGCCGGAGCCCAGGATGTTCTTGCCCAGCAGCCCCGCGGCGTACGCCTCTTCCAGAGCCGCCTCGAAGCGCGGAACGGCTCGCCCAGAAATTCGCCGCGGATGTAGTTGTAGCCCACGGTCGCGCGTCATCGCATAGCCGCCGATCGCCATGCCCTCGATCACCGAATGCGGGTTGTAGCGCAGGATGTCGCGGTCGTGGCAGGTGCCGGGCTCGGACTCGTCCGAGTTGCAGACCACGTACTTCTGCACCGGCGAGGTGCGCGGCATGAAGCTCCACTTCACGCCCGGTCGGAAACGCGGCGCCGCCGCGGCCGCGCAGGCCCGACGTCTTCACTTCGTCGATGATCTTCTCGCGCGGCGTCTTCTCGCGCAGGATCTTCTCCCACGCCTCGATAGCCGCCGAATTCGCGGTAGCCCTCCAGGGTCCACGGCCGCTCGTGCTTGAGGGCCTCGAACAACACCAGATTCTGCTCGTAAGCCATTAGCGCCATTTGCCGATGCCGATCAGGCTCATTTCAATTCGTCCAGAATCTCGATCGACTCTCTCGGGCGTCAGATTCTCGTGATAGACGTGATCGACCATCATCATCGGCGCGCCGGTGCAGGCCGCGAGACACTCCTCCTCGCGTTTCAGGTAGATGCGCCCGTCCGGCGTGCTCTCGCCGGTCTTGATGCCGAGCTTCTTCTCGATGTGATCGACGATTCTTCGGCGCCGCGCAGCATGCAGGAGATGTTGGTGCAGACCGACACGTGATGCCGGCCGACGGGCTTGGTCTCGAACATGGAGTAGAAGGTCGCGACCTCGTAGACCTGGATGGGCGGCAGTCCGAGATACGCCGCCACCGCGTCCATCAGGGCGGCGGTCAGGAAGCCGTTGTTCTCGTGCTGCGCGGCGTGCAGCGCCGAAATCACCGCCGAGCGTTTGCGGTCCGGCGGAAACTTCGCCACCCAGCGATCGATCTCCTCGCGCACGTGTGTCGGACGCAACCGTCTTGCCTGAGCGCACTCATCGGTCGATCTCCCCGAACACGATATCCTGCGTGCCGATCACCGCCACCACGTCGGCCAGCATGTGGCCGCGCACCATCTCATCGAGCGCGCGAGGTGCGCGAAGCCCGGGCGCGCGCACCTTCAGGCGATACGGCTTGTTCGCGCCGTCCGACACCAGGTACACGCCGAACTCGCCCTTCGGCGCCTCGACCGCGGCATAGGCCTCGCCCTCCGGCACGCAATAGCCTTCGGTGAACAGTTTGAAGTGATGGATCAAGCGACTCCATGTCGCCCTTCATCTCTTCGCGCCGCGGCGGCGCGCACTTTGCGATCGTCGATCATGACCGGCCCGGGGTTGTCCTTGCAGCCAGTCGACGCATTGCTCGATGATGCGCGTCGATTGGCGCAGCTCCTCGACGCGCACCAGGTAGCGGTCGTAGCAATCGCCGTTGACGCCCACGGGGATATCGAAATCCACGCGGTCGTAGACCTCGTAGGGCTGCTTCTTGCGCAGGTCCCATTCGATGCCGGAACCGCGCAGCATCGGGCCCGAGAAACCGAGCTGCATGGCCCGCTCCGGGGAGACGACGCCGATGTTGACGGTGCGCTGCTTCCAGATGCGGTTGTCGGTGAGCAGCGTTTCGTATTCGTCGATGCAGGCCGGAAAGCGCCGCGCGAAGTCGGCGATGAAATCGAGCAGGCCGCCCGAGCGGCGCTCGTTCAGCCGATCGACGTCCTTCTTGCTGCGCCACTGCGAAGTTTGATACTTCGGCATGACTTCCGGCAGATCGCGATACACGCCGCCCGGACGATAGTAGGTCGCGTGCATGCGCGTGCCGGACACCGCCTCGTAGCAGTCCATCAGGTCTTCGCGCTCGCGGAAGCAGTACAGGAACACCGTCATGGCGCCGATGTCGAGAGCATGCGCTCCCAGCCACATCAGGTGATTCAGAATGCGCGTGATCTCGTCGAACATCACGCGGATGTACTGCGCGCGCAGCGGCGGCTCGATGCCCGAGCAGCTTCTCGATCGCCATGCACGTAGGCATGCTCGTTGCACATCATCGAGACGTAGTCGAGCCGGTCCATGTAGCCGATCGATTGGTTGAACGGCTTGCTCTCGGCCAGCTTCTCGGTCGCGCGATGCAGAAGCCCGATGTGCGGATCGGCCTTCTGGATGACCTCGCCGTCCATCTCGAGCACCAGGCGCAGCACGCCGTGCGCGGCCGGATGCTGCGGGCCGAAATTCATCGTGTAATTGCGTATTTCAGCCATCGGATTTACCGGACGGCGCCGCCGCAGGCGCGGCGGTCAGGGCGGGTCGTAGCGGTTGTCGTGGCGGATGACCTTGGGCACGAGCACGCGCGGCTCGATGCTCACCGGTTGGTACACCACGCGCGCCTTCTCGGGGTCGTAGCGCACCTCGACGTTGCCGGACAGCGGGAAATCCTTGCGGAACGGATGGCCGATGAAGCCATAGTCGGTGAGCATGCGGCGCAGATCCGGATGGCCCTTGAACATGATGCCGAACAGGTCGAAGGCTTCCCGCTCGAACCAATTGGCCGACGCCCCAAACGGCGGTCACCGAATCGACCATCGGCTCACTCGTCGTCCGCGCAGATACACCTTCAGGCGCAGCCGCTGGTTGCGTGCGATCGACAGCAGATGATAGACCACCGCGAAGCGGCGGCCGCGGCCCGCATCGACGCCGGCGGGGGCCGCATGGACGCCGGGGGCCTCATCGACGCCGGGCGCGGCCGCGCCACGCCGCGGCTGAATCCGGAGAGCGTGGCGTGCTCGGTGGTCCATTCGGCGCGGCCGTGCTGGAGATAATCGACGCCGCACACGTCCATGCACATCTCGAATTGCAGGCCGGCTCCGTCGCGCAGCGTCGCCGCGGCCTGCAGCAGATCGCGCCGGCGCGACTTCATAGGTCAATTCGCCGGTGTGGTTCGCCTCGCGCAGCAGCTTTCCCGGCAACGCCTGCTCGATCAGCGCCGCGAGGCGTTCCCGCGGACCTGCGGCCCGCGCCGTTGTCGCCCTGGCCGGTCATCGGATAATGGCCTTGTTGCGCTTGATCTTGTTCTGCAGCTGAATGATGCCGTACAGCAGCGCCTCCGCGGTCGGCGGGCAGCCCGGCACGTACACATCGACCGGCACGATGCGGTCGCAGCCGCGCACCACCGCATAGGAATAATGGTAGTAGCCGCCGCCGTTCGCACACGATCCCATGGAGATGACCCAGCGCGGCTCGGCCATCTGGTCGTACACCTTGCGCAATGCCGGCGCCATTTTGTTGCACCAGCGTGCCGGCCACGATCATCACATCCGACTGCCGCGGGCTCGGCCGAAACACCACGCCGAAGCGGTCGAGGTCGTAGCGCGCCGCTCCCGCGTGCATCATCTCGACCGCGCAGCACGCGAGGCCGAAGGTCATCGGCCACAGCGACCCGGTGCGCGCCCAGTTGATGAGCTTGTCGACGGTGGTGACCTCGAAGCCGGGCACCGAGCCTGAGTCGGCGGACGCCTCTGCTAATCCCATTCGAGCGCCCCCTTGCGGTAGTCGTAAACCAGCGCGACCACCAGCACCAATGCGAATATCAGCATCGCCAGCAGACCAAACGTGCCGGTGGTGCGCAACGAGACCGCCCATGGGAAAAAGAACGCAATTTCGAGATCGAAGACGATGAAGATGATCGCGACCAGGTAGTAGCGCACGTCGAAGCGCATGCGCGAGTCCTCGAACGCCTCGAATCCGCACTCGTAGGGGGACAGCTTCTCCGGATCCGGACGCCGCGGGCCCGCGATCCAGCCGATCGTGAACAGGGCGAGGCCCAGCACGGCGGCCAAGCCCATGAAGATCAATATCGGCAAATACTGTCGCAGCATCATCAGTATCGCTTGACTTGAGGAGTAGCGACTAATTATATCAGGCGCCGGCGCATCGCGCCGCGTCGGCACGTCGAATCGAGTCGCGCGAAGCGGTCTCGCGCGAAGCGATCGCGTGAACGCTGGCGCTCACATGATGGTGCCGACGGCCGGACTCGAACCGGCACAGGTTGCCCCACTAGCCCCTCAAACTAGCGCGTCTACCAATTTCGCCACGTCGGCTCTCGACTACACTCCAGCAGTTACTTCTTCGCGGGCGCGGCCGGCGGTGCGGTCGCCGGCGGCGGCTGCGCCGCTGCGCTCGAGCACGGTGGTCGGCTCGCCGGTCGAACGCGTGCCCAAATACGCCAGCGTCAAGCTGGTCGCGAAAAACAGTGCCGCAAACACCGCCGTCAATTTGGAAAACAGCGTCGCCGTGCCGCGCGCCCCGAACACGGTTCCCGAGGCGCCGGAACCGAATCCCGCGCCCGCCTCCGCGCCCTTGCCCCGCTGCAGGAGCACGAGCCCGATGATCATCAGCGCAAGCAAAATATGCACCGACCAGAATTAATCCACGCAGCATAGCGATCTCTCAATGGCGAACGGCCGCAGCCGCGCAAATCTCCAGAAACTCATCGGCGCTCAATGAAGCGCCGCCCACCAACCCGCCGTCCACATCGGGCATCGAAAACAGCTCCGCCGCATTCGAGGCCTTGACGCTGCCGCCGTACAGAATGCGCAAACGCTGCGCCATCTTAGCATCTTGCGTGCCGATCCGACCGCGCAGGTACGCATGCACCGCCTGCGCCTGCTGCGGCGAGGCCGTGCGGCCCGTGCCGATGGCCCATACCGGCTCGTACGCGACGATGGCGTGCGCGAAGCAGGACACCCCGTTCATCGCGGTCACCGCATCGAGCTGCCGCGCCACGACCGCCTCGGTGCGATTCGCTTCGCGCTCTTCGAGCGTCTCGCCGACGCACAGCACCGGCGTGAGCCCGGCCTGCAGCGCCGCGGCGAACTTGCGCGCCACCAGCACGTCATCTTCGTGATACAGACGCCGCCGCTCCGAATGGCCGACGATCACGTAGCGGCATCCGACATCCTTGAGCATGGCGGCGGCCACCTGTCCTGTGAAGGCGCCCACCGGCTCGGCGCACAGGTCCTGCGCGCCCACCCCGATGGCTCCCCCGTTCAGCGTGCGCACCGCCTCGGCGAGGTATACATAGGGCGGAAACACCACGATGTCCACCTGCCATTCCGGATTCAGCCTCTGCTCCAGATCGGCGAGCAACGCCTCGTTGGCGGACCGCGATCCGTGCATTTTCCAATTACCTGCGACCACCGGACGACGCATAGCCACCACCTTGGGGCCGAGGCCCCTGCGGGAAAGGCGGCGAAGATTAGCCGCGCGGACCGGTAACTGCAAGCCCGGCTGCGCCGGCGTCGGCCGCTTCGGCGCCCGGCGCTTCCGCCGCCGCCGTGGCTGCCACCGCTTCGACCTCGGCCGCGATTTCGCGGGCGCCCGTCTTCACCAGCCGGCATCATAGCCTTCGACCATGACCCGAATCACCGGTTCGGTACCGGACGCGCGCAGCACGATGCGGCCCCGCCCGTTGAATCGGCGCTCCAGGGCGCTCACCCGATCGAGAACGCTCGGGCTGCTCATCGGATCGAAGCGGCGCGCCACGCGCACGTTCAGCAGCACCTGCGGGATACTTGGGCATGGGCGCGCACAGTTCGGCGAGGCCCGCCCCGGTGCTCTTCATGACGGCGAGCACCTGCAGTGCGCTGATCAGGCCGTCGCCCGTGGTGGTCTTGTCGAGACACAGGATATGTCCCGACGTTTCGCCGCCCAGGGTCCCCCCCACCTCGTGCAGCATGGCGAGCACGTGGCGGTCGCCGACCTGCGCGCGCCGAAACTCGATGCCGCGCTCGGCAAGCGCGTGCTCCAGCCCGAGATTGCTCATCACCGTGCCGACCACGGGGCCCTTCAGCTGCCCGGCGGCGCGGCGCGCGACGGCCAGGATGTACAGCAGCTGATCGCCGTCGACGCAGCGGCCCAGCTCGTCCACCATCATGACGCGGTCGCCGTCGCCGTCGAGCGCGAGGCCGACCTGCGCGCGCACGCCCGGCACCGTCAGCTGCAGCAGCTCCGGCGCGGTCGAACCGCAGCCGTCGTTGATGTTGCGGCCGTTCGGCGAGCAGCCGATCGGCACGATCTCCGCACCGAGATCCGCGAGCACGCGCGGCGCCACCTTGTAGCCGGCGCCGTTGGCACAGTCGACGACGATCTTGAAGCCCTCGAGCGTCATGCCGGCCGGGATCGTCGAGGCGCAGAACTCCTGGTACTGGGTGCGGCTGCGGTCGATGCGCAGCGCCTTGCCGAGGCGCTGCGATTCCCGCGTCACCACGGGCCCGTCGAGCAGCGCGTTCGATCTGCGCGCTCGACCTCGTCGGACAGCTTGCTGCCCGTGCGCGTCGAAGAACTTGATGCCGTTGTCCTCGTAGCGGTTGTGCGAGGCGCTGATGACCACGCCGAAGCTGCAGCCGAGGCGCTGCGTCATGTACGCGATGCCGGGCGTCGGCAGAGGACCGATCAGCATCACGTCGACGCCGGCGGCGACGAAGCCCGCCTCGAGCGCCGACTCGAACATGTAGCCCGACACGCGCGTGTCCTTGCCGATCAGCACCCGGCCGCCGTCGGGCGCGAGCACCCGCGCGGCGGCGCTCGCGAGCCGCAGCGCGAAATCCACCGTCATCGGCGCCTCGCCGACCCGGCCCCGTACGCCGTCAGTGCCGAAATACTGCGTCAATTGAGCGTCTCCCTTCCAAAACCGCGCTCGACCATGCGTATCGCATCCCGCGTCGGCAGCGACGTCGTGCGTGCGCACCACGCGTGCGCCCATGCTCACCGCCCATGCCGCAAGCCCGAGGCCGCCGTGCAGCCGCTCAGGCGCGGGCCGGCCGAGCACTCGGCCGATGAGGCTCTTGCGCGACACGCCCACGAGCAGCGGCGAGCCCAAGGCGGCAAGGTGCGACAAGATGCTTGAGCAGCGCCAAATTGTGCTCGTGCCGCTTGCCGAAGCCAAAGCCCGGGTCGAGCGCGATCGCCTCGGTCGCGATGCCCGCGCGCAGGCACGCCGCGCGTTCGCTCCGCAAGAAATGCGCCGACCTCCGCCACCACATCATGATACCGGGGATTCTCCTGCATGGTGCGCGGCTCGCCCTGCATGTGCATCAGGCACACGCCGACCCCCGCCGCCGCCGCCCATTCGCGCGCGCCGGGCGCGCGCAAGCGCGTACACGTCGTTGACGATGCACGCGCCCGCCGCCACCGCAGCCGCCATCACCTCGAGCTTGCTGCTGTCGACGGAGATCGCCACGTCGAAGCCGGCGGCGATGCGCTCGATCACCGGCACGACGCGCGCGAGCTCTACGGCCGCCTCGACCGCGAGCGCGCCGGGGCGGGTGGACTCGCCGCCCACGTCGATGATCGCTGCGCCCTCGGCGACCATCTGCGCGGCGCGTTCGACCGCCGCATCGAGGCTCGCGTGAGCGTCCACCGTCGGAAAACGAATCAGGGGTCACGTTCAAGATGCCCATGACGACCGGGCGCGTCAGATCGATGGTTCTATGTCGGCACTGCCACTGCATGATCCCGGCCCACAGGTCGCCGCGGCCGCGAGAGGGCGAGCCCCGCCGTCCCGAGGGCTAGTGCTGCCCCGCCGGACTGACGAGCGGAGCGGTGGGCTTCTCGGCCGTGGGGCCCGCGCGGCGTCGGGGTCGGTGTGTCGTCCCAGTCGCGCGGCGGACGCGGCACGCGGCCTTCCATGATGTCCTTGATCTGCTCCTCATCGATCGTCTCGTACTTGATCAGCGCCTCGGACATCGCCTGCAGCTTGTCCATGTTGGTCTGGATGATCTTGTAGGCGCGCTGATAATTGCTGTCGATCACGCGCCGCACTTCCTCGTCGATGACGTGCGCGGTCACGTCGGACACCTGCTTGTGCTGGGTCACGCTGCGGCCCAGGAAGACTTCGCCCGGACTCTTCGCTGTAGGTTTGCGGACCCAGCCGATCGGACAGGCCCCAGCGGGTGACCATGTTGCGCGCAAGCTCCGTCGCGCGCTCGATGTCATTCGATGCGCCCGTGGTCACCGCATCCGGCCCGAATACCAGCTCCTCGGCCACCCGGCCGCCGAACAGCGTCGCAATGCGGCTCTCGAGCTGGCGCTTGCTGGTGCTGTAGCGGTCCTGTTCGGGCAGGAACATGGTGACGCCGAGCGCGCGGCCGCGCGGAATGATGGTCACTTTGTAGACCGGGATCGTGCTCGGGAACGGACAAGCCGACGATGGCATGGCCCGACTCGTGATACGCGGTATTGCGCTTCTCCTCCTCGGTCATGACCATGGAGCGCCGCTCGGCGCCCATCATGATCTTGTCCTTGGCGCGCTCGAACTCCTCCATGGTCACCGAGCGCTTGTTGCCGCGCGCCGCGAACAGCGCCGCCTCGTTCACGAGGTTGGCGAGATCCGCGCCCGAGAAACCCGGGCGTGCCGCGCGCGATGACCGACGGCTTGACGTTGTCGCCGAGCGGCACCTTGCGCATGTGTACTTTGAGGATCTGCTCGCGGCCGCGCACGTCGGGCAGCGGCACCACGACTTGGCGGTCGAATCGGCCCGGCCGCAGCAGCGCCGGATCGAGCACATCGGGCCGGTTGGTGGCGGCGATGACGATGATGCCTTCGTTGCCCTCGAAGCCGTCCATCTCCACCAGCAGCTGGTTCAGCGTTTGCTCGCGCTCGTCGTGGCCGCCGCCCAAGCCGGCGCCGCGATGGCGGCCCACGGCATCGATCTCGTCGATGAAAATGATGCAGGGCGCATGTTTCTTCGCCTGCTCGAACATGTCGCGCACGCGCGAGGCGCCGACGCCGACGAACATTTCGACGAAATCCGAGCCCGAAATGGTGAAAAACGGCACCTTGGCTTCGCCCGCGATGGCCCGGGCGAGCAGCGTCTTGCCGGTTCCCGGGGAGCCGACCATCAGCACGCCTTTCGGGATCTTGCCGCCAAGTTTCTGGAACTTGCCGGGATCTTTCAAGAAGTCGACGATTTCGACGACTTCTTGCTTCGCCTCTTCGACGCCTGCCACGTCGGCGAAGGTGATGTTGACCTGGTCCTCGCCCAGCAGCCGCGCCCGGCTCTTGCCGAACGACATGGCGCCGCGGCCGCCGGAGGCGCCCTGCATCTGGCGCATGAAATACGCCCAGAAGCCGATGAGAATCAGGATCGGGAAGGCCGAGATCAGCAGCTGCAGGAGCACCGACTGCTGCTTCGGCGGCTCGCCGCGGAATTTGACTCCCTGGCGACTGCAGCAGCCCGATCAGCGCGCTGTTGCTGGTCTCCGGGTTGTAGGTGACGAACTGGTTGCCGTCGCGGCGCTTGCCCTCGATGATCTCGCCCTTGAGCGTCACCGAATCGACGTTGTTGCTCTTCACATCGGAGAGAAATTGCGAGTAATCGATGGTTGCCGGCTGGCCCGTGCGCATGCCGAATTGGCTGAAAATCGCGAGCAGGATGACGGCCAACGCGACCCACAAGAGAATTTGTTTCGTCAGATCGTTCAAGTTTCACCTACGGCCGCAACCATATTACGACAAAATAGCCCGACCCGCGTTCCTTCGGAGGCCGCATCCGAACTTACACCATCCCAAACTGCCGCGCCAACAGATAGATCTCAGGACTGCGCGTTCGTGACGCCTTCGGCTTTTTCGTCACCACCCGCCCATAGCGCCGCCGGGCCTCGCTGGATGATCTCATCGAATCCCGCGCCCTGAAACAGCTTCACCAGCACATCGCCTCCCGGGGCCAACACGCGGTCGGCAAACTCCAGCGCCAGCTCCGCCAGATACATGGATCTTGGCTGATCCACCGCGTCGATTCCTGCCATGTTGGGGGCCATATCGGACAATACAAGGTCGACTTTCGAGGCGCCGATCGCGCGCCAGCACCTGCTCGAGCACCGCCTCGTCGCGAAAATCGCCCTGCACGAACTCCACCCCGGGAATCGCGTCCATCGGCAGGATGTCGGTCGCCACGATGCGGCTCGCGCCGCCGACGATGCGCGCGGCATATTGGCTCCAGCCGCCCGGCGCGGCGCCCAGATCCACGCAGCGAATGCCCGGCTCGCAGCAGCCGCTCGCGCTGCTGGATCTCGGCGAGCTTGAACACCGCGCGCGAGCGCCAGCCCTCGCGCTGCGCGCGCTTGACGAACTCATCGCTGGCATGTTCGGCGAGCCAGCGGGCGCTGCTCTTGGAACGTTTGGGCATGATGCTCGGGCTCTGCGGCCACTATAATGCCGCGCATGCAGCTTTCGGAAAAGCAAAAGAAGCATCTGCGCCGCCTGGCGCATCCGCTGCACCCCCTGGTCATGCTGGGCAACGCGGGTCTGACGGACGGCGTGGTGCAGCGAACTCGATCGCGCGCTCGCCGACCACGAACTGGTCAAGGTGAGCGCCCGGGTCGGCGAGCGCGCGGAGCGCAATGCCGCCCTGGACGAGCTGGCGCGCCGCACCTCGGCCGAATTGGTGCAGCGCATCGGGCACATCGGGGCTGTTCTATCGCCGCGGGCAAGCGCCTAGCGAAAATCCTCATTCCAGACGAGTAGCAGCGACCGCGAGGCGCAGGCGAGCACGTAGAGCACCGCCGACACGCCGTGCCAGGCGCCGAAGGTCAAGCCGGAGGCCGTGCCGTGCGCGCGGGCCGCGCGCCATGAAGCGCCTTGAGCACCCATTCGTTGACCGCGAGCAGCGCCGCGGCGAGCGTAACGCCCTTGATGAATCTGCGTCCTGGCCGGCAGCAGCAGCGCGATCGCGCCGACGGCGAGGCCGAGATAGGTTTCGATGCTGAACAGCCGCGCCGCCAGAACCCCCGCCAGGTGCCGGTCGCTCTGCGCATAGAACAGCGTCGGCGCGACCCACGCGGCGAGCGACCAGAGGCTCCCCGCCCACAGCACCAGCAGCACGCGAAATGCGTTGCTGCACCTCGCGCTCACACGTAGCGTACGGACACGATCTCGTAGGTCCGGGTGCCGCCCGGGCGTGGTGACATCGACCACGTCGCCCTCGGACTTGCCGATCAGCGCGCGCGCGATCGGCGAGGAGACCGACAGCAGGCCGTGCTTGATGTCCGCCTCGTCGTCGCCGACCAGCTGGTAGACGACCTGCGCGCCGCCGTCCTGATCCTCGAGCTCGACGGTCGCGCCGAACACCACGCGGCCGCTGGCGTTCAGCTTGGTCACGTCGATCACTTCGGCGTTCGACAGGCGGTGCTCGATCTCGTTGATGCGCCCCTCGATGAAGCTTTGCTGCTCGCGCGCCGCGTGGTACTCGGCGTTCTCGGACAGATCGCCGTGCGCGCGCGCCTCGGCGATCGCCTTGATGACGTTCGGCCGGGCCTCGCTCTTCAGTTGCTTCAACTCCTGCGCGCAGCCGCTCGGCGCCGCGCAGGGTCATGGGAGTTCGTTTCACGCCGACAATTTCCTTGTGCAAATCCTGCAGCCGATTCACCTCGATGTCGCCCAGGTGATCGAGCGCATCGCAAGTGGCGCGCGCGCCGGCCACCGTGGTGTAGTAGGTCACCCTTCGCGCCACCGCCTCGCGCCGAATGGAGCGGGATTCGCGCACCGCCTGCTTGCCCTCGGTGGTGTTGACGATCAAGCGCGACCTCGTCGTTTTTTATCATATCGACGACGTGCGGGCGACCCTCGCGCACTTTGTTGACGCGGCGGCAGACGATTCCCGCCTCCTCGAGCACCTGCGCCGTGCCGCCGGTGGCGGCGATCTCGAAGCCGCGCGCGATGCAGCATCTGCGCGAGCTGCACCGCGCCCGGCTTGTCGCGATCGCGCACGCTGATGAAGCACAGGCCGCGCGTCGGCAGGATCACGCCCGGAGGCCGCCTGCGCCTTGGCATAGGCCTCGCCGAAGGTGTGCCCCGTGCCCATGACCTCGCCCGTCGATTTCATCTCCGGGCCCAGGATCGGATCGGCCTCGGGGAACTTGATGAACGGGAACACCGCCTCCTTGACCGAGAAATATGTCGGGATGCGCTCGGCGGTCTGCCCCTGGCTCGGCGAGCGTCTTGCCCGTCATGACGCGGGCGGCGACCTTGGCGAGCGGGACGCCGGTGGCCTTGGAGACGAACGGCACGGTGCGCGAGGCGCGCGGGTTGACCTCCAGGATGTAGATCACGCCGCTCTGGATCGCGAACTGGATGTTCATCAGCCCGACGACGTTGAGCGCCTTGGCGAGCTTGCGGGTCTGCGCGCGCAGCTCGTCCTGAATCTCCTGCGACAAGCCGTTCGGCGGCAGCGAGCAGCCCGAATCGCCCGAATGCACGCCGGCCTGCTCGATGTGCTCCATGATGCCGCCGATCAGCACGTCCTCGCCGTCGCTCACCGCATCGACGTCGACCTCGATGGCGAGGTCGAGGAAGCGGTCGAGCAGCACCGGGCTGTCGTTCGAGACCTTCACCGCATCGATCATGTACTGGCGCAGATCGTCCTCGTTGAACACCACTTCCATGGCGCGCCCGCCGAGCACGTAGCTCGGCCGCACGATCAGCGGAAAGCCGACTTCGCGCGCCATGATCACCGCCTGCTCCTCGGCGCGCGCCGTGGCATTGGCCGGCTGCTTGAGCTTCAAGCTCGTCACCAGCTTCTGGAACCGCTCGCGGTCCTCGGCGACGTCGATGCTGTCGGGGGTGGTGCCGATGATGGGGGCGCCGGCCGCCGCCAGCGCGCGCGACAGCTTCAGCGGCGTCTGGCCGCCGTACTGCACGATCACCCCCTCGGGCTTCTCCTTCTCGATGATCTCCATGACGTCCTCGAAGGTCAGCGGCTCGAAGTACAGCCGATCCGAGGTGTCGTAATCCGTCGATACCGTCTCCGGATTGCAATTCACCATGATGGTCTCGAAGCCGTCCTCGCGCAGCGCCATCGCGGCGTGCACGCAGCAGTAATCGAACTCGATCCCCTGGCCGATGCGATTCGGGCCGCCGCCGAGGATCATGATCTTGCGCCGCGCGCTCGGGGTCGGCCTCGCACTCCTCCTCATAGGTCGAATACAGGTACGCGGTGGAGGTTGCGAATTCGGCGGCGCAGGTGTCGACGCGCTTGTATACCGGGTGCAGCCCGAGCTTGCGCCGCTGCTGCGCACCGCGGGCTCGTCGCGCGACACCAGCCGGGCGATGCGCGCATCGGAGAAGCCCTTGCGCTTCAGCGTGCGCATGCGCGGCAGCCTCGAGGCTGTCGAAGCCTTGGGCCCGCAGCAGCTTCTCCTCGCGCAGCAGATCCTCGATCTGCGACAGGAACCACGGATCGATCTTGGTGGCGTCGAAGATCTGCTCGCAGCGTCCAGCCGGCGCGAAACGCATCCGCCACGTACAGAATGCGGTTCGGTCCCGGCCAGCGCAGTTCGTAGGCGAGCTTTTCGGCCGCCTCGTCCGTCAGCGGCAGGGTGAGCTGCTCGTCGAACCCGTCGTAGCCGAGCTCCAGGCTGCGCAGCGCCTTCTGCATCGATTCCTGGAAGGTGCGCCCGATCGCCATCGCCTCGCCCACCGATTTCATCTGCGTGGTGAGGCGCGTGTTGGCGCCGGGAAACTTCTCGAACGTGAAGCGCGGGATCTTGGTGACCACGTAATCGATCGTCGGCTCGAAGGAGGCGGGCGTTGCGCCGCCCGTGATCTCGTTCTTGAGCTCATCGAGCGTGTAGCCCACCGCCAGTTTGGCGGCGATCTTCGCGATCGGAAAGCCCGGTGGCTTTGGAGGCGAGCGCCGAGGAGCGCGACACGCGCGGATTCATCTCGATCACCAGCACCCGCCCGTCGTCCGGGATTGACGGCGAACTGCACGTTCGAGCCGCCGGTGTCGACGCCGATCTTGCGCAGCACGGCGATCGAGGCGTCGCGCAGGCGCTGATATTCGCGGTCGGTCAGCGTCTGCGCCGGCGCCACGGTGATCGAATCGCCGGTATGCACGCCCATCGGATCGAGATTCTCGATCGAGCATACGATGATGCAGTTGTCGTTGCGGTCGCGGACCACCTCCATCTCGTACTCTTTCCAGCCGAGCACGGACTCCTCGAGCAGCACCTCGTTGGTGGGCGAGGCGTCGAGTCCGCGCGCGACGATGGCCTCGAATTCCTCGCGGTTGTAGGCGATGCCGCCGCCGCTGCCGCCCAGAGTGAAGGAGGGCCGGATGACGGTCGGGAAGCCGATCTCCGCCTGCACCGCGAGCGCCTCCTCCATGCTGTGCGCGATGCGCGCGCGCGCGGTCTCGAGGCCGATATCGGCCATCGCGCGGCGGAACAGCTCGCGGTCCTCGGCCATGTCGATGGCGCGCTGCGAGGCGCCGATCATCTCCACGTTGAATTTCTCGAGCACCCCCTCGCGCACCAGGTCGAGCGCCGTATTGAGCGCCGTCTGCCCGCCCATGGTCGGCAGCAGCGCGCTCGGCCGCTCCTTCTCGATGATGCGCGCGATGGTGCGCCAGTTGATCGGCTCGATGTAGATCGAGTCGGCGGTTTCCGGATCGGTCATGATCGTGGCCGGATTGGAGTTCACCAGAATGACTCGATAGCCCTCTTCCTTCAGGGCCTTGCACGCCTGAGCGCCGGAATAATCGAACTCGCAGGCCTGGCCGATGATGATGGGTCCCGCGCCGATGATGAGGATGCTGTCGAGGTCGGTACGTTTCGGCATAACAGCCTAGCCTTCCGCGGCTTTCTGCTTGACGGCAGTGCGGCCGCGCGAATTCGCCTGGATGCGCTTGACCATCAGGTACATGAAATGCTCGAACAGCAGGCGCAGGTCGTGCGGACCGGGGCTCGCCTCGGGATGGCCCTGGAAGCTGAAGGCCGGCCGGTCGGTGCGCGCGACGCCCTGCAGCGAGCCGTCGAACAGCGAGCGGTGCGTGGCGCGCAGCGTCTGCGGCAGCGTCGCCTCATCGACCGCGAAGCCATGGTTCTGGCTCGAGATCAGCACCCGGCCCGGAATCGAGTTCCAGCACCGGGTGATTGGCGCCGTGGTGGCCGAACTTCATCTTCATGGTCTTCGCGCCGCTCGCGAGCCCCAGGAGCTGGTGCCCCAGACAGATGCCGAAGACCGGAATGTCGGTCGTCCAGGAACCGCGAGATCGCCGCGATCGCGTAGTCGCACGGCTCGGGATCGCCCGGGCCATTACTTAAGAAAATACCGTCAGGATTCATCGCAAGTACTTGATCTGCAGTAGTTTGTGCGGGCACCACCGTCATGCGGCAGCCATGCTCGGCGAGGATGCGCAGGATGTTGCGCTTGATGCCGAAGTCGTAGGCCACCACGTGCAGGCGGCTTTGCGGCCGCGGCGGCTTGGCGGTGGATTTCCAGATGACCCCGTCGTTCCACTGGTAGATCTTCTTGGTGGAGACCGCTTTGGCCAGATCCATGCCCTTCAGGCCCGGAAACTTCCGGGCGGCGCGCACCGCGGCGGTCTCGTCGATGATTTTCGCCGGTCATGATGCAGCCCGGCCTGCGCGCCCTTCTCGCGCAGCAGGCGCGTGAGCTTGCGCGTGTCGATGTCGGCGATCGCGACCACCTTACAGCGCAGCAGGAAGCTGCGCGAGCGACTCGGTGGCGCGCCAGTTCGAATGCAGCACGCGGCAGGTCGCGAATCACCAGCCCCGCGGCGTATACCGCGCCCGATTCGAGATCCTCGGGCGTGGTGCCGGTGTTGCCGATGTGCGGATAGGTCAGAGTGACGATCTGCCGGCAGTACGACGGATCGGTGAGGATCTCCTGATAGCCGGTCATCGCCGTATTGAAAACTACTTCACCCGTCGTGTTGCCCTTTGCGCCTACTGAGACGCCACGGAACACGGTGCCATCTTCGAGAGCTAGCACTGCAGGTGTCGACACTCCGGTTCCTCGCTTTGCGCGTTCGAGCGCGCGTTCCGCAGATGCGCAAAGCGGGAGGCGCTCGTTCAAGAACGTCCTCCCGCTTCTATGGATTCGATCGCGGGCAGTTTCCGGGCGCGAATATTAGCGATGACGCGCGACCACTGTCCATGCCTGTTCGTCGCCTACAGCCCGAGCACGTCCTGCATGCCGTAAAGACCCGGCGGCCGCCCGATCAGCCACTCGGCCGCCCGCAAGCGCGCCGCGCGCGAACATCAGCCGGTCGGTGGCGCGATGCGTGAGTTCGATGCGCTCGCCCGCCGCGGCGAAGATCACCGTGTGCTCGCCGACGATATCCCCGGCCCGCATCACCGCGAAGCCGATGCTGCCCGGCTCGCGCGGCGCCGCGGCTGCCGTGCCGATCGAAGACGGCGAGCTCGGCCAAGCGTCTCGCCGCGCGCGCCGGCCACCGCCTCGCCCAGTGCGAGCGCGGTCCCGGAGGGCGCGTCGCGCTTCATGCGGTGGTGCGCCTCGCTGATCTCCACGTCGTAGCGCGGCCCGAGCGCTGCGGTCGCGAGCTCGACGCAGATGCGCCATGACGGTCACGCCGACGCTGGTGTTCGGCGCGATCAGCACCGGCGATGACGCCGCGCGGCCGCTTCGAGCGCCGCGCGCGCTCGCGCGTCGAAGCCCGGTCGCGCCGACGAGCAGCGGCACGCCGCCGCCGCGCAGGCGCTCGCATGCGCCGCGACGCCCTGCGGCAGGCTGAAGTCGATCGCCACCGCCGCGCCCGCGAGCGCGGCTCGCGGTGTCCGCGGTGACCATCACGCCGGTCGGCGGCGCCCTCGATGGCCGCATCCTGGCCGAGCCGCGCGCTCGGCCGCCGAGGCGAGCGCGCCGCTCAGAGCGCAGCGCGGAGCGCTCGGCCTCGCGCAAGCGCGCGCAGCAGCGACTGGCCCATGCGCCCGCGTGATGCCGAATACCGCGATGCCAGGCACCGGCACGCCCTAGTCGACCGCGCCGGTGAAGAATTTCTTCACGCCCTCGAAGAACGTCTGCTCGCGCGGCTTGTGGCTGCCCTCCTGCAGCGACGCCTCGAACTTCTTGAGCAGCTCCTTCTGCTCGGCGCGTGAGGCTCACCGGGGTCTCGACCACGACGCGGCAGAACAGGTCGCCGGCGGCGCCGCCGCGCACCGGTCGGACGCCCTTCTCGCGCAGGCGAAACACCCGGCCCGACTGGGTCTCGCTCGGAATCTTGAGCACCACCTCGCCGTCGAGCGTCGGCACCTCGACCGAGCCGCCGAGCGCCGCGGTGGCGAAGCTGATCGGCACCTCGCAGGACAGATGGCTGCCCTCGCGCTCGAAAATCGCGTGCTCGCGCACGCGGATCTCGACGTACAGATCCCCGGCGGGCCCGCCGTTGCGCCCGGCCTCGCCCTCGCCGTTCAGGCGGATCCGATCGCCGGTATCGACGCCGGCGGGCACGTTCACCGGCAGCGTCTTCTCCTGGCGCACGCGCCCCTGGCCGTAGCAGGCGTCGCAGGGGTTGCTGATGACCTTGCCGCGGCCCTTGCAGCGCGGGCAGGGCTGCTGAATCGTGAAGATGGATTGCTGCACGCGCACCTGACCCTGCCCGTGGCAGGTGTCGCAGGTCTTGGGCGTGGAGCCCTTGGCGGCGCCCGTGCCCTTGCAGGTCTTGCACTCGGCGAGCGAGGGGATCTTGATCTCGGTGTCGGTGCCGAACACCGCCTGCTCGAGATCGAGCTCGAGCTCGTAGCGCAAATCCGCGCCGCGAAACACCTGCGAGCGGCCGCGCTGGCCGCCCGAGAAGATGTCGCCGAACATCTCGCCGAAGATGTCGCCGAACGCCTCGCCGGCGCTGAATCCGCCGCCGCTGCGCCCGCCCTCGAGGCCGGCATGGCCGAACTGATCGTAGACCGCGCGCTTTTGCGAATCGGTGAGCACCTCGTAGGCCTCCTTGGCCTCTTTGAATTTGTGCTCGGCGTCCGGGTCGTCGGGGTTGCGGTCCGGGTGATACTTCATGGCCAGGCGCCGATAGGCCTTCTTGATGTCGGCCTCGGTCGCGTTCCGCGGCACCTCGAGGAGCTTGTAGTAGTCGTGCTTCGCCATTGCTCACCCTGATCGGACGCGCCCATCACCCGACGTCGCGCTCGCATAAAACGAACCGCCGGTACTGCACGCACCGGCGGTTCACTCGCAGCTCAAGCTCACGCGGCCCGCGCAGGCCCGCGCTTCAGGCCTTCTTGCGATCGCTTTCCTTGACCTCTTCGAACTCCGCATCGAGCACGTCCTCTTTCTTGCCGCCCTGCTCGCCGCCCGCGCCCGAGTCCCGACCGCGCCCTGGGCGCCGCCCGGCCGCCGACTGCTCGTACATCTTCTGCATGAGCGCGGTGGAGGCCTGCTCGAGCGCCTGCGTCTTGCGCTCGATGTCATCTTGGTCATCGCTCGCTCATCGCCGCCTTGACCGCCGCGATCGCATCGGTCGCCGCCTTCTTCTCGTCCTCGGACGACCTTGTCGCCGGCGTCCGCCAGCGCCTTCTCGACCGTGTGCACCGTCGCATCGGCCTTGTTGCGCGCGCCGACCAGCTCGCGGAACTTCTTGTCCTCCTCGGCATGCGCCTCGGCGTCGGAGACCATGCGCTTGATCTCCGCCTCGGACAGGCCGCTCGAGGCCTTGATCACGATGCGCTGCTCCTTGCCGGTCTTCACGTCCTTCGCCGACACGTTCAGGATGCCGTTCGCGTCGATGTCGAAGGTGACCTCGATCTGCGGCATGCCGCGCGGCGCCGGCGGAATATCCGTCAGATCGAACCGGCCCAGCGACTTGTTGTCGCTCGCCCGATCGCGCTCGCCCTGCAGCACGTGGATGGTCACGCCGGTCTGATTGTCGTCCGCGGTCGAGAAGGTCTGCGCCGCCTTGGTCGGAATGGTCGTGTTCTTCTCGATCACCTTGGTCATGATGCCGCCCAGGGTCTCGATCCCGAGCGACAGCGGCGTCACGTCGAGCAGCAGCACGTCCTTGACGTCGCCCGACAGCACGCCGCCCTGAATCGCGGCGCCGACGGCGACCGCCTCGTCGGGGTTCACGTCCTTGCGCGGCTCGCGGCCGAACAGATCCTTCACCGCGCGCTGCACCAGCGGCATGCGCGTCTGGCCGCCGACCAGAATGACCTCGCCTACGTCCTTCATGGACAGGCCGGCGTCCTTCGAGTGCGATGCGGCACGGCTCGATCGTCTTCTGGACCAGATCCTCGACCAGCGACTCGAGCTTCGCCCGGGTGAGCTTCATGTTCAGATGCTTCGGGCCCGCCGCATCGGCCGTGATGTACGGCAGATTGATCTCGGTCTGCTGGCTCGAGGAGAGCTCGATCTTCGCCTTCTCTGATGCTTCCTTCAGACGCTGCATCGCGAGCGGATCCTTGCGCACGTCGATGCCGCTTTCCTTCTTGAACTCATCCGCGAGGTAGTTGATGACGCGCAGGTCGAAGTCCTCGCCGCCGAGGAAGGTGTCGCCGTTGGTCGACAGCACTTCGAATTGGCGCTCGCCGTCGACTTCGGCGATTTCGATGACCGAGATGTCGAACGTGCCGCCGCCCAGGTCGTACACCGCGATCTTGCGGTCGCCGCCGTCCTTGTCGAGGCCGTAGGCCAGCGCCGCTGCGGTCGGCTCATTGATGATGCGCTTGACGTTCAGCCCCGCGATGCGGCCGGCGTCCTTGGTCGCCTGGCGCTGCGAGTCGTTGAAATACGCCGGCACCGTGATCACCGCCTCGGTGACCGTCTCGCCGAGATAATCCTCGGCGGTCTTCTTCATCTTCATGAGAACGCGCGCGGATACCTCCGGGGGCGCCATCTTCTTGCCCTGCACTTCCACCCAGGCATCGCCGTTGTCGGCCTTGACGATCTTGTAGGGCACCATGCTCATGTCTTTCTTGCACCACGTCGTCGGTGAACTTGCGCCCGATCAGACGCTTGACCGCGGCGAGGGTGTTCTGCGGGTTGGTGACGGCCTGGCGCTTGGCGGACTGACCCACCAGCACCTCGCCGTCCTTGGTGAAGGCAACGATCGACGGCGTCGTGCGGTCGCCTTCGCTGTTCTCGATAACCTTCGGCTTGCCGCCTTCCATGATCGCGACGCAGGAATTGGTCGTGCCCAGATCGATGCCTATCATCTTAGCCATTGTTAAAACCCTCTAATAAATCGAACGAATGACCGCTACCTTGGGGGTCCGTTGAGCAATTTCAATTGGGCTTGCGCGGCACCTTTGCTGACGATGACCCGCGCGGGGCGCAGCAGCCGGCCGTTCAGGGCATACCCCTTCTGGATCACCGACAGCACCGTGTTGGCGGGGCTGCTTCGCGGCTCTCCTGGGCCACCATGGCCTCGTGCCAGTTCGGGGTCGAAGGGCTGTCCGGCGGGATCGATGATCTTGATGCCCGCCTTGTCGAAGGCGCGATGAGCTCGCGCAAGGTCGCCTGCGCGCCTTCGAGCAGCGCCGGCCAGGGTTCGCGGCGCCGGCCTGGATGCCGGCCTCCAGCGCATCGCCCACCGTCACGAGTTCCTGGGCAAAGCGCTCGATGGCGAATTTGCGGGCATTGTCGATTTCGCGCTCCGTGCGCTTGCGGTAATTGTCCAGCTCGGCGACCGCCCGCAGTAGCTGTTCCAGTTCTCCTGCGCCTTGGCCTGCGCCGCCGCCAGCGCAGCGGCCCCCGCGTCGCCGCCCCGCACATCCGCGCCGCCGCCGGCCGCCGAGCCTGCTCCGCGGCTGCCTCGCTCACCGGCTGATTGGTTTCGTTCACAGCTACGCCCTCGGAAGAATGAGGCGGGTTAAAGCCCGCTCGAAGGACGGCAACCTGGGGGCTACTTGCGGGCGTTCAAGGCCGAACCGAGCAGTTTTGCCGTGACATCGACGATGGGGATGACGCGCTCGTAGGCCATCCGGGTCGGCCCGATGATCCCCAGTACCCCCACCACCTGGTTGTCGAGCAGGTACGGGGCGGTGACCACGCTGATGTCGTCCAGAATCCGATATCCGGACTCGTGGCCGATGAAGATCTGGATCCCCTCGGCCCGCAGGCAGCTGTCCAACAGGCGCAGGATGTCGTGCTTTTCGTTGAAGGCCTCGAACAGCCGGCGCAGCCGGTCGACGTTCGACAGCTCGGCGAAACCCATCAGATTGGTTCTCGCCGGCGATCACGTACTCCACCTGCTCATCGGACTGGGTATCGAACACCTTTTGCGCGACCTGGATGGCGTCCTGCATGAGCTGGTTCATGTGCTGCCGGGTCTCCTGCAGCTGTTTGAGCAGCATCGCCCGCACATCCGGCAGGGAGCGGCCGGCGAACGCCTCGTTCAGGTAATTGGCGGCCCGCCGCAGCTCCTCCGCCGAGTAATAGCGCGGTCGAGCTGCACCACCCGGTTCTGCACCTCGCGGTTGTTCATGACCATGATGGCGAGCGCCCGGTTCTCGGAGAGCCCTACGAACTCGATCTGCGTCAGGGATATGTAGTGCGGGTTGGGCAGCGTCACCAGGCCCGCCATCTGCGTGACGCTCGAGAGCATCTGGGATACCGTCTGCACCAGCGACCTGCCGTCCGACGGCGTCGCTCACCAAGCGCCGCTCGATGTCCTCGACCTCTTCGTGCTGCAGGGGTTTGAGCTTGAGCAGCGTATCGACGAAGAAGCGGTAGCCCTTATCGGTCGGGATGCGCCCCGCAGAGGTGTGCGGGCGAGGCGACGAACCCCAGATCTTCGAGGTCCGCCATGACGTTGCGGATGGTGGCCGAGGACAGGCTCAGGCCCGAATCGCGCGACAGCGTGCGCGATCCGACCGGGTGGCCGTCGCGGATGTAGTTCTCGATCAGCGCTTTGAGCAGCAGCTGCGCCCGCTCGCTCAGGGACTCCTCGGCACCTTCTGTCATAGTACGCTCCATATAACATGTTTGAAGCTACCTAGCGTGTCGAACCCGAGTCAAGTCCGTGGTAATCGGCCGCAAAATCCGATGTTTCGGCCGCGTGACCGGTCCGCTGCGATCATGCTACAAGGACCAACCCTATGCCGCAGTCTTTCAATTCCATCGCGCTCGTCGGCAATGCCAAGGATTTGCGCGTTGCCGAGTGCATGCTGAGCCTCGCCGGCCATTTTCACGCGCGCGGCCAGCGCGCCCTGGTCGACCCGGGCGTCGGCCTGGCGTTCCCGCCGGACAGCATCGTGCCGTGCCCGGAGACAGTCCTTCGCCGCGCGCGCCGAACTGATCATCGCGATCGGCGGGGACGGCACGCTGCTGTACGCCGCGCGCCTGGTGGCCGGACAGGCTGTGCCGCTGCTCGGCATCAATCGCGGGCGGCTGGGCTTCCTCACCGATGTGAGCCCCGATCTCGATGCTGGAGGACGTCGATACGGTGCTCGCCGGACGCTACACGGAGGATCGGCGCTCGCTCCTGGCAGCGCGGCTGGAGCGGCGCGGCGCCGCCGCCGAACCGCGCCCTCGCCCTGAACGACGTGGTGGTCAATAAGCGGGAAACCGGCCGGACCATGGAGTTCGAGACCTCGATCAACGGACGGTTCGTCAACTCCCACGGCGGCGACGGCATCGTGATCGCCACCGCCACCGGCTCGACCGCGTACGCCCTGTCGTGCGGCGGCCCCATCGTCGAGCCGGACCTCGACGTATGGGTGCTCGCGCCCATATCGCCCGCACACCCTGAGCGACCGGCCGATCGTGGTGCGCTCCGGCAGCCGGATTCAGGTGCGCCTCTCGGACCGCCCGGAATCTCGCGCCCAGGTCACCTGCGACGGCACCGCCATGGGCGACCTCGACCAGGGCGATGAGCTGCTCGTGGAGAGCGCCGACGCCCGAATCACCCTTCTGCATCCGCCGGGCTACGACTATTACCGGCTGCTGCGCTCGAAGCTGCACTGGGGCCGTGGCGGCCAGGACAGCAGCCATGGCCGCGGCCATGGCGGCGGCGATTAGCCGGCGACCGGATAGCATGCTCACCCATCTGCAGCTGCGCGACCTGGTCATCGTCGATGAGGCCGAACTCGAGTTCGGGCCCGGTCTGACCGCGCTGACCGGCGAAACCGGCGCCGGCAAATCGATCGTGGTGGATGCGTTGCTGTTGATCGCCGGGGGCCGCGGCGCCGGGGATGTGGTGCGCCACGGCGCCGAGCGCGCCGAGGTCGCGGCGGACTTCGCCGGGCTCTCCGCCGGGCGCGCTGCGCTGGCTCGAGGAGCAGGCGATCGAGCACGACGGCGAAGTCATCGTGCGCCGGGTGATCGGCGCAGACGGCCGCTCGCGCGCCTACGTCAACGGCCAGCTGGTGCCGATTCAGTCGCTGCGCGAATTCGCCGAGCATGCTTGATCGAGATCCACGGCCAGCAGGAGTATCCAGCATCTGGTCAAGCGCAGCGCGCAGCGCGATCTGCTCGATGAGCATCTCGGCGATGCGCAGCTCACCGCATCCGTGGTGCGGACTCTACGAGCGCTACCGCGACTGCCGCCGCGAATACGAGTCGCTGCAAATCCGCCGCCGAGAACCGCGAGGCGCGGCTCGATCTGCTGCGCTATCAGCTGACCGAGCTCAAGGCCGAGGTGACGACGGTGGCGGCGATCGAAGAGCTGTTCGTCGAGCAAAAGCGCATTGCCGGCCGCGGGCGGCTGGCGGCGGCGGCGGGCGGCGCGCTCGCCGCGGTGTACGAGAGGACGGCGCCAACGCGCACGATCTGCTGGCGAAGGCCGCAGCGGCGCTGCGCGCGTGCGGCGGATATGGATCCCGAAGCTCGGCGCAGGCGGCGCAGCTGCTCGTCGGAGGCGGGCGATCAACGTGCGCGAGGCCGCCGAGGCGCTGCGGCACTATCTCGATGCGCTCGACGTGGACCCGGCGCGCCAGGAGCAGATCGAGCGCACGCCGCCGCGCTCGAGGCGCTCGCGCGCAAGCACCGCCAGAGCGTCGCTTGAGCTGCCGGCGCAGCTGGCGCGCACGGAGCAGGAAATCCAGGTCGCTCGACGAACGCCGAGCTCAGCTCGTCGAAGCATCGAAGCGGTGCTTGAGGCGCTCGACGCGCGAGTACGGCGCGGCGGCGCAGCGCCTGAGCGCGCGCGCGCGAACGCGCCGCCGAAGCCTGGGAGTCGCAGATCACCGCGCTCATGCAGGTCGCTCGGCATGACGCGGCGGCCGCTTCGCGGTGAGCGTCGAATCGAGCGCCGGAGCAGTTCGGCCCCGGCGGCTGCGACGAGAGTCGAGTTTCTGGTGAGCGCCAATCCGGGACAGCCGCTCAAGAGCCTCGCCAAGGTGGCCTCGGGCGGCGAGCTGTCGCGCATCAGCCTGGCGGTGCAGGTGGCCGCGGCGTCCGGCGACGCCGCGCTGTGCATGGTGTTCGACGAAGTGGACGCCGGAATCGGCGGCGCCGTCGCCGAGATCGTCGGGCCGCCAGCTGCGCGCGCTGGGCGAGCGTGCGCAGGTGCTATGCGTCACCCATCTCGCGCAGGTCGCGGCGCAGGCGCACAGCATTTCCGGGTGACCAAGCTCTCCGACGGCAAGGCCACGCGCACCGTGGTCAAAACCCTGTCCGCGGCGGAGCGCATCGATGAGATCGCGCGCATGTCGGGCGGCATCGACATCACCGAGCAGGCGCGCGCGCACGCGCGGGAGATGCTGGCTCGCTCCGCGGACGCCCAGCCTGCGAAGAAGAAACGCGCGCCCGCGGCGCGCCAATAAGGGCCTATCTGAAGGTTTCCCCATGGCCGCGACCGTGGCGGCTCCCGACGCTATTTGGGCCGCTTCTGGCTCGGGCAATTCGGCTTGCGGCAGTGCCCGTATAGAATGAGCGAGTGATCGCTGATCTCGAATCCCAGGCGCTTCGCCACCGCCTGCTGCCGCTCCTCGATGCCGCCGTCCACGAACTCCTCCACGCGGCCGCAGTCGACACACACGATGTGGTCGTGGTGCGCGCCCTGATTGAGCTCGAACACCGCCATGCCGCCCTCGAAATGATGCCGGGTGACGAGGCCGGCCGCCTCGAACTGGGTGAGGACGCGATATACCGTGGCCAGGCCGATGTCTTCGTTCGACACCAGCAGCTTTTTGTAGATGTCCTCGGCGCTCATGTGGCGGGCACGAGCTGTCGGCGAGAATGTCCAGGATCTTCAGCCGCGGCAGCGTGACCTTGAGGCCCGCGTTGCGCAGGTCGTTGCCTTCGGTGGTGGGCGGAGGCTTCAGGCGATGCGGCATGCGCTGGCATCCGGTATGATATATGGCTGATTATCAATCATTTAGGGCGGCGCACCACTTTGATGAAAATACTATCGGCCAGTGCTCCTGGGCTTCGGTGCGCTCCTGCTCGCATCACGGCGTGCGTTTATCGCATCAACATCCAGCAGGGCAATTTCCTGGACCAGGCGGCGGTCGACCAGGTCAAGCCGGGCATGACCCGCAGCCAGGTGCGCTACCTGCTCGGTACGCCCATGGTCGCGGATTCCTTCAATAAGGAGCGCTGGGACTACATTTACTACCTGAAGAAGGGGCGCACGCAGCCACGTCGACTCGCGCCGCGTCACGGTGTACTTCGACGGCGACAAGGTGGCGCGCCTCGACAAGCCGTCGGCCGAGCTGGCCGCCGCGCAGGCCGCCTCTGCGGCGAAGATCAAAAACGGCAGGACCTATTAGCCGCGGGCCGCGATCACTGATCAGCGCCTGCGCGCCTGTTTGACGCGCGCACGTCGCGCGGCCTTCGGATCGGCGGCGAGCGCGCGATAAATTTCGATTCGATCGCCTGACTCGAGCAGCTGCCCGCGGCCGGCAGGCCTGCCGTATACGCCGACCGCCGCGCGGGTCATGTCGATCCCGGCAAAATCGGCGTCGCCGGCGGCCAGCTGAAGAGCGTCGGCGACCGTGGCCGGTGCGGCCAGGCGCAGGGCCTTGACGATCGCCCGCCCCGGCAGCGCGTACGCAACCTCGACGATGATGACCGATCGCTCCTGCGGCACCGCGGATGCTCGCTCCGCCTACCGATACATTTGTTGCGCGCGCAGCACGAAGGCGTCGACCGTCGCGCCGCAAACGGCTTCGAAGACGCGGTTCAGGGCCGCTGCCATCAATCGATTCTTGAACTCGAACTCGACCCGAAAACGCACGTGCGAGCCGCGCGCGGCGATGTCCTCGAAGGTCCACCGGCCCAGCAAGTGCCGAAACGGGCCCTCGACCAGCCGCATGAGAATCTGCGCATCCTTTTGCAGGGCGTTTCGCGTCGTGAATTCCATGCGCAGCACCCCCTTTGCGACCTTGACGCTGGCGAGAGTTTCGTTTTCCGACAGCTGCTCGACGCGCGCGCCGACGCACCACGGCAGGAATTCCGGGTAGCGGGCCACGTCATTCACGAGGGCAAACATTTGGGCAGGCGTATAGGTGACGATGGCGCTGCGTTCAACGACATGCAAGCTGGTGCTCCCGGGCGGCATGGTGCCGAAGGGACGGGATTCTCGCACAACGCGGCTGCTCTCGTCGGCGATGGCGCGCCGCCGCCGGCGAATCTCAGGGCACCGCCGCCGGCGAATTCGGTAGACTCCCGGACTAGTGAAGAGCGCCGACAAATTGCCGCCGATTGCCGTCAACCGCAAAGCCCGCTTCGATTACTTCATCGAAGACCGCTACGAGGCCGGTCTGTCTCTCATGGGCTGGGAGGTGAAGAGCATGCGCGCCGGCAAAGCACAGATCGCCGAAGCATATGTCTATCTGAAGGATGGCGAGGCGTACCTGTTCGGCGCCCATATCAATGCCCTGAATTCCGCTTCCACGCATGTCGCCACCGACCCCACGCGCACCCGCAAGTTGCTGCTCAACCGGCGCGAGCTCGATCACCTGATCGGCGCGGTGGAGCGGCGCGGCTACACGCTGGTGCCGCTGCAGCTGTATTGGAAGCAGGGCCGCGCCAAGCTCGAGATCGGACTCGCGAAGGGCAAGAAACAGCACGATAAGCGCGCCACCGACAAGGACCGCGACTGGCAGCGCGACAAAAGCCGCATCATGAAGGCGAGCCGTCACTGACGGGATTTGGACCTCCGCCGCGAAGCGCGTACACTACTGGTTCGATTTGGGGCCGACCGGTTTCGACATGGGTTGCGAAACTTCAGGTGCGTACCGAGGTGCGAGTTACCTCGTAAAACTACTTGCAAACTTATAGTTGCCAACGAAGACAACTACGCTCTAGCTGCCTAATCGCAGCTGAACCCTGACCGGCCTGTGCTGGTGCGAACGGCTCAGGGGTAGCGCTCATCAGCTAGTGGGATACACGTGCCTGGGGTGTATCCTGCGAATCGCTACCGGGCTGGCTGCACGCTTTCCCTGCCCGTCGGGTCAGTGCGCGGCGAGAACAATAGACTGGGCTACGTACGTAGATCTTGCAGCGTAGGACTTATGGACGGGGGTTCGATTCCCCCCGGCTCCACCATTTGATCGGTCCGATAACATCCGAAAAGATCCGAGAACTTTTCATAACTTGACTTCCCCCATAGCTGACGTGACGACCGTCGGCATGGGGTCCGAGAGGGTGAGTTCGCGGGCGATCTCCATCCATGGGGCGGCGATCCGCTGGCCAGGGGTCATCAAGCCTGGCACTGTGAGCAACGAGGTCTTCTCGCACCAGGACATGCTGCCCACCTTAGTGGCCGCAGCGGGGTAACCCGATATCGTCGAGAAATGCAAGAAAGGACACAAGGCCGGCAAGAAGACCTTCAAGGTCCATCTTGACGGGTACAACATGATTCCTTATCTCAAGGGTGAGGTTGAGCAGGACTGGGTCCTTGTCGCTGCGGCCTCGTCCGCTACGTTCCGATTACCTTCAAGCCGTGGGCTTGCGCAGCTAAACCCAGCGCTCCGTCGTGAGTGGCCATGACCGGATCAATGCTCATTGCGTCCTTCCACAGCAATGCAGACGCAAGATGAATTGCATCGAGCGTTCCTAGCTCTGTCGGCATCGGCTGGGCGGCGCGATCCAGCACGATGGAGTCGACCTCGATCAGCTCGAGCGCGTCGATGAGATTTAGGATCGTCGCGCGTCGCCTTGCAACCTCAATGTCGGATAGGCTGGCGCGAATTCGCACACGATCCAGCGTCCGCAAGCTCTCGGTGGAAATCAGCGCACTTGCGATTCCGCGATCGATCTGCCGCCACTCTGGCAATGCATTCGGTTGGCCGAGGGCGAGCCGCAGCAGCACTGAGGAGTCGACATAGGCAATCATCGGTGGCTTTGCCGCTCCTCGAGGAGCAATTCCAGCACGTCGACTTTCTGGTGCGTCGGCTTCGGCAGCGACACCTTGTTCGGTTTCGGCGAATCGGACGCCGGCTTGCGAATCCGCAATCCCGGCCTGTCCAGTATCGGGACGATATGCGCGACAGCCCGGTTGCGATCCAGGACGGCAATTGACTCGCCGCCCTGAACGACGCGAAGAAACTCGCTCAGCTTGGATTTGAGCTCGGCGATGCCAACCTGCTTCATGACCATATATGACCATAAGTGGTCACAAAACGCAAGGGGCAGGAAAATCCCTTGTCAGTCTTCCCGACAGCTCGGTGATAACGTCATGATCTGGGTCGCGCACGCCAACTGCAGTCGCCGGCGGTTGCGCCTACTTCTGCGCGTTGAGGGGCAACTCCGGGGGCAACTGCTATGCTTGGATTTCGGATATCATATTGTATTCAACGGGTTCCGGGGATTTTTGGTTGGTTCCCGGCCCATAGGAATGTGAGTCCAAGGCCGCGCAGTCATGACGCGAATTGAAGTTCCTGATTCCTCGCGTCGGCGCGCCCCACCTCGGCGCGGTCTGCGCGCGGTGCTGATCGTGCTGCTGCTCGCCGTCGCCGGCGCCGGGTCCTGGACTTGGCTCACCCTGGTGTGGGCCTATTCCGACGGCGAGCGCGCCGGCGTGCTGCAGAAATTCTCGCGCAAGGGTTGGATTTGCAAGACGCAGGAGGGCGAACTCGCCCAATACGTGGTCGCCGGCGTATCCCCGCAGATTTGGCTGTTCAGCGTGCGCGATCCGGCGGTGGCGGCGCAGCTCTACAAGGCCGTCGGCGAGCGCGTGCAGCTGCACTACACCGAGCACCCCGGCGTTCCGAGTTCGTGTTTCGCGGACACCCGCTACTTCGTCGACCGCGTCACCGTCGCGGCTGAGCCGGCGCCGGGCGGCGCCGCGTCGGGCGCGGCCTCGAGCGCAGCACCGCCCAACCCCTCCACACCGCCCAGCCGCTAGGATGGCTTGGCCGCAAAGCCGGCCCGCGAGTTCGCCACTTGCTCTGCGATGGTCACGGCGGTGCGCAGCGCCTTGAGACCGTCCTCGCCGCTCACCGGCGGCGGCCGGCCGCTCGCGGCGGCGTCCAAGAACGCTTCGATTTCGGCTTTGAGCGCATCGCCCTGCTCATAGCTGGTCTCCTCGATGTCGACCCGAGGCATCCCGTCCGCCCCCATGCCCTCGACCTTGCGGATCACGGTCAGCACCTTTTGATGCAGATCCACCGATACATACGCGTCGTCTTGAAACAGCCGCAGGCGCCGCTCGGTCTTCAGACTGACGCGGCTGGCCGTCGCATTTGCCACGCAGCCGTTGGCGAACCGCAGGCGGGCGTTGGCGATGTCGATTTCGTTGGAAAAAACGCTGCTGCCGATGGCATCGACCGATATTACGGGCGAGCGCACGATGCTAAGAATGAGGTCGATGTCGTGAATCATCAGATCGAGCACCACGTCGACATCGGTGCCGCGGTGCTTGAACGGCGCAAGCCGCGCCGACTCGATGAAGCGCGGCACGGTGAGAATCGGCTGCACGGCTTGAACCGCGGCGTTGAATCGCTCAAGGTGGCCCACCTGTAGAATCCGGTTCGCACGCCGCGCCGCCTCGATCAGGCTTTCGCCCTCCGCCACGGTTGCGGTCATGGGCTTCTCGACCAATACGTGCGCGCCGGCCTCGAGGAATTCTCTGGCGACCTGGTAATGCAGCGGCGTGGGCGTCACGATGCTGACGGCATCGACGGTGCCCAGCAGCGCGCGATAATCGGCGTGCGCCGGCACGCCGAGTTCCGCTGCTACCGCCTCGCGCGCGGCCTCAGACGGGTCCGCGATGCCCACCAGCCGCGAATCGGGCAGACCCGAGTATTTCTGTGCATGGAATCGGCCCAAATAGCCCACGCCGACGACGGCGGTGCGCATCAAGGGGGCATCTCGCGCCGCCACTTGCTTCGAGCGCGGTAATCCTGGCGCATTTGCAGCGTGGCGCCGCCGATGATGGCGAGCGCCGCGCCGGCGAACATCAGCAGTCTGCGCCACACGATCCAAAATCCCGCCGCCAGCGACCACACCGTCGCCCCGATGGCCAGAACCGCCCCGATGCCGATCAAGACCCAAGGTTTTGCGTCGTAAAGTGTTTGCGGCATCCAGGAGCGCATGCCGCTAGTCTACAGCCACGGGCGGCCGGCGACGCGTTTCGTTACAATGACGCGGTATGCGTGTTTCGCAAATTTCGAAGCGGCTGGGCCTCTCCCGCAGCTGGTCCCGGGAACTCTGGCTGACCGCGATCGCACTGGTATTGGGTTTGGCCGGGATGCCGGCGCTCATTTTCTACAGCGGCGCCCAGCTGCTGGGGCGCTACGAGGGGGCCAGCCCGCTGCGCATCTACGAGAGCGTCTATGGCGGCCTGCGGGCCGGTTCGGCGGCCTCCTGGATCGTGATCCTCGGGCCCTATGGCTTGTATGTGGCATTCACGGGCTTGAAGAGCTGGTGGCGGCGGATCGGCGCGAAGACCGCCTAAGGATATCCCCTAAAGCGCGACCTAATTTATGTCGGGCGCGGGCTGCACCCTGCACTCGATGGAATTAAGTCATATGTGATTTGACGCGCGTCACAGTTTTGGCTTTTTCCCCACCCAAAGTTGTCGCAGTTTGGGAACATCACTCGGGAGCCGTGTCGAAAGCATAAGAGCATGGCCACATGAGCGTGATTTTTTTCGGCGAGGGAAGATCGATGGCGAATGAAGTCAAGTCTAGGAACCATGTGGGCGCGAAATTCGGTTCAGGTGTGCGCGAGCCGAAGCAGGCGCACTCTGTGCAGAGCGCCTCCGCGGAACCGCTCGCATTGAGCGAGGAGCAGCAGCGCAAGGCGGCGAACGAAGCGCGCGGCTTCGATCCGTACAACACCTCGGGGAGTTTCGACCGCAAGAAGAATTGGTCGCGGGTCGGCAAGCGCTAGTAGTGCTGCCTACTCGCTCGAGCCCTGCCGGCTGCGGCTCGAGCTGAATTCGCTGCTGGGGTACCAGCGCGGGAAGCGCCGGGTACTCGCCAGCCGATTACCGACCGCGTAATAGAGCGAAAGATCGTCGATTGCGCCGCGCACGTCCCAGTCTTCCGAATATTTGTCGCCCGGCTGCCGATAGCGGTGCGCCATGTAGTCGTCGAGCTGCGCCCGGCCCCACGCGGGTCCGCGCGCCGCATCATCGATGCCCGCCTTGACATATAGAGAGGGCACCCCGTGGCGCGCAAAATTGAACTGTGCGGAGCCGTAATAGAGGCCCTGTTCAGGATACGGCTCGGGCCGTACGTCCCGACCCTGCAGTAGCGCCCCCGAATGCACGTACTCTTCGAGTTCCGAATTGCCCGCGCCGAACACCACGACGTCGCGAGTCCGCCCGCCGATGTGCAGGCCGTCCAGATTGAGCACGGCGGCGGTGTCGCGCAGCGAGAAAACGGGGTTGTCGGCGTAGTACGCGGATCCAAGCAGCCCCGTTTCATCAGCGGTGAAGGCGATGAACACGATCGATCGCTCGGGCCGAGGGTGCGTGCGGCTGAAGGACTGCGCCAGCATCAGCAGCCCCGCCACTCCGGTCGCGTTGTCGACCGCGCCGTTGTATATGGTGCCCGCCGCATCGCGGCCCAAATGATCCCAATGCGCCGTGTACAGGACATATTCGTGATTGCGCGCGCCGCCCGGCAGCAGCGCGATGATGTTGGGGGAACTCAGGCGGCGGAGGGTATTGCGGAGCTGGGCGTCGACGCTGAGGCCCATGTCCAGCGCTTTGAAGCCTCTGCGCGCCGCGCCGGCCGTCAGTGCGTCATAGTCGAGCCCCGCCTGGGCGAACAGTCCCCGGCCGGTCTCCGCACTGATCCAGCCCTCGATGGCCGCGCGGCCCGCGTTGTCCTCCGCCGTCGCCTGCTCGAACTGCGGCCCGGTCCAGGTGCTCGTCACCACGTTCCAGCCGTAGCCCGCCGCCCGCGCGTCGTGAATCAGCAGTACGCCGGCTGCGCCGTGACGGGCAGCCTCCTCGAACTTGTAGCTCCAGCGGCCGTAGTAGGACATTGCGTTGCCCCTGAACAGCGTCGGATCGGTGCTGCCCACGCCCGGGTCGCTCAGCATGACCAGCACGGTCTTGCCGCGAACGTCGACCTGCGCATAGTCATTCCAGCCAAACTCGGGCGCGACGATGCCGTAGCCGACGAATACAAGGTCGCTGTGCTGCAGCTCCGCCGCCGGAGCCGCGCGCTTGCTCCACACCACCATCTCTTTCCCGTAGCGCAGCGGCCGGCTGCCGCCGGCTCCAGCGACCGACAATGTGGCATCGCCGGTGAGAATCTCGACCAGCGGGACCTGCTGCGCGAAGCTCTCGCCGTTGCCGGGCTTTAACCCGAATTTGCGAAATTGCTCGATCAGAAAGGCGGTAGTCTTGTCCTCGCCCGGGGTTCCCGGTCTGCGCCCCTCGTACTGATCGGAGGCCAATACGCGCACGTCATCCCTGAATCCGGTCTCATCGATCTCGGTGGACGGCGGCGGACCCCGATGCTGGGGCGTGCCGCAACCGCCGAGCATCGCCGCCAGAGCAGCCGCCCACAGCGCGCTGCAACCCCACGCCGCACGGCGACCCGAGGCTGCGCGGCGGGCCCGCATTCGCATGTCCTTTTCCACGGCCTCAGGCGCCCCAGGGACGGACTTCGGGCTGTCCGGGGGAAATGGGGAAACTACCCCCGGCCGCCGCGGTCAGAACAGCTGACACCACCACGCCGGGCAGCAGCCGCGGCGGTTCGCACGACATGTCCGGGTTCAGTGCCGCAGTGAGGCAAAGGGCGGCGCTCAAAACCGTGAACAAACGCATATCTTCAGGCTCGTATACACTTGGCTTGCGGCATGGGCTCGTCTAGCCTTGGGGCTGGCTACTCGGGCCACGCAGTTTACAGGAGAACGGGTACCTTGATGACTAACAGGCCTTGGGCCAAGCGTTCGCGTTGGCTTAACTTGGTTGCGGTCTGCGCGAGCGCAGTCGGATTGGCGGCATTGCTCGGCGCGGCCATGACGCCGCCCGCTCCCGCCCCGGCTGCGAGCGACGTGCTGGCGCCCACGGAGCAAGAGAATTATGTGGCGCGCCGCGTGAGCGACATCATCGCGCGCGAGCACTACCGGCAGCGCACCGATCGACGATCGGCTGTCGAGCCTGATACTCGACCGGTACCTCGACGCCATCGACGGCGGCAGAAGCTATTTTTACGCGAGCGATATCGCCGAATTCGAGCGCTATCGCTACGAACTCGACGATGCCATCAAGTCGGGCGACGTCGAACCGGCGTTCGTCATATTCCGGCGCTTCCAACAGCGCAGCCGCGAGCGCATGAACTATGCCATTGAGCTGCTCGCGAAGAAGCCGGATTTCGACGTCGACGAGTCCTTCAACTTCGACCGGGAAAAGGAGCCGTGGCCGGCGAATACCGCCGAGATGAACGAGCTGTGGCGGAAACGCGTCAAGAACGACGCGCTGTCGCTGATTACCACCGGCAAGCAGTGGCCGGAAGTCGCTGACATCTTGCGCAAGCGCTACGAGCACGTGGCGAAGCGCATGGATCAGAGCAAATCCGAGGATGTGTTCGAAGCCTTCATGAATGCCTTCGTGCTGTCGTTGGATCCGCACTCGAACTATTTCTCCGCGCGCAATTCGGAGGAATACAACATTCAGATGAGCCTGAGCTACGAGGGCATCGGCGCCTCGCTGCAGTTGACCGACGACTACGTCACCGTCATCGACGTGATCGCGGGCGGCCCCGCCGCCGTCAGCGGCAAGCTCACGGCCAACGACCGCATTACCGCCGTCGGCGAGGGCAAGACCGGGGAGCTCGTCGATGTGATCGGCTGGCGCCTGGACGACGTGGTGCAGAAGATCCGCGGGCCGGGAGGTACGCTGGTACGCCTTCAGCTGCTGCCCGCCGGCGCCGCGCCCGGTTCGCCGCAGAAGATCGTCGAATTCACCCGAAATCGCGTATCGCTCGAAGCGCAGGCCGCCCACAAAGCGATGCGCACCGTCCAGCGCAACGGCCGCGACGTCAAGGTCGGCATCATCACGGTCCCAAGCTTCTATCAGGACTACGACGCCAGCCGCGCCGGCGCCAAGGACTATCGCAGCACGACCCGCGACGTGCAGCGCCTGATCGGCGAGTTGCGCAAGGACGGCATGGAGGTGCTGATCATGGATCTGCGCGCCAACGGCGGCGGCTACTTGCCAGAAGCGGAGTCGCTGACCGGTCTGTTCATCGACCGCGGTCCGGTGGTTCAATTGCGCGACACGACCGGCCGCATCGAGGTCGACGACGATCCGGATCCGGCGATCTTCTACAGCGGTCCTTTGATCGTGCTGGTGGATCGGTTCAGCGCATCGGCGTCCGAGATCTTCGCCGGCGCCATCCAGGATTACGGCCGCGGCCTCATCGTCGGGCAACAAACCTACGGCAAGGGCACGGTGCAGAACGCCCATCCGCTCAACTACACGATCTTCGGCCGCAAGCCCGAGCTCGGCCAGCTCAATGTGACCATCGGCAAGTACTACCGCATTACGGGCGAGAGCACCCAGGATCGGGGCGTCACTCCGGACATCGCGCTGCCCTCGCTGATCGATGCCAATGAGGTCGGCGAAAGCACCCGCGATCGCGCGCTGCCGTGGGATCACATCGAACCGGCCACTTTCAAGGTCGAGGGCGATCTGAAGCCGGTCGCCGCGACGCTGGAAAAACTGCACGAGGAGCGCACCGCCGACAGCGCAGACTTCCAATACCTGCACGACGATATCGCCGCGCTCGAGGCGATGCGCAATCAGAAGACCTTGTCGCTCAACCTGAAGACCCGCGAGGCGGAGCGCAAGCGGCAGGATAGCGATCGGCTGGCCCGCGAGAATGCCTGGCGCGCGGCGCGCAATGTGCCGCCGGCGAAGTCGCTGGAGGAGATCAAGGACGACGCCGCGGCGGGCATCATTCTTGACGAGGCGGCGCAGATTGCGGCGGATCTCGCGGTGGTGTCGGCGCACAAGGTCGGCGGCCCCACGCAGGCGCGGCGCACCGACCTGCACTGACGCCCGGGCCGGCTAGCGCAGCAGCAGCGTGTACAGGTCCCAATAGTCCTCGGCGAGGACGTTCCAGCTCGCCGGGGCGGTGTCCGCGCTCGGCGCCGCGAGCGAGTCGGCGGTCGGCACGGTATCGGCCGTGTTCCGGTACTCGCAGGTGGCGCGCAGGCGCTCCAGCTTGACTCTCACCGCGGCGGTGATCTGCTTGTGATTGGCGATCGCGGCCTGCGCCTTCTGCACGCGCTGCATGTAGCCCTCGCAGTCCGCGCGCGACCCGAAGCTCATCTCGTGGACGCGCCGCGCCACGGCCTCCTTGGCCCGCGCCGCAAGCCCGTACGCGTCCACCTGCTCGCACAGCGATTCTGCGTAGCTGATGATCGCAAGATTGATATTGCGGCGCGCGCCCAGCGAGATCCCGGGAAATTCGCTCAGCGCCTCGTTGCTGATCGCGCTGCGCTCGGCGTGCAGATCCCCGACCGCCGCATCGGCGAGCACGACGCCGATGGCGCAGCGCCTCGAGCGACTTCTGGAGCCGGCGGCGGCGCGAAGTAATGCCAAAATGCGGTCAGGCGCTGCAGCTCGCCCTGCGCCACGCTCAGCCGCTCGCGCTGCAGATCGGCATCGGCCGCGGCGGCCTGCAGGCGCTGGTCCACATCGGCGAGCCGAGCGTTCTTTGCCGCCTCGCAATCGGCCTTGTGCTTCGCCGTCTCGCGCTGGCTCCTGCTGGCGCGTCAGATCGGCGGCGAAACCCGAGAGCTGCTGATGGCAGAGTCTTCCACAGGCCGCGCAGCTGGAAGAACACGAGCGCGCCGAAGCCGGTGCGCGGATCGGCGAGCAGATCGCCGAGCGCGTCCAGCTGCTCCTGCACCCGGATGGTCGCGCCCTCCTGCTGCTTCAGCCGATCGCGCAGCAGGTGAAATTCGTCCTTGAGATCCGCGTAGGCCTTTTTCAGGCCCGCACGATTCTGGAAGAGCTGCATGAGCCGCTCTTCGTCGGCGCTCACAGCGCCCCCGTCCGAGCCGCCCTTGAGAAAACTCAGCTTGTCGATCAAAGTCCCGCCTCGAGTCTTAAGTAAACTTGCGGGACACCAAGGGGGTTCAACCCACTAAAAGCGATGCCCCCGCTCGGCACAGTATTCCAGCCATTTATTTAACAGCATGTTGCGGGTCCAGCGCTGATCCAGTTCACGCTTGAGTCCAGACTGCAGCTTGGCGAGCTGGGGATGGCGCTGGAAGCCGCGAAAGCTTCGAACCTCCGCGAGCCGCGCGTCGTGATACACGCACACTTCCAAATCCGGGTCGCGTATGCACGCGGGCCTCGAGCTCCGAATTCATACGTGAGGCGAAACACACTCGTGTAGCGGGCCAGTTCCAGCGGTGTGAGATGGAGATCACAGTCCGAGCCGACCCTGGACACGCAGCGCGCATTGACCGCGCGCAGATCGCTCACCAGCCAGCCGAGCCGGACGAAATTGCTCTCGTACAGCGTCATCAAGCTGACGAAGCTGCCGGGCTTGGCCCGCCACGACGTCCTGCACCATTGATCCGCAATCATGCTTCGACTATACCATGCAGCAGCGAGTTGTCAGGGCCGCAGCCGTCGCTCGATGCCCGTGCGATCGAGAATTCTGCTCGATATTTCTTCGATGGAGCATTCGGTCGCGTCGATCATCGGAATGCCGTGGCGCTCGAACAGTGACTCGGCCGCGCGCACTTCGAAGGCGACTTGCCGCGGCGATGAATAGCGGCTGTCGGGGCGCCGCTCGTTGCGAATCTGCTGCAGACGTTCGGGCTTGATCGTCAGTCCGAACAGCTTGCGCGAATGCTGCTCGAGCCCGCGCGGCAGCTTTCTCGGCTCCAGATCATCCTCCGTCAGCGGATAGTTGGCCGCGAAGATCCCGTATTGCATCGCCAGATAGAGACAGGTGGGCGTCTTGCCGGAGCGCGACACGCCGATCAGGATGACGTCGGCGCGCTCGTAATCGCGAACCACCGATCCGTCGTCGTTGGCAAGCGCGAAATTGGTGGCGTCGATGCGCATCGCATAGGAGTGGGTGTCCGCAGTGCGATGAGTCCGGCTCATCACATGGGACGATTGCGTCTTGAGCTCGTGCTCGAGCGGTGCCAGGAAAGGGTCGAAAAAGTCCAGGAAAAATCCGCTGCTGCCGCGAACCACGTTGCGCACGTCCTCCTGGACCAGGGTGCTGAAAATGATCGGCCGCACGCCCTCGTGCTTGCCGACCAGGTCGATCTTGCGCACCGCCTCTATCGCCTTGTCAACGGTGGAGATAAATGGCACAGTCACTTGGCGAAATTCTATACCGTCAAACTGTGTCATAAGGCTGTGGCCCATCGTCTCTGCAGTGATGCCCGTCTGGTCCGAAACAAAAAACACGGTTCGTTTGATCACGGTAGTTCCATTTGTCGGCGGCTCGTTGGCGCCAAAGTGTTTCACTTATACGAATCGTCGGACAAGCAGAAGAGTCATGAATCCCTACATCATTCCGTTTGAGAAGTTGAAGAACAGGGATGTCGATCTGGTCGGGGGTAAAAACGCCTCGATCGGCGAAATGATTTCCGGCCTCGCGAGTCTGGGGGTGTCGGTGCCGGGCGGATTTGCGACCACCTCGCATGCGTACCGGGATTTTCTGGCGCAGGGCGGACTGGATGAGCGCATTCGCGCCGCCCTCGCCTCGCTCGATGTGGACGATGTGGAGCGGCTCGCCGTCGTCGGCAGACAGATCCGCGGCTGGATGCTCGCCACCCCCTTTCCGGGCAGGCTGCAGGACGAGGTGCTCGAGGCTTGGCGCAAAATGGGCGGCGGCGAGGAGTTCGCCGTCGCCGTGCGCTCCTCGGCGACCGCAGAGGATCTTCCGGAAGCTTCCTTCGCCGGCCAGCAGGAAACCTTCCTGAACGTGCGCGGCGAAGAGCACCTGCTCGAGCTGCATGCACGAGGTCTATGCCTCTCTTTTCAACGACCGCGCAATTGCCTATCGCGTGCACAGCAATTTCGATCACAACGCCGTGGCCCTGTCGGTCGGCGTGCAGCACATGGTGCGCAGCGATCTGGGCGCCGCAGGCGTCATGTTCACGCTCGATACGGACTCGGGCTTTCGCGAGGTGGTATTCGTCACCTCCTCGTACGGTCTCGGCGAGACCGTCGTGCAGGGCGCGGTCAATCCGGACGAGTTCTACGTCTACAAGCCCGCGCTTCGCGCCGGCCGCCGTTCGGTGCTGCGCAAGAATCTCGGGCAGAAGGCGATCAAGATGATATACGGCGCGCACGGCGGACCGGAACGGGTGCGCACCGTCGACGTGGCGCCCGCGGACCGCCAGCGATTTTCGCTCGACGAGGCGGACGTCGTGTCACTGGCGAAGCAGGCCCTGATCATCGAGGAGCACTACGGCACGCCGATGGATATCGAATGGGGCAAGGACGGCGACACCGGCAAGCTGTACATCTTGCAGGCGCGGCCGGAAACGGTGCAGAGCCGCGCCGGCCGCGTCGATCCAGCGCTTCACGCTCAAGTCCCGCTCCACCCTGCTGGTCAGCGGGCGCAGCATCGGCCAGCGCATCGGCGCCGGTCATGCGCGCGTCATCCGAGACGTCAAGGAAATGTCCCGCGTGCGGGCGGGCGACGTGCTGGTCGCCGACATGACGGATCCGGATTGGGAGCCCGTGATGAAGCGCGCCGCCGCCATCGTCACCAATCGGGGCGGCCGCACCTGCCATGCCGCCATCATCGCGCGCGAACTCGGCATTCCGGCGGTGGTCGGCTGCGTCACCGCCACCAGCGTGATCCGCGAAAACCAGGCGGTGACCGTCTCCTGCGCCGAAGGCGACACCGGCCACGTCTACGACGGCATGCTGGAATACGATCAGCGCAACATCGAATTGGACTCGCTGCCGCGCGATCCCCGTCAAGATCATGATGAACATCGGCAATCCCGACCGGGCATTCGATTTCGCCGGCATACCGAACAAGGGCGTCGGTCTGGCGCGGCTCGAATTCATCATCAATCGCATGATCGGCGTGCATCCGCGCGCTCTGCTGGAATTCGACAAGCAAGAGCCCGGAGCTCAAGGAGGCGATCGCTCAGCAGATTGCCGGCTATCCGGACCCGGTCAGCTTTTATGTCGACAAGCTGGCCGAAGGCATCGCGCAGATCGCCGCCGCGTTCGCGCCCGAGCCGGTCATCGTGCGTCTTTCGGATTTCAAATCGAACGAGTATGCGAACCTGATCGGCGGCAAGCACTACGAGCCGCACGAGGAAAATCCGATGCTCGGCTTTCGCGGCGCCTCGCGCTACATCGACAAGGCCTTCCGACCGTGCTTCGAGCTCGAATGCCGCGCGCTCAAGCGCGTGCGCGACGAGATGGGCCTCGACAACGTGCAGGTCATGGTGCCCTTCGTGCGCACGCTGCTCGAAGCGAGAACGGTCACGCAGCTGCTCGCCGACAACGGCCTGAAGCGCGGCGACAACGGCCTGAAGCACATCATGATGTGCGAATTGCCGACCAACGCGGTGCTCGCGGACCGGTATCTCGAATATTTCGACGGCATGTCGATCGGCTCGAACGACATGACGCAGCTCGCCCTCGGCCTCGACCGCGATTCCGGCGTGGTCGCGAAGCTGTTCGACGAGCGCGACGAGGCCGTCAAGGCGCTGATGTCCATGGCGATCAAGGCCTGCAAGGCGCAGGGCAAGTACGTCGGCATCTGCGGCCAGGGCCCCTCCGATCACCCGGAGCTTGCCCGCTGGCTGGTCGATCAGGGCATCGACAGCCTGTCCTTGAATCCGGACACGGTGGTCGAGACCTGGATGTTCCTCGCGGGCGACCGCCCCGCCTGATGGGGCGGCGGACCCGCATTTAGAACGGACGCAGCAGCCGCTCGCGGTAGAACTGCAGCTCGCGAATCGACTCGCGCACGTCGTCCAGCGCGAGATGCGTCGAGTTCTTCTGAAATGCCTGCGCGACGTGCGGCGCCCAGCGCTGCGCCAATTCCTTGAGCGTGCTCACGTCCAGGTTGCGGTAGTGAAAAAAGCGCTCGAGCGCCGGCATGTGGCGGGCCAGGAAGCGCCGGTCCTGGCAGATGCTGTTGCCGCACATGGGCGAACGTCCGCGGTTCGGCCCATGACTCGAGAAATGCGAGCGTTTCGCGTTCGGCGGCGGCGGCGTCGATGCGGCTCGCCAGCACCCGGGCGGTCAGATCCCGAGCCGCCGTGCTGCTTGCGGTTCCAGTCGTCCATCGCGGCGAGCACCGCCTCGCTCTGGTGCACGGCGAACACCGGACCTTCGGCGAGCACCGTCAGATGTTTGTCGGTTACGATCGTGGCAATTTCGATGATGAGGTCGGTGTCCGGCTGCAGGCCGGTCATCTCAAGATCGATCCAAACAAGATTCTCGGGAGATTTCATCGTGTCTTTGAGCGAACAAAACCGCATGGTAGCAGAGCGGCGACATTGAAAGACGGGCGCGGCAGCGGCATCGTGCTCGCGAGCTACGGCCGCGGCGTGCTGGTGCAGTCGCAGACGACCACCCTGCACTGCGCATTGAAGGGGCGCAAGCAGCGCATCGTGTGCGGCGATCGCGATCAGCTGGGCGAGTGCGCCCTCGGGCGGCGGCCCGACGGTCGAAACGATCGAGCCGCGCCGCAATCTGGTCGAGCGCATCGACGCACGCGGCCGCGCCGAGCCGGTCGCCGCCAATATCGACCGGATGGCCGTCGTGGTCGCGCCTGAACCCGCCCCCGACTGGTTCCTGGTCGACCGCTATTGGGCCGGCGCGCGCATCAAGGACATCGCGGCGATGCTGATCGTCAACAAATCCGACCTCGGCACCGACGCGATTCAAGCCGAATTGGCCACGTATCGCGCCCTCGGCCTGCGCTGCCGCGAAGTGGCGTCGCTCACGGGTGAGGGCATCGCCGACCTGCGCGCCGCCCTTGCCGGCGGCGCGACGCTGCTCGTCGGGCAATCGGGCGTCGGCAAATCCTCGATCGTCAATGCGCTCGCGCCGGCGGCCGCGGCGCAGACCGCGGAGCTGACGCGCGACGCCGAGGGCCGGCACACCACGACGACGGCGCGCTGGTACCGCCTGGGGCCTGGGGCGG
This sequence comes from uncultured Gammaproteobacteria bacterium, assembly GCA_963774865.1. Taxonomy (GTDB): domain Bacteria; phylum Pseudomonadota; class Gammaproteobacteria; order Steroidobacterales; family Steroidobacteraceae; genus Bog-1198. The sequence goes on from CAVZGU010000002.1 coordinate 256,477, forward strand.
ACTCGGCCGTCATCGACGCGCCGGGCGTGCGCGATTTCGCGCCTCCCGCCAGCATCGTGCGCGCCGCGGAGCGCGGCTTCGTCGAGATCCACGAGTTCGGCGCCAATTGCCGCTTCAAGGACTGCCGCCACATGGAGGAGCCGGGCTGCGCGGTGCGCGACGCAGTCTCGACGGAGCAAATTGCGGCGCGGCGCTACGAAAGCTACCGGCGGCTGTGCCGCCTGTACGAGAAACTGACGCCTTGAGCCGAGGCGCGTCAGGAGACGCTGGTGCGGCCGGCCAGTGCGTGAGCCAGCGTGCCGCCATCGACGTATTCGAGCTCCCCGCCCACGGGCACGCCGTGCGCAATTCTCGACGCCTTGAGCCCCATGCGCAGCGCCAGATCCCCCAGGTAATGCGCGGTCGCCTCGCCCTCCACGGTGGGATTGGTGGCGAGAATCACTTCGCGCACTTCTCCATCGCCGAGCAGCCGCTCGAACTCGTCCAATCCGAGCTCTGCCGGTCCTATTCCATCGAGCGGCGAGAGATGTCCCATCAGCACGAAGTAGCGGCCGCGGAATCCGCCCGACTGCTCGATGGCGACGACGTCGGCAGGCGATTCGACCACGCAGAGCTGCGCGACGTCGCGCTGGGTCGAAGCGCAGATGCTGCAGAGTTCGCTCTCCGTGAGCATGCGGCAGCGCTTGCAGTGGCCGACGTGCAGGAGCGCTTCGGCCAGCGCTTGACTGAGCGCCCGTCCGCCGTCGCGGTCGCGCTCCAGCAAATAGAACGCCATGCGCTGCGCCGATTTCGGGCCGACGCCCGGCAGGCAGCGCAGCGAGTCGATCAGCCGCGCGAGCGTGGGCGTGTACTTCATCGACGGCTGCGGTCAAAACGGCAGCTTCATGCCGGGCGGCAGATTCATTCCCGACATGAGTCCCGCATACTTCTCCTGGCTGCGCGCGGCGATTTTGCGCACCGCATCGTTGACGGCCGCGACCACCAGGTCCTCGAGCAGCCCCAGATCCTCGCCGATGAGTTTCGGCTCGATCGTCACTTTCTTCGCTTCGTGGCGTCCGTTCAATACGATTTTCACCATGCCGGCGCCCGACTCCCCGGTCACCTCGAGATCCGCGAGCTCCGCCTGAGCCTTCTGCATGGTCTCCTGCATCTGCTGCGCTTGGCGCATCAGATTTCCCAGTCCGCCTTTCATCATGATCGATGTCTCCTGAAATGTTAGTTCGTCGGCTTCACCGAAGCGGCATCCACCTCGGCTCCGAAGCGCTCCCGCAAACCCTTGACTGCGGGATCCTCCTCGAAGGCGGCCGCGGCCTGCAGGGCCCTGTCCTGCTCCGCCATGACGCGCTGCCGCGCGGGGGTCGCCAAGCCGGTGGCAGCGACTTCATAAACGATGCGAATGTCGCGACCCAGATACTTGGTCAGGCCTTGCACGAGCTTCTCCTCGATGGGGCGCGTGCGCCGCTCCGCCACCGACGGCATCGAGCCGCAGCGTGCAGCACGTCGTCTTCGAATGAGGCCGGAACGCAGTTCAGCGCAAATTGCCGCACCATGCCGCTCAAATTCGCGGCGTCAACCACGGCCGGCCAGGTGCGCGCGTCGATCAATAGCCGAGCCGCCGCCACGGGCGGCATGGGCGGCGCGGCAGAAGCCACCGGCACGGCGCGGCGCTGCTGGCGCCGGCAGCGACCCGGCACGCGCGGCAGGCGCCACCGGCGCGGCGGGCGCTGCTGGCGCGGCGGGCGCCGACCGCGCGGCGGGCGGCCGCAGCTCCTGCCGGACTGCGCCGGCGGAGGCGGTACTCGCCGCCGCGGCCGCCGTATCGGGGCGAAACGCCAGCATCCGCAGCAGGGTCATTTCGAAATCCAAGCCGCGGCTCCGGCGCCATCGGCAGATCGCGCCGGCCGGCGAGCGCGATCTGATAGTAGAGCTGCACATCCTCGGCCGACATGGCGCCGCCCAGGCGGACCAGCGATTGCGCATCGAACTCCTCATCCTGCTGCGCCGCTTCGGGCACGATCTGCACGATCGCGATGCGCTGCAGGAGCGCCGCCAAATCGACCAGCGCGCGATCATAGTCGGGCGCGTCGCGATCCAGCTCCCGCACTTGCGCGAGCAATGCCGGGCCGTCCGCGCGCGACAAGCGCCTCGACGATCCGCCCCACGTGGCCGCGATCGATGGTGCCGAGCATCGACGCGCGCATTCGCCTCGCTGAAGCGCACCGCCGCCGAAGGCGATCAGCTGATCCAGCAGGCTCAGGCGCATCGCGCATGCTGCCCTCGGCCGCGCGCGCGAGCAGCGCGAGCGCCGCCGGCTCGTACGACAGGTTCTCTCGCGCCGCGATGAATTTCAGACGCTCGCCGATCAAGGCTCGCCGGCAGCCGCTTGAGGCTGAACTGCAGGCAGCGCGACAGCACGGTGACCGGCAGCTTTTGCGGGTCGGTGGTCGCCAGCAGGAATTTCACGTGCGGCGGCGGTTCCTCGAGCGTCTTCAGCAGCGCGTTGAACGAATGATTCGACAGCATGTGCACTTCGTCGATGAGGTACACCTTGTAGCGGCCGCGGGTCGGCGCGTACTGCACGTTGTCGAGCAATTCGCGGGTATCGTCGACCTTGGTGCGCGAGGCGGCGTCCACCTCGATCAGATCGACGAAGCGCCCCTCGTCGATTTCTCGGCAGGCGGCGCAGACGCCGCAGGGATTGGAACTGACGCCGGTTTCGCAGTTCAGCGATTTCGCCAGGATGCGCGCGACCGTCGTCTTGCCGACGCCGCGAGTGCCGGTGAACAGGAAGGCATGATGGACTTTGCCGCTGTCGAGCGCATTGCTCAAGCGCGCGCAGCACGTGCTCCTGCCCGACCATCTCGGCAAAGCGCTTGGGGCGCCATTTGCGCGCTAATACGATATAGCTCATGTGATCAGTTTAGCCGTAAGCCGGCGGACACGCGTGACAAGGAGGCGGCGGCCCGCGCCAGCAGGACTTCGGCGCCCGACTTAAAGCCTCTACCGCTGCTCCCTTCCGGGCCTGACGGGGTTCGTGGCCAGTCGTCGCGAAGATGCAAACGCGAGCCGCCATAGACTCATGGCGGTTGTTGGCGGAGAGGGAGGGATTCGAACCCTCGAACACCTTTTGGGATGTTACTCACTTTCCAGGCGAGCGCCTTCGACCACTCGGCCACCTCTCCACTCGAACCCAAAACCGAACCACAGCGGGCCCGCAAGGGTACCGGAGGCGGCCCAGGCGATCAAATCTGCGCGCGACGCTGCCCGCGGAACGAGCGCCGGCCGCGACCCGGCTCAACCGCTGCTCGCCGCCTTGTTGGGCGGCGCAGGCTTATAGCGCGGCGGCACATCCAGACAGGCGTCGTGCGGACCCGGCGGCGGTGGGGCGAGCTCCACGGTGGGAATGACGAGCGCGCCCTGCGTATTCGGCGTATCCAGTCCCGGCGGGACCTTCAGCGGCGCCAACTGCGCGGCCCGCTGATATTCCTGCGGCCGATGGCAGTCGGCGCAATTTGCCACTGAACATATGACAGCCGCTCATGAGCGTTGCCGCGGCAAACATCAAAATGCTCGCTCAACGACTCATGCTGCTTGATCCTCAAGTGTAATTCCCGCCGCCCGCATCGCCCGCAACACCGTCTCATGATGCGCGGGCGACAATTCGACCAGACGGCAGGCGTATTGCGTTCCCGATGAGGCCCATTCTCGCCACCGCCCATTTCACGGGTATCGGGTTCGCCTCGACGAACAGATCCCTATGCAAGGGCTGCAGATCGGCGTCGATGGCCCGCGCTGCCGCCAAATCCCCGCGCAGCGCGGCCATGCAGGCCTCGTGCATGCGACGCGGCGCGACGTTGGCCGTCACCGAGATGACCCCGCGCGCGCCGGCCGCTCATCCAATCGATGGCGGTGGCATCGTCGCCCGGACAGCACCGTAAACTCCGCAGGGCATGCCCCCAGCAGCTCGCGCGCCCGGTTCAAGTGCGCGCTCGCATCCTTGACCGCCGCGATTCTCGGATGCCGCGCGAGCCGCGCGATGGTGCCCGGCAGCAAGTCCACCGCCGTTCGGCTCGGCACATTGTACAGAATGATCGGCACCGCTGAGGCGTCGGCGGCCGCCATGAAATGCCTGTAAAGGCCTTCCTGCGGCGGTTTATTGTAGTAAGGAGTCACCAGCATGACGGCATCGACGCCCAACCGCGACAGCATACGCGTCCGCGCCACGGTGCTCGACGTCGAGTGAGTGCCGGCGCCGACGATAACCTTCAGCTTTCCGCTGCAGCGTGCCACCGCCCGGCGGGTCAGTTCCTCGATTTCCTCGAGCGTCAGCGCCGGCGACTCGCCCGTCGTGCCGGCGACCACGATGCCGTCGGTGCCCTCGCGCAAGTGAAAATCGAGCACCGATCCCACGCCGGCCAGTCCAGGCCGCCGTCGGCAGTCATCGGCGTGACGATTGCGACCAGGCTTCCGCGAAACATTCAAGAGACTCCGCAGACGAAATAATCGCTACCTTAAGTGGCGGACATGCACCCTGGCAAGCGCCCATCCGGTAGAATTTGCACCGATGAAACAACATATCGTGATTTCCGCGGTCGGCGGCGACCGCGTCGGCATGGTCCACGAGCTCTCCAAGGCCGTTGCCGACTGCGGCGGAAGCATCAGCGAAAGCCGCATGACCTCGCTCGGCAACGAGTTTGCGATGCTGCTGCTGGTGAACGGCAACTGGCACACGCTCGCGAAACTCGAGGGGGAGTTCAAGAAGCTGGCCGATGCCACCGGCATGAACATCCAGCTGCGGCGCACCGAGGAGCGGGCCGCGCGCAACGACATGCTGCCCTACTCCATCGACGTCGTGTGCCTCGACCAGACCGGCATCGTCGCGGGGCTTTCCGGCTTTTTCTCGCAGCGCGGGGTCGACATCGCCGAGCTGTCGACGCGCTCCTATGCGGCCGCGCACACCGGCGCGCCGATGTTTTCCGTGCAGATGATCGTGAACGTCCCGAGCCGCCTGCACATCGGCGTGCTGCGCGAGGAATTCATGGATTTCTGCGATCACTTGAATTTGGACGCCATTTTCGAACCCGTGAAGAACTGAGCCGGATACTACGCATACAATGAGCCCAGGCACATGAGCAAGATTGAAGTCGGCAAGAAGGCGCCGCCCTTCACGTTGGAGGGCACCGGCGGCACCTGGTCGCTGAAGGATGCCGCGCGGCGGCAGCGTGGTCATTTACTTCTATCCGCGCGACAACACGCCGGGATGCACCCAGGAGGGCGCAGAGCTTTGCCGAGGCGCATCGCGCAATTCAAGAAATGCAAGGCGCTGATCGTCGGCATCTCGCCGGACAGCGTGCAGTCGCCATGAGAAATTCAAGCAGAAGATGGGCTTCCCATTCGACCTGCTGAGCGATCCGGACCAAAAGGTGTGCAAACTCTACGATGTGATTCAAGAGAAGAGCATGTACGGCAGGAAGTACATGGGCGTGGAACGCAGCACCTTTCTGATCGATGCGCAGGGCGTGCTGCGCCAGGAATGGCGCAAGGTGAAGGTGAACGGTCATGCCGAGGCGGTTCTCGCGGCGGTGAAGGCGCTGTGACCGGCACATTGCGGCCGTTGGCGGCCGCCTGTCGCCAAGGGGCGCCAGGCCAGGCAGGAGCAGCGGCGCATTTTCGTGCTCGACACGAACGTCCTCATGCACGATCCGACTGCGATCTTTCGCTTCGAAGAGCACGACATCTACATTCCGATGACCGTGCTCGAGGAGCTCGACGCGGGCAAAAAGGGCCTATCCGAGTCCGCCCGCAACGTGCGCCAGGTCAGCCGCTTTCTCGACGAACTGATGCGCGACGCGACCAAGAAGCAGATCGATCGCGGGCTCGCGCTGCCGACCGCGGTGCCGATCAATCACGGCAAACGCCCGCCCGGCGGCCGGCTGTTCTTCCAGACCCAGCTGCTGGAATCGGTGCTGCCGGACGGCCTGCCCGGGCACGGCGCCGACAACGCCATTCTGGCCGACACGCTGGCACTGCAGCAGAAATTCCCGACCACCCGCGTGACCCTGGTGTCGAAGGACATCAATCTGCGCATCAAAGCGGCGATCGTCGGCGTGCAGGCGGAGGATTATTCGAGCGACAAGACCATCGAGGATGCGGATCTGCTGATCAGCGGCGTGCAGCGGTTGCCGCCCAATTTCTGGGAGAAGCACGGCAAGGGCATGGAGTCCTGGCAGCAGCAGAGCCGCACCTTCTATCGGGTCCGCGGACCGCTGGTGCGCGAGTGGCAGACCAATCAATTCGTCTACGATCCGGGCGAGAACGGCGTTGAGGCCATCGTGCGCAAGCTCGAGGGCGAGTCGGCCATTCTCGAGCTCACGATCGATTACCGCACCGAGCGCAACAATGTGTGGGGCGTGAGCTCGCGCAATCGCGAACAGAATCTCGCGCTGAACCTGCTGATGGATCCGGAAATCGACTTCGTCACGGTTTTGGGTCCCGCCGGCACCGGCAAAACCCTGCTGACGCTGGCCGCCGGCCTCGCGCAAACCTTGGACCACAATCGCTTCAGCGAAATCATCATGACGCGAGTGACGATTCCGTTGGGCGAGGACATCGGCTTCCTGCCGGGCACCGAGGAGGAAAAGATGGAGCCCTGGATGGGTGCGCTGATGGACAACCTGGAAGTGCTGACGCAGAGCCAGTCCGGCGGAACCTGGGGACGCGGCGCCACCACCGATCTGCTGCGCCATCGCATCAAGATCCGGTCGCTGAACTTCATGCGCGGCCGCACATTCCTGAACCGCTTCATCATCATCGATGAGGCGCAGAACCTGACGCCCAAGCAGATGAAGGCGCTGGTCACCCGCGCCGGTCCGGGCACCAAGATGGTCTGTCTGGGCAACATCGCGCAGATCGACACGCCCTACCTCACCGAGACCACGACCGGGCTGACTTATGTCGTCAATCGATTCCACGGATGGACGTATTCGGGACATATCACGCTGGTGCGCGGCGAGCGTTCGCGTCTGGCAGACTATGCGTCTGAAGTGCTTTGAAATGACCCCCACGACGGGCATTCGCCGCACGGATGGGCGAACTTTGAGGTGCCTCGGGCACTCCAAGGGTGTTTACGGAGGCTGAATGAGGCTCTTGAAATCGTTGGCCGTCTTTGGCGCCGCAGCCGCGCTTACGGTGGGCGCGTGCCTCAGCGTCGCCTGGGCGGCCGGGCCTGAGCGCCGCCGAACAGGAGCTGCCGGACCTCGGAAGTCCCGCCACCGCTGCGGTATCACTCGAGGAGGAGTACCAGGTCGGCCAGATGTGGGCTCGCCAAATGCGCGCGCAGGGGCTCGTTCTCGAGGATCCCGAGGTCAGCGATTACATCCAGGAAATCGGCCACAGCCTCTCGAGCCACGCCGAGGAAGGCCAGCATCAGTTCAATTACTTCGTGGTGCGCGACCCCGTCATCAACGCCTTCGCGATGCCCGGCGGGTTCATCGCCATCAACAGCGGCCTGATCCTGGCGACGCGCAACGAAAACGAACTTGCCGGCGTCATGGCGCACGAAACGGCGCACGTCACGCAGCGGCATATGGTGCGCGGCATGATCGATCAAACGCATGCCGGCCTGGTCGTCGACGGCGGCGATGCTCGCCGCCATTCTGCTCGGGGCGACGGCGGGCCGCGGCGATCCCGGCGCGATGGAGGGGGCCATCCTGGCGGCCCAGAGCGCCGCCATTCAGCATCAGATCAACTACACGCGCACTCAGGAATTCGAGGCCGACCGGATCGGCATCGGCACGATGGCGAGCGCCGGCTACGATCCGCTGGGCATGGCGACGATGTTCGAGGAGCTCAACCGCAATTCGCCCGATCCGAGCCGCGTGAAGGCGGTCGAGTTCCTGATCGATCACCCGCTGTCGGCGGAGCGCGTCGCCGAGGCGCGCAATCGCGCGGAGCAGATCGGCCGCATCTACCATGAGGATTCGCTGAGCTACATGCTGATGCGCGAGCGCCTGCAGATCCCTGGTCGGCAACCCGCAAGTGGCGCGCGAATATTACGCGAATCTTTTGAAGAATGGCGGCGGTATCGAACATCGAGGAGCGCTACGGCAAGGGCGGTCGCCGACATCAACGCGCGCAATCCCGCCGCCGCCATTCCCGACCTGCAGGCGCTGCTGATCGAGTACCCGAAGGTGACGCAATTCTACGGTGCGTTGGGGCAGGCTTACCTGGCCAACGGTCAGCTCAAGGAATCGCAGGCGGTGCTCGAGAAGGCGATTTCTCTGTTTCCGCGCAATGCCCCGATCACGATCCGGCTGGCGGATACATTGATGCACGCGGGCGACAACAAGCGCGCGCAGCTGATCCTGGACGATCTGTTCAATCAGGTCGAGCCGACGCCGAATCAGGCCAAGCTCATCGCGAAAGCCGCCGAATGCGGCGGGCAATATCGCCGACTCCTACTATTACATGGCGGACTACTATCTCATGAACGGCGATCTCGTGATGGCCTCGAATCAGCTGTCAGCTCGCGTCTGGGGCTGCCGGATTTGAACCCCATACAGCGCGCCCGCATCAGTGCGATGCTCGAAGAAGTGCGTGCAGCCATGCCGAAAAATCGCAAGAATACGGTGGCCGACGACAATGAGGGCGGAAGCGGTCGCCATTGACCCGGCGGAGATTCCGTATCACCGGCGGGCAGCGCGACGTCGGCGCCGCCTTTATCGAACGGGAGAGCAATAAGAACATGGTCAAGGAAGGGTATGCGCGCGCGGCTCACAGGTTCGTGCGATTCTCGTCATCGTGGTTGCGGGCGCCCTGAGCGCCTGCGTCACCCTGCCGCCGAACGCCAAGCGCTCGCCGCAGGATCCCTGGGAATCCTGGAATCGCGGCGTCTATAAATTCAACGATGCGCTCGACCGGGCGATCGCCAAACCGGTGGCGCGCGCCTACGTGCGCGTCGTGCCCCAGCCCATCCGCACGGGAGTCAGCAATTTCTTCGCCAATCTGCACACGCCGACGGTGATGATCAACGATGCGCTGCAGGGAAAATTCCTGGCTGCCGCCAACGATCTCGGGCGCTTCCTGCTCAACACCACGGTCGGCGTGGGCGGCCTGCTGGATCCGGCGACCTCGGCGGGGCTGGACAAGAACGACGCGGATTTCGGCCTGACCCTCGGCCACTGGGGCGTGCACCCCGGCCCGTTCGTGGAGCTGCCGATCCTCGGCCCTTCGGATGTGCGCGACACGACGGGTAGAGTGGCCGACACGTACACGAATCCGCAGCAATACATCAAGAACACCTGGATAAAGTACGGTCTGTACGTTCCGTACCTTATCGACCGCCGCGCTTCGCTGCTGCCGCTCGACGAGACCCTGAAGAACACCTACGACCCGTACGCCTTCATTCGCGATGCCTATCTGGCGCGCCGCGCTTATCTCATAACGGGCAAGGTAGCCGACGATCAGCCGCTGGTCGACCCCGACGCGGATCTTCCCGCCGCTCCGGCAGCGCCGGGCAAACCCGACTCCAACCGCCGGACAAACCCGACTCGTCGGAAGCGCCGCCCGAGCAACAGCCGACATCTCCCGCCGAGCCTCCGCAGTGATCGGCACGCACCGGGCGTTGCGCCGACGCGTCAGCCGGCGGCGAGAAGCTCCTCGATTTCGCTGAGCCGGGCGAGCTGCTGAAGCTGCGACGGCACATTGTCATACCGCAGGGCGCGGCGCGCATCCTGCGCGACGCTCAGCCACTCGATCAAAAGTGCGAGACCAGAGCTGTCGCTGGCCGTGACGCCGGACAGATCGATGACGGCCGCCTGCCCGCGATGGATCGCCTGGCTGCCCACGGGCAACAGCGCACTCACGGTGGTGAATACCAGCGAACCCAGGACGCGCGAACGCTCATCCGCCGATACCTCGAAAGAGGCCGCCTCCTGCGCCGAGTGTTTCAATGGCCGTCACCGCGGGCGCTGCGGGCGCACGTTGCCTTCCTTCTCGAGCCGAGCGATGACTTCATCCAGACCCTTCTGCTGAATTTCGGCCCCGAAGTCGGTGCGGAAGCTCTTCACGTACGAGATGCCCTCGATGACGACGTCCCAGGCCTTCCAGCCCGTGTCGGTCTTTCGCAGAGTGAAATTGACCGGCACTTTCTCGCCCGTGGATTTCTTGACCTCGGTGCGCACGGTCGCCGTGGTATCCGAGGGATCTCCCCGGTAGGGCAGAATCACGAATCGATCGGCGGTGAAATTAAGCAGGGCGTTGCCGTAGTTCCTGAGCAATGAATGATAGAACGCATCGACGAAGCGCTTCCGCTGATCCGGCGTGGCCGTTCGCCAAGTCTGGCCCAACACCAGTCTGGCCGCGTATTCACTGTCGAAATTCGGCAGCAACACGTTGGCCACCAACGAATCGAGCTTTGCCGGGTCTTTCGCATACATATCGCGATGCGCGTCGAGTTCGGCGAGCATCCGCTTCGCGGAATCCTCCACCAGCTCCTGCGGACCCAGGGTATTCGGCGCCGCAGCCGGCGCAGACGCGGCCGGCGCGCGCGAGGCTGTGTCGGGCGCCTGCGCCTGGGCTCGCACGCCGGGGATCGCACCGGCGACGACCATCAATCCCAGGCTCAACGCGAGCCGCGCGTGCAGCCGCAGTTCAGCTGTTCTCATTTCGTTTTCTCCGCGGGCGCCGCACTCGACGCTCCTGGATTCTTGGTAAAGTTCGCGAGCATTTGACCGATCAAATTCTCGAGCACGAACGCAGACTGTGTGAAGTCGATGTGATCCTTGTTCTTGAGATAAGTGTCGGAGCCGCCGGCAGTCAGACCGATGATACTTGCCGCCGAGCAGACCCTGCGTGTAGATGCTCGCATCGCTGTCGACCGGGATCTGGTTGTATTTTGAGAGCAAACTCATGCGTCACGACCGCTTTGAATTCCTTGTTGTCGAGGTCGATGCGCGACACGCGCCCGATCTCCACTCCCGACATCGAGACCGGCGCACCCACCTTCAAGTCGCCGATATTGTCGAATTTCGCCGTCACCACGTAGTGCGGGGGGCTGGTGAAGTGCAGACCGCTGCTCGTGGTTTGCGTGGTCAGAAAGGCCAGTGCGGCGAAGCCGAGCAACACAAAGGTTCCCGCTCCCAAATTCAACGTACTCGACTTGCGCATAGGAATGCCCTCTAATACAAAAACGCTGACGTGAGCAGATAGTCCAAGAACAAAACGACGACGGCCGAGGTGACCACCGTTCGCGTGGTCGCGCGACCGACGCCCTCCGCGGTGGGCGTCGCGAAATAGCCCTCGTACACGGCGATCAGGCTGCAAGCGACGCCGAACACGCAGCTCTTGACGATGCCTTCGTTGACGTCGCGCAGGTCGACCCCGGCTCGCATTTGCGACCAGAAGCTGCCCGAATCGACGCCCATGAGTCTGCACGCCCACGAGCTGCGCACCGTAGATGCCGATCACGCTGAAGATGGCGGCAAGCATCGGCATCGTGATGACGCCGCCCAAGAAGCGCGGCACGACCACTCGTCGAATCGGGTCCACCGCCATCATTTCCATGGCCGACAATTGGTCCGTGGCGCGCATCAACCCGAGCTCCGAGGCGAGCGCGGTGCCGGCGCGCCCGGCAAACAGCAGCGCAGTGATCACCGGTCCCAGCTCTCTTGACCAGGCCGATCGGCCGACGCTTCACCCAGTGCCTCCGCGGAACCGAAGCGCTGCAGCAGCTGAAAGCCCTGCAGGCCGAGGACCATTCCGACGAACAGTCCGGACAGCATGATGATGACCAGCGACAGCGCTCCGGAGTTGAAGATCTGCCGGACGATCAGATCGAATCGCAGCAGCGCGCGCGGCGAATAGACGATCAGGCGCAGCAGGAACCGGGTGACATCGCCCAGGCCCTCCAATGATTCGAGGAGGTTTGCCCAAAGCTCTCTGATGAGGGTCAATGGTCCTCGCCGCGCGAGAGGAGCTCGCCGAAATAGTCGGAAGCCGGGTAATGAAACGGCACCGGCCCGTCGGCCAACCCGCCGATGAACTGCCGCACGATGTCCGACGGGAAGCTTTGCAGCTCTTGCGGCGTGCCGCGCGCGACGACCTTGCCGCCGGACAGCAGAAACACCGTGTCCGCCACACTCGAGATCTGCGGCACGTCGTGCGACACCACGATGCTGGTGAGGCCGAGCGCATCGTTCAAGCGGCGAATCAGGCGCAGGATGACGCCCATCGAGATCGGGTCCAGGCCGACGAAGGGCTCGTCGTAGATCAGGATCTCCGGGTCCATCACGATCGCCCGCGCGAGCGCGACCCGACGCGCCATGCCGCCCGAGAGCTCCGCGGGCATCAGCTCGGCGGCGCCGCGCAGACCGACCGCCTGCAGCTTGGTGAGCACCAGTACGCGGATCAGCCGCTCCGGAAGATCGGTGTGCTCGCGCAGCGGGAAGGCGACGTTTTCAAACACGTTCAGATCCGTGAGCAGCGCGCCGTTCTGGAACAGCATGCCCATGCGCCTGCGCAGCACATACAGCTCTTTGCGGCTGACGGTGCGCATGTCCTGGCCCGCCACCTGGATCGAGCCGCCGTCGGCCGACACCTGGCCGGTGATCAGCCGCAGCAGGGTGGTCTTGCCCGTGCCGCTCGGACCCATGACGGCCGTCACCCGGCCGCGCGCGATATCCATGTCGAAGCCGCGAAAGCACCGACCGACTGTTCACGTCATAACGGAGATTACGGATCTCGACGATGGGGGCGGATTGGCTCAAAGGATTTGCTTGGTTTTTATTGGGTGGCGCGCGGGCGTTGCCGGCGCGGCCCCTTAAGGGTGGCGAAATTTCAAGCCGCGGAGCTTTCCATCGACGCCTTGTAGGCTCCGCCCGCGGCCAAACCGTTGAGCTTGGCGCGATTGAACAGCGCCTTTTGCCCCATCGCGAAGGCCGCGGGGTCGCCGCCCCATGCGCGCAGCGCATGTGTCCTGCAGTGCGCGTCCGTAGCTGAAGGTGAGCGCCCAGGGCAGCGGTCCGGCCGCATTCATCAAATTCAAGTGCAGCGGTCGCCTCCGTCGGGCTCTGGCCGCCCGACAGAAAGGCGATGCCCGGTACCGCCGAGGGCACGTGGCGCTTCAGCGTCCGAACCGTGGCCTCGCGCAACCTGCTCGCGCGGCCGCCTTTTGGGCGCACTTCTTGCCCGCGACCACCATGTTCGGCTTGAGCACCATGCCTTCCAGGAAGATGCGGGCGGCGAACAGATGCGAAAACACGGTCTGCAGCACCCCGTTGGTCACCTCCTCGCAGCGCTCCAACGTATGATCACCGTCCATCAGCACCTCGGGCTCGACGATCGGCACGATACCCGCCTCCTGGCACAGCGCCGCATAGCGCGCCAGCGCCTGCGCATTCGCGTCGATCGCATAAGGGGTCGGAATGCCCGCACCGATATCGATCACGGCGCGCCACTTTGCGAATCGCGCGCCCAGCTGTATGGTACTCGGCGAGGCGCTCGCGCAAGCCGTCGAGTCCCTCGAGTGATCGTTTCGCCGGGAAATCCGGCCAGGGGCTTCGCCCCGGTGTCGACCTTGATGCCCGGAATCATGCCGTGCTGGCTCAGATACGCCGGGAAGGGCCGCCGTCCTTGGTCTTCTGGCGCAGCGTTTCGTCGTACAAAATGACGCCGCTGATGAATTCGCTCGCGCCCGGGCGTGGTGAACAGCATCTCGCGGTAGGAGCGGCGGTTCTCCTCCGTCGATTCCAGCTTGATGCTGTCGAATCGCTTGGCGATGGTGCCGGTGCTCTCGTCGGCGGCCAAAATACCCCGGTGTTTCGCGACTAATGCATGCGCCGTGGCGGCTAGCTCTGAAGTGTTCATGACTGACCGGCCTCTCTCATTGATTATTGACGAGAATGTCCGCCAAGGATAACAAAACAAAACCGCGCTGCCTTCGCGTCGGGGGTGGAACTTGGATCTCAAATAGGACTAAACTTGTCCTAGATGCAGGAGGGCCCGAGGAGGCATATTGAGCATGTTGCGAATGGGCAAATTGACCGACTACGCAACCGTGGTACTGGCGAGTTTAGCGCAAGATCCGACGCGGCATCGCGCCGCCGCGGAACTCGCCGAGCGCACGCGCCTCAGCCGGCCCACCGTCAGCAAGGTTCTGAAGGGCCTGCAGCGCGCCGGCATGGTCATTTCCTCGCGCGGTTCACAGGGCGGCTATCGGCTCGCGCGCGATCCGGAGCACATTACCGCGGCGCAAATTCTCGATGTGTTCGAAGGGCCCATCGCCATCACCGAATGCAGCGGCGCCTCGAGCCAGTGCGGCATCGAGCGTCTGTGCCGCGTCGGCGGCGCGTGGCAGCGCATCAACTGCCGCCATTCGGCGCGCACTGGAAGACGTGACGCTGCAGCAGCTTGCCGGACTCGATTCGCCGGTTCGTGCGCATACCGATCATGGCGCTGGACATTCGCCGCCCCGCGCCTTGAGCGCCGGCGCGAGGAACCATCGATTCGCGGCGTAACGCAACGGATATTCAAATCGTGTCAAGCAAATCACAAGACGTCGAAGCACTCATCGGCCAGAAATACCGCCACGGCTTCGTCACGGACATCGAATCGGACAGCTTGCCGCCCGGGCTCGACGAGGGCGTGGTGCGCGCGATTTCGCTGAAGAAAAAGGAGCCGCAGTTCCTGCTCGACTGGCGTCTGAAGGCGTTTCGGCACTGGCAGACCATGCAGGAGCCGAGCTTGGGCGCGCGTGCACTACAAGCCGATCGACTATCAGGACATTTCCTATTACTCCGCGCCGCGCGCGCCGGTCGAACGCGCCGAAGAGCATCGATGAGGTGGATCCGAAACTGCTCGCCACCTACGCGAAGCTGGGCATACCGCTGCACGAGCGCGCGCGCCTCGCAGGAGTCGCCGTCGATGCCGTGTTCGACAGCGTATCGGTGGCCACGACCTTCAAGGAAAAGCTGCGGCAAGGCGGGGGTTGTCTTCTGCTCGTTCTCGGATGCCGTTCGCGATCATCCGCAGCTCATCGAGCGCTACTTGGGAACGGTGGTGCCCGCGGGGGACAATTTCTTCGCGGCGCTCGAATTCGGCCGTGTTCTCCGACGGCTCGTTCGTATACGTGCCGCCCGGCGTGCGCTGCCCGATGGAGCTGTCGACGTACTTCCGGATCAATGCCGCCAAGACCGGGCAATTCGAGCGCACCCTGATCATTGCGGCGGAAGGCGCTTCGGTCAGCTACCTGGAGGGCTGCACCGCGCCGATGCGCGACGAGAACCAGCTGCATGCCGCGGTGGTGGAACTGGTCGCGCTCGATGATGCACAGATCAAGTACTCGACCGTGCAGAACTGGTATCCCGGGCGATGAGAACGGGCGTCGGCGGCATCTACAACTTCGTCACCAAGCGCGGCGAGTGCCGCGGCCGCAATTCGAAGATCTCCTGGACGCAGGTCGAGACCGGATCGGCCATCACCTGGAAGTACCCGAGCTGCATGCTTGAAAGGCGAGAATTCGGTCGGGGAATTTTACTCCGTGGCGGTGGCGAACAATTATCAGCAGGCCGACACCGGCACCAAGATGATTCACATCGGCCGCAATACCAAGAGCACGATCGTCTCCAAGGGAATCTCGGCGGGACATGCCGAGAATACCTATCGCGGTCTGGTGAAGATTTTGCCGAGTGCGGCGGGCGCGCGCAATTTCACGCAATGCGACTCGCTGCTGATGGGCGGCAAATGCGCGGCGCACACGTTCCCCTACATGGAAGTGAAGAATCCCACCGCCACCGTCGAGCACGAGGCGAGCACCTCGAAGATCGGCGAGGATCAGCTGTTCTATTGCCTGCAGCGCGGCATCTCGGCGGAAGACGCCGTCAACATGATCGTCAGCGGCTTCTGCAAGGTCGTTTTCAAGGAGCTGCCGATGGAATTCGCGGTGGAGGCCCAGAATCTGCTGAGCGTGAGTTTGGAAGGCGCGGTCGGCTGACCAGGATCGACAGGAAACATGCTGCTTAAAATTTCCGATTTGAGCGCCCGGGTGGCGGGCAAGGAGATCCTCAACGGGATCAACCTCGAGGTCGAACGCGGGCGAGGTGCACGCCATCATGGGCCCGAACGGCTCGGGCAAGAGCACCCTCGCCCAGGTGCTGGCCGGGCGCGAGGATTATGAGGTCACGGGCGGTTCGGCCAGCTTCGAGGGCCGCGATCTGTTGGCCATGGCTCCCGAGGAGCGCGCGCGCGCCGGACTGTTTCTCGGGTTTCAGTACCCGGTCGAAATCCCCGGCGTCAACAACGTCTATTTGCTCAAGGCGGCGCTCAACGCCAAGCGCAAGGCCGCGGGCGAGCCGGAGGTCGACGCGTACGAGTTTCTGGCGCTGGTCAAGCAAAAGATGAAGCTCATGCAGATGAGCGAGACCTTCCTCACGCGCGGCGTCAACGAGGGTTTCTCAGGCGGCGAGAAGAAGCGCAACGAGGTGCTGCAGATGCTGGTCCTGGAGCCGAAGCTCGCGATCCTCGATGAGACCGACTCCGGCCTCGACATCGATGCGCTCAAGGTGGTGTCGCCAGGGCGTGAACAGCCTGCGCGACCCCAGGCGCGCCGTGGTGCTGGTGACGCATTATCAGCGGCTGCTCGACTACATCGTGCCCGGACAAGGTGCACGTTCTGTCCGGGGGGCGCATCTTGAAGTCCGGCGACCGCTCGCTCGCGCTCGAGCTCGAGCAGCGCGGCTACGACTGGGTGAGGGAGAGCCGGGTCGCATGAGCGCGCTGCTGCATTCCACGGCCGCAGCGAGGTCGGCGGCGCTGCGATCCTTCGAAGCGCAGTGGTTCGCGCGCGAGGCCGATTCGCTGTCGGCGCTTCGCGAGCGGGCCATGCAGCGGTTTCTGAGGCTCGGGCTGCCGACCGCGCGCGATGAGAGCTGGCGCTACACCAATCTGCGGCCGCCTCGCCGCCCGGAGCTTCGTCGATGCGCCGCGCCGCGCCGTGCCGGACGCTCGAGCCGCACGCACTCGCGCCTGCTGGGCGTTTCTGAAGCGCGCGGCAGCGGTGCTGATGGTGAACGGCCACCCGGTGCTGCCCGCCGAGCATGGAATCCGCTTCAGACGCTATAGAAATCAGTAGCTTACGAGAATTAGCTCGAAGTAATCCGACCTTGCTCGTCGCGCCATCTGCGACCCTTGTCGGACGCCGAGGAAGCGCGCTGGCGAGCTGCTCAACACGGCCTTGTTCATCGATGGGCTGTACCTGAAGATCAAGACGCACGTCGCCAACGCCGCTGGTCATCTTGCACCTCGCGACGGCCGATGCGTCCCGACACGGTGGCCTACCCGCGGGTGATCATCGAAGCGTCGCCCGGATCGAATGCGCACGATCATCGAACATCACGTGCAGCCAGGGCGCGCAGACGCCGCTGTGCAATTCGGCCACGCGCATTGCGCTCGAGCGCGCATGCGCAGATCGAGCACTACCGGGTCGTTCGACCGACGCGCAGAGCACCCACATCGATACGCTGGACGTGCTGCCAGGAGCGCGACAGCGGCTGCCGACAGTTCACCGATCGTCCTCGGCGGCGGCCTGGTGCGCGCGCTCGCTCGACGCGCGCTTGATCGAGCCGGGGGCCCGCCTGGACAGCTATTCGCTGCTGGTGGGCCACGAGGAGCGCCACGTCGACTGCGTCAACGTCGTCACTCACGGCGCGCCGGACACCCGCAGCCGGCAAACGGCGCGCGCGATCGCGAGCGGCACCAGCCGCGTGATCTTCAACAGCAAGGTGGTGGTCGATGCCGGCGCGGTGCAGTCCGGATTCGCAGCAGTCCTGCCGCGGGCTGCTGCTGTCGCCCGACCGCCGAGATCGACTCGCGGCCGCAGCTCGAAATTCACACCGACGAGGTCAAGTGCGCGCACGGCGCGACCACCGGCCGGCTCGACCCCGAACATGCTTTTTTACATGCTGTCGCGCGGCCTGGACCGCGAGCACCGCGCAGAGCCTGCTGGTGTACGCGTTTCTCGCCGACGTGCTGACCGGCATGTCGGTGCCGGCGGCCCGCGCCGCGATCGAGGACGCCTGATCGCTCAATTGCCCGATTCGCAACTGCTGCAGAAATTTCGATGAAGCAACGTGGCCGTACTCGCATGCAGATCACACCGTTCGACGTGCTGCGCCGTGCGCCGCGAATTTCCCGGTGCTGGCCCGCGTCGTGCACGGCAAGCCGCTGTGCCTACCTGGACAACGGCGCCTCGGCGCAGCGTCCGCATGCGGTCATCGATGCGGTCGACGATTACGAGCGGCACCACCATGCCAACATCCATCGCGGCGTGCATACCTTGAGCCAGGAGGCCACGGCGCTCTACGAGGGGGCGCGCGATCGGTTGGTGCGGTTCATCAATGCGCGCTCGCGCCACGAGATCATCTTCGTGCGCGGCACGACCGAGGCGATCAACCTGGTGGCGCAAAGCTACGCGCGGCCCCTGCTCCAGGCCGGCGATGAGGTGCTCATCACCCATCTCGAGCATCACGCCAACATCGTGCCCTGGCAGATCGTGTGCGGGCAGACCGGCGCGAAGCTCGTGGTCGCGCCGATGGATGCGCGCGGCGAGGTCCACGCCGAGGCGGTCGAGGCGCTGATGAGCCCGCGCACCCGCCTGTTCGCCTGCGCGCACGTATCGAATGCGCTGGGCACCGTGCTGCCGGTCCGGCGCCTGATCGCCGCCGCCAGGGCGCGCGGCATCGCCACGCTGATCGACGGCGCACAGGCGGTCCCGCACATGCCCGTCGACGTGCAGGAGCTCGGCTGCGATTTCTACGCCTTCTCCGGGCACAAGATGTTCGGCCCGACCGGCATCGGCGTGCTCTACGGCCGCGAGGCGCTGCTCGAGCGCATGCCGCCCTGGCAGGGCGGCGGCGACATGATCCTCACGGTGAGCTTCGACAAGACCACCTACAACGGCCTGCCGTACAAGTTCGAGGCCGGCACGCCCAACATCTCCGGCGCCGTCGGCCTGGGCGCCGCGGTCGATTTCTTGCAGTCGCTCGATCTTCGCGGCCGCGCACGCCCACGAGCACGCGCTGCTCGACTACGCGACGCGCGCGCTTGAGCGCGATCGAGGGGCTGCGCATCATCGGCACGGCCGGCGACAAGGCGAGCCTGGTCTCCTTCGTGGTCGAGGGCGTGCATCCGCACGACCTCGGCACGATTCTCGACGAGGACGGCATCGCCATTCGCACCGGCCATCACTGCGCCATGCCGGTGATGGAGTTCTTCAAGGTGCCGGCCACCGCGCGCGCCTCGTTCGCGTTCTACAACACGTTCGAGGAGATCGACCGGCTCGCCGCCGCCGTCGCGCGCGCGCGCGCGATGTTTGCCTGAAGCGCCGCCATGGAACTCAACGACCTCTACCGCGACGTCATCCTCGACCACAATCGCCGGCCGCGCAATTTCGGCCCGCTGGAAGCCGGCCGACGCCGGCGCCGAGGGCTTCAATCCGCTGTGCGGCGACCGCCTCACGCTGCGGCTCAAGCTCGCGGGCGACCGGATCGAGGACATTCGCTTCGAGGGCCAGGGCTGCGCGATTTCCACCGCGTCCGCCTCGCTGATGACCGAGGCGGTCAAGGGCAAGACTCGCGGCCGAGGCGCTTCGGCTGTTCGAGCGCGTGCATCGGTCTGCTGACCGACGATGCCGCGCCCGGCGAGGATCTCGGCAAGCTCGCCGCGCTGTCCGGCGTGCGCGAGTATCCGGCGCGGGTCAAGTGCGCGAGCCTGTGCTGGCACACCCTCGCCTCCGCGCTGCAGTCGCCCGACGCGCAAGACCGTGCCGGCGGTGTCCACCGAGTGAGTCGTTGACGCATGCACTCTTACGAAAATGAACCCATCGTCGTGCAGCGCGAGGTCAAGGCCGTCGCGATACCCGCCGGCGTCGAGGTCAACCTGAAGTTCGGGTCCGGTCGGCTACATCACCCAGGCGCTGGGCGGCAGCTTCACGGTGTACATCGACGGCAATCTGTTCCGCATCGCCGGCCAGGATGCGGACGCCATCGGCAAGACCGCGGCGAAGCCGCCCGAGGTGCCGCCGGGCGCGTCCGAAGAGGACATCAGGAACGTGGTCTGGCAGCAGCTGAAGACTTGCTACGACCCGGAGATTCCGGTAAACATCGTCGATCTCGGGCTGGTCTACGAATGCGACGTCACCAAGAACGACGACGAAACGCGCACGGTCGACATCAAGATGACACTACCGCTCCCGGCTGCGGCATGGGCGAGATCCTGGTGCAAGATGTGCGCGACAAGGTGCAAATCGTGCCGACCGTCGCGCGCGCGAATGTCGAGCTGGTGTTCGATCCGCCGTGGAATCACACCATGATGTCGGATGAGGCGCGCCTGCAGACCGGAATGATGTGATGAAGGCGGCGACGTGGATCGATGCGGGACCCGCTGCGGCCTTGCGCGACGGGCAAACGGTGTCGGTGGCGGTGGGCCGGCGCATGGTTGCGGTGGTGCGCAGCGGCGAGGAGTATTTCGCCATCGAGGATATGTGCACTCACGACGGCGCGGAGCTCGACCGGCGGCGAGATCGAGGGAGCCGAGATCATTTGTCCGCGCCATGGCGCGCGATTTTGCCTGCGAACGGGTCGAGGCGCTGACGCCTCCTGCCTACGAGCCGGTCCGCGTGTTCGCGATCAAGATCGATGGTGGACACCTGTGGGTACGCGCAGACTGACGCTGCTGCGCCATGGGCAGGCGCAGACCATCGATGCCTGCCCCGAGGATTTCGAGCGCGCCGCTGACGCGCCGCGGCACCATCGAGGCCCAGGAAATGGCCGCGCGCCTCGTGTACCGCAATCTGGTGCCGGACTTGATCCTGGTGAGTCCGGCCGAGCGCGCGTGGAGCACGGCCGAGATCTCGCGAGCGCCTGCGAACTGGACAGCCAAGCAGGTGCAGTGCGCGCGCGAGCTGTATTTGGCGACACCCGAAACGACCTGGCGGCTGCTCGCGCGCCGCGACGCCGCCCTGCGGCACATTCTGATCTGCGGCCACAATCCCGGCTTGAGCCAGCTCGCGAGCCGCTTGGGTCCCAAGCCGCAGCGGCGCAACCTTCCGACCGGCGGACTCGTCACGGCGGTTTGGCAGAATGCGCTGTGGGATACGCTGCAGCCGGAGACCGCCATCAGCTGCGAACTGGACGACCCCGAAGAGCACGGCGGATCTTGTGGGTCTGAGCGCCAGCGCTCAAGTCTGATCGCGCTGCAACCGCAGCAAGCGGCGCCGGTCGCGCTTGTCCGGCCGCGCCTCGGGCCGCGGGCGCGACAGCTGCGCCAATCTTTGCTGTTCGCGCAGATTCGCTCGCCGCAGCGCGCTCGCCGGCGTCTCGCGATAGTGCGATTGCGCCTCGGCGGCGGGGCCGCGGCGCGCGGGAGCCCCAGTACCTCGAACTCGGCGACGATACCCTGCAGGGACAGGCTCAGGCGATCGCCGATGCGCACCCGATGCGCCGGCTTCACGCGTTCGGCATTCAGATGGACTTTGCCGCCGATGATCGCGGCGGTCGCCAGGCTGCGGGTTTTGTAAAAACGCGCATGCCAGAGCCATTTATCCAGGCGCTGAGCGTCGCTTTTTTCGTCCGGCGTCATGCCGGGGCATCATATCCGAAGGACGGGCCGCGCTATAATGCGGCACTGCAGGAGTGCTGAGGGAATTTCGCGAGCGACTCGAGCGCGAGACCCAGGCGCTCGAAGCCGCCGGCCTCTAGAAGCGCGAGCGGATCATCGGCTCGGCCCAGGGGCCCGTCGTAAAGCTCGCCGACGGCCGAGAGATGATCAATCTGTGCGCCAACAACTACCTGGGTTTGGCGAACCATCCCGCGGTGCTGCAGGCGGCGCACGATGCGCTCGTCGCGCTTCGGCTACGGCGTAGCATCGGTGCGCTTCATCTGCGGCACGCAGAGCGTGCACCGCGAGCTGGAGGAGCGCCTGAGCGCCTATCTGGGGATGGAGGACACGATTCTGTATTCGTCCTGCTTCGACGCGAACGGCGGCCTGTTCGAAACGCTGCTCGATGCAGAGGACGCGGTCATCAGCGACGCGCTGAATCACGCCAGCATCATCGACGGCATCCGGCTCTGCAAAGCGCGCCGCCTGCGCTACGCGAACAACGACATGAACGAGCTCGAGCAGGCCTTGAAGGATTCGCAGGGCGCGCGGGTGCGCCTGATCGCCACCGACGGCGTGTTTTCGATGGACGGCTCGATCGCCAAGCTCAGGGAGATTTGCGACCTGGCGGACCGCTACGGCGCCCTGGTGATGGTGGACGATTCGCATGCCACCGGATTCATCGGCGCGCACGGCCGCGGCTCGCACGAACTGCGCGGCGTCATGGACCGGGTCGACATCATGACGGGCACCCTGGGCAAGGCGCTGGGCGGCGCGAGCGGCGGCTACGTCGGCCGCGCGCAGGGAAATCGTCGGCTGGCTGCGCCAGCGATCGCGGCCTTATTTGTTCTCGAACAGCATCGCGCCCCCGGTCGCGGCGGCGACTCTGCGGGTGCTCGATCTGCTGGAGAGCTCGCACGGAGCTGCGCGACCGCGTGCATGCGAACGCACGGTACTTTCGCGAGCAGATGCAGAGTTTGGGATACGACCTGCTCCCCGGGGAGCACCCCATCGTGCCCATCATGCTCGGCGAGGCGCCGCTCGCGGTGCGGCTCGCCGAGCGCATGCAGGCGGACGGCGTGTACGTCGTCGCATTCGCCTTCCCGGTCGTGCCCCATGGGAAAGCGCGGATCCGCACTCAATTGAGCGCGGCGCACTCGACCTGGCAGCTCGACCAGGCGGTCAAGGCGTTCGCCGCGCGCGGGCCGCGAACTCGGCATCATTCGATAAGGACAGGCTATGAAAGCACTGGTCAAGGCTCGTGCGGAGCCCGGGATTTGGATGCAGGACGTGCCGGAACCTTCCGTGGGGCACAATGACGTTCTGATCAAGGTGCACCGCTCCGCCATTTGCGGCACCGACATGCACATCTACAACTGGGACGCCTGGGCTCAGAGGACGGTGCCGGTTCCCATGGCCGTGGGCCACGAGTACTCCGGGGAAATCGTCGAAGTGGGCAGCGAGGTACGCGGCGTGAAAGCCGGCGACCGCGTTTCCGGCGAGGGGCACATCACCTGCGGGCACTGCCGCAACTGCCGCGCCGGCCGCCGCCACCTGTGCCGCAACACCTTGGGCGTCGGCGTGAATCGCGCGGGCGCATTCGCCGAGTATCTGACGATACCCGCGGTCAACGTGTTCAAGCTGTCGCCTGCCATCGACGATGAGATTGCCTCCATCCTCGACCCGTTCGGCAATGCGACGCACACGGCGCTGGCATTCAACGTCGTCGGCGAGGACGTGCTCATCACGGGAGCAGGCCCCATCGGCATCATGGCCGTCGCGATCGCGCGCCACTGCGGCGCGCGCCACGTCGTCATCACCGACGTGAACGATTACCGGCTCGCCCTGGCTGCGGCGATGGGCGCCTCGAGAGCGCTCAACGTGGCGCGCGAGTCGCTGGACGATGCGATGCGCGAGCTCGGCATGGAGGAAGGCTTCGATGTCGGATTCGAAATGTCGGGCAATGCCGCGGCGCTCAGCGAAATGCTGCGCACGATGAATCACGGCGGGAGCATCTCGATGCTCGGCATTCCGCCCGGCGAAACCGCCATCGATTGGAACCAGGTCATTTTCAAGGGTCTGGTGATCAAGGGCATCTACGGCCGCGAGATGTTCGAAACCTGGTACAAGATGGCGAGCATGCTGCAGAGCGGGTTGAACGTGCGGCCCGTGATCACCCATCGCCTGGGCGTGAACGACTACCTGAAGGGCTTCGAGATCATGAATTCCGGCAAGTCCGGCAAGATCATCCTCGACTGGTCCGCGCTCTGAGCGGGGCCATGGACAACTCGACGGCAATTGAAGCGATGCGCCCGGCGCCGCCGCTCGATTTGGCGGCGCTCATTCGCCGCCATCCGCCGGGCCACGCGCTCGAGCGGCAGTTCTACACGGAGCCGCAAATATTCGAGCGCGACATGGAGCGCCTGCTGCTGCGGCACTGGTTCTGTGCGGGGCATGTCAGCAGCGTGTCGCGCCCGGGCGAGTTCCTGGTGGTCGACCTCGGATCGGAGTCGGTGATCATCGTTCGCACCCAGCGGGGGGAGATCAAGGCGCTGGTGAATGTCTGCCGCCATCGCGGATCGCGCATCTGCACGTCGCGCTCCGGAAGGGCTGCCGCGGGCCGCCTCACCTGCCCTTACCATGCGTGGAGCTACGATCTGGACGGTCGGCTCATGGTCGCCCAACAGATGCCCGAGTCGTTCGAGCGCGCCTCACGAGGCCTCAAGTCCCTCGCGGTGCGGGTCGTCGAGGGCCTGATCTTCACGACCTTTGCCGAGCGGCCGCTCGACTTCTCCCCGGCGGAAGAGGCGCTGTCGCGCACCGCTCGGGTGCACGGCTGGGCCAAAGCGAAGGTTGCGCACCGAAGTCTGTATTCGATCCAGGCCAACTGGAAGCTCGCCGTCGAGAACTACATGGAGTGCTACCACTGCACGCCGGCGCATCCGGAATACACCAAGCGACACGTTTATGCGCGGCCGGCGAAGCAGGCCGAGGTGTTGGAGCAGTCCGGCCGTCGGCGGGCCGAGGCGCTTGGCATCTTCATCGAGGACGTCGACCAGTACGGATGCGCCGCGAAACCCGGCTGCGAGTCGGTGTCCGTGTTTCGCAGCGCCCTGTGCGACGGCGTCGCCAGCGCGACGGCCGACAGTCGTCCCATCGCGCGATTGATGGGCGACTTCACCGGATATGATGGAAATTCGACCTATTTCGACATCGGTCCGCTCAGCGACTTCCTCGCCTACGCGGATCACGGGGTCATCTACCGCTTCGTCCCGCGCGCCGCGCAGCACACGGAGATGGAAGTCATCTGGCTGGTGCAGGAGGATGCGGTCGAGGGGACGGACTACGATGTCGAGCGGCTCACCTGGCTCTGGAACGTCACGAGCGTGGAGGACAAGAAGATCGTCGAATTGAACCAGGAAGGCGTGAATTCGCGCTTCTTCGAGCCGGGACCTTATTCGCTGCAGGAGCCTTATGCCAGCCGCTTCGTCGATTGGTACCTGCACGAGCTGGCCGCCGAACACTACTGACCTAAAGGCGAATTGCGCCCGCAGTTGCCGCAAAGACGTATCATGTGCCCGCCGCAACGGCGGCTCGCATGTGACGCGCTGCGTTCACGCGTGAATCAATAACCATAATTTCGAAAAACCCTCGGCTCATCGACGATGCGGGTGCTCAACCTCAAATAGGGGAGGAGCCAGTGAGGGGCCGCCGGATCGGCTGCACGCTCTCGTAGGCGCGCGCGGCGCGCAACACCAGCGCATCGCCGAACATCGGACCGACGAACTGCAGGCCGATCGGCAGGCCGGCGGAGGTCAAGCCGCAGGGCACCGTGCAGGCCGGCTGCTGCGTCAAATTGAACGGGTAGCTGAACGGCGTCCAGCCGAGCAGCGCCTCGGGCGACATCGCGCCCTGCCCGGCCGGCCGCGCGTCGAAGGCCGGCACGGCGACGGTCGGCGTGACCAGCAGGTCGAAGCGCTGCATGAACTGGCGCAGATGCGAGCCCAGCGCTCCGCGGCGCAGGTACAGCCGCTGCACTTCGAGCGCGCTGAATCCTGCACCCAGCTGGGCCTCGGCGGCGAAATCGGGGTCGGCGAGCGTCTGCTGCCGGGCCGAGAGCGTATTCCAGAGCGTCCAGGCACCCACGAACCACAGGCCGCAGGTGATCTCCAGCGGATCCTCGATGCCGGGATCGGTCGTCTCGACCCGGGCGCCGAGTTCGACCAGCTGCTGCGCCGCTCGCGCGCACGCCGCCGCCACTTCGGGATCGACCTGTGGGCATAGCCCAGAGTCGGCGACCAGGCGATGCGCAGGCCGCGGATGCCGTCCTCGAGCCCGACGCTGTAGTCGCGGCCGTCGGGCGGGCAGCGATGTCCAATCGCGGGCGTCGGGCTGCGCCAGCACGGTCAGCATCAAGCGCAGCGTCGCGCACGCTCATCGTGTGCGGCCCCAGGTGGGAGACCGTGCCGAACGGCGACAGCGGATAGGCCGGCACACGGCCGAAACTGGGCTTCAGACCGACGTTGCCGCAGAACGCGGCCGGGATGCGCACGCTGCCCGCGCCGTCGGTGCCGACCGAAACCGGACCCATGCCGGCCGCCACCGCGGCCGCGCTGCCGCCCGATGAGCCGCCGGGAGTCTTGCTCGGATTCCAGGGATTGCGCGTGATGCCGGTCAGCGGCGAATTGGTTTCGCCCTTGCAGCCGAACTCGGGCGTGGCGGTCTTGCCCAGCAACACCGCGCCGGCCTCGCGCAGGCGCGCGGTGGCCGGGGCGTCGATCTCCCATGGCTGCTGCGGATCGACCGTGCGGCTGCCGCGCAGCGTCGGCATGCCGCGGGTGAGGATCAGGTCCTTGATCGACGCCGGCACGCCGTCGAGCGCGTCCGCACGGCTCGCCCCGCTGCCAGCGCGCCTCGCTCAGCCGGGCGGACGCCAGCGCATCGTCGGCGGCCACGAAGCTGAAGGCCCGCAGCGTCGGGTTCAGCCTGTCGATGCGCGCCAGCACGGCCTGTGTCGCCTCCAGCGGCGAGGCCTGGCCCGAGCGGTACAGCGCCAGCAGCTCGGTGGCGGTGCACTCGGCAAGATCGGTGCTGCTCACGCGCCGTAGTATCTCACGAGACGTATGAGCGCGGTCTGGTCTTCAGTGCCGACTCGCGAGCAGCTCTTCAATCTCGTGCAGCAGCACCGCGAAGTCCACCGGTTTGGACATTACCCGGTCGGCGATTGCGTTGATCTTCGCGGCTTGCAGGCCCGCGGCGCCGCCCGACAACACGATCGTGGGAGGCTTGAATTGCAGGCGCGCCGCGATATCGGCACGACTAGCGCGAGCCGAGCACTCTACGCGGGGTGGGCGGCTCTTTGCACCAGCAGTACGCGTACAGCCCGCGGGGGTCGTTGAGCCGCGCGATCGCGCGCGCCTGCTCGAACAGCGGATCCAAGACCTTCTCGACCTCGCTGCGCGGCGAGATCAAACCGGCCATCTGGCCCAGGCGCAGCGCCTCGGAACGCAATTGCATCAGCAGCTGTTCGCGCAGCGAGAGCTCCGACTCGATGTAATCCACGTCGTAGTCGGGGCCGAGTTCGGCCAGCTTTGCGGCCGCGTCCGTCGGCATCCTTGAGACCGCCGAGGTGATCCACCAGCCCGATGCGCTGCGCATCGATGCCTGCCCACACGCGCCCTTGTGCGATCTTGTCCACGTCCTCGACGCTCTTCTTGCGCCCCTCGCCAACGCGCCGCAGGAACTCCGCATAGGCGTGATCGACGGAACTTTGCAGAATCTGCCGCGACGCCGGCAGCAGCGCACGATCCAGGCGCAGGTTCCCCGGCGAGCGGTGTGGTGCCGATTCCATCCACTTTGACGCCGAGCTTCTCCAGCGTGCGCTGGAAGGTCGGCACCACGGAGAACACGCCGATGGAACCCGTCAAGGTCGTCGGGCTGGCGAAGATTTGATTGGCGGCGGCCGAAATGTAGTATCCGCCCGACGCCGCATAGCGTGCTCATGGACACCACGACGGGCTTGCCTGCTTTGCGCAGCGCCTGCACCTCGCGAAGGATCTGCTCCGAGGCGAACATGCTGCCGCCCGGGCTGTCGACGCGCAAAACCACCGCCTTGACGGCGTTGTCGTAGCGCGCCTGGCGCAGCAGATCGGCGGTGCTGTCGCCGCCGATCTTGCCCGGCGGCTGATGGCCGTCGAGAATCTCGCCGGATGCGACCACGATGCCGACCTTGGCGTCCGATTTGGATTTGAGCACGCGCTTGGCGCGCACCGCGGCGAGATACTGACTCATGCCGATGGAATTGAAGGAATGCGTGTCTGGGTCCTCGCCCACCAGGCTCTTCAGTTCGTCGGCCAACTGGCGGCGGCTCTTGAGCGCGGTCACCAAGCCGCGCTGCAGCGCCAGCTTCGCGGCATCGCCGTTCACGGCGGCGAGGGCCGCGGGCGCGTCGGCGACGTACTCGTTGAGCGCGTTGGCGGGCAGGGAGCGCGCCCGGGTGACGTCCTGCTGATAGGCGTTCCAGAGCGCCTCGAGCCACACGGAGCTCTCTTCGCGCTCGCTCGGCGCCATGTCGCTGCGCGAGAATTGGTCGGTGAAGCTCTTGAAGGTGCCGGCGCGGAACACATTGACGTCGACGCCGAGCTTGTCGATCGCCTCCTTCAGGAACATGCGGTAATAGCTGAAGCCGTCGACGTATACCAGGCCGAGCGGATCGAGATACACCTCGCCCGCCTGGGCGGCGAGGTAGTACTGCGTCTGATCGAGCGAATCCGCGGCCACCACGACGCGCTTGCCGGCGGCGCGAAAGTCGCGCAAGGCCGCGCCGATCTCCTGCAGTTTCGACAGCCCCGAGGCGCTCAGATTGCCGAGATCGAGCACGATCAACTTGATGCGCGAGTCGCTCTTGGCCGCCTGATGGCGTCGATCACGTCCTTGAGCAGGGTCTCCGGCGCAGGGCCGCCCGGAGGCCTGGCCGAACGCGCGGCGCAGCGGATCGCTCGACAGCTGCTCGACCAGCTCGCCCTCGGGCGCGATCACCAGGGCGGCGCTGCGCGGCACGATCGGAATGGAGGTGTGAAGCGCGGCGAGAACGAAGCCGAAGATGACCAGCAGCAGAACGAGATGAAGGACCTTGCGTATGCCCTCCAGAATCCGCCACACCAGTGCCAAAGAAACCCATCAGCGCCGACCCGACACCCATTCAATGCCTCCCGGCCGGCGCGTACGCACGACAGCGGCCGGGCGATCAGATCTTCTCGTCGATGCGCGCCGCCTTGCCCGACAGATCACGCAGGTAATACAGCTTGGCGCGCCGCACGGCTCCGCGGCGTTTGACGCTGACTTCGCTGATCGAAGGACTGAAGGTCTGGAACACGCGCTCCACCCCTTCGCCATGCGAAATCTTGCGCACCGTGAACGAGGAATTCAGGCCGCGGTTCTTCTTGGCGATCACCACGCCCTCATAGGCCTGAACGCGCTCGCGGTCGCCCTCGACCACCTTGACCTGCACGACCACCGTGTCGCCGGGGTTGAAGTCCGGAAACTTGCGCGTCGCGCGCTCACCGTTCAATTCTTGAATGATCTTGTTCATAGCTCTCGCCCTCTCGTCGAATCTCAGCGCACCTCGACGTGCGCTTGCGCGAACTTGAACTCTCAACAGCGCCTGCTCTTCGCTGTTCATGCCGCGCCGCTCGAGCAACTCGGGCCGCCGCAGCCACGTGCGGCCCAGCGCCTGCTGCAAACGCCAGCGGCGGATCGCCGCGTGGTCGCCCGACGCCAAAACCGCGGGCACCGCATGACCGTCCACCGAGGCGGGCCGCGTGTAATGCGGCCAATCCAGCAGTCCGTCGGTGAACGACTCCTGCACCGCCGACTCCTCGCTGCCGAGCGTGCCCGGCAACAGCCGCGCGATCGCGTCGATCACCACCAGCGCGGGCAACTCGCCGCCCGTCAATACATAATCGCCGATCGACCACTGCTCGTCGATCTCGCACTTCGATGAACCGCTCGTCGACGCCTTCGTAGCGCCCGGCGACCAATATCAGCCCCGGCCAATCGCAGCGCCTCGCGCGCCCTGCTCTGCTCGAACCGCAGCCCGTCCGCACCCAGATACACCCGCCGGCTGCCCGGCGGCAGCGTCGGCCTCGCGCGGCCCGCAACGCGTCGCGCAGCGGCTCGACCTTGAGCACCATGCCGGGCCCCCCGCCGTAGGGGCGATCGTCCACTGTGCGGTGCACATCGGTGGTGTAGTCCCGCGGATCGAAGTACTCGACCGCGAACACCCCCCGCTCCATCGCCCGCCCCAGCACGCCGTGCGCCAGCGCCTCGCGCAGCATCCGGGGAAACAGAGTCACGACCGCAATACGCATGCGCGCTCAGACGGCCGTCCTCATCCCAGTCCACAACGACCCGCCGTGCCTGCAAATCCACCCGCCGCAGGTGCTGCGGCACCGCCGGTACCCAGTAGTCATGCTCCCCGCGCACCACCATCAGCGCATGCGCCGGGATCTCGACAAAATGCTGCACGACCCCAAGTCGCACACCCTCGAGATTCACCACCTCGCAGCCGATCAAATCGGCGCGGTAAAAGTCCTTCGCATCGCGTGCCGGCAGCTCGTTGCGCGGTACGCCGATGCGGCGCCCCTCAGCGCCTGCGCCTCGGTCGCGATCCTCGACACCCGTCAAGTTTCACGGTCAGCTGCCCGCCGCTGCGGCCGCTGGCCTCGACCCGATAGGCCCGCCAGACGCCGCCCAGGCGCAGCTGCAGGCTGCGATGCTCCAGCAATCGGTCCGGCGGATCCGTGTACGAGCGGAGCTTGACCCAGCCGCGAACGCCGAACGGCGCGCCCACGATTCCAAGCTCGATGAGCGCAGATGATTCGCCGCCCATCGCCATACCCGGTCTGCGGTTCGGAAGTCCTTATGCGGCCTGTTTGCGAAAGACGGTCAGCAGATGCTTGACGCGATCGGACATGTGCGCGCCTTCCTCGAGCCAGTGCTCGATCCGCGCCACATCCAGGCGCAGCTTGATTTCGGCGCCGCGCGCCACGGGATTGAACAGCCCGACGCTCTCCAGGCTGGTGCCGCCCTGGCGTTTGCGGCTGTCGGTCACCACAACGTGATAGAACGGCGTCTTCTTGCCGCCGCGTCGAGTCAAACGGATCGTCACCATCTTGGATTCACCTTGCAATGCCTAGCCGCTAATTGTAATGAATTTGACGGCTCCAGGGCAACAAAAAGCACGACGATGCCCTAAAACCTAGGGCTTGGGGCCGAATCCCGGCGGCAAGCGCCCGCCCATGCCGCGCATCATGTTCTTCAGCATCCCGCCCTTGGCGAGTTTTTTCATGGTTTTCTGCATTTGGTCGAACTGCTTCAGCAGGCGATTGACCTCGGGCAGCTGCACGCCGGCGCCCGCTGCGATGCGCCGCTTGCGCGAGCCGTCGATCATTTCCGGACGCCGCCGCTCGCGCGGCGTCATCGAATCGATGATCCCCATCTGGCGCTTGAGCATCTTGGGGATTGACCGCGCCGGCCGCGGCGGCGGCGTTGGCCTGCATTTGCGCCGGCAGCTTGTCGAGCAGCGCGGACATGCCGCCCATTTTCTGCAGTTGACTCAATTGATCGCGCAGATCCGCAAGATCGAAGGACTTGCCCTTGCTGATCTTCTTGGCGAGCTTTTCGGCCTTTTCCTGATCGACCTGGTCCTGCACCTGCTCGACCAGCGACAGCACATCGCCCATGCCGAGGATGCGCGAGGCGATCCGCTCCGGCTGGAACAGCTCGAGCGCCTCGGATTTCTCGCCCGTGCCGACGAACAGGATCGGCTTGCCGGTCACCTGCCGGACCGACAGCGCCGCGCCGCCGCGCGCATCGCCGTCGGCCTTGGTGAGGATGACGCCGGTCAAGCTCAGCGCTTCGTTGAACGCCTTGGCGGCATTGACCGCATCCTGGCCGGCCATGCTGTCGACCACGAACAGCCGCTCATGCGGGATGCATCGCGGCTTCCAGCTCGCTCACTTCGGCCATCATCTCGGCATCGACGTGCAAGCGGCCCGCGGTGTCGATCAGCAGCACGTCGTAGGCCTGCAGCGTCGCCTCGCGTCAGCGCGCGCTTGGCGATGGCCACCGGCGCTTCGTGCGATGTCGGCGGGCGCGAATCCGGCGCCGACCTGCGCCGGCCAGCGTCTGCAGCTGCAGGATGGCCGCCGGCCGGTACACGTCGGTGCTGACCATCAGGACTTTCTTGTTCTGCTTCTCGATGAGCCAGCGCGCGAGTTTGCCGGCGGTCGTGGTCTTGCCGGCGCCCTGCAGTCCGGCCAGCATGACCACGACCGGGCGCTGCGCGCGCAGGTTGAGGCCGGTGACTCGGCTCGCCCATGAGGCGCACGAGTTCCTCGTGCACCACCTTGATGAAGGCCTGCCCCGGCGTCAGGCTTTTGGTGACCTCCACGCCGACCGCGCGCGCCTTGATGGCCTCGGTGAAGCTCTTGACCACGGGCAGCGCGACGTCGGCATCGAGCAGCGCGAGGCGAACCTGCCGGACGGTGTCGGCGATATTGTCCTCGCTCAGGCGGCCGCGGCCGGAGAGCGACTGCAGCGGCACGAGCAAGGCCCGAAGTGAGGCGGTCGAACATAGATGCGAATCGCACTTATCCCACTTGTGTCATGATTTACGCCAGCCGTGATCCTCGCACTTACCCTGTTTGCGCTCTACGCCGCCAGTGCCTGGGTGATGCTGCGAAGCGTGAGTCAGTCCGCGGCTTGAGCCGATCGCTTGGGCGATCACCCTCGCCGCCATCGTCGCTCACAGCGACGCCATCGTGCACATGATGCGCTCGGTGGTGCCGTTCTCGATCGGCCTGCTCGATGCGATCTCGATTCTCGCCTGGACCCTGGGCGTGCTCGCGTGTTTCATCGCCATCGAGCGACAGAATCGTGCTCTGGCGGCCATCCTGCTCGGGAGCTGCGGCGTTCGGCGCCGCCGTGACCGGCAACGGACCTGCCTACGCGATTGAGACTTCGCCCGGCTGGGAGCTGACGGCGCACATTCTGCTGTCCATGGGCGCGGCGGCGCTGCTGTTCGCCGCAGCCGTCACCGCCCTGCTGCTGGTGTTCCTTGATCGGCGCCTGCGCACCCGGCGCATCGCCGATCTGCCCGCTGCGCTGCCGCCGCTCGATACGCTCGAGAAAGTGATGTTCCGGCTGATCGGCGCGGGGTTCGCGCTGCTGACGCTCGCGCTGCTCACCGGCTTCATTTTCGTCACCAATCTGTGCGCGCAGCACCTCGCGCACAAGACGATGCTCTCGCTGCATCGCCTGGGTGCTGTTCGGCGTGCTGCTGATCGGCGGCATCCGCTTCGGCTGGCGCGGGCGCTCCGCCGTGCGCTGGACTTTGAGGGGATTCGGCTTCCTGGTCCTGTCGTATTTCGGCTCGAAGTTCGTGCTCGAATATCTGCTCGGGCGGCACTGGGGCTGACCGCCCGGACGGAGAATGGCTCACATCTCCCTCGGTTGCTGTTCTTGCGACTGGCCGTATCTGCTGATTCTGGCCGCCTTTTTCGCAGGCAGCGAAACCGCGCTCATGAGCCTGAACCGCTACCGCCTGCGGCACAGGGCCAAAGCCGGGCAGCGCGGCGCGCGGCTGGCGGAGGCCCTGCTCGCCCACCCCGACCGATTGATCGGCCTCATCCTGCTGTTGAGCACCATCGTCAACGTGGTGACGCCGACGCTGGTCGGCCTCATCGCGTTCCGCATGGGCGGCGACTATCTGGTCGCCTTCGGGCGTCATCGCGTTGACCTTCGTCATCCTTGATCTTCTGCGAGGTCGCGCCGAAGACCTTCGGCGCGCTGCATCCCGAGCGTCTCGCGCTGCCGGCGGCGTACGTGTACACGCCGCTGCTGTGGGTGCTGTATCCGTTCGTCTGGGCCACCAATCTGTTCGCGAACGGCGTGCTGCGCCTGCTCGGAGTATCGCGCCAGCAAGCGTCGCATTCCTTGAGCAGCGAGGAATTGCGCACCGTGGTAGCGGAAGCGGGCGCCATGATTCCGCACCGCCACCAGCAGATGCTGGTCAGCATTCTCGATCTGGAGAAGGCCACGGTCGAGGACATCATGGTGCCGCGCACCGAAATCGTCGGCATCGACGTCGAGGATGACTGGGACAAGATCGTCGACCAGCTGCGCCAGAGCCAGCACACGCGCCTGCCCGTGTACGATGGCGACATCGACCGCATCATGGGCGTGCTGCACATGAAGCGCGTGGTGCACGAGCTCGCACGCGGCCGCCTGGATCGCAGGGGATTGATCGAGGCGGCCAGCGCGCGCGAAGCCTACTTCGTGCCCTCGGGCACCACGCTCAATACGCAACTGGTGAACTTCCAGCGCGACAAGCGCCGCATGGCGTTCGTCGTGGACGAATACGGCGACATTCAAGGCCTGGTCACGCTGGAGGACATTCTCGAAGAGATCGTCGGCGAGTTCACGACCGATCCCGCCACCATGATGCACAAGGACGTGCATCGAGACGCCGACGGCAGCTTCGTCGTCAACGCGTCGACCACGATTCGCGCGCTGAATCGTTCCATGCGCTGGAACCTGCCGACGGACGGTCCGAAGACCTTGAACGGCCTGATCGTCGAGTTCCTGGAGACCATCCCCGAGCCGGGCACCACGCTGAAGCTGGCCGACTACATGCTCGAGGTCCTGCAAACCGGCGACAACGCCATCAAGACAGTGCGCATCCGGCCGCCCGCGCCTCCCTAGGCGCCACTAGCACTAGCGCGCCTCGGAGCGCGGCTTCTCGACGACGCCGCCCTTCATCACGAACGACACGTGCTCGAGGCTGGTGATATCCTCCAGAGGAGAGCCTCGAACCGCGATGATATCGGCATAGTAGCCCGGCTTCAGCGCACCAATCTGGCCCTCCCATCCGAGCAGCTTCGCGCCATTGATCATGTCCGCCTGAAGGACGGCCAGAGGCTGCATGCCGTACTTGACCATGAGCTCGAATTCTCGAGCCTGAGTTCCATGGGGGAAAGGGCCCACGTCGGAGCCGACTGCAAATGGTATACCCGCCGCAATCTGCTTCTTGAATTCCTTGATCTTGTAATCGAGCAGCAGGGCCTCCCTGGGCCGCGCATCGGGCGTCCGAGCATGCGCGAAGTACTCGAAGATCGCGAACGTCGGCACGGCGGGAATGCTCTTCGCCTTCATGATCCGCATCGTCTCAGCGCTCAGCTGCGTAGCGTGATCGATGGAGGCGACGCCGGCCTGCGCCGCATACAGCGTCCCCGGCTCACCCATGGCGTGCACGGCAACACGGCCGCCCAGGCGGGCGGCCTCTTCGACGGCGGCCGTGAGCTGCGCCGCCGTATATTGATACGGAGTGTGCAGCACGCCGTCGCGCATCTCGTCCGGACCCGTCTCATAGATTTTCGCGAAATCCGCTCCTTCCTTGTGCTGCTGGCGAATGACGACGACGAGTTCATCGGCGGTGTTGGCGTAAGTGGCGTTCGACAGCACGTGCTGCGCGGGATTGAAGCCGACGGCATCCTCATGGCCGCCGAGAATGTCGATCGCGTTGCCGCAGATGCGTAGCCGCGGCCCGGGGATCAAGCCCCGGTCGATGGCATCGCGCACGGCGGTGTCGGCCGATCCCGCGCCCTCGGTACCCATATCGCGCTCCGCGGTAAAGCCGGCCAGGAGATCGGCCCTGGCCGCGAGCGTCGCCTCGACGGTGCGCTGCGGCACCGATTCCTCGACGGTCTGCAGATCCTCCGCGCCCGGGTGCAGAAACAGATGCACGTGCGCATCGATGAGGCCCGGCAGCAGTGTGGCGTCTCCCAGATCGATGACCTCGGCGCCCGCCGGACGTTGCACCGATGGGCCCACCGCCGAAATGCGTTCGCCCTCGACCAGTATTTCGCCCGGCGTGACCGTGCGCCCGGAATCGACTTCGAGCAGATGCGCGGCATGCAGGACGATGGGATGAGCGGCCGTCGGCTGTGCCGTCACAGCCGACCATCCCGCCACCGCCCACAGCAGCAAGCAGCCGCCGGCAACCCGTGCGTTCCCCATCACGCCTCTCCCGTGTAGATGATCCCGCCCACTTTAACCCCATTTGCACCGCTGTCTCGCTTCAGTCGGGGAGTTCTCTAAATACCGGAGTCCCAATGAAACGCATTTTCCATATCGCCCTGTGCGTCGCGCTGATGGGCAGCTGTGACGCGCATGCCGTGGGCGGCATCGCCGAGGTCACGATTTTCGACCGGGACACCGGTGCCGCGCTGAAGCCATATTTTTATCGCGGGGAATATTGGGTGGCCGGGACGCCCGGTACGCGCTACGCGATCCAGATTCGAAATCGCCTTGGCCAACGGCTGCTCGCGGTGACCGCGGTCGACGGCCTCAACGTCCTCTCGGGAGCCCTCGCCGGCTGGGATCAAGCCGGATATGTGTTCAATCCGGGCGAGCGCTACCAAATCTCCGGCTGGCGCAAAAGCGATGCGGAAGTGGCCGCATTCACCTTCACCGATGCGCGCAATTCCTATGCGGACCGTACCGGGCGCCCCGCGAACGTCGGTGTCATCGGCGTGGCCTTGTTTCGCGAGCGCCAGCCGCAGCAGGTGCCCTACGAGTCCGCCCCCTCTTCCGGCGCCGCCCCCTCTTCCGCCGACGCGGCGGCGACCGAGCTCAGACCGCGCCTGCACCCAAGCTCGGCACGGGCCACGGCGAGCGCGAATATTCCTACGTCACGCACACCGAGTTCCTGCGGATGCAGCCGCAACCGGATGAGGTGATACGCATCCGCTATGACAGTTTCAACAACCTGGTCGCGATGGGCGTCATCAGGCAAACGCGACCGCAGTCGCCGGTGCCCGACCCGTTCCCCGCATCTCCCGGCGAACAGTACGTGCCCGATCCGCCGGGGTGAGCACCGGCGGAACTGCCATAATGTCTGCATGACGGCGGCGGGCGAGAGTGACGAGGCGCTGATCGGACGCTATGCCCGCGGCGATGCCGCGGCCTTCGAGCGTCTCTATCGCCGGCACGAATTGCGCGTTTGGCGCTACCTCGAGCGGCACGTTGGGAATCGCTCGACGGCGGACGAGCTGATGCAGGAGGTTTGGTTCGCGGTCGCGCGAGACGCCGAGCGCTACCAGCCGGAGGCGCGTTTCACGACGTGGCTGTTCACGATCGCGCACAATCGGATGATCGACGCGATCCGAGCGCGACGCGGCCAGATGAGCTTGGAGACGCTGGGGTATGAGGCAAGGGCGGTCATCGAGCAACTCACCGCCGAGCCGGCCGCCGGCCCCCTCGCGGCGGCGGTGGCGCAGGATCAGCGAGGAGCGCTGAGCCGTGCCATCGCGCTGCTGCCCGGCGAGCAGCGTGAAGCGTTCTTGCTGCAAATCGAGGGGGACCTGGGCGTCGAGGAGATCGCGGCGATCACCGGCTCCACCTTCGAGACGACCAAGAGCCGCCTGCGCTACGCACGCACCAAGCTTCGCGAGTTGCTGAAGGAGTATGCATGAACGACGCAGCACCGCCGAGCCAAGAACCGCCGGACGACCTCGACCGGCACTACCGGCAACTCTCTGAACTCGACCCCAGCCGGCCGAGCGAGACGGTGCGCCGCGCGGTGCTCGACTACGCCGCGCGGCTGGCCGCCGAGCGCACCGCCGGGCGATCCGCCACCGCGCGATCCGCCGCCGCGCGACCCGCGGCCGGGCGGCGATGGCGGCCCGCGATTGTCGGCACGCTCGCAGCCGCCGCGCTCGCCGGGCTGTTGGTCACGCCGCATTTTCTAGCGCCGCGCGCGCCCGCTTCGCGCCCCGCGGCTTCGCCCGCGCCGGCGACCGCCCCGGCGGCGGCTCCCCCCTCGGCAGCGGCTTCGCCCGCGCCGGCGACTGCCCCGGCGGTGGCTCCCCCCTCGGCAGCGGCTTCGCCCGCGGCGGCGGCATCCCCCGAGGCACCGGCTCCCGCTCCCCAGCCATCGCCCCCTGCGGAGCAATTGCCCGCTCGCGAAGCATCGCCGCCCCGCCCCGTCGCAGCGGAAACGTCAACCGAATCGTTGGCGGAACAGCGGGCGCCCGGCGACAGCGCCAGCGACGCCGCCGCTCCGCCGCCGCGGAGTCCCGCGGCGAGATCCCTGGCCCAAACGGCGCGCGCCCTCGACCCCGGGACAGCGCTGCGGCGAGCGGCGGAGACCGGCGATGTCCGGGCCCTGCAAGCGCTGCTCAACGGACCGATCGACCTCGATGCGCGCGATGCGAGCGGCCGCACGGCCCTGATGCTGGCGACACTGCACGGCGAGGCGCGCGCAGTCGATGCGTTGCTCGCGCACGGCGCCGACCCGAACGCGGCGGACTCACGCGGCACCACGCCTCTACAAGCGGCCATGGCCGCCGGCCGGTCGGACATCGTCGCGGCGCTGCAGCGCGCCGGGGCCCGCTGAGCCTACGCCATCTCCTCCGGCGGCAGTGACAAAGCAAAGACGCTTCAGTACGCATCGAGCGCCTGACTCAGGCGTGTCACGCCGCGCACCGTCATGCCCTCGGGCGGACGCTTCGGCACGTTCGCTTCCGGCACCAGCGCCAGCTTGAATCCGTGCTTGGCCGCCTCGCGCAGGCGCTCCTCGCCGAACGGCACGGGTCGGATCTCTCCCGCGAGGCCCAATTCGCCGAACGCGATCAGCGAATGGGGCAAGCGGCAGATCGCGCAGGCTCGAGCGGGCGGCGAGCACGATCGCCAGGTCGCCGGCGGTCTCCGCGAGCCGCACGCCGCCGACCACGTTGGCGAATACGTCTTGATCCTGCAGCAGAAGCCCCCCGTGCCGGTGCGCCACCGCGAGCAGCATGGTGAGCCGATTGCCGTCGATGCCGACGGCCACGCGGCGCGGATTGGCGCCGAGGCTGACATCGGCCAGCACCTGCACCTCGATCAGCAGCGAGCGGGTGCCCTCGCGCATCACCGTAACGACGCTGCCCGGCAACGGGCTCGGCGTGCCGCGAGAGAAAGATCGCAGAAGGGTTGGTGACCTCGCGCAGTCCCTGCTCCACCATGGCGAACACGCCGATCTCATTGGCGGCGCCGAAGCGGTTCTTGACCGAACGCAGCACCCGGAAGCGGCTGCCGGTGTCGCTCTCGAAATACAGCACCGTATCGACCATGTGCTCGAGCACGCGCGGTCCGGCGATCTGGCCCTCCTTGGTGACATGACCCACCAGCAGTACCGAGGTGCCGCTGCGCCTTGGCGAAGCGGACCAATTCGGCGGTGCATTCGCGCAGCTGCGATACGGCGCCGGGCGCGGCCTCGATGCGCTCCGAATACATCGTCTGGATCGAATCGACGATGAGCACGCGCGCCTTGAGGGCTCGAAGCGGCCGCCACGATCTGCTCGACCTGGGTCTCGGCGATCAGCCGGGCGGCTGCCGACTCAAGTCCCAAGCGCCGCGCCCGCAGCGCGACCTGCTTGAGCGATTCCTCGCCGGTGGCATAGAGCACGGGGCCCGCCGAATTCAGCGCGGCGGCGGCCTGCAGCATCAGAGTGGATTTGCCGATCCCCGGATCGCCGCCGATCAGGGTCACTGACCCTGGAACCAAGCCGCCGCCGAGCACCCGATCGAGCTCCGCCGAGCCGGTGGCAAGGCGCG
Source organism: uncultured Gammaproteobacteria bacterium (assembly GCA_963774865.1). Taxonomy (GTDB): domain Bacteria; phylum Pseudomonadota; class Gammaproteobacteria; order Steroidobacterales; family Steroidobacteraceae; genus Bog-1198. The sequence goes on from CAVZGU010000002.1 coordinate 295,783, forward strand.
GCGTTTCGAGGACGGCCTCCGCGGCCAGCGAGAAAGAGGCGTCACGCCCGGGCGGCACTCGCCCTGCCTTGGCCGCACTGTGCGGGCTCGGCTGGGTCTCGGCCAGCAGGGTATTCCATTCGCCGCAAGCCGCGCATTGACCCTGCCATTTCGGCGCAGAGGCCCCGCAGGTCTGGCAAACGAAAACCTCTTTGAATTTGGCCATTGGCTCTCCTTGCGGAACGAATTTGTGAGCTTAGCATTGCAGTCAGGGCCGCCCGATCCCCTATACTGCGCGGCTTCTGAAGTGCGGATTATGTCTATTGCATGCGCAAAATCGGGCTGATCGCGGCGATCGCGGGCTTTGGCGTCCTAGGGCTTGAGCTATTGCTCCGGGGACTCATCAATTTGAGCCCGTGGGCCTGGCTTCCCGGCGCCGTGCTGCTGAGCGGCGGTAGCGCGCTGTTCCTGTTGGTCGCGCTGGTCCTCCGCCGCGCCCGTGGCTCCCAGCTCCCAAGAGTCGCACCCTCCCGGAACCGATACCGCGCGGCTGCTGGACAACTTCGAGCAGCGCTTCGCCGAACTCAAGGGCCGCAAGGCGAGCGCCACCGTTCTGGGCGATCTGTACGCGCTCGGCACGGAGCTCGAGCAGCGCGGCCGGGGCACTCAGGCGACCGCCGTGTACCGGCACTTGGCGCGCATCGACAACACCTACCGCGATGTCGCCGCGCGGCTGAGGCGCCTGATGGATGCCGAGCGCATCAAATCGAAGGCCGCGACGCCCGCAGCGGTGCCCGCTGCGCGCGGCACCCCTGCGCAGGGGGCCGCGGCGCCGGCCAGCGCGGCCGCGCGTCCGGCGCCGGCCGTTGCGGCTGCCAAGCCCGGGGCATCCCCCGCGGGCGCCGCGGCCGGGCCCGAGGCCGTCCGCGACGGCAAGACACGCAGCGCCTCGGCCGCTACCAGCTCGAGCGCGAAATCGGCCGCGGCGCGATGGGCGTCGTCTATCTGGGCCGAGATACCGCCATCAATCGCTTGGTCGCGATCAAGGCCATTCCGCTCGCCAGCGAATTCAGCGATTCGGAACTTGCTGAGGCGAGAACGCGATTCTTCCGCGAGGCCGAAACTGCGGGGCGGCTCAATCATCCGAACATCGTGACGATCTATGATGTGGGCGAGGAACGCGGACTTGCCTATATCGCGATGGAATATTTGAAGGGCCGCCATTTGAGCGAATATGCAACGTCCAGTACGCTGCTGGAGCCGCGCAAGGTGCTCGATTTGATCGGCGCGCACGGCCCAGGCCCTCGGCTTTGCGCACAAGCAGCAGGTCGTGCACCGGGACATCAAGCCCGCGAACATTATGTACGACCCGAGCACCGATGTGCTCAAGATCACCGACTTCGGCATCGCGCGCCTGACGGGCGCCGGCAGCACTCGCACCGGCATCGTGCTCGGCACACCCTCCTTCATGTCGCCCGAGCAGCTCGAAGGACGAACTGTGACCGGTCACTCGGACTTGTTTTCCCTGGGTGTTAGCCTGTTTCAATTGTTGACGGGCCAGCTCCCGTTCACCGCTGACTCGATGACCGGATTGATGCAGCAGATCGCGGAGGCGCCGCATCCGCCATTGCGCGCCTTCCGGCCGGATTTGCCGGCCTGCGTCGAGGGCGTCATCGATCGTGCGCTGGCCAAGAATCCCGAAGCGCGGTTCGACTCCGGCGCCCAGATGGCGGCCGCCTTGGATGACTGTCGGTCGCGTATAGCCGACGCGGATTGCCATGATCGGGTATCGAGACAAGATGTCTAGAAGCGAAGATGCGATCATGAGTTTGCGCGAGGAAAATCGCGAGCGTAGCGCTCACCGATACGGGCAAGGTGCGCGAACACAACGAGGACATGATCGGCACCGAGGCGGACATCGGCCTGTTCGTGCTGGCCGACGGCATGGGCGGCTACAACGCCGGCGAGGTGGCGAGCGGCATAGCGGTCAAGACCATCATCAACCTGGTGCGCGATGCGGTGGCGCGCGAGGATCTGACCGTGCGCGACCCGGAGACCGGGCTTACGCGCCCCAGCATCATCTTGCGTGACGCGATTCACAGAGCCAACAAAATCATCTACCACACCTCCAAGACCCAGCCTCAATGTGAGGGGATGGGTACGACCGTGGTAGCCTGCTTGTTTCACGACAACAAGATGTCGATCGCGCACGTCGGCGACTCGCGCCTGTATCGCCTGCGCGACAACCGATTCGAGCAGATGACCTTGGATCATTCGCTGCTGCAGGAGCTGGTCGACCGCGGCTTTTACTCCCAGCAGGAGGCGCAGCGCGCGACCAACAAGAATTATGTTACACGGGCCCTCGGAGTCGAGCAGAATGTCGAAGTGGAGATCCACGAGCAGCCGGTGCAGAAGAGCGATTACTACGTGCTATGTTCCGACGGTCTGTCGGACATGATCGAGGATGAGGATATTCACTTAACAATCAGCACCTTTAGTGCTAATCTTGATACGGTTGCTAAGCAATTGATTCAGCTGTCGAACGATAATGGCGGGCGGGACAACGTGTCGGTCATCATGGCGCACGTAGCAGAGCCGTTCCCCGCACATCGGCGTATATTTGACAAAATATTGGGATGGTTCGGCTAGGAGATGGAGTCTGAATGGCACGCCTGATGCTCAGCTTGGATGGTCAAATCCTCGCGGAATACAACATGAACAAGGAGCGCTACACGATAGGGCGCCTTCCGGACAATGACATCCGGATCGATAATCCGGCGGTGAGCGGACATCACTCGCTCATCATCAACATTCTCAACGACTCCTTCCTGGAGGACTTGAACAGCACCAACGGCACCTACGTCAACGGCAAGCTGATCAAGAAGCACGCCATGCAGCATGGCGATGTGATCACGGTCGGACATCACCAACTGCGCTTCGTCGACAGCCAGGACGGGGACGCGGAGCAGGACGAGTTCGAGAAGACCATGGTCATCACCCCCAGTTCGCAAGGGGAGGAGCGCATTCGGCGCGTCGGCGCCGCGGTGGACCAGGCGGCCAAGGCCGTCGCGGCCAAGCGTGCCACACCGAACGGAGTACCCGAGAACGCCACTGCGCTGCCCAAGGCGAAACTGCAGGTGCTGAGCGGCGCATTCGCCGGCCGCGAGCTCGAATTGACCAAGGCACTGACCACCCTCGGACGGCCGGGCGTGCAAGTCGCCGCCATCACGCGCCGCTCGGAAGGCTACTTCATCGTGCACGTCGACAGCGGCAAGGAAAACGACTTCCCGCAGGTCAACGGCGTGCCCATCGGCCCACAGGCCCGCCGGCTCAACGATAACGACGTGGTGCAGCTCGCGGGCGTGAAAATGGGGTTCTTCGAGAGCTGACCGAGAGTGCCGGCTAGCCAACGCTACGCCGAGTTCGGCCACATTCCCGCCATCGCGTTCGACCGGGTCGCGTTTGGACCCTTCACGGAAGCATAGTGCTGCGCCGCCCCATCTCGATCATATCCGAGTTCCTGCGGCTGGAGGCTGCAGCGGGTCTTCTCATCATCGGTGCCGCCGTCGTGGCGCTGCTGCTCGCCAATTCCCCGGCCGCGCCGGCGTACCGCGCGGCGCTGTCCTACGAAATCGCCGCAGCGGGTATGAAGCTGCCGCTATCGGCGTGGATCAACGACGGCCTCATGACAATGTTTTTCCTGCTCGTCGGCCTGGAAATCAAACGCGAGCTGCTCGTCGGCGAATTGTCCTCGATAAAACGCGCGGTGCTGCCGGGTAGTGCCGCGCTGGGCGGCATGCTGGTGCCCGCAGCGATCTACGCAGCCGTCAACTGGCACCAACCGGCCACCGCGCGCGGTTGGGCAATTCCCGCGGCCACCGATATCGCGTTCGCGCTCAGCATAGTGGCGATCTTGGGCACGCGCGTGCCGGCTTCTCTCAAAGTGTTCCTGACGGCGCTGGCCATCATGGACGATTTGGGCGCGATCATCATCATCGCGCTGTTCTACACGGCGGATATTTCAGCGCCGGCGCGTATTCAGCGTCTCCGCGGCCGCGGCCGTCATGGGCTATCTGGTGCTGCGCGCGGCGGGACCGGCGCAGCCGCCGCCGTAGCCCCCGCCTTCGGCCTCACACCAGCGATACACCCTTCGGCGCGCGCACCACCGCGGTGCCGGCGATCTTGTCGTGCCAGGCCTGCTTGCCGGGGTCGAACCCAATCCAGAAGAATCCGAGGCCAGCCACCGCCAGAGACAGGAAGCACCCGAGCGCACGCACGATTGCCGTCTCCCAGTCGATTGGCCGCCCATCCAGCCGCACCACCTGCAGATCGAACACGATGCCGCCGATGGTCGAGCCGCGCACCTTCCACATGACGGCGCCATAGACGGCCAGCGCCAGCAGCTCCAGGTGCGCGAAATGATGCAGGACACCCGTGACGAATCCCACCAGCAGCGCATCGAGCAGCAGCGCCGCCATGCGAATCCAAAAGCCGGCGCGCGGCAGCGCCGCGTTGACGGCAGGCGTCGCGGGCGCCGCCGCAGTCGCGGAGGCATGGGCGGCCGAAGCAATGCCCTCCTCCGACGGCGCGGCCGACGGTGCGGCTGATGGCGCAGCCGACGGTCGGGCGGTGGCCTCCGCGGGCGCGGGTGCGGGCGCGGGTGCGGGTGCGGGTGCGGTGGCGTCACGCCTGGCCGCCCGCCAGACTTGCGCGCTGCGCACCAGCGTATACGTCACGGCCCCGAGCCCGAACAGGCCCAGCAGCTTGTAGACCACGAGGCCGATGAAGGGCACGAGGTACAGCGCCAGCACGATGGCCCCGCCGACCAACACGGCAGCCGCCGGGTGGCCTAGCGGTCCGACGGAGCGGGAACCCAAGACGCGCCTGCCCAGCCATGCCAGCATCACGGCCTTGCCAAAAATGCCGGCACAGAATAGTGCCGCCACGATGAACGGCAGGGCGGCGATGCCGAGGACCGTGATGCATAGCAACACCACCAGCAAAGGCGTCAAAAGCAGCGTGAGCAGCGCCGCAAGCGCCGTCAGTCCGGGCTGAGTCTCCACGGTGCGCACACAGTCGTCGACCGCGTCGCGAAACAGCAGCGCGAGGCAGGCATACAGCGCCAAAAAGGCGAACGCGAGACCCCACGCCCAACCGATTCCCGATACCAGCGCAAGCGGCCGGCCATAGAACAGGCAGTGATCGATCCACGGCCGCAGCCAGCCGAAGCCGGGGGCCGCGACGCCGACGCTGCGGACATCGCCGTGAACGACGGAGCCCGGGTCGCGCAGCACCCTGCCGCCGACCGCGACCACATCGCCGTCGACCTCCGCGCGGGGTCCCAATTCGACATTGCCCAGCACCGCGACCGCATCGCCGTGAATCGCGCTGTCGACGATCGTGCTGCCCAGGACTGCGACTGCGCTCTCTTGCACCGGTCCGCTGACCCGCGTGGTGCCCAGGATGGACACCACTTCGCGCGCCTCGCCCGCACTGGTGGAGGACCCGAGAATCGACACGACGGAGTCGGCATGCTCGCCGGCGGGCAAATTCGAATCGTGTCCGATGCTGACCAAGTCATTGCCGTGGCGGCGGCGGCCAGATTGTTCATGCCTGTCGGACCGCTCCTCCCGGCCGGATTCGCCCTCCTCCTCGCCCACCGCAGTCGTTACCGCACGCTTGGCCGCATCGGCCGCAATCTCAGCCGCAGCCGACGCCGCCGCGTCTGCGGCGTCCGGCGCGGCGGGTGCTGCCCCTGGCCTCGGCGACACGGGCTGCGTCGCCGGCGGCGGCGCAGGCTGCGGCACGGTCTGCGCATGGACGATCGGGCCCGTGATGACGAGCAGTGCGACGGCCAGCACCGCCACCAGTGAGGAGGCGAAGCGGCGCGATCGGTCAATGTTCATGTTCTACGAATCTCCGGCGATTGTGGAATTCAGATAAAGCGTGCGATACGCTGCCGCCCCGAGCCCGAACAGCGCGGCATACAGCGCGGCGCTGACGACCAGGCCCGCATACAGCCAATCCGGCGGAACGGCGCCGACAATGAGCGCCGCCAATTGGCCGGCGCCGGCCACGGCGGCCAGCGCCTCGCGCGCCCAGAACATCGGCGGGGCGCCGGATGTATTCAGCGCGCTCAGGCGCGCGACGGCCCAGGCGCCCTCGAGGAATGCCAGTCCGACCAGCGCCACGCACGTCGCCACGAAGCCGGCGCGCGCGAGAGACGGCCAGTGCGCAAAGCTGCGTCGCCACCACGGCAGCGCCGCGCGTCGCTGCAGCTCGGCGAACACCCGCGTCTCGAAGCCCGGGGGCGCCCGGCGCAGCGGCAGCTCACGCAGCGTGCGGTCCAGCAGCCGCTCCAGTCCTTGCTCCTCGTCGAACGGTGCGCTCACGACACGGCTCAGTCTTTCCATGCGCCGCGGGCGAGGCCGGCGGACTCAAGCATGGGCAGCAGCGCAGCGCGGGCGCGGCGAATGTCCGTTTTGACCTTGGCGAGAGAGACACGCAGGCGTGCGGCGATCTCCTGGTAGGAGAGATCCTCGAAGTGATAAAGAATCAGCGGCACTCGCTGATGCTCGGGCAGCCGCCGCAGCGCATCGTCGATCACGGCCCGCTGCTGCTCCGCGCCCAAATCCTCGAGCAGCCGGTCCGGCAGCGGCAGGCGCACCGCCGGTGAGTCCTCCTCGGCCGCATCGGTTGTCATCTCAGAGAACAACCGCCAGCGCCGGCGGTAGCGCGTGAGGTGATTCAGCGCCAGGTTGGTGGTGACGGTCTTCAGCCAACCGCCCGCCGCCGGACTCGCGCGCAGCTCATCGAAGTGCTCGTAGGCCCTGATGAACGCCTCTTGGGCGATATCCTGCGCCTGCGGGTCGTTGCCCGCCAAACGGGCGGCGGTCGAGAAAACCATGTCCTGATAGGCACGCATGAACGTCGTGAACTCGGTTGAGCGGCTGGGCTCCGTAGGTGGCGTTTGCACGGCGATGTGTTCGTTTAGACGCATAACACGGCTGCGCCGAAAAAGTTGCAAGCCCGGCAGCGGGCGCACTGACGCAAGCGCCGCTAGCGCGGTCCTAGGAGCCTGTCTGAGTATTCCGCGTGAGCCGCGTTGGCTTGGCGAGGGTGCGGATGCAAGGCGCGGCGCGGGACGTAGCGAGCGCTACGTCCAAGCCGCGCAACACCGCAGACGCCCTTCACCAAGCCAACCCGGCGTACCCTTGCAGATTTCGCTTCATCCATCGTTGTCGCCTCCTCGTTGGGTGTTGACCCAACCACGTCGGCTCCGCCTCGGCTGAAGCGAAATCAGCCTTAGGTAAGGCCACGGGGATTACTCAGACAGGCTCCCTGGATTGCGTGCGCAGGGGGGGTCGGGAAATCGGCGTCGGGGCGAGCCGGGGGGCCTGGAAGCGCCCGCGCTCAGCGATAGCGCCCCATCAGCTTTTCCAGCGCGGCGCTGCCGGGCGAGAGCTTCTCGTACGGGATGCGGTTCAGCGGCACGGCGCTCGACTTGTTGAGCGTGTGGAACTCCGTGCTGCTCGCCTCGTCGATGTGGATCAGTCCGGTGACGTATTCGTTTTGCTTGAGCTTCTCCTCGATGAACGCATAGGCCGCGCTGCGATCGGTGGGGTCGTAGCTCGCGCCGAGCTTGCGCAGGACGACGCGGCTGCCGTCGTGCAGCTGCACCGGTATCGACTCGCCGTGCGGATAATCGACGGCGATCTCGTTCGGCGGGCGGCACGAAATCCGCCTCCATGGCCGGCATGGTAGTGCTCGCGCGTGAACGTGTAGCTCTTGGTCGAGCCCTCGTGATCGTTGAACGTGACGCACGGCGAGAGCACGTCGATGAGCGCGAAGCCGTTGTGGCGCAATGCCGGCCTGGATCAGCGGCACGAGCTGCGCCTTGTCGCCGGAGAAGCTGCGCGCGACGAACGTCGCGCCGAGCGACAGCGCGAGCAGCACCGGATCGATGGGCGGGGTCTGGTTGACGTCGCCCTTCTTCGCCTGTGGTGCCGATATCCGCCGAGGCCGAGAACTGGCCCTTGGTGAGGCCGTAAACGCCGTTGTTCTCGATGAGGTACAGCATGTTGACGTTGCGCCGGATGGCATGCACCAGCTGGCCGAGGCCGATCGACAGGGAGTCCCCGTCCCCGGATATGCCGATGTAGGTGAGTTCTCGATTCGCCGCGTTCGCGCCGCTGGCGATCGAGGGCATGCGTCCGTGCACGGAATTGAAGCCATGCGCACCGCTGACGAAATACGCCGTGGTCTTGGACGAGCAGCCGATCCCGGAGAGCTTCACCAATTGCTCGGGCCGCATGTCGAGGGCCCAGCACGCCTCGATGATCGCGGCGGTGATCGAATCGTGCCCGCAACCCGCGCACAGGGTGGACATGCTGCCCTCGTATTGGCGGCGCGTCAGGCCGAGCGCGTTGGTGGGCAACGAAGGATGCGCGACTTTCGGTTTGTTGATGAATGACATGGTGTTCTCTCTTCGCGCCGGTCAGCGCGTGCTCTTGGCGGTGACGGCCGACAGCCGCGGCGCATCGGGCAGAGTCGCCCTGATGCCGTCGACGATGGGTTCGCAGGACATGGGGAACCCGCTGTAGCTCAGGATGGATTTGAGCTTGGATTTGTCGACCGCGGTCTCCAGGGTCAGCAGCGAGCGCAATTGCGCATCGCGATTCTGCTCGACGACGAAAATCGTGGCATGCAGGCTCAGAAAGCTTTCGACTTCGAGCCCGAAGGGAAAGGCCTTCACGCGCAGGTAATCGACGTGGATGTTCTGGCGGGCGAGCACATCGATCGCTTCGCGCACGGCGCCGTCGCAGCTGCCGATGCTCACGAATGCCGATCTTGCTGTCGCCATTGCCGATCAATTCGGGCTTGGGCACGTGCTTGGCGGCGGTCGAGAATTTGCGCTTCAGCCGATCCAGGACCACCTGGTATTCGGTCGAGTCCTCGGTATACCCGCCGTACTGGTTGTGGCCCGAGCCGCGGGTGAAGTAGGCGCCCTTCGGATTCACGCCGGGCAGCGTGCGGTAGGGGATGGCATCGTCGTCGCGGTCCACGTAGCGGTAGAACTTGTCCAGACCCGGCCAGCTCCTCGGCCGACAGCATCTTGCCGCGGTCGGGCCGATAGGCATCGTCCCACTTCAGTTCACGGCACATCCAATCGTTCATGCCGATGTCCAGATCCGAGAGCACGAACACCGGGGTCTGCAGGCGTTCGGCCAGATCGAACGCCTGAACGGCCATGTAGAAGCATTCCTCCGGATTCGCCGGGAACAGCAGCACGTGGCGGGTATCGCCGTGCGAGGCATAGGCGCACAGCATGATATCGGCCTGCTGCGTACGCGTCGGCATGCCGGTCGAGGGACCGACTCGCTGCACGTCGAAGATCACGCACGGCACCTCTGCGTAGTACGCAAGCCCCACGAATTCGTTCATCAGGGAAATTCCGGGTCCGCTGGTGGGCGTGAAGGCGCGCGCGCCGTTCCAGGCCGCGCCCAATACCATGCCGATCGCCGCGAGCTCGTCCTCCGCCTGGATCACGGCGTAGTTGCGCTCGCCGGTGGCGGGGTCCACCCGATAACGCTCGCAAAATCCCTTGAACGCATCCATCAGCGACGTGGATGGCGTGATCGGATACCACGCTCCGACCGTCGCGCCGGCGTACACGCACCCGAGCCCGGCGGCGGTGTTGCCGTCGATCATGATGTGGCCGCGCGTCTGGTCCATGCGCGCAACGCGCAGCGGCAGCGGGCAATGCAGATGCTGCTTGGCGTGATCGTACCCGAGGCGCAGCGCCTTCGTGTTCGAGTCGAGGAGCTTCGGCTTCTTGCCGTAGCTTTCACGCATCAGACCGCTGATGACCGCGAGATCGACATCGAGCAAGCGCGGCCAGCACGCCTGCGTAGGCGATGTTCTTGAGCAGTATGCGGTTGCGCACGCCCTCGAAGTTCTCGTTCACCAGCTGCGCCAAGCGGCACGCCGATGACCGTGATGTCGCCGCGCTGCAGCAGCGCGCTGCGAGGCCAGGTGGAGTCATAGATCAAATAGCCGCCGGAGACGACTTCGCGCACGTCCTTGGTGTAGGTCTCCGCATTCATCGCCACCATGATGTCGACCCGGCCGGCGCGCGCGGCGTACGCGTCGCGGGTCACTCGAATTTCGTACCAGGTGGGCAGCCCCTGAATGTTCGAGGGAAAGTAGTTCTTGCCGGTGACCGGCACACCCATGCGGAAAATGGCCTTCATGATGAGCGAGTTCGCGCTCGCGGAACCGGTGCCGTTGACGTTTGCGAACTTGACGACGAAATCGTTCACTCGATCCGGCGCACTGATCAGACTCGGCATGTCGCTTCCTCAACCGTCGCGGCGTCCTCATCCGACGCGAGCGGAATTTTGATGGTGGATTTTTGCATATCCCAGGCGGCGGTGGGGCAGCGCTCGGCACACAGGCCGCAATGCACGCAGACGTCCTCGTCCTTGACCATGACTCGTCCGGTGTGCGGCAGCGCGCTCGACACAAACAGCGCTTGGCTCGTATTTCGCGCCGGTGCCTTGAGGCGCGAACGCACCTCGCGCCTCGGTGCCGTTCGGCGCGATGGTGAGGCAGTCGACCGGACAGATGTCGATGCAGGCGTCGCATTCGATGCACAGCTTTGCGGAAAACACCGTCTGGACATCGCAGTTCAGGCAGCGCTGAACCTCGAGCGCGGCCTGTTCCGCGGTGAAGCCCAGCTCAACCTCGACGTTGATCTTCTTGAACCGCTCGATCATGCCCACATGGGGAACCAGCCGCCGCTCGGCGCCGTTGTACTCGTTCTTGTACGACCACTCGTGCATGCCCATCTTGCGGCTGCTCAACGTCATGCCGCGCGGCATGCGCGCGGCGACCGGCTCGCCGCGGCAGTATTTGTGGATCGAGATGGCGGCCTGATGGCCGTGCTCCACCGACCAGATGATGTTCTTCGGGCCGAACGCCGCATCGCCGCCGAAGAACACGTCGGCGCGCGGTGGACTGGAAGGTCGTCTTGTCCACCCGGGGCAGGTTCCATTTGTCGAACTCGATCCCGATGTCGCGCTCGATCCAGGGGAACGCGTTCTCCTGCCCGATGGCGAGAATGACGTCGTCGCACGGAAAGAATTCCTCGCCGAGCACGCGGGTCGCCGTGATTTCCCCCTCACGGACTTCATACTCGAGGTGCTCGAACAGCATGCCTTCGAGGCGGCCGCTGTCGACCACGAACCTCTTGGGGGCGCGATTGACCAGGATCTGCACGTTCTCCTGCTCCGCGTCCTCGAGCTCCCATTCCGAGGCTTTGAAGAACTCGCGCGGCTTGCGCGCCATCACCTTGACGTCCTTCGCACCCAGGCGCAGCGACGTGCGGCAGCAGTCCATGGCGGTGTTGCCCACACCGATGATCAGCACGCGCTCGCCGATCGCCTCGACATGCTTGAATGCAACCGATTCGAGCCAGGCGATGCCGATGTGCACCCGGTCGCTGTCGTGCCGTCCCGGCAGATCGAGCTCCTTGCCCTTCGGCGCGCCCGTGCCGACGAACACCGCGGCGAATTGCTCGGCCGCCAGCAGTTGGCGCATGCTGTCCACCGGTGAGTTCAGGCGCAGGTCCGCGCCCATGTCCACGATGTAGCCGATTTCCTCATCCAGCACCCGGGCCGGCAGGCGAAACGCCGGTATGTTGGTGCGCATCAATCCGCCGGCAACCGCGAATTGCTCGAAGATCGTGACTTCATATCCGACGGGCAGCAGATCGTTGGCAACGGTGAGCGAGGCGGGCCCCGCGCCGATGCACGCAATGTGCTTGCCGTTCTTGCGTCTGCGGGGCGCGCGGCAACAGCGCGCCGATGTCGTCTCGCTGATCCGCAGCGACGCGCTTCAGCCGGCAGATGGCCACGGGCTTGCTTTCGATTCGACCGCGCCGGCAGGCGGGCTCGCACGGCCGGTCGCAGACTCGCCCAAGGATGCCCGGGAACACGTTGGACTCCCGGTTCACCATGTAGGCGTCGGTGAACCGGCCCTGGGCGATCAGCCGGATGTATTCCGGGACATCGGTGTGCGCCGGACAGGCCCACTGGCAGTCGACCACCTTGTGAAAATAATCAGGATTGGCCGGTATCGGTCGGTTCCATGATTCCTCATTCAACTTCACCCCCAAAGCCTTTGAAAGTATAGGCGCAGGGTAGTTCGCCGGGGGTGCATCAGCGCACATAAACTGCAGTTGCAATGCAGGGTTGGGGCGACGCGACGTCTCAAGCTCCTGCGAACCCCTGCCCGCGCAGCACCTTGCCGGGCAGCGCGCGGGTCGCCGCACCGGCCGCGACGACCGGCACCCCGTTCACCAGCACCCACTGCATGCCGACCGACAGCTGATTCGGCTCGGCGAAGGTCGCCCGGTCGGTGATGACCTGCGGGTCGAACACGACGATGTCGGCCCACATGCCGGCCTTGAGCACGCCGCGCTCGTTGAGCCGCAGCCGGGACGCCGGCAGGCTGGTGAACTTTCGGATGGCCTCCTCGAGGCGCATACGGCGCTCCTCGCGCACATACTTGCGCAGCACCCGCGGAAAGGTCCCGTACGCCCGCGGATGCGGGAACTCCCTGCCCAGCAGGCCGGCGGGCGAGGTCGCCGAGCTGTCATTGCAGAACGACACCCAGGGCTGCACCGCCGCAAGCGCAATGTCCGGTTCGCTCATCGCAAACACCGCGACTTCGGTTTGGGCATTGTCTTCGACGAGAATGTCGAACAGCGTGTCCATCGGATCGGTGCCGCGGGACTTGGCGATGTCGGCGAGCGTGTGGCCCTGTATGGCGAGCAGCTTCGGGTTGCTCACCGTCGATATCTGGATGGCCTCGGGGCCGGCCACCGACTGCCACTCATTGTCCCAATCCGTCGATACCGCGGCGAGCTCCTGCTTCAAGCGCGCACGCACCGCAGGGTCCTTGAGCCGCTCGATCAGTTTGGCATTGCCTCCATCGTGCGCCCAAGGCGGAATGAACGCCGACAGGTCGTTCGCCCAGGCCGGATACGCATAGGTGTCCGCGGCAATGTCGACGCCCGCGGCGCGGGCGCGCTCGATGCGCGCGACGATCTCGGGCATCAGCCCGAAGTTGTTGACGCCGCCGGCCTTCAGGTGCCAGATCTCCACGGGGATGTGCGCTTCACGGCCGATGCGGATCGTCTCCTCGAGCGCGGCCATGATCGCCTCCTGCTCGGAGCGCATGTGCGTTGCGTAAATGCCCCCGTATTCGGCGGCCGCGCGCGACAGCGCGATGAGCTCCTCGGTGCTGGCGTAGGGCGCCGGGGCGTACTCCAGCGAACTCGAGACCCCGACCGCGCCCTGGCGCATCGCCGCGGCGACCAGACCCTGCATTTGCTCGAGCTCGCCGGGCGTGGCGGCCCGGTCCGCATAGCCGATCACCATCTCGCGCATCGTCGTCGCGCCGACGTACGAGGCCAGGTTGATGCCGATGCCCTGCCGCTCCAGCCGCGCGAAGTAGCCGGTGAAGTCCGACCAATCCCTCTTGATTTGCAGATGCGCGTATCGGGCCGCTCCCTCCCGCGCGATCGCCTCGTTGACCGGCGCCACCGATTCACCCTCGCCGGTGATCTCGGTGGTGATGCCCTGGAAGATTTTCGATGGCGCGGACGGATCGACCAGCAGCGTCAGCTCGGATTGGCCGAGCATGTCGATGAACCCGGGCGCCACGATGCGGTTTGCGGCGTCGATGCGCTGCTTTGCTTTCGCGCGCCCGAGACGGCCGATGGCGGCAATGCGCCCGGAACGTATGCCGATGTCCGCCGCATACCACGGCGCGCCGGTGCCGTCGACCACGTGCCCGTGCTCGATGATCAGGTCGTAAACCGGCGGCGCAGGTTCCTGGGCCGGCGCGGGCGCCGCGCCGCGTCGCGCATCGCGATCGCGAGACCGAGCAGCGCGGCCCGCCAACCGGTGCGCAGCGCCGGGGCGGCCGCCCGAGGACCGATCAGACGGCGCACGGCTGATCAGTCGGCTGCTGTCTCGTCATCGCAGTTTTCCCGTCATCGCTTCTGTCTCGTCATCGCTGTCTCGTCAACGGCCGGCGCCGCCCTATTTAGCAAGAGCGCGATCATAGCTTCAAAAGCCCGCGCCGTAAGGATTGCCGGAGCAGCTTTCACCGGCCGCACCTGACGGACCCTGGCCGAACCGGGTCGGAGCAAGGGCGCACTGCGGTTCAAGGGGAATCTTGCAGTTTTCCCATAAGGGCAGTACATTGAATGACTTACAACCGTCTCTTGAGTGGGTATCGAGTATAGGTGTGCCATGGCTTCACAAGCGCGTTCGATTGCCTCGCTCACGATTTCCTTCGGCCTGGTCGCCATCCCGGTCAAACTGTATTCGGCCACCGTTTCGTCGGAACGAATTTCCTTCAATCTACTGCGCCAGAAGGACGGCTCGCGCGTCAAACAGCAGTACATCGCGGTGGCGGATGGCAAGCCCGTCGAGCGTTCGGAAATGGTCAAGGGCTATGAGGTCGCCAAGGATCAATACGTGATGTTCAGCCCGGAGGAGTTGAAGGAGCTCGAGGACGCCACGACGCATGCGATCGACATCGGGCAGTTCGTCCCGCTGGAGTCGGTCGACCCGGTGTATTTCGATGGGACCTACTACCTGGCGCCCGACAAGGGCGGCGCCAAGCCTTACACGCTGCTCGCCACTGCGCTGCGCAAGGCCGGACAATGCGCGGTCGGCCGATGGGTGTCGCGCGGCAAGGAGCACATCGTGGCGATCAGGCCGATGGACGACGGCCTTGCGATGCATCAGCTGCATTTCAAGGCCGAAGTGCGCGATCTGAAGGACTTGGGGATCGAGCCGGCGCAAGTGTCGGAGCCCGAGCTCAAGCTGGCGCAACAGCTCATCGATCACCTCTCCGCCAAGCGCTTCGACCCGAACGAATATGTCGACGAGTTCAAGGGCCGTGTCGAGGCAGCCATCCAGAAGAAGATACAAGGCAAGCAGATCTCGCTCGCCGAGACCGCGGAGGCCGCGCCTCGGGGAAATGTCATCGACTTGATGGAGGCGCTGCGCGCCAGCATCGACGCGCGGGGAGCAAAGGGAGCCGCCCTGAAGGAGCGCAAGGCGCCCAAGCGCGCCACCTCGTCGGGCGCCGCGCGCAAATCCGCTCGCCGATGAAATGCCCGGCGATGAAATGCATGAATTCGACACGAAGGACCTCAAGCGGCTCTTCGGCATTCCCGCCTCACAAGTACGCGCGCTGATTCGCGCGGGACACATTCGTCCCCACAAGCAATCCGGCCGGCTCCGCTATTCGTTCCAAGACCTGCTGGTGCTGCGCACGGCCGGCGCGCTGCGCAACGCAAAGATTCCGGCGCAAAAAATCAACCGGACCCTGCGGCAGATCCGCGCCTCGCTGCCCTCCTCGCTGCCGCTGAGCGGGCTGTCCATCGTCGCATTGGGCGACCGCATCGTCGTGCGCGAGGGCGGGGCGCTGCGCGAGTCCGATACCGGCCAATACGCCTTGGCGCTGGAATTCGTCGACAAGGGCGGCGGCGAGATTCTGGTGATCGAAAAGCGCCGCGCCGCCGCGGCGCCGCTCGCTTCAGCGGAAGCGGAATTCGAGAAGGCTCTGAGCCTCGAGGACAGCGATGCGGCGGCCGCGCAAGCGGCCTACGCGGCCTGCCTGTCGGCTGACCCGCAGCACTTGGAAGCTCGACTCAATCTGGGGCGCCTGCTGCACCTGGAGGGGCGCCTGCGCGAGGCGGAGCAGGTGTATCGCGGCCAGGATGCGGCGGAGCCGCTCCTCTTGTACAACCTCGCGGTGCTTCTCGAAGACCTCGAGCGCGAGCCCGAAGCGCTTGCGACGTATCGCGAGGCGCTCGCTCTCGATCCCCATCTGGCGGACGCGCACTTCAACCTGGCGCGGCTGCACGAGCGCGCGGGCCGGGCGAAGGAGGCGCTTCGGCACTTGCTCGCTTATCGGCGATTGACGAGCGAGCAAGGGTCTTGAGCGCTCAGCCGCGCAGCGCGCGCGCTGCAGCTTCGCGGATGAATTGGGCGGTGCGCTCCGGAGCAGTGACGGGCAGCATGTGGCCGCCGTCGACCAGCGTGAGCTCGGCGCCGGGCAGTTCGGCCGCCAGCGTCTCGCCCTGACCGGCGGGATCGAGGATGCGGTCACCGCGGCCGTAAAGAATGCTCACCGGCAGCCGCATCGCGCCGTAGCCCCGCACCAGCCTCGGCAGATCTTCTGGAATCGCCGCCAGATCGGTGGACGCCGCGATGAAATGGCTGGGCCGCAGCGCGAGCATTCCACCGCCGCGGGTGTCGAAGTCGGCCGGCACGGCTTCGGGGGCGAACACCGCGCGCAGCAGCCGATCGCGCATCGCGATGCCGAGCGGCACAGCCAGCGTCCAGGCAACGAGCGCGCGCATCCACGGCCTGGCGATCACCAGTCCCCTGAAGCTCGCGGGAACCTCGTGCATCGGATGCGTGAGCGGCGCCACCAGCGCAAGTCCGGCCACTCGCCCTGGGTGCCGCTGCGCCAATGTCAGCGCCACGGCGCCGCCCAGAGAATGACCGACCGCCAGCACGCGCCCCAGGTCGAGTTTCTCGATGAGCGCGGCCAGCGCGTCGGCCTGCGCGCTCAAGGACGCCGAAGCGCCGGGCGTCCGCAGCGAATAGCCCGAGCCGGGCCGGTCGACCGCCAGCACCCGGTATTGCGTTGCCAGCTCATCGACGATGCCGTAGGTGAAGTGGCCGAGTTGTCCTGCCAATCCGTGGACCAGCAGCACGGCCGGTCCTCGACCGCGGTCCACGACGTGCAGCCGCGCGCCGGGCACATCGATGAACCGGCCGGCCGGCGGCAATGCCGCCTCCACCCGGCGCGCCGTGCGCTGCGTGAAGAACACCAGGCCGGCGCCGAGCGCCAGGATCACGAGCACGCTCGCCGGCAAGATCGTGTACAGCGAGCTCAAGTGCGGACACGCCCCAGCGCGCGCCAGTAGTTCACCGGGGCGAGGCGCTCGATCAGCGCGATGATCATGGCGTCGCGGCCGACGAGGATGCGCGCGCGGCGCTTTTGCACGCCGCGCACGATGATCTCGCCGGCCTTCTGCGGCGGCATGCGCAGCCATTTATCGACCAAATTCATCGTCTGACGCCGGCGGCGCTGAATTGCAGCACGCCGTCGGCGAGGCGCCCGTAGCGGATGGCGAGAAGGTCGAGCAGATAGTTTTGATGGACCCGCCAGGGCCGCTGCGACCCCTGCTTGGGCAGCATGGCGAGCGCACGCTGCACATAGCCCGAGGTAAAGCTCAGGAACGGCTGCGGCTGCACGCCTAAGTCGCGGCGCGGCACCGCGACCGTATAGCCGTGGCGTTCCATGTAGCGGAGCAAGCGGCACACGAAGCCTGCGGTGAGGTCCGCCTTCAGCGTCCACGAGGCATTGGTGTAGCCGAAGGTCATCGCGAGGTTGGGCACGTCGCTCAGCATCATGCCCTTGTAGGCCATGGACTGGCCCAGGGCGCAGAGCCGCCCGTCGATGCGCAGCGTCACATCGCCGAGCACGTTGAGTTCGAGACCCGTGGCCATCACCACGATGTCGGCCGGCAGCTCCACGCCGGAGGCGAGCTTCAGGCCGCGTTCGATGAAGCGCTCGATGGTGTCGGTCACCACCGACGCGCGGCCTTGACGGATCTGGCGGAACAGGTCGCCGTCGGGCACGATGCACATGCGCTGGTCCCATGGGTTGTAGCGCGGCGTAAAATGCGCAGCGACGTCGAACTGCGGGCCCACCTGCTCGCGCGCCATGCCGACGATGCGCTGCTTCATCTGCTCGGGGCGGCGGCGGGCGAGCTGGTAGAAAAATATGCTCACCAGCACGTTCTTCCAGCGCGTGAGTGCGTAAGCCACTCGACCGGGCACGCACCGCTTCAGCCATTGCGCCACCCGGTCCTCGGAGGGTCGCGTGACGACGTACGTGGGCGAACGCTGCAGCATCGTGACATGCGCGGCGGCCTTCGCCATCTCGGGCACCAGCGTGACCGCGGTGGCCCCGCTGCCGATCACCACCACGCGCTTTTCGGCGTAGTTCAGGTCTTCCGGCCAGAATTGCGGGTGCACCAGGATGCCGCGATAGTCGCTCTCCCCGGCGAACTCGGGCCGGTGGTCCTGCGCGTAGCTGTAGTAGCCGCTGCACATGTACAGAAACCGCGCGCGAAACGCCACCCGCTCGCCGGAATCGGAGCGCTCGGCCGTCACCGTCCAGCAGGCGTCCTCGCTCGCCCATTCCGCGCCGCGCACCGCGTGGGAGAAGCGGATGTGCGGGGTGATTCCATTTTCGTCGGCGCACTCGCGGATATAGCGCAAAATCGCCGGCCCATCCGCAATGGCCTTGGATTCACTCCAGGGTTTGAATTCGTAGCCCAGCGTATACATGTCCGAATCCGAGCGCACGCCGGGGTAGCGAAACAGATCCCAGGTGCCGCCGATGCGGGTGCGCGCCTCGAGAATGGCGTAGCGCTTGCGGGGACAGCGCTGCTGCAGGTGATGGGCCGCGCCGATACCGGATAGCCCGGCGCCGACGATCAATACGTCGAGGATTTCCGGTGTTTGGCTTTGGGGGCGGATGGCGGGCACGATCAGACCATGAGTATGCGCTGACACTGTACATTGTCGTGCCCCGCAGCGCGAACCGCGTCGCGGCCCCGCGTGCGGCGCCCATGGTGTGGTAGCTTACCGGCGTCATGCGAGAGTTCAATTCGATCGAAGAGCTGCACCCGCTGATCGGTCAGGAGGTCGCGGTGAGCGACTGGATCACCGTCGACCAGGCGCGCATCGACCGATTCGCCGACGCGAGCGGCGACCACCAGTGGATCCATGTCGATCCCGAGCGGGCGAGGACCGGTCCGTTCGGCACGACCGTCGCGCACGGTTTTTTGACTCTGTCGCTGCTGCCGCTGATGGCGCAGCAGGCGCTCTGCATCCGCAGCACACGGATGGGGGTCAACTACGGGCTCGGCAAGGTGCGCTTTCCTGCGCCGGTACCGGTGGGCAGCCGGCTGCGGGCGCGCTTCACGCTCCAGCGAATCGATGCTCTCGAGCCGCTGCATGGCATGCCGGGCGCCCAGCTCGTCTGGGAGGTGACCATCGAACGCGAAGGCGGCAGCAAGCCCGTGTGCGTGGCGCAGAGCATCTCGCGGCGCTACGGCTGACTAGGCATACGTCACTAACCGCGTCGAATCGAATCTTGCGCAAGGCGAAATACGCCCCCAAAAGACGCGCCTGCGCAAACCCGGTCTGGGTGAGTCGGTCGTAGTCCTCGGTGCCGAAGGACGCCTGAGCATGGCGCACCACATAGATTGCGCCCATCTCCGATTCTCAAATCAGTTTGACGAGCTGCTTGCCGAAATTCTGCCCGCGCAGGAGTCCGACGAACGCCTCGGGCGCCGCCGCAAGATCACTCGCGACGCTCTCGCGATACTTGAGCCTTCCACCGATCAACAGGGCGCCCAGCTCTGAAAGGCCCTGCGGCCACAGATCCAGATGGTCCGATACGATGAAGCCCTGCATCTTGCAGCGTGCGACCAAAAACATCGCCGGATTGCGGATCGCACTGCGCGGGACGGCACCCGGTTCGTTGTTGTAGTCGGCGATGAGCCCACAGATGGCGATGCGGGCGAACGGATTCAGCAGACTCATGACGGCATTGAGAACATCGCCGCCGACATTTTCAAAATGAGCATCCACGCCGTCGGGCGCTGCCTCACGCAGCAGCTTCGCGAGGTCCTTCGCATCCTTCGCCTCGCGGTGGTCGACGCAGGCGTCGAAGCCCAGCTCGCCGGTCACGTAGCGGCACTTGTCGGGGCCGCCGGCAATGCCCACGGCCCGGGCGCCGCCAAGCTTCGCGAGCTGGCCCACGACACTTCCCACCGCGCCGGCCGCTGCGCTGACGACGATGGTCTCACCCGCCTTCGGCGCCATGATCTTGTGGTAGCCATACCAGGCCGTCATGCCGGGCATGCCCGCCACACCGAGATGCGCTGACATCGGTATCCGGCGCGTGTCGATCCGCTCGAGCGCCTTGCCGTCGGCAACGCCAAACTCCGACCAGCCGAGCATGCCGCGCACGTGCTGGCCGACCGCAAATCCCGGGTGGTTCGAGGCGACCACCTCCCCGACGGTCCCGCCGATCATGGTGGCGCCGATTTCCTGGGGTTTCGCATAGGATTTCCCCTCGTTCATGCGGCCGCGCATGTAAGGATCGAGCGAGAGGTAGTGGTTGCGCACCAGCACCTCGTTCGGCCCCGGGGTGGGAACCGGAGCGGTTTCGATTCGAAAATTCTCCGGGACCACCCAACCGTTGGGCCGTGAAGCGAGCACGATGCGACGATAGCTGCCGGACATGGGTCAGAACTTCACGCGCACCGTGATGCCGAAGGTGCGCGGATCGCCCAGGAACGCGTCGATCTGGTTGTATTGAAACGGCGCATCGAAGGCGACCTGGTAGAAACCCTTGTCGGCCAGGTTGCTGCCCCACACTTCAACCGTTACTTTGTCGTCGCGCGTGCCTATGCCGAGCAGCGCATTCAGCAATCCATAGGCTCCCTGAATTTTTCGCGGATCCAGATCCGAGCCGGTGTTGTACGAGGAGCTGTATTTTTCGTTGATGTTGGCGTGAAACTGCAGCGATGCACTGATCGGCACCGTATAGGTCGCCGACGCCACGCCCGACCACAGCGGCGCGAACGACAGCCGATTGTTGAGGCGCGGGATCGTGGTGGCGGCGGTGTCATTGGGAGCGAACAGCGGCAGCGAGCCGCCGAACTCGGTGATGTTGGTAAAGGCATAGACCACGCCCGTGTCGAAAGTCAGGCCCGGCAGCGGGGTCGCCCAGTTGACGTCGAATTCGGCGCCCTTGGATTCAACGCGACGAATCGAGCTGACGACGAATTGAATTCCGGTAAAGGTGTTCAGCTGAAAATTCGTGTATTGCTGATCGAACACGGAAGCATTCAGGCGCACGGTCCGGTCGGCCAGCAGGCTCTTGACGCCGAGCTCGTAAGACTCGACCGTCTCACGCGGGAATTCGGTATCTAAATTCGGCGTGAGCGGCGTCAGCGGGTTCGTCGATGTGACCCGAGCCAGGTTGAATCCGCCGGCCTTGTAGCCGTTCGCCCAGGACAGGTACGCCATGATGTCGTCGGTGAAATGATATGACAGCTTGACCGTACCCGACACGTTGCCCTCGGTCAGGGACTGAGCGCTCGATTGGCCCGAAAAGAATGGATTGAAGACCGTCGAACACCCGTATCCCAGCAGAAACTGATATTCAGGGCTTGCGGGATCGAGCATCCCGACTCCCGGGGACTGGAGCAGTTGCCCGCACGCGGAGCCGTGATCCGGGTCCAGATAATTGGAGTCAGCCGTCTTTTTCTCCGAGGTGAATCGCAAGCCGGCGGTCACATCAAAGGCCTGTGTGATCTTGTATGTCTCATTGGTGAAGAACGCATAGCTCTTGGAGGTCTCACGATAGGAATCCGCCTGGCCGGACACGCCCGGTATGAACAGGCTGCCGGGGGGCTTGCCGGTCAGATCGGTCGTCAACAGGAAGTTCGGGGGCGAGGCTCCGCCGGCTGCCGACGAGAGGCCGCTCAGGTACAGATCGAAGCTGTTGCCGGCATAGATGGTTAAATTGGTGGTGAGGATTTCGCTCGAGAAGAATCCGCCCACCAGCCAGTCCAACGGGCCGTTCTTGCCGGCCAGGCGCAATTCTTCGCTGGCCTGCTTGAAATCGGTCATATTGCCCTCGGTGCCGGGCTCATAAACGATATCGACGGCGGTGTAATCGATGTCGTTGCCGGCGATGATGGTATTGTCGCGCCACGCGGTAATCGAGGTGAGCGTGCCGAAGCCCAGATCCCAGTTGAGCTCGCCGGAGACTCCCATATCGCGAATTTGTTGCGTGATGTCCTGGTTCGAATACGCCTGCCGGTTGAACGGCGACACCGGCGGAAGCGCCTCGCCGACTGCGCCGGGTGTGCCTCCGAGTTGCGGGACCGAGGCGAGCGCATCGACGATCGGGGCGAATGGACCCAAGACGGTCTGCACGGCGCCGCAGCAGGACTCGTTGCGCTTCGAATAGTCGCCGATGAGCAGGAAGTTGAGGTCGTTGTTGGGCGTGAGCAGATACTGGCCGCGGAAGGTGTAGACGTTGCGGTTATCGGTGTTGTTCTCCGTGTTCGGACCGGGGCCGGTGGTGACGTCGAGGAAGCCATCGCGCTTCTGGTACCCGGCGAAGAACCGGCCGGAAGAGATGTCGCTGAGCGGTCCGGTGACGGAGGCGGAGATCTCCCGATCGTTGTAGTTGCCGCCGGTGGCCTCGCGCCGTCACCCCAAAGGTATTCGATGGCCGCTTGGTCACGATGTTGATGACGCCGGCGTCGTTGTTCTTGCCGAACAATTCGCCCTGCGGCCCCTCGAGAACCTCGATGCGGTCAATCTCCCCCAGGTCGCCAAAGCCCACGCCGTTGCGCGGCCGGTAGACGCCGTCGATCACCACGCCGACCGAGGATTCCAGGCCGGGGTTGTCGCCGA
This sequence comes from uncultured Gammaproteobacteria bacterium, assembly GCA_963774865.1. Taxonomy (GTDB): domain Bacteria; phylum Pseudomonadota; class Gammaproteobacteria; order Steroidobacterales; family Steroidobacteraceae; genus Bog-1198. Next base: position 318,375 of record CAVZGU010000002.1, read on the forward strand.
CCGTGCCGATGCCGCGGATACGCGCGGTGGTCACGTTTTCAGACGTCGTCGAAGTGACGGTAAGACCCGGAGTCAGAACCTGCATGTTCTTGATGTCCTTGACACCGGCGTCCTGCAGCTGCTGCGAGTCCAAGGCGATCACCGCGATCGGAACATCCTGGATGTTCTGTTGGCGCTTCTGCGCCGTGACGATGATCTCCGGCAGGCCCGGCGTGGGCGCAGGTGCCTCCTGCGCCCAGCCCGCACCCGCCAAAGCGCCCGCTGCCAGCCCCAGAGCAACCGCCTGCAATCGAACATTTCGACTAGTCATTAGCCACCCCCGTTTCATCTTTTTCTACCGAGGCGCCGCGCTGACTCTGCCATCAGCCGCGCTATTGTTGTGGTTCCGCGACCAGCCCCCCTCCCGACGAATCCGACATCCGGTCCGCGTTGGTCGCACTCTTACCACATTTTCGGCTCGATGCGTATATCTGCGCCTGGACGGGCCGCTCGGATCGTGCGGGGCTCGCGTCAGCCGCTCATTCAGCGTCGGCGGGCGGACTGGCGATTTGGTTCAGCGATGGGTCACGGCCACGCGCTGGCTGATGCCGCACAGCAATTCGTATGGGATGGTGTTCGCCCATACGGCGATTTCCTCCACGGGCAGTCCGGCGCCCCATAAAATCACCGGGTCGCCCAGCCGCGGCGGCGGCGACAGATCGGTGACGTCGATGCCTATCATGTCCATGGATACGCGCCCGGCGAGCGGCGCCCTGTATCCGTTGACCAGCACGGGCGAGCCCGAGGCGAGGCTGCGCGGATAACCGTCGCCGTAGCCCACTGCGGCCACCGCCAAGCGCGTGGGCCGCTTCGCCATCCATTCACCGCCGTAGCCCACATGCTCGCCCGGCGCGAGATCCTTGACCGCAATGACGTGCGAATGCAGCGTCATCGCCGCCTGAAGGCCGTAGTCCGCGCCGATCGTGCCGGTGAACGGCGACACGCCGTACAGCAGCAGGCCGGGCCGCACCCAGTCGGCCTGCGCCTCGGGGAAACTCAGCATGCCGGCGGAGTTGGCGATGCTGCGCTCGCCCGGGAGCGAAGCGGTCGCCTGCGCAAAGCGCGCCAGCTGCTCGGTGGTTGCGGCGAGCTCCGGGCTGTCGGCGGAGGCCAGGTGCGTGAACAGATTGACCGGGGTCTTCACGCCGGGCAACGCGCTCAAGGTCTCGAGCGCCGCGTCGAAGGCCGCTCCTTTGAACCCCAAGCGGTTCATGCCGCTGTCGAGCTTGAGCCACACCTTGAAGCCCCCCGCCACGCCGGCCGCCCCTGCGCCCGCCGCGCGCAGCAGCTCGATCTGCTCCACGGTGTGCACCACCAGTTCGAAACCGGCGGCAGCGGCGGCGTCCAGCTGCTCGCGATCGAAGACTCCCTCGAGCAGCACGGTGGACTTCGGGATGCCGGCAGCGCGCAGCGTGAGCCCCTCATCGACGCGCGCCACCGCGAAGGAGTCCGCCGACTCGAGTGCGCGCGCCACCGCGACCAGTCCATGGCCGTAGGCGTTCGCCTTGATGACCGCCATGACTTTCGAGTGCGGTGCCCATTGCCGCACCGCCTGCAGGTTGTGCCTGAGCGCGCCGGCGTCCACCGTCGCGCTGACCATGGGAGTCATCGGCCCGTCACCGCCGCGCCACCGGCCTCAACGGAACACGCCCTCGGCGTACGACTCGGGCGCGTAGTTCTCGAACTTGGTGTATTGCCCGAGGAAGGTGAGCTGCACGTCGCCGGTCGGGCCGTTGCGCTGCTTGGCGATGATGATGTCGGCGATGCCCTTGCGCGTGGTGTTCGGGTCGTACACCTCTTCGCGGTAGATCAGCAGGATCAGATCTGCGTCCTGCTCGAGCGCGCCCGATTCCCGCAGATCCGACATCACCGGCTTCTTCTCGACGCGCTGCTCGACGCCGCGATTGAGCTGCGATAGCGCGATGACCGGCACCTTCAATTCCTTGGCGAGCGCCTTGAGCGAGCGCGAGATCTCCGAGATCTCGGTGGCGCGGTTCTCCTTGGTGCCGGCCACCTGCATGAGCTGCAGGTAGTCGACCACGATCAGGTCCAGGCCGCGCTCGCGCTTCAGGCGCCGGGCGCGCGCGCGAACCTCGGTCGGCGTGAGCGCCGGCGTCTCATCGACGTGGATGCTCGCGTCGCCGAGCTGCGTCATGGCCGAATCGATGCGCGGCCAATCGTCCTCGTGCAGGCGGCCGGAGCGCAGGTGACTTTGGTTGATTCGGCCCAACGAGGAGATCATGCGCAGGGTCAGCGACTCGGCGGACATTTCCATGCTGAAGATCGCCGCCGATTTGTTGGCGCCGAGCGCGGCGTTCTCCGCGATATTGACCGCGAGCGTGGTCTTGCCCATCGATGGGCGGCCGGCGATGATGATCAGATCGCCCGCCTGCAGTCCGGAGGTCATCTCGTCGAGCTGCTTGAAGCCGGTCGAGATGCCGGTCATCTTGCCGTCGGAGTGGTACAGCTCGTCGATCCGGTTGACGACGTCCGGCAGGATGCTCTTGACGGTGCGAAAGCCGACCCTGCCCGCGCGCGCCGCGCTCGGCGATCTCGAACACCGCGCGCTCCGCGTCGTCGACGATTTCGCGCGCCTCGCGCCCTTCGGGCTCGAGCGCGCTGCTGACGATCGAATTGCCCGCGGTGATGAGCTGGCGCAGCACCGAGCGCTCGCGCACGATGTCCGCATAGGCGCGGATGTTGGCGGCGGTCGGCGTGTCGCGGGCGAGCGAGCCGAGATACGCGAGGCCGCCCACTTGATCGAGCAGGCCCTGGCGCGTCCAGATGGCCCGACAGCGTCACCGCATCGCAGGGCTGGTTGCGCTCGATGAGGCCGGCGACGGCGCCGAAAATCAGCCGGTGATCGTTGCGGTAGAAGTCCTCGGCGCGAACCCGGTCGGCGACCTGGTCCCACGCCGCGGAATCGAGCATCAAGCCGCCGAGCACCGATTGCTCGGCCTCGATGGAATGCGGCGGGAGGCGCAAGCCGTCGTCCGCGCCTGCGCTCGAACCCAACCGATTACCGACGCGAGCTGCGGCCACGTGCAATCTGCGCGCGCGGCTTTGCCGGCCGCTACTCTTCGGCGACGATCGGTGACCGTCAAGGTCACATCGACGTCTGTGTGCAGGTGCAGCTGCACCTGGTGCTCGCCGGTGGTGCGGATCGGTCCGGTGGGCATGCGCACTTCGCTGCGTGCGATCGGGTGTCCCGCCTGCACGGCGGCCTCGGCGATGTCCGCCGTGCCGATGGAGCCGAACAGCTTGCCTTCGGTGCCGGCCTTGGCCTTGAGCTCGAGCTTGAAGTTCTCGAACTTCGCGGCGCGCGCCTGCGCCGCCGCAAGCTCCTCGTGGGCCTTGGCTTCGAGCTGGTGCGCGCTGGGCCTCGAACTTCGCGATGTTGGCGGGAGTCGCCATCGTCGCCCTGCCCGTCGGCACCAGAAAATTGCGGGCGTAGCCCGACTTCACCTTGACTCGATCGCCGATTTGACCGAGGTTCGCGACCTTCTGCAGCAATATGATTTCCATGTGCTTCGCTCGCGGATCAATGCTGATCGGTGTACGGCAGCAGCGCCAGGAAGCGCGCGCGGCGAATCGCGAGCTGCAGTTGGCGCTGATAATGCGCGCGCGTGCCGGTGATGCGGCTCGGGACGATCTTGCCGGTTTCCGTGACATAGCTCTTGAGCGTCGCCAGATCCTTGTAGTCGATCTGCTTGACGTCGTCGGCCGTGAAACGGCAAAACTTCTTGCGGCGGAAAAAACGTGCCATGTTGTGCTCCTGTTGTCCTGCGCCTTGCCTTACCGCCTGCCCATCGCCATGTCGTCCTCGTCGCCATCGTCGCCAAAGTCATCGTGGCGGCGCGCATTCTCGTCCGGCGCGCGCGCCATCGGCGAGGGCTCGGTGACCGCCTCGTCCATCTTCACCACCAGGCTGCGCAGCACGGCATCGCTGAAGCGGAAGGACCCGGTGAGCTCGGCGAGGGTCTTTTGATCGCACTCGACGTTCAGCAGGATGTAGTGCGCCTTGTGCACCTTGGAGATCGGGAAGCTCAGCTGACGCCGGCCCCAATCCTCGAAGCGATGCACCTGACCGCCGCCGGCACTGATCATGCCTTTGTAGCGATCGACCATCGCAGGAACTTGCTCGCTCTGGTCCGGATGGACCAGAAGCACGATTTCATAATGCCGCATTGTAGCTCCCTACGGTTTTAGCCTCCCGTTGCGAGCGGTGAGGCAAGGAGTGATGCCGGCAAGCCGGCGAAAAAGAGCGCGAAGAATACGCGCTCCGGGCATTGCCGGTCAACCCGCCTTCGGCTTAAGCCCTGCGGGGCTGCCCCAGGCGCTGGCGGCGGGCCTCGAACAGGGCGACGCCGGCCGCCACGGACACATTGAGGGATTCGACGCTGACCGGCCATCGGAATGCGCACCAGGAAGTCGCAGCGCTCGCGCGTCAGGCGCCGCATGCCGCTGCCCTCCGCCCCCAGGACCAGGCAGAGCGCCCGGTTCAGATCCGCCTCGTACAACGTCCGTTCGGCCTCCCCGTCCGTCCCCACCACCCAGATGCCGCGCTCCTTCAGCATCGAAAGGGTGCGCGCGAGGTTGGTGACGGCCGCGACCGGCACGAATTCGGCGGCACCCGCCGCGACTTTGCGCACCACACCGTCGACCGCGGCGGCGCGATCCTTCGGGATGATCACCGCCTGGGCACCGGCCGCATCCGCGGTGCGCAGGCACGCCCCGAGATTATGCGGATCGGTGACCCCATCGAGCACCAGCAGCAAGGGGTCCTGAATGTCCGTCAGCGCAGCGGACAAATCCCGCTCATCCCAGGGCTTGAGCGGCCGGACCGCCGCCACTGCGCCCTGATGGGCAACGTCGCCCGCCAGTTTGCGGAGCGCCTCGCTGCCCGCCATTTGCACGTGCACGCCCACCGCCCGCGCCCGCTCGGTCAGGCTGCGAGTGCGCGCATCGTCTCGCGGCTCGGCGATCCACAGTTCGAGCAGCCGTTCGGGAGCACGCTCGAGGACCGCGCCGATGGCATGCAATCCATAAACCAGATGGCGCTTCGTATCGGCCACGCCGGCCGCGTCAGCCGCGTCCGCCGCGCTGGCCGCCGCGGCCGGCGCTGCTGCGCCGCGAGCCGCCTCCCGGTCCGCGCCGCGCCCGATGCTCCGCACCCCCGCGCCGCGGCGCGCGCACGGTGCCGTGCGATGCGGCGGCATCCGCGTCGAGCAGCTCAAAATCGATTTGCCGCTGCGTGAGATCGACCCGGCTCAGGCGCACCCGTACGCTGTCGCCCATCTGCCAGCGGCGGCCGGTGCGCTGACCGACCAGCCCCATACCGCCACTGTCCAGTTCCCAGTAGTCGCCCGGGATGGCCGAGATGTGCACCAGACCGTCGATGGGCATCTCCTTGAGTTGCACGAACAGCCCAAATTCGAGCGCACTCGAGATGGTAGCCTCGAAGACCTCCCCCACTCGCGGCTGCAGATACAGGCACTTGAGGTATCCCATGACGTCGCGAGCCGCTTCGTCGGCCCGCCGCTCGCGCTGCGAGCTCTCGGCGCCGAGCGTCTGCAGCTCGCCGGTCGAGTACTTGTGCCCGGAGGCGGAATTCGGCACCAGCGCGGCCTTGATGGCGCGATGCACCAGCAGATCGGGATAGCGGCGGATCGGCGAGGTGAAGTGCGCATACTCCTCGAGCGCGAGGCCGAAATGACCGATGTTGGTTTGCTGATAGACGGCCTGGGCGAGTGCGCGAATCACCAGCCCCTCGAGCAGCAAGCCGTCGGGCCGCGCGGACAGCCGCTCGACCAATTGGCGAAATTCGCGCGGGCTGGGACGTTCGGAGAACGTCGCGCCCACCTGCAGCGCGCTCATGACCTTGAGCAGCTCGGTCACGCGCTTCTCTTCGGGCTGGCCGTGCACCCGGTACAGGCTTCCCGCCTTGGCCAGACGCAGCGCGACGGCGGCCTCGACGTTGGCGGCAATCATGCACTCCTCGATCAGCCGATGCGCATCGTTGCGCATCACCGCATAAAAGCCCTCGATCCTGCCGTCCTCGCCGATCCGCGCCTTGACCTCGCCGCCGCGAAAATCGAGCGCACCGCGCGCTTCGCGCGCGGCTCGCAGCGCGCCGTACACGGCGTTCAGGTTCTCGAGCGATGCGCGCACCTCGGGCGACCACGCGGCGGCGGAAGCGCCGCGCGGATTCTCGAGAAACGCCCATGCCTGACCGTAGGTGAGCCGCGCATGCGAGCGGATCACCGCTTCATAGAAGCGCGCCCGGCCCGGAGCGCCGGCTTTGCTCACGCGCATGTCGCAGACGAACGCCAGCCGTTCGACGTGCGGCATCAGCGAGCACAGATGATTGGACAGGTGCTCCGGGAGCATCGGCAGCACGCGGTCCGGAAAGTATACGGACGTGGCGCGCGCGCGGGCCTCATTGTCGAGCGGGCTGCCGGGGCGCACGTAGTGGCTCACATCGGCGATGGCCACCACCAGCCGCCAGCCGCCGCCGCGCAAGCTCTCCGCATACACGGCGTCGTCGAAATCCTTGGCGTCCTCGCCGTCGATGGTCACGAGCGGCAGTTCGCGCAGGTCCTCGCGGCCGGCGCAGTCTCCGGCAGCCACGTCGGGATCGAACAAATTCGCGGCGTGCAGCACGGCATGAGGGAACTCCTGCGGCAGGTCGTGGCGCAATATGGCGAACCGCGCCGCGAGGTCCGAGGGCCGCAGGTTATCGAGCACTTCGACGATGCGGCCGTGCGCGGGCGCCTCGCCCTGCGGCCGCTTGGTGACCTCGACGATGACCTGCGCGCCATCCGCCGCGCCGTGGGCGGAGCGCGCCGCCACCTCGATCGAATACCAATGGCCGGGATCCTCCGGTTCGACGCGGCCGTGACCGTGCCCGGCATGCCACACTCCGCCGATTCGCGCCGGCGCATCGGCGGTGCGGCGTATCAGCCGTGCGGTCCGCCGCCCGCGGTCGTTGATGCCGACGGCAAGCACCTCCACCCGGTCGTTGTGCATCAACGTCGCCGTGTCGGCGCGCGCCAGCACCAACGGCGCCGAACCGTCGTCCGGCAGCACCAGCACGTCGCCGTTGGGCCGGCCTCGGATGCGCCCGGCCACCCGCTCGCCGTCGCCGGCGGTTGCGAAGCCGTTCGGGCCCTCGATCGCCTGTCCATCGCGCACCATCGCGCGCCAAGCGCTTGGACAAGGCGGCGCGCTGGGCGTCCGTGTGCAGTCCCAGCCGCTTGGCGAGACGCGCCGCGGTCAGGGGTTCCGGCGCTTCCGACAAATGTTTGAGCAGCAGTTCGCGGCTCGCGATGGGGTCCGAGTAGCGCAGCCGTTCGAGTTCTAAGTTGGGATCCTCAGCGCGCCAGTCGTGCGGTTTGGCGGCTGCGGCACCGCGCTTTTTGGGTCGGCGCGAGCCTGTGGGACCACGTCGTGTCATGGGAAGTAAGCGCCTCGAGTTCGATGAATTGGCGCACGAGGTTAGCAGCTTTGCGCCCGGCGGGTGCGCCTTACAGATCGGCAGGGGCGCCGCGCGCCGACACCGGCTGCGAGCGCCCTTGCGAGCGCTTGGCGAGCCAGTAATACGCCGGCGAGGTGACGGCCAATCCCACGACCCAGGACAAATCGATCCCGCCCATGGAGCGCGCAACGGGCCCGGCATACAGCGGCGAGTCGATGAACGGCAGCTGCACCAGGATGCCCGCGACGTAGCAGGTGACCGCCGCCGCGTTGACTCGTCCGTAGATGCCGCCGTCCGGCCGGAAAAACGAATCGACGTCGTACTCGCCGTGCCTCAGCAGATAATAGTCCACGAGATTGATCGCGGTCCACGGCACCAGCACGTACAGCAGCAGCAGAATGAATTCCTCGTATTTGACCAGGAAGGTCTCTTTGCTCGCCAGCGCGCCGATCAGCGACAGCGCGAACAGCACCAGCGCGACGACGGTGCGCGCGCCGGGGCCGGGCGACCAGCGGGGAATCAGCGTCTGGCCGAACGTCAGCGTCGACAGCGCGCCGCAGTACAGGTTCATGGCATTGGCGGCCGCAACGCCGACGGAAAAGACGATCAGCACCAGCGGCGCAATGCCGTGCGTCAACAGTGCGAGTCCCGCCATCAAGTTGCCCTTGGGCGCAGCCAGGCCCACCATGGCGCCGAGCACCATGGGCAAAAACGAGCCCAGGGTGCAGCCCCAGTAGCTGGCCCAAAACGCCGGTCTCACCCCGGTGTCGCGCGGCATGTAACGCGAGTAGTCCGATACATAGGGCGCGTAGGCGATTTGCCACAGGGCGGCGGCGGAGATGATCCCGAGCAGCCCCGGCCAGTTGAAGGCGTTGCGGCTCAGGAAGTCCGCAGGCAATCCGTGCACCCAGATGATCCATGCGGCGGTGAGCAGGAGCACGGCGCCGGACACGTAGGTCATCGCCCGCGTGTACGCGTGAATGAGATCGTAGCCATAGACGGCGGCGGTCACGGACAGCGCGCCCACGAGCGCTATGCCCGGCGCATCGGACATCCCGGGCAGCAAGCTCGCGAGCGCCTGGCCGCCGAGCACCAGGTTCGAGGCGAGGAATCCCACGTACATCACGATGACGATGCCGATCACGAGCAGCGAACCCAGCGAACCGAATTGCCCCCGGGTTTGAACCATTTGCGGCACGCCGAGCGTCGGGCCCTGCGCGGCGTGCAGCGCCATGAACACGGCGCCGACCAGATTGCCCACGGCGAGGCCCGCGACGGCCCATCCGAACGGCAGCGCGAACACGGTCACCGCGAGCCCGCCCGTGACGATGGTCAAGAGCATCAGATTCGAGCCGAACCAGACGGTGAACAGATCGCCGTAGGTGCCGTGCCGCTCATCCAGGGGAATCGGCTGAATGGTGGAATGTTCGAGCCGCGCCGCGTGTTCGCCGGTGGTCATGATGCTTCCCTTCGAGCGCCGTCAGCGCCGCAGCGTCGCGTGCGGCGCCGCAGTTTGATCGGAGCCGCCATGCCGGGAATGAAGGAATCTGAAATGAGCTCACCGCAGTGCCGTTCGAAGGCCTCCACCAGACGCGTCTTCTTCAGCTCCTTCAATGTCGCGATGCCGATGCGCACGGGCGGCTGATCGCCGCTCAACGGCACCCGGTAGACGCGGCGCCCGTCGAGCGCCACATCGGCCCGCGGGCGGACATTGGCCAGCGTGTAGCCGAGTCCGTTCGCCACCATGGTCCGCACCACGTCGAGCTTCGGCGACGACCAGACCACATTGGGCTTCAATCGCTCGCGGATGAACAGCGCCAGAAAATACTCGCGACTCATCGGCATGTCGAGCAGTACCATCGGCAGCGGCTCCAGTTGACTCAGCTTGACCGTCTGCTCGCGCGCCAGCGGGTGCGAGGCGCCGAACAGGGCGTAGGGCGGCAGCGTCGCGAGCGGCAAGAAGCTGACGTCGTCGCTGATTCGCAGATCGTAGGTGATGGCCACCTCGGACTCCGCCCGCCGCAGACTGGCCAACAGCCCCTCCTGATCGCTTTCCAGCGAGCGAATCCGGGTCTCCGGAAACGCCTTGAGGAACGAATTCACGAGCTCGGGCATGACGATCGGCGCCAGCGTGGAGAACCATCCGACCGACAACTCGCCGCGCATCTGGTGGCTGATATCGGCCGCGGCCGAATACAGTCCTTCCGCCTGCTTCAACAGCTGCTTCGCGTCGCGAAGCAATACCCTTCCTGCGGGGGTGAGCGACAGGCCCTGCGCGTGATGGCGCAGGAACAGTTGCACGTCCAGCTCGCGCTCAATGTGGGAAATCGCGGTAGATATCGCCGGCTGAGAGATGTTGGCGCGCCTCGACGCCAGGGTGATGCTGCCGGTCTCCGCAGCGGCGATGAAATACGCCAGCTGCCGCAGCGTAAATTTCATGCCGCTCGGCTTGTTCACAGGTCGCCGGGCACGCCGAAGCTCGGTGCGCGCTCGGGATCGAGCGCGCGCCGCACGTAATCCTCGATCTGTGGGGCGTAGACGCCCCAGATCACGGCGAGCTCGGCGACCGGATCGCCGCTGCTCCAATCGACGCGCAGATCGACGATGGGCCACGACACCTCGCGCACCACCAGCAGCCCCGCGGAATGGATGGGCCCGGCCTCCCCGCCGCGCCCGGCGCCGGCGGCCAGGGCGCGCAGCAGCCGTGCGCCCAAGTGACCGCTCGCTGCCTCGAATGCGCCGATCATGGCGGCCGGCACATCGGCATGTGCCAATAGGTTTCCGGCCGCCGCGGCGTGCGCTCCGACCGCGGATCCGACCAGCCCGAGCGCGCGCGCGCCGGAATGCACCGCCGGCGCGCCGGCGGCCCCGATCGCGAGCAGCTGCCGATGGTCGCCGAAGGGCGTCGAGCGCAGCGCGGCCTCGAGCGCGGCGGCGGCGGCGGCGCCGTGCGCCAGGCGTTCGAGAACGGCCGGACCGAGCGCGCGGGTCGGTGATGTTCTGCGTGGCCGCGGCGCCGGCGCCGGCGCGCGCATGCGCGCAGCGCGCGGCCACGGCCGGCGAGGAGGAAGCGATCGCGACGCCGAACATCGGCGGGTCGAACGAGCGCGCCACGATCGAGAAAGTCACCCGTCAGCTCTCATCGGGAATCACGGCAATCACATCGACTTCGACGAGCCACTCGGGCCGGGCAAGACCGGCGACCACGATGCCCGTCGACACCGGATACACGCCCTTGAGCCAGCGGCCGACGGTCCGGTAGACCGCCTCCCGAAAGCGCGGGTCGGTCAAATAGATCGTCACCTTGCAGATATGCTCGAGCCGGGCGCCCGCCTCGGACAAGAGCTGCTTGATGTTCGACATCGCCTGCTCGGCCTGTGCGGCCGCATCGCCCACACCGACATTCGCCGCGGTGTCGAGATCCTGGCCCACCTGCCCGCGGACGAACACGGTGCGGCCACGCGCGATGACCACCTGGCACAGGTCGTTGTCGAGCTTCTGCTCCGGGTAGGTATCGCGCGTGTTGAACTTACGCAATCGCGTGTGCATGGGAGACTCCAAACAACGATCGGCAATGCTCGGCAAATTCCTCAATATATTAGCGATTTATTGCGCTTTGGCTCCGAAATTCGGAATCAGTCATACCATCCGGCAGCGGGCCGCCCGTCGCCCAATCGAGCAGTTGCGCCACGTGCACCACCGGAAGGCCGCCCGCCTTGCGGATCTGCACCATACAGCCGATGTTGCCCGCCGCGATCACATCCGGCGCGAGCGCAGCCAGACTCGCCGACTTGCGCGCACCGAGCTCGGCGGCAATGCCGGATTGCAGGATGTTGTAGACGCCGGCCGAGCCGCAGCACAAATGCGCGTCCGCCGGCACGCGCACCTCAAAGCCGGCTGCGGCCAACACGCGCACCGGCGCGGAATGCACTTTTTGGCCGTGCTGCAGCGAGCACGCCGCGTGGTAGCCGACGACGGTGGCGGGCAAGCGCAGCCGCGGCGGCAGCCCGATGCGATCGATGAGTTCGGTCACATCGCAGGCGAGCGCCGCCACGCGCGCGGCCTTCGCGGCATAGCGCGGATCCTCGCGCAGCAGATGGCCGTAGTCGCGCAGCTGTGTGCCGCAGCCCGATGCGGTCACCACGATGGCGGCGAGCGGGCCGGCTTCGAGTTCGCGATGCCACGCATCGACATTGGCGCGCGCCATCGCCAGCGCCTGAGAATCCCTCCCCAGATGGTAAGGAAGCGCGCCGCAGCAGCCCTCCCGGCGCAATCGCACGACCTCGGCCCCGGCCCGCCGCAGCAGCCGGGCGCTGGCCGCTTGAATTTCCGGGGCGAGCACCGGCTCGACGCAGCCGCAGAACAGGCCGACGCGCACGGAACGGGCCGATTCGCCCGCCGCATCGGCCGGGCGCGGCGCGCCGTGCTCCTCCCCGGTACCTCGCGTGCGCGACAGCCGCCGCCGCCCGGACGCGGTCGCGCCGCTGAGCGCCAGCAAGGTCGCCAGCGGCCGAAGTCCCGGCGCGTGCTCGAACAGCCCCGAAAACGGCCGAGCGAGCGCGGCGAGCGCCATGGCGGCGCGCATGCGGCCGCGATACGGCAGCGTCGCGGCGAGCAGTGCACGCAACAGCCGGTCGCGCAGCGGTCGGCGATAGTGCTCTTCGACGTACGCACGGCCCTTGTCGATGATCCGCCGGTAGCTCACCCCGGACGGGCAGTGCGTTTCGCACGCAAGACACGACAGGCAGCGGTCCAGATGCTTCACCACCTGCGGCGTCGGCTTCGCGGAGGCCTCGAGCATTTCCTTGACCAGATAGATGCGGCCGCGAGGGCTGTCGAGCTCATCGCCGAGCAGCACGTAGGTCGGGCACGTCGCGGTGCAAAATCCGCAGTGCACGCAGCTGCGAATGGCGCCTGCGGCGGCGGCCGTCGTCGGGTCGGCGAGCTGCGCCGCGTCGAACCTGGTGCGCACGGTCCTATAGCTCGGCAGAGAGATCGAGGCCGGGATTGAGAATCCCACATGGATCGAATGCGGCCTTCAGCCGCGCATGCAGCCGCTGCATCCCGCCAAGCGCGTCGGCCGCATTCGTCGGCGCGGCGCTTTCCGCCAGGCTTGCCGCCCCGCGCATCGACGTCGGCCCGCGAATCAGCGCGGCATGGCCGCCGAGCGAGCGAGCGATGGCGCGAATGCGCTCGGCGTGAACACGGTCAGTGCGGCCGGGCGCCGAATCCTCGGGTACCGCCGCCCACACCAGCGCTCCCGCCCAGTCGTACACGTAGCGCGCCCCGGCCCACGCGAGCAGCGACTGAACGCGCCAACCATACGCGGGCGGCACCGAAATGCGCCACAGCAGGTGCCCTTGGCGCGGCAACGCATCGAGCGAGCGCACGCCACGCCAAAACGCCCCGCTCTCCTCGGCCTCAATCGTCGTCGCGCCGGCGCCCATCGGCTCCAGGGCGCGCTTCAGTTCGCGGCTGCGCGCCTCGACCGAGGGTCCGAACCCTTCGAGGCGCAGCGCCGTCACGGCGTGCGGCAGGGGCACATGGGCCGCCGCGGAGACGGCCGCCGGCAGAGCCATCGCGGCGGTCAGCAGGCGATTGGCCGCTTCGTCCGGCAATCCCTTGAACAGTATCGTCGTCTCGGTCCGCGGGCGCGGCAGCACGCGCATGGTGATCGACAGGAGCACCGCCAGGGTTCCCCAGGAGCCCGCCATCAGCTTGGGCAGATCGAAGCCGGTCACGTTCTTGACGACGGCACCGCCGCCCTTGAGCGCCTCGGCGCGTCCCGAGACCGCCGTGAATCCGAGGATATGATCGCGCGCCGCGCCCATGGACACGCGCCTCGATCCGGACACGTTGGCCGCGACGATGCCGCCGAGAGTCGCGCGGCCCGCCTCTGCACCCAGCAGCGGTCCATGATCGAACGGCTCGAATGCCAGCATCTGTCGGCGCTCGGCAAGCGCGGCTTCGATCTCCACGAGCGGCGTTCCGGAGTGTGCGGTCACCACTAGCTCATCCGGATCGTAGTCGGTGATGCCGGTCAGGGCGCTCATGTCGAGGAGCGCGGCGGATGCGACCGGCGGACGCAGCAGACGCTTCGAGCCGCCGCCGCAAACTTCCAGGCCGCGCCGCTCAGCCGTCGCATCGGCCATGATGCTTTGCACTTCGGCCGCCGTCGCCGGCGCATGGCGTATCTGCCGCGCCATGGGTCAGAAGCGCGGAATATCCGGGAACGCGACCGCCCCATGATGCACGTGCATGCGCCCGAGCTCGGCACAGCGGTGCAAGGTGGGGAACACCTTCCCGGGGTTGAGCAGCATCGCCGGGTCGAACGCGCACTTGATGCGCTCTTGGTGGGCCAGATCCACTTCATTGAACATTTCGCCCATCAGATCCCGCTTCTCGACGCCCACTCCATGCTCTCCGGTCAACACGCCGCCCATTGCCACGCAGGTGCGCAGAATCTCCGCGGCAAACGCCTCCGCGCGGTCGAGTTCACCGGCGGCGTTGGCGTCGTACAGAATCAACGGATGCAAATTCCCGTCCCCGGCGTGAAACACGTTGGCCACCCGCAGCCCATGTCGCCGTGACATGTCCTGCATCAGCGTCAGCATCTGCGGCAGGCAGCGCCGCGGGATGGTGCCGTCGATGCAATAGTAGTCCGGCGACAGTCTTCCCATCGCCGGAAATGCCGCTTTGCGCCCGGCCCAGAACTGAAGGCGCTCCGCCTCGTTCGCCGAGACGCGCACCGTCGAAGCGCCGTTGCGCGCCGCAATGTCGGCCACCAGCTGCATCACATGCCGGCACTCCTCCTCAGGCCCGTCGACTTCCACGATGAGCAGCGCATCGACGTCGCGCGGATACCCGATCCCCAGAAAATCCTCGGCCGCATGAATGGCGGGCCTGTCCATGAGTTCCATGCCGGCGGGAATGATCCCGTGCGCAATCACGTCCGCAACGCACTGCGCCGCGGATTCCACCCGAGGGAAGCCCAGCAGCACGGCCTGCGCCGCCTGCGGCTTGACCAGCAGGCGCAGCGTGACCTCCGAGACCACGCCGAGCAGGCCTTCAGAGCCGATGGCGAGGCCGAGCAAGTCGTACCCCGGCGCATCGAGGGCCTTGCCGCCGAGCACGAGCACCTCCCCGCTCATCAACACGATCTTCAAGCCGAGCACGTTGTGCGCCGTCATGCCGTACTTCAGACAATGCACTCCGCCCGAATTCTCCGCGACGTTGCCGCCGATGGTGCAGGCGATCTGACTGGAAGGATCCGGAGCATAATAAAAGCCGCGTGCCGCGACCGCCTGCGACACCGCGAGGTTGGTGACCCCGGGCTGCACCACCGCAACTCGATTGTCGTAGTCGATTTCGAGGATACGGCGCAGCCGGCTCAAGCCCAGCAGGATGCCGTCTTCCAGCGGCAGCGCGCCGCCCGAGAGGGACGTGCCCGCGCCGCGCGGCACCACCCTGACCTGCTGCTCGTCGCACCAGCGCAAAACGGCGCAGATTTGCTCGGTGTTCTGCGGCAGCACCACCAGCAGGGGGCGTTGCGCGTAGGCGGTCAGCGCGTCCGATTCATAGGGCGCCAGTTCGTCGAGCTGATCGATCACGCCTTCGCCGGGCACGATGTCGCGCATGGCGGCGGCGATCTGCGCGCGCCGAGCGAGAGTGCGCGGATCGGGGGCCGGCATTTTCACCGACATGGGCTGCGCTCCTCAAGTCCGATAGGTGCTCAAGTATGCACGCTGCGCGGCGTCCGCAGCGATGCCCGGGCGGCCGCCATGCTCATTGACAAGGCACAAGCCGGTGCGTAGATTCCTGCGCCTCGCTTTCGGCGGACCCATCTTGCCCAGGTGGCGGAACTGGTAGACGCGCTGGTTTCAGGTACCAGTGGAGCAATTCGTGGAGGTTCGAGTCCTCTCCTGGGCACCATAATCAATAAGTTACGAGATATATTTCAACTCGTGGTGAGCCGCAGTGCCCGCCGCATGCCGGTGCTCCAGGTCTGCTCGTTGCCGTCGGCGATACGGATGGCGTCCCGCCCGTCATTTTTCGCCGTGTAGAGCGCCGCATCGGCGCGCGCAATCAGCTCATCGAGCGACCGCGCCTTCTCGTCGCTGGTCGACAGCCCGGCGCTGAGCGAGACGCGCAGTCCGCTGCCGGTCGTGGGCAGTCGAATTCCGAACACCAGCGTGCGCAGCCGTTCCAGGCTCGCGACGGCGAGATCGAGCGGGGTCTCGGGCATCACCAGCAGAAATTCCTCGCCGCCCCACCGCCCGAGGATATCCGACTCGCGCAGCGCCTCGCGCCCCGCGCGGGCAAACTCCTTCGAGCACGTGGTCGCCCGCCGCGTGCCCGCAGCGGTCATTGATGACCTTGAAGTGATCCATGTCGATGATGGCGAGGGTCAGCGGCTGTTGCGTTTCGCTCGCGGTTTGCAGCGCCGCCGCGGCCAGCTCCGCGGTACGCCGCCGGTTCGGCAGGCCGGTCAGGGAGTCCTGGCTCGCCAGCTGCACCAGCTGCTGGCGGTAGCGGCGATTGGCGATCAGGAAGTAGATGAGCAGCGCGATGACCCACACGCCCGCCACCACGACCACGGCATTCCAGCGCAGCTGCTGCGCCTGGCGGCTCGACTGCTCCTGCGAAGCGCGAGCTCGCGCTGCAGCGATGCATTGCGCTCGACCTCGCGGTCGGTTTCGAAGCGTGCGCGCAGTGCGTCCGCCTGCCGATTGCGCTCGGCATCGTTCGCGGCCGTGTAGCGGTTGACATATTCCTGCAGGTCAGCAGTATGCCTCGCGGTAGTTGTGCAAGGCCGCGTTGGTTCGGGCACGCCACTGATACATGGAACCGACGACGCGCGGCGGCAAGTCGGCGCCGTTGTGATCGAGCACTCTGTTCAGGATGGCGAGCGCGCGCTCGGGATGCCCCGTTCCCAGCTCGATGCGCGCCTGCAGCGCCATGGTCTCCTTCATCGAATCCGCCGACTGCGCCATGCTGAATTTGCGCAGCGCGCTCGCGCACTCGCGCTGTGCGGGCAGTGAGCTGGCCGAGCTCGATGTGCGCTTCGCAGATGCGCTGATCGGCAAATGCGATCCCCTGCAGGTCGTCGAGCTGCATGCTGAGCCTGCGGGCGGCTTCGAACTCGGCGATCGCGGCATTGTAGTCGCCCATCAGTTTCAGGATCTGGCCGCGCATGAATCGCGAAACGGAAAGGCTCATCGTGGCGTCATGCGAGGCGTCCCAATCGATCTTCTCCTGATTGAGCGCCAGCGCCTTGCTGTAGTCGCCCATGCTGCGCATCACCAGCGACAGGTAATCGGCCGACATGATGTGCTGCTCGGTCGCGGCGGGCGGCGATGCTCGCGCGGTACGCCTGCGTCAGGCGTGACGATGGCCAGATCCTCGCGGTTCTGCCGGTGCTCGAGCAGGCCGCGGTCATGAGCAGGCAGGTATCGGCGGTCGAGCCGCGCGGCTGGAGCATCCGCGCCGCCTCGATTGCCTCGATGGCGCTGGCGATGCCCGCTTTGTCGTAGACATTTTCAGCGTACGCGGAGAGCAATTCCAGGTGTACCGGATCGTGTTGGCCGGCGGCGAGCGCGAGCCCCTTCGCCGCGGCATCTCGCGCCTTGCTGTCCAGTTCCAGAATGCCGTAGGCCTGTGCCTGGATGGCATACAGGGCGGCCTTGCGCGAGGCGCCGTTGGACAAATCCCTCGGCGGCGCGCGCTGCAGGGCGTCCAGCTGAATACGCGTTTGCTTGAGCGCTCGGGTCCGCGTCCACGGACACCAGATTCTGCAGCCGACGCAGCTCCGGGTCGGGATTCGTCGAGGCAGCTCGCCCCGGCCGCAAGCGGCAGCCACGACGCGGCGAGCAGCACCGAGGGCCACCACCAAAATCGCGCCGCTTTCGAGGCGTGTCGGCCCGCATGCCTGATCTGGTACATGAGTGGTCGAAAATTACGGCGTCGGCGGCCTTGTATCGACCTGGAATGTCACGGTTTCTTGAACTTTCGGCGGCAGTCCGCGCGAAGCGGAATGAGCACCTGACTTACATCGGGCGGAAATGTGACGCAAGTCGCAGTGGCGAGCTGCCGCAGGCTGGTGCATATTTGACATCAATCAATAATCAACTCGCCTGAGGAATATCGCATGGCAGCGTCTTTCCTGGATCGAGAGAGCACGATCGCACCTGCCGGCTACGAGCGATACTCGGTGCCTCCCGCGGCTCTTGCCGTGCACTTGTCGATCGGCCAGGCGTACGCGTTCTCGACGTTCAATTTGCCGCTGACCAAACTCATCGGCATCACCCATTCGGCGCCCGGGGATTGGAAGCTCACCGAGGTCGGCTGGATTTTCTCGATCGCGATCGTCTTTCTCGGACTGTCCGCCGCCCTGTTCGGTCGCTGGGTCGAGCAGGCTGGTCCGCGCAAGTCGATGTTCACTGCCGCCCTGTGCTTCGGCGGCGGCTTCATCGTGGCGGCGGTCGGCGTGCACTATCATGCGCTCTGGCTGCTCTATCTGGGCTATGGCGTGCTCGGCGGCATGCGGACTCGGCATCGGCTACATCTCGCCGGTTTCCACACTGATCAAGTGGTTTCCCGACCGGCCCGGCATGGCGACCGGCATGGCCATCATGGGCTTCGGCGGCGGTGCGCTGATCGCCGCGCCGCTGTCGCTGCTGCTGATGGCGCACTTCAGGACCGCGGCTTCCAACGGCGTGCTGGAGACGTTCGTCACCATGGGCGTCATCTATTTCATGTTCATGATGATCGGCGTGTACGCGGTGCGGGTTCCCGCGGCCGATTGGAAGCCGGCGGGCTGGGTCGCTCCGGCGACAGCCGCGGCCGCTGGTGACCGAGGCGCATGTGGCGGTCGACGTGGCTTGGAAGACGCCGGCAATTCTGGCTGCTTTGGGCCGTGCTGTGCATGAACGTCACCGCCGGCATCGGCGTGCTCGGCCAGGCTTCGCCGATGATCCAGGAAATCTTCAGCGGCCGCGTGACTCGCCGCGACGGCCGGCGGCTTCGTCGGGCTGCTGAGTCTATTCAACATGGGCGGCCGATTCGTCTGGGCCAGCGGCGTCGGACTACATCGGCCGACGCAACACCTACATGGTGTTCTTCGGGCTCGGCATTTTGCTCTATTCGAGCGTGCCGACCATCGGGCACCTGGGATCGATTCCGCTGTTCGTCGCGGCATTCGCCGTCATTCTGTCGATGTACGGCGGGGGCTTCGCGACCATTCCGGCCTACCTGCGCGACATCTTCGGCACCATGCACGTCGGGGCGATCCACGGCCGGCTGCTCACCGCGTGGTCGGTGGCCGGTGTCCTCGGTCCGGTGTTGGTGAATTACATCCGGCAGTATCCAGATCGACAGCGGCGTGCCCGAAGGCGCAGGCCTACTCGATCACCATGTACATCATGTGCGGTCTGCTGCTGGTCGGTCTGCTGTGCAACCTCGGCATGCGGGCAGTCAGCGAAAAATACCATCACCGCTTGGGGGCATCGGGCCCCGCGAGGGCGGCATCATGAAAGCGCGATTGTTCGGTCTGTGGCTCGCGGTGGGAGTGCCGCTGGTCTGGGGGGTCATGAAGACCTTGCAGAACGCCGTCAAACTGTTTCATTAGCGGCACCTTCAGCGAGCGGCAATCCAGCGGTCGATTTGCGGCAGCACCATCGTGGCCATTTGCTCGTTGCGGCGTATCGAGGAGCCCGCCTCCAAAAAGGGCTTGCGGGCCTCCGCCGGGACGCTGCGCGCTTCATACGCCTCGAGCTCGGCGATGCGCCGCGGATCTGCGGAGCGCCCCGCGATGTTGATCGCCAGCCGCCAGCGCTCGCCGCGGTCGAACGGCAGCGCCGGGTCATCGAGCCGCGGCGCCACGACTCGCCACACCAGATCCGCGTGCCTGCGGGCCAGTTTTGCCAGCAGCTCCGGGCCGGCGCCCGCCGGGACCTGATCGCTCAATGCGATCTCGGCCATGCGCTGCGCAAGCGCAGGTTCGATGACGCCGGCGAGCGCCCCGAAGATATGCTGCTTCTGCAATGGATCGGCGGTCTTTTGCGCGCGTCCAAGCAGGGCGTCGAACGTGGCCGCATCGGCGTGCGCCGCGACGATCGTCAGGTCGTTGCGCTGCTCGGCCGCGGTTCCCTCCCCGCCCGCGAACCGCCGGCGAGCCGCCGCGATCGCCGCGGCATCGCCCAAATCGGCCTGCATCTGCAGCAGCGCGCCGCGCAGAATGATCACATTGGAAGAGTCGTTCGACCCGGCGGCGGCACCCATGTAAGCGGCGAGCGGCGCGAGCAATTCGAGGGCGAAGTGCTGGAACGGGGCAAGCCCCGTCGTATCGGCATGGTGGATGTCGAGTTCGTCCAGCAATGCGATGACCCTGAGCCACACGACCGGATTCGCGTCGGCGGGCAGCCCCGAGGCCAGGACCAGCACGTTGCCGGCGGGCGCCAGGCCCGCGGTGCCGAGCGCGATTGCGTCGTTGAGCACGCCGAGCTGATCGATCGGCGCCAGTGCACCGTAGTGCCGCGCCAGGCCATCGAAGATGTCGCCGCTCGTAAAGCACGCGTGCGTAGCCCTGCTGTCCCGCATTGACGAGCGGCGGCCCGGCTTCGGACACCGCACTGGCCGCGCAACAGGATATATCGCGGTCGTGCCGTCGATCGGTGCCACCGCCAGGGGCAGGCGCCAGCGCTGGGGCGGCAGGCTCGCGATCGTCGCGGGATCGTCCGCGAACCGCGCCTGCGCCAGATTGCACGCCGTTGGCCGCCCGGGCGACCCGCACCAGCGGCAGTCCCTCCTGGCGCGTGAAGTCCCGCTCGATCGCGAGGATGGGCTTGCCCACGGCTTGCTGCATGAGCGTCCACAGATCGCTGTCGACCGTGTTGCCGAACGCGTGGGCGCGCATGTAGCGGCGCACGCCCTCGCGGAACTCGTCGCGGCCGACGTAGGCGTTGATCATGGTGATGATGGCCGCGCCCTTGTCGTAGGTGATGTCGTCGAACGACTCCTGGGCCTGAGTCGGCGGTCGTAGATAGCCTGCACCACCGGGTGCGTGGAGGGAACCGAGTCGGCCTGCTTGCCGCGCTCGAAGATGCGAAGCCGCCCGCAGGCCCGTTTCCCATTCGGGATGCAGATCGTCGGCCGCGTACGTCTGCATCCAGCGCGCAAAGCCCTCGTTCAGCCACAGATCGTCCCACCACGACATGGTGACCAGGTCGCCGAACCACTGATGCGCCATCTCGTGGCTCACCACCAGGAACACCAGCTGGCGATCGTCTTCGGTGGAAGTCTGCGGGATCGAACAGCAGATGGTTCTGCGAATAGAAGATCGCGCCCCAGTTCTCCATCGAGCCGCCGTAGATCTGGCCCGGGCGCGGCGATCAGATCGAGCTTCGGCAGCGGAAAGGCGACGCCGAAATAGTCGTTGTAGTAGTGCAGCAGCTTGCCCGCCTGCTCGAGCGCATAGGCCGCCTTGGCGGTGTCGCCGCGCTTCACCACGACGCCGACGTCGACGCCGTCCACCGGTCTGATGAATCCGCTCGAAATCGCCGATGCGCGAGGAACAGCAGATAGGTCGACATCTTCGGGCTGGTTGCGAAGCGCACCCGCTGCATCGTCGCTGAGAGCGAGCGTCACTTCGGCCACCGGCATGTTGGAGACCGCCATGCGGTCCTTCGGCGCATCGACCGAGACGGTGAAGGTGGCCTTGCGCGCGGGCTCGTCCCAGCACGGCAGGAGCTTGCGCGCCTCGGCGGGCTCGAAGTTGGTCGCCAGGGTTCGGCGCGGACCGTCCGGGCCGGAGTAATCCATGGCGAAGAAGCCCAGCGTCGAGCGGCCGATCTTTCCGTGGTAGTGCGATCGAGGAGGACGTGCCTGCCCGACGGAGATCGGCGCATCGCCAGCGCAGCGTGGCCCGGCCCAGCTTGTCATCGGTGGCGACGATCGCCTCATCGCCCCCATCGATGGCTGCATGCTCGAACGCCAGGCCGGCAGCGTTGAGCACGATGCTGCGGCGTCGCGGCGCGCACCTCGACGGTGATCGCCACCTTGCCCCGGAAGGTGAGCGCCTCGGCATTCGGAGCAAGCGCAAGATCGTAGCGGACGGGCAACACGGCGTCGGGCAGTACCTCGCGCATGGGCTGCGCTTCGGCGGCGCCGGCCGAGACCGTCGTCTGAACGGCCAGCGCGAGGAGCGCAAGCGCCGCCACACATCGGATGCAAGGCATGTATCCTCCCGGACTCGTCGGTGCGGCCCGCATGCCGCAGGGGGCGGATAATAGCCCCGATCTGTGCACGGGTGCGTCAAATGCTGCTAGGCTCGCCACACTCGGACACATGGTGTGCCCGTACACAACGGGGTTGAAAATATGAAGAAGATCATTCTGTCGGCCGCATTCGCCGGCCTCTTGGGACTCACCGCATCGCTGGCTGCGGTCGCCGCGGATTCGACCGTCCTGCGGGTGCTCGCCGTGCAGACGAACGACGTGCAAGGCTACACGCGCGAGGTCGAGACGCTGCAGGCGCTGTATAGAAAGATGGGTCAGCAGGTTACGCTGCGCGTCTGGCGCGCGACCTTTGCCGGGCCGGATGCCGGGACCATCGTCGTGACCGCGGAGCTGCCGAACCTGGCGGCGCTCGCCAAGATGAACGATGCGATGCGGTCAAACCAGGAGATCGGCGCGCAGATGAACAAGATCGGCGCCATGCGCAAGATCGTCTCCGACAGCTTGTACGAGCTGCTGACGCCTTAGCCGTTTTCCGCCCGCGCCATTCGGCGGCTGGTCGCCCGCCTCCCGCTCGCGCCGGGGGCGGCGCCGGCCTGCCGGTCCAACTCGCCGCGCAATTGTGCCGATGCGCCGTTCGAAATGGCGCCCAGCCGCGATTCAATGGTCGCCAGATCCGGCACCGGTCCGCGCACGTGCGTTTCGAGCGCGCGGCGCATGAGGCGCAGGTGCTCCGGCGTGGTGCCGCAGCAGCCGCCGATGATCCGCGCACCCGCATCCACGGCCAGGCAAGCGTACCGCGCCATCAGCTCGGGCGTGCCATCGAAGCGGATCGCGCCGTCGACCTATTGCGGAATGCCGCAGTTTGCCTTGGCCACCAGCACCGCCGCGGGCTCCGACGCCGTGGCCAGATTGACGATGGATGCGATGAGCTCCGAGGGGCTGACGCCGCAATTGCTGCCGCATGCCGCGAGGTGGTTCCTGCGGTGCAGACCGGCGAGCTCAAAGGGCGTGACGCCCATCATCGTTCGCCCGTTGGTATCGAAGCTTAAGGTCGCGACCACGGGCAGTCCGACGGTGCGGGCTCCCGCGACGGCCGCTTCGGTCTCCTCGACGGAGGACATCGTTTCGATCCAGAGCACGTCCGCGCCTCCCTGCGCGAGGGCGGCTGCCTGTTCGGCAAAGGCATCGCGCGCGGCATCGACGCTCGAGCGGCCCCAGGGGCTCGAGAATCTCTCCGGTCGGGCCCATGCTCCCGCCGACCAAGACGGTCGCGTCCGGCGCGATCCGCCTCCTTGCGGCGATATGAGCGCCGCCTTCTCGTTCAGCTCCGCGACGCGAGCGTCCGCCCCGTGCAGTTTCAAACGGTGCCGCGTACCGCCGAAGGTATTCGTCAGGATGATGTCCGCGCCGGCATCGACGAAGGCGCGCTGCAGTTCTGCGACCCGCTGCGGATGATCGGAATTCCAGAGCTCGGGGGCATCTCCCGATTGCAGGCCTCGTTCGAACAGATTGCTGCCGGTCGCGCCGTCCGCGAGGAGCCACGGCCGCTGCGCCAATAGGGGTGTGAGTCGGTCGGTCATGGAACTATTTTACATCGTCCGCGCCGGGGCAGGGCGGCGCAAATTTCATGGCGGCTATGAATCCGCTTCATCGCCCTCGATGAGAGGGCGGCGCGCGAACCAGCCGAACAGCAGTATGACGCCGTAGCAAAGCGCGGGCACGATGAGCGCCGTCTTCAAATCCCACGCATCAGCCGCCTTGCCGGCGATGCGCGGCACGATGGCTCCGCCCACGATGGCCATGCAGATCACGCCGGAGCCTTCGGCGGCGCGCTCGCCCAGCCCCTCGCTCGCCAGGGTGAAGATCGTCGGGAACATGATGGAGTTGAACAACCCGACGGCCAGATAGCTCCAGGCCGAGAGCAATCCGCTGCTGTTGGCCGAAATCAGCAGCAGAGCAATGACGGCAGCCGCGGCACAGGACAGCACCTTGCCCGGAGAGAACAGGCGCAGCAGGTAAGCGCCGATGAACCGGCCGGCCATGGCGCCGCCCCAATAGAACGAGACGTGTTTGCCCGCATCTCCCGCCGCGGCCGCGAGCACGCTGCTCTGCATGAGATAATTCACGATCAGAGACCCTATCGAGACCTCGGCGCCCACATACAGAAAGATGCACAGCGCGCCGAACGCAAAGCGCGGACGAGCGAGCAAATCGAATGCGCGCAGGACCGCCGCGGGCGCAGACGCCGTCTCCACCAGGGCCTTGCGCCTCAGCCACACCACGGCGGCGAGCGCGATCAGAGCGGCGGCAAGCCCCAGATAGGTGTGCACGACGACGCGCGTCTCGACGCCGCGAAACGCCTCGAGCGCGGCGCCGGACAGCGCCGCCGGGTCGATCGTCGCCAGCGAACCCAAGATCAGGATGGAGCCGACGTAGGGGAAAATCGTGGTGCCCAGAGAATTGAAGGCTTGAGCGAAGGTCAAGCGGCTGCTCGCGCATGGCCGGCGGCCCCAGCAGCGAGATCAGCGGGTTGGCTACCACCTGCACGATGGTGATGCCGGATGCGAGCACGAACAGCGCGAGCAGGAACAGATCGAAAAGCCCGTAGGCGGAAGCGGGCACGAACAGCAGGCAGCCCGCGGTCATGATCAGCAGACCGACGACCGCCGAGCGCATGTAGCCGATGCGCCTCACCAGCGTCGCTGCCGGTATGGAAATGATGAAGTAGGCCGCGAAGAATGCCGACTGCACCAGCATCACGTCCGCATAGGACAGCGTGAACAGCGCCTTGAGCTTGGGAATGATGACGTCGTTCAGGCTGGTAATGCCGCCGAACACGAAGAACAGCGCAAACACGAAGCCTTTCAGGTCGCTCGAATAACTCGCCGCGACGGCGGCGGAAGCGCGCGATGCGGGCCCGCCCGCGCCCGTCACGCGAAGGGGTGCCGGCGGAAGATGGTCTGATCGCGATCCGGACCGGTGGAGATCATGCTGATCGGGACGCCGACCAGGGCCTGCAGACGCTCGAGATAGCTGCGGGCATTGACCGGCAAGTCCTCGTATCGGGTCACCCCCGCGCTGCTGTCCTTCCAGCCGGGATGATCCTCGTATACCGCTTCGCAATCGCCGAATTGATCCGAGAGCAGCGGCGGCGTGAACAGGACGGCGCCGTCGACCTTGTAGCCGACGCAGACGCGGATCGTGTCGAGGCCGTCGAGCACATCCAGTTTGGTCACGCACAGCGAGGAGCAGCTGCTGTGCACGATGGAGCGCCGCAAAGCCACCGCGTCGAACCAGCCGCACCGGCGCTGCCGTCCGGTGACCGAGCCGAATTCATGGCCGACCCTCGACAGGTGTTCGCCGCACTCGTCGAACAGCTCGGTGGGGAACGGCCCCGCGCCGACCCGCGTGGTGTAGGCCTTGACGATGCCGAGGACCTCGTGAAGTCGCCGCGGGCCCAACCCCGTGCCGGCGGCCGCCCCGCCGGCCGTGGTCGTCGAGGAGGTCACGTACGGATACGTGCCCAGATCGACGTCAAGCATCGCGCCCTGCGCGCCTTCGAACAGCACATTGCGCCCGTCGACGCTCAGTTGTTCGAGGATGCCCGTCACGTCCGCCACCAGCGGCTTCACGCGCTCGCCGAGCTCGAGATTGGACTCGAGCACCTGCTGAAAATCGATCGGCGCGGCCTGGAAATAGCGCTGCAGAACGAAGTTGTGGTAATCGAGAATCTCGCCCAGCTTGGCGGCGAAGCGCTCGCGGTGAAACAGGTCGGCGACGCGCAGCGCGCGCCGCGCCACCTTGTCCTCGTACGCGGGTCCGATGCCGCGCCCCGTGGTGCCGATGGCCTTGGCGCCCTGGGATTTCTCGCGCGCGCGATCGAGCGCCACGTGGGAGGACAGTATCAGGGGACACATGGGGCTCACGCGCAGGCGCTCGAACGCCGGCACGCCCTGCCCGATCAGCATTTGCGCCTCTTTGATCAGCGCCTCGAGCGACAGCACCACGCCGTTGCCGATCAAGCATTGCACGTGCGCATGCAGGATTCCCGACGGTATCAGCGACAGGACCGTCTTCTTGCCGCCGATGACCAGGGTATGGCCGGCGTTATGGCCGCCCTGAAACCGCACCACGGCCTGCGCTTGATCGGTGAGCAGGTCGACGACCTTGCCCTTGCCCTCATCGCCCCACTGCAGGCCGATCACCACCAGGTTCTTACCCATTACGCGCCATCCACAACAGGGCGAGGCCGATCACCATGCTGATCAATCCACCCCAGCGCAATTGCTTCGGTTCGGTTTGAGCCAATTTCGCCATGAGGCGCTTGGCAGCGCCCGGATTCAGGAACGGCAAGATGCCCTCGAGCACCAGGTACAGCGCGAAGGCGCCGCCCAGATAGCGCCCCAATTCGGACCAACCAATGTCGATCGCCATGTCCGTGCCGCCTAGCGCTGAGGCTGTGGCTGCGGCTTGTTGAAGTACTTGAAGTAGGCATTGTCCGGCGGAGTCACCAGCAGATCGCCCTGCGTGCCTATCGCATCCCGATACGACCGCATGCTGCGGTAGAAGCTGTAGAACTCCGGCATTCTTCGAGTACGACTTGGCATACACCTCGCTCGCCGCGGCATCGCCCTGACCGCGGGTCTGGCTCGCCTGACGCGATGCATCGGCCAGAATTTCCGTCTGCTCCTTGTTTGCCTCCGCGTGGATCCGATCCGAAGCCTCGACGCCCTCGGCGCGCAGCTTCGCGGCCTGCGCCTTGAAGGTCGCGCGCATCCGCTCGAACACCGAATCCTGGACCTGCTGCGGCAGGTCGATCTTGGTGATGCGCACATCGACGAGCTCGACGCCCAGCTGCTCGGCGAACGGCCGGGCCGTCTTCATCATGGCATCGGTGAATTCGGTGCGCTCCGCGGTGACCACCTGCTGCAGCGTGCGCTGAGTAACCACGCTCTTGATGCTGTCCCTGATGGTCTCGCCCAAGCGCGCGTTCGCGACATCCTCGCTGCCGCCGGTCGATTCGTAGTAGCGGCGCAGATTGTTGATGCGCCACTTCACGTAGAAATCGATGTTCAGCTGCTCCTGCTCGCGCGTCAGGAAATGCTCCGCCTGGTACATCTGGGTCAGGATGCGCGCGTCGAACCGCGTGACTTCGTTCACGAACGGGATTTTGAAGTGCAGCCCCGGCTTGAAATTCGACACGACGATCTCGCCGCCGGTCGACTTGATGGCGAGCTGGCCCTCGCTCACGGTGAAGACGCTGGCGCGCACGGCCAGAATGAGCGCCATCAGTGCCAGCATCGTATAGAGAATCTTGGTCTGCATCAGCGCACTCCGCGCGCGCGCGCAGGATCTTCGGGCGGCGACACCTGCACCTCGGGCACGCGCGCGGGCGCGACCGTCATCGTGTCGTTCGGCATGGCGATCGACTGCGGCCCCGCCGAGATCAACTTATCGAGCGGCAGATACAGCATGTTGCCGCTCCCCTTGGTATCGACGATGACCTTGCGGGAGTTCTTGTAGACATTCTCCATGGTCTCGAGATACATGCGCTCGCGGGTCACGGCCGGCGCTTGCTCGTACTGTGCGAGCACCTGATCGAAGCGGGAGGTCTCGCCTTGTGCGAGCGCGAGCACCTGCAGCTTGTAGGCTTCGGCGTCCAGGATCTCCTTCGCCGCCGCGCCGCGCGCTCGCGGCACGACGTCATTGCGGTAGGTTTCCGCATCCTGCTGGAAGCGCTGGCGGTCCTTGTCCGCTTTGATGGCGTCGCGCTGCGCGTCCTGCACGGGCTCGGGCACCACCACCTCCCCGAGCGTGACGCTGATGATGCGGATTCCCATGTCGTAGTTGTCCAGCGTCCGCTGCAGCAGGACCCTGGCGTGCTCGGTGATCGAAGGATCGAAGGCGAGCGCCTTGTCGAGCGAAGCCTGCCCCACCGCCTCGCGCATGGCGCTCTCGCTCACCTGCGTCAACGTCTCCTCCACGCCCTTGACCTTGAACAGAAACTTGAGCGGATCGGGCTGCGTGTACTGTACCGCAGAGGTGACCTCGACCAGGTTGGTGTCGGCGGTCAGCATTCGCGCATCGTCGCGCACGCTGTATTGCTGCGACACGTTCACGATGATTCTGCGCTCGATCGGCCACGGCAAATGCCAGTTGTAGCCCGGTCCGACCGTTTGCACGTACTTGCCGAACCGCAGAACGACCGCGCGCTCCTGCGCATCGACGCGGTAGACGCCGCTGGCGAGCCACACGCCTGCGATAAGGACCAGCACGCTGGAAAGCCCCCGCCCGAAGTTCGGCGCAGCCGGACCGCCGCCGCCCCCGCCGCCGCGCCCGAAAAGCGCAGCGAGACGTCGCTGCAGATTGCGCAGCACGTCGTCCAGATCGTTCTGCGACTGCTGCGGGCGATTCCACGGATTGCGCTTCTCGCCGCCAGGTTCGTTCCAAGCCATGCGTGTGCCTAAGTAAGGTTGCGGACCGCGCATTCTAACAGCCGACCCGGCTGCCACAAGCTTCGGCTATGCCACGCGCTGCTCGCGCGCCGCAGCGCCGTCATCCACGAGGCACACCCCCCGGCTGCCCAGCAATTTTGCGACCTCGGCGGCGTCGAGCTCCACATCGAGCTCCCAGCTGCCGTCGTCGCGTTGCCGCTCCGCGCGCACGGCATTGCGCCGATACAGATCGGAGCGGACGGCGGCGGCCTGCATCTCGAGATGCAGCGTGCGGCGAACTTGATTCGGCCGCACCGCCTGCGCGATCGCCTCGCGCAGACCCGCAAGCCCTGCGCCGCTCGCCGCCGAGACCCACGCCTGCGCCGGCACGCCGTCGGCGCCGGCGGCGACCCGCGCGGTTTCGGCGACCAGATCGATCTTGTTGAATACCAGCAGTTCTCGGATGCCGCCCGCGCCGATGCCGCCGAGCACTTCGCGCACCTGCGCGACCCGCTCGTTGCGCAACGGATCGCTCGCGTCGACCACGTGCAGCAATAAATCCGCGTCGCGCGCTTCCTGCAGCGTCGAGCGAAATGCGGCGATGAGCTCGTGCGGCAGCGCCCGCACGAAGCCGACCGTGTCGGCCAGCACCACCTCGCCGATGCCCGACAGATCGACCCGCCTGACCGTGGGATCCAGGGTGGCGAACAGCTGGTCGGCCACGTAGGTGGCCGAGCCCGTCAAGGAATTGAACAGGGTCGACTTGCCGGCATTGGTGTATCCGACCAGGGCGACGGTGGGCACCGGGACCTCGCGCCTGACGTGGCGGCCGGTCTCCCGCTGTCTGTCCAGCTTTTCGAGCCGTGCCCGCAGCGTGCGAATGCGTTTGGCGATGAGGCGCCGGTCGGTTTCCAACTGCGTTTCGCCGGGGCCTCTCAGTCCAATGCCGCCCTTTTGCCGCTCGAGGTGGGTCCAGCCGCGCACCAGTCGCGTCGAGAGATGCGACAGCTGCGCGAGCTCCACCTGAAGCTTGCCTTCGAAGGAGCGCGCGCGCTGAGCAAAGATATCCAAAATCAGACCATTACGATCCAAAACTCGACGGTTTGTGAGTTTTTCGAGGTTGCGCTCCTGGCTGGGAGTAAGCGTTTGATCGACCAGCACGACATCCGCATCATGCTGCTCGGCGCAGGCGCGGATTTCCTCGGCCTTGCCCGAGCCGACAAAATACTTCGGGTCGGGCCGCGGCCGCGATGCCAGCACCAGTCCGACGCCCAGCGTTCCCGCCGAAGCGGCCAGCGCTTTGAATTCAGCCGTATCGTGGGGGTCCACGGCATGGCCAATGGCCACGCCAACCAATATCGCGCGCTCGCCGCCCCGGGGGCGTTCAAACAATTGCGTAGCGCCTACCACTCACTCGACCAATGCTCACTCGAACAGTGCTCACTCGACAATGGCCGGTTCCGTCACCTCGCCGTCTTCCCCCGTCGGCAAGCGCACGTTGCGCGCCGGAACGACCGTGGAAATGGCATGTTTATAGACCATCTGACTCACACTGTTCCTGAGGAGGACGACGAATTGGTCGAATGAGTCGATCTGTCCTTGCAGTTTGATGCCGTTCACGAGATAAATTGAGACGGGCACTCGTTCCTTGCGCAGGGCGTTCAAAAATGGGTCCTGCAGAGATTGGCCACGGGCCATGGGAGAACTCCTTGTTGTTCGTTTGACTAGCATTGCCTCGTCACTTCCCTGCGCCAGGCAAACACGGATGAATCCTAGCACAGTGGCACCGAGCAACGTAGAGCCCTATGACCATTGCGCGAATCCATTCAAAATCATCGATGCCACATCCGGGTGCATGGAATCGAACCAGATGACGTTTGTGCGGCGCCTCAGCCACGTCAACTGGCGCTTGGCAAGTTGCCGCGTTGCCGCAATCGCTTGTTTTTGTGCCTCTTCCAACCCGCATTGTCCTGCCAAGTAGCTCCATGCCTGTCTGTATCCGACCGCGCGCATCGACGGATGTTCCGCGCTCAGGTCGCCTCTTTTGCGCAGCGCGCTCACCTCCTCCAAAAAGCCCGCCGCCAGCATGCCTCGAAAGCGTGCGTCGATTCTGCGGTGAAGAGCGGCTCGATCGAGCGGCGCCAATGCGACCTCCATGACGTCGACTCCGGCAAACGCAGATTGGCGGCTTTGTTGCAGGCGTGTGATGGGCTCGCCGGTCACCCGGTAGACCTCCAGCGCGCGCTGGATGCGCTGAGGATCATTGACGTGAATGCGCGCAGCGGCGGCCGGATCCACCCGCTCGAGTTCCCGATGAACCGCAGCCCAGCCCGCCGCCGCCGCCTGCGCATCGATTTGCGCACGCACGCGCAAATCCGCCTCGGGCAGCTCCGCGAGCCCCCAGCTGAGGGCATGGAAGTACAGCATGGTGCCGCCGACCAGCAGCGGCTGCCGGCCTCGCCGCCAGATCTCCTGCATGGCCAGGCTCGCGTCGCGCACGAATTCGCCGGCGGAGTAGCTCATGGCGGGATCGCGAATGTCGATCAGATGATGTGCGATGCTCCGGCGCGTCTGCCGGTCGGGCTTGGCCGTGCCGATATCCATGCCGCGGTACACCTGGGCCGAATCCACACTGATGATTTCGAACGGCAGGCGGCTCGCCAGCTGAATCGCGATCTCCGATTTGCCGGACCCCGTCGGCCCCATCAGCAGCAGCGCGCAGCGGCGCTGCGATGGCTGTTCTGTCGCAGCTGCGGTCATCAGCGCCCGCGCATGAACAGCCGGTCGAGATCCGCGAGCGACAAGCCGCACCCAGGTGGGGCGTCCGTGGTTGCACTGGTCCGCGCGCTCGGTGCGCTCCATTTCGCGCAGCAGCGCATTCATTTCGGGCACGCTCAGATTGCGCTGCGCACGGACCGCGGCGTGGCAGGCCATGGTGGCCAGCAGATGGTTGATGGACTCCTCGACGCGCCGAGAGCGCCCCGTTTCCAGCAGATCCGACAATACATCGCGCACCACGCCGGCCGGGTCGCGTCCCGCCAACAGGCTCGGAACCGCCCGCAGCGCCAATTGGGCGGGCGCCCACCGCGCGACGTCGAAGCCGAGCGCTTGAAATTCCTCTGCGTGCATTTCGGCGGCTTCGGCCTGCGCCGGCGTGACATGGAGGATTTCCGGCACGAGCAGCTGCTGCTGGGCGGTGTGGCCGGCGAGCAGCCCCTTCATGGCTTCGTACATGATGCGTTCGTGCGCCGCATGCATATCCACCAGCACCATGCCGTCCGCGGTTTGCGCCAAGATGTACACGCCATGCAGCTGGGCCACCGCAAAGCCGAGGGGCGCAGTGGTCCTCGGCGGCCACTGCACCGGCGAGCGTCGGCATCGCCGCGACACCTGCATCGGCGACGCCCGCGAACGCGTGCGATTGCCCGCCGACGAGGCCGCGATACACATCGGCGGCGGCACGGCGCGGCGGCCCCTCCGGCAGCACGAAGCGCGCCTGGGCGGGTGCGCCGACGCCGGCCTGGCGCACGCTGCCGGTCAGCCAATCGAGCGGCGCACTGCCGGCGGATTCCGCGCTCGGACGCGTGCCGGCGAGCGCTCGCTCCAGTGTGCGAAAGATGAACTCGTGCACGCCGCGCGCGTCGCGAAACCGCACCTCGAGCTTCTGGGGGTGCGCGTTGACATCGACCGCGGCGGGGTCCAGGTCCAGGTACAGCACATAAGCGCAGAATCGCCCATTGAACAGCACATCCTGGTAGGCGTGCCGCGCGGCTCCGGCAACGAGCTTATCGCGCACGTAGCGCCCGTTCAGAAACGCAAATTGCAGATCGGACTGGCTGCGGGAAAAAGTCGGCAGCGCCAGCCATCCCGAGAGGCGCAGATTCCCGGCATCGTGGCGCAGCTCGATGACGTGCGCGGCGAATTCTTCGCCGCACAGCTTGGCGACGCGCGCCAGGCGCTGCTCATGGGAGGGCGCCGGCGGCAGCATCCACACGGTCTTGCCGTTGTGCACCAGGCTGAAGCCGACTTCGAAGCGCGACAGCGCCAGGCGCTCCAGCATGCGCAAGATGTGCTGAAATTCGGTGGGCTCGCTGCGCAGGAATTTGCGGCGCGCCGGCACATTGAAGAACAGATCGCGCACCTCGACGCTGGTTCCCGCAGGATGCGACGCGGGCGCGGGGGCGCCGCACTCGCCGTCGCGCGCCTCCACGCTCCAGGCATGGTCCGCTTCGCGGGATCGCGAACTCAGCGACAGGCGCGACACGGAGGCGATGCTCGGCAGCGCTTCGCCGCGAAATCCCAAGGTGGCTACGCGCTCCAGATCCTGAAGCGAGGCGATCTTGCTGGTTGCGTGGCGCGCGAGCGCCAACCCCATCTCCTGCGGCGGGATACCGGCGCCGTCGTCGCGCACCCGGATCAATCCGCAGCCGCCGCGCTCCAGTTCCACCTCGATGCGCAGCGCGCCCGCGTCGAGCGAATTCTCCACCAGCTCCTTGACCACGGAGGCCGGCCGCTCGATGACCTCGCCGGCCGCGATTTGATTGACGAGCTCCTCGGCAAGAATCTGGATGGACAAGGCATCTCCTCGCGAACGGGGTATTTTCGCACACGCCGCACAGAGGATTGTGCCGATCGCAGCGACGGCCGCGAACAGATGACTAACCGCCCGAGTCGCCCGCGGCGGTGGCCAGCGCCGGCCGGGGCGCCCCGGCGGCAAGTTGCGCGATCCGCGTACCGGCAGGCGGATCGGAATAGAAGTACTCGCGCAAACCCTGATGGATGGCCGCAGCGAGCTTGGCCTGGTGGGCCGTGCCGCGCAGGTGCTGCTCCTCCTCGGGATTAGAGATGTAGGCCGTCTCGACCAGCATCGAGGGAATATCCGGCGACTTCAAGACGACGAAGCGCGCCTGCTGAACGAGCGGCTTGCGGATTTGCCCGACAAGGTTGAGCTGATGCAGAACGTGCTCGGCGGCTTCCTGGCTTGCGCTCAACGAGGCGGACTGCGACAGATCCAGGAGCACCGAGGCAAGCACATCGCCTTTGTCCTCCAGCGAGACGCCGCCGATGAGGTCGGAGGCATTCTCGCGCTCCGCCAGCCAGCGCGCGGCCTCATCGGTCGCACCCCGCTGCGACAGGATGTACACGGAGGATCCGTCCACGCTGCGATCGCGAATCGAATCCGCATGGATCGACACGAACAGATCGGCCTGCTGGGCGCGGGCGCGGCGCATCCGGTCGCGCAGCGGTACAAAGTAGTCGCCGTTGCGCGTCAACACCGCCTTCATGCCCGGTTCGGCATCGACCCGCTGCGCGAGCGCGCGTGCGATGGCGAGTACCACGTCCTTTTCGCGCGTGCCGTTCTTGCCGATGGCACCGGGGTCTTCGCCGCCGTGCCCCGCATCGATGGCGATGATCAAATCACGGGCGTCCGGGCGCGCGTGCTGCACCTTCACCGGCGTCTCCTCGCTCACCGGGTTGGCAAAGTCGATGACCAGACGGTAGCCGTAGCGGTCGTTCGGCGCGGCGAGAAAGCTCTTGGCGCGAATCGGCCGCGACAGATCGAACACGATTCGCAGGTCTCCCGACGGCCGACGGCCCATGCGCACTTGCTTGATGGCTCCGGCGCCCGGCGGCGGGCGCGAACCGCCCGTCAGTCGTGCGCTCACGTCGAGCACCACCCGGTCGGGATTCTTGAGCACCAACAGGCTGTGCTGCGCGCTTCCCGATAGATCCAGCACCACCCGCGTACTGTCCGGACCCGCCCACAGTCGCACCCCACGGACCTCGATGGCGTGCGCCGGCCACGCCCAGACGATGGCCAGCAGCAACGTCGCTAAGCGGGACGGCGAGAACCTCATGGCAATAAGTTAACGCGTATTGGATTCCTTTTTCAAGTTAAATTAGAGACATAGGAAGTTATTCTATTGTCGAGCCGAAGGTCATGCAGCCACTCGGCTCCATACGCCGTGCGGGCCTCAAGCCCGCCATGGCGCCCACCGTGCACATACTGCAGCGTCAATTCCAGATCAGCGGCCGGGACCGAGTGCCCGCCTTTCTCCGGCCATTCGATCAACAGCAGGCAGCCCGGCGTCAGGTAGTCGCGCAAGCCGAGCTCATCGACTTCAAACGGCCCCTGCAGGCGGTACAGATCGACATGGACGCAGGTCAATGCGCCGAGGCGGTAGGCCTCGACCAAGGTGAAGGTCGGACTGCGGATCAGGCCGACGACGCCGAGGCCGCGCAGCAAGCTGCGCGCGCAAGTGGTCTTGCCGGAGCCCAGCTCACCCTTGAGGTACAGCACCGCGAAGCCGCGATCCGCGCCGGGAAAGGTCCTCGCCAGCGCCGTTCCCAGCTCCTCGGTTGCAGCGGCATCGACGAGCGCGAGTTCCATTTCCGATTCCAACGGCATCTGGCCATTATACGGGCGCCGCGAGTAGCCTTGGTTCATGAGTCGCCGAGCATGAACGACCCGCCTGCATTCGACCCTGGCGCCCTCGCGGCCGCCATCAAGCGCTGGGGGATCGAGCTCGGATTTGCCCGCATCGGCGTCGCCAATATCGATCTGGCGGCCGACGAGGCGCATTTCCTGGATTGGCTGCGCGCCGGCTTCAACGGCGAGATGCAGTACATGGCGCGGCACGGCAGCAAGCGCACGCGGCCTGCGGAATTGCTGCCCGGTACCGTCAGCTGCATCAGCGCCCGCATGGACTATTGGCCGGCCGATGCCGCCGACGCGCAAACGGCGCTCGGGGATGGCAGCGTTGCGTACGTATCGCGCTATGCGCTGGGCCGCGATTACCACAAAGTCATGCGCGGCCGCCTGCAGAAGCTTTGCGATCACATCGGCGACCGGATCGGTCCCTTCGGCTACCGCGCATTTACCGATAGCGCTCCGGTCCTGGAAAAGGCCCTGGCACGCAATGCGGGATTGGGCTGGATCGGCAAACACACGAATTTGATCGATCGGGATGCGGGCTCCTATTTCTTTCTCGGCGAGATCTACCTGGATCTGTCGCTGCCCCCCGATGAATCCGCCACCGCGCATTGCGGCTCGTGCAGCGCCTGTCTGCCGGCCTGTCCCACCGGTGCGATCATCGCACCCTACCGCCTGGACGCGCGCCGCTGCATTTCGTATCTCACGATCGAACTCGCCGGTCCGATTCCGCTCGAGTTCCGGCGCGCCGTGGGCAATCGCATCTACGGCTGCGACGACTGCCAGCTCGTGTGTCCCTGGAACAAGTTCGCGCGTCCGACCGCGGAGAAGGATTTCAGCGTGCGCCACGGCCTCGATCGGGCGCAGCTCGCCGCCTTGTTCTCGTGGAGCGAGGCGGAATTCCTGGACAAGACCCGCGGCAGCGCCATCAGGCGCATCGGATACGAGCGCTGGCTGCGCAATGTGGCGGTCGCCCTGGGCAACGCGCCGCGCTCGCCCGCCGTGATCGCCGCCCTACGCCGGCGCGAGCATCACGCATCGGCCCTGGTCCGCGAGCACGTCCGGTGGGCCCTCGAGCAGCAGGCCTTGGATCGTCCGCCAAGCTAGGAAGCGGGCAGCAGACTGCTGCCCGCGGGATTGAAGAAGTGCCGGCCGCGGCGCGCCTTGCTGATCTCCGCGAACAGCAACCGATAATCGCCTTCGTTGCTCACGGGATCGATTGCCGCGGAATTGACGATCAGCAGCGGCGAGGCGTCGTAGCCGTGGAAGAATCGGGCGTACGCCTGAGCCAGCTTTTCCAGATAGCCGCGCTCGATGTGCTGCTCATAGCGAACACCGCGTTTGGCGATGCGATCCATCAGCACATCGACCGGCGCCTGCAGATACACCACCAGATCCGGCTTCGGTGCGTCCACCACCACGCGCTCGTACACGCGCTCGTACAGGGCATACTCCGCATCGTCGAGGGTCACTCGCGCGAAAAGCCGATCCTTCTCGAGCAGATAGTCCGCTATGCGCACGGCGCCGAACAGATCCTGCTGCCTGACCTCTTCGAGCTGGCGCGCGCGCTGGAACAGGAAGAATAGCTGGGTCTGAAAGGCGGCTGCGCGGGGGTTCTTGTAGAAGCGCTCCAGGAAGGGATTTTGATCCGCATGCTCGAGCACCAGCTGACCGGCGCAGGATTGCGCCAGGCGACGCGCGAGGCTGGTTTTCCCCACGCCAATCGGCCCCTCGATCACGACGAATCGGTGCGGAATTGCGCTCACGTGCCTGGCTCTTCATCACTCCAAGACAGAAATCCCGTCCCCGCCCGACCGCTGCTTCAGTTCCATGACTCGGCCATGTCCCGGAATATCCAGCGTTGGGGCAATATCGCCGAGAGGATACAGCACGAAGTTGCGCTCAGACACTCCGGGGTGCGGCAGAGTCAGCCCGGGCTGCTCGGCGGCCCCGCCGACCATCCACACCAGGTCCAGATCGATCAGCCGCGGGCCCCAGCGCTCGTGCCGCTCGCGCCCCATGCGCCGCTCGATGTCGAGCATCGCATCGAGCAGTTCACGGGCGTTGAATCGCGTCAGCAGCCCGGCCGCGGCGTTGACGTAGTCCGGCTGATCCTGCGGACCCATGGGGCGGGTAAGGTACAGGCGCGATCTGAGCTCGAGACGCGTCGCGGGCAGCCCGCGGATTCGCTCGCACGCCTCGAGCACCCGCTCGCGCGGCCGATTCAGGTTGCTGCCGATTGCGACATAGGCGGGGCGCCACAGCGCGCTCACGGGGTTCAACCGCGGGACGCTCCGCCGCGCCGGCGGCGGCGGCGGCGCCGGCCAGGCGCCGCCGCGGGCCCCTCCGCGACCGGCTCCGCGGGGCGCGCTTGAACCAGAGCGACGCGCTCCTCCTGAGGCAGCGATTGGATCTCGGTCCACCAGGCCGCCAACTCAGGGTCCGCCACGCCGACCTGGGCGCGCAACAGCAGAAAGTCGTAGGCTGCGCGATAACGCGGGTGCGCAAGCAAGCCCAGGCTTTTGATCCCGCTGCGACGATTGAACCGAGGCTGCAGCATCAGCAGCTCGCGCATGGGCACCGCGAAGCGCCGCGGGATGGCCACACGCGACTGCTGCGCCTTCAGGACCGCGTCGCAGGCCTGCATGAGCAGCGTCAGATCGGGCGCAGGCCCCGCCTGCCGCTCGTTGAGTTCGCGCAATACCGCGCTCCACAGCAATATGGCGAACAGAAAGGTGGGCGTCACCGGCTTGTCGGCGAGCACGCGCTCATCGGTGTTGGCAAGGCCCATTTCGAGCATTTCGCGTGCATATGCGTACGGCGGCATGCCGAACGCCGCGGCGGACAGCGGGAACAAATGCTCGAACAAACCGTACTTCTCAAGCAAGGCGAACGATTTGCCGCCGAAGCCCGACAAGAACAATTTCAAGCATTCATCGAACAATCGCGCCGGCGGCACGCCATCGAGCAGATACGCGAGCCCCCGAATCGGCTGTTCGGTGGCCGGATCGATCGAGAAATCGAGCTTCGCGGCGAAGCGCACCGCTCGCAGCATGCGCACCGGGTCCTCGCGGTAGCGGGTTTCCGGATCGCCGATCAGCTTCAGACGCCGCGCCCGGACGTCCGCCACACCGTCGACGAAATCCCAAATGGAAAAATCCTCGATGTTGTAATACAGGCCGTTTGCGGCGAAGTCCCGCCGCCACACGTCCTCTTCGATCGTCCCGTAGATGTTGTCGCGCAGGATGCGTCCGGTCGTATCGAACGCGCGATGCTCGGATTCATCCGCCGGCGCCGTCTCGGCATCGAGGTCCGAGTCCTCCGCGTCCTCGCGCTCCGGAGCGGCGGCGGCGCGGAACGTGGCGACTTCGATGATCTCGCTGCCGAAATGCACGTGGGCGAGGCGAAAGCGGCGGCCGATGAGTCGGCAATTTCGAAACAGCCGCCGCACCTCTTCCGGCAGCGCATTGGTGGCCACATCGAAATCCTTGGGCGTGATCCCCAGCAGCAAATCGCGCACTGCGCCGCCGACCAGGAAGGCCTCGTAGCCCGCTTCTTTGAGGCGATAAAGCACTTTCAGGGCATTCGGCGAAATCGCCGCACGCGAGATCGAATGTTCCGCCCGTGGGATCACCACGTGCGGGAATTGCGTCGACGGCTGGTTCAAAAAGGGGCGTTCCGCTTGAGTCCAAAAAATTGGCCCGTATACTACCAGCCCTCTTGGCTCCGGGCGGTCCGGATCCAAATCGACGCTCCCTTCGTCTAGAGGCCTAGGACACGGCCCTCTCAAGGCTGTAACACGGGTTCGAATCCCGTAGGGAGCGCCAATAAATCAAGCATTTACGAGATTGCCAGAAGCTTTGTACGAAAATCGTACGAAAATAGGTGTCGACGATTTGCCGATACGATGCACTCGGAACACCTACGGAAAACATGCGGAAGTCAACTCAACTCTAATCCGGTCGCGCAGGAATCCGAAGTGTTGCACACAGGGCCTCCGCGCCGAGCAAATCCTATTTCCGAGAATCAACGGTCCGACGACTCACGACCACGAAGTAGCCGGTCGCGACCGGCAGCTAGGCGGCAACTCATTTTCCATACGACCGCGTTACCGTCGTCTCGCATTCGACCGACACCACTGTCTTGAATTGCTCGACGTTCGTGAGTACCGGGCGTACGCAAAACATGCGGGCGGCCCTAAGACCGCCCGCTCGAGTCATCGACGTCTTCGGGTTTCAGTCGCCGGCGTGACTGATCCGTCCGTTGCTTCTTGACCTCCTGGATGACCTGGGTCAGGTTGTAGCTCTCCGGGTCCTGCAGCGGCGGGAACGGCCCGTAGGATTCCAGTTCCTTCAGCCACAGGATCTGGCCCAAGGGAATGATGTTCCAGTCATAGAGATACGCGGTCACGGGTCCGGCCAGTGCGCCGCCTTGAGCCAGTAGGCTTTTCATATCGTCGCCCACAGAGCCTTCGAAGGGATCGCGCTTGATGTTGTCGACCAAGGGCCATTTAAAGGTTTCCACCCCCGCAAGTCCGCAACTCGCGCAGCAGCCGGCCATCGAGAAGTAGAGCTTCCAGTTCTTGTACCGCACCGCCGAAGGTACAGGGCCGGTGTAGTAGAAGAAGGTGTCGCGCGCCGACTTCTTGGACTTGCCTTCAAGATAGTCGCGCTGGTCAACGCCATCGAGCGTGGTCTTGACGATCCCGGGGTACTTGCCGGCCTCGATCTGCTTCTTCAGCCCATCGCCCGTGGGCCCGCCGGCGATGTCGACCAAAGTTGGCAGCCAGTCGAGGGATGCGAAGATATCGTCCAGCACCGTGCCCGGCTTGATGTGTCCCGGCCAGCGGATGACCGCCGGGGCGCGCATGCCGCCTTCCCAGGTCGTAAGCTTGCCGCCCTTGAAGGGCGTGTTGCCGCCGTCGGGGAAGGTGATCACCTCGGCGCCGTTGTCGGTGGTGAAGACCAAGATGGTGTTGTCGAGCTGGCCCATGTCCTCGAGCTTCTTGATGACGTAGCCGATGTTGTCGTCCATCTGCTTCATGCCGGCTTCGTTGACGCCCCAGTCCATGCCGCCGGGCTCACCCACCATGGCCATGTACTTCGGTGACAGAACGGTCGTGATGTGCATGCGTGCCGGGTTGTACCAGACGAAGAACGGCTTGCTGGTCTTCTTCGGATCGTTGCGATCGAGGAAGTCGACGACCTTGGAGGAGATCTCCTCGTCCACGGTCTTGGAACGCTCCAGCGTCAGCGGACCCTGGTCCTGGCACGTCTGGTTCGCTTCCGTGCCATCGGAGGAGTGGCACCAGATCACCGGCCGCGGGGGCGTCAGGCAAAGAGCTGGTTCTCGGATCCACCGCGCCGGGAACTTCCGCGAGGCCTTTGATCGGCGTGTTCTTGCACGGCGGAGCGATGGCCTGGTCGGTCGGGGTCCGGTTGATGTCGGGGAAGCTCACGCCCTGCATCGCATCCAAGTGGTACAGATAGCCCCAGAACTCCTGGAAGCCGTGCGCCGTCGGCAGCGCCTGCGTGTGATCGCCCAAGTGGTTCTTGCCGAACTCGCCGGTGTTGTAGCCGAGGTCGTGCAGGAACTTCGCCAGCGCCGGGGTGCCGGGTCGCAGGTACGACGGGCTGCCGGGCAGTTGCGGCGGGATCATCCCGGTGCGCAGCGGATGCATGCCGGTGAAGAACGCATTGCGCCCCGCAGTGCAGCTCTGCTCGGCGTAATAGGTCATGAAGATCGCGCCTTCATTGCCGATGCGATCGATGTTGGGCGTCTTGCCGACCATCAAGCCGCGATGGTAGATGCTCGGCTGCATCCAGCCGATGTCATCACCCATGATGAACACGATATTGGGTTTGCTCTGCTGCGCCAGTGCCGAGCCGGAGATGAGCGCCAGTCCGACAGACAGCACAGCGCACAGACGATTCTTCTTCGTTAGCGTTGACATGGGTCCCTCCTCACTTGATGCACCTGGCCGTGCCACTTAACGACACGATTCCGCTCAGTGAATGCGTTTCATTTCGATCTGTATTAGAACCTCTCGCCATTGGACCTTGGTCTAGTATCGCGGGCTGCCGTTTTGCTGCGAGGTGGCAGCAGCGCCACACTGCCGCGACGGCATAACCGCAGTGCGATTTATGCAGCATTCAGAGGTCAATTCGTGCGCTTTGCAGGATAGGCAAAGTGCCGCCGATGTCAGACGATGTTCGACATGGCCGCAAGTCCCTGCATCCAATGTCGAATCGATCCGCAGATCAAGTTGCGGCTGCAGGCGATTGCTGTAGAGCGAGGATTGACCGAATCGGCGGTGCTCAAGCGCTTGGTCATCGGCGTGGTTGGTATGGCGCCGGCGAGCGATGCCAGGGTGCTTGCTGTCGAACCGATCGGTCGACGCGCTCGCGTCTATGTCCGGCTGCGGCCGGACGATCACGCGCTACTTCGCGAACGCGCCGCCCGCCGTGGACTGGCGTCGGCGACCTACGTCTCGATGCTGGTTCGCTCTCACCTGCGCGGAGTACCGCCCCTCCCCGATCGTGAGCTCGCCGAGCTGAGGCACGCCGTCGGTGCGCTGGGCGCGGTGGGTCGGAATCTGAATCAGATCGCCCGGGTCGCCCACCAGACCGGGCGGGTCGAAGGACTGACGACCGCGGACCTAAGAGCGATGCTAGCGGCCTTCGAAGGATTGCGGGCGCACTTCAAGGGTTTGATTGAGGCGAACATAGCCAGCTGGGAGACCGACGATGCCAAAGCGAATCGTTGATCTGGGCACGGAGCATCCCTTGCTCGATATCGCGAGCTTCGGCCGGCGCGGCCCGGAGGCGAAACTGACCCCGAGCGAAGTGGCCTCCATCGCAAGGACTGCTCGTCGATTCCCGGAGGTCATGATTAAGGTCTCCGGCGGCGCTCGGACCCTGCAGGGCGTCGGCGCCCATTTTGACTATATCGGGCGCAAAGGTCTGGGCGAGATCGAAACCGATATGGGCGAGAGGCTGATGGAAAGAGGATTTGAGCAAGATCTGATGCTCGATTGGGATCTGGACCTGGATGTGCTGCGCCGCCATACCGATCGAGCCATCGCCTATGGACGCAGGCCGCCCAAGCTCGTGCACAATCTCATCTTCTCGATGCCGAAGGGCACCCCGTCCGACAGGCTCGCGGCGGCCGTTCGAGCGTTCGCCCTGAACCGATTTGCGCTTCAACATCGTTACGCGATGGCGTTGCATACGGACCAAGACCATCCGCACGTGCACCTCGTCGTCCGAGCTGTCAGCGAACAGGGTGTGCGGCTCAACATCCGCAAAGCAACGCTTCGCGACTGGAGGCAACAGTTTGCGGCTCATTTACGCGAGCAAGGCATTGCGGCGAATGCAACCGAGCGCGCGGTGCGCGGCGAGACGCGAGTTCCAAAAGCAGATGGCGTTTTTCGCTTTGCCGCGCGCGACTCGTCCACCTACGTCCAGGGGAAGCTCAATTCGTATGTTGGTCGCGACCGCAATCAACCGGAGCCGGGTAAGGCGACCCTCGTCGCAACCCGTCGCGAAGTGGAGCAAGGCTGGTATGTCGTTCACGATGTGCTCGAGAGCGCAGGACACTTCGAAGTCGCTCGTGACATCCGCCGGTTCCTGGCGCAAATGCATCCGCCATTGACTGAGTGCGAGCAGATAGCAGTAGACGCCGATGGAAAGCGAAGAGAAAAGGTCAGGACCCATGAACCTCGGACCCGTTAGTTTTCTCGAATTGCCGCCCAGCATTCGACGGGACTTTCGGTCGAAACGTGTGGGGCCTGATTCCCACGAACTGCGATACTCTATCGGGGAGGGCGCAACATCGGAGCATCCCCCGTGAGTGGTGACATCAGAACCCCCGCACGGCCGGCCACCAGTCCGTCAACTAACCGCAACGTCCATACCTCGAACGACTTGAACGCTCGATCCCATTCAGCCGGTTTGATGGTCGCCGCCGAACGACATCTCGCTGGAGACGCCGTCAGTGCGCTGCCGGCGCTACGCTTTGAAATATCGGAGGCGACCCACATTCTTCGCATGAGCCGAGCGCAGCTCTATAATCGAATTGGCGAAGGTGCGATCAAAATCCAAAAGGACGGCGCGCGAACCTACATTACCGCCGGCGAGCTCGAGCGCTACGTCAAGTCCTGCGACGCGCAGGAAGTCGCCCGGCCCTGACCGACGACTTGAGCCGCGAGCTTTGGAAGCTTTGACCCGGCAGACGATTGTGACGGACATCAATACGGGGACGATCGACGACGCAGTGCTCGCGCTCCTATATCTCGGCCTGCATGAGGGGTGCCGCGCTTGGAAGGGATTTGACTGGGACGCGATGCATCG
Source organism: uncultured Gammaproteobacteria bacterium (assembly GCA_963774865.1). Lineage (GTDB taxonomy): Bacteria > Pseudomonadota > Gammaproteobacteria > Steroidobacterales > Steroidobacteraceae > Bog-1198. Next base: position 361,343 of record CAVZGU010000002.1, read on the forward strand.
ATTGCACGAGAAAGGCTAATCACTGACCCGGTCGGCAAAGCCAAGTCGATCGTGTTCACCGAGGAGGGACTGCGCGAGTCTCAGCGGTTGTTTCGCGAATTGTTTTCCGCTTCTTAAGGCTTCTTCGCGACGACCCTTCCGTTTTCCCACACGTACAAGGGCGTACCGTGCATCCGCGCCGTCTTTGCCGCATCTTTCGCGGCTTTGCGCAGCGCCTGTCCGACTCCTGCAGCAAAACTTGGTGCTGGACGTCTCTTCTTTGTTTTCAAGGCCCTCTCTCCAGTAGTTGCGGTTCGCGGTCCGAATTATCGTAAATGGCCCAGGCATCGGCCAATGGCTGGTACACGCGCTGATAATTATGCCAGCTCCGCACGAAGCGCGACGCCAGACCGACCACGGCTTGACCTACGAGTTTTGGAGTACTCGTCCGAGCCGTCGCCACTTCACTCCGGCCTGGACCCGGCGGAATCCGTCAGCCGGTGGCTCGCAGTTCCTCTCGCAACACGCGGCGCAGGGTAGCCTCTAGCGGCTCGATCTTGCGCTTAATATGCTCGCGGAGCGCTGCATTAATCAGCGACTGATAGTTCCCACCACCAGCTTCGTTGACTTGTTGCTTAAACCAAGCCAGCAGGTCGTCATCAACCCGAATGGTAATCCGAGTTTTGCCCTTGGCCGGAGCCATGACAGGCCCGCGCTTGGCTTTGGAAAAATCGTACTCTTTGCGCATTAGCGTGCCTCGTACCGTTTGCGTTCACCGGGGCTGGCCTTGCGCGACGAGATGATGCGCCGATTGGCCCCTGAGTAACTGTACACCGTGATGAGAATTCGTCCCGTTGGATCCGTGGCCAACGTGATGAACCTCTCCTCGTCGGCGGCATCTGGATCGGGGATCGTCAGTGCCCGCAAATCCTCCAACGACAGGGCGGCATCTGCGAAATCCACTTTGTGTTTAGCAAGGTTTGCCGCCGCCTTGGCCGGATCCCATTCGAATCCATCCATGCTCTAATTGTATGCACATTTGTACACAGTCGTCAAGGCTACACGCCGCTCGTAGAAGTCAGAAGCTTCACTAGATAGCGGTGCGCCCATCACGATGTCCGTGGGGAAAATACACGCGCTTCACGCCCTCGCCTTGAGCCCTGCAAGCTTTTCCTGCAGCGCCTGCGGGATGAATCGCATATACGCCTTCTCGATCATCGCAAGACTTGTACCGGTTTGGTGCCCTACAGTGAGTGGATCCACGTTGAAAACCTGCAGCAGTTCACTGATGCGTGCGTGCCGGAACGAGTATGCGCCGACGCCCGGTGGAATGCGCGCCGCACCCCGTGCCTTCTCGTTGACCGACTTGGCGGCGGCGCGAATCTGCCGGGCCCAGATGTGCCGGCGCCAGGTTTGCTTGCCGTCTTCAGTGAATAGCGGCGCCGTTGGCAATTTATCGGCTGCGCGCTGCGTGAAAAATTCGACGCCCTCGGGGCCAAGGACCGTGTAGCGCACGCGCACTTTTGCAGGCCTCCCCTTCCGATGCGAGAACTTGAGCGCCTTGCCGTCGAAGTCTCGAACGGTCGCCGCGGCGAGCTCCTTGGGCCTCGCGCCGGTGAGCTCGAGGCCCCGCAAGAATGCACCCGTGTGTTCGTCCGCTGCGGCGATCAGCGCTGCGCGCTGCGCGGGATTCAGGAATATCGCAGTATCGCCCTCGTCCTCGGTGTCATCGGCCAGCGGCTTGAGAGACCAAGCCGCAGGATTGCCGACGTGGCCGAGCTCGTGAGCACGGTTGAGCGCAGCAACGACCGAGCGGACCTGACGGTTGACCGAACGCGGCTTGCGCCCGTGCACCAGGCGGTCTCGCCATTCCTCGAAGTCATCGCGGGCGGCAGCCTCGAGCGCGAGGTCGGCTAGCGGGTCCTTATCCACCGTCAATTTGAACCGGCCGCGCGCCTCTCGAGCCGCGTCGGTGCGACCGTGACGCTTCAGATCCGTGATATACGCCTCGAGCGCGTCTCGCACGGTAGCGCGTTTGATCGATCGCACAGCGGAGCAACCCATCTGTGAGAACCAGGCCTCGGCCGCACGCTTGGCTCCGTCGTAGTCATCGCGGCCGATCTCATCGAGCGCTTTGTATTGCTGAACGCCACCGCGATCGCGAAAGCGAGCCTGCCAGGTATCGGGACCTCGCCGAAATCCAAGGTATGCCCCTTCGGCGAGTTTCATGTAATGCGGCCAGCGCTGGATCTTGAGACGCTCGCGCTCGCGCTTTTTTGACAAATCGGCCAAGGCTGTAATGTCCCCGTACGAAACGGTACGAAAAGATTATGCTGGAAATGCATGGACAGCGATACTCACAACGCCTATAAATGGCGAGATATTTAAGATGGCGCTAGACAACCCTGGACTGAATCGCGGCCCTCTCAAGGCTGTAACACGGGTTCGAATCCCGTAGGGAGCGCCAATAATCAATGACTTACAGAAAGCGGAAGCATCCATGTCCACTTTTTGTCCACTATTTTCGAGGGACTCGCGCCGTAATTGACGCCGAGACGTTCTACGGGATCGAGTCTCTTTCTGGACCGGGAGCAATCGTGCATCGAAGGCGTAGACATCGGGGCCAGTCACGATCCATGTCAGTGAGAACTGCGGGTGCAGTGGATTGATGAGCAGTTTCCATTCGCCCGGCGTGATGATCGTGGGCACGAGCATTGGGCGCGCGACCTAAGCGTCTGGCAATCGAGCGAACCGACTCGCCTGAGCCCAAACCGCGAGAGATCTCTCGCTCCGCCATCTTGAGCACAACTGCCTGGATTCGCTCAGGCGGAGCGATGCCTCCGCGTTTCGCCAGCTGCGCATGCATACGGCGCCTATCGTTGCCGCGCTTAAGCTAGTCGCGTCGGCCGCGAGCACCATATAGGCTCCCAACGCGAAACAGCCTGAATAATCAAGCGCTATCAGCGGCAGTCACTCCCTCGTCGCGCGCTGCGGAAAAATCGGCTTTGGGAACAAGTAAAGGAAATCGATGTAGACACGGTCGGGGCCTACATCAATTCGGAGGACCTGCCATCGTCTCCTGCCGACCCCGGGGGCGTGGGCGGTGGTTGCGGGCATGTTACAAATCCTGCCGTTCAAAAGATGATGATTACGCCCGAGTACATGTGGTCTTCCGGAACTGAACCAGTTCCATTTGCAAGTTCGACCACGGTGCTAGGTGGGTCGCTGGATTTGCAAGTCCCACCGCGTCAGGCGTAGAAATTCCCCACGCGTGAGTGCCCCCAAATATGGCGCCCGCAGTTCCGGTTGAATTTCATGTTGTATCCCCTTTTTGACGTGCCTGCGGTTGAGGGTCTTCGCAAAAACGCTCTTGGCCATGGCCGCCAGATCGACCCGGATTTTCGTCAGCTGCGCAGCGGAGAGACCAAACGTCCCATAGTTGCGCGGGTTCCAATTCTTGCTGAACTCAACCGCGGGTTCACCGATCATTATTTTGCTGTAGGCAGATATATCCACGTCGGGCCGGCGATACAGGGCCCCGACATTCTTTGAGGGGATGAGTTCGAGTCCCGTAAACGGCGAACTCGGCGAATCGCCGACCGCGAGGGACGGAGAAAAAACAGCCAGGATGAGCGCTGCCGCGAAGGTTGCTCGTATACGTCGATCGATGGATGCTGAGTGCAAGGACATTGGGAACTCCTTTATTGAAGAACTATTGCCGTTGAAGAACTATTGCCGCAGCAGGACCGCGAACAGGGCCACGATTCCGAGGAAGGTCCCAGTCCCGCGTTGTTGTTGCCGAGTAAGTCATTGCTGTGCGTAGGGCAGCTGGGTGACGGCGCCGGCGCCCCAGATCCAGATTCTCTTGGAATGGCACGCTGATCAGGTTGCCGGCGGGATTTTGCGCGATCTTCGCCAAATCCTCCGGGCTCAACTCAGCATGAGCGGACGCCGCGAAGATTGCCACAAGGAATGCCACTACGCGCGAGAGCCGTGAGCTCTTGTGCGTCGATCAATCATTGCGACCGCGCCAATTCCTCCGCGAGGATTGGCACTCCCAGATTGCAGGCCTGCACGCCCTGAATGACGCAGAGCTTGAGCACTTCCATGATCTCTTCCATCGTGGCCCCCAGCTTGAGAGCCGCATTGATGTGCCGGCGCGTTCCCGGCGCGTACATGTGGGTGTACGAGGTGTCGAATGCGATGCTCAGGAGTTCCGCGAGTTTCGGGGATAAGACGCCGCCAGCATAGACGGGAATGCCCGCCGCCATGAATTGCTCCGTCCATTCTGGGTCGAGGTTGTAAAACGGCGTCCATGCCTCGTTCCACCCGCCGCTGGCGCGAAGTTTGTCGCAAGTCGGCGTGAGGGGTTGCGAATGTTGCATCGGGTGTACATCCGCGGCCCTGGCTTCCTCCAGGAGGAGCGGAGCACCCAAGCTGCACGAGTGAATGGATAGAAGCGAGGCCATCTTGAGCACCATCAGAATCTCATCCCGGCTTGCACCGGCATCGAGCGCCCCGCGAATATGTCGTCGGGTACCTTCGGGATTGAGATTCGTGCACGCGGCATTTACCGCTAAACCGATCAGTTCTACGGTCTTGCGCGGCAGGAACTCGTGTTTCCAAGGGTTCCGCGTCACGCGCTCGACCGCTCATTCAAGTGCGGCATCATGATGTCGGCCACGATCACGTCGGGCTTGAGCCCTTTGGCAGCCTCGACCATCGCACGGCCGTCCTCCACCACGCCGATGAGGTCGAATTCGGCAACGAGCAGGCTTTTCAGCCCCTCGGCAACAATCCTGTGATCGTCGGCAAGCAGGACGCGCACGCGGCTCACAAAGATGCCTCCGGAATCGGCACCCATGCAATGACGGTTGTACCCCTGCCGGGAGTGCTCTGGATATCGAGCGTCCCACCCAGCAACCGAATCCGCTCCCGCATGCTTGCGTGGCCGAGACTCGGCCGATGAGTTTGCAGGCCAGGCTCAAAGCCGCTGCCATTGTCGCTGACGGCGAGCAGCAAACCACCATCCTTCAACGCGAGCGATATTTGCACGATACTTGCTTTGGCATGACGGCCAATATTGCGCAAAGCCTCCTGGGCGATCCGATAGATACAGAGCGCTGCTTCGCGCGGCAGGCTTGGCGGAAGACTGTCCGCCTCAATGTCCACGTGCACGGACTCGGAACGCGCAACCCGCTCACACTCGGCTTTCAGCGCCTCGACCAGGCCGAGATCGTCGAGCACCGAGGGATGCAGCCGGTACGAGAGATTGTGTACGTCCTCGCTCAGTTGCGCCAGTCCCCGGCGGATGGAACGGCGTGCATCATCCGACGGCGACGGGTCGCCTCCCGGAAGTTTGGCGGCGTCGATCGCCAATCCGGCGAGCCGCTGCGTGATGTCGTCGTGCAGCTCGCGCGCCAGCCAGCGCCGCTCGTCTTCATGCGCGGTGATCAGGCGTCCGCTCAAGCTCAGTGCTTCTCGCTCGGCGCGGCGGCGGCGGATACGCTGCCACACGAGTCCAATCGATAACGCAGCCTGCAACACAAAGATTGAGATGGCCGTCATGATCAAAGTGCGATGTTCGTCCCAAACGGACGGCGGCTGAAAGCGAATTTCACTCCCAGGGGGCAGGCGCGCGGGGTCGATGTCCCAGCGCTTGAGCTCGCGCCAATCATAGACTGAGCCATCGTAGTCAACGAGATGAATTGCGGGGTCCGCGGGGATCTGGCCACTCAATGCGCGCAACGCTGCAGCTGCCGCCAGTGCGCCCTCACGTTGTTGCGAACGGTATGGGCCGCTGCTCCCGACGACACCGCGTCCGAGCTCACTCTCGAAGAGACTGAAGACCGGAGCAGACGATGCCTCAACCAGGCTTGCGAGCGCAGCCCCCCGTTCGTGCGGCACGCCGGCAGCATCTGTAATCAGGATTGTATACAGCACGGCGGAGTGTGGTGGAAGAGCGGCAACCCGCTGGCGCATCTGCCCCAAAGAGAGATCGTTGAGCCACTCGAAACTCACCCGGTTCGCGAAACGCGCGAACTGCCTGCTGGCTTCGCCAACCCAAAACCGTTCCAGCGGCGTGTCTCCAATCACTACGGCGATCCTTTGCGTCTCGGGCAGCACCCGCAAAATGTTGTCAACCACCCCGGGCAGGCTCTGTTGGGAGGCGACTGCAGCGTCTCCGGCGCGCAGCGCGGCCTTGGGGATGAACCGCTCGTCTATTCCCGCAATCACCACGGGCGTCCCGGGGAACACCTTGTCCCGATTCTGCGGATAGAAGGCCGCAGCAGGCGGGCCAATCGTGACCACCACATCCGGGGACGAGCCGGAGAAGCGGTGGCTCAGAAGTTCCAACAGCGGTTGCTGGACATCCGATCCTGATGCTTGCCCAGCGTCCATCGATGCGTCATAGACGGCTACGGGCTCGCTCGAACCCTTCGCCAACTCGGAGCGAAACGCAGCCACGATCACATCATACGGCGCGAATTCCCGCCCGAACGAATGCAGGAGCAACACCCGCTTGGTCTCCGCCGCCATCGCGCCGAGCGGTGTACACAAGGCAGCACACGCCAGCAGAAGGGCGAGGGTCCGATGCCTAGATCGGGCGGCGGTAATCATCCCGCGAACTGATAGTGGTTAATGAAGATCGTCACCAAAGCTAAGCCTGGTGGTCGTCGGTAAGACGTGATGTTTTCCACACCGGCTTCTCTGGTGCGTCGCACTAGACATTGCGCCAATTGCCCGGCGTGGGCTCCCCACATGTCTGCCGCTGCCCGACTGGCTGTACGCCCCATGAGCGGGCTGGATGCAGCGTTCGCATGTAGTCCGACACCCGAACGCAGCGGGTAACACGCTTGTCCATTGTTCGCGCGAGCGGAGTCGGCTTGCTGGCGACCATCCGGCAACGGTCGGCGCCACCAGCGCTCCGGGTCTCTGCCGGTGTTGCACCGGAACTCCTCAAGCCCCGAGCGCAGCGATCGCCATGCGTCGTCGGTTCAGGAACAACGGGACGACGCCGACGACGATGCCACCCAAACCAATCAGGTTGGTGGCAAGATCGAACGTAGGGATGCTGTACAGCGCCACGAAACCGAGAAACAGCGCGCTCGCCACCGGCCATAGCACACGCATCACGAACGCAGTTCGATTGTGACGCACCGTGTCACGGCTGCCCCACGCGCAGGCGAAGCTCGCGAGGCCGTAGTAGAAGGCGGCCTGAAATCCTATCGCGTTGACGGAATCGCGCATGATGGTCGCGACGGTCGGCATGTATGAGGACAGAAACACGAGCACCAGGCCGATCCCGAGCAGCAGGCCGCTCGCGATCCACGGCGTTTTCCACGTGGGATGCAGGCGCGCATAGCGACCGTTCAGAGCGTTGCCGCGGCTCTTCGCATACATCGTGCGGGTGAACGACAGAATAGAGGCCTCGAGCGCGCCGATCGTACTCAGCATCACTGACACCACTGCGACATAGCTCCACGGTCGCGGAAATAGCTTGTCGGCGATGGCTTGCACGATGTTGGTGCCTGCCGCCTCGATCTCGGTGTCCGTGAGCACCAAGAGCGTCGTTGCGGCAAATCCAACGAACAGGAGCAGCACGACGACCATCGAGAGCACCGCAGCGAGTCCGGGCGTCTCGGCGGCATCGCGCGTCTCCTCGTTGAGATTCAGGGCAACATCCCAGCCCCAGAAAACGAACACCGCGGTCAGCGCCCCGCTTGCGAACATCTGCGGCGTGAAGGATCCGGGCCAGAACGAACCGAACGTCAGGGCGTGCGCTGGATGGCCCCAGGCACGAACCACGGCGGCGACAATAATAATGACGAGGATGGCCACTTCGATCGCGGTCAGGGTGACCTGCACGTAGCTCGCGAGCTTGATGCCCTTGACCGCCACGCCGCTGATGACGATCATCCAGCCGGCCGCGACCAGAGTGACCGCGGTGATGTTGGCCGTCAGTGACGGCGCGATGAGCGACAAGGTCGCGGTGGCGGCCGGCACAGTTCCGGACAGCATAAATACGGCGGTCGCGACCAGCACCGCCCAGCCCACGAAAAAGCCGAGCACCGGTCCGAAGGCTCGGCTCACCCATGCGTAGGACGCGCCGGCATTCGGATCGCCCCGGTTGAGGTGCCGGAACGCGAGCGCGGTACCGAACATGATGAATCCGCAATACAGCAGACTCGCCGGCGCCAGCCCTCCGACCGCGGCAACCAGCGTCGCGGTCGTGGCCGCGACGCTGAACGCGGGCGCAGTGCCCGCCACGCCCATCACAACGGACTCGGCAAGTCCCAGGGAACCTGCCGCGAGGCGCCCGCCGTGAGTCACGGGGCACCGAGAACGATGATTGCCAGGTATAGCGCGCCACCTGTTCGTGCGTACGTTTGCGGGGAAGTCGCAATGGCTTTATTAGTCATCCCAATCTCTTGCAAAAACGCCACCGGCACTCTACACGGACCCGCCACTCATTCGAAAGGAATCACCGCTTAATCCGGTGGTCGTGAGCTTCGCTCGCCGGAGAAGCGGTTTCTCGACCGGTAGGTCGGGATGTGGCGCGATGGTCGCAGGTTTGCCCCAAAGTGCCCGTACGGGGGTGACTGGCGATGCCGTGGGCTGTCCGGGCTTTCTGCCGCCGCAGGCCGTCATGGCGATGCTCAATAACAAAGGTAGGAGCCATGTCGATTTCATGATGTGACGCAACACCTCGCTTGGATGCATCGTGGGCGAGACCCATGGTACGCCAATCCTAATCGCTGATCGCGATTGCCGAAGGCAGAGTCCCCGCCGGGTAAGGCGAGCCGCTTACCGCCGACAGCATACCGCTGCCCGCCATTGATGGCATAGACGGAAACGATGCCCGAGGTCGCGTTGACGGATGGGGCGGCCATCGCCGCCGGCGGCTTTCGATGTTGGATAATTGCGCGGTACGGCGCAACGAGAGACAGCCATGGTGCAGCCCCTCACCTACCAAATCGGCGAATGAGATTTGCCGGATTCGCCGCCGGCGGCTCTGGCGGGCGGAAGGTTCCTGGCATTCTGATCGCGCACTGAGGGGGTGGACTTTGGAGGGCCCCCGCTCATCTCAGCGCCGAATGAACAGCTTCAATATCTTGAGCGCGCGCGCACCGTACGGCGGCCGCAAGCCTACGAGCCCCGCGACATCCAGGCGCGTTTGATAGAACACCGCGCGTGCATGGCTGAAGCGCTCAAAGCCGTATTTCCCGTGGTAAGCGCCCATGCCGCTGGCGCCGAGGCCTCCAAAGGGCAGCTCCTGCGCCATGAAATGCATGGCGATGTCGTTCATGGTCGCGCCTCCGGAGTGCGTTTGGGAAAGAACCTGCTGCATCTCGGCTCGATCCCTGCCGAAGTAATACAGCGCGAGCGGCCGCGGCCTCGCGTTGATGTCCGCGATCGAATCATCGATTCGCTCGTACGCGAGTACCGGCAGCAGCGGGCCGAAGATCTCCTCCTGCATGACCTGCATCTGCGCCGTGGCGTCGAGTATCAGCGCCGGCGCGATCACTCGCTCGCGCGCAGAGCCCGCTTCGTCCCGTGGCCCCAAGGAGACCACGCGCGCGCCCTTTGCAGCGGCGTCGGCAATGAATGCGCGCATGCGCGCGGCGTGGCGCACGCTCACCATGCCGGTGTAGTCGGGATTCGACGGCAGTCCTGGGTACACGCGCCCGACCCACTCTCTCACCAGCTGCACGAAATTGTCGAGCAATTCGCGGGGCACGCACACGTAGTCGGGCGCAATGCACATCTGCCCGGCATTGGCGAGCTTGCCGAGCATGATTCGATCGACCGCTCGCTCAAGATCCACCGAGCGCCCGATCAGCGCCGGACACTTGCCGCCGAGCTCCAGGGTCACCGGAACGAGGTTCGCCGCCGCGGCCGCCATCACGCGCCGTCCGACCGAGGTCGAGCCGGTGAACAGCAGATGGTCGAACGGCAGGCGCGAGAATGCTTCGGCCACGTCCGCTCCGCCGATGACCACGGCTACCTCGCGGGTGTCGAAGTATTCGCCCACCAATCGCTGGAGCAGCGAGCTCACCTCCGGCGTGAGTTCGGACGGCTTGATCATGCACCGATTGCCGGCGGCGAGAATGCCGGCAAGCGGACCGAAGGTGAGCGTGAGGGGGAAATTCCACGGACTGATGACGCCGACCACGCCCAGGGGCTGGCGCACGATCTCGGCGCGCACGCCCGGGGCGCCCGCCGGCAACCCGACGCGCTGCCGCTGCGGACGCATCCAGTGGCGCACATGTCTGCGGGCGTGCTTGAGCGCCGAATACGAGGGCAATATGTCCATGAAGCGCGTCATGGTCGAGTGCCGCTGCCCGAAATCGGCGGCGGCCGCTTCGCAAAATGCGTCCTGATGCCGCACCAGCAAGTCGAGCGCGCGGTCCAGGCGATCCATGCGCGCGCGAGCGCTGACGACGCCTTCGGCGCGGAACGCCGCCTGTTGCGCCTCGAGCAGCATGCCGGCTTCGCCGGGTTCATTCATGGGATACCTCTCTTCTGCCCAGCCGCAACGCATTGGCGATGACTGAAACCGAACTGAAGCTCATCGCGGCAGCCGCCACCATGGGCGACAGCAACGCACCGAACGCCGGGTACAAGACCCCGGCCGCAACGGGTATCGCGATCGCGTTGTAAGCAAAGGCCAAAGCCAGATTCTGCCGAATATTCAGCATGGCGGCGCGGCTCAAGATGCACGCTCGAACGATTCCCGTAAGATCGCCCTTCACCAGCGTGATGCCCGCGCTCTGGATCGCGACCTCGGAGCCCGTCCCCATCGCGATTCCCACGTCCGCGCACGCGAGCGCCGGCGCGTCGTTGACGCCGTCGCCCGCCACCGCCACCACCCGCCCGGCAGCTCGCAGGCGATTCACGATGTCGCTCTTCTGCGCCGGCAGAACCTCCGCCTCGATGTCGGTGATGCCGAGCTGTCGGGCGATGCTTTGCGCCGTCCGCAGGTTGTCGCCCGTGACCATCACGATTTTGAGTCCGCGTGCGCGCAATTCATGCAGAGCCGCAGGGGTGGACGATTTGACCGGGTCGGCTATCGCCAGAAATCCGAGCAGAGCTCCGCCGCGCGCCACGTACACCACCGTCGAACCGTCATCGCGCAGACGGTCCGCCTCGGCGGCGACCGGGCTCAGATCGATTCCAGCGCCTTGCATGAGCTTGATGCTGCCGAGAGCCACCGGCTCGCCGCCGACCGATCCGCGGACACCCTCGCCCGCGATCGCGGCGAAATCGCTGACCGCCGCCGGCGGCACCGGTTGACCGGTGGATAAAGATCGAACGGCGTGCGCCAGCGGATGCTCGCTCATTTGCTCGAGGCCCTGCGCCACGCTCAAGAGGGCGTCGCGATCGCCACCGGCCACCGGATGGATTTCCGTCACCCGGGGTCTCCCCTCGGTCAAAGTGCCGGTCTTGTCGATGACCAGCGTGTCCACCTTTTCCAGTCGCTCGATCGCCGCCGCATTTTTGATCAGGACCCCCGCCTGCGCTGCGCGGCCGACCGCGACCATGATGGACATCGGCGTCGCCAACCCGAGCGCGCACGGACAGGCGATGATCAGCACCGACACCGACGCCACCAGCGCGTGCGACAGCACCGGAGTCGGGCCCCAGCCGAGCCACGCGGCGAAGGTCACTGCGGCGACGAGCATGACCGCTGGCACGAACCAGCCGGCGACCCGATCGGCGAGACGCTGTATGGGCGCCTGGCTGCGTTGGGCGGCGGAGACCAGCGCAATGATCTGCGCGAGCAGGGTTTCCCTGCCCACCTTGTCGGCGCGCATCACGAATACTCCCGAGCCGTTGACCGATCCGCCCACTGCGCGCGCACCCGCAGTCTTGTCGACCGGCATCGGTTCGCCCGTGAGCATTGATTCATCGACGCTGCTCGCGCCGCTGAGTACCACTCCGTCGGCGGGGACGCGCTCTCCGGGACGCACGCGCAGTCGGTCTCCGACGCGCGCCTCGTCCAGCGCAATGTCACTTTCCGCGCCGTCGTCGGCCACGCGGTGTGCGATCGGAGGCGCCAGTTCGAGCAATGCCCGGATCGCGCCGCCCGTGCGCTCACGCGCCTTGAGCTCGAGCACCTGCCCCAGCAGCACGAGAACGACGATGACGGCCGACGCTTCAAAGTAAAGGCCTATCTGGCCGCGCATGTCGCGCACATCGCCGGGGAACAGCTGAGGCGCGAGTATGGCCGCGAGGCTGTAGAAGTAGGCGGCGGCGACGCCCATGCTGACCAGCGTGAACATGTTCAACGACCGGCGCCGCACCGAGTCGACTCCACGCACCAGGAACGGCCCGCCGCACCACCACACGACCGGCGTCGAGAACGCGAATTGAAGCCACGCGGACCACGGCGCCTGCGCGAACCCCATGTCGAGTACGAGCACCAAGCATGCGAGAGGAAGCCCGATCCAGAACCGCCGGCGCATGGCGATGAGTTCGGGATTCGCGCCGGCGTCTGCGCCCGGATCGACCGGATCGAGCGCCATACCACACAGCGGGCAAGAGCCGGGACCGGCATGCCGCACGTCCGGATGCATCGGACAGGTGAAGATCGTGCCGGCCGGGCTCGCCGGCGCGGCGTGTTCCCCGGCCACCGAGGCATGCCGGGCGGTCGGATAGCGGGCCGGGTCGGCGAGGAACTTCGCTTTACAGCCGGCGCAGCAGAAATACACGGCCATTCCTTCCCGATGAACCACGTGCGGTGAGCGGTCAGTCACCGTCATTCCGCACACGGGGTCCACCATCGGGTGTTGCGCGGCCTCAGAAGGCGGCTGGATACGCTCCTCCGTCGAGCAAAATGTTCTGGCCGGTGATGTAACCCGCATGCACACTGCAGAGGAATGCGCAGGCCTGTCCGAATTCCGCCGGCGTGCCGAAGCGCTTCGCGGGAATTGCGTCCTGCGACTGGCGTGCGATCTCGGATTCCGGCTGTCCTGCACGCTTCGCCGAGGCCCGAATGCCGCCGCGCAGGCGTTCGGTATCGAAGCTTCCCGGCAGCAGATTGTTGATGGTCACGTTCCTGTCGGCGACGGTCCGCGCGACTCCCGCCACGAACGCAGTCAGCCCGGCGCGCGCTGCGCTCGACAGGTCGAGACCCGCCAGCGGCATCTTGACGCTGATGGAGGTGATGTTCACGATTCTTCCGAAGCCACGAGCCGCCATCGCATCGATGACCCGCTGGATGAGCTCGATGGGAGTCACCATGTTCATGGTGACTCCCGTCAGCAGCGCCGGCCGGTCCAATTCGCGAAAGTCTCGAAACGGCGGCCCGCCGTTGTTGTTCACCAGGATGTCGGGCGCCGGGCAGGCGGTCAGCAGCGCCTCCTGCCCCGCCTGGGTCGACACGTCTGCGAGCACCGGTGTCACCTCCACTGCGCTCGCCTGCCGAATCTCCTCGGCCGTTCGCTCGAGCAACAGGCGGTTGCGCCCGTTGATGACCAGCGAGACTCCGGCCTCCGCGAGCGCCACGGCGCAGCCCTTGCCGAGGCCCTGACTCGATGCGCAAACGATCGCTCGACGACCGCGAATTCCCAGATCCATACGACCCTCGCACTCTGACAATGTCCCGCTCGCCCGGCCTGCGATTGTAACCGTCTTTGAGGTCGAGCTTTATTCCTTCGGGCGAGATGACCACAATGAGGTGCGACTGTCGAGACCACCGACCGCTTGTTGCAGACTGCAGCCGAGCCATACAGCAGTACGGTGTCGCCGGCGCCGGGAGCCTCGATGAAGATCAGCGGCGTGCGGCCCGGGAGGCGCGCGATCTCGAGCGACATACCGGCAACGGCTCCGTGGAGGGAGCGGTTACCCCGCTGCCAAGCGCTTATCCCGCCACCAACCGATCGCATCCGCAAGCCCCGCATCGAGCGTCAATCGCGGGCTGAAGCCCACCTCGTCGCGCAGGCGGCCGATGTCGGGAACGAGAATCGCCGGCTCCCCCGGCGCGGAGCTGCGGGCACCGAGCTTCAGGAGGTCCGTGCGCCCGATCTGCCGCGCAATCCGCTCGAGCAGCTCACCGATCGAGATTCTTTCGCCCGAGCCGACGTTCACCGGTCCTTCGACATCGCTGTTCAAGACCGCGGCAAAGGCGGCGCCGACGTCGGCCACGTGCAGGAAACTGCGTATCTGCCGGCCGTGGGTACACAGCGCCTCGCGGCCAGAGAGCAGATCGAGGATCACGGACGCCACCAGGCGCTGTGGATGCTCGCCCGGCCCGAACTGAAAGAAGAGCCGGCCCCAAGCTGTGGACAGACCCTGTTCCCGCCCGACATTCTCGAGCGCCTGCTGCAGGGCGATCTTGCACTCGGCATAGGCCGCGACGGCCTTTCCGGATTCGTTCGCCAGCGGGCTCGTGCGCTCGCGGCAGACCTCGACGCGCGACCAGTCATATTCCGCACAGCTGCCCGCCACGACCGCGCGCACACCGCCGTTTTCAGCGAAGCGGCGCATCAAGTGCCGGCTCGCGGCCAGCCAGCGGTAATTCTCCGCGCTGCTCCAATAGACTCCCGGAGTCACGATCCAGGCGAAATGCAGCAGATGTGTGGGACGGACCGCCTCGATGAGCGCATCGATAGCCTGAAGGTCGAGGAGGTCGGCGCGGTGCACCTGGTCGCCGGCCGGCGGCGCGGAATGCGCGCGCGCCGAGAGCACGGCATGCACCTCGTAGCCTGCGCTGCGCAGCGGCTCGAGGCTGTGCCGGCCGATGAATCCGCCCGCTCCCGTGACCAGCACGCGCTTCTTTGCGATCACACCCGCTCCCCGATCACGCGTCCGGTGCTGTGCCGAGCAGCGGGAAACCGGCATCGCGCGCAGACAGGACCGCCGGCTCGATCGGCCAGCGGATGGCGAGGGCCGGATCGTTCCAGCGCACGCCGCGCTCGTAGCCGGGCGCGTACGGTACCGAAATCATGTAGAAAACCTCCGTGTCGTCCTTGAGCGTGACGAAGCCGTGCGCGAACCCTTTGGGCACGAACACCGACCGGCGATTCTCCGCAGTCAGTTCGATTCCAAACCAGCATCGCTGCGTCGGCGAGTCCGCGCGCAGGTCGACGATGACGTCGAAGATCGCACCGGCGGTGCATCGCACCAGCTTGTCTTCGCCGTGGGGCGGCGCCTGAAAGTGCATGCCGCGCAGTGTGCCCTTGCGCGCATTGAACGACACGCTGCACTGGGGCATCTCGGCCGGCAACCCGCGCGCCGCAAATGCTTCGGCATCGTAAGTGCGTGCGAAGAAACCGCGGTCGTCCTCGAGCCGAGTCGGCTCGATCGCGTAGGCGCCCGCCAGCGGCGATTCGGTGAAGATCATGGAAGTACGCGCACCGCGGGCACCGGGACGACGAACCGGCCGCCCCAGGCACGGATGGCGTCGAGCTGCAGCACGATCTCCTCCAGCAAATTCCACGGCAGCACCAGAACGTAGTCCGGGTGCGCCTGCATCAAGCGCTCGGGAGAGACCACCGGGATATGCGTGCCGGGCAGGAGCTTCGATTGCTTGTGGGGATTTCGGTCGGCGACCATGGAAATATCCTCCGCAGTCACGCCGCAGTAATTGAGCAGCGTGTTGCCTTTGGCGGCGGCGCCGTAGGCCGCCACCGTCTTGCCTTCGCGCTTCGTCTGCGCCAGAAACTCGCGCAAGGAGCGCCGGCACCCCTCGACCCGCTCGGCAAAACGGCAATATGCATCGAGGCCGCCCAATCCGGCCGCCGCTTCCCGCGCCCGAAGGCTTCGAAGAGGTGCGCTGTCCTGCACATCGGCGCGCGCGCTGTGGGAGGCAAATATGCGCAGCGAACCGCCATGCGTCTGCAGCTCCTCGACGTCATGAATCCGCAAGCCGTGCCGCCCGAACACCTGTTCGATGGCGTGAAGCGAGAAGTACGAATAGTGCTCGTGGTAGATCGTGTCGAACTCGACCTGCTCGATCAATTTGAGGACATGGGGGAATTCGATGGTCGTCGTGCCTGCGGGCTTGAGCAGCGCTGCGATGCCGGCGACGAAGTCGTTCAGCTGGGGCACGTGGGCCAGTACGTTGTTGCCGATGATCAGATCGGCGCTCCGGCCTTCGCTCGCCAGCGCTCTCGCCAGGGGTTCGCCGAAAAATTCCACCAAGGTGGGCACGCCGATTTTTTCCGCGGCGGCGGCAACCGTGTCCGAAGGGTCGATACCGAGGACGGGGATGCCGAGCTCCACGAAGTTCTTCAGCAGGTAGCCGTCGTTGCTCGCCAGCTCCACGACCAGACTCTGCGGGCCGAGCGCAAAGCGACGAAGCGCCATGTGGCAATACTGTTTCGCATGTGCCAGCCATTGGTCGGAGTACGACGAGAAATAGACGTAATTTCGGAACAGCTCTTCCGGCGCCACATCGTAGTCGAGCTGCACCAGCTTGCACGACTCGCACACCTTGGCGCGCAGCGGATAGCGCTTCTCGTGCCCGGCCTCGGACATCGAGCTCAGAAACGCGTTCGACGGGGGCTGCAGCCCCAGATCGGCCATCGTGACGGATAGCCGGCCGCCGCAGGCGCGGCAGCCCGTGAGCGGCCCTACCATCGCGGTGCTAGCCTTGCCAAAGCTTCCACGGGGCCGTGCCGCCGTCCCATAGCGCGTTCAAATGCTGCTTGTCGCGCAGCGTGTCCATCGGCTGCCAGAACCCGCGATGAATCCACGCGGCGAGCTGCCCGTTCGCCGCCAGGCTCTCCATGGGTTCCTTCTCCCACACCGTGTGCGCGCCGTCGATCAGCTCGAGCACGCTCGGATCGAGCACGAAAAAGCCGCCGTTGATCAAGCCGGTCTCGGCCTGCGGCTTCTCTTCGAAGGATATTGCCTGAGTGCCTTCGATCACGACGCGGCCGAACCGCGCGGGCGGGCGCACGCAGGCGACCGTCGCCTTGCAGCCGCGCTGCGCATGGAAGGCGATCTCCGCGGCGATGTCGATGTTCGCCAGTCCGTCGCCGTAGGTCATGCAGAACGGCTCGCCCGGGTTCAGGTATTTTTCCACCTTCAGCAGCCGCCCGCCGGTCATGCTCTCCTCGCCGGTGTCCACCAGCGTGACCTTCCACGGCTCGCTGCGGCAGTCGTGGTACTCGACGCGATTGCCCGACATGTCGAACGTCACGTCGGCCTGATGCAGGAAATAGTTCGCGAAGTACTCCTTGACGACGTAGCCCTTGTAGCCGAGACATACGATGAATTCGCTGACGCCGAACGCCGCATACAGTTTCATGATGTGCCAAAGAATCGGCCTCCCGCCGATCTCCAGCATGGGTTTCGGCCGGGAGCCCGACTCCTCGGCAATGCGCGTGCCCTTGCCGCCGGCGAGGATGACGCATTTCATCGGCTTCGGCCGTTCAGTAGTTGATACTTCGAGATCTGCACTTCGGAAAACCTCAACATATCCTCCCCCGCCGCGTACGATCGATACCAGTCCGCCGTCCACGCCAGCGATTCGCCGATGCCGAGACGCGGCCGCCAGGCGAGTGCGCGCTCGGCCAGCCCCGAAGACAGGGTCAGGGCGTGCGCTTCGGCCGGATGCACGGCGGAATCGCGCTCCCACCCGGGATTCCCGCCGAAGCGCGCACTGAACGCATCGACCACTTCGTGAACCCGGCAAAAGGATGCCGGATCGGGCCCGAAATTGACAGCGCGCGGCGCGGTGTCGGGCGCCAGCACGAGCGCCTCCGCGAGCGCGAGGTATCCCCCGAGCGGCTCGAGCACGTGCTGCCAGGGCCTGACGGCATCCGGATAGCGCAGCCGGACCGGCTCGCCTGCCTGCAGCGCGCGGACACAGTCGGGAACCAGACGGTCGGCGGACCAATCGCCGCCGCCGATGACGTTGCCCGCGCGCGCCGAGGCGATCGGCGGGCCGCCGCTGAAGAAGCTCTCGCGAAAGCTGCTGGTCAACAGCTCGGCGCAGGCCTTGCTGCTGCTGTACGGATCGTGTCCGCCGAGCCGGTCGGCCTCCTCGAACGGGCGCTGCGCGCCATGATTCTCATAGACCTTGTCGCTGGTGACGATCACCACGCACTGCAGGGCCTCGAGCGAGCGGCATGCCTGCAGCAGCGTCCCGGTGCCGAGGACATTGGTGGCGTACGTTCCGAGCGGATCGCGGTAGGACTCCCTGACCAGCGCCTGCGCGGCCATGTGAATGACGATTTGCGGATCGGCTTCCCGCAGCGACTGGCACACCTGCTCGGCGTCGCGGATATCGCCGATGATCGAAGCGGTATCGCCGCCCACGATGTCCCACAGGTTCGGGCTGCTCGACGGCGCGAGCGCGTAGCCCGTGACCTCGGCCCCCAGGCCGCGCAGCCACAGGCTGAGCCATGCGCCCTTGAAGCCGGTATGGCCGGTGACCAGCACCCGGCGGCCGCGCCAGAACTCGCGTCTATTCGGCTTTGGAGGCACTGTCGGTCCAGTAGGATCTGAGCGTGCGCAGCGACTGCCGCACGTGCCTCCATCCCAGTACATCGGCCAGCCTGATCTGGAA
Source organism: uncultured Gammaproteobacteria bacterium (assembly GCA_963774865.1). Taxonomy (GTDB): domain Bacteria; phylum Pseudomonadota; class Gammaproteobacteria; order Steroidobacterales; family Steroidobacteraceae; genus Bog-1198. The sequence goes on from CAVZGU010000002.1 coordinate 379,845, forward strand.
ATTCAAAAGACGCCGCGCATGGCTCACGAGCACAAAGACGTCCTTGTACTGGCTGCGCCCCTCGGTCACGAACGCAATCTTCAGCGCATCGCACACGATGGCCGTCGGCAACTTGTAGATGCGCGCCCGCTCCGCGAACGGATTGCGCACACGCGCCGCGAAGCTTGAGTCGCGGATCAGCATCCACGTCGCGACCCGCTCCATGATGAATATCTTCATCTGGACCTCGTTGCGCCCCCGATACGAGGTGGGCGCGCGCAATTGCTCGCCGAGCGGGTCGTCCGGCGACTCGGCAATTGCGAACAGCCGCTCGTTGATCGCCAGCCATGCGCGCCAGAACCGCGGCTTCGCGATGAAATAATTCGAGTGCACCGTGTTCCTCGAATCGGACACGAGATCGGCGATTTCAACGCCCGCATCGATGCGCTCGAAAAATCGCGCCGCCACCGCCGCGAGCCCCGGGTGCTCCGAATCGCCGTGCTCGAATACGTTAAGAAAATAGGCGCTATTGTGAATGCTCGGACTGAACAGATACACATCCGTCGAGCCGGCCGTTCGATCGATGAACTCGCGCACCGCCGCCGCGGTCAAGTTGGTCTTTAAGCGAAATTTCGGCGACAGAAATCCGTAGAATCCCTCCTCGTCGAGCGCCTGGCCCAGCAGAAATTTGCGGATAGGCCAGTATTCGAACCAGTCGGGCCGTTCGTTCGAGGAATTGTCCAAAACCTCGAAGCCTGGATCCAATTCCGCGCGCGACGTGTAGTGATTCAGAATTTGATAGATATGCACCGGATGCATGCCGGGAAGCATACCGGCTTCTTCACGCGGCAGCGAGACGGGTCAGCAGCGCGAGATATTTCTCCTGGTAGGCATGCATTGCGTAGTGCTGCGCCACGTGAGCGCGGCCGTTGGCGCCGAGCCGCGCGCGCAGCTCCGCCGAATCGATCAGCCGCTCCAAGCTTCGTTCCCAGTCTTCGGTGCTGCGCGCGTGAAAGCCGTTGAAGCCGTCGATGACCGCCTCGGTGTTCGCCCCCACCGGCGAGGCCACGCAGGGAAGCGCCGCAGCCATGTATTGCAGCAGTTTGAATGCGCATTTGCCGCGCGCCCACTCATCGTCCGAAAGGGGCATCACGCCGATGTGTGCGGCAGCGAGCGAGGCGGCCTCGGTGGCCTCGCTCCACGCCACACGCTCGACGTGCACGTCGCGCCAATCGGGGAAGGCGGAACAGATGACTCTGACCTTGAGCGCAGGATGGCGCACGGTGAGCCGCGCCAACGCGGGCCGAATCATCTCTAAATAGACCAGATTCTCCGGACTGCCGACCCACACGATGGTGGGCGGCTCATCCGCGCCCAGGGCCGCCGCCCGATAGCACGACGTGTCGATCGAGGTCGGCAAAATCTCGATTGCCCGTGCGGCCGGGCGCGCAGCGCTCGCGAGCACCCCGTTTCCCGCCGCGACCACGTCGACCCAGCGGCAGGTCGCCGAGAACTTTCTGCGCCGCCAGACGGAATCGTCCGGCGGCTCTCCCAGGTGCCGCGGCTTGCGCACGTAGATGGCATCATCCACGTCGAATACCCGGCGCCGGCTCAAAGCGGCGAAAAGACGCGCCTCGACGGAGCTCAATTTGATCTGATGGAGCACGGCGACATCCGCCCAGCCCAGGAGCGCGCGTCGCTCCCAGGCGCGCAACACATAGCGTCCGCTCGGGTATCGCTCGGTTCGCACCTGCCATCCTGCCGCCTCCAGGGTCCCGACCAGTGAGCGCATTCGGTGACGAAACGACGGCTGATCGGGATCGTATCCCAGCAACACAGCATTCGACATTTTCTCACCGCCCCCGCGACTGCGCATCGATCAGCAGACCGAGCGCTCCGATTGCCACCTCGACCCCGTCTGCGAGCGTCAGGCCGGCCGCGCGGCGTGCGAGTGCAGCGCGGGCCGTCTCATCGTCCCACAGCGCGGCTACGCTCTGTGCAATGTGCGCACCGTCGAGTGCGGCCTCGACCGCCACGCCAGCCTGCGCGCAGCGCCGGACGCGCGCCAGCTGATCGCGTGCGATCGGTACGGCTACGCAGGCAGCGCCGCAAGCGATCGCCTGCAGCAGCGTCGATCCGCCATTCGCGACGATCAGCCGCGCATGGCGCATGAGCACTCCCAAGTCCGATTGCGGCAACGAACCCACGAAGCGCAATGGCGCCGCGCCGGTCGACCCGGCGGCCGGACCCACGAACATCGTCATGATGCCGCGCGTCGCGAGCAGGCGAGCTGCAGCCAAAAACTGCTCCACCGCACCGCCCGCGCCCGGGTGTCCTGTTCCACCTCCCGGCACCACCAGCACATAGCGCTGCGCATCGCAGCCGGTTAGCGCGCGAACTCACCCATGCCGTAGGGGCCCGACACCGGCACGAATAGGATGCGCGGAAAGGCGTCAGTCAAAGGCGGTGAACCAGCGATCGAGCACCAGCAGCGACCAGGCTCGGCGAAATTCGCTGCCCACCGGCCGCTTGATCACGCCGCGTGCCATGAGCCGCGCCACCGCGTCCTGCAAGAACCGCGGATGGCGCTTGAGCCAGCGGTGCACCGGCAGCCCGAAGCCGGACTTCGGACGATCCAGATGCCCCGGAGGCAGCCGCGGCTCCATGAGGTCGCGAACCAGCAGCTTGCCGCGGCGCCGGCGCGGGTCGACCAGCAGGGCGGGATCCACGCACAGCATGAACTCCACCAGGCGGTGGTCGAGCAGCGGCGGCCGCACCTCGAGCGAATGCGCCATGCTGGTGCGGTCGACCTTGGTCAGCAGTCCTTCGGCGAGATCCGTGTTGAGATCCAGCCAGCGCAGCTGCGCCAGAGGACTCAAGTCCTCGCGCCAGAACTGCCGATAGAACCACAGATAGTCGTAGTCCGGCTCGCGCCAGGAATCCGCCAGCAGGCTGTCGATCTGACGGCGCCGTCATGCCGCCGAGCGCGGCGGCAAATGCCGGCAGCCCGACATACGCGTGACGCTGCATGGAAGAGGCGAAACGCGACAGCGGCGGCAAGAATTGCGCCAGCGACCTGTTCAACACGTTCGAGCGCGCACCGATCCGCGACCAGTAGCGCGGATAGCCGCAGAATATTTCATCGCCCCCCTCTCCGCTCAATGCCACCGTCACCTCGCGGCGCGCGAACTGCGCGATCAGGTAATTGGACCAGGCGGCGCTGTCGCCGAAGGGCTCATCGAAGAGCGCCGGCATGGCATCGAGCGCCTGCGCGAAAGTCCGCCGCCTGCGCCGTCATTTCGGTATGCACCGTGTTCAAGTGCGCCGCCGCGCTGCGGGCGGCCTCGAGCTCCGAGCGGTCGCTGCGCATCGAACCCGAGACTGAAGGTGCGCGGCGCATCGAGATAGTAGGTGGTAAGCGCCGAATCGATGCCGCCGCTCAAGAACACGCCGACCGGAACGTCCGAGAAGGTGTGCGCCGGCACGACCTCGCGCAGCAGCTCATCGAGCTGCGTCCAGGGTGTCGTCCGCGGTTCTCTGCGTCGATGTCGGCTCGAAGGGCCCCAATACCGCTCGATCGCGACGCGCCCGTCCTGCCAGGTGAGCGCATGGCCGGCCGGCAGCTTCGCAGATGCCGCAGATAAATCGTCTTCGGCGCCGGCACATAGCCATGAAACAGGAAATCGCGCACGGCGCTGCGGCATCGATCGGCGGCTTGCCGAGCACCAGCAGCGCCTTGAGCTCCGAGGCAAACGCGATGCCGTCCGGCAGGATCCGGTAGTACAGCGGCTTGATGCCGAGCCGGTCGCGCGCCAGCAGCAGCCGCCGCGCACCGCGCGTCCCAGTGGGCGAACGCGAACATCCCGATCACTTGTTGGAGACAGGCGCTGCCGCGCCGCGCCAGCAGGTGCAGCAGGACTTCCGTGTCGCCGCTGGAATGCCACGGCCCGGGCAATGCGGCGCGCAGCTCTTGGTGGTTGTAGATCTCGCCGTTGTAGGTGAGCACATGCGCGCCCAATACCATGGGCTGGTGGCCGCCCTGCGAGAGATCCAGGATCGACAGCCGCCGGTGACCGAAAACGACGCCCGGTTCGCTCCACACGCCCTCGCCGTCCGGCCCGCGATGACGCAGACGCCGCGTCATGGTATTGACCGTCTCGACGCTGGCTCGCGAACCGATGATCCCGGCGATTCCGCACATGGGCGGCAGTCTAGCGCGACCTGCAGGCGATGTACCGCTAGCCAACGGCCGGCGGTTCGTTTAGGGTGCAGCCTGGAGCTGGACCCATGGCTACACCCGCCGATCAACGCCTGCTGGAATTGCTGGAAAAATGGCTCAAGAGTCTTGAGCTGCACATCCGCTATTCGTCGCTCGACAGCCATAGCTACGCGAACATCCAGCCCTGGCCGGACCATCAGCGCCCGAGCCGCTGGATCATCGATCTGGCCGTGCAGAAAACCGTCGCGCTGCGAAACCAGGTCCAAGAGCGGATCAAAATGGGCGACACGAAGTTCTCGGATTCGCTGGAATTGATGACCTTTCTCACCAATCTGGTCGGCTCGGAGCACATCGAGCGCTTCATTCCGCTTGCCGATCCGCAAAGCGAGCGTGAGCTGCGTCCTGCCGCTCCTGCCGAGTCAGCCGCATCCGCTGCACCTGCCCCAGCCGCTGCACCTGCTGCACCCGCCGCATCTACCGCGCCCGTCGCGCAGCCTCAGAGCGCGTCGGATGCAACCACGGGCACGCGCGAAATGCCTGCATTCGTCGCCGCCAGAAGCCGCGCCCCATCCGCCGACGAGGGGCCCGCCCGGCTACCCCCGAGCGCGGATGCCACCACGGGTACGCGTGAAATGCCCGAATTCGTGGGCAACAAACGCCACTCCCCGCCGCCGCCAGGCACCGCGCACGTCGCCCGCGCCGAACGCAGGTCGGGGAGCGCAAAGCCCGTGCCGCGAACGTCCGCCAAACATCCTGGTAAACTCATCGCGCCCTCGAAGCACGCGCCGACCGGCCAACCGGCCGACGACGCGGCGGTGCCGCCGCCCGCCGCGCCGCAAGCCGCCGCACCGCTCGACGGTTCGCCGTCCGATGCCGCACGCGAGCAGGTCATTGCCGACGCGGCGCGCCTGGTGCAGTGGGGGCGCAAGTGGTTCGAGCTGGCCGAACTCATTGCCCGCATGTCGGGCCGCCCGCCGCTGCCGGAAGTGCGGCGTATAATAAAGGACAACAAGACGGCCATCGAGAAGAAGGCCGGACGCAGCTGAAGAGACGGCCGCGCATTCGCGGCGTCAAGAAAAAATTTTTAGGGAACCTCCTACGCTTTAGTTCGCTCAAAGGCGACCATGATTACAACGCAAAATTTATCGAAGCACTATGGCGATAAGGTCGCGGTCGACGATCTCAGCTTCTCGGTGGCGCCGGGGGAGGTGCTCGGCTTCCTGGGCGCCAACGGCGCGGGGAAATCCACCACGATGCGCATGATCGCGGGCTTCGTCGCGCCCTCGGCCGGCCGGGTCTCGGTATGCGGCCACGACATTGAGCGAGCACCGGTGGCGGCCAAGTCCTGCATGGGCTATCTGCCCGAGGGTGCGCCGAGCTACGGCGAGATGACAGTCGGGGAGTTCCTCGATTTCGTCGCCGATATCCGCGGCCTTACGGGCGCGCAGCGCCGTCAGCGTCGCGGCATCGTGATCGAGCGCCTCGCGCTCGCCCCCGTCATCGAACAGGTGATTGAAACTCTGTCCAAGGGATTCAGGCGCCGCGTGGGGTTGGCTCAAGCCCTCATCCACGATCCCCAGGTCTGATTCTCGACGAGCCGACCGACGGCCTCGATCCGAATCAAAAGCACGAAGTGCGCCGGCTGATCAACGAGCTCAGCAAGGACAAGCTCGTCATCGTGTCGACTCATATTTTGGAGGAGGTCCACGAGGTGTGCACCCGCGCCATCATCATCGCGGACGGCCGCATCGTGGCGGACGAGACTCCGAGCGCTCTGGAATCCCGTTCGCGCTACCATCACGCCGTCAGCCTTCGCTTCGACAAGCCTGAGCAGCTGGCTGCGGCGCGCCGCGAAATAGCGGGCCTGCCCGAAGTGGCGGAGGTGGAATCGGACGAGCGCGAGTTGCGTCTCACCGCGATCGCGCGCGCCGCCGCGAACGCGTTGCCGGCGGTGAGTGCGCTCATCGTAAAGCACGATTGGGACGTCCCCGAGCTGCATCTGGAATCCGGGCGGCTGGATGAGGTGTTCCGCACTCTGACGCAGCCGCAAGCGGCGCCCGCGGCGCCGCGCCCGGCGGCCTCCAGTCCTGCGGGCGGCCAAGGAGCGCTGCCTTGAACAAGACTCTGGTGGTTTTCCGGCGCGAACTGCGCAGCTACTTCGCGACGCCGCTGGCGTACGTGTTCATCGTCATTTTCCTGGTGCTCGCGGGCGTGTTCACTTTTCAGGTGGGCGGGCTGCTCGAGCGCGGCCAGGCCGATCTGCAGCCATTCTTCCGCTGGCACCCCTGGCTGTACCTGGTGCTGATTCCGGCGATCTCGATGCGGCTGTGGGCGGAGGAGCGCAACAGCGGCAGCATCGAACTGCTGATGACGCTGCCGATCACGCTGTGGCAGGCGGTGGCGGGCAAGTTTCTGGCCGCGTGGTGCTTCGCCGGCGTCGCTCTCGCGCTGACCTTCCCGATCTGGATCACGATCAACTATCTCGGCAGCCCCGACAACGGCGCCATCGTCGCCGCCTATGTGGGCAGCTTCCTGATGGCGGGCGGATTTCTCTCCATCGGCATGTGCCTTTCCGCCGCCACACGCAATCAAGTGATCGCGTTCATCACCGCGGCGCTGGTCGGATTCATATTTCTGCTCGCCGGCTTTCCGCTGGTGCTCGATTTCGTGCGCGGCGTGCTGCCGCAGGGCATGGTCGATGCGATTGCGTCCTTGAGCTTCTTCACCCATTTCGACGCGATTTCCAAGGGGGTCATCGATTTGCGCGACTTGGTGTATTTCGCGGCATTGATCGCTTTTTGGCTGACTGCAACGGCCATGGTTCTCGACATGAAGAAGGCGGAATAGGTGAACGCTAATCGTTGGCAAAGAACCGGCTTTGGCGTGGGCGGCCTGTTGGCGCTCGCCGTGCTGTTTCTGGGGGTCGTCATGCTGTCGAATCTGGGCTTGCGCGGCATGCGCCTCGATTTGACGCAGAACCGCCTGTACACGCTGAGCCCGGGCACGAAGCAGGTGCTCGCCGAGCTCAAAGAGCCGATCAATCTGTATTTCTATTTTTCGCGCGACACGGCCGCGAAGCAGTCCCCCTTGCTCATGCCCTATGCGACGCGGGTGCGTGAATTCCTCGAGGAGATCGCGGCGCGCTCCGGCGGCAAGATCCGTCTGAGCGTGATCGATCCGCAGCCGTTCTCGGAAGACGAAGACCGTGCGACGGAGGCGGGCTTGCAATCGCTGCAGGTCGGCGGGCGCGGGGATGCCCTGTACTTCGGTTTGGCGGGGAGCAATTCGACCGACGGCCGCTCGGCCATCCCGAACTTTCAGCCCGACCGCGAAGAGTTCCTGGAATACGACGTGGCCAAGCTCGTGCAGGAGCTGGCGACGCCGAAAAAGCCGGTGATCGGACTGATGAGCTCGATCCCCATGCAGGGCCAGTTCAATCCCATGACCGGCCAGATGGGCGATACCTGGCCGATCATTGCGCAAATCGAGCAGCTCTTCACGGTGCGTACCGTGTCCACCGACGCCGATCACATCGACAAGGACGTGGACGTGCTGATGGTGGTCCATCCGAAGCAGCTGCCCCAGAAGACGCTCTACGCCATCGATCAGTTCGTCATGCGCGGCGGCAGAATGCTGCTGTTCGTCGATCCGGACAGCGGCGCCGACACCAGCGGGCAGGATCCGTCGAATCCGCTCGCCGGCGCGATGGCCAATCATTCCTCGAATCTGCAGCCGCTGCTCTCGGCATGGGGCATCGACTACGACCCCGGCAAGGTGATCGGCGATCTGCAACTCGGGCTCGAGGTGCGCTCCAGCCCGCAGGGTCCGCCGACCCGACACATCGGCATATTGGGTCTGCGCCAAACCGACATGGATCCGAAGGACGTCGTCACCGCCTCGCTCGAGCTGATCAATGTCGCCACCGCCGGATTTCTGTCGGCGCACCCCGGGGCCAAGACCACGTTCGAGCCGCTTCTGCTGAGCTCCACCAGTGCCGCGCCGATTCCGGCGCAGCGCTTCAACGCCATGACCGACCCGGCGAGCCTGCGCGATGGATTCAAACCGACCGGCACACGCTATGCGCTGGCCGCGCGCTCACCGGCCCGGTGGTATCGGCCTTTCCGCAAGGCGCGCCGGCGGACGAGAAGCCGGCGGCGGGTCCGCCCATCGCGCATCTGTCCAAGTCGTCGGCGCCCGCCAATATCGTGGTGGTCGCGGACACCGATCTGCTGATGGATTACATGTGGGTGCAGACGCGCGAGCTGTTGGGACAGCGAATTGCCCAGGCATTCGCCAATAACGGGGACTTCGTCGCCAACGCTGCTCGACAACTTGAGCGGCAGCGGCGCGCTCGATCAGCATTCGCGGCAGGGCCTCGTTTACCCGCCCATTCGAGCGCGTCGAAGCGCTCAAGCGCCAGGCCGACGACCGCTTGCGCAGCAAGGCGCTCGAGCTGCAATCGGAGCTGCAGCAGACCGAGGCGAAATTGACCGAGCTGCAGAGCAAGCGAAACGATCAGAACTCGCTCATGCTGACGCCGGAGCAGGAACAGGAACTCAAACGCTTCACCGCCGAGCAGGCGCGGGTGCGCAAGCAATTGCGCGAGACGCAGCGCGGTCTCGATGTCGACATCAGACCGGCTGAATACCTGGCTGAAGGTGATCAACATCGCCGTTGCCCCGCTCGCGGTCGCCGTCGCCGGGGTGATCATTCTGGCGCTGAGGCGCCGGCGCAGATCGACCGCAGCGGGTTCGACATGAATCGTCAGCGCTTCATCGTGCTGCTGGTCGCGGCGCTGCTCGTCATAACCGGCGCGCTGTATCTGAGCGCCCGGCGCAATGTCTCGCGCGAAGCGCACGAGCGCGCTGTTGCTGCCCACGCTGGCGCAGCGAGCTGAGTACCGTGACTGCGCTCAGCGTGCGCAAGGGCGGCGCGGCGCCGGCCGTCACCGTGCACCAGTCCGCCGGGACAATGGACGGTGCTCGAACGCGGCGATTATCCGGCCGACGTTGCGAAATTGCGCAAATTGCTGCTCGCCCTCGGCGATGCCAAGATCGTCGAGGAGAAGACCTCGAATCCGGCGAATTTCCCGATCATCGGCGTCGAGGATCCGGGCCAGCCCGGCTCCAGCCGGCGCGGAAATCACGGTGGCAGCGCAGGACGGCAGGCACGCCGTGATCATCGGCAAGCCCATCGGGGATGGAAATTTCGCGCGCCGCGGCGGCGAGAACAGGAGCTATATCGTCGAGCCGGCCATCACGTTCGAAACGGAGCCCCGCTACTGGATCGAATCGCGGCTGATCGACGTGCCGACGGCCTCGATCCAAAGCATCGAGGTGAAACCCGCGTCGCGGAGCGGGATATGTCATTCGCCGTCTGAAGCCCAACGAGGACGGCTTTGGCCTCGATGGCACGCCGCCGGGACGCAAAGCCCTGGACGCGCAGTGCGCTGGCGCCCTCGTCGACCCTCCTGAGCGGCCTCACCGCCGAAGATGTGGCGGCCGGCGAAGGACATCGACTTCAGCCAAGCCACCCAGGCGATCTTCACGCTGTCCGACGGCAATGTCATCACCTTGACCGGGACGCGGCCGGCGACAAACGCTGGATCGAGGTGAAGGCCAGCAAGGATGCCGCGCTCGATGGCGAAAGCGCAGGATCGCGCCTTCGAGGTGGCGAGCTACCGCTACGACGCCATCTTCCGTCCGCTGGATCAGCTGCTGGTGCCCAAGGAGACCGCCCGCCGGCCAAAGCCGCCGCCGGGACAAGGCCCGGCGCGACCCCGGTCATTCCTCGCCCGTCCCGGCGCCGTGATCAGCGGAACCAGCGCCGGGTTCGGTCGGCGCTTCGCGGCGCTGATCTACGACGCGCGTGCTGCTCGCCGCCGCTGCTCATGGTTTACACGGCGGCGCTCGTGGTCGCCCGCGGCGGGCGCTGTCACTGAGGAGACTGCGGGCGGCTGGTGGTATGCGTATCGCGCCGGCGAACTGATCGCTCATCGGCGGCCTACTACGTGCTCAACTGGATGCGCAGCGGCCAGACGCTCGGGGATGCGCGCCTGGCGGCTGCGCGCCGTCAGCGCGATCGGGCGAGACCGCTCGAGCTCGCGCCCGCCGTACTGCGCGCTGCTGTGCGCCGTGGCGGCCTGGGCGCCGGCCGCGCTCGGCGTGCTCTGGCTCTACTTCGACCCCGAGCACCTCGCATTGCACGACCGGCTGTCGAGCACCGCGTGTGCTGCACCTAGCGCGTTCTTGAGATCGCGACGAGCGTGCACAGGCCGATCACGGCGGTCGGCAGCCAGCCGACCAGCGCCGGGTTCAACCCGAACAGCTGCCCGCCGTTCTCGATCGTGCGCGTGATGAGGAAGAACACCACGCCGAGCATGACGCCGATCACCGTGCGCGTGCCGGCGCCCGTGGTGCGCAGCGGCCCGAACACGAACGGCAGTGCGAGCAGGGTCACGATGATGACCGCGAACATGCGCGCGATGCGCGACCAGTAGCCGATCTCGTAGGACGCGGTATCGAGACTGTTGCGGCGCAGGTGATCGATGTAGGACTTGAGGCCGCGCAAGCGTGAGCAGGTCGGGATCGGTCGCCGCCAAGCCCCAGGAAGTCCGGATTGACGGTCGAGCGGATGGTGACCTCGTTCGACCGCTCGCTGCTGCGACGTGGTCGTCGCCGAAGTGCGTCGTCGCGACGTTGTGCATGCGCCAGTCGGCCCGGATCGGCCACGGAGATGCGCTCGGCGCGCTGGATCGAGCGCAAGCCGGTTGGAGCCGTCGAGCTCGAACAGCGAGACCCCGCCGAACGACTGGTCGACCTCGCCCGTCTGCACCCGCAGGATGAGATTGCCGTCCTTGACCCATGCGCTGCTCTTGCCGGCGAAGCTGACGTCCGCCAGCTTGCTCGTGGTTTTCTCGCGCTTGGCGAATTGCGCGAGCGGCGGCGCGACGTATTCGCCGATTCGCATACATGGCCACGGGAAGCGTCAGACCCGCGAGCCCCACCGGCCAGGCGATGCGCCACACCGAGACCCCCGAGGCCCGGGTCACCACCAGCTCGCTGCCCGCCGCGAGAGTGCCCGAGCCCATCAGCGCGCCGATCATCGCGCCGATCGGCAGCAGCTCGAACACCTGCTGCGGCAGGTTGAGAAGCGTGTACAGGAACGCATCGGCCGTGCCGTAGTTGCCGGTGCCGATGTCGCTTCTGCTGGCTGATGAACACGAACAGGCCGCCCGAGCGTCAGCAGCACGCGCCATCGCCATCACGCGTGTAGAGGATCACGGTGCGGTACAGATATCGATCGAGCGTGTTCACGTGCCTCGTCGCCTCGCGGTACACCAGGTACAAGCCGAACGCCAGCGCCAGCATGTGCACCCACCACACCCCGATCGCGGGCGGCAAATCGCCCTTCTCGATCCACACCTTGGCGGCGGACAGCAGATTCGCGTAGACGAAGATACACGACGATGGCGAAACCGACGCGGGCATAGCGGCCCTGGCGCGGCCGCAGGCGGCTCAAGGGCACCGCGACCAGCGTCAGCACCAGCGCCATGATGGGGCTCGAGGCCCGGAATTGCAGCTGCGCGACGTCGGCCGGGGCGCTGCGAGCCGAGGAGCTGCCGCGTGGGCTTCGTGTCCGGATCCTGCGTACCGTGCGACCGCGTCGCTCCGGCGTCAGCGATGGGGATGCCGTGCTCGCGAAACTCGATCACGCGAAAGTCGCTGCGCCCGGGACGCCCTCGTAGCGCCGGCCGTTGAACAGGGTCACGAAATGCATGCCGTTCGCGGCGGCCTTCGAGTAAGTCGCCGTATCGGCGAGCGCCACCTCGATTCGGTCCGCCGGTCTCGCGCCGCACGAACACGTTGTGCAGCACGCCTTCCTCGTCGACCCGCTCGGCATAAAATACCGCATCGCCGCCGCCGCTCACGAAGGAGCGGAAGCGCCCGGCGTCGAGCTGCCCGAACTGCGCCTCCTTGACCGCCGCCTGGCGCAGCAGCTGCGCCTGCGTGGTCCGCCCGCGGCACCTGGACGAACGAGAGCCAGCGCAAGCCCGCGGCGATCACCACGGCGAAGCACGACAGCGGCAGCAGCAGGCGCGCGGGCGCAAATCCGCAGCCCTGCAGCGCCGACATCTCGCTGTCGTGGTAGAGCCGTCCGAGCGCCAGCACGATCGCGCAGCAGCAGGCCGACCGGCACGATCACCGACAGGTTCATGATCGCGCCCAGCGCGATCAGATCGAACACCACGTGGCGGCCGTACTCGTCGCTCGCGGCCCGGCCGAGCACTCTGGACAGCTGGTTCGACACCAGGATGGCCACCAGAACGCCGGTGACGGCCAGCCACGTCTGGACCACTTCGCGCAGCACATATCGTTGAACGGTCCATTTCATGGCATCGAGCTTAGAGCCTTCGCGTTAATCTAGTAAACTATTTGCGCATTGACAGCCAGCCCGACATACAATAAACGGAGTCGAGGGGTATGGAATTCAAGGCAATCGTCGATCACCAAGGCGCGCGAGTGCCGCGGGCTGCGCCGTGGTCGGCGTCTACGAGAACGGCGAGTTGGGCGCCGCCGCTCGCAGTATCGACGCGCAGATCGGCGGACATCATCGCCCGGCTGCATGCCGCGCGGCGATTTTGCCGCCAAAGCTGGGCGACACGCTGCTGCTGCCGCACCCGGCGGGGCGTCGCCGCGCAGCGCGTGCTTGCTGGTCGGACTCGGCCCGCGCGCCGGCTTCGGCCGCAAGCAATACCGCAAGGCGCTTGCAGGCGAGCGCACAGGCGCTGCCGAAGACCGGCGCGACCGATGCGCATGGTGTACCTTGCGCTCGAGGATGTCGCCGGCATGGAACTGCAATATCGCGCGCGGGCGGTGGCGGAGATCTTTCTGCGCACAGGCCTATAGGATTCCCGACCTCAAGACCGGCACGAAGCCAAAGCCGGCCAAGCTCGCCAGCGTCGCGCGTGGCGGCGGAGAACGCGCGCGCGGCCGAAGGCCGCGGCGGCACGGGCCTGCAAGATCGGCGCGGCCATCGGCAGCGGCAGTCGCGCTGGCGCGCGATCTGGCGAACCTGCCGCCCAACATCTGCACGCCGACCTATCTCGGGCAGCGCGCCGAGGCGCTGGCCAAGGAGTGGCCGCGCATCAAGACCAAGGTGCTCGACGAGGCGGCCATCAAGGCCCTCAAGATGGGCGCCTTCCTCGCCGTCACGCAGGGCTCCGCGCAGCCGCCGCGGCTGATCGTCTGCGAATATCGGGGCGCGCAGCAAGGGCAGCGCGCCGATATGCCTCATCGGCAAGGGCATCACGTTCGATTCGGGCGGCATTTCGCTGAAGGATCCGCCTGCGATGGACGAGATGAAGTTCGACATGAGCGGCGGCGCCACGGTGCTCGGCGCCTTGCGTGCCGCCGCCGAGCTCACGCTGCCCATCAACGTCGTCGTCATCATCGCCGCCTGCCGAGAACATGCCGGGCGGCACGCGCGGTGAAGCCCGCCGACATCGTCACCACCGATGTCGGGCCAGACGGTCGAGATCCTCAACACCGACGCCGAGGGCCGGCTCATGCTGTGCGATGCCATCACCTACAGCCGCCGCTTCAAGCCGGCGGCGGTAGTCGACGTGGCGACGCTTGACCGGCGCCTGCATCATCGCGCTTGGCAATCAATTCAGCGGCCTGATGAGCAACAACGAGGCGCTCGCCGGAGGAGCTCGCCGCCGCGGGCATCCGCGCCGACGATCGCGCCTGGCGCCTGCCCATCGGCGAGGAATACGTCGATCAGCTGAAGAGCAATTTCGCGGATCTGGCCAACATCGGCGGGCGCGAAGGCGGCGCCTGCACCGCGGCGTCGTTCCTGTCGAAATTCGCCAAGGATCTCGAGTGGGCGCACCTGGACGTCGCCGGCACGGCGTGGCTCGGCGGCTCGCAGAAGGGCAGCACCGGCCGGCCCGTGCCCCTTGCTGGTCGATTTCTTGATCCAGCGCGCCGCTCGAACGCCCGAAGTAGGCCGCTGGAAATGAGCGCCCGCGCAATGACCGATCGTGTCGATTTCTACGTCCTGAACGGCGCGGCGCCGAAGCAGCGCTGGCAGCTTTGCCTGCCGGCTCACCGAAAAGGCTTACCTCAAGCGATCTGAAGCGTGGTCATCTTGAGCGAAACGGCCGCGCGAGGCGAAGACTGCTCGATGACTTGCTGTGGACTTTCAGCGACCGATCCTTCGTGCCGCATCGAGCTGTGCCAGCGACGCGCATTCGCGCGATGCGGGCACGCCGGTGCACCTGACTCATCGCGCTCGAGCGGTCGGGCCGCGCCGACCTGCTGGTGAATCTGAGCGACCGGCTGCCTGCCGGAGCCGAGCGCTTCGCGCGCATCGCCGAGATCATCGACGGCGACCCGGAGCGGCGCCGCCTGGGGCGCGAGCGCTTCAAGGCCTACCGGGACAGAAGCTCGCGCTCGAGACCCATCAAATGGACGCTGCGGCGGATATTTGAAGCACATGCCTGACGAACCGCATGACCCTCGCGACATTCCCGTCTTGACCGAGACCATCGCGCAGCCCGATGACAACGCTGCTCAGCCATTCGATTTCGGCGCCGTGCATGCGGCGGTGTTGACGGAAACGCTGAAATTGGCCGATTCGCTGCTCCGCCAGGCGGCGCGGGACATCGAGGCGACGCTGTTCGAGCGCGTGTTCGACCGGCTGCGCACCGAGCTGCCCGAACTCGTGGATCGCGCGCTGCGCGAGCACGCCGCTGTCTCGGATCGATCCGCAGACACCCACGATTGAGCCTCGCGTCCGGCGGCGCGCGCGGAGCGGCTGCCCGCTATAATCGATCGCCATGGATAAAGCCTTCGCTCCCGCCGACATCGAGTCTCGCATCTACGCGCACTGGGAAGCTTCCGGGTATTTCGCGCCGAGCGGCCACGGGCCGGCCTATTCGATCGTCATTCCGCCGCCGAACGTCACCGGCACGCTGCACATGGGGCATGCGTTTCAGGACACCATCATGGATGCGCTCATCCGCTATCGGCGCATGCGCGGCTTCGACACGCTTGTGGCAGCCGGGCACGGATCACGCCGGCATCGCCACGCAGATGGTGGTGGAGCGGCAGCTGAACGCCGCGGGCTCGAGCCGCACCGCGCTCGGCCGCGAGGCGTTCGTCGAACGGGTCTGGGAATGGAAGAACACGTCCGGCGGCCTGATCGCGCAGCAGTTGCGCCGACTGGGCGCCTCGGTCGACTGGAGCGCGACAAATTCACCATGGATCCCGAACTCTCGCAGGCGGTCACCGAGGCGTTCGTGCGGCTCTACGACGAGGGGCTGATCTATCGCGGCAAGCGGCTGGTGAACTGGGATCCGGTGCTCAAGACGGCGCTGTCGGATCTGGAGGTCGTCGCCGAGGAGGAGCCGGGCAGTCTCTGGCACCTGCGCTATCCGCTGGGCGACGGCAGCGGCTATCTCGTCGTCGCGACCACCCGGCCGGAAACCATGCTGGGCGATACCGCGGTCGCGGTGCATCCCGACGATGAGCGCTACCGGCATCTGATCGGCCGGCGCCTGCGCCTGCCGCTCACCGAGCGCGAGATCCCGATCATCGCGCGACGGCTACGTCGATCCGGCGTTCGGCAGCGGCTGCGTCAAGATCACGCCCGCGCACGATTTCAACGACTACGAAGTCGGACGGCGGCACGGCTTGCCCATGATCAACATCATGACGCCCGAGGCGGCGCTCAACGAGAACGTGCCGGCGCGCCTATCGCGGGCTCGACCGCGCCGCCGCGCGCACGCGTATCCTCGCCGATCTCGGCGCCTTGGGTCTGATCGACCGGATCGAGCCGCACAAGCTCACGGTGCCGCGCGGGGACCGCAGCAACGCGGTGTTCGAGCCGCTGTTGACGGATCAATGGTTCGTCGACATCAAGCCGCTGGCTGCACCGGCGATTCGCGCCGTCGAGGAAGGGCATATCCGCTTCGTACCGCGAGAATTGGTCGGGCGTTTACTACGAATGGATGCGCAACATCAAGGACTGGTGCATCAGCCGGCAGCTGTGGTGGGGTCACCGCATACCGGCGTGGTACGACAGCGAGCGGCCGCTGGTACGTTGCGCGCAGCGAAGCGGAGGCGCGCGCCGCGCACGGGCTCGATTCCACGGTGGCCCTGCGCCAGGACGAGGACGTGCTGGATACCTGGTTCTCCTCGGCGCTCTGGCCCTTCTCGACTCAGGGCTGGCCGCGGCAGACGCACGCGCTGCGCACCTACTACCCCACCTCCGTTCTGGTCACGGGTTTCGACATCATATTTTTCTGGGTCGCCCGCATGATCATGATGGGCCTGAAATTCACGGACGAGGTGCCGTTTCGCGAAGTCTACGTGCACGGCCTGA
Source organism: uncultured Gammaproteobacteria bacterium (assembly GCA_963774865.1). GTDB lineage: Bacteria > Pseudomonadota > Gammaproteobacteria > Steroidobacterales > Steroidobacteraceae > Bog-1198. The sequence goes on from CAVZGU010000002.1 coordinate 396,433, forward strand.
TCCGCGATCACGACGGCCAGAAGATGTCCAAATCCAAGGGCAACGTGATCGACCCGCTGGACATCGTCGACGGCATCTCGCTCGACGCGCTGATCGCCAAGCGCACCAGCGGTCTGATGCAGCCGCAGATGAGGCCGGCCATCGAGAAGGCGACGCGCAGGCAGTTTCCGCAGGGCATCCCCGCCTTCGGCACCGATGCGCTGCGGCTCACCTTCGCGTCGCTCGCGACGCAGAGCCGCGACCTGCGCTTCGACATGGCCAAGGTCGAGGGCAACCGCAATTTCTGCAACAAGCTCTGGAACGCCGCGCGCTACGTGCTGATGAACGTCGAAGGCGAGGATCTGCGCCGAGAGGGCGCCGCGCTTGAGCCTCGCGGACCGCTGGATTCGCGCGCGCCTCGCCGCCATGCTCGCGCGCGTGCAAGCCGGGTTCGCCGATTACCGGCTCGACAACGTCGCGAACGCGCTCTACGAATTCACCTGGAACGAGTTCTGCGATTGGTATCTGGAGCTGTCCAAGGCGGTGCTGCAATCCGACGCCGCGAGCGAGGCGGAGAAGCGCGGCACGCGGATCACCTTGATCGGCACGCTCGAGGCGCTGCTGCGCGCGCTGCATCCGCTCGCACCGTTCATCACGCGAGGAGATCTGGCAGCGCGTTCGCGCCAGCGCCGGTGCCGCCGGCGATACCATCATGCGCAGCGCATTCCCCACCGCACGGGAAGCGCATGCAGACCCGGCGGCGGTGGGTGAAATGCGCTGGGTGATGAATTTCATCCTGGGCATGCGGCAGATCCGCGGTGAGATGGACATCGCCCCCAGCCGCAGATTGGAGGTGCTGCTGCAAAATGCCGGCGCCGCGGACCTCGAGTACCTGGCGCGGAATCTGTCCTATTCTGATGCGCCTGGCCGGCATCGGGGCGCCGCGCGTACTCGGGCCCGGCGAATCGGCGCCGATCGCTGCCGTCGCGCTGCTGGGCAAGCTGGAGATCTTGGTGCCCATGGCGGGATCTGATCGAACCCGAGGCGGAGCTCGAGCGGCTGACCAAGCGCCGGCGTCGGGCGCAGATCGAGGTCGGGAAGTTGCAGGCGAAATTGGCGAACGGGGATTTTGCCAGGAACGCACCCGCCGGACGTGGTCGCCAAGGATCAGCTGCGCCTGACGGATCTGCGCACGGAAATCGATCAATTGGACGCCCAGGCCGCACGCGTCAATGCGTTGCGCGCCCAATGAGCACATCCGAAATCTCCGCGGTGCTCTCCCAGCTCAATCGCGTCATTCTGGGCAAGGATGCGCAGATCCGCCTGTGTTTCGCCTGCCTGCTGGCGCGCGGCCATTTGCTGATCGAGGACATTCCCGGCGTGGGCAAGACCACCCTCGCCCACGCCATCGCCAAGTCGCTCGGGTTGTCCTTCCAGCGCGTGCAGTTCACCAGCGATCTGTTGCCTGCCGATGTGCTCGGCGTGTCGATATACGATCGGGAGACCGGCAAGTTCCGCTTTCAGCGCGGCCCGATATTCGCGCAACTGGTGCTCGCCGACGAAATCAACCGCGCCTCGCCCAAGGCGCAGAGCGCGCTGCTGGAAGCCATGGAGGAACGTCAAGTGACTCTCGACGGGCAATCCATGCCGCTGCCCGAGCCGTTTTTCGTCATCGCGACGCAAAACCCGCAGGAGCAGGTCGGCACGTTCCCGCTGCCCGAATCGCAGCTGGACCGCTTTCTGATGCGCGTGCATCTGGGATATCCGGCGGCGGCGGCGGAACGCGAGCTGCTGTGCGGGGTGGATCGGCGCGAATTGGTCAACTCCTTGAGCCCCGTCGTCAGCGTCGAGGGACTTCGCAGACTGCAGCAGGGCGTTCTGGACATTCACGTCGCTGCGGCGCTGCTCGATTACGTGCAAGCGCTGGTCGCACACACCCGCAGTGCGGCGGGCTTGAGCGTCGGCCTGTCGCCGCGCGCCGCCATCGGCTTGTTGCGCGCGGCGCGCGCCTGGGCAATGATCGCCGGGCGGACCGCCGTCATACCGGAGCACGTGCAAGCGGTATTCGCCGCCGTGGTGGAGCACCGCCTCGCGCAGCGCGACGGCGGCGCCGCGGCGGTGAACCACCTGCTCGAGGCGGTCCCGGTCCCTTGAACGAGAATTGACCTTGGGCAGATGGCGGCAGGCGGCGATCGCTCGATTACGCGCCTGGTCGGCGCGCCGACACGGTACTGACGACCTGCCGATGAGGATCGATCGGCGCCGGATCTATATCCTGCCGACGCGCTACGGGCTCATGCTGGCGTCCCTGCTCGTCGCGATGCTCGTTCGCCGGGCTCAACTACAACAGCAATCTCGCCCTCGCGTTTGCCTTCTTGATGGCGAGTCTGGCGATCGTGGCCATGCATCATTGCCACCGCAATCTCCTGGGCCTCGGCGTGGACGCGAATGTCGAGGTCGACGCCTTCGCCTCCGGCGATGCTGCGTTCGAATTCATGCTGCGCAATGAATCGGCGCGGGATCACTGCGACATCGAAATCCGCTGCACCTCGGAGGGCGAGGCGCTCAAGAGCGTCGGCGCCAACGGCTACGAGCAGGTCACGGTCTACATTCCGGTTGTCGCGCGCGGAGTATCTCGATGGAGCCAATTCGAGCTGCGCACGCGCCATCCGTTCGGGTGGTTTCGCGCCTGGACCTATGTTCATGCCCCGCTCACCGCCTACGTGGCGCCGCAGCCGCGCGGCGCCCGGCCGCTGCCGTCGGCCGCCGCCGCGCCCGGCAGCGCGGCGCGGTCCGAAGCGCGCGGCGACGAGGATTTCGCCGGTCTGCGCGCTTACGAGCCCGGAGTGCCGCTGAAGCACATGGCGTGGAAAGTGCTGGCGCGCGGCGGCGAGGCCGCGGTGCGCAGCTACACCGATCTGGCCGCGCAGCCCGAGTGGCTCGAGTGGTCGATGCTCGAGGGCCTGGAGGCCGAGGCACGCCTGTCGCAGCTGTGCCAATGGGTGCTGGCGAGCGAATCGGGATACCGGCGGCCCTATGGGCTGCGGATTCCCGGGTGCGGAGATCGCGCCCGGCCGGGGCGGCCCGCATCGGGCGCGCTGCCTGCGGGCGCTGGCCACCTGCGCGACCGAGGGACCGCGGTGAAGCTGGCGACACCCTCCACGGCGCAAGTCACCTACGCACAGCTCAAGTGGATCTGCGCCTGTCTCGCGCTGGTGCTCGCGGCACATCTGACCGCCTTGCCCATCTGGCTGCTGGCCATCGTCTGCGCGGCGGGCGCGATTCGCCTGACGCTGGCGGCGCGCGGCCGCGCCGCGCCGGGCAGCGGCATACGCCTGAGCATCGCCGCCGCCGCCATCGTGCTGCTGTTCCTGCAGTTCCACACCTTCAACGGATTGGCCGCCGGCACCGCGCTGCTCTGCCTGATGGCGGGATTGAAACTGCTCGAGACGCACTCGCGCCGCGATGCCCAGATCATCACGCTGATCGTCTATTTCTTGAGCCTCGCGGCGCTGCTGCGCGGCGAGTCGTTCTGGCTGCTGAGCTATTTGGTCGCGGTTTCCTGGCTCACCACGGCCACGCTGCTGTCGCTCACCGATTCATCGCCGCCCCCGCACTGGCGGCGCAGCCTGCGCTATGCCGGGCGCATCCTCGCGCAGGCGCTGCCCGTCGCGCTGGTCCTTTGGCTGTTCTTCCCGCGCTTCGACGGACCGCTGTGGCGGATACCCGCCGACAATCGCAGCGCGCAATCGGGATTGAGCGACAGCATGAGCCCGGGGGACATCACGGAGCTCGCGCTGTCGGACGAAATAGCATTCCGCGTGCACTTCACGGCAGCAGCCCCGACGCCGCAGGAGCGCTACTGGCGCGGTCCCGTGTTGCACGAGTTCGATGGGCACACCTGGCGGCGCATGGATTATGGCCCGCTGCGCGCAGCGCCGGTGGTGCCCGTCGGCGGCGCCTACCAATACACGCTGAATCTGGAGCCGCACCAGCACAAGTGGATATTCGCGCTCGATTGGCCGACGCGATGGAGCCTGCCGCTCGCGCTTCTCACCAGCGACTACATGCTGGTGCAGCCCGCACCGGTCTCGCGGCCGATCGACGTGACCGCCACCTCGTACACCCGCGTCCAGATCACCGAGCCGCTGAGCGCCGGAATGCGCCGGCGCGATACGCTGCTGCCGCGCGGCCGCAATCCCCGCACCTTGCAGCTGTCCCAGCAGCTGCGCCGCGCGCACCCGGACGATATGGACTACGCGCGCGCGGTGCTCGGCATGTTTCGCACCGAGCAGTTCTATTACACGCTCACGCCGCAGCAATCGGGGAACGATTCCGTCGACGACTTCCTGTTCGAAAGCAAGCGAGGCTTTTGCGGCCACTATGCCTCCGCCTTCGCGACCCTCATGCGCGCGGCGGGCATCCCGACTCGCGTCGTCACCGGCTACCATGGCGGCACGCTCAATCGCTTCGCGGACTATTGGATCCTGCGGCAAAGCGATGCGCATGCCTGGGACGAGATCTGGATCGACGGCCGCGGCTGGGTGCGCATCGACCCGACCGCGGCGATCGCGCCGGAGCGCGTCGAGCGCGGCATGAACGAGGCGCTCGAGGCGGACGCGCCCCTGGCGACCCGCTGGCGCCGCAGCACCCCATGGCTCGCCGATCTGCGCCTGCGCCTCGACGCGCTGCAGCTGATGTGGCGCGAACGGATCTTGGATTTCGACCAGAACTCGCAAAACCGGCTGCTGCGGCTGCTGCGCATCCCCGAACCCGACGGACAAAAGCTCGTGATGGTGCTGGCAATCGGCCTGGCGCTCGGACTCGGCTGGCTCACCTGGCAAGTTCGCCGCGATCTGCGGCCGCCGCCGAAGGATCCGCTGTTCCGCGCCTATGAGCGGCTGTGCCGCAAACTGGCGGCGGTGGGCCTGCCGCGCCGCGCGCACGAAGGCGCCGAAGCCTATGCCGACCGCGTCGCGCAGGCGCGTCCGGATCTCGCCGCCGCGGTCTCCGCATTGTGCCGCCGCTACACGCTGCTGCGCTACGGGCCGAATCCGGCGGACGCCGGCCGCCTCGCATTCATCGCCGGCGTGCGCGAATTCAGGCCGCGAGATTCTCGCGCGTCTTCATGAATTCGATCTCCGGCCAGCGCTCTTCGGTCAGGCCGAGATTGACGCGCGTCGGCGCCAGATACACCAGCTTACCCGCATGATCGATCGCCAGATTGTCATGCGCCTTGTCGCGAAATTCAGCGAGCCGCTTTTCGTCCTTGAGCCGCACCCAGCGCGCGACCGCCACGTTGATCGGCTCGAACACGCAGTGCACGCCGTATTCGTCTTGCAGCCGAAATGCCACCACTTCGAACTGCAGCTGCCCGATGGCGCCCAGGATCAGATCGTTGTTGCGCAGCGGCTTGAACAGCTGCGTGGCGCCCTCCTCGCACAGCTGAGAGAGCCCCTTTTGCAGCGCCTTCATGCGCAGCGGATCCTTGAGCACCGCGCGGCGGAATATTTCCGGCGCGAAATTCGGCACGCCGGTGAAGGTGAGGTGCTCGCCCTCGCTGAACGTATCGCCGATGTTGATGGTGCCGTGATTGTGCAGGCCGATGATGTCGCCGGCGTAGGCTTCCTCGGCCTGGCTGCGGTCGGCGGCCAGAAACGTGAGCGCGTCCGCGACGCGGATGTCCTTGTCGAGCCGCACGTGATGCAGCCGCATGCCGCGCATGTAGCGTCCCGAGCACAGCCGCACGAAGGCGATTCGGTCGCGATGCCCGGGATCCATGTTGGCCTGAATCTTGAACACGAAGCCGGTGAGCTTCGGCTCCTCCGCGGACACCATGCGCTCGAGCGCGGCGCGCGCCAGCGGCCCGGGCGAGTGCCGGACGAACGCGGTCAGCAGCTCCTTGACGCCGAAATTGTTGACGGCCGAGCCGAAGAATACCGGGGTCTGGCGCGCCGCGCGGTAGCGGGCGAGATCGAAGGCGGGACTCGCGCCGCGCACCAGATCCACTTCGTCCACGAACTGCGCATGGCGAGTTCCGAGAAGCTCCCTGGCCTCGCTGCTGTGCAGGCCCTCGATGGCCTCGTGGCTTCCGGCCCGGCCCTTCTCGACGGGAACGTACACATAAATCCGGTCTTCGAGAAATGGTAGACGCCGAGCAGGTCCCGGCCCATGCCGATCGGCCAGGTCACCGGCGTACACTGGATTTTCAGCACGCTCTCGATTTCGTCCAGCAGCTCGATCGGCGCGCGCCCGTCGCGATCCAGCTTGTTGACGAAAGTCATGATCGGCGTATCGCGCAGCCGGCACACATCCATGAGCTTGATGGTGCGCTCTTCGACGCCCTTCGCGCAGTCGATCACCATGAGCGCCGAATCGACCGCGGTCAGCGTTCGATACGTGTCCTCGGAGAAATCCTCGTGACCGGGCGTATCGAGCAGATTGACGATGCAGTCATCGAAGGGAAACTGCATCACCGAGGAGGTCACGGAGATCCCGCGCTGCTGCTCCAGGCGCATCCAGTCGGAGGTCGCATGGCGCGTCGCCTTGCGCCCCTTCACCGTTCCGGCCATCTGGATCGCGCCGCCGAACAGCAGCAGCTTTTCGGTCAGCGTGGTCTTGCCGGCGTCCGGGTGCGAAATGATGGCAAAAGTGCGGCGGCGCGCAACCTCGCGCGCCAGATCGGGATCGGAGGCGCTCATTGCGGTTCGGTCAGCAGAATTCGGCGCAGCACCGCGGCGTCTTCGCGGCCCGCGGTCGCCTGGTAATAGCCGCGGCGCACGCCTACCTGCTCGAAACCCAGGGAGTGATAGAGCCGTGCCGCGGCCGTATTCGACGGCCGCACCTCCAGAAATGCTTCGTACATGCCGGCAGATGCGCGCGCGATCCAGAAGATACAGCAAAACTTTCCGCGCCAGACCGCGGCATCGGTATTCGTCGCGGATGCATACGTTGAGAATGTGCGCCTCGCCGGCGCCCACCGACATGATGCCGTAGCCCGCCATGTCGCCGGCCACCTCGACCACGCGGCACACATAGCCGACCCGCAGACAGTCGCGAAATATCCCCTCGCTCCAGGGAAACTGATAGGCGGCCCGCTCGATCGCCACCACCACGGGGACGTCCAGTTCGTGCATCGGCCGGATATCGACCGCCGCGAGCTCGCGTTCCCGCTTAACGCTCGACACGTGCACACACCTCGCGCGCGAACTTCAGATCCTCCCAGGCCTTGCGCTTTTCCGTCGGCGTGCGCAGCAGATACGCGGGATGATAGGTCACCACCAGCGGCAGCGCTGGAGGGACCGAAAGCGTGCACCTGCCGCCGCAGGCGCGCCAGCGGGCGCATCGGTGCGCAGCAGGTTTTGCGCCGCGATCCGCCCGACCGCCAGCATGATCCTCGGATTCAACAAGGCGATCTGCTGCTCGAGGTAGGGCAGACACTCGGCGGCCTCGCTCGCGCTCGGATCGCGGTTGCCCGGCGGCCGGCACTTCAGCACGTTGGCGATGTACACCTGTGCGCGCGCCAAGCCGATCGCCCTCAGCATGGAATTGAGCAGCTGGCCGGCGCGGCCCACGAAGGGCTCGCCCTGGCGGTCCTCGTCGGCACCTGGCGCTTCGCCGACGATGAGCCATTCTGCTTGGGGATTGCCCACGCCGAAGACGGTCTGGGTGCGCGTCGCGCTCAGTGAACAGCGCGTGCAGGCGGCGACGCGGGTGCGCAATTGATTCCAGTCGCACCCCGCCTCGCGCGCCACGCCCGGCGCGACGACCGGTGCGACAACGGGCGGCGCTGCGGCGAGGACCCGCGGCACCCATGATTCCAACCCCATCGCCGCGAGGTATTCCTTTCGTAGCGCTCTGTTCATGCGTGGGTGGGAACTCCGCGCGTGCGCCGGCGCAGTTTGCGATACACCCACAGCGTCGGCGCGGACAAGGCGTAGCTGCCGAAGATCAGCAACAGCGTGATCGCGGGGTACAAGAAGATGAACACGAAGGCGAGCGGCACCAGCACGATCTGCGTGAACCGCACGCGGGCGCCGGCATTCACCTGTTTGAAGCTGTTGAAAGGGAAACGGCTGATCATCAGCGCGCCCGCACACGCGGTGACCAGGAATGCGACGATGAGTCCGGGCAAGCCGATGTTCACCCGATCGCTTGCGAGCCATATCAATGCGGCGACGATGGCCGCCGCGGATGGGCTCGGCAGGCCCTCGAAGTAGTGCTTGTCCTGAGTCGCCGCGCGCGAGTTGAAGCGTGCCAGACGCAGCGCCGCGGCCGCGGCATAGAAAAAGCACACCAGCCACCCTAATCTCCGCCACAGCGGGCCGTACTCGGCAATGCGCGCCACGCCCCACTGATAGGTGACGATGGCCGGGGCAACCCCGAATGAGACCATGTCGGAGAGGCTGTCGTACTCCTTGCCGAACGAGCTCTCGGTGCGAGTCCAGCGCGCGACCCGGCCGTCCAAGCCGTCGAAAATCATGGCCACGAACACCGCCACGCCGGCGTGGTCGAATTTCCAGTCGATCGCCGCCACGACCGCATAAAAGCCGGCGAACAGGGCTCCGGTGGTGAGCAGGTTCGGCAGCCAGTACACCCCGCGCGGCCGCGCCGGCGGAACGTTTCCGTCGCCCGGCGGCCGCGCTTGCACCTCATCCACGTCGCTCATGAGCGCCATGATACCAGGGGGCCTCATGTAAGATATGCGGCCATGCGCTTATCCCAGTATCCCATTGCGACGCTCAAAGAAGTGCCGGCCGACGCCGAGGTGATCAGCCACCAGCTCATGCTGCGGTCCGGCATGATTCGCCGTCTGGCGGCCGGGCTGTACACCTGGCTGCCGATCGGTTTGCGGACCTTGAAGAAGGTCGAGCGCATCGTGCGCGAGGAGATGGACCGCGCGGGCGCCCTGGAGCTCCTCATGCCGACGGTCCAGCCGGCCGAATTGTGGAAGGAATCCGGGCGCTGGAGCAAGTATGGTCCCGAATTGCTGCGCTTCAAGGATCGGAGCGACCGCGAATTCGCCTATGGACCCACCCACGAAGAGGTGATCACGGACATCGCGCGGCGCGAGCTGCGCAGCTACAAGCAGCTGCCGGTCAACTTCTATCAGATTCAGTCCAAATTTCGCGACGAAATCCGTCCGCGCTTCGGCGTGATGCGCGCCCGCGAATTCATCATGAAGGACGCCTATTCGTTCCACGCCGATGAACCGAGTCTGGCGCAGGGCTACCGCGCCATGTTCGACGCCTACTCGCGCATCTTCACGCGGATGGGCTTGAAATTCCGGGCGGTGCAGGCCGATGCCGGCAGCATCGGCGGCAGCGTGTCTCAGGAGTTCCACGTGCTTGCCGACTCCGGTGAGGATGCGATCGCGTTCTCGAACGGCGATGAGTACGCGGCGAATGTCGAAACGGCCGCGGCCGTACCGCCGGGTACACCGCGCGCAGCGCCGGCGCAGGACTTGGCCAAAGTGCAGACGCCGAATGTGCGCACCATCGCAGAGCTGTGCGAATTCCTGCGGGTCACCCCGTCGCAATGCGTGAAAACGCTGCTGGTGGAGGGCAGCGAAGGCGCGGTGGTCGCATTCGTTCTGCGCGGCGACCACGAGCTGAATGCACTGAAGGCCCAAAAATTGCCGGGCGTCGCGCAGCCGCTGCGCATGGCGAGCGCGGAGCGGGTGCGCGAGGCCACCGGCTGCGAGCCCGGTTCGATCGGTCCCATCGGATTCGCGGGAAGGGTCTACGTCGATCACGCCGCGGCACACCTCGCGGATTTCGTGTGCGGCGCCAACGAGAAGGACGTGCACTTCACCGGGCGTCAATTGGGCGCGCGACCTGCCCGAGCCGCGTTCGCAAGACATCCGCAACGTGCAGACGGGCGATCCGAGCCCTGACCGGTCGCGGCACTCTGGAAATCGCGCGCGGCATCGAGGTCGGCCATATATTCCAGCTCGGCCAGCTCTACAGCGAGGCAATGCACGCGACCGTGCTGGACGAGCAGGGCCGGGCGGTCACGATGTTCATGGGATGCTACGGCATCGGAGTCACCCGCGTGGTCGCCGCGGCGATCGAGCAGAATCATGACGCCAGCGGCATAGTCTGGCCGGAGCCGCTGGCCCCCTTCCTCGTCGTGTTGGTGCCGATCAACTATCAGAAATCGGCGCCCGTACGGCAGGCCGCCGACGAGCTCTACGAGGAATTCAGGGCGGCGGGCATCGATGTACTGCTCGACGACCGCGATGCCCGCCCCGGGGTCAAGTTCGCGGATTCGGAGCTGGTCGGCATTCCGCACCGGATCGTCATCGGCGACCGGGCGCTCGGCTCCGGCAAGCTCGAATATCGTCACCGGCGCGAGACCGAATCGGCAGAAATATCCTTGACGGATGCCATAGCCTATATTAGGCATACGATAAACCACTGAGGAGTCCGAGCTTGCGGCTGCTGCCCCGCAAACACCTCACCATCGCCGTGCGCGCGCTCGCCGTGTGCTGCGCTCTGCTGAGCGCTGCGCACGCGGATCAGCAGCGCGATCCGGAGCTGAAAGACCTTCTTCGCAAGATCGTCGGCACAGCGGACTGCTTCATCGACAAGTACGATTCCGAGGTGTGGTACAAGACGATGGAGCCGCGCCTGCAGCAATTCGTGGCTTCGCACGACGATCGGCTCAACATCCTCGACCACGTCTATTGCGAGGCCAAGCGCGACCCCACTCTGGAGCTGCCGCCCGACCTGGTGCTCGCGCTGATCGAAGTGGAAAGCCGCTTCGACCCGTGGGCGGTTTCTCCGGCGGGCGCCGTCGGCTTGATGCAGGTCATGCCGTTTTGGCCGCGCGAGCTGGGCGTGCAGAATCAGCTGGTGCGGGCCGCACCGAACATCCGCATGGGCTGCGAGATTCTGCGCTATTACCTGCGCGCCGAACACCGGAATTGGACGCGCGCCCTCGCCCGCTACAACGGCAGCACCGGCCGCAATACCTATCCGGCGCTGGTCATGCAGCGCTGGCAGCGGGCCTGGCGGTTTTAAAATGTTCGAGCGCCGCTATGGCGGCCTGATGCCGTGACGCTTCGACGCTGAAGCGGCACCTTTCGCAGAGGCAGGTCCGACCGCGGCTAGCAAATCTCGAACGTGCCAGACGTGCCAACACGCCGCCGATCGAGTTCCAGCACGCTCTCGACACGCGCCATCGGCGGCCCCCGGTGCAGCCATTGCCGCAGTCCCTCCACCGCCGCGCCGCGGCCGTGGACCACCACTTCGACCGACCCGTCCGGCAGGTTGCGCGCATAGCCGCGCAGGATGAGCCGCTCGGCTTCCAGGCGAGTGCTGTGACGGAAGTACACGCCCTGCACCTTGCCGGTGATGCGGAAGCGGCGGGTCACCTGCTCCACGGCGGCGCCCGCCCTTGAGGGCGCTGACCGGCGGGATTGGCGCTAATGCGGGGCAGGCGCATCGACATGCTGGGTATCGGCATGCTGGGCGTCGGTATGCTGCGCGGCGTTGAGAGCCGCCGCGGCATGGCGCTTGGCCTGCTGAGCTGCCAGTCGGGCTCGCACGTACTCCTGCGCCTCAAGATGGTTTTGGCGCGCCTGATCGCCGCCTGCGCCGCGTACAAGATCCGGCGAAGTCGCATCGGTTGCGCCGGCTGCCTTGGCGGCGGCAATTGCCTGCCGCGCATCGCTCATTTCCTGTACGGGAGGGCCGGTCGCGCAGCCGATCAGGCAAGCGACGCCGACAAATACTGCAATGAAGCGCAACATAGTTGCAAACGACACTAACAACAGCGCGGCAAGGCCGTCAAACGAGCGCCACTGGACAATCTTCGGTCCGCTGCAAATAATCCGTTGCGCCGGCGCAGCACTCGAGCAATATCGGCGCCGTTTCCCACGGGACTAAACGATGAATGAAATCCTGGTTTTGTATTATTCACGCCAAGGCAGTACCGCCGCCTTGGCTCGGCAAGTGTGTCGCGGCGTCGAGACGGTCGCGGGCATGCAGGCCCGGCTGCGTACCGTGCCCGCGCTCACCGCCGTCACCGAGCGCGCGGCTCCCCCGGTACCGAATGATGGGCCGCCGTACGCCACTCATGAGGATCTGACCGCAGACCTGCGGCTTGATTCTCGGCAGTCCGACGCGCTTCGGAAACATGGCCGCGCCGCTCAAATTCTTCCTGGACGGCACCAGCGCGCTGTGGCTCTCCGGCGCGCTGGCGAACAAACCCGCCGCCGTCTTCACCTCCACGCAGACGCTGCACGGCGGACAGGAATCGACCTTGCTGTCCATGATGCTGCCCCTGCTACATCACGGCATGTACCTGGTCGGCTTGCCGTACAGCGAACCCGGCCTCTCTGAGACCCGCAGCGGCGGGTTCGCCGTACGGCGCGAGCCACGTCGCGGCGGTGAGCGGTCAGGGCACGCTCTCGGAAGCCGAGCGGGATCTGGCGCAGGCGCTCGGCGCGCGCGTGGCGGCGCTGGCTTCTCGATTGCTGGGCGGCGCTTGAGCGTCGAGAGCAAGGCGCGGAGCGCTGAGCATCTGGCTGTGGGCCGCTGTCGCGGTGAGCTTGTTGTTCTGGATCGCCGTCGGGCTACCCCTGGCCGATCTGCGCGCTGGCCGTCGCGCCGCTGCTCGCTCCGCTGCACGGCCTGGTGCGCGGGCGGCGCTACACCTATGCGTGGGCGACCTTGTTCGCCGTTCCTTATCTCATCTTTGCACTGACCGAGCTTTTGGTGAATCCGGCCGCGCGCTGGGTGGCTTCGTTCAGCCTGGTGCTGGTATTCGGCTGGTTCTGCGCTATGGTTTTGTTCTTGCGTGCGTCTCCAGCGCGTCGCGAATGAAGGGGATGGTGAGGCGGCGCTGCGCAACGAGGGAGGCCTCGTCCAAATCGTCGAGGATCTCGAACAGCGAGCGCAGGTCGCGCGGCATGCGCTTCAACAGATAATCCACGCGTCTCCGGCGGCAGCTGAAGCCCGCGCTGGGCGGCACGCAGCCTCAGCGCCTCCGCCCGGCCCGCCTCGTCGAGCTCGCGAACCTGGTAGACCACGCATGCGGCCGCGCGCGACCGCCAATCTTCCAGCCGCCAATCGATCTGGCGCGGCGCGCAAGCCCGCGGCGAAAATCATCCGCGAGTGCAATTCAGCAGCCTCGTTGAACAGGCGGAACAGCGCCTGCTCCCACTCGAGATGGCCGGCGACCGCATCGACGTCGTCCACGCAGAGCACGCGGCAACTCTCGAAGCCGGCGAGCGCCACAGGCGGCAGCGCCGTCGACCGATCCAACGGCAGGTACGCGGCCGCCGCGCCGGCCTCCGTTTCGCCGGGCGGCGCAGGGCCCGCCTCCGCACACACCGCCTGCAGCAGGTGGGTCTTGCCGCAGCCGCGGTTCCCCCAGAGCCACACCGGGTCGCGGCTCGGGCCGCGCAGGAGCGGCGAGGACTTCGGAGTTCGGTCCCGGAGCGAAGCTCGCGAATACCGCGGCGGCGCGCAGTCTCACGCCGAGCACCAGCTGCCTCATGTGAGTTTCGATCCGCCGGCACGCCAGACGCCGCGGCGGCTCCTCGACTCCTCCCATGCGCTGCGTCCGTAGCGAAGGACGTAATCGATGCCGCTGATCATCACCGTCACGAACGTCAGCGCACCGAGCACCACGATCACCCAAGCGCCAGGTATGGAAAACTGCTCGCGGACGATGACGCCGAAAATGAATGCCGCCTGGCACAGTGTGTTGAGCTTGCTGACGCCTGAAGGATGCGCCTGGATCGGACCGACGTATACCCGGTAGGCGATCGCGCCGAGCACAATGACGATGTCGCGCGCCACCGCCGCCGCCATCAGCCACAGCGGCACGAACCGCAGCACGGCGAGCACCACGAGAGTGGTCGCCAACAGGATTTTGTCGGCCACCGGGTCGAGTATTCCGCCGAGTGCGGTCTGCCAGCCAAAGCGCTTGGCGAGAAAGCCGTCGGCCGCATCGGAAACCGCAGCCGCACCGAACAGCGCGATGGTCGCGACGAACTGCCCATGCATGAGCGTGAGCGCGATGGGCAGCACCAGCACGATCCTGAGCGAACTGATGAGATTCGGAACTTGGCGCAGCCATCGATTCACGGCGAACAAGCTACCGGCGCAATTCGAAGCGTTGAATCCCGTTGTCGCCGGCGGCGATCGGCTGTAGACGCCCGTTCAACGCAAGGGCATGCTGCAGCGATTCGGCGCCGCCGCGCGTGGTCAGCCGGAACCGCACGGTGTCGCCGTTCAAGGCATCGACGCCCACGTGTGAAACGAAAGTCAGCGATTCGAGGTACCCCTGCACGAGCGCATAGTCGCCCACATCGCGCACTCCCGTGACTTCGATGTCGACCGGCACCAGACTGCCGCTGACCGCAAAGATGCCGGCGTAGGTGTCGGCCGCGCGGTTGATGCCTTCCAGGGGACCCGAAAACTCGCTGCTGCGATCCTGGAACAGGAAAGTCCAGCGAACTGCAGCCATGAGGCTCGCACCCGTGGCACGGCCGATGAGCGTGCCTTCCGCCCCCAGGCGATGCCCGATATCCGCCAGGGTGCCCGGCGCGGCCCCGATCAAGCCGGGGTAGTCCAGATGATCGCGCTGCACCTCGGCTGCGCTCGGCCACAGAACGGGGGCGCCGCGCGCGGCGGCAGCTGCATCGATCGCCGATTTGAGCTCGGAAACATCCTCCGCCGTGACGATGGTGCCCGTCTGCGCACCTGTCTGCACCGCCAGCCACACGATGGTCGAGGGCCGCTCGCGGCCCCACAGCGGCTGGCCGTTTTGCGTCAGCCAGCGTTCGATGGCGCCGCCGTCGAAAGCCACCCAAAGTCTGCTCTCCGACGCTGCGCTGAATTGCTGAACATAGCGGCGCGCGTTCGTGATGAGCGGCGCCAGGGCCGGATCTGCATCCGCTGTGCGGCTTCCGGTGACTCTCACCAGGACCACCTGCATCGCGGCCGCGAAGGCCGCCGTCTGTGCCGCCTCGGATCGATCGGCGACGGGGACGATCGCCTGATAGAGTTCGCTGCGAGTCAGCGCGTGGCCGGCGCCCGGGCACCAAGCAGCCGCACCCATGCACAGAAGGACTCCAAGACGCAAATATCGGGCGCAAATGTCGCGGTAAGCCTGTGCCATGGTGTAATCACGTAAGCCCTCAAGTTCCCTGATGTAAAATACCACAGCTTGCCGATCCGCCGCGCCGGCCCATCCATCCACGAAGGAACCTCATGAACCAGCGAGTGCCCGTGACCTATCGCGATGCCGGAGTCGACATCGACGCCGGCGAGGAGCTGGTCGAGCGCATCAAACCCCGAGTCGCCCGCACCATGCGGCGCGAGGTGCTGGGCGGAATCGGCGGCTTCGGCGCGCTGGTGGAGCTGCCGCTGGACCGCTATCGCAAGCCCGTGCTGGTGTCGGGAACGGACGGGGTCGGCACCAAACTGCGCCTTGCCATCGATACCGGTCGCCACGATACGGTGGGCATCGATTTGGTGGCGATGAGCGTGAACGACGTCGTCGTCCAGGGCGCGGAGCCGCTCTTTTTTCTCGATTACTTTGCGACCGGAAAGCTCGATGTCGATGTAGCCGAGCGCGTCATCGCCGGTATCGTGGAGGGCTGCGTGCAGGCGGGCTGCGCGCTGGTGGGCGGCGAGACGGCCGAAATGCCGGGGATGTATCACGGCGAGGACTACGATCTGGCAGGCTTCTGCGTGGGCGTGGTGGAACAAGATCGCATCATCGACGGCGCGAACACCGCGGCGGGCGATGTGGTGCTCGGACTGCCCTCATCCGGCCCCCATTCCAACGGATTTTCCCTCATCCGCAAGATAATCGAGGTCGGCGGCGCCGACCTCGAGGCCGAGGTAGAGGGTGCGGCGCTCGCCGATCTTCTCATGGCGCCGACGCGCATCTACGTCCGACCGCTGCTGGCGCTGTTGCGCGAGCTGCCGGTGCACGGATTGGCGCACATCACCGGCGGCGGCCTGGTCGATAACATTCCCCGGGTGATTCCGGACGGGCTCGAAGTTGTTCTCGAGCGCAATGCCTGGCCGCGCATGCCGGTATTCGAATGGCTGCAAGCGCAAGGCCGCGTCGCCGACGCAGAAATGTATCGGGTGTTCAACTGCGGCATCGGAATGACGGTTCAGGTCGCGGCGCACGATGCCGACCGGGCGGTTGCAATATTGCGCGCCGCCGGCCAGCCCGCGCTCAAGATCGGCGAGGTGCGCAGCGGCGCGCGCGGCGTCGTCATCGCTTGAGCAGCCAGCCTCACCGCGCGTCGATCGTCGTGCTGATTTCCGGACGCGGCGGCAACATGCGAGCGCTGGTCGAGCGCAGCCGCGATCCGGCGATGGGCTATGAGGTCAGCGCCGTGCTGTCCGACAATCCCACGGCGCCCGGGCTCGCGCTGGCGCGCGATCTCGGCGTCGCCGCTCGTGCGCTCGCGCCCGCTGCGGCCGCCGATCGAGATGCCGCTCGGGCCGCCTACGAGCGCGAGCTGGCCGCCGCGATCGACGCGTATGCGCCCTCGCTGATCGTGCTCGCCGGTTTCATGCGCATCCTGTCCGCGCAATTCGTGGCGCGCTATGCGGGTCGAATACTCAACATCCACCCCTCTCTGCTGCCGAAATTCCCGGGCCTGCACACGCACCGGCGCGTGCTCGCGGCACACGAAACGCAGCATGGCGCAACCGTACACTTCGTGACCGAACAGCTCGACGCCGGGGCGCCCGTCGTCCAGGCGCGGGTCAAGGTGGAGCCGGACGACGACGAGGACAGTCTGGCGGCCCGTGTCCAGGCGCAGGAGCACGGGATCTACCCGCTCGCGGTAAGCTGGTACTGCACGGGCCGGCTGCGCTATGCGCAGGGACGTGCGTGGCTCGACGGCACAGCGCTCCCGGGCCCTGTAAAGTACGGTGGTGAAGCGCCGCCCCGGGGTCGCTGAATGAAAGCGGCTACAATGTGCACAGGCTTGGTGGCCGTGGCCGTCGCGGGATCCGTGCGGGCTCAGCAGCAGCCTGCGCCTCCGACCGCGGCCGATGCCGGGATCGCGCCATTTACCGCGCACTACGTGGCGGAATGGAAGAACATCACGGTCGGGACCAGCGATCTGAAACTCGAGCGCGGCGCGCAGCCGGGCCAGTACGTCTACAAATGGACGATCAGCGCGCGCGGCATCTTCCGGCTGGTTTATTCGAGCGACTTGACTCAGCAGAGCTGGATGAGCGTGGTCGACGGGCACGCGCGCCCGGAAAAATACCGCGCCGCAGAAGGCCCATCGAGCCTCAGCCTGGATTTCGACTGGGGCGGCGGCCGCGCCCATGGCTTGTCGGAAGGCAAACCGGTGCAGATCGAGCTCAAACCCGGATCGCAGGATCTGATGTCCATCCAGGTCGAGATCATGCTCGATCTGAAGAACGGCGCGCTGCCCGGGATATTTTACATCGTCGATAAGGACCAGCTGAAGGATTTCATCTACAAGCAGGAGGGCACCGCCCGCATCCGCACCGCAATCGGCCAACTCGACACCATCGTGGTCTCGAGCCGCCGCACCGGCAACGACCGGATCCTGCGCATGTGGTTCGCGCCCGCCTTGGGCTTCGTGCCGGTGCAGGCGGAGCGCTCGCGCGGCGGCAGGCTCGAATTCGCAATGCGGATCAAAAGCCTCAGGCCCTGAGGCCGCCTCTCGGCGCTCAGGTTTTCGGCAGCGTCACGCCGCGCTGGCCTTGATACTTTCCGCCGCGATCCCGGTATGAGGTTTCGCAGACCTCGTCGGACTCGAAGAACAGCATTTGCGCGACGCCCTCGTTGGCATAGATCTTTGCGGGCAGCGGGGTCGTATTGGAGAACTCCAGGGTGACGTGCCCCTCCCACTCCGGCTCGAGAGGAGTCACGTTGACTATGATGCCGCACCTTGCGTAAGTCGATTTTCCGAGGCAGATGGTGAGCACGGTGCGCGGGATTCGAAAGAACTCCACCGTGCCCGCCAACGCGAAAGAGTTGGGCGGAATGATGCATACCGGCCCCTTGAAATCTACGAACGACTTTTCGTCGAAACTTTTCGGATCGACGATGGTGGAATTGATGTTGGTGAAGATCTTGAATTCATCCGCGCAGCGCACGTCGTATCCGTAGCTCGACGTGCCGTAGGACACGATCTTGTGTCCGCCGGCAACGCGCACCTGCTCGGGCGAGAATGGGTCGATCATTCCACGCTCGCTCGCCATGCGCCGGATCCACCGGTCGCTCTTGATGCTCAAGTCACTTCCACGGTGATCTTGGGGAACATCGCGCTGTAGTCCTTGTTCAAGGTCGACAGACGCGCTGCTGCGCGCCGCGCCATCTGCAGATAGGCGCGCGCGCGCGCGCTGCCCGGTTCGGCCGCCACGGTGGGAGACCCGCCGTCCGCCTCCTCTCGAATGCGAATGTCCAGCGGCAATTCTCCCAGCAGCTGCACGCCGTACTGCTCAGCCATGCGCGCCCCCCCGCCGCTGCCGAAGATGTGTTCGACGTGGCCGCACTGGCTGCACACATGCACGCTCATGTTCTCCACGATGCCGAGGACTCGCACCTCAACCTTCTCGAACATCTTCAGGCCCTTGCGCGCATCCAGCAGCGCGATGTCCTGCGGCGTCGTCACGATGACGGCGCCGCTCACCGGCACCCGCTGGGCCAGAGTCAATTGAATGTCGCCTGTCCCCGGCGGCATATCGACAACCAGATAATCCAGATCCCCCCAGGAGGTGTCGCCGAGCAGCTGGGTCAATGCCTGGGTAACCATCGGTCCGCGCCAGACCATGGGCTGTTCGGGATCGATCATGAAACCGATCGACATGACCTCGACCCCATGAGCGCGCAGCGGGGTGATGTGCTTGCCGTCGGCGCTCTCAGGCTTGACGCCGGCAAGACCCATCATCTGCGGCTGGCTGGGGCCGTAGATGTCGGCATCGAGCAGGCCCACCCGGGCACCCTGAGCGGCCCAGGCGAGCGCCAGATTGGCCGCCGTCGTCGACTTGCCCACTCCGCCCTTGCCGGAGGCCACCGCGACGATATTCTTGATGTTGGCCAGCGGCTTGAGCGTGCGCTGCACCGCATGCGCCGTGATGTCCGCGGTGAGCTTCAGACTCAGACTGGCACCGCCCAAAGCCGACGCCAGGTGGTTCTGCAGGGCCGGCTGCAGTTCGGCGGCATAATCGGCGCAGGGAAACCCGAATTTGAGCTCGACGGTCGCCACATTGCCGTGCAGCGAGACGGCCTCGATCGACTTGGCCTGGCCCAGGGTCTGGCCAAGGTAGGGGTCCGTATAGGTGCTCAGCGCGGCCCGGACGGCGCCGGACGGATCGTCAAAAAGCGTCATATATTACCATTCTAGCGCACCCGGATCGGGTCGTGCGGTATGGCATACTTCAAAATTGAGAATTAAAACGCGGTCGGCGCCGCGCCAAAGGTGAGAATGGACACTCTTAATAAGGGCTGTGCAGTTCAAGGCACCGAATGAGTTTATTCGCCAACTACCGGGCCGATCGGTTGATTGCCGAGGTGAAGTCGAGCGGCAATCCCGGCAGCCCCGTGGCGCAGAAGGCCATGGAGAAGCTGGTCGCACTCGGTCCCAGCGCCATCGATTCGATCGTTGCCGCGCTCAACAGCGCCGAAAAGAAGGAAACCCCGCTCTACGTCGAGGCGCTGGCGCAAGCTGATCGATGCGAAAACGCTGCCGCTCCTGCTCAAAGCCATGGGGGACGCCAACGGCCGGGCGATGTCGGGCATCGCCTGGGCATTGTCCTCCAGCCGCAATTATCCGGCGAGCGCATTGCTCGATGCGCTCAACAAGACGGACATGCCGAAGCCGGCCATTCTGGAGGTGATCAGCGCGCAGAAGAGCCGCTTCACGGTGCGGGAGCTGCTCAATGCCGCCTACAACCAGGAATCCGCCGAGCGTGCCGGTCTGTTCAAGATCATCGCCGAGATCGCGGACGAATCCTCCGTCGACGATTTGATCGCGCGAATCGAGGGCAAGGATCCGATTGCGCGCCTGCACATCATCAACATGTTGGGGCGCTTCAACCTTCCCAAGGTACAGGAAGCCCTGCAGCAGCCAGCTCAAGGACAGCAACAAATTGATCCGCTCCGCCGCACTTTCGGGGCTGGCGCGCATGGACGGACCCTTCGACATGCCGCTGATCTGCGGCATGCTGCGCGACCCGGAGATCGACGTGCAGAACAAGGCGGTCGACGTGGTGGTGCACGCCAATCACCCCGAGACGGTCAAGTTCCTGGTCGAAGTGCTCAAGGACGAGAACGAGTACGCACGGCGCGCCGCGGTCGAGGTATTGAACGTGGTGGGCACCTCCAAGTCGGTCAAATACCTGCTCGAGGTGATCGCCGACAGCGACTGGTGGGTGCGCACGCGCGCAGCCGATGCGCTCGGCAAGATCGGCGGACCGAAGGTCGTGGATGCCGTCCTGGCGCTCATCAAGGATGAGAATCAGGACATTCGCCGCGCGGCCATCGAAATCTTGAACCAAACCAAGGATGAGCGGGCGGTGGCCCAGCTGATCGACGCCACCAAGGATCGCGACTGGTGGGTGAGCGAACGCGCGGTGGATGCGCTGGCGGAGATCGGCAGCACCAAGGCCCTGCCGCGATTCATCGAAATGCTGGGGGGCGAGCCCAAATCCCTGCCGACCGTGGTGCGGGCCATCGGCAAGATCGGCGATCAAAAAAGCATCGAATACCTGCTGCCGATGCTGCAGCGCCCTGAAAGCGAAATCAAGGTCGAAGCGATAGCGGCGCTGGCCAAGCTGGCCGACGAGCGGCGAGCCGATACCATTCGAGTCAGACTGCAATCGGTCGCCTCCGGCGGAGAGGGCACGATCAGCCAGGCGGTGGCGCGGGCCATGCAGGCGCTCGACAACCGCTTTTCCACCCAGCAGATCGCCGCCAACCAGCGCGCCGCGCAGATGCAGGAGCCGGCGAGGACGCTGCTCATCGACAATCAGGAATTGGCCAGCGTCATCAGACAGAACGAGGCGGCGCAGGCGCAGGCGCAGGCGGCCAAACTCGACATCAATACGCTCAAGCCGGGCGACGTCATCGAGGGCCGCTACAAGTTCATCGAGAAAATCGGCAAGGGTGCGTTCGGCACGGTGCTGCTCATGGAGGACACCGTCGTCGAAGAGCGCTTGATCTTGAAGTTCTTGAATCCCGAACGTCTCCTCGGATGAGGAGATGATGAAGCGCTTCGTGCACGAATTGCGCTACAGCCGCAAGATCACGCACAAGAACGTCATCCGCATCTACGATTTTCTATACATCCGCGGCAACTACGCGATTTCGATGGAATATTTTCCATCGCACACCTTGGGCGGCGAGATCGTCAACGAAAAGCCGGTCGAGCTCAAGCGTGCGGTCAAGTTCGGCATCGATATCGCGACCGGCATGGCGGTGGCGCACCAGGCAGGAATCGTGCACCGCGACTTGAAGCCCGCCAACGTGCTGATCGACAACGACGGGCTGCTCAAGATCGTCGACTTCGGTGTGGCGGCGGCGCAAAGCCAGGGCGACACTCAATTGACCAAGACCGGCTACGTCATCGGCTCCCCGAAGTACATGGCGCCCGAGCAGATTCTCGGCAAGAAGGTCGACGAGCGGGCGGACATCTACAGCCTCGGCGTCATCCTGTATGAAATGTTCTGCGGGATTCCGCCCGTACTCCCGCGGGGATCACATGTCGGTCATGTACCAGCACGTACAGGGCAAGGCGCGGCCGCCGATCGAGATCAACAAAGCGCTGCCGCCGGAATTGAACACCCTGGTCATGAAGTGCATGGCCCTGGACAAGACCAAGCGCGCCCAGTCGATGGACGAACTGCGTTTGGCGCTCGAGAAGTTCCTGTAAGGGCCGTTTTGTCCGACTGTCGGACGGCGGGGCTTAGACGCAGCTCACGTTTATTGCCCTTGGTCGCAGCAAACACTCGAAAATCCAAGCGCTTACGGGTAGCCTTCGGCGTTATGGCAAGAATCGACGCATTCCTCAAGCTGGGCGTGGCGCAGGGCTGCTCGGATCTGCATCTCGCCGTCGGGGTGCCGCCGATGCTGCGGATGCACGGGGACTTGATGCCGATCAAGTTTCGCGACCTCGGCGAGGCGGAGCTCGAGGGCTACATCACCGAGGTACTGACCCAATCGCAGCTGAAAACCCTGCGCGAGGGGCATGACCTGGATTTTTCCTATGTGTCCGCGGACGGCGGCCGGTTTCGCGTCAACGTGTATCGCAAGGAGACCGGCATGGGGGCCGCATTCCGGTCGATTCCCACGCAGATGCCGACCATGGAGCAGCTGAATCTGCCGCCCATCGTGCGCAAGCTGTGCGACCACCACCAGGGAATGATCCTGGTCACCGGTTCGACGGGGACCGGCAAGACCACCACGCTCGCGGCGATGATCGATTACCTCAATACGACGCGCACGCTCAACATCATCAGTCTGGAGGACCCGATCGAATTCGTCCACCGCAGCAAATCGAGCCAGGTCATCCAGCGCGAATTGGGAACGCACCTGCCGTCCTTCGCGGAGGGCGTGCGCGCCGCCATGCGCGAGGATCCGGACGTGATCCTGGTCGGCGAGCTGCGGGACGCCGAAACGATTGCCATGGCGATGACGGCTGCGGAAACCGGACACCTGGTGCTCGGCACTCTGCACACCACCAGCGCCACCAAGACCATCGATCGCATCATCGATGCGCTGCCGACCGAGGAGCGCGAACAAACCAAGAGCTTCCTGGCATCGAGCTTGATCGCGGTGATCACACAGATCCTGTTGAAGACCCCCGACCAGCGCGCGCGCCGCGCGGTATGCGAAATCATGGTGCTGACCAAGGCCATCGGCAAACTGATCATGACCGATCAGTCGCATCAGATACCGAGCCAGCTGCAGATGGGCAAGGAATACGGGATGCAGCTGTTGGATCAGGCGCTGCTCGCGGCCATTGCCGCCAAGGAGGTCGATCCGGAACAAGCCTATTCCTACGCCCTCGACAAGCGTCAGTTCCAGCGCTTCGTCCCCGATCTCGCCGGCGTGCCGCCGCTCGAACCCGCCACGCCCTGACGATCGCGCCATGCCCGCCATCGACACATATCTGACCCAGGTTTTGCAGCGCGACGGATCGGATCTGCACTTTCTCGCCGGCGACCTGCCGCGCGTGCGCCAGTACGGGGAACTCAAGGCGTTGGCGCAGGAGCCGCTGGCCGCCGACATGGTCAAGACGACGCTGTACGAAATCATGCCGAAACTCTCGGTCGAGCGCTTCGAAGCGAAGGACGGGACGGATTTCGCCTACAGCATTCCGGGGGTCGCGCGATTTCGCGTCAACGTGATGCGTCAGCTGAACGGCATGGGCGGAGTGTTCCGCGCCATTCCCTCCAAGGCGCGGAACGCCGATGAGCTCAATCTGCCGGAGGCCGTGCGCAATCTGTGCAAGATCAACAGCGGGTTGATTCTGGTCACGGGCAAGACCGGTTCCGGCAAGTCCACCACGCTCGCGGCGATGATCGACGACATCAATACGCGCGAAAGGGGCCACATTCTCACCATCGAGGATCCGATCGAATTCGTGCATCTGCGCAAGAACTGCCTCATCAGCCAGCGCGAAATCGGGGTTCACGCGGCCACCTTCTCCTCGGCGCTGCTGTCGGCCCTGCGCGAAGATCCCGACGTGATTCTGGTGGGCGAGCTTCGCGACCTCGAGACCATGAGCATCGCGGTGACCGCGGCGGAGATGGGAATTCTGGTGATGGGAACGCTGCACACCAACGGCGCGGCGGCGACGGTCGATCGCCTGGTAAACGCGTTTCCCGCGGACAAGCAGCCCCACGTGCGCACCATGCTGTCGACCAGTCTGCGCGGCGTGGTGTCGCAGCAGCTCATCCCCAAGGCCGATAAAAAGGGCCGGGTCGCGGCCCTCGAGATCCTGATCAATACGCCCGCGATCTCCAACTTGATCCGCCAGGGCAAAATGGATCAGCTGGAAAACGGCATGCAGACCGGCTCGGCGTCCGGCATGCGACTGATGGATGCGGCCATTCAAAACCTGCTCGATCAGCGGCTGATCAGCGGCAAGGAAGCGTTCAAGAAGGCGATCAACAAAGCGAGATTCGAGCAGTTTCGCGACCCGGATTGAGCCGCCCAGCCGGTCCCGCGCGCCGTGAGCCGGCGCTTCGCCCACTCGACCGGGCGCGCCGTGGCATAATTTGGCATGACTCAACGACGCAGAATCCTCGTCACCAGCGCGCTCTACTACGCCAACGGGCCGCTCCATCTCGGCCATGTTCTCGAGGCCATACAAACCGACATCTGGACGAGGTTTCAGAAGCTTCGCGGCCACGAATGCCATTACGTGTGCGCCGACGACACTCACGGCACGCCCATCATGCTCAAGGCTCAATCCGAGGGGATCACGCCCGATGAATTGATCCGGCGGGTGCACATCGAGCATGCGCGGGACTTGGAGCAGATGCTGATCGGCCTCGATAATTTCGGCTCGACTCACTCGAGCGAGAACGAAGCCGTCTGCGACCGCATGTACCGCGCGCTGCGCGCTGCCGACTACATCGATCGGCGCACCATCCGCCAGGCCTACGACGACACCGCCAAAATGTTTCTGCCAGACCGCTACGTCAAGGGGACCTGCCCCGTCTGCGGCACGGCGGACCAATATGGCGACTCCTGCGAGAATTGCGGCTCCACTTACACGCCGGCGGACCTGAAGAATCCCGTCTCCGTGGTGACGGGCACCGCTCCCGTGTGGCGCGAATCGGAGCATTATTTCTTTCGCTTGAGCGCATTCGAGCAGCGCCTCGCCGCCTGGGTGAAGAGCGGTACGGTCCAGGCGAGCGTCGCC
This sequence comes from uncultured Gammaproteobacteria bacterium, assembly GCA_963774865.1. Taxonomy (GTDB): domain Bacteria; phylum Pseudomonadota; class Gammaproteobacteria; order Steroidobacterales; family Steroidobacteraceae; genus Bog-1198. Next base: position 421,310 of record CAVZGU010000002.1, read on the forward strand.
CATAAACTCGACGAGTGGTTTTCCCGGGGTCTGAAGGACTGGGACATCTCCCGCGATGCGCCTTACTTCGGCTTCGAGATCCCGGACGCCCCGGGCAAGTATTTCTACGTCTGGTTCGACGCGCCCATAGGGTATCTCGGCAGCTTCGCACAGCTCTGCGCACGCAGCGGACTTAAGTTCGACGATTTCCTCAAGCCGGACTCGAGCGCCGAGCTGCATCATTTCATCGGCAAGGACATCCTGTATTTTCACACGCTGTTCTGGCCGGCGGTGCTCGAGGGCGCGGGGATGCGCCGCCCCACCGCCGTGCACGCCCATGGGTTCGTAACCATCAACGGCCAGAAAATGTCGAAATCGCGCGGCACCTTCATCACCGCCCGGCGCTATCTGGACAGCTTCAAGGCGGAGTATTTGCGCTACTACTTCGCCGCCAAGCTTGGTCCCGGCATCGACGACATCGACATGAACCTGGACGAATTCGCCACCCGGCTGAATTCGGACATCGTCGGCAAGCTGGTGAACATCGCGAGCCGCTGCGCCGGTTTCATCACCAAGAGCGCCGGCGGGGCCTTGAGCGGCGCCCTGCCCGAACCGGATCAATACGCAACGTTCGCCGCGGCGGGCGAAACGATTGCGGCCGCCTACGAGAATCGCGACACCGCCGGCGCGATCCGGGAAATCATGGCGCTGGCCGATCTTGCGAATCAATACATCGATTTTTGCAAGCCCTGGGCCCTCGCCAGACAGCCCGGCCAGTCCGCTGCCGTGCAGGGCATCTGCACTCAGGGCTTGAATTGCTTCCGCGCGCTGATGATCTATCTGCAGCCGGTGCTGCCCGAAATGGCGGCGCACGCACAGCGCTTTTTTCAGGAACCGGCATGGCGCTGGGAGAGCGCCGCGCGGCCCCTGCTGGGCGCGACCATCCTGCCCTACCAGGCGCTCGCCACCCGCCTGGATCCGAAAGCCGTGGCGCGCTTGGTGGAACCGGAACCCCCCGAGGCGCCCTCGACGCCGGCAACCGCAGCAGCCGCAGCCGCGCCGGCGGCAACGGCGCCAGCCGCCGCCGCGCCGCCTTCCGCGGAGGCGAGCGCCTCCGCGAAGCTCATTACCATCGATGAGTTCCTGCGCGTCGATTTGCGGGTGGCCAGGGTGCTCGAGGCCGACTTGATCGCGGGCGCGGACAAGCTGCTCAAATTGCGCCTCGATGTGGGTGAGCTCGGCGAGCGCCAGATCTTCGCCGGTATTCGCTCGGCCTACGATCCGAAGTCGCTTGTCGGCCGGCTGATCGTCGTGGTCGCCAATCTGGTGCCGCGAAAAATGCGCTTCGGCACTTCCGAAGGCATGATGTTGGCCGGCGGTCCCGGCGGCAAGGACATATTCATATTGGCTCCCGATGCCGGTGCCGCTCCCGGCATGCGAGTCAAGTGATGGATCGCGCCGCTGCCTCCTCCGGCGACGTGGCGCGCATCGACGCCCTGCTGCCCCAGACGCAGTGCACGCGCTGCGGCTATCCGGGCTGCCGGCCCTATGCCGCCGCCATCGCCAGCGGCGAGGCGCAGATCAACCAATGCCCGCCGGGCGGCAGCGCCACGATTCGCGCACTGGCGGAGCTGCTGGGCCGCGAATTCCAGCCGTTGAATCCGGCGAACGGCATCGAATCGCCGCCGCGCGTCGCGTGGATCGATGAGGCGCGCTGCATCGGCTGCGCGCGCTGTCTGCCGCCCTGTCCGGTGGATGCCATCGTCGGCGCCGCCAAATACCTGCACACCGTCCTCATCGATCGGTGCACGGGATGCGAGCTGTGTCTTGCCGCCCTGCCCGGTCGATTGCATCGAGATGCGTCCGGGGCCGGCACCCGCCGCCGAACCAGGCCGAAGCTCAACCGCGCAGCGCTACGATGCCCATACCGATCGATTGCAGCGGCGCGCGCTGGAGCGCGCGGCGGGAGATCGCGGCCAAGAAGGCTGCCGCGCATGCGCGAGCGCGCCGGCGGCTTCATGAACGGGCGGCCGTGAACGCCGCGAAGCGGCGCGCCATCTTTGAGCGGCTGCAGGAGAGCAACCCGGCGCCGCGCACCGAACTGCGGTACCGCACTCCCTTCGAACTGTTGGTCGCGGTGATCCTGTCCGCACAAGCCACCGACAAGAGCGTGAACAAGGCCACCGCGAACCTATTCCGGGTGGCCAATACCCCGGCGGCCATGCTCGCGCTCGGCGTGGCGGGCATCACCCCCTACATCAAGTCGATCGGGCTTTACAACAGCAAGGCCAAGAACATCATCGCCACCTGCCAGGCATTGCTCTCGCAGCACGGCGGGCAGGTGCCGCGCACCCGCGAGGCGCTCGAGCAGCTGCCCGGCGTCGGGCGCAAGACCGCGAACGTCGTGATGAACATCGGCATTCGGCGAAGCCACCATCGCCGTCGATACGCACATCTTTCGCGTCGCCAACCGCACCGGGCTCGCGCCCGGCAAGACCGTGCGCGCCGTGGAGGACAAGCTGATGAAGTTCGTGCCGCCCGAATTTCTGAACAATGCGCACCATTGGCTGATCCTGCACGGCCGCTACGTGTGCACGGCGCGCAAGCCGGCCTGTCCGCGCTGCGAGATCGCCGACCTGTGCGAATACCGGCACAAGACGAAGGCAGATCCGCGCTTGCAGGCGCCTCGCCCATGAAGCTCCCTCCCCCATGACGGCTTTCGGCGGGTATACCCGCGAGCAGCTGCGGCAAAGCTACGCCGACGCCTGGCGCAAGCAGCTCGCGCGCACTCCCCTGACGCCGCTCGAATCGATGATCGCGGATGTGATCGAACTGCATCCGGAATACCAGCCCATGGTGGGCAATGCGCAGGCCGCCGTGGATTTCGAATCCGCCGCGGACAGCGCCGCGGAGAATCCGTTTTTACATATGGGGCTGCATCTGGCGGTCCGCGAGCAGGTCGTCGATCGACCGGCCGCCGGGCATTCGCGAGCTGCAGCGCGAGGGCGCAGCGCGTATGGGCGATTTGCACGGCGCCGAGCACGCTCTCATGGAGGCGTTGGCCGAGACGCTGTGGGAGGCGCAGCGCGCCGGCCGGCCGCCGGACGAAGCGCGCTATCTGGAGCTCGCGCGCCGCCGCGTCTTCGGCCTCGCCGGCACATGACGGCTCCGGCGGCTGAAGGTTAAGCAAGTTTCATGCGCGCTTCATCGGGGCGGGCGAGCACCGCCCGCTATCCTCGAGCAAATCATTTCGAGGAGTGAAACATGCGCTGCCTGGGTGTCAACGACCGCTGCCTGTCTGCTGCTATCGGCTCTGGCCGGGGCGAGCGCAGCCTCCGGCCGGTACGTCCCCGGCGCCCGCCGGCGCTCCGTCAACCGCCGCGGGTACGGCCGCCGGCACGGCAGCGGACAACGAGGCGGCCGCCAAGCACGCCAAGCGCACCGCCTGCCTCAAGACCGCCAAGGCGAAGAAGCTGGTGGGTCCGCAAAAGACGGCATTCATGAAGGATTGCGTCGCCGCGCCCTGAGATGGCGGCGCCGCTGCCGTGAGTGCGGCCGGTGCGGCGCTCGTGCTACCGCTTCGGAATGTACAGATCGGTCAACGTCCCCTCGAACGCCTCTGCGGCGAACGCCACGGTCTCGGATAGCGTCGGATGGGCATGGATGGTCAGGCCGATATCCGCCGCATCGGCCCCCATTTCGATTGCAAGGCCCAGCTCCGCGATCAGATCGCCGGCATTGGTACCGACGATGCCGCCGCCGATGACGCGATGGGTCTCCTTGTCGAACAGGATTTTAGTGAAGCCCTCGTCGCGATTGATGGCGAGCGAGCGGCCGCTCGCGGCCCACGGGAACATGCCCTTGCCGAATTCGATGCCGCGCGCCTTGGCGTCGGTTTCGGTGATTCCCACCCAGGCGATCTCCGGATCCGTGTACGCGACGGAGGGAATACAGCGCGCATCGAATGCCGCCTTGTGCCCCGCCGCGACTTCCGCCGCCACCTTCGCTTCGTGCGTCGCCTTGTGGGCCAGCATCGGCGCCCCGGCGATGTCGCCGATGGCGAAGATATGCGGCACGATTGGTGCGCATCTGCTTGTCGACGGCAATGATGCCGCGCCGGTCGACCGCGACGCCGGCGGCCGCGGCATTGATGGCATTGCCGTTGGCGCTGCGCCCCACGGCCACGAGCACCCGATCGAAGTCCTCGGGCGCCGGCGCATCGGGCCCGTCGAAGGTCGCGCGCAATCCCCCTGAGTGCGCCTCGAGCTTCGACCACGCGAGTCTTGAGCAGGATCCGCGCGTAGCGCTTTTCGATGCGCTTCTGCAGGGGGCGCACCAGATCGCGGTCGGTACCCGGCATCAGCCCCTCGCTCAGCTCCACCACGGTCACGGTCGTGCCGAGGGCATCGTAGACGCAGGCCATCTCCAGCCGATGATGCCGCCGCCGACGACCAGCAGCCGCTTGCAATCGAGCGGCAGTTCCAGCGCGCCGGTCGAATCGATGATGCGCGGGTCGTCCGGAAAGCCCGGCAGGCGCACCGACTCGGATCCGGCCGCGATGATGCATTGCTTGAAGTCGACCCGCTTCGGCGCCGTCCGGCGTCTGCAGCTCCAGCGAATGCGCGCCGATGAATTTCGCCTCGCCGCGCACCACGTCGACCTTGCGCTGCTTCGCGAGCAGCGTGAGGCCGTTGGTCAATTTGGTCACGACGCGATTCTTCCAGGCCCGCAGCCGCTCGCAGGTCGATTTGCGGTGGCGCGAACACGATGCCGCAGGCCGCCATGTCGGCGGCATCCTCGATCACCTTGGCCGCATGCAGCAGCGCCTTCGAGGGGATGCAGCCCACGTTCAGGCACACGCCGCCCAGCACCGGCCAGCGCTCGATGAGCGTGACCTTCAGGCCCAGATCCGCGGCGCGAAAGGCCGCCGTATAGCCGCCGGGACCTGCGCCGAGCACGACCAGCTCGAGCGCGCCCGGGGCGGCTGCGCAGCGGTCGGCGCCGCGCGTGCGCCGAGCGGCCGCGCGGCCGGGCGCGGGCGCCGCGGCGACGCCCGCCTGCAGGCGGCTGACGCGCGGGCAGACGCTGCGGTGGCGGCGCTCAGACGGCGGACGGTCGCGATCAACGTGCCGGCGGAGACCTCCTGGCCCTTTTTGACCTCGATCGACGCGACCGTGCCGCTCACCGGCGAGGGCACGTCCATGGAAGCCTTCTCGGTCTCGAGCGTGATCAGCGGATCGTCGACGCGGATCTGCGCGCCCACGCGCCACCAGCACCTCGACCACGGTCACGCCCTTGGCGTCGCCGAGATCCGGGCACCCGGACTTCGACCAGGCTCACAACAGCGCCTTCACGTCGCCCAAGAGTCTTGCTCAGAAACACGACGAAGCGCGCGGCCTCGGCGCCGTCGATGACTCGATGATCGTAGGACAGCGACAGCGGCAGCATCAGGCGCGGCACGAACGCGCCCTTGTCGAACACCGGCTTCTGGCTCGATCGCGAGACGCCGAGAATCGCCACTTCCGGCGCATTGATGATCGGCGTGAACGCGGTGCCGCCGATGCCGCCCAGGCTCGAGATCGTGAAGGAGCCGCCCTGCATCTCGGCCGCCGTGAGCTTGCCGGCGCGCGCCTTCTCCGACAGCGCCGCGAGCGAGCGGGCGATCTCGAACAGATTGCTGCGATCGGCGTCGCGGATGACCGGCACCACGAGCCCGTTCGGCGTATCGGCGGCGAAGCCGATGTGAAAATACTTCTTGAGAATCAGGTTCTCGCCCGCCGCATCGAGCGAGGCGTTGAAGCGCGGAAACTCCTTCAGCGCCACGACGCAGGCCCTGATGATGAATGCGAGCGGCGTGAGCCGCACGCCCTCCTGCGTTGCCTTGCCCTTCAGCGCCACCCGCGCGATTTCCAGATCGGTGATGTCGGCGTCCTCGTGCTGCGTGACGTGCGGCAGTTGAGCCAGCTCGCCTGCAGGCGCGCGCCGGAGATGCGCTGGATGCGCGACAGCGGCTTGACCTCGACGGCGCCGAATTTCGCGAAATCGACTTCCGGCACTTTGGGCAGCGCCGGCGCCGCCGGCGCGGCCGGCGCCGTGAGAAGGCTCTTCACGTGCGCTTTCACGTCATCCTGGGTGATGCGCCCCTTCGGACCCGTGCCCTTGATCTTGCCGAGATCCGCGCCCAGCTCGCGCGCGAATTTGCGCACCGAGGGGCTCGCGTAGGCTCGGGAGAACGCGGCCTCATCGACCGCAGCCGCGCCATCGGAGCCGCCCTTGGGCGCCGCGGTCCGCAGTCGCCGGCGCCGGTGCCGGCGCGCCGGAGCTGCAGCAGGTGCGGGTGCGCGGCGCGGATGCGGATGCCGGGGCTGGCGCCGGGGCGGCCGGCACGGCACCGGCTGCACCCGCGTCGGACTCGGCGCGCGCCTCGAGCAGCAATATCAGGGAACCCTCGGAGACCTTGTCGCCCTGCTTGACCTTGACTTGCTGATGCGCCCGGCCGCCGGCGCCGGCACGTCCATCGCGGCCTTCTCGGTCTCGATCGTGATCAGCGGCGTCTCTTTGTCGATCTGTTGGCCGTCCTTGACCAGCACGTCGATGACGCTCACGTCCTTGAAGCCGCCGATGTCGGGAACCAAGACCTTGAGGGGAGCTGCCACGATGTCGCATCGCTCCCTAGACCGACAGCGGATTGGGTTTTTCGGGATCGATGCCGAAGGCTTCCATCGCCTTGGTCACCGTGTGCATGTCGATCTTGCCGTCGTCGGCCAGCGCCTTGAGCGCGGCGATCACGACGTAGTGGCGGTCCACCTCGAAGAAGCGGCGCAGCTCCGCGCGCGAGTCGCTGCGCCCGAATCCGTCGGTGCCGAGCACCGCATAGTGGCCCGGAATCCACTGCCGGATCTGATCGGGAACGGTCTTCATGTAGTCGGTGGCGGCGACGAACGGGCCCTCGCGGTCGCCGAGCGCCTGCTGGATGTAGGTCTGCTTCGCGCGGCTCGGTCGGATGCAGCAGGTTCCAGCGCTCGATCTCGAGCGCGTTCTTGCGCAGTTCGCTGAAGCTCGTGACCGAGTACACGTCGGCCGGCACGCCGAAATCCTTCTCGAGCAGCTCCGCCGCGGCCAGCACCTCGCGCAGGATCGTTCCCGAGCCGAACAGCGTCACCCGCACCTTGCCGCGGCCGCCGATCTGCAGCAGATACATGCCGCTCAAGATGCCCTGCGCGACGCCCGGCCGGCATCGCCGGGTGCGCGTAGTTCTCGTTCATGCAGGTGATGTAGTAGAAGACGCTCTCCTGCTCCTGGTACATGCGGCGCATGCCGTCCTGAACGATCACCGCCAGCTCGTAGGCGTAGGCCGGATCGTAGGCCACGCAGTTCGGCACCGTCGTGGCGACCAGCTGGCTGTGTCCGTCCTGATGCTGCAAGCCCTCGCCGGCGAGCGTGGTGCGCCCGGCGGTGCCGCCGATCAGAAAGCCGCGCGCCTGGCTGTCGCCGGCCGCCCAGATGAAATCGCCGACGCGCTGAAAGCCGAACATCGAATAGTAGATGTAGAACGGCACCATGCTGACGCCGTGATTCGAGTACGCGGTCGCGGCGGCGAGCCAGGAGCACAGGCTGCCCGCCTCGTTGATGCCCTCCTCGAGAATCTGGCCCTGCTTGTCCTCGCGGTAGAACATGAGCTGGTCGGCATCCTGCGGCGTGTACAGCTGGCCGACCGAGGAATAGATGCCGATCTGCCGGAACATGCCCTCCATGCCGAAGGTGCGCGCCTCGTCCGGAATGATCGGCACGATGTGCTTGCCGATGTTCTTGTCCTTGACCAGCGTGGTGAGGATGCGCACCAGCGCCATGGTGGTGGAGATCTCGCGATCGTCCGTGCCCTCGAGCAGCGCGCTGAACGCTTCGAGCGGCGGCACCATCAGCGGCGGCGCCGATGCGCTGCGCGCCGGCAGATAGCCGCCGAGAGCTGCGCGCCGCTCCTGCAGGTATTTCATCTCTTCGCTTTCGGGCGCCGGCTTGCGGAAGGACAGCCCGCGCGATTTCCTCATCGGAGATCTGGATGTTGAAGCGGTCGCGAACCTCTTTGAGCGCCTCGTCGCCGAGCTTTTTCTGCTGGTGCGCGACGTTCAGGCCCTCGGCCGCCTTGCCGAGGCCGAAGCCCTTGACCGTCTTCGCCAGGATCACGGTGGGCGCGCCCTTGTTCGCGACGGCGGCCGCGTAGGCGGCGTAGACCTTCTGCGGATCGTGGCCGCCGCGGTTCAGGCGCCAGATTTCCTCATCGGACATGTTGGCGACCATTTCCTTCAGCTCCGGATACTTGCCGAAGAAATGCTCGCGCGTATAGGCGCCGCCCTTGGACTTGAAATTCTGATATTCGCCGTCGACGCACTCTTCCATCAGGCGCTTGAGCAGGCCCTTTTGGTCGCGCTCGAGCAGCGGATCCCAGCGCGAACCCCACAGCACCTTGATGACGTTCCAGCCGGCGCCGAGAAACGCCGCCTCGAGCTCCTGAATGATCTTGCCGTTGCCGCGCACCGGTCCATCCAGGCGCTGCAGGTTGCAATTGATGACGAAGATCAGGTTGTCGAGCTTCTCGCGCACCGGCATGGTCAGCGCGCCCATCGACTCCGGCTCGTCCATCTCGCCGTCGCCGAGGAAAGCCCACACCTTGCGATCCGAGGCCGGGACGATGCCGCGATGCTCCAGATAGCGCACGAATCGCGCCTGGAAGATCGCCATCATCGGGCCCAAGCCCATCGACACCGTCGGGAATTGCCAGAAATCCGGCATGAGCCAGGGATGCGGATACGACGACAGCCCGCCGCCGCCGCACTTCCTGGCGAAAGCGCAGCAGCTGCGCTTCGTCGAGCCGGCCTTCGAGATAGGCGCGCGCATAAATGCCCGGGCTCGAATGCCCCTGCATGAACACCATGTCGCCGGGATGCGCGGCGCTGCGCGCGCGCCAGAAGTGATTGAAGCCGACCTCGTAGAGCGTCGCGGCCGACGCGTAGGTGGCGATGTGGCCGCCGTACTCGGAGCTCGCGCGATTGGCCTGCACCACCATGGCGAGCGCGTTCCAGCGCATGTAGGCCTCGTTGCGCCGCTCGAGCGAGCGGTCGCCCGGGTAGTCCGGCTCCTGCGCCTTCGAGATCGTATTGAGGTAGGCGGTATTCGGCTTGAACGGCAAATAGGCGCCCGACCGGCGGGTGAAGTCCACCAGCTTCTCGAGCAGAAAATGCGCGCGCTGCGGCCCCTGGGCCCGCATGACCGAGTCGATCGACTCGAGCCACTCCTGCGTTTCGGTGGGGTCGATGTCTTCGAACGGCGATTGTTGCGTCATAGAGAAAACCTTGCAGAGAGCGCGTGCACATGCACGCGCCCACGTGTCCTGTTAAGATGGCGGGCACGTTACAGCGCCCCTGCGCGAACTGCCACTACGTATTAGCTGCTGCTATCTTCGGGGTTTGGTTTTTCACGGTCAAGCAAAGGGAACAGCCCGCACGATGCCTGCGGCGCGTCACGGGCGCGCCGTGTCCGCGATCCGCTTGCGGTTCAATGATATGCCGATTCGCTTGCCCTTCAATTCGCTGCTGATCCCCGTGCGGCAGAATCGCCGCGCGGGTCTCGGCATCGAAGCTCGCTCGCTATTCCGCAGCCCTCGTCTTCCTGCCGCTGAAGCCCAGCGCCGGCGATTGGGCGGCGCTGCCGCACGGCAGCGTGCTGCGCGCGGTGTACGCGCGCAGGGTGCGCAAGGAGGGCGACTGCTGCCACCTGCGGGTGGGCGCGCGCGCCGAAACGCTGCTGATCGCCGCCTGCTTGCCGCGCGCAGGCGAGCGCCTTCGAGCGGCTGCAAGCGGCCGGCAAACTCGCGCGCACCGCGATGGAGTGCGAGCCGCAGTCGCTGCTGCTGTGGCAGCAGGGATGCGCCGCGGCCGCGGCCGATGCGGCGCTGCATTGCCGCGCGTCGCCGCGATCGAGGCGGCGGCGTTTCGCCTCGCCACCTTCAAGAGCAAGCCGAAGCCGCGGCGCGGCGCTCGCGCGCATCGATATCGCGGCGTCGGACACGCCGGCCGACCTCGAGCTCACGCTCGCGACCGCCGCCGGCAACAACATCGCGCGCTGGCTCACCGCCCTGCCGCCGAACACGCTGGACGCCGCGGGCTACCGCCGCTTGCTGCAGGATTTCGCGCGGCAGCTGCGCCTGACGTACCAGTTCTACGGCGAGGCGCAGCTGCGGCGCCTCGGCGCGGGCGCGTTTCTCGCCGTGTCGCGCGGCAACGCCGCGCGCGATGCGGGCATCGTGCATCTGGCCTACCGGCCGCGCGGCGCGCGCGCGCCGGCGGTGAGTCTCGTCGGCAAAGGGCATGTGCTTCGACACCGGCGGCACCAACTTGAAGCCGCACAAAAGCATGCTCGACATGCACACCGACATGGAGGGCAGCGCGGTGGCGGTCGGCGAGCCTGTATGCGCTGCACTCGCTGCGCTCGCCGCTGGCGGTGGACTGCTGGCTGGCCATCACCGAAAATCGCATCGGCCCGCTCGCCTACAAGCCGCAGGACGTGGTTCGCGCCCACAACGGCACGACCATTCAAGTGATCCACACCGATGCCGAAGGGCCGCATGGTGCTCGCGGATACGCTCGAGTCTCGCGGCGCGCAACAAGCCGCGCGCGATCATCGATTACGCGACGCTCACGGGCGCCTGCGTCTACGCGCTCACCGAGCGCTACAGCGGCGCATTCACCAATCGGCCCGAGACCGCGCGCCCTCATCGAAGCGGCCGGCGTCAGCAGCGGCGAGCGCGTCTGGTGCTTTCCCATGGACAGCGATTTCGACACGGATCTGGAGAGCGCGGTCGCCGATGTCCTGCAGTGCGCCCCGGACTCGAAAGGCGATCACATCCTGGCGGCGCGCTTCCTCAACCGGTTCGTTCCCGAAGAGCATTCCCTGGCTGCACCTGGACCTCGCCGCCGGTTCGCGGCACGGCGGGCTCGGGCACATCGCGACCGAAATCACCGGATTCGGCGTGCGCTATACGCTCGATCTGCTGCGCCGCGGATGGCCGCCCCGGCCCGCAGGCCAATGAACGGCTCTGACGATTCAGCGGCCCGACGACTGGCACGTGCACCTGCGCGACGGCGCGGCGCTCGCGTCCGTGGCGAAATTCACCGCCGCGCGCTTCGGCCGCGCCATCGTGATGCCGAATCTCAAGCCGCCCGTCGCCATCGGTCGCGCTGGCGCTGGCCTATCGCGAGCGCATTCTCGCGGCGCTGCCGGCGCGCAGCGCGCTTCACGCCGCTGATGACGCTGTATTTGACGGACGGCACCGCCGCCGAGGAGATCGATCGAGCGGCGCAAGCCGGGGTCGTGCACGGCGTCAAGCTCTACCCCGCCGGCGCGACCACGCATTCGGACGCGGGCGTCACGGACATCCGCAAGACCTATGCGGTGCTCGAGCGCATGGAGGAGCTCGGCATGCCGCTGCTGGTGCACGGCGAGACGGCGCGCGCCGACGTCGATGTCTTCGATCGCGAGTCGGTCTTCATCGACGAGGTGCTCGCGCCGCTCCTCGAGCGCTTTGCGCGGCTCAAGGTGGTGTTCGAGCACATCACCACGGCGCGCGCGGCCGAATTCGTCGCGAGCGCACGGGCGGGGGTGGCGGCGACCATCACGCCCCAGCACCTGCTGCACAATCGCAATGCGATTTTTGCGGGCGGCATCAAGCCGCATTATTACTGCCTGCCGATTCTCAAGCGCGAGCAGGATCGCGAGGCGCTGCTCGCGGCGGCGACCGGCGGCAATCCGCGCTTCTTTCTCGGCACCGACAGCGCGCCGCACGAGCGCGCGGCCAAGGAGAGCGCCTGCGGCTGCGCCGGCATGTTCACCGCGCACGCGGCGATCGAGCTGTACGCCGAGGCGTTCGAGCTGGCCGGCCGCCTGGATCGCCTGCAGGCCTTTGCCAGCCATTTCGGCGCGGACTTCTATGGCTTGCCGCGTCACACCGACCCCATCACCTTGATCAAGGAGCCCTGGATGCCCCCGGATTCTTACGATTTCGGCAGCGGCACCGTGGTGCCCTACCGCGGCGGCGAACGGATCGCCTGGCGCCTCGCCCCGGCGGCAAGGGCATGATGCAGCTGCCGCCCATCACGTTCGCCACGCGCTTTCGCGGCTTTCTGCCGGTGGTGATCGACGTCGAGACCGGCGGCTTCAACCCGCAGACGGACGCGCTGCTCGAGATCGCCGCCGTGCTCATCGAGATGCGCAGCGACGGCACGCTGACCCGCGGCGAAACACATCGCTACCACGTCACGCCGTTTCCGGGGTCGAACCTGGAACCCGCGTCGCTCGCGGTGACCGGCATCGATCCGCATCATCCGCTGCGGCCGGCGATCCCCGAGGAGGATGCGCTGCAGCGGATTTTCCGCGAAGTGCGCAGCGCGGTGCGCGCCGCCGACTGCACGCGCGCCGTGCTGGTGGGTCACAACGCGTTCTTCGATTTGAATTTCTTGAACGCCGCGGTCGCGCGCACCCAGATCAAGCGCAACCCGTTCCATCCGTTTTCGAGCTTCGACACCGCCACGCTGGGCGGCGTCGCGTTCGGACAAACCGTGCTGATGCGCGCAACGCTCGCGGCCGGCCTCGAATGGGATACCTCCTCGGCGCACTCCGCATCCTATGACGCCGAGCGCACGGCGGACCTGTTCTGCACCGTGTGCAATCAGTTTCAGGGCGTCTTCGAGGCGAGCCGCCGCCGGCTGGCGGCCATGGGCCCTCTCGAGGTCGACCCCGAAATCGAGCGCCGAAGCCCCCGAGGAACCTTGAGCGAGCGCTCAGCCCGCGGTCACCGCGCCGGCTTCCGCCAGCAGCTGCTGCAGTTCGCCGCTCTTGTACATCTCGAGCGTGATGTCGCACCCGCCGATCAGCTCGCCATTGACGTAGAGCTGCGGGAAAGTGGGCCAGTTGGAGTAGGTTTTCAGCGTTTCGCGCACCTCAGGGTCCTCGAAGATGTTGACGTGCGCAAACCGCGCCTTGCAGGCGCGCAGCGCGCCCACGGTTTGTGCCGAAAAGCCGCATTGCGGAAAATCGGGGGTGCCCTTCATGTACAACACCACCGGAGCGGCGGAAAGCTGGCTCTTGATCCGTTCAATAGCATTCATGGTCGACCCTCAGAAAGATCCGTCTATTGTACGATAACCGCCGATGCAGAGATATTCGACACCGGTACCGGCGCCCAGCGACCTGCCTCAGCAAGTCGCGCAGGCCCTTAAGGAGGATATCGGCAGCGGCGATTTGACCGCCGCGCTGATCCCGGCCGGCGCCGCCGCGCGCGCAACGGTCATCACGCGGGAGCGCGCGATCGTGTGCGGCGCGCCTTATGTCGATGCCACTTTTGCGCGCATCGATCCCAAGGTACGCATCGACTGGCGGGTGGCCGAAGGCGCCGCCGTGGACGCGAACCAGGTACTGCTCACCCTCGCAGGGCCCGCCCGCGCGCTGCTGACCGGCGAGCGCACCGCGCTCAATTTTCTGCAGCTGCTGTCGGGGACCGCAACCGCCGCCCACGCCTACGCCGAGCGCCTCGCGGGTACGGCCTGCCGGCTGCTCGACACCCGCAAGACCATTCCGGGACTGCGCTCCGCGCAAAAGTACGCGGTGCGGGTCGGCGGCGGCCACAATCATCGCATCGGGCTGTTCGACGGAATCCTGATCAAGGAAAACCACATCATGGCGGCGGGATCCATCGCGCAGGCGGTGGCCGCGGCCAGGTCGACCGGTGCGAGGGTGCCGGTGGAGGTCGAGGTGGAGAACCTCGATGAACTGCGCCAGGCGATTCTCGCCGGCGCCGACATCGCCATGCTCGATGACTTCCCGCTTCCCGCCATGGCAGAGGCGGTGGCCCTCAACCGCGGCGCGGCGCGGCCGCTCAAGCTCGAGGCGTCCGGCGGCGTGACCGAAGAGACGATTCGCGCCATCGCGGAAACCGGCGTCGACTACGTGTCGGTCGGCAGCATCACCAAGCATGTTCGCGCGGTCGATTTGTCAATGCGCTTCGAGTGGCCGCCCGCCCCCGCGATATAATGCTGGGAGCCTGTCTGAGTATTCCCCGTGGCCTTACCTAAGGCTGATTTCGCTTCAGCCGAGGCGGATCCGACGTGGTTGGGTCAGCACCCAATGAGGAGGCGACAACGACGGATGAAGCGAAATCTGCAAGGGTACGAAGGGTTGGCTCACGCGGAATACTCAGACAGGCTCCTAGGATCATGGCCAGCGTGAATTTTGCGATCGTCGGGTCGGGCGCAATCGGCTCGATCATCGGCGCCCATTTGGCCCGCGCGGGCCATCCGGTGGTGATGCTGGCGCGCGCGCACCGCGCGCAGCAGATCGAGCGGCGCGGATTGCAAATCACCGGATTGGCGGCATTTTCGCAGCCGGTTCGCGCATTGACGGAGCCTTCTGGGCTGCGATCGGCCGATGTGCTGATCGTGGCCACCAAGACTTACGCGACCGAAGCCGCACTGGCGCCGCTGCGCGGCGCAGCGATCGGCACGGCGTTCTCGATCCAGAACGGATTGATGAAAAATGCTCTGCTGAGCAGCGCGTTCGGCCGGGACAAGGTGCTCGGATCATTGGCCGACACCAGCGGCGAGTTGCTGCCGTCCGGCGAAGTCCTGTTCACGCGCAATGCCAATATCTATGTTGGCGAGCTCGGGGGCGGCTTGAGCCCGCGCGCGCTTCAGATCGCGCGCACGATCGACGCGGCGGGCGTTCGCTCAACCGCGGTCGCGGATATCGAAAGCCTCGAGTGGTCCAAGTTCGCCGCCTGGGCGGCCATGATGGTGCTGTCGGTCACCACGCGAGCGCCCACGTGGAAATATGCGACCGATCCGGGATCGGCGCTGGTGATGGCGCGCCTCGTGCGTGAAGTGGGGCTGCTCGCGGATGCGCGGCGCGTGCAGCTGACCGACCAATCGGTCCTGCCGGTCGCGAGCATCTGCCGGGGTTCGGAACAGGATGCGGTGGCGGCGATACGCCGCGTCGGCCTCGAGCTCCAGGAGAGTGCGCCCGAGCACCGCATGTCCTCGCTTCACGATCTTACGGCCGGGCGGCCGCTGGAGATCGAGGAAACCCTGGGCCACGCGGTGAGAATGGCGCAGCAATGCAGGTTGTCCCTGCCGCTTCTGAGCTCGTTTTACCCACTGGTCGAGTCGATAGACCGGGTGCGCGGCTAAGGGCGCCGGCGCGAGCGCTCAGGCGCTGTTCGCGGCCTTCAGTACGCGCTGCGGCTGGGACACGCCGTAGCCCTGCGCATAGTCGACGCCCAGGCTGCGCAGCATCTCGATGATCTCGAGGTTTTCGGCGAACTCGGCGATCGTCTGTTTGCCGGTGAGATGGCCGATCTCGTTGATCGAGCGCACCATCTCGCGATCGATCGGATCGTGCAGGATTTCCTTGACGAAGCTGCCGTCGATCTTCAGGAAATCGACCGGGAAGTGCTTCAAGTAGCCGAACGAGGACAGGCCGGTGCCGAAGTCGTCGAGCGCGAATTTGCAGCCGAGCTCCTTCAGCGCCTGAATGAAGCGATTCGCCTGCGAGAAGCTCGCGATCGCCGCGGTCTCGGTGATTTCAAAGCAGATTTTGGTGGCGTCCAGGCCGCTGCGATGGAACTGGTCGATCACGTAGGGCAGGAATTTGTCGTCGCCCAGGCTCTGCCCCGACAGGTTGATCGAGCACATCGAGAGCTTCTCGCGCTCGTCGGCTTCCGAGACCAGCCAGCGGAAGGCGTTCTCGATGACCCAGCGATCGATCTGGGGAGTGATGCCGTAGCGCTCGGCCGCGGTGATGAAATCGTACGGCGCGACGATCTTGCCCGTCTCGTCGCGCATGCGCAGCAGCAGTTCGTAGTGCAAGCCGGTCTCGGCCTGCTGCAGCGGCAGGATGGTCTGCCGGAACAGCTCGAAGCGGCCTTCCTCGAGCGCGTTGTTGATGCGTGCGGCCCACTGCATTTCGCGCCGCCGGCGCATCAGGTCGATGTCGTTCTCCTCGAAGCTGTGCACGCGGTTGCGCCCCGCCTCCTTGGCCGCCTGGCAGGCGCTGTCGGCGGCGCTCAGCACCGAGGCCACATCCTGGTTGTCCGCGGAGATCGGCACCACGCCGATGCTCGCGCCCAGGCGGAAGGTGCGCTCTTCCCAGGTGAACTTGAAATTGCGCACCGCCTCGCGCAGCGCTTCGGCCGTGCGCATGGCCTCGTCGAGCGAGCAGCTCTCGAGCAAAATGCCGAACTCATCGCCGCCCAGGCGCGCGAGCGTGTCGCGCCAGCGCACCTTGGACTTCAGCAGCGCGCCCACCTGCCCGAGCAGGGCGTCGCCGGCGCTGTGGCCGCAGGTGTCGTTCACGATCTTGAACTGATCAAGATCGAGGCAGCACAGCGCATAGGAGGTCTCGCGCGCCTTGGCGCTCTTGAGCGCCCGCTCCATGCGATTTTCGAATTCGCGGCGGTTTACGAGGCCCGTGAGCACGTCGTGGCTCGCATGGTAGGAGAGGCGCCGGTTCAGCTCGCGCGCCTCGCTCACGTCGTGGAATACCAGCACGCCGCCCGACACGGCGCCGCTGCCGTCGCGAATCGGCGAGGCGGTGCTCTCGACGTAGATTTCATTGCCGTCGCGGCGGATGAGCAGCATCGGGCGCACCGACTTGATCGAGCGGGTGCGGCGGATGGCCACGGCAAGAGGATTCTCGAGCGGCTCGCAGGTCTCCTCGTGGAAGGCGCGAAAGATCTCCTCGATCGCCCGCCCCTGGCTGTCCTCGAGGCGCCAGCCCGTGAGCGCTTCGGCCACCGGATTCAGATAGTCGATGACGCCCTTGGCGTCGGTGGTGATGACCCCGTCGCCGATGCTTTGCAGAGTGATTTGCGCGCTCTCTTTCTCGCGAAACAGCGCCTCTTCGTACAGCTTGCGTTCGGTGATGTCGAGCTCGACGCCGACCAGGCGCAGCAAGCGCCCCTTGTCGTCGACCTTCGCCTTGGCGCGGCTGATCACCCAGCGCCATTCGCCCGTGGCATGGCGCATGCGGTGCAGGCTTTCGAAGATCGGGGTCTTTCCCGCCACGTGATCGCGGATGGCGGCCTGCACGCGCGACATGTCGTCGGAATGCACCAGCGTG
Source organism: uncultured Gammaproteobacteria bacterium (assembly GCA_963774865.1). Classification (GTDB taxonomy): domain Bacteria; phylum Pseudomonadota; class Gammaproteobacteria; order Steroidobacterales; family Steroidobacteraceae; genus Bog-1198. The sequence continues at coordinate 438,452 of CAVZGU010000002.1, forward strand.
CGCCAATCCGGCGCCTTCCCCACATCCGACTCATCGTAGCCCAGCATCGCCTTCCAGCGCGGCGACAGGTATACGCGATTGTCGAGCGTGTCGAAATCCCACAGGCCGTCGTTGGCGCTGTACAGCGCGAGCTCGTTGCGCTCCTCCAGATCGCGCAGATGCGCCTGGATCTCGATGCGCTCGAGTCCGGTCGACAGGCTGCTGCCCACGAGCTTCATCAGCAGATGCAGCTGGACCTCCCAATTGTCGCGCGGCCTCGCGCCCGCGATTCCGAGCACTCCCGCCGGGCGCCCCTCGATGGAGTAGCCGATCATGAGCACCGAGCCGACTCCGAGATCTGCCCACAGCGCCGCGTCCTCCGCCTGGTCCGGCCGCGGATGGGCGGTGTCGCGCAGCTCGGACACCCGCAGCGGCGCGAGCCGCGATCGAGCCACGGCAGCGCTTCCAGACTCTGGCCGCGCAGCTGCTCCGGGTTGCCGGTTGCGAGCATGCCGCGCGCCACCTGCACCTCGGCGATGAGCGCCGCCTCGCTGTCGAGGGTGAGGTGGAAACGCCGTGTCGGTGCGCGTCGCCTCGCGCAGCAATTCGAGATTCGCCAAGATGCAGTCGGCGGCGGTCGCCGCCGTCATGGACTGAAAATCGACCGCAATTTTGGTGCAGATGACGTCGAGACCTACGGCGGGACGAACACCCCGCCGCGGCCAGGCTTGCGGCGATAGCACATCCGACGCGCTGAGGTCGGGATGTCGGGGGTCGAGGGGTGCTATCGCCATGCGACTTGGAGGGTCCCCGGATCGTGAATGCGGTTGTGGATCAATAGTTTGCCATCCAATGGCCGCCGAAACGCGAATGTGTCACACAGTTTCCCAAGGTCCGGCCACTGTCACACATACACCCGGATTCTCGCACAAGTTGTAAGGAATACAAGCTAAGCAGTTGTATTCTTAGGGCTTGAACGGGGACTCCCCTTCAAGCAGAGCCCTGGCCTGCCCGAACAGGTCCTTAAGGGTTTGCTCCATCTGCGCCTGCAGCCGCTCGAGCCCATCGGCGCCGAGTCCTTTGCGAACCAGAACCGGCGCACCGACCACGATCGCGATGCGCGCCAACGGCTTGGGGATCACGAATCGGTCCCATTTGATCTTCCAGGCGCGCGAAGCGGCGAACGCCATGGGAATGATGGGCCGCTGCGACAACTGCGAGAGCAGGATCGCACCCGGCTTGAACTTCCACGGCGGTCCGCGCGGACCGTCCGGCGTGATGGCCGGGGAGATACCCTCGCTGCACGAGCGCCTGATAATAGTCGCGCAGCGCGCGCGCGCCGGTATAGCTCGAGGAGCCGCGGATCGCCTCGGCGCCGAGCCTGCGCACCAGCATGGCGCCGAGCTCGCCATCGACCGAGGGGCTGATCAGGAATCCCAATTTCACGCCCGCACTGGCGCAGCTCGAGCAGCTGCTTGACGCAAAAGAGCTGATGCTGGTGCCAGTAAACCGGAATGAAGGACGGCGCCCGCTCGAGCGCCGCGATGATGTGCTCGGCGCCGGTCACGCGCACCGCTCGGCACCAGCGCCACACCGCGTGCACCAGCGCGATCGCCAAGGGCACCAGCATCTCGTAGAGCAGCAAACGCCCGCGCGTCAGGCGCCGGCCGAGCGCGTTTGTTGTTCGTAGAGGGTGTTGCGAAGGCCGCCGTCGGGTTTTTTCTGCACGGGACTGCATTGTCGGGAAGGCCGGCGCGCGGCGCAAGGCTTTAGCCCGTGCGCGGCGGCCACTGCGATACAATGCGCGGATGCAGACCACGGCCCTTCCGCCCGGGCCTGCCGAGGGCTTCGACCTCGGCGGGAGCGACGAATCGCTGGCGAAGCTGCGCGAGTATTTCGCGCGCTTCGGCGATGTCTATCGCGTGTTCGCTCCTGCGCGCGGCGTGTACAACTACGTCATCAATCATCCCGACGACATCAAGCACGTGCTGCTGTCGAATCATCGCAATTACACCAAGGGCGAGGGCATGGATCGGGTCAAGATCCTGCTCGGCAACGGCATCATGACCAGCGAGGGCGACTTCTGGCGGCGCCAGCGGCGCATGATGCAGCCGTGTTTTCACCGGCGCGTGATCGACCGGTTCAGCGGCCTGATTCACGAAGTGAACGAGAAATTCGCCGAGCGATGGGCCGCGCAGGCGGCGCGCGGCGAGCCGGTCAACCTCACCGACGATGCGAGCGAACTCACCCTCGAGATCGTGCTGCGCTCGATATTCGGCGCCGATCTCGAGCGCCTGGAGCGGCAATTGGGCGCCAATCCGTTCGAGGTCGTCGCCAAGGAACAGAACCGGGACCTGAAGTTCGCGTTCCGCTTCCGCTCGCTCGGCAAGCTGGTCGCCGAACTGATCGAGCGGCGGCGCCGCGAAGCCGAAGAGCACATCGATTTCCTGAGCATGCTCATGGCCGCGCGCGACCGCGACAATCACACCGCGATGAGCGACAAGGAGCTGATCGACGAGGTGCTCACCCTGATCGTCGCCGGTCACGAGACCACCGCCGCGGCGCTCACCTGGACGCTGGTACCTCATCAGCCAGCACCCCGAGACCGCCGCGCAGCTCGAAGCCGAGGCGGACCGCACCACCGGCGACACCCTCGGTCTCGACGCCGCCGAGTCGCTCGCATTCACCCACCAGGTGCTGCAGGAGTCGCTGCGGCTGTATCCGCCGGGATGGCTGTTCACGCGGCGCACGATCGAGGCCGACGAGCTCGGCGGCTTCCCGTCGCCGCGCGCACCGATGTGTTCATCAGCCCCTACACGCTGCATCGGCACCCGGCCTTCTGGAGCGAGCCCGAGGAATTTCAGGCCGAGCGCTTCGCCGGCGTGGACGCCAAGGAGCGGCACCGCTTCGCCTATATCCCATTCTCCGTCGGCCCGCGGCACTGCATCGGCGAGAACATGGCGATGTTCGAGATGCTGGTCCACGTGAACCGCATGATGCGCCGCTTTCGCTTGACGCGCGCCGACGAGCGGTCCCATCGAGCTCGAGGCGCAGATCAATCTGCGGCCGCGCTCCAATCTCATGATGACGGTAGAGGAACGATGACGCACACGACCTTGCTGGAGATTCTCGAAAACAACCGCGGCGTCGATCGCGCCGTCACCTACGTCGAAGGCGAGAATGCCGAGCGCCGCGTGCTCTACGGCGAGGTTTATTCGCGCGCGCTCGGGATTCTGCACCACCTGCAGGCGATGGGTGCGCAGCGCGGCGACAAGATGATCATCTTCCTCAGCAACAACGAGCAGTTTCTCGACGGCTTCTGGGCCGCGGTGTGCGGGCGGCATCGTGCCGGTGCCGCTCGCGGTCGGCATCAGCGACGAGCATCGGCACAAGCTGCTGCGCGTGGCGCGCAAGCTCGGCAACCCTCTCCTGTACACGGATGCGAAGAACCTGGAGCGCCTGGCAGGCCTCGCCGCCCAAGTCGGCGAGACCGCGCTGTTCGCAGAGCTCAAGGCGCGCTGCGTTCCTGGTGGAATCGATCACCGACATCTCCCGGCCGGGCAAGCTGCACCGGCCCGACCCCGCAGGATCTGGCGTTCATCCAGTTCTCCTCCGGGTCGACCAGCGAGCCCGAAGGGCGTGATGCTGACGCACGGCAATCTGATCGCCAATATCGACGGCTCCACAGCCGTCGGCAAATACAACGATCAGGACGTGACCTTGAGCTGGATGCCGCTCACCCACGACATGGGCCTGATCGGCTTTTACCTGGTGCAATTCGCCGCTCGCGCCCACATCAATCTGATGCCGACGGACCTGTTCGTGCGCCGGCCGCTGCTGTGGCTGCAACTGGCGTCCAAGAAGCGCGTCACGCTCACCTGCTCGCCGAATTTCGGCTACCGCCATTTCCTCAAAGTGCTCGGCGACCGGCGAGCTCGAGAACGTCGATCTGTCGTGCATCCGCTCGATCTACAACGGCGCCGAACCGATCTCGGTGCAGCTGTGCAACGAGTTCATGCAGGCGCTCGCCTACACCGGACTCAAACACAGCGCCATGTATCCGGTGTACGGCCTGGCGGAAGCCTGCCTCGCGGTCACCTTTCCCGAGCCCGACGCAGACTACCGCTGGATACGCGCCAACCGGCACAAGCTCGGCATCGGGTCGGTCGATCGAGATGAACCCCGCCGATGCGCGCGACGCCATCGAGCTGATGTGCGTCGGGCAAGGTCGGTCCCGAACACGGAGCTGCGCATCGCCGACGATGCAGCGCGCGGCGGTTCCCGGACGGACAAGTCGGGCACATTCTGATCCGCGGGCCCAAGCGTCACGCGCGGCTATTTCGGCGATCCCGAGGCGACCGCGCTCGCGATCGGCGCCGACGGCTGGCTCGACACCGGCGATCTCGGCGTCATGCACGAGGGCTCGCTGTACATCACCGGCCGCAGCAAGGAAATCATCTTCGTCAACGGGCAGAACTACTATCCCTACGATCTGGAGAACATCGCGCAGCGCGCGCCGGGCCTCGATCTGAACAAGGTGGTGGCCGCCGGCGTCGCCAAACCCGGCACGCAGGGCGAGGAGCTCGTCGTATTCGTCCTGCATCGCGGCAGCCTGGAGGAATTCCTGCCGACCGTCGGCCGCGGTCGACCCGGCTGATCAACGAACACACCGGCTCGAGGTGGCGCAGGTGATCCCGGTCAAGCGCATTCCGAAGACCACCAGCGGCAAGGTGCAGCGGCATCTGTTGGAGCAGGCGCACCTCGAGGGCGAATTCGATGCGGATTTGGCCGCGCTCGAGGCGCTGCGCGAGGCGCACCACGGGCCCCACGTCACCGGCTCGGCGCTCGAAGCGCGGCTGCAGGCGATCTGCGAGACCGCGCTGCCGGGCAAGCGCATCGAGGTGAACGACAATCTGTTCGAGATCGGCGCAAGCTCCTTGAAGCTCATCGAGATCCACGAGAACATCGATCGCGATTTCCCGGGGCTCATCGATCTGACCGAGCTGTTCGATCACCCAACGATCGCGGACCTGGCGAAGCACCTGCAGGCAAAATTGAACCGGCCGGCTGCGTAGCGCCCGGCCGGCCCCGTCGGCCCCGTTCCGCGCCGCTCAGTCGGCCCCGTACAGCGGCTTCTTCAACCGCCAGCGGCGGTAGGACCAGAGCCAATCGGCAGGATCGCTTGAGCACATCGGCCTCGCAGGCGCGCGCGTAGCGCTCGGTGATCGCGTTCGGCGGCAGCGCCTCGCGTCCGTCCCAGAGCGGCTGGATCTCGACCTCGTAATATCCGCGCCTCACCCGGCGCATCACCAGATAGAACATCGGCAGGCGCGTCGCGCGCGCGATCTGCTCCGCGCCGACGTAAAAGGCGGTGTCCTGGCCCAGAAATTTGGTCCAGTGGCGCTTGTCCGTCGACACCGGCGCCTGGTCGGCATTCATCGCGACCGCGCGCACGATCGCCGCGGCGGCGCAGAAAATCCGCCAGCAGCTCCTTGGCCGGAATCAGCCGCGCGCCGAAGCGCGAGCGCACCTCGAGCATCAGCCGCTCCGCCCACGCATCGTGCAGCGGCTTGTACGCCGCATCCACCGGATAGCCCAGCTGCAGCGCGACGCCCTGCAGCAGCCACTCCCAATTGCACAGGTGCGAGGTCACGAGCATGACCGACTGGCCCGCATCCAGGCAGGCGCGCGCCACGCGGCAGATTGAGGATGCGGACGCGCGCGCTCATCTCCTCCGGCGCGCAGCGTCAGCCGACTTCAGCACCTCGACCAGCACGTCGCAGAAATTCTTGAGGAACCGCTTGTGGATCGCGCGTCCGCTCGCCTTCGGGCATGTCCGGAAACACCTGTGCCAGCTGCTCGCGGATCACGTGCTGGCGATGCCGCGCGATGTAATAGGCGAGAAAGTAGAGAAATCCGGAAAATCGCGTACAGCGCCCACATGGGCAGGCGCGAAAGCAGTTTGACCATGCAGCGCAGTTTACGGCATCCGCTGCCGGCGCACCCGGCAGCGCGGTCATCGGCGGTGCGGTTTCCATCCGGCGATGATGCCGGCGGCGATCGGAGCGATTAACATGTCGCGATGCCATGAATCCTGCAGCGATTTTCAATGCCCTGCTCCATTTCGGCTCAGTCGTGATGCTCGCGGTGGGCGCCTTGCTGCCGATCGTCGATCCGCTGGGCGGTGCGCCCATCTATCTGGCCATGACCGCCAACCTCACCGCGGCGGAGCGCAGCCGGATGGCGAAGTCGGTGGCGATCAACAGCTTTCTGCTGCTCATCGCCTCGACGCTGATCGGCGCCTACGTGCTCGACTTCTTCGGCCTGTCGATTCCCGCGGTGCAGGTCGCCGGCGGCATCGTGGTCTGCATGATCGGGTGGTCGCTGCTGAACAGTCCCGATACGCCACCCGCCGTCGAACGCAACGGCACGCCGGCGGCAACGCCCGACGACCTGAGCCGGCGGGCGTTCTACCCGATGACCATGCCGCTCACCGTCGGACCCGGATCGATCTCCGTCGCCCTCACTCTCGGGGCGAACCCGCCCGCGGGGTTCCGGTCGCTGCTGCTCACGGCCCTCGCACATGCGCTCGGCATCCTGCTGGTCGCTCTGGGCGTATACCTGTGCTACCGCTACGCCGATCGCATCCTGCGCAAATTGGGCTCGACCGGCACCAGCGTGGTGGTGCGCCTGTCCGCATTCATCCTGCTGTGCATCGGAGTGCAGATCTGCTGGAACGGAATCCACGGGCTCATTGCCGGCGGGTTTCGCCTCGAATAGGGCCACCAAGCCAGGGAGTGGTGGTATTCTATGACATGGCGAAGCCCGTTCACGTGCCAATGATCGGGCCACCGCGAGCGCCTTAGGGCGAAACGCGGAACCCGAGGCCCCCCGCCGAGTTCCAAGCCTGACCGGCCCGCTCCGGTCGCGCCATCAACCACTTCGTCATCGACGGCCGTTGCTAAAATGCACGGCGTCATCCGGTAAAGGATCCAGGGGAATGAATCAAAGGTATCAGGAGGGGCGTCCCATGCCGGTTGAACTGGACCCCGGCATGCGGGCCGCGCGCGAGGCGGTCGTGGAAAACTCGGCCTGGATCCGGCCGCTGCAGCAGGAGATGGGCCGCGTCATCGTCGGCCAGAAGCATCTGCTCGACCGGCTGCTGATCGCCCTGCTCACCAACGGCCACGTGCTGCTGGAAGGCGTGCCCGGCCTGGCGAAGACGCTGGCGCTTGAAGACCTTGGCCAGCTGCATCGCCGTGCGCTTCAAGCGGCTGCAATTCACGCCCGACATGCTGCCCGCCGACATCGTCGGCACCATGATCTACAACCCGCAGGACGGCGCGTTCCGCACCAAGCACGGGCCGATCTTCAGCAACCTCATCCTGGCGGACGAGATCAATCGCGCGCCGGCCAAGGTGCAAAGCGCGCTGCTCGAAGCGATGCAGGAGCGCCAGGTGACGATCGGCGATGAGACCTATCCGTTGCCGAATCCGTTCCTGGTGCTGGCGACGCAGAATCCGCTGGAGCAGGAGGGCACCTATCCGCTGCCCGAAGCGCAGATCGATCGCTTCATGATGAAGGTCATCGTCGACTATCCGAACCGCGGCCGAGGAGCGCGCCATTCTGGATGCGATGGCGACCACCGAACCGATGCTCGTGCCGCGCCCGGTGGTGAGCGCCGCGCAGATCCTCGACGCCCGGCACGTGGTCAACACGCTCTACGTGGACGACAAGGTTCGCGACTACATCGTGGACCTGGTGCTCGCGACGCGCCCGCCCATCGCCGCGGCGCTCGAACTTGAACGGCTACATCCAGAACGGCGCCTCGCCGCGCGCGACGATCGCGCTCACGCTGGCCGCGCGCGCCATGGCGTTTCTCGAATGGCCGGCACTTCGTCACGCCGCAGGACGTCAAGACGATCGCGCTCGACGTGCTGCGCCACCGCGTGGCGGTGACCTACGAGGCCGAGGCCGAGAACATCACCTCCGAGGACGTCGATCGAGAAAATCCTGAACACGCTGCCGGTGCCTTGAACGGAGCGCTCCGATGGCGGATGCCAAGCAGTCGAACAAGGCGATCCTGAGCGCGCATGCGGCAGCTCGAGATCCGCACGCGCCGCCTGGTCAACGACAGCCTGGCGGGCGCATACCACTCGGTCTTCAAGGGCCGGGGCATGGACTTCGACGAGGTGCGCGAATACAGTCCCGGGCGACGAGGTGCGGACCATCGATTGGAACGTCACGGCCCGCGCCGGCCGGCCGTTCGTCAAGAAATTCACCGAGGAGCGCGAGCTGACGATATTTCTGCTGGTGGACATCAGCGCCTCGGGAAATTTCGGATCCGGCGCGCATGAGCAAAGCGCGATCTGGCCGCGGAGCTCGCCAGCGTGCTGGCATTTTCCGCCATCCGCAACAGCGACAAGGTCGGCTTGATGCTCTACACCGACCGGGTCGAACGCTATCTGCCGCCGAAGAAAGGCCGCCGGCACGTGCTGCGCGTCGTGCGGGACATCCTCTACCACGAGCCGCAGGGCATCGGCACCGACACCGTCAAGGCGCTCGATGTCGTCAATCACGTCCTGCACCGGCGCGCGATCGTGTTTCTGATCTCGGATTTCGAGACGCCGCGGCGATCCCGACGCCGCTCGCGCGGCACTGCGCCGGGCGATGCGCCAGACGAATCGCCGCCACGACCTGATCGCGGTCCACATCGAGGACCCGCGCGAGAAGGAGCTGCCCGACGTGGGCATCCTCGCGCTGGAGGATGCGGAAACCGGCGAGATCGTCGAGCTCGACACCGCCGCGCCGCGGTGCGCAAGCGATTCAACGAGCTGTCCTTGGAGCGCGCGCCGCGGCTTGCGTGAGCGATCTTCGGGCCGAAGGGCGTCGACACCGTGCAGCTGCAGACGGATGCGCCCTACATGCCCGCGCTGCAGCGATTCTTCAAATCGCGCGAGCGCAGGCGCGCATGAACGGCGCGTGCCTCCGCACGCGCGTCGCGCCGCTGCAGCGCGGCTGCGCGTGGCATCGCGCCGCCTCGGCCGAGCGCAGCCGCCGCTGGCGCGAGCACGCCGCGGAGGACATCCGCGACATCCGCGGGCCGCAAGGCTGTCCGGCCCGCTGGCTGCTGCCGGCGGTCGTTGCGGGCGCGAGCCGTCGCTGGCGCTCTGGCGCCTATGGCGTCTGGCGCCGGCGCCGCCGGCGGCGCCCGGCGCCGACTCGCTTGCCGTTCGAAGCTAGCTCTGCAGCGCCTCGAGGGCATCCGACGCGCTGATGCAGCCCGACACGAGCCCGGGAATTCTCCATCGCGGTCTCCGACAGTCGTTCGAGACTACATCGAGCAGCGGTTCGACGTCATCGCCACGCAGCGAACCACCGAGGAGTTTCTGCACGATCTGCTGCGAATCCTCGAATGCAGCGCTCGCGCGCCACCGCGCGCTGCTGGCGGAATTTCTGCAGCAATGCGACCTCGTCAAGTTCGCCGGGCATGTCGCTCACGGTGCAGGACATGGAATCGCTGCATCCAAAGTGCGCTCGCGCGCTTCGTGCTGCGAGACCGGCCGAGCGCGACCAGACGCATGATTCGGTTCCTTCAACCTGAGTGGTTCTGGCTGCTCGCTGCTGCCGCTCGTCATGCTGTGGCGCGGGCGGCGCGGACCCGGTCGCCGCCGTCGAATATTCCGACGTCAGTCTCGCGCGAGAAGTCGCGCGCCGCAGCCGCAGCCGGATCGGCGGTGGGTCTGGCTGCTGCCGATCGTCGCCGGCGGCTCTGATGATCGTCGGGCTGGCCCGGCCGCAGCGCACTCACAGCCGCACCGAAGTCACGGCCAACGGAATCGACATCGTGCTGGGACTGGACGTTCGGCTCGATGCAGGCGCTCGATTTCAGGTCGACAACCACCGCGTCAACCGCATCGAGGTGGTCAAGTCGGTGGTCTCCAAGTTCATCGACGAGCGGCCCAACGACCGCATCGGTCTCATCGCGTTCGCCGGCGCGCCCTACCTGGTCAGTCCGCTCACGCTCGATCACGACTGGCTGCAGCAGAATCTCGAGCGCGTCAACATCGGATCCGGCGACGACGGCACGGCCATCGGCTCGGCGATCGCCGCCAGCGTCAACCACCTGCGCACGACCGCGGCGAAATCCAAGGTGGTGATACTGCTCACGGACGGCGTCAACAACACCGGCAAGATCTCGCCGCTCGCCGCCGCGGAAGCGGCCAGGGCCCTGGGCGTGAAGGTCTACACCATCGGCGTCGGCGTGCGCGGCAAGGCGCCGATTCCGGTCAAGGATGAGGCCGGGCAGCATGCACATGATCATGGCGGAGGTGGACGTGGATGAAAAGACGCTGCAGGCGATCGCCGACGAGACCGGCGGGCAGTTCTATCGCGCGACCGACACCGATTCGCTGCAGAAGATCTACGAGCAGATCAACCGCTACGAGACATCGGCGCAGACCGTGCAGAAATTCGAGCACGTCGAGGAGCTCTACCCCTGGGCGCTGATTCCCGGCGCTGGCGATTCTGGGATCTGGGCTCGCTGCTGCAGCAGACCCGGTTGCGGAGATTGCCATGAGATTCAGCAATCCCTGTTGGCTGCCGGCGGGACTGCTCGCGTGCGTCGCGCTCATCTGGATGTGGCGCCGCTACGATGTCCGCCAGCACGCGGCGCTCGCGAAGTTCGTCGCGGCGCACCTGCGGCGTCAGATTGACGCGGTCGGTATCGGTCGCGCGGCGCCGCGCTGCAGCGCGGCCTGTTCCTGGCGGCCGTGGCCTGTGCCTGTTCGTGGCGCTCGCGGGTCCGCTGGTCGGGTATCACTGGGAACAAATCAGCCGCCGCGGCAACGAGATCGTGTTCGCGATCGACACCTCGCGCAGCATGTCTGACGCCCGATGTAAAGCCCAATCGGTTGACGCGGGCGAAGCTCGCGATCGATGACTTGGCGAGGCCAACTGGACGGCGACGCGGTGGGCATCGTGGCGTTCGCGGGCAGCGCTTTTCTGGTCTGCCCGCATCACGCTCGACTATGGCGCGTTTCACGAGTCCCTGAATGCGATCGACACCAACACGATTCCGCGCGGCGGCACGAATATCTCGCAGCGCCATTCAGCAGGCGCAGGCGGCGCTGCGCCGCCGCCCGGGAAGCGACAAAATCCTGATACTGGTGACGGACGGCGAGGATCTCGAAGGCAGCGCGCTGGCTGCGGCCGGAGCGCGGCGCAACAGGATGGGCTGAAGATCTACACCGTCGGGGTCGGCACCGCGGACGGCGATCTGATTCCGCTCCCGCCGGATCAGGGCGGCGGATTCGTCAAGGACGAGACCGGGGCGTTCGTGAAGTCGCGGCTCGACGAGCCGGCATTGAAGGCCATCGCGGCCGCCACCGGCGGAGTCTATGCGCCGCTCGGCGCGCAGGGCGAAGGCTTGGAAGCGATATTCAAGACGGTGTTCGGCTCCGTGGCGAAGCATGATCTCGCCTTTCGGCAGCGGAAGATCTACATCGAGCGCTACCAGTGGCCGCTGGCGGCATCGCTTGGGGATGCTGCTGGCCAGCCTTGCTGATCGGCACGCGCCGGCGGGTTGGCGCTCGACAGCCGGCAGCGCGCGGCGTCGCGGCTGCATCGGCCTCGTGCTGCTCATGCTTCGCCGCCCTACGGCCCGAGTGCGACTGTCACGCGCAGGATGCCTACAGAAGGGCGATTTCACCGCAGCAGAACAGCCTATGCGCGGCCGCACAACGCGACCCGAAAAGCCGGTACTGCAATTCAACACCGGTACCGCCGCATACCGGGCCGGCCAATTTCCGCAGGCCGCACAGGCGTTCGAGCAATCGATCAGCCGCGCGCCATCGAGCGATCCGAAGCGCTTGGCCGACCAGCAGGACGCTTACTACAACCTGGGCAATGCGCTGTATCGCACGGGACAGAAGACCGAACAGACTGCCCCGCAGGAGACCATGCGAAAGTGGACCGAGGCGGTGAAGGCGTACGAGACCGCGCTGCAGCTGCGCGCCGACGATGCCGACAGCAAGTACAACCGCGACCTGGTGAAGCGCAAGATCGATGCGCTCCGACAAAAGCAGGATCAGCGCGGAACCGCAATCAGCCGCAGAACAAAGGACAGGGCCAGCAGCAATCGCCGCCGCCCGAGCGGCGGCTCCAAAGGCGATCAGCCGCCCCGCGACGCCGGCCAACCGCCGCCCGCTGCCGCGGCCGGCGAGCCTCCGCGCAAGGAGCAGCCGCCGCCGCAGCGGCGACGATGCGCAGGCTGCGGATAGCCCGCGTCTACCCGGTCAGATGAGCCGCGAGGAAGCGCGCGAACTCCTCGATTCGGCCAAGGGAGACGAACGGCATCCTCTCGCCGTACCGCTTGCCCGCCGGACGACGACGAGCCGCCGGAAAAGCCGTACAAGAACTGGTGATATGAGGAGGAACCGTAGCCGCCGGGTCGAGCTGATCGCGATGATCACCGCGTATCTCGCCTTGGCCCGCCGGCCGTTTGCCGCTGCACCTCTGGTCAGCGCGACGATCGAGCCGGCGCAAATCACCGTCGGAGAGTCGGCGCAGCTCACGATCACGACCTTGGGCACCGGCATGGAACCGATCAGTCTGCCGGTGGTGCCGGATTGGAATTTCGGGTCGTGGACCGATCGCGCCGGATCGAGATCATCCACGGGGCGGCGCTCGCGACGACGACGATCGTGGTGCGCGTAACCCCGCAAGTGGCCGGCACGTTCACCATTCCCGGGATCACGCCGAAATCGCAGCCCCTGGTGCTGCGGTAAGTCCGAACAGCGGCATCGGCGCGCCTCCGGCCAAGCCGCCCGCTCTTCGTCGGGCGCGACGGCCGCCAACGGCATTCGCATGACGGCGGACGGCTCCGCCTTTGTCCGCTTGAGCGTGCCCAAGCGGGAGGTCTATGTCGGCGAAAGCGTTCCGGTCGCGATCGAGGTAGGCATGCGAGCCGGGTTCGTCAGCTCGCTCAACGGCCTGCCCACGCTCGCGGGCAGCGACGACTTCACGCTCAACAATCTCTCGCGCCAACCCGAGCGCAATGAACAGAGCATCGACGGCAAACCCTTCACTCTATTGACCTGGCACAGCGTCCTGGCGGCGGTGAAACCGGGCGCATTTCGCTCTCACCGTCGAGTCGCCGCTCACCGTGAGGATCAGAACCGGCCCGCAGCGCGAAGCGATGCTCGAGGATCAGCTGGGCGATCCGTTCATGCAGAATTTCTTTGGCGCGACCGTGCAAAAGGACATCAAGGTGGCAAGCCCGCCGGTCGAATTGACGGTGTCTACGCTGCCCGCGGAGGGCCGCCCGCCGGACTTCAGCGGCGCGGTCGGTACCTTCAAAATCGCGAGCGACCTGTCGTCCGCCACCGCGGCTGCGGGCGATCCGCTCACGTTGCGCCTGCACGTGACCGGCTCCGGCAATTTCGATCGCGTCGATAGCGCCATGCTGGAGCACGTCGAACAGTGGAAGACATACCCGCCGAAGTCCTCGTTCAAGTCGAGCGATGCGCTCGGCTACAAGGGCGAGAAGATCTTCGAGCAGCCGCTGATCGCATCGAAACCCGGCGCGCAAACACTTCCCGGGCTGGCTTTCAGCTATTTCGACCCCACGACGCGCCGCTATGAAACGGCCCGCAGTTCCCCGCTCAGCGTGACGATATCCCCGTCCCTGGCGGACAGTACGCTCACCGCGGCCCAGGTCGCCGCAGGCAATGCCGCGACGCCGCGAATCAATCGCCGAGCGGATTGCGGCCCGATCACGCCGCACCGCGATCGCCTCGCCAGTTCGCTGGTGCCGCTTTATTTGCAGCCGCGGTTTCTGGCCATCCCCTCGCTGCTGGCGCTGGCATTCGCCGGCGGATGGCTGCGGCTGCGCCGTCGCGCAGCGGACCCGAATCATGAAGCCTCAGCGCGCGATCGCGCTCTATCGAAGGCGGCCAATCGCGTCCTCGCGCAACTGGAAGAGGCGGCCCGCGCCGGCGATACCGCGCAATTTTTCAATTCGGCACGCTCCGCGCTGCAACGGATGCTGGCCGCTCGCTGGCAAATGGCGGCCGGGCAAATCACCAGCGCCGAAGTAGCGGCTCGGCTCGGCAGCGAGAGTGACGGGGAGGACATCCGTCAACTGTTCGCTCTCGCGGATGAAGCCAAATACTCCGGTCATGAGCCCGCGACCGTCGATTTCGCGCGCTGGACGCAGGTCGTACGCCGCCGGATGCTGGGCGAGAAGACGTCGTGAGACCGGCCGCACGCCACTGACCGCGTTCATCATCGGCCTGATCCTGCTGCGGGTGCCAGGCGCGCGCGCACTCGGCGCAGGCCGGCTATTCCGCCGCCGGTCTGTACAACCTGGCCAACGCTTACGCCCGCGCCGGCAAGCCGGGCATGGCCGTTCTCAACTATGAGCGCGCGAGCCTGCTCGCGCCAAACGACCCCGACATCGAGGCGAACCTTCGCTTGGTTCGCGAGCCATTGCGACTGCCGTCCGAATCGCGCAGCGGCTCGCCCGCGCGGTCACTCTCGCCGGCCCCACCATGCTTGCGTGGATCGGCGTCATCGGCTTGCTGCTCGTTGGAGTCAGCCTGCTCGCCGGGCAGACTCTATCCGCGACACCGATTCATACGGCGCGCCGCGTCGGTCGCCGGCGTCGCGCTGATCGGATTGACCGTGGCAACGGCGTCGTGCTCTGGCCGAGATTGCATGAAGCGGTCGTGATCACGAGCGACACTGCCGTTCGTGTATCGCCGGCGCCCATGGGAGATCCGCTGTTTGTGCTGCCGGAGGCAGAGACCGTCAAGATGACGGCGGAGCACGAGGGTTTTGTGCTCGTTCAGACCCGGGCGGGCCGGACGGGATGGGCATCGCGCGCCAAATCTCGCGCCCGTCGTGCCATTCGAATGAGCGCTCACGCCGCCGGCGGGCTCGGTTCAGCGCATGAACCATTGGTCGTAATCGGGCCCCTCCTGCGACCTGATAGCCATCGGGCATGTCCAGAAGCGATGCGCTGGGTACACCTTGGCGCATCCCGGTCAACGTGACTTCGGAAATCACGCTATCGTATTTGAATTCACGAACCAGCAGCGGGATGCCGCCGAGGCTCGCGAAAATCCGGCCACCAATCCGAAAGACCGAAGTCCACACCGAGTGCGACGTTGGAGCCCTGCCGGAACTGACTCAGGGTCTTCAGGCCACTCATGGATCTCGGCGCCGCCGGGCAATGCGGCACGGGCGCCACACACAAGTTCCAATCGCTTGGCATCCTTCTCCCACTCCTCCCAGATTCGGCAGGCGTGGCCGTCAACCGACTCCATCCGGACGGTCACACGGTAGTCAGCGGCCACCGGCTGTCGCATGCGTTCGCTGACTTCTCTCATGGCGGCCGCCTTGCGCTGCGCCTCCGCACGCTCCTCCAGCCGGTGCGCTCGCGGCCGCCTCTTCCAGCTGCTTCACCACATCCGCATAGTGGGCGGCGACCTGGCGCAAGGTCACTCGCTTCAGAACACGAACGGTACGAGCAGGATTATCGATGACGTAGATCGTTTGATCCTTGAAGACGAAGACTGTATTGGCGT
The DNA here is from genome assembly GCA_963774865.1 of uncultured Gammaproteobacteria bacterium. GTDB lineage: Bacteria > Pseudomonadota > Gammaproteobacteria > Steroidobacterales > Steroidobacteraceae > Bog-1198. The sequence continues at coordinate 454,021 of CAVZGU010000002.1, forward strand.
GAGCGCCGCCGACTCGAATCGCCCCGCCCTCGACGAAATATTCCCTTACGACCGGCATCGGCGCCGGCGCGGCCGGCGAATCAGGCGCCATGTTCGTTTGATCAACGGCCCGGACGGCGACCTCGTAGACCACTCCTGCGTTCGCCAGAACCGGACTCAAAAACAATGCCGCAACGTGCCTCACAGTTGACGATTCCTCAACCCAACGTCCCGCGTACACTAATGAGGGCGGCGCGCGCGCCGCATCGAGGTCGGTCGGCTAATGAGCGTTTGCCTGCGTCGCCGGGCGGCTCATCGCCACGCGGTCGTTTTGCGCCTTCATTTGAGTCTTGCACAACTTCGCCGCTTCGTTATACGAGATGGCTTTGTCCGAAGCCATCCTCCTGCTCATGCAATCCACCAGCTGACGCCTGTTCAACGCTGCTTGACTCTTTGGGGCGGCGGCAAGGGCTTGCGCGCCAATAAATATCATGCCAGCTACCACAATCGCCGTTACGGGATGCATGAGAGCACCCTACGCGAAAATGCATTGTGGGAAAATACGACGAAATACTCATCTCGGCCCTCGACACAATCGCCCATCTCGGCCCTCGACACAATTGCCCAGTTACGCTAGAGAAAACAAAGGCTTGAGGTGAGGACTTAAACTCATGTTGAGCTGCGCTCAACGCATCGTGTTGCGAAGCAGGGCGCGCAGCCTGTGCAGGGGCCTTGCATTGAGTACATCCTGCTTCCTCACCCACCCGCGCCGCGCCTGGCGGACGCCATCCTCGAGAAAGCCAAGTTGATCCGCGGAATGCGCATCGCTTGCAATGCTGAGCAGCGCGCCGGCGTCGCGGGCTGCCTTGGCGTGAATATCGTCCAGATCGAGACGCTGGGGCTGCGCGTTGATCTCCAGATAGCATGGCCGTTCGCGCGCCGCCGTGAGCACACGCTCGAAGTCGAACTCATAGGGTTGACGGCCGTCGCCGAGCAGGCGGCCGAACGGATGTGCAAGAATCGATACGTGCGGTCTGTCGAGCGCACGCAGAATTCGCCGGGTTTGCTTCGCCTTGGAGAGGCCGAACTGGCTGTGCACGGCGATCACCACGAGATCGAGCCGTCGCAGCACGCTATCCGCCACCGCAAGGCTGCCATCCTCCAGAATGTCGACTTCGGCTCCTTTGAGGATCGTCAGACCGGTTGGTGTCTGATTGTATTTGTCGATGTCGTCCATCTGGCATGCGAGCCTCTCGGCGTCCAGACCGTGCGTGATCCCGAGATATTTCGAATGATCCGTGACCGCCATGTAGCGCAGCCCCCGGCTCTGCGCGGCGGCGGCCATCTGCTCGATCGAATCCCTGCCATCCGAGGCGTTGGTGTGGACGTGAAGATCTCCCTGTAGATCGGCGCGTTCGACGAGCCGGGGCAGCGCATGGCGCATGGCCGCCTCGATCTCGCCGCGATCCTCGCGCAGCTCCGGTGGGATCCACGACAGGCCGAGCGCGGAGTACAGCTCTTCCTCGGTGGCTCCGGCCAGACGCACGTTGCCGCGGAACAGTCCGTACTCGCTCAGCTTCCAGCCCTTCTCCTGCGCCAATCGGCGGATGTGAATGGCGTGGTCACGGCTGCCGGTGAAGTAGTGCAGCCCCGCCCCAAAACTCTCCGGGGCCAGCACACGGACATCCACCTGCAGCCCATTCCGCAGCACCCCCGATGCCTTTGTCGTTCCCGCGGCGGTCAGCGCCTGCATTTCATCGTAGCGATTCAGAGCCTCGATCGGCGTTGACCCGTCGCGTGCGCACACGAGGACATCGAGATCGCCCACCGTATCCCGGCCGCGCCGGTAGCTGCCTGCGATCTCGACGCGCGTGACGCCTGGAAGCGATTCCAGATACGCCTTCAGCGGGCGCGCATACTGAGTTGCAACCGAGAACGGCACCCGGCGGGGTCCGCCGCGATTTTCGGCGGCCGACTGGAGCAAGCGCGCCCGAATCTTCGCTCCGAATCCGCGCAGCGTGCTCAGCCGTCCGTCCGCCAGCGCGCGTCGCAAGTCTTCGATTCCCCGCACATTGAGGCCCGTATAGAGGGCCCGCACCCTTACCGGTCCGAGGCCCGGCAGAGCAAGCAGCTCACGCAGGCCCTTGGGCACTTGCTTGCGAAGCTTCTCGAGGCTGCGCATGTTCCCGGTCGCGAGCAGCTCCGTAATCTTTTCGGCGAGGTCCGCGCCGATGCCCGGCAGTGCATCGAATGCTTTCGCCCCGTCCATTTCGGCAAGCTCGCGTGGAAGGCTGCGCACGACTTGTGCGGCACGTCGATAGGCGCGGATGCGAAAGGCGTTCTCACCCTGAATGGCGAGCAGATCCGCCATCTCGTCGAACGCTGCACCGACATCCTCGTTGTGCAATGTCATGACAAGCGCTGACGGCCGTGCCCCTGTGCGAGCTGGAGGGTCAGGATGAGCGGCCATTGTTCCGGAACCATGGCGGCCGAGACATCGGTACCGGACAGCTCCTGGAGTATCGTCCCAAGGAAGTCCCGCAGCAGGAGAATTTTGCCGCCCCCGATGGTGGGCATCTGCGTCTCCTCGCTTTCGAGGATCAAGGCGATCTGTTCGATGTGCAGATGATCCGCGATGCCGAAAATCCGGTGGAGATATTTTTTTCCGGCATCGAATTTGGCCTGAAAATGTCGCTCGTTGTCCCGCAAATTGCGCAGGTCGTAGCTCGTTTCGATGTGCACCACGTGCCGGTGAGTCGGATGGAACGCGACGATATCGAGCTCGCATTCGTAGCTGCCGTCCGACGGCTCGAGACCGACCCAAAGATCGCGGCGGACGAAGTAGCCCCTGTACTCATACCACTCCCGGACCAGCTGCTCCAGGTAGTTCATCCCGCTTCAGGCCAAGAGATTTCTGGCGCCCGGATTATCGAGCGCGAGCTCGTCCTCGGGCGCACCCTCGCCTTCCGCATCGCGCTCGGTCTCATCCGTCGCGTCTTCCCACGCCTCGGCCGCCGGCGCCAGCGGCTGCAGCGGCGCGGCCCAGTCCGCCTCCGCCATGTCGGTTTCCGTATAACCGAGATCATCGACCTCCACATCGTCGACGGGCCCCGTCCAGTTTTCAGGCGGCTCCGCGAACTCGAGCGGCAGATTGCTCCAAACTTCCTCATCGATCTCGTCAAGGTCGCCATCGAACGACTGGATTTCGATGGTCCGCGACTTGTCGTCATATCCGGTTACGAGAAAAGCCTCACCCTTATCCCGGCGCTGGTACCACTGGTCGATCCGTGCCCGGCCCACGTTGCTCATGACCTGCTCCTTTGGCGAATTTACCGTGGAAGCATGCACTTCGAAGCCAGGCGATGGAATACGCAAAATCGCGTACAGACCGGCTCATCGTTCGAGGGCGGTCAAATACTCGTTGAGGCGCGATGGCTTACTTGGCGCGCGCCGCGTCCAACTCGCGCTTCAATTGTTCGGCCCACGCCTTGAGCATGGCGCTCGCCGCCGCTCGATTGGAAACCGACGTGGCCCACTCCATGGTTGAAGTCCCGCTTCGCCGTTGGTCGATGACGACCGCGAGCAATGTGCCCGTTACGGCGTCATTGATCTGCAGCAGGAGCGTCGCCGAGCCCCGCATCCATAGTGTAGGTTTTTGATCGCCCGGCCGTCGGGACTTGCGGGGCGTTGATGTAGACGTTGACGACGTTCGGTGTTATCTGCATCACGCCGTCGCCCGCCTCAGTGACAATTTGATATCCGCCGCCGCTCAGGACCTGCGAGAAGGTGCTCTTTGCCATGGCCGCCAGATCCGTGCGGATCTTCGTCAGCTGCGCCGCCGAGAGGCCAAAGGTGCCGTAGTTGCGCGGGTTCCAGTTCTTGCTGAACTCGACCGCGGGATCGCCGATCATTATCTTGTCATAGGCGGACAAATCCGCATCGGGACGGCGGTACAGGGCGCCGACATTCTTCGAAGCGACGAGTTCGAGACCCGAAAACGGCGAGTTCGGCGAATCGCCGGCCGCAAGGGACGAACCGAGCACGGTCAATACGAGCGCTGCCGCCAAGCCGGCCCGCGTGAATCGAGGCGAACGCATGATCATTGGTAGCTCCTATGCGAGATTACTGACGCACATAGGGTAATAAATGTCCGGGCCCGCTACCAGTTGCGGCCCGCGCTGCTTGCCCCGTCCGAGACCATGAGGGCGCCGCTGATGTTTGCGGGCGCATCGCTGCACAGGAACACCGCGAGATCGGCGATATCCGACCTTTCGCCGAAGCGGCCGAGCGCTGTCTTGCCATGAAACAGGTCCTGCCGGAAAATTTCGCTGCGTGCGCCTGACATACCGATCCTTTGATGCCTGCATTCGCGTCATAAACGCGGGCGCGGGCACGCCACAGGTGCTCGGTGTTGGGCCGACGCTCAGTAGCTCACGCCCAGCTCTTCGGCACCTGCGGGCCAAGCCGAACGCGGACCTCGTCGATGTTGTATCCGAGTCCGGTCGTGCTCCACAAATAAGGCACCGCATACAGATTGCCCGGATCGTACCTCGCCAGCCGGCTCATGATGTCCGGGTCCAGATTGGCGAGATTGGGCAATAGCCTCTTGTCGAGCTTTCGATAGATGCCGGCCTTGATCTGCCCCTCGAAGAACGGTCCGGTCGGAATGACGATGTCATAGCTCGAGCGGCCGGTCAGCAGCTTTGTTTCCAAGACCTCGTGTTATCGAAGGTGTCATAGCGGACCTTGATGCCCGTCCCGTCTCTCTTTCGAAATTGGGTACCGTATCGGGCGCGATGTAGTCGCTCCAATTGTAAATATTGAGAATCTTTTCGGGATCGTATTCTCCCGCGTCGCCCCTGGCATCCGACGCCGCATCGGCGCTTGATGCGCCGTGATGCTGGCTGCACCCGAGCGCCGAGAGGAGCAGCGCAAGGGAGATACCGGTTCGCCAAGCCCGCATCTTGGTAATCCGCTTCAATGGACAATAATCTACGCACCATACCGTATGACCGGGCTGCTTGTCCGCGCGTGCACGGGTCAGCTGCCGGGATTTTCTTGGCGGGCGACTCCGCCTATACTCGCAATTTCGGGGGACGCGCACGACCACCACGCGCCGGCATTTACACTCCGCACGGCGGGCTCGTGGAGTTGGAGAACGGGAATTAGCGAGGCCAAGCGAAGGTGCATGCTGCGGGGCCGAAGCGGTTGCGGGGCGCATATCGCCGCTTGCGCATTATTCTGTGTGGCCGCCGTTTCGCCGCGCGACGCGGCGGCCAGAATTCACAACTGTGAACATCCCTCCCTGCTTCCCGAGGATGGGGAGCGACTCTTTCTGGTTGCCCGACGCGTGCTGCCGGCGCACCGCGAGCTCATGTTGGCAGAGCGGTGCCGGTGGTCAGATAGCGCGTTTGCGTGGGTCACGACGGCCAGGGTTACCGGGGAAAATGGCGTCGCTCAATGGTGGATGGCGAGCTGTTCCCGGGATGCGCGCAACTGGACGTGCAGCCCGGGCGTGCTGCATCAGGAAATCGAGAAGAGCCTCGATGCGGGCGGCATATCCCGCCATGTGAGGATCAGTTTCGATGGGGCAACGAGCCCTGAGCTGGCGGATTCCCTGGCGGCCCAAGCATTGGCATCTTACGTCAAACCGACGGCACCTCTCCCTTACTGTTCGGGGACGCCGGGTCAGGAGTCCAGGTGGAGTGATTTGCGGGAAAGCCACCCGCTGCCAACGCCGAGCGAAGAGATCCACATCACCATTGACCGGGAGAAGGAGCGGATGTCCGTATGGTTCGGCGATCTCGCACGACCTGACGACATCCAGATCGGAATCGATTTTCCGCTCCCCGACGTGCAGCAATCCGGACCGTGTTGGGTTGCCATGGAGCCTTGAGCTCACACTTCGCGGTGTTTTTGGTCGCCGTCCTGATCTGGCAACTCGCTTCTGGGATTACACTAGGTACATGGTGGTTTCTGGGTATCACTGGGTGGCGGTATTGCTGATGTGTCTCTCGCTCGAAACAGCCTACGCCGCGATGCAGGCGCCAGAGTGGCACTCGGCGCCCATTCACGGCCATAGGATCTATTACACCGTGCGCGGCAACGGCCCGACGCTGGTGCTGCTGCACGGCGGCGGCGACTCCGGCGAGCACTCCTTCGTGCGTCAGCTCGATGTCTTCTCGGAGCACTATCATATCGTGGCCCCGGATCAAGTGGGCCAGGGACGCACACCCGATGTCTCGGGGCCCCTGAGCTACACCGCGATGATGGAGGACACCGCCACGCTGCTCGAGCTGCTCAAGCTAAGACACGTGGATGTCGTGGGATTCAGCGACGGCGGAATCCTGGCGCTGATGCTCGCGGTCCGCCATCCCGAGCTCGTAGGGCGGCTCGTCATCAGCGGGGTCAATATTGCGCCGGAGGGCCTGAATCCCGAGGATCTGGAGGAGCTGCGGGCAACGCAGATTCCCAAACCGACGACGATCGACGAAAAGCTCGCACATCTGTGGCTCACATCGCCCACCGAGGCGGAGCTGAATCTGCCGCTGCTGGCGAAAATCACGCAGCCGGTGCTGTTGATCTCGGGCGATCGCGACGCGATTACGCTCGAGCATACCGTGCAGATTTTTCATGCCCTGCCCCATGCGGAACTCTGCGTGCTGCCTGGAACGGATCACGCCACTTTTTCGGGACGGTCGGAATGGCTGAACCCGATCATCAATGCCTTTCTGGATCGCGCACAAGACACGGCTACGGCGCCGCCGGCGCATTGACCCGACGCCCGCTGCCGCTGGACTAGACGCCCGCCCCTCACGGATATCAGCCGCCTGCCGTGATCCGACAAAGTCGAATACCACTACGTCTTCGGCAAACAAATGTAGCCATTCGTGATGCCGGGCAGCGCCATATTCTGCCCGGTCATCTACGGATGCTCTTCCCTCCCCCAGCGACCAAGATCACGCCTCTTCTAAGGAGGCGGACTGCCTTCCTTGATCACTTGCTTCAACATCCTCCGGAACTCCGCTGTGTCTTGTGGCCGTGCACTTTCACCGCATGTTGCACGGCCACTTCGATGAGTTCCTTTTCACTGTCGGCGGATATCGCGATCGTGCATTGCTCTCGGACGGCATTTCCCTGCAATCGACATATTTTCTTGCCATGGCTGCCTCCTTCGGCTTCGACAAGCACAAAATCTTGACTCTCCCATCAGGCTGAATCGGCTCCGTCTCGGCGGTCTTCTAAGTCGCCTGGCGTAGTTGCTCGCGCCAAACCAGTCAACCACGACCAGGCTCGTCACCGACGACCCACGCATCGTGCCCTCTGGGAGCGAGGTGATGTCCCGGGGCCGGCGACGAACTCCGTCCATCGTCCATCCGGATCGCGAGTCGTCCGGCACGTGATACTGAAAATGCGGGGCCTCACAGCTTGAGGTCTTGGCGAGCGGTTTGACATCATTGGACCAGCGCCAGCCGGGCTCGAATACCAGGCGGCCGACCTCGGCGCCGCCAACCATTAGGATCTCCGCCTTGCCGTTCGGGAACTTGCGAACCTCTTCGGGCTTCGTGAATGACTTGTGCTCGGTATTCTGTTCGTGGCTGTGCATTGCGTTCTCCTTAATTGTCGAGTTTCCGCCCTGCTTACGGTCGGGCCGATTAGAGCGACGTCGCGTACCGACACCGACGTTGTGGGCGGGGCTTTCCTCGCCCGCCTCCGTGGTAGTTTACTTACTAGTAGGTTAATATCAAGTCGCCATGACAACATCGTTGAAAAAGAAATCGTCGCCATCCCGCACTGCAGCACCGACCGCCGCGGCAAAGGCCATACTCGATGTGGCCGAGCAGCTCGCGCAGACGCGCGGGTATAACGGTTTCAGCTATGCCGATATCGCCGCGCGAATTAGGCGTCACAAAGGCAAGTCTTCACTACCACTTTCCCTCCAAGGCGGAACTCGGCCGTGCACTGATAGAGCGTTATCGTGCCGTATTGGTGCCGCGCTCGACGGCGATCGATCAGCAAGCCTCGGATCCGCCGAAAAGCTCACGACAGTATGTCTCACTCTACAATTCCGTCTTCAGCAATGAGCGGATGTGTTTGTGCGGAATGCTTGCAGCGGAATACGCGACGCTACCGTGTCCCATGCAAGAGGGGCTGACGTTTTCTTCGACGCGAACGAGCGCTGGCTAACGGGAGTGCTCGAGGACGGTCTTCGGGCTGGAAGTTCTATTCAGGGAACCAGCGAACGAGCGTGCGCGGGTGCTACTCGGGGCGCTCGAGGGTGCCATGCTCGTGGCGCGATCGTACGGCGACCCGCGTCGATTCGAGCTGGCGGCGGGCTACTTGCTGGCCGACTTGACTGCCGGCAGCCATTCAAAGCAACACCAGACGTCCGGGACAGGCGCCGGTCCTCGCCTCCGGACCAGGCTGACCAGGCTGACCAGGCTGACCAGGCTGACCAGGCTGACCAACGATGATCGGCCCGAAACCGCGGTAGTAGTCAGCCCGGACCTCATTCTCTGGTATGCTTAAGAGAGTGAATCAACTGCCGGATAACAGGCAGGCTCGTTCGAACACACATAAACGGCTGGGGGACTACGTGAAAATGATACGACGCCCAATTCAATTTGGGATCGCAGGTCTTTAGTCTGCTGCTCGCGAGTGCCAACGCATTCGCGACCGTGCAGCCGCGCGAATCCAATCTGGTCGACCTGGTGGGCAAGTCCGAGCTGATCCTGCGCGGCACGGTCGGCAGCGTGAGCGACGGCATCGACGCCCGGGCGTGCCGTACACCGAGGTGACGCTGCACGTCGCCGATGCGATTCGCGGCCAGGTGGGAAGCGAATACACCTTCCGCCAGTTCGGGCTCCTCAAGCCGCGCCGCATCGGCAACGGCCTGGTCAACGTCACGGTGACGCCGGCCGGCTGGGCCACCTACCAGAAGGGTGAGGAGACGATCCTGTTCCTCTACCGGCACGCCCGGTACACCGGCCTGCAGACCACGGTCGGGCTCGGCCACGGCAAGTTCCAGGTATCGCTGGCCGGCGCAACCAACCGTGCCAACAACGCCGGGCTGTTCGCGCACGTGACGGTCGACCCGGCGCTGCTCGCCGACTCCGACCGGCGGGTGATGAACACCAACGAAGGGCGCGGTCAACACCAAGGCCTTCGTCGCGCTGGTCAGCAAGATCGTCGACGGCCGCTGGATCGAGCAGGGGAGCATGCGCAATGAACTAGCACTAAGACCGCGCTGCTCGCTGCGACGATCGCGCTGGTCGCGCTCGCACCGCGCGGCGCAGGCGCCGACGGCCCGCTGATCGTCGATCCGGCCACCCGCACCGGCTACCACTTCGGGCCGGACCCGGTGCCGGTCTACTACGACCTCGGCAACTTCGGCGACGTCTGGGACTACTCGACCGAAACGCCGCACCGAAGGTCGTGTTCGGCAACGACGTCGGTGCGCAGCTGGTGCGCAAGGGCTATGCCGACTGGTCGAGGGATCCCGACGACGTCGCTGCGCGTCGCGGTCGCGGGAGACTTCTCGCGGCGGCCTTCCCGACATCGACGCGAGCAACGTGACGCGGATCATCGGTACCTCGAACGGCCGCGGCATCTACGTGATCTTCGACGTCGACGGCAGCATCATGCAGGACTTCCTCGGCGTCTCCGACGGCGTGCTCGGCGTGTCCTCGCCGCAGTACTCGATCGAGGGCACGACGATCATCACCGAGAGCTGGACCGTCCTGAACGGCGCGGCGGTCGACCCGCAGGACACCGGCGGCGCCTTCTTCCAGGGCGTCGCGACGCACGAGTTCGGCCATCGCTCGGCCTCGCGCACACGCAGGTCAACGGCGCGGCCGTGTTCTACGGCGACCCGCCGGGGCCGGCGAGCTGCGCGGCGCTGCCGTACGCGGAAGTCCGACCGCAGCGGACATCGAGACGATGTACCCGTACATCGACCCGACGGCCGGCACCGGCACCGGCGCCGCGCAGGGCAACGTTCACACGCTCGACTCGATGGCGGCGATCTCGGATCTGTATCCCGGCCGCGGCTGGCCCAGGGCCTACGGCACGATCGAGGGCAAGGTCTACGACCTCAACGGCAAGACCGAGCTCACCGGCGTCAACGTGATCGCGCGCAACCTCTCCGACCCCTGGGCCGGCGCCAACTCGGCGGTCACGGGCCAGCTGACCCAGGGCCTGCTCGGCGCGGACGGCAGCTTCGTGATCCATGGCCTGATGCCCGGCGCGCGGTACGTGCTGTACGTCGACGCGGTGGTCGCCGGCGGCTTCCCGACGCCGCCGTTGTGGTTCCTGCCCGGCGCCGAGAAGTTCTATCGCGTCGCGCACGACCAGGACGACTACAACCCCTGCGCCTACACGGTGATCACCGCGCGCGCCGGCAGCCACGAGCCAGGCCTCGATCCGCTTCGAGCACCTGCCGGGCGCGCCGACCCTGTACCAGCTCGGCTACGGCACCGGCGTCTCCGGGCTGTCCGGCGACGGCCGAGTCGCGGTCGGCAACTACGGTCGCTGCGGTCCGGTGTTCCGCTGGACCGCGGAGACCGGCGTCGTGCCGTTCGCGGAACTCTCGACCGGCGAGGTCACCTCGATCTCGCGCAACGGCCGCTACATCACGAGCGACCTCCTCGACGCCGCGAGCGACAGCTCGCGAGGCGCCTTCCGCTGGGACGCGGTGAACGGCTGGCTGCCGGTGGCAGCCGACCGGATCCTGCGGCCCGGAGAGCAGCGTCAACATGGCGGTGGACGATCACGGTTCGGTCTACGGGCTCACGTTACCTCGACTGCCAGAACTATCGGGCGTTCCGCTGGAACCCGCAGACCGGCACGGTACTGCTGCCGTCGCCGGCCACAAAGGCGGACGGCACGCCGGCCAACACCCGCATCAACCAGGCCTCGGCCGACGGCCATACGCTGGTCGGCTGGATCGAGGATCCGCAGCAGGGGATCTGGGAGGGCGTGGTCTGGAATTCAGGCGTGGCGAGCTACGTGCAGACGGCGCAGGGCGAGCTCGTCGACGAGGTCACGGCCGTCAGCGGCGACGGCGCGCTGATCGGCGGCGCGCTGTTCGAGGGGCAGCTGCCGCTCGGCGACGGCTACCGCCGCCGCGCGCGCGGGTCGCGCATGGAGTGGGTGCAGCCGCTGCCGGGCGACGCCGCGCCCGCGACGCCGTACGCGATGTCGCGCACCGGCGACGTCATGGCGGGCTTCAGCGGCAACCCTTTCCTGAGT
>CAVZGU010000003.1:0-84251 GCA_963774865.1 uncultured Gammaproteobacteria bacterium
CCGCGAACGGCGAGACTGCCGTGGAAACCTGCGGGATAATGCCCAGGCTCATCGGGTCCACGTCGAAGACCATCGCGACCTGGCCCAGATGAATTCATCGAACTGGTCGGCGAGTTCCGCGGCCCGCTTCGGCATCACCTTTGCATCGGGCGGAAGCACTATGATCTTGTGGTGCCACGCCTGGTCACCGGCGAACGCATTCAATGCGTCCTGGAGTTCACGGATCTGAGTCGGGGTGATGTTGACATCGCCGGGGGATATGTACACGCCGGAACGGTGCCTTCGTAGATAGTACTGAGCTTGATAAGCTTGTTTCCGCAGGCCAGTGATGATGACAATGAGCGCCTGCTCGACAGCCGAAAGCCCGTAGGGCGTGAATGCGCGGGGCGTTGTCGGCAAATACATGAGCTGATCCGCGGCGAATGCCGGCCCCTCGTACCCCTTGAGCCCGGCCTCCTCGATATCGCGAAGGTCCCACATGGCCTGGATATCGGAGCGGGGTACGCCAAAAAGGTATTGCTGGTAAGCCGGGGCCGGCGGCGGGGATATCCGCCGCTCAAATCCAGCAGCGGGCGAATGCTCGGGCCGTTATCAGCTCGATGCAGTCCAGGTCCGAGCCGAGGAGCCCGCTCTTGAGCCCGCGGGCGCGCTTCGGCTTGAGCAGGATCGACAGGGCGTCGAAGACGAACACTTGCTCCAGCAGTGCGGACATGAAGCTGTCGTAGGTGAAGTAGTTCGGGTCGGGCTTCTTGAAGAACTTGACGGCCTTCGCGCGCCGCTCGCCGAAGTCCTTCATGGCGGGATGGTAACCCTGGTAAGCTTTGCCGCCTCCCGCGTAGGAACGATGTCCCAGTCCAGGCCGAGCACCATGTCCTTGCGCCGGTTGATACAAGATCGGCAGACGCGAGTACAGGTCCGCGAGTTGGCGTGAGAACGCCGAAACTGGCCAACTTGTACCCGTCCTGGCCGGGCGGGTCGGCAGGTTGAAGCCGACGCCGTAATTCAAACCGGCGCGGATCGGCCAGGTGCCGCCCGGGGCGGCTCATCGACCGGAACCGGCAAAATGGGACTAAAGGGCCCGAAGGCACCCTGGGTGAACGTCCGCGCAGGCCGCGGCAAAAACGGGCCGTATGCGTTCGAGTACCCCGCCCCTGCCCGAGGTCCAGCGCCAGGGGCGAGATCTGCCCGATGCCGATGTTGGCACCCTGCGGTGGCGGGGTCGGGCGTGCGCCACCGGGGACCGCCCTCGCTGCGCGCAGGATAGCGGCTTGAGATGCGACGGGGACCACCGCCTCTCAGGCAAGGTCTAGTTCTGGGTCGGCCTCCGTGGCCGCCTGTGGCACACCCAGACGAAGGGGGGTTGCATGGACATGATCTGCGCGGCCCTGACGGCCTTGCGGTCCAGCGCCACCGTGGCGTCCGCGTACAGCAGTTTCGTGATCCCGGCGCAGTCGTGCCGCTCGTACCCACTGCGAAGATGTCCGTGCGGCCGTACGTTGGCCTGCCGCCCCGGTGGGTCCGGCGCAGGCCGGCTGAATCCAGGAACTCCACGAAGGCCCCGAGCAGCCAATCCGAGCCGAACACCTTGAGGGTGGGGATGCCGCTATAGACCCCCACGGTCCCGTCTCCGTCGATGCACCCGCGCCAGAAGTGAGGGGATGCGGCCAGTTCCGGGTCAACAGCCGGCCCGTAGCGTCCGAGGGTGAGAGGCGGTCCGCAAGGGGCCGGGAGCGGACCGAGTACCGGAACTGAATGCCGCTCATGCCGCCGCTCGGAGGCGGGCTTCGACGCGACGGCGTGATCGCGTGATCGGAGCCGAGGAAGTCGCGGAACTTGACTAGGTGCCCCCGGTCGCACTTCTTGAGGCCGAGGGAGATCTCAGGCTGCCCGATCGACCGGCGGTTGACGGTCCCGTCGGTGAACATCATCCCGAGCCAGTAGGCCGCCTCTGGCGTGAGCACGTCGAAGGCGTCATGCCGCAGCGGGCGCTGCACCCGGCGGGGCCGCGGATGGAACCAGCCTTGCGGCACACGTCCCGGATGGTCCAGTCGTCCACGCGGCAAGATGCGAGGATCACGCTGCTCTCGCCGGCCACGTAGCGGGCCGTGATCTCGGCACGCCGCTCGTGGTCAGACACCCGTAGCGTTGCTTGGTCACGGACCGGCCTCTCTGGCGATGTTCGAGACGCTGGCGCGGCAGATCCCGAATCCGGCACTGATCTCCTGCCGGGAATCTCCCGCCCGGACTGCGGCGATGACCGCCGCGCGGAGTCCGGGTGAATCAGGCACGGTATCCGGGGATGGGGGACACGCGTACCGTTGCTCATGTCGAGCCTGCTTCACTCAGGTTCGATGAAAGCTCCGGGGGGCTGTTCTCAGGCATCCCCTCGGGGCGCTAAGCCGGACGGCCTAGTTCAAACAGTCTATCGCATCGGGTCCGCGTGACAGGCTTCTCTAACGGTCGTTGCACTGCCGAGTTTCCCCGCTGCCGGGTTGGCGGCATACCTGTCGACCTCGCAGCCGATGTTACGGGGCCGCCCCCGCTGCGAGTACGCTCCGTCAGGTGAGCGGAACTGGCAGGCCCCTGCTTCTCGTCGACGTGGATTTCGTGCTGAACCCGGACTTCACCGGCAGGTGGGACGGCCCGGAGGGTGATGCCCTCCGCGAGGCCGGGTGGGTGGTCATCGGCGGCTTCATCTTCAACGACCGCCCGGTGTGGCTGAACCGCTTCCACGGGCTGAAGCTGATGCATGCCGCGCTCGCCACCGGCGCTGAGCTGGCGTGGGCTACCCGCTGGCATGGCGTGGCGAATCAGGTGGTCAGTCCGCTGCTGGGGTTGCCGCAGATGCCGGTGATCCCGTTCCCCCGGACAGGCAAGGCTGAGGCGGTGGTGCCGTGGACGCAGGGGCGGCCGTTCGCGTGGCTGGATGACGAGCCCGGACTGGCTGAGACCACGGGCAGGCTGGCGGGTGATCAGCCGCATCTGGTGGTGCGGGTGGACGAGCGGACGGGGCTGACGGACGAGAACATCAGCGCAGGCGCGGGAATGGCTGCTGAGCGCTGCCGGTCGCTGACCACGGTGACCCGATGGCCGCCGGTCGCACATAAGGTGCGCCCTTCGCGTTCCCATTGCTCCCGGATGGCCTGCGTCGTATTCCTCGGGTGTCGAGTCGGGGGCTTCTATGCGGCGGGCGATTTCGCGGAGGCCGTCGTGGAACCGCTGGTGGAGTGCGGCGTCGCCTATGACCGCGCCGCAGGCGGGGCAGTCCGGGCGGATGTCGATCACGGCGTGTCCTGTTCCGGGGGCATGGGCTGCTGCTGGGCCATGAGGACGTTGAGGGACATGTTGGTCGCGAGGTAGAACAGGGCCTCGTGCCAGGCGAAACCGCCGCCGCGAAGGTTCAGGTAGCGCCGATGGAGGGCGACGTAGGGGATCCTGGCCGGTGCCGAACGGGTCGGCGGGCATCGAGTCCGGGGGCTTGACGGGCTCGTCCGGGCCGTCCTGGGGGGTGCAGTCGTCAGTCATCACGCACCTCCGCAGCCCTCATCCGCGTCTTCGCCGGCCAGCAGTTGCCGCACATGGCGAGGCTGGCGAACATGGCTGCCTGGGCTCGCTTGCGCTCCGCGACCTGCTCGTCGGTGACCGTGAGGTCTTCCAGTGCGTACGTCTCGCCGCCGTCTACATGCGAGATCACGTCGGTGACGCGCATCTCCGCAGCGGCCCTGCCGGCGGGGGTGATGGTGACGTGCTGGCTGCGGGCGAGGCGTTCCCACGGGGCATCGTGCGGCCGGACGATCAGCACCTCGGAGGGCATGAACTCGCCGTCAGGCATAGACCACCTCCCACGGGGGCAGGTCGCGGTCTATGTTCTCGCGGCACAGAGAAGGGCCGACAACCTCGCCGGCCGTGATCACGTCTGCTCCGTCGCGCCCTGGCAGCGTCCGTGACAAGGATGATGACGGCGAGATACGGCCACAGCTTCCGGATTCCGCCCTGCGGCGATTTCCCCGAAGCGGCCGGTGAGCCGGAGGTTGGCGTCGGCGCGGATGCCTTCCCCGTCGCGGTAGAAGGTGGCGGTGCCGTATGCGCACTCCGGGTTCGTAGCCTATGCCGGAACTCCAGCGGGACGGGGATGGTTCCCGGGACGGTCACGTCCGGGCCTAGCCGGTGCTCCGGGGAGGCTGCGCGCTCGGCCAGCCCCCGGATGCGGACGGCCTGAACGCCGTCAGGGTTCATCGCCCGCCTCTTCCCCGGCTTCGATGACGCCGAGCTCGTCTGCCGATGCGACGAGCCGAGCACCTTGAACCCGATCGTCCCGTCCTCGCGCTTGGCGTCCACGACCCGCTGGATTTCCCGCACCTGATTAGGCGTCCAGTCCCGCCCGCGGATCACGAGCGTCTCGCCCGGCTTGACGACGGTGACGCACTGGCGGAGGAACGGTGCGGCGGTTTTGCAGCTGCCAGGGTTTGGTGTCCGCCTGACCTCGCTCCAGCACCAGGATTCGCGCGTTCTCCGGCGCATGCTGTAAATAGCGCATGAGGAAAAAGGCGCCGGCGAAACCGGTGCCGACGATAACGGCGTCGTATCGCTGCGTCATCATTTCTCCCGATCCGTTCCACCCATCCGGCCGATCTGTTGCGCCGACAGCATCAAAAGGGTTTTCCACACTCAGGAAAAAAATGCCGGGAGCTACGCGCGAGATCGAAGCAAGTCCCCGGGCGCCAGTGCCGCTCAATTGCCAGCCCCGCAGGACATAAACGCTTACCGCCAGCCCGCAACCGATGCCTAGCCACACCCAAAATTGCAGCACAGGCTGCCACCAGGCGGCCAATACTGTGAGGACTGAGCAGCACGAAAACATTCAGAGTCACGTAGGACAGCGGCAACACCAATAAGTCGAGCGCCAAATCCAGACAAACCGCACTTCGGAGTCGAATCGCGGCCTTGAGCAGCGGCGCGCTCTTGGAGCGGATGAGATGGAAACGGCCCTCCTCCCAACGCTGACGTTGCTTGCGCGCGATCTGCTCCCCGGACACCATGTCGGCGTCGGAGGGGCCTCATCGGCGTATTGAACGCGAATTCCACTGAGTCCCAGATCGATGCCGTATTCAAGATCCTCCGTCAGCGAGAACGCGCGGTAGGGCACCCTCAGCAGCAGCGGATGCGTCACGCACCAGCCATTGCCGCGAATGCCGCATGACAACCGCAGGCGTTCGCGCGCACGCGAGCGCACGATATGAAACGACGCTTTGGCGATCGTGATCAACCGCGTTCGCCATGAAGCCCAAGGATTGAGAACTCCGTAGTGCGCCTGCACTGCACTTGCGCCATTTTCGACTCGCGCGGCAAACGCCTCCAGCAAATTTACGGAGGCCTCGGCATCGGCGTCGATGACGACCACAGCGTCCGCCCACGCGTTCGCGCGGCTGGCGTCGAATGCGAACGCGAGTGCGTAGCCCTTACCGCGACAATTATTGTCAGCGCGCTCCAATACCGTCGCACCGGCGGCGCGGGCGATGTCCGACGTCGCATCGCTGCAGTTATCGGCGACGACCAAGACCCGAAACCTATCCTGCGGCCAATCCAATTTCCGCAAATTCGCCACGGTGCGGGCTATTACGCCGGCCTCGTTGTGAGCCGGCACGATGACATCGAAGCGCAATTGTCGACTCAGCGCGGCGGCGGTGACGGCTCGCCCGACAACAGCGTCGCGAGAAACAAATAAGCGCAGGCCATCAATGCAGGTATGGCGACCGCCGCCAATAAAAAATTGAGCGCGATCGTCACCTGGAATCACGCATACTCGCGGTACTGCAGCCCGCAAAACACCGATAGCTTGCCGAGATTCGCGGACAGGGTCGTCAGCCACTTGGCGGCGTGATGCCGGCCGATCGGCCAGCAGAGCAACGCGAGCCCCGCGGCGGCGAGCGCCTGCAAGAGTGCTCGTAGAAAAAATAAACTCGCCCTGCGAGTGACATCGTGCCGTAGCGGCCGCCGAGCGAGTGGCGTGCAAAATCCTGCCCGCCGCTCAGCGCCCGACGCAGCAACCAGCGCAACGACAGCCGTGACGGCTCAATCGGTTCGCGAACGATGGCCTCGTCGCACCAGACGATGCGCGCGCCCTGCAGGAACAAACGCGACAGCGGATCTCCATCTTCGCCGCCCGTCAGCCCGTATGCCGGATCGAAGGGGCCGGTAATGGAGCGCAGCCAAGAGGATCGCAGCAGCACATTGCCAAAGCGCAGTCTGTTGGGCGGTATGACCGTCCCGAAGGCATCCTCGGAAAATCATAGAAATGCCCTCGCAAGATCCAATCGGGCGCGGTCGGCGGGATGACGGGAACTACCGGGCCGAGCACGCCATCCGCAGAATGAAGCCTCGCCGCCTCCCAGAGCTCTTCGAGCCACGACGCAGGCGCCCGCTCATCGTCATCGATGAACGCCACCCATTCGCCTTGAGCCAATTCAACCGTTCTATTGCGCGTCAGCGAAATATTCTTTTGCGGCTGAACGGCGTAGCGAATCGGAAAGGGAGCCCCCAGTTCAACTCTACGGTCCACAACCGGGCGGGCGCTGCCCGCCGCATCGTTGTCGACGACGATCAGTTCATCCGGAAGTCGTCGTTGATTAATCAAATCATCGAGCAGTTCACCGAGCCGTTCAGGCCGGCGATAGGTGGCGATGCACAAACTCAACGTAATCATGGCGCTGCATGCTCTTTATCGAGCCTGCGTGCCGCGGTGATGACCGTGCGGATCTCATCGCGCGCTCGAAACACGCTCCACAGCAGCAGCGCAAGCGCCGTCCAATTGACGATGGCAGACATTCCTGCGGAAACGGCCAGTAAAGCGCCCAAGACGATGAGAAAGAGCACCCGAATCAAATGCGTATGCGCTTTGGGCCAGTCCTTTCCACCAATGCGGTAGACATAATAGGGCACCCAGCGCGCAAGGATCTGCGCTCCCAACGCGGCAGCACCGATCGGCAACACCGGAACCAGCGCGATGGGCGCAGCGCTGCGAGCAAATTGGAGAAACGGAAACATCCAAATGCGCGTACTTTTGTCGATGCGGTTGTACATTTGAACCAAGCATGCGTGGCAACCAGAACGGCGAGCCATTTGGCGAAATCCGAACGGACCGGGCCGCTCCGGCCAGCGCACCAGGAAGACACCGCCGGCACCGACCACAAACGCCCAGATCCAGGGTTGGACGACCGGCGTCGCGATTACCGAGGTGTGAAATGCCGCGGTCAACTTCGGATCCTCCTCAAAGGCGGCCGCGCTCAAATCGTTATCGACGTATCCGCGTTCATAGATGGCCCAAAAAGACACCAACAGACATGCCAAACCCGCAATGTGCAATGCAGGCACCGCAGCGAGTCCAATGGTGCTGAGTATCCAAAACGCAAAGTCTTCCTGGAGGATACCTCTGAAAATGTAGCGCTCCCCGGGCCGCTTAATCTGGCTCAAGTATTCGCCCGGTAAATACACGCGGCTCAGGGCTCGCAGAAAGCGCGCCTCCGGCCACACGGTTCGCAGCGGCCGCGCACTAGCAGCGACAGCGTGATCCTCCCCGGAATCGGTCAACACGAGAGATCTGTGTACGGTGTCGGCGCCCAAGCTCTCTATCGCCCTGTGCAGCTTGCCGTTGCGCCGATCTGCCAATCCGAAGCCGCGAGACCCAATGATGGTCGAATCCCGCAAGCCCAGCTCCGCGACCAACGGTGTGACGATCGGCACGAAGCCCGCGGTCAATATGATCGGCCGCACTCCCTGTGCTTGCAGGGCCGCCATCAGGGCGCGGTTGCTGTAGAGCGGGCGAGCTCGCGCGCGCGCATCCGCCACCGAATTCTCACCCAAGGAAAAAAAAACGTCACAACGCGCACGCGCCAGGCGTCGCGCGTCGCCTCCCCTCCGGTAAATTGCCACGGCTTGATGACGTCCAACGTCCGCATCATCAAGAGCACGAGCAGACCCGGCTGCGCGGAATCTATGAAATCTTCGGTGGAGTTACGAAGGTAGAGAGTTTCATCGAGGTCGATCAAAATGGGTCCGTCATGCGCCACGATGGCCTCTAACGCCGACTCGGGCGTCGCATCGAAATCCAATCCCTCATCCTCAGTCGTCGCGGCATTACCGGATTCGCGCGGAACGGAGAAATTGTCCATAGTCATTCAAAAATGATTCAGAACGGCGCCGAGGATTCTCGATTGCGTCGTTACCAAGCGACGTAGCAGCTCGCGCGTGCTCTTGTATGAGGTGTGCTGCGCGCGGCTCAGCACCAAGACTCGCGCGGCAACGGTCGCAACCGCCAATCCGTCGGCGCATTGCGTAACCGGAGGCGTATCGATGACGACGAACTCGAACTTATTGCGCCAATCCGACACCAGCCGCTCAAACCGTCCGTCCGACAGCAATTCCAAGGGATTGCGCGGAATCGGGCCGGCGGTGAGCAAGATACATCTGAGGTAAATCGGCCACCGGGTGATAGTACGATTTATCGTCTCGTACGATGCTCTGCGACAGCCCGGAGTCATTATTCGATTCGAACAGCACGTGCTGCTGAGGCTTTCTCATGTCGGCATCCACCAGCAGCGTGCGCCGGCCGAGCTGCGCAAATGAGATGGCCAGTTCGGCGGATAGCTGCGAACGTCCTTCTCCGGAACATGGGCTCACGATCGCCACGAAATTTGCGCCCCGCGTGCCTTCGTTGAGCAGCAGCAATTCGGTGCGCAATGCGCGCAGCCTCTCGCTGCGCGGATTATCGTGTTCGTGCGCGAGAATCAACTTGGGTCCCGGTGTGACCTGCTCACCCTGCCTAAGTACAATGCGCCGGTCTGACGATATGCGGCGTATCGCCGTCTCGATAAGACCCGGCTCCTCACTCTCGGGGTCTCTCTGCGCCCTGGCGCGAGCTTCTTCGATCTCGGCCAGTGTCACCAAACCAAGACTCAAGGCGGTTTCGCTGAAGCTCAACGAAGTCGTTTGCATCGAATCGTAAATCTTTTCGAGCGCATCAGGCGACAGGTGAAAATGCGCGATGAGTTCGGCACGCACGTCTCGCTCGAGGTCGTTCGAGCCGCCGTCCTTGGGTAGGTACGCGTTCATCCCGTGCCGCCGGCGAAGGAAATTCGATCGAATTCGATCAACACAGGGACTGCGAAATCGCGCTCGAAGTCATCGCGGCAGCGCACGCGCCGACTGATGAGCAATTCGAAAATCATCGGGCCCGCGAGTCCGAATAATATTCCGGCGAGCGCGCCCATGATGACCAGTTTGATCTTGTTGGGTTTGCTGGCCTTCTGGGGAGGCACTGCGCGACTGACCATGCTGACGTTGGCGGAGTGACTGCCGGAAGCGAACATGATTTGGTCATAGCCATCGAGCGCGCGCTTGTACACCGATTGGGCCGATTCCAATTCGAGCACGTACTTCGTCCCCTCATCCTGCAGCTGACTGATCGCGAGCACTTTCGAGCGCTGCTCCTCCACGGCCGCTTTCAGCTTGGCCTCCAATTGGCGCGCAGCGGTCAGATCCGACGACGTGCCGGCGGAGAAACTGCGCACTTCCCCAGCCAGAATGCGCTCGTTCGCGTCGATTTGATTCTGCAATTCCAATACTTTTGGGTGCTTCGTGCCGAGTGTCGCCCGCAGCTCGGCCAGCTGCGCGTTTTCAGTGTTGATCTGCGTTTTCAAGGCTTGCACCGCCACCGAACCGGCGGCCCCCGTGCTCAGATTCTCGTCGGCCGTTGCCTTGACCTCGGCGGCGCGGCGCGCGTTCTGCGCCTCTTGCAGACGAGTCTCCAGAGTCGCCAGCAGATCCGCCTGGGTATTGTTATTGCGAGCAGCCGCATCGGTGACGCCGGTACGCTGTCGAAATGCCGTGACCTGATCCTGCGCCACGCGCACCTTGTCTTTCAGTTCAGCGAGTTCTTGGGCATAGCGCCTCGCCCGCTCGCTCGCGGGCCCGGACACTCGCTGCCGTTCCTCCTCCAGATAAACGTCCGCGACGGTATTGGCAATTTGTGCCGCCAGCAATGCGCTGCGCGCGGATGCGGTGACGTAGATGAGTTGACTGCCCGCCAAGCCCGGCTCAATTTCCAGGTCCTTGTACAGGTTCTCCTTGATCCACTCGGGGAGCATACTTCCATCGCCCTTGTAGCCGGCGGTGTAGTCCTTGTTTTCAGTCAGTTTGAGTTTTTCGATCACCGGCAGCAGCACTTCGGCGCCTTGCATGAGTTGAATCTCGGTGGACATCGAGGTGGCCAACTGCGCGGCGGCCTGGATCTGGCCGCCGGCCAAGGGTTCGACGCTCTCATTGTTGACCATTAACGTCGCGGTGGCCGTGTAGGTCTTCGGGAGCGTTTTCGCATACACGGCGGCGAGGACCACGATGACAACCGCGATGATCAGCGCGTGGACCCGGTAGGCCCTAACAATCGAAAAGACCTGCATCAGGGATAAACCCGGACTCGCGTAGCTCTGCGGTACCACCGGCTCGAATGTTGGCATGGCCTGGGCGGGCGCCGCAGCGAGTACCGGCAAGTTTCTTTGTAACCTCAAAAGATGCTCTCCTTGACTCGAATGACGTCCTCCGCCTGAACGAGGTCGCTGAGCTTGGCTTTCGACGTCACATAGCTGCCGTCGGCTAATTTGCGTTTGACCTCGACTCTGCGCTGGCTACCGCGGACCGTTATTCCGCCTGCCCGTGCAATGGCTTGAATGACGGTCATACCGGGCTCGATGCGAAATTTACCGGGTTGCATTACTTCGCCATAGATGTAGAACTGTTCTGCGATCGGAACGAACACCGAATCGCCCCCCTTCAAGGGTTGCAGTGGGAGCGCCTTGCCGTTGGCGAGGCTCCTCAGATCGATCGGCGTGCGTACGACCTGACCGTCCGGCCCCGTGTGCAGTAAGAAGATGACATCCGCCCCGGTTGGGGTAACCCCTCCTGCCAGCGACAGAACATCAAAAATGGTGGTGTCCGAGTCGATGGGATAGCGCCCGGGGGTACCCACCTGACCCAAGACCGAGACTCTCTGGCTACGCGACTGAGTCACGGTTATGGTCACATGCGGATCGACCAGAATATTTCTATCACGGAACGCTTTTTCAATCTGTGCGCCGGCCTGCGCCGGCGAGAGACCCCCAACCATGACTGCGCCGGCAAGCGGAACCGGGATCGTGCCGTCATCGGATATGTACAAAACCGCGCTCATGTCAGGCTGGCCATAAACCTGCACGGAAACCGTATCGCCAGGGCCGAGCTGTAGCAGCGGTCCCCGTTCCGGGGCGGAATCGGATCCAACGACTGCGTTTGGCGCCGCCCCGGCGGGACTTTCGGCCGCTTCGGCCATAGGACGGCCGCTGCAGCCAAGCGCCAGAACCAAACCTAAAACCCGCCATGCAAGCCCACAACTGGGCCCAAACAAGCGAATCAACACCCTTCCGCCTCCTTCAAGTCCTGTTGGACATATTATGCAATGGCGCTTGACATATCACCCAATGGCTTCAGGTCATTGCATGCTTAAGCGCCAATCTATTATAAACGCCCCAATATTGCCGAACGAGCATCGCAGGGAATTTCCGTCCAGTAATGAGAGAATGATCGAAATGCCGGCGTCTTCCAGCCGGCGAAAGCAAATTAGCGGACAACAGCGGGTGCGACCGGACCGATAGGTGCGGGGAACCGGCCAGTTATACCTCATCTTACTCAAGACGTATGGCATTTGATGATGATGATTGCCAGCGCGTGGGACGATCTAATGCTGACATCCACTTGAGCAGGCAGGTATGAGACATTAAGTTTGAAAACGAAACGAATTCCTTCCGGTCAGATGGCCTGCCTGCTGATTCTCATCGGCATCGGAATTCTTTTACGGCTGGTCAGGATCAACCGCAGCTATTGGTTTGACGAGTTGTACACGATGGCTCAGCTCGGCGAGCCGTCCTTCCAACGCATGCTGCACGACACGACACTTGATCCGAATAATCCGCCCTTGTTCAGTATGATTGGCTATGGGTGGGTACAGATATTCGGCTATTCGGAGATCGGATCCCGGTCGCTGTCGCTTCTGTTGGGCATCCTGCTCATCGGGACGCCGTGGATCGCCCGTACAGCGCTGAATCAAACGGAGAAATGGCTGGCTGCGGCCATGCTCGCGTTGTGGTATCTGCCAATCCGATTTTCGCAGGAAACCCGCGTATACAGTTTGATGCTCCTCCTTGGAGCCATCTGCTTATATTGCTTTCTCGAAAATATGGTGACACCGACGCGAGCACGCCGCGTCGCTATTCATATCAGCTTGATCTTTCTCGCTCTGACGCATGTTTTTGGCATATTGCTCGCGTTGTCGTTTCTGGCAACGATGATCTTGCTGGCCAAAGGCGTCCGGCAGCGCACTGCGCTCACCCTCTACGCGGCAGCACTGGCGGCGGTGGGGAGCGCGCCTCTGCTGCTGGACGGCATTCTCTCGCTTACCGGAGGGCGATTCTGGGTTCCATTCACCCCGTCCTGGCTTTTGACACAGGCAATTTTGGTTGTGACGCCGGTCGGCGCCGCCATCCTCCTGTATTCGTTCGCGATGGCGCGCTCTTCTGGACCTGTTCTGGAGTGGAGGTCGCCGTTGACTCGAGCGCTGATCCCGTCTTTGGTGATGCTCGTAGGAAGCATCGTGCTTTCGGTGCATACGCCGATCATCATCGCGCGCAATTTGATCTGCCTGGTTCCGGCCCTGGTATTGATCGCGTCCACTGGATTGAAACAGGCATTGCACGGAAGGTCTGCGACGATAGTATTCGCGTTACTCGGCATGCTGGGCATGCAGTCGGCGATCGCCGAGTATTTTTGGGTCGGATTCAATAGAGAAGATTTCCGCGCAGTTTCGCGCTTATCCGTCGAGAAGAATGTTCCGATGTGTTATGTAGTGTCGCAAGGTGAAAGTAGCCGGCTGACTCCGTTATACGGATTCTATGTCGACAAAATTTGGCGAAGGCCCGACCTGATCCCCCGTCTTTACGACCTTGACGCGCTGGGATCCGAAGCAGTGGCCAACAACTGTCCTTTCTGGTCGGCAATTCATGCGCCGGGATTCAACTTCCAGTCCGAACAGTCGTTCAAGCAATGCGTGCGAAGCGATCCGCAGATGGGCCTCGCGCCAGAAGTGTTGGTTTTCTGCGCCCCTCGTTCACAAAGAGATTAACCAGACGGATCAATTTCGGAACACTTCGTCGCCATGTCAGGCAATGCAACCCGAGATCCGCCCGGCTGAATATGTTAAACGGTTAAATGGACGATGACGTTGCGCCGCAACAATTCCTTTCTCGGCGCCGACTTGTCACCGACAATCATCATCAATTGCGATATAAGGGCTCGCGAGAAAAGACCGATCTGGCGGCAAATTCCGCTTACAATCAAGCATTAAGGAAGAGAGCCGGGCAACGCGCTTTGTATCTGAGTCGGAGCAAAAATGACTTCGCGAGATTCGATTCGGTGCCGCCGGCCAAGCTCAATTGGATAGGGTGAAGCTACGCACGTACGCGAAAGGGTTTGTCAGATAAAGTCACGTTAGGCTGGGGCGCAGCTTGTTATGAACTCAAGGCTGCACTATGGGGTATTTGTCGCATATGAGCGCTGATCCGTGCGCTGATCCGTGGATCGAACCCAACTGCGTGCCCACAGGGAGCTTGGCAGATGCCTTCTATTTTGGCTCCGCCAGGGAGAATCTTTTCGGCTGGCTGCACCGGCCGCACCGAGACAAATTGACCAGTCTGGGGCTCGTAATATGTAAACCCTTTCGGATACGAGGCAATTTGCTCGCATCGCAGCGTGCGCATCTTCGCAGAAGCGGCCGCTGCGCTTGGTGTGCCGGTGCTGCGATTTGATTATTTGGGAACCGGCGACTCCGCAGAAATTGATCCCGAGGCCGATCAACTTGATGTTTGGTCAGGGGACGTCATTTCGGCTGTCGCTGAATTGCGGCGACGTACCGGCGTCGAGCGGGTCTGTTTACTCGGGTTTCGGATCGGCGGGCTCCTCGCCACCCTTGCAGCAAATCGATGCAAGGACGTGAATGGCCTGATTCTGATCGCTCCGGTGAACAACGGGCGGCGCTATCTGCGTGAATTGCGGACAACCCGCCTGGCAGGCTTGCTCGGGTCTTGTCCCATCGAATCGCCGAGCAACGTTGCGGCTCATGATGTGAAGGCCGCGCACCCTGGCTCTTTGGAGGTTAGCGGGTTTTCATTGTCGGCGGCGACCTTGGCAGCTCTCGCTCAAGTCGACTTGATGAGCCTCCAAGCGCCGCCCGTATCCGACATGCTCATCATTGACGGCAGCACCCTGCCGGTGGCGGGTGGGTGGTCGGAAGCACTATCCAGGCTGGGCGCGCGGACCCAGTATTTGGTTCTGCCAGGCCTGGTAGAGATGATCATGACCGCTCCCCAATGCGCGATCACTTCGCAGCCAATGGTTAAGGCAACGAGCGAGTGGCTTTTGCAACATTCTCGGACCAGTCGCTTACCCGGTCCGATCGAGAGTAGCTCGCGACCTGTCGATTCTGAGCCAGGTTGCATCCGACCAGCGTCTTACCCTGCCAGGCGATTCGCCTGCGCTCGCCCGTTAACGGAGCGCCCGGTGTTCTTCGGCTCCGAGGCAGTCGTTGTTCGGCATAGTCACCGAGCCGCGCCAGGGTGAGATGCGGCGCCGTGCCGTCATTCTGCTCAACGCCGGCGCAGACCCCCACATCGGTGCCAGTCGCATCAATGTCTCGCTCGCAGGCGCTGGGCCCGGCGCGGCTATTTTGTACTGCGCATGGATCTTGGGGGCATCGGCGACAGCAGCACCCGGCCCGGAAGGCCGGATGATGATGTCTTCCCGGCAGCGGCGCTCGACGATATACGCGCCGCGATCGAGTTCTTAGAAATCGTTACGGCATCGGTGATATCACGCTCGCCGGACTATGCTCCGGCGCTTATCATGCGCTGCGTGCCGCGGTCGCGGGCATACCGGTAAATCGCGACTGATGGTAAATCCGCAAAACTTCTTCTGGAAAAAGGGTATGAGCTGGACGATTTGCAGTTGGCGGAGGTCGTTCGCAACCCAGGTGTCTACCGCCAGCAGTTGTTTTCCGGCGCCGCTTGGAGGAACTGCTGAGCGGCCGGGTCAATATTTGGCGGATCGTTAAGATCTACGCCAAGAGACCTGTTTTGACCCTCGAATCCCGGATCCGCAATCTGGCGCGGCGGCTCCGCATCCATCTGCCCTACGATCTGGGTTGGGAACTCGAGGAGATCGTCGCGCGCGGTGTGCAAGTTGTATTCGTGTTCGCGCGCGGCGAGCCTGGCATGGACCTGTTAAAAATCGAGGCCGGTTCATCGGTAAAGCGGCTTGGAGCGCAGGTGCCGCATTCGACATCATCGAGGGCGCCGATCACGTCTTTAGCCATAGCGGTCCGAGAGCCGCACTGGAAAACATTCTCAGTGAAGAGCTATTTTTACGAGCCGCATTCCGCCCCCCCACGCACCGCACAGAATCGGATCGTGGTCGGCAAAGCGCTCAACAAGGCTAGTCCCCGCCGCTTTTAGGGATGTTTTTCGTAAAGGCTCACAAAATCGCCAAATGTGACGGGGAATCTAATTTCATCGGCCACATCGAAAGGGTCGAAGCCCAAGAGCCTCTTCCAAACGTGCAACGATCAGCGCGAAACTGAGAGAATCAAGACCTGAATCCAGTAGTTTAAGATCGTCAGATAGCGGCGCGAGCTTGCGTGACTGCTCACGCGCGACCTGCTCGAATTGCGACGTGACCGTGGATCGTACCGACATTTCCTTGGCCCTCATTGGCGTATTGTGACATGTTAGAGATTCTGCGGCAAAGAGCGCGATCAAAGAGGAACGAGCCCGTGGCGAGCAAAAAGCGGCATTTTGCGCTCACTTTGACGGCAATAATCCTCATGGCACCCGGGTGCGGCAACGATACCGCGCATAGTGCTGCCTCACAATCCGGGCAATCGGCAGCCACGGGCTCCATCCCGGTAAATCATCACATTCTCGTGGATCAGTTTGGCTATCCACCCGATGATTCGAAGGTTGCGGTCATTCGGGACCCGCAATCAGGATTCGACCGAGCTGATCGATTCACTCCCGGACCAAACTATCAGGTGCGCCGAGCCGAGAACGGCGAGGTCGTATACTCCGGAGCACCCAAAGCATGGAACGGCGGCACGACCGAGGACTCCTCCGGCGACCGAGGATGGTGGTTCGATTTTTCCTCGATCACGACCCCCGGCAGATATTTCATATACGACGTCGCCCGCAATGCCCGGTCGCCCGTATTTGCAATTGATGCGAATGTATACAAAGACGTGTTGAAAGCCGCCATGCGCATGTATTACTACCAGCGCAGCGGCTTCCCAAAGCAGCTTCCGCATGCGGAAGAATGCTGGATTGACGATGCTGCGTACACCGGCAAGAATCAGGATCGCGAAGCGCACGACATCACCGATCGCGACAATCCCGCCAAAGTCAGGGACTTGAGCGGCGGCTGGTTCGATGCAGGCGATACCAACAAGTACCTCACCTTTGCCGTTCAGCCGGTGCATCAATTGCTGAACGCGTACTCCGCGAACAAGGCGGCATTCGGTGATGATTTCAACATCCCTGAGTCCGGAAACGGCATACCGGACGTCGTCGACGAGGTGAAATGGGAAACGGATTGGCTCAAGAGGATGCAATATCCCGACGGCAGCTTTGCGCTGAAAGTCGGCGAGATTGTTTTCGCGAATGCAAGTCCGCCGAGTTCCGATCATTCCCCAAGATATTATGTGCCGAGCTGCACCTCAGCGACCATCGCCGCTGCCGGCATGTTGGCCCACGCGGCGAACGTTTTCAGTGAATTTCCTGCGCTCGCTAATGAAGCGGATGACCTTGGACGGCGCGCTCGTATCGCGTGGAAGAATTATCAGAATTCGGCGGTAAAACAGACGGGATGCGATTCCGGCGTCGTTCATACCGCCAAGGCGGACATCGCTCTTCAGGATCAAACGAACCTGGCGACGGAAGCAGCCATCTATTTGTTTGCGATGACCTCGGATCCGAGCTATGAAGAATTCATCAAGCAGCACTTCAAGGAGATGCAGCCGTTTCATGACATTGGATGGTCGCGATACAAGCCCGATCAGGGCGAGGCGCTGCTCTTTTATACGACTCTCAAGGCTGCCGACAGCGGCACCAAACACGTGATTCTCGATCAAAAGCAAGCCGATGTCGCAGCCGGGAATCAAATTTACGGTTTTGCCACCAACGAAGACCTGTATCGTGCGTACTTGCACGACCCCCAATACCACTGGGGCAGCAATAATCCACGGGCCAATTACGGCAATACCAATCTCGATGTGTTGAAGTATGGACTCGCCGGCAAAAACGCGAGCACATATCGCGCGCGGGCACTAGAGATTCTGCACTATTTTCACGGAGTAAATCCGCTCGGCATGGTGTATCTCAGCAATATGTATCGCTATGGCGCCACGCTGTCCGCGAATGAAATCTTTCACGCTTGGTTCCACAGTGGCACCAAGTGGAGCGACGCTCAGACTTCGCCATGCGGACCCGCGCCCGGATATGTGCCCGGTGGTGCCAATGCCAACGCGCTCAAGAATGGAGTGCCTGCGAATTTGATGCCGCCTGTTGGGCAGCCACTGCAGAAGTCGTACAGGGATTGGAATGGCGACGGACCCGACAGCTCCTGGGCGGTGACCGAACCTGCCATCTATTACCAATCCGCCTACGTGGAACTGCTTTCTGCGTTCGTACGATGACTCACGTTACGGCGGCGCCGTGGGAACGCCGAACACGCGTGCAAGACGATATTCGAGCAGCGAACGAGATATCGAGAACATGGCCAACGTGACGAGGCCAAAGACGAAGGCCGCATTGACTTGCAGCCACAGGCTCTCTGACAGATTAAGGATCGCCTGCTGAAAGAAAATACTCAAGAACAGCGCCCCTTGATTGCGATTGAATCGCATCAGCTGCAGCGAATGGCGAACGAAGACAACCAAGTAGCCGAGCAGCACCAATAGCCCCGTAAATCCAAGGTCGTTGACGACCTCCAAATATCCGTTGTGCGACTCGGTCGGATAAAAGTACATTCTGCTGAAGAATGTGTACGAGGGCGACGTCGGTACCGGGCCGATCCAGTAGGCGCTGTAGCCGGAACCGAGATAGGGGCTGAGCGCAATGTGTTCCTTTATGATTGCCCATATTTCGCTGCGATTGGAAAACGTGAGGTCTTTGCCGGTGAAGCTCGTGATCGGAGTCAATAGAATGTCGAGGCCCGGCACCAGTTTGAGCACCGCCACAGCATAGATGACGACGATGGTCGTGAACGTGCCCACGATATACGGCATGTAACGGCGCAAATTCTTCGGCGATCGCAACAGGAGCAGCATGAAGACCGCGGTCAAAACGGTGGCCAGCAACGAAGTCGAGCTTCGCGACAACAGAACGCACACACTCGACAAGCCAATGAAGAATGCGGCAAACCATGACTTTACTTCTTTGGCGAGGAATGCATGCAACCAGAAGATTACGCCGAAACTCGACAAGCATCCGAACGCATTTTTTTGACTTGTCAGTCCTTTCCACGCATTTTTCAATGTCCCTTCGCCCTCCTCAATCGCGAGATCTGGAGCCAGAAAGACAAAAAAGATGGATGCCACCAAGAGTAGCGTCAGAAGCGGACGCACGACGCTTTGGAAACGCTGTGCGTGCCAATTCACCAACACGAATGCGAAACAAACTTGTACGATCGATAACAGCGAGACGTAGCGATTAATAGTTGCGGAGGGCTCGATGGACCAGAGAACACTCAGCGGCACCAATGTCAAAAAGACGAAAAAGAACGGGTTCAGCTCCCGAATCAGCACCCACGCGAGGCGTGATCTCCAGATGATGATGATGCTGCCGATGACGAGCAGTGCAAGTTTGATCACGCGCGCCACCGGGTTCGGTGCCGTCATCTCGGCCAGGGTGATCTTTTGCCCGCTGTAGTACGCGGGTGGAATCAAGTTATAAGCGAGCATTAACCAAACCATCGCCGCCAACAGGAACGATCCGCGACGGTCACGCACCCAGGAATGACCAACAAACGAGCGCCCGGCAGACGCTTGGGTGCGATGTGGGAGAACGGGAGCGGATTTGTTCATAGCCGGGCCGTATGGTATCCGTTGGCCGATCTGATTGACAAACCTGATAGCCTGTTCACAGCGCAGTAATCAAAGGATGATCAGAATCAACGATGATTAAACAAGCGATACCAGCGGCCTTTAAGGAATGAAAAGCGCGTCGGCGCAGCGCTTGCTGCGATTGTTCAGCACAGCAGTCGTCGATCAGGTCGTTCTGTCCGGGGCTAGCTTTCTCGTCGGGTTCCTGCTCATTCGCCGGACCAGCGATTTCGACTACGGCATGTTCGTTCTGGTCCAGTCAGCAATCATTTTTTGATTGCCGCGCAAGGCGCTTGGCTATCCGGCCCGATGGCTGTCGCCGCTCCGGCGAAGCCGCCGGAAATCAAAGCGTCAAATGGTCGGTGCGCTGGAAGCCAGTCAAGGCCGCTTTTTGCGTCCCCTGGTGGCAATTGGCCTCGCCGTACCGCTGATCGGTTACTTGTGCAGGGTATGGACTGGATTGGCGTCGCTGGTCATTGGTATTGGGGTGATCGCGGGTTGGATTGCCTTGCAGCGCGAGTACCTTCGCGGGGTATTGCTGAATCCACTCCCGGCTGGAACTGATGCGCTACGACGGATATCGTTACGTTCTCTGTATTGCTTTCGGGCGTTCTCATCGCCGCCTCCGGCCCCCATCCCGCGGTATTGTGGGCGGTGGTCGCTCTGGCGACGGCGGCTTGGGTGAGCCGCGCGGTGGCGCGCCGGTCGCTGGTCCAAGAGCCGGGGTTGATCGCCGGCGACGCCGCCGTCTTCTGGCGCGAAATGCGACCGCTTGTATATGGGGAACCGTCGGGGCGGTCATATATTGGTTGTTCAGCCAAAGCTACAACTACGTACTGGCGAGCCGCCTCGATCTCACGGCAGTCGCCGATGTGAATGCGGCGCGCCTCATTTTGATGCCCACGATCGTATTGACCGTCGGAGTGAAAACCCTGCTCGTGCCGAGCGCCGCTTCATGGCTAGCGGAATTCGGGTTGGATCGATGATTCGGCGGTTGCTGACTTTCATCGCGGGCATCGTCGTTCTGGACGTCATCTACCTCGTGACCGTGTGGCTTTCTCGTGATTGGCTGACGCGGGATTTGATGCACAAAGTCATCGGCGATCGTGATCGGCTTCTCGTCCTATGGGGCGCCGTGTCCATGATAGGTCTGGTGCGCGATTTGCTACAGACGGCTCTGTTTGCCTTGCGCAGCTTCAGGACCATGGCATGGCTCACCGGCGCCAGCGCCGTGGTGTCACTGTCGCTCATGTGGTATGCGATAACCCGGTGGGGCCCGGCTGGCGCCTTAATCAGCCAGATCGCCGGAAAAGGCCGGTGAACTTGGCGGGCGTCGCTCTTTTGCTTGCCATCGCACATCGGAAAGACAAATCGAAGCCGCATTATATTCCACTATAATTGAAACTATGGCCGCTCTTTCCTATGCACTGGTTACGCCGAGTTTTCGGTTGGACGTGGACCGATGCGCGCTGTTAATCGAAAGCGTAGAACGATGGGTTGCACCCCACGTCGTGCATTACTTGATCGTCGACCGTCGCGACGTGCAGCTCTTCAAGCCTCTCGCCACTTCACGCACGCGGCTATTGGTCGTCGAGGAAATCGTTCCGAATTGGCTGATTCGGATACCCGGGATACGGCGATTCTGGCTGAGTTTGCGGACGCGACCCGTCAAGAATTGGATTCTCCAGCAGATCGTCAAACTCTCGCTTCCCGCGGCAGTGAACGACGACGTGCTTCTGTACACGGATTCCGATGTCTTTTTCATTGCCCCTTTTGATCCCGTTCTGTTCGAGCGAAATGGGAACGTGCCTCTTTTCGTGGAGACTGGGCAGCGGGGAAAGATCGAACGCAACGATGAATGGCAGCGGGTTGCATCGCGCCTGCTGGACCTGCCGGTTGAAGCCGATTGCGACACAAACTACATTGGGAACGTGATTTGCTGGCGGCGCGAAAACGTTTTGTCGATGCACCGGCGAATCGAAAGTCTTATGGGCAAGAAGTGGGAGATGGCGATAGCCCCCCAGACCGCCTTTTCCGAGTATATTTTGTACGGCTTGTTTGCGAACCGTGTCCTCGGCGAAAGGTCCGGCCATTGGCACGACAGCGAGATTCGAACGCTGAATTATTGGCAGACGGCTCCGCTGGATCTAGAGGCTTTGCGGCGCTATCGCGCGCAACTCAAGCCGCAGCACCATTCCGTGATGATTTCGGCCAAATCCAGGACACCCACGGACAGCATACGCAAGGTCTTCTTTTGAGGTTGATCGCGGCGACTTAGGACTTAGCGCTCAGCACTCGACGAAGGACGATCTTGGTCTTCCCCAGCAAAACGAATACGCGAGGTCCCGTCAGTCAGGATTGGTCCGACAAAAGCCGTCGTATCCTGGCTCAATCGATAAGCCCATTCGAATCCAATCACCTGTAACCAACGCGGCGCTCGGCGCTCGACTCCCGTGAGAAAATTGATAGCTGCGCCGGTACATAATGCCAGACCGCGGGATTTTCCACGCAATTTGAGCGTCTGCGCCAGCAGCTCCTGTTGCGGTGCGCCGAGCGCCAAAAAACAGAAGCGAAATGGGGTTTGGCTCTCGATGAATTGCAGGCATTCTTCGACACTTTCCGGGTGGCTAATGAATCCCATCGGCGGATTGAAGTGCCGCAGATCGCGAAGATTGTATTTTTTTTTCAGAAAATCGGCACGTGCGGCCGGCCCGCCGATCAAGACCATCCGATCTTCCGCGCGAATCACCGACTCGAACAGTCGGGCGGCTAAATCGCTGCCTGGCGCAGACACGGACGCCGAGCCCTGCGGTCAATCTCAAGACATATGACAAAAACCGGCTGTCGAGCAACACATAGGCCGCATCGGCATATGCGGAGCGAAACGCGCTATCGTCATGGCAGCGAATGAAATGGTCGACATTAGGCGTTACGACATAACCGAAGCGGTCCAGACCGAAATCCGCTGCGATGCTCGTGAATTCCGCCACATCATAGTCATCAAGATTCTGGACTAACACCATACGAGACCGACGATTCCATTTCTTGGTCCAAATGCACGCGGTAGTATAGCGGGAGCGCCAGTTACATTATGTGCATACTTTCGCATACACCGCATGATTCTTGACGTTGTCGATCTGCCGGATTCGGAGCAACTGGTCGCCGACGTGTGCATCATCGGTGCCGGCGCCGCCGGTATCACCATCGCCCTTGAATTGGCCGCTTCTTCGCTGAATGTGCTCCTACTCGAGTCAGGCGGCTTACAGGCTGAAAAAGCGACCCAGAAGCTCTATGAAGGCAGCGTCACCGATGAGCGCCTGCACAGCCCCCCTGATCGATATCGACAACGCCGATTCGGAGGTACGACCACCATTTGGGGCGGCCGTTGCATGCCGTTGGACCCCATCGACTTCGAAAGACGCGATTATATGGCGAACAGCGGTTGGCCGATTGACCGAGAGGTCCTCGCGCCCTTTTACCCCAAAGCCAACCAGCTCTGCGAGGCAGGGCCGTTCGCTTATACGGTGCATGAGTCCTCGATTCAATCGATACGTCCCATGATTGACGGATTTCAGAGCGAAAACTTCAGCACGGACACCTTGGAGCGATTCAGTTGCCCGACGGATTTCGGAGCTCGATATGGCCTCAAATTGCGCAAGGCACCGAACGTTCGCGTTTTGCTCCACGCAAATGTCACGGTGCTGCAGCTCGATTCAACGGGTCAGAACCTCGAATCCGTATCGATCAGTTCATTGGGCGGTCGGCGGGCCACGGTGCGCGCGCACCAATTCGTCCTGGCAACCGGGGGCCTGGAGGTCGTGCGCCTGCTGTTGAGCAGTCGCGACGTGCATGCAAACGGTATTGGCAACGAACACGACTTGGTCGGTCGGTACTACATGTGTCATCTCGCCGGTACGGTGGGTGCATTGTCGATCGACAAGCCGCTGAATGGCGTCTGGAACGGCTACGATGTATCGGACGAGGGTATCTATTGTCGTCGCCGCATCGCGCTGAGAGAAACCGCGCAACGACGGTACGGCATATCCAATTTCATCGCACGCCTGCATCATCCCCGCATCACCGACCCCAATCACCGAAATGCCGTGCTGTCACTGCTTTACCTTGCTAAATTTCTCATCCCCTACGAGTATGGCAAGCGACTGCACGGAGAGGAGAAGTCGAGTTTCGGCACGTGGCTCCAGCACGTGCGCAATGTGGCTGCCGGTCCGTTCGATGCCGTGGTGTTTGCGTGGCATATGCTGCGCGACCGTATGATGGCGGATCGCAAGTTTCCGTCCATTATCATCAAACCCAAAGCTAATCTGTACAGCCTGGATTTTCATGCGGAGCAACAGCCCAACCCGGAAAGCCGCGTCAGTCTGGATAGTGCAGTCGATGCCTTGGGTATGCCACGGCTGCGAATCGACTGGCGCTACACCGCGAAGGATGTCGACAGCGTGAAACGGGCGATTGCATTGCTGGCCGAGGATTTCCAAAGAACCGGCACAGGCTGCCTTAGCTACGACCCGGCGGCATTGGAATTCGAGATGACGCGTTACGGCGCTTACGGTGGCCATCATATCGGTACGACACGCATGGGCACGAATCCGCGCACCAGCGTCGTCGATGCGGACTGCCGCATACACGGAGTTCGCAACCTTTATGTGGCCAGCGCAGCGGTATTCCCGACATCGAGTCAGGCCAATCCGACTTTGACGGTGGTCGCACTGGCATTGCGGCTTGCGCAATACCTCAAAGCACATTCGCCGACCTTGCAATGAAGCGCCGCATTTTGGTGTTGGGCGCCGCCAATTTCGTCGGCGCGCGGACAGTAGCCGCGCTTCAGGCGAGCTATTGGGCCGTTCCAATCGCTTTTGGCAAGTCGACGGCCGCTGTATCGCGCGATGATTTGAGCGCGGTGGATGGCATTGTCAATTGCACCATGGGCAGCGCCAAGGCGATACGCAATGGTGCGACCGCGTTATTCAAAGCCGCGGCTGGCCTCGACAAGCCGGTCCGGATAATACACTTAAGCTCCATGACTATTTATGGATCCTCGGACCGGGAAGTGTCCGAGTCCACCCCCCCTCTGGCGGATCTGGGCGCGTATGGAGATGCGCACATCGAGGCTGAGTGCCTTGCCAATCAATACCCCGACTCGGTGATTTTGCGCTGCGGCTGCGAGTATGGTCCTGACTGCACGCAGTGGAGCGAGCGAATCGCGGGTCTCTTGATGGCTCACCGCCTTGGCGATCTCGGTGCAGCCGGCGACGGCATCTGCAACTTGCTGTTCATCGACGATCTCGCCGCCGCGATCCTGGAGTCGCTGCAACGTTCAATCGTCGGCGGTCAAACGTTCAACCTCGCCATGCGTGGGCCGCCCACTTGGAACGAATACTTCATTCGTTTTGCAATCTCGCTGGGTGCCGTGCCGGTGAGACGCATCACCGCCCGTCGACTCAATTTCGAGACGAAGGTGCTGGCTCCCCCGCTAAAGATCCTAGAGATCATCGCGCAACGCTGGAATAGTACGACGTTCGGAATTGCGCCACCGATCACTTCGTCCTTGATCAACCTCTGCAAGCAGGAGATCACGCTCAACGTTGCGAAAGCCGAGCAGTTACTGGAGACTTCTTGGACGCCGCTCGACGAAGGGCTGCGCCGCGCAGCCTCCGCGTTCCTCGCCATTCGCTTCAAGGCGCGCCGCTAGCGGCCTCGCGTGGCCACCTACTTCCAATGCGCCGTCGCGCTGATGCCGAACAATGCGTCGCTAAAGTCGAACGTCTCCACGTTGGATCTTCTGGTGGTTTGGCTGCAATAGGCTTGAAACAAGAAGTGCCGAAACGCCTGATATTTGATATTCAGCGTAGCTGCGGGAGTATTGTCGACGCGACCGGTCGCGATCGAATTCGGAATGGCCTGCCCCACGAAGCTACTGTGAGTGAACATATAGCCAACCGAGGTGCCGAGCTTGTAGGTCGCTTGCCAATTGACGGTGACGCTGCCGGAAGTGTCGATCTCGGAGCCGCCCGCCGCCAAATAGCTGTTAACCGCGCGTAATGCCTCCACAGTGACACTCGTCTTGCCCGTCAACGCCCTCTTGTAACTCAGCTCGCCGGTTGCCGCCGACACGGTACCTTCTGCAATGCCTTGATCACGGTGAGTATAGCCCGCCGCGGCAGTCAGCGTGGTCAAGCCGCTCACCGTGTAAGCCATATTGAAATTGCCGGTGTTCTGGGTGAACGGCGCGACATTAGGGGCATTCTCGAATTTTCCGTCGAGCCGCGAGATAGTGAACCCATAGACAAGTTTGGCAACCCCCAGATACTTGATGCCGATGTCCGTACCGACATCACGCTCCACGTAATCCGGATAAAATTGCAGGGGTGAGTCCAATTCGTAGAAATGCATGCCGGTTTCCAAGCGCCACTCCGGAGCGAGCTTGACGTTGAATTTTCCCGCAAGATTGCGTTCGGTATTAATTGTCAGCGCAGTGCTATCGTTAAGCGCGAATGGCGCTTGCACTTTTTGCTGGAGATATTCCAGCAAGCCGTCGAATAGGCTCCCCAATTTCCAATCGAGGGCAATGCGGGCGAGATATTCGCTATGATTCAGCTCGGTGAAGTTCGCATAGTTTTGGTGGCTGAATTGCAATTTTTCCGTCAACTGCTGCCTATCCCACAGATAAGTGCCATCCATACCCGCGATATACCACCAGTCGGTATCGCCGAGCGCGGGATTGCCATTGTTGTACATCGCCGCCGCCGTCGAGTTCGGTACGCGAAATACATTGGAATCATGTTCAACCTTTGTCGATAGATAGGGATCGAACGTGGCTTGCGCCACCGCACCCCTCGCTAACAGGATTGAGAGCAACAGCAAACCGACCGGGAACTTAGGACGGGATAGCATATGCGGACCAGCTACGGGCGCCAACCGCGCCACACGTCGCAACTATCTACCATGGAAGCCGTCCATTCAGAGCTGAATTTGATAAACAATACCGGCCAGACGGAATCGAACCGCCGATCTCTTGCTTGCCATGCAAGCCATCTCCCAGATGAGCTATGGCGCCAAGTGGAGGCGCGAAACGTTACCTGACAGACATCATTTGGTCAATAAAATGCCTGAGTTGAGTTTTTGCGGACTCCCGATCTGACGTGCCCCCCATTTTCAGTGCCACCGGAAGGTTAGTAAAGTCCGTTTTCCGCAGAGGGAACGGACATGAAAGGTCGATTTACAGACGAGCAGATCATTGGGTTTTTGAAGCAGGCCGAGGGCGGTGTGGCGGTGAAGGATTTGTGCCGCAAGCACGGCTTCAGCGACGCAACGTTTTACAAATGGCGCTCAAGGCATGAGCGGAGCACCAAGCACATCGAACAGGCAACGTGATAACTTTGGACTTTACGAACTATGCCGTGGCCCTAAAGCCGGGGGCAGGTCAGATCAGCCCGAGGTTGGATGATAAGTTGAAAGGTCAGCTTCAGCCTCAGCATCAGTGATGATTTCCGCAAGATCCAGGACTGCGGTTGATAACATTCGTAGGGTTTTCTTTTAGTGGAATTTCAGAATTGTCATACTCCACGGCGGTAGTGTGACGGTTGTGCTAGTGCCGGTTGAGCCAAGATTTGCGGCCACAGGGCCGGTCCAGATGTTGCTTTTGGAGTTGTCGTACTGCTGTTTGCCGTAAGTAAGAGTGGAAATCGAGTAGGAATTACGAGCGGCGCTGGTGATGCCTACGGTGACGGTGCTGTTGGTAGTCTCGTTCAAGTTGAAGAGCATCAGTGCGTAGCCGCTTCCCTGCGTAGCAGCATAGGCGCGAATGTCCGGCAGCGACGAGCTCACGCTCGCGCTGAGCATTGAGTTACCAGGCACGGAAAACTGTGATATCAGCGCAAAAGAATTACTGCTGGGAACCAGTGTCCCTTCTGGAACTATCTTCGGTCCATTGTTGTTGGTGCAGTAATTCCAGCCATACGCCGAATTAGCCGCCACGAGGTCATAGCCGCCGAAATTCTGCCAACCATAAAGATTGCTAGAGTTATTGTTGTTGCACCCCTGAGTGCCCCCGGCGCCGAACCACCACGTTGCTACCGACAGCTCATCTTTCAGCAGCTCGCCGAAGGCCATGCCTGCGAATAGTGCATTGACGATCGACATGGTCTGTTTGCCAGGGTTATAGGCAACCGAATTGAATTCGCCCAGCATGATCGGGGTGGTCGGATTGCCGGCGCTCCTGAGCTCGCTGCGCAGCGTTGCGATCGCATGGGTAAGAGCGGCAGGGGCTTGATATAGCAAATAACGGTCGCTCTCGGAGCCTGGTTGCTGTGCATACCAGTGAAGCTCCACGAAGTCATAGGGTGCTTTGGATAGCACGATGCTATCCCAATTGCGGGAGTCGCTCTCGCCAACCACGAATGCGCCAACCTGGGCG
Organism: uncultured Gammaproteobacteria bacterium; assembly: GCA_963774865.1. Lineage (GTDB taxonomy): Bacteria > Pseudomonadota > Gammaproteobacteria > Steroidobacterales > Steroidobacteraceae > Bog-1198. Next base: position 27,660 of record CAVZGU010000003.1, read on the forward strand.
CTAGGATCCGCCGACTTCATGAGGTGATAGTAGCCATTGGGCCCGGACATGGCATTCGCGTAGGTGTTCGGGTCGTGCGGAGACGAATGTAGATCGAATTCCCAGTTGCCAAATACTTCGTTGCCGACGGTCCAGTAGTGCAGATGTGAGTTGTAACCTTTAGCTTTCGCATAAGCGACCCAAGCTGCGGCCTCCGAGGGATCTCCGCCCCCCGAGCAAGTCGTATTCGAGCCGTAGTCAACGGTGACCGCAACGTCGTAGTGTCCAGGTATGGCGATTTGGGACATGAAATTATCAAATGTGCTGTTCGGGTCGTACGCGGGAGCGGACTTGTTCCTTGCGCTACAGGAACTATGGCTGCGCCAGTGATATTGGTCCGCGATGGAGCCACCGGGCCATCGAAGGGCATGCGCACCCAGTGACGCTAGTTCGCGCGGCAAGCTTGCAGTCAATACGTTGTACCAAGTTCCCAGATTGGCGCCAAGCTCATCTGCAGAGATCTTGGCGATTCTAGAAGAGCCGTCAACTACGATTTGTGCCGTAGCTGCCATGGGCCCCGGGCGCAGGCTGGGGTTGGGGACAGGCTGTGCGTCAGCGTGACCGGGCTCACCAATGGTAGACAGCAATGCCCAAAGAAGGGTAGACATCAGACGCAGTGTCGGTCGCATGGGGGGCTCCGGCTAGCATTAGAGAACGCGACTGCACAGTAAATCATAACGATGGACAATGGATATTTGGTTGACATCCTGGGTCCTTTGCAATCACGCATCGCGAGCGAGAATCCAGGAATGAAGCTCGCGATCACCGAATACAATAACGGTGGTGATCAACACATAGCCGGAACCATCGCCGAGGCCGATAACCTCGGTATTTTTGGTGTCCAAGGATTATTCGCTGCAAACTTTTGGTCGCAGAGTAGTTCACAGACCTACATTCTCGCCGGCTTCCGTGCATTCCGTGATTTTGATGGCGCCAATTCCAACTTCGGCGACACATCATTGCTAGCCAAATCGAGCAACATCCAGAACGTCGCCGTCTATGCGAGCACCGATACTACAAAGCCGGGTCGCGTAGTCTTTGTCGCCATCAATCGCTCCACTGCCAAACAGATAACCGCGATCAACGGCCAAACCCTCACGGGAATCGCGCATCTGTACCAGATGACTGCGGCCACCGCGATGACCTAAAGCATCGTCGTCCCTGTGCCTGCAGGCACCTTGTCGGTTTCCGGCACATCGCTGACCATACACGTTGCCGCCGATTACGACGATTGACGTCTATTAGAACCTGTCCTCAGGCAACACGGGGCGCGGTAGTTTGCGTCGTATGCGCGGGCCTGGTGCCGCTATCATATCCCGGCATGGGCGGCTAGCTTAGCGGTAGTGCTCCCACAGCAGGGCTCACACAGCAGGGCTCACACAGCAGGGCTCACACAAGTTCATTCTCTATACACCGTAAAAATACGTACCATACGTCAAACATTACGACTAATGCGCGACGCGGCTATAGGCCTCTGCTCCGCTGCGAATCTGCTCAACGGCTGACTCAGAATATGCCGGCGGAATATCAGACTACGGGTGGTACTGATCTCACGCATTATCAAAGTCGCTATGTTATCTTCCCACAAGGTTTTAGTTACGCGGTTGCCCGCACACGGAAAATCGCGTCGGGCGCTTATCGATCTTGAATGTGTGTATTTTAGGGTTAGAGGGAACCGCATTTGGCTGCGAAATACGACGTTGTCATCATTGGCACTGGCTTCGCCGGGGCTTTCTTTTTGATGCGCTATCTTGAACACGCGCCGGGTAACGGTCGGGTTCTAGTGCTGGAACGCGGTGGTTCGGACACGAAAACATGGCAACTGCAAAATCACCGCACCTCGAGCATCGAACCGGAACAGGTCTTCACAAATCTCAACCCGGAAAAACTTTGGTATACAAGCCCGGGTTTCGGCGGAAATTCGAAATGCTGGTGGGCCAACGTTTCGCGCATGATGCCTGGCGATTTTGAGCTCAAATCACGCTATGGCGTCGGTCTCGACTGGCCGATGTCCTATGACGATCTGGAAGTGCATTACGGCGTGGTTGAGGAAGTGATGTCTATCTCGGGGCCGCCCGACAGCCCGTTTCCGCGCTCGCGGCCTTTTCCGCAACCACCGCACCGCTTATCCGACCCCGACAAGCTGCTGAAAAGGCATTTCCCGAACGGCTGGTTCCACGCCACCACGGCCCGCGCCCGCGTCACTAGCGCTACACGCGCGGCCTGCTGCGCCAGCGGCATCTGCGAAGTTTGTCCGGTGGACGCCAAGTTCACCATCCAGAACGGGCTTGCGCACATCTATACGGATGCTCGCGTGACACTGCAACTCGACTCGCCGGTTGACGGCATCGAAACCAGCGCCGGCAGGGCGAGTGGCGTAGTCTACCAGCACGCCGGTCAGAGCAAGCGCGCCGAAGCGGATCTGGTGGTCCTTGCGGCCAGCGCGATGTTCAATCCGCATATTCTGCTGCGCTCTAACATCAACCATCCCCTGCTCGGCAAACGTCTCCATGAGCAGATGTCAGTGCAAGTCGGTCTGGATTTGAATGGCGTGAAGTCCTACAACGGAAGTTCCATTATCTCCGGCCATGGCTACCTGTTCTGGGAAGGCGCACACCGTCGTGATTACGGAGGCTGCTTGATCGAAACCTGGAACATCCCGTTCCCATACGGGTTGCCGGCCTTCCGCTATGAACGCGGCCGCTGGACCGAGCGCCTGTATATTCGCTTCGTATTCGACGACCTTCCGCGCGACGACAACACGGTGACGGTGTCCGTCGCTAACCCTCAACTCGCAGAAGCCCGGTTCAACGGCTACTCCAGCTATGCGTGGCGCGGCCACGCTCAAGTGCCAAAGATGGTCGAAAAACTTGCGAAAGGGCTACCCATCGAGCGCATCGTCAGCGCCGAGGTCGCACCGACATCCGCGCATATCCAGGGAACCGTCGTGATGGGCACGGATCCAGCCAGCAGCATTGTCGACGGGCATTTGATTCATCACCAGCTCCGCAACCTACTGGTGCTGGGATCCAGCGCCTACCCGACAGCAAGTCCCGCGTACCCGTCGCTGACGATTTCGGCGCTGTCGCTCTGGGCAGCGGATCACCTGTTCGGACGGGCAAGCTGACATGTTGTCCAGACGTGGATTGCTGTTATCCGCACTGGCGGGCATCTCCGGTCTCGCCGTGCTTCGATTTGCCGTTATCATGCCTGAGCAAGTGATCGCCGACATATTGCGCAAGCGGCTCAGCTACTTGAGACTCGACGAAGCCGGCATACAGGCGTTCGCGCGCGATGCCGTGGCCGTGAACTTGGTGGCCAGCGCCAAGCTGAGGGCATTCGCCGTCGCGGGATTGTTAAACGCGAACGCACAAGTGGACCACTTCAATATTCAGGCCATTCGCCACGGCGAGGAACGCATTGTCACCAGTTATCTTTTGTCGACCGATTTCTTTCAGACCGGAGCCGATGAAACGCGAACGGTCAGTTATCTGGGTATGTACAATCCGTTTCGAAGCGCCCCCTGTCTCAACACGTTTGCGCGCTTTGACCAAAACGATGCCGCCTGAACTGACGTTTCTTGTCGCGCATGGGGTTCCCGGTATTCTATGAAAAGAATCGTAATTCTATTTCGCTCGTTGCCATTTCTAATGGCGCTGCGCTATTCGGTTGTCTACACTCTGAAGAGCCTGCTCAACAGCGAGGCCTCGATCAATTATAGTCAAACCGGCGAGGATGCGATAATACGTACCTTGCTTCATGAGACTCAACCGGGCATCTATGTGGACGTTGGATGCCACCATCCGATTCGCTATTCCAATACCTTGTCGCTGTATCTGCACGGCTGGCGCGGTGTGAACATCGACGCCAATCCGCAACTAAACACAACGACATAAATAATGCAGCATGATGATATCATTGCATCGTTCTTTTCTCTGGGAGAAAGACGATGCGCAAGCTGCAGATCGAGGATGCTGAGGTGATGCGAATTGCGATCCAGCAGGAGATTGAGCGTAGCGAGGAGTCGCGCTACGACCACCGACTGCACGGATTGCTGCTGGTGACGGCGGGGCAATCCTGCCGCGAGGTCGCCGCACTGTTTGGCGAGAACGGCACGACGGTGCAGCGCTGGGTGAATCGCTTCGAGGAGGGCGGCCTGGACGCTCTGCGCGAAGGCGAGCGATCGGGCCGACCGCGCACGCTGGATGCGAAGGATTGGCGCAAGTTGCAGGCGGACTTACGCAAGACCCCGCGTGACTTTGACTTGGCGGCCACCCTGTGGGACGGGCCGGTCTTGTCGGAACACCTGCGTCGGCGATATGGAGTGGACCTCGGTGTGCGGCAATGCCAACGACTTTTTCGAGAACTGGGCTTTCGGTTACGCAAGCCCCGCCCCCAAGTCGCCCAATCGGATCCGCTGAAAGTCGCGGCAGTAAAAAAAACTCCGTCGCCTGGCTCGTCGTCCCGACGTCGAACTGTGGAGTCTGGATGAATGTCACTTCCAGCAACACGGTTCCCGCTGCCGCATGTGGGTGCCGCCGGAAATCAAGGACCCGATCCTGCGGCATGCGCCGACCCGAAAGTCGGTGGCCTGCTTCGGCGCCGTCAGTTTGGACACCGGCCAGTTCGTGCGAATGATGTGCCCGATCTTCAACGCCGCCACGTTCCAGACCTTCCTCAGGCGATTGCTTCGCCAGCAAACCCCGGACGCCGCATGATCGTCGTGCTCGACAACGCTCGCTATCATCACGCAAGGCTCCTGGCCGACTTCCTTCGTCGCCATGCTCGACAATCTGCGCCTGCTGTTCCTGCCGCCCTACAGCCCGCAACTGGCTCCGATCGAGCGGGTATGGAAGCTGGCTCGGCGCCTGGCGACTCACAACCGCTACTTCGCCACGCTGGGCGAAGTGCTCAAAGCCGTCAGCGCTTGCTTCGATCGCTGGCGCGAGCCCAACAAAGTGCTGCATCGGCTATGCTGCATTACTTAAGACGCTGTGTTTAATTGAGCGCTTCAAAGCTGTGCGCCGGCGCGATATCGCAGTGTGCGCTGCAATCTCCGATCAGGAGAGCGAGGTTATTTTCCACGAGTTCGAGGACGAGTTGGTCAGCACCCTCGGCGGGGATGCTCTCCCGGAATGGGAAGGAAAGTGGAAGAAGCGAGGTGAGCGCGTGGTGAAGACGCGCACGCTGAATTCGGTGTTGAAGGAAACCTTGCAGGCTGGGGCGGAGATAGATCTGCTGTCGGTGGATGTCGAGGGGCACGATCTGAATGTGCTACGCTCGATAGACTTGGATGTTTTCCGTCCCAAACTTATCGTCGTAGAGATGCAGAGTCACCTTCAACTGAACCACGTCATGCAAAACCCTATCGTCCGCTACTTGGAAGAGCGCGGGTTCAGTCAGATCGGATACGACACACTCAATGGCTACTTTGTGGATACGCGATCACGGCGTGCTGGGCTGCGCCTTTAATGTCTGCAATCGGCGGATCTAACGCTACGTGGACACACGCCGAAGTATATAAGCGCGAAGACCCATGGGCATATTACATTCCTTACCCGAATATCCTTTCCAGCCGCGGGCGGCAGCGATAACGCCAAACCGCCAACGGCAGCATCGCACCTAGCTCATTGGCCGCCCCGTGGCAACGATCATACTGAAGAAAGCCGTAGTCGCGGATCAACTCGAGTGGCGCACATACACTCACGAGCGCCTGAACCGCAGCGATGCGGTCGAACTGGCGAAAACCCATAAAGTTGCGCACGATGGCGGGCCTTGCGGAGCAGGGACGTTCGGACAAACCCGATTCGTCGATGAAGACGATTACTCCACCTAGCCGGGAGTTATTTGGCCGGGTGAAAGGGATTTGTCGGTAGATCATGGAGTTGAAGCATTTCGCGGTGTCGAGCGTGTGGCTACACGGTGATCGCCTGCAGTAGCTCGAGCGCTCGATGTTGTGCCGGATTCGGCGTCGTAGTCATCTGGAAGGTCGAGCCGCGGCTTTTGCCGACGCGCGCCTCGCAGGTGTTGCGCACGATGGTGGAGAGTTCGGCCAGGAGCGTGCGAAAGCTGTGGACCGGTGATCCGTCTTTGAGTGTGCGGGTGGCGACTTTTTCGAGCGCCGCCTCGGATCGCTCGCGCGGCGGCGACCGGGATCGCGATGTTTTTTGCGCTCCAGGTCCTCGTCGGCAAACATCAACTCGCGCCACGCCTCGCGCATGTGCCACTCGACATAGTAGGCGAGCATGCACAGGAAGATGTGCGCGCGCACGCGGTCTTCCAGACGATGGTGGATCGGGCGGATCTTCAGATCGATGGTCTTCATCGAGCGGAACGCCCGCTCGACTTGGGCGAGGGCCTTGTAGCTGCGCACCGCCTCGGCTGAGCTCATCTGCTTCTTCGGGACGCTGGTGCGGATGACGTAGATCCCGTCGAGCGCCGCTTCGGCGGCGATCTGCTTCTCGAGCCGCTGGAACTTGAAGCCGCTCGTCTTCGATGGTGAGCGCGAAGTGCTTGGCGACCTTGTACTTGTTGACGACCTTGCCGACCCGCACGCCGATTTTGTCGCGACCGGCGAGCGAGCCGTTCTCGATGCGGGTGCGCACCTTCTCGAGTTCCTTCTCGGTGGCCTCGAGCAGCGCCTCGCGCTTGTGCGCGCGCAGCTTGCCCAAGTCCGCATTGCGGCAGGCCATCAGCCGCTCGCCCGGAAAGTCCGGATGCGAGAACTCGAAGAGATTGCGCTCATCGAACAAGCCCAGCTGCAGCGTCCCGCCCTGCGCGAGCGCGCGGATCTGCGCGCTCTTCAGCGCCGTGATCCAGGCGAGCCCCTCGAGCTCGCGCAAGGTGTCGATCGCCTTGTGCGAGATCATGCCCCGATCCCCGACCAGCACCAGGCGCTCGAGGCCGAACTGCTCGCGCAGCTGCTGGACTTGCGGCATGAGCGTGCTCGCATCCGCCGTATTGCCCTCGTACACCGAGACCGCCACCGGGCAGCCCGCGCGCGTCGTCAGCAGGCCGTAGTTGACCTGCAGGGTATTGCGCTTGCCGTCGCGGTTGTAGCCGATCTTGGCCAGCGGACAGCAGCTGCCCTCGAAGTAGCTCGAGCTCAAGTCGTACAGCGCCAGCGCGCCCTCGCGACAGGTGGCGCGCGGCGAGCTTCTTCTCGATCGCTCCTTGGCGCTCGAGCAGCCAGTCCATCGCCGCATACAGATCCGTCTCGTCGGCCTCGGCCACGCCGAACTCCTCGGCCAGCGTCGTCGTGTGCCACCAGCGCGTGGTGGCGAGCTTGGTGTGCGGGGCGAGGATGCGCGCCGCCACCATCGCGCACACCACATCGCGCTCGGGGCTCGCACGCGAGGCGATCAAGGACTCAAAGCCCAGCCGCTGCATGGCTACACGCACCGCTTGCACCGCGCCGTGAGAACGCGAGCGCTGATCTGCCAGAGCTCCTCGACCGGGCGCACGCTCTGCCCGGAGAGCACCGCGCGGATCGCATCGATCTGCTCATCGGAGAGGGCTGAAAGATTGGCCAGCGTGCGTTTACGGACCTTCTTGCCCTCGCGATAGGACTCGCGCAAGCAGGTAGGTGGGGCGGGAGGTGCGGTTCGGCACGCCATCGATGTGCATGGCTACATAATGCCATGAAGATACGACTAATGCAAGACACAATATGTAGATTACATGGCTACATCATGCACCCCAAAAAGACAGCCGATCACTCCAAAACGCCTATAATTTCAGGCGCCCAGTCCTCTCAACTCAAAAATACGGGGAATAACTTCCGCCTAGCCGCGCAGGTTTTCCATAGGCACCGAAAATACCAAAATACCGAGGTTATCAGCCTGGGCGATGGTCCCGGCTCTGCGGTGGTCTATCCCGGCGACGGCACACCAGGACGACCCACACTCATTCAATGGTTAAGGCTAGTATCGAACCTCGGATAATGTGCCCCATAAGGGCGGCTCGGCACGGCATTAAGATGCGGCTTTAGAACAAACCGAATACGGCGACGTAATTCTGCCCCCCGGCACTCGTGTCAGCCTGAGTCCCGACGAAGACCTTGCCGTTCGCCACGGTCGGGGGCGTGAATTTGGAACCCGGTCCGAACCGATCGCGCGTTCCTGCTTGCGTACTGTTGTACAACTCGGTGAGACTGGTTGCATCGTAGGCGTGCAGCACTCCTTGGGTCGCCGAGTTTCCCACTGCCCAAAGAATCCCATCGGCAGAGCCGTTCGCTGAAATGGCCAAAGTCGCGCCGGGATAACAGAAAGGCACCGCGGTTGTCACATTGGCCTGGCTTGGTAACCTCGCGCTCAACAGCCGGTACGCTCGAATCACATCGCCCGCCGCTGCGTAATACACCGTACCGTTGTAGTACACCGGAGCGCCGTAGACGCCCGAGGATCCGTCGAGATTGGTGCAATTGACCGCCGAATTGTTCGGAAATGCATTGAGCAGAGGTTGGTATGCATTATTGTCATTTGTGCTGTTGAACTTGCCCAGATTATCGCGATCGACGAAATAGAGATTCTGATCTTTCCCGGCGCCGATCGCCAAATGCCGGGTGTTGCCGCCGCTGTCGAGTTGATCGGGCAGCAACATGAGTCCGCCGGAGCCGAAGTCGATGTCGCCGGCGCTTTCAGGGGCCGTGTTGAACATGGTGAAGTAATCGAGCACTGACAGGGTATTGGCCATTGGGGCGGACAGTTTGATGATCGAGTTCCCATAATCATTGCCCAACGGAAAGCCGGTTACAGTCAACGTAAGATCAAAAATCCCATTGGCCGACATCGCGTAAATATTGCCTTCCGCATCCGCCGACGGCCCTGAATTGGCGTTCCAGAAGGCGCCCTCGCCCTGGCCTCCGCCCTGCACGCCGCTGGGTTCGTCGTTGAATGCAGCCGTCTGTTGCAGCGTGCTCTCGCTGTAAGCGAGAATCCATCCGGTGTAATTGGGCCCGTCGCAATGCGAAGCCCATGACGTGTATATGGTGCCTTGGTTCAGCAGCAACGCGGATCGTTCCTTGTATTGGCCCGGATCAAAGACTATCTTGCCATCCACCGTGAACGGAGCTCCGGTACCGGTAACGGATGCGGCAACAGTGACGGGACTGGAAGCCAATTCCGCTCCGGTGGCGAGTTTCAGTGCATGCAGCCGATGGTAATAATTGCCGGCGCTGTCCTTCGACATCGCCACGACGAACATGCTCCCTGCCGCACGATCGATGACGGGGGTCGCCGTCACACCGATTTCCGGCACAACCTGATTACAGCCTCGCGCGTCGCTCGGCATCTCCCCGCTGCCGAGCAATGACGCATGCCAAAGCTGAGCGCCGCTGTCCGTGTCGAAGGCATACACGCTGTCATGTTCGGTCGCCACATACACGACATTGTGCGATGCGCCGCCTATGACATAATTGCTCAACACCAATGGTTGTGCGTCGACCTTGCCATCGACGGCCAAGAGGTGCAGAAGGCCGAAAGTAGCCTGGCCGACGTTAGCGGCGGTCAGATTTGATTCCGCTAAGTTTTGACCGGTGCGCGCAACATCGTTGTGATAGGTAGTCACATCCGCTCCGCCTGCAGCCACGGTCAGCGTGGCGGCATTGCTGGTTTTGCTGCCCACCGAATTCGATACGACCACCTTAAAACTCTCGCCGCTGTCCGTGAGTACGGTCGCAGGAGTGATGTAGCTCGCGCCGGTGGCGCCGGCTATCGCCGTCCCGTTCTTCGACCACTGATAGGCAAGCGGCGCGGTGCCCGTGGCGACCACCGAGAACGTGGCCGTCGCGCCGGCCGTGACGCTCTGATTCTGCGGTTGGGTCGTGATGCTCGGCGCAACACCGCCAGATGCCGTGGTCACCGTCAATGTGGCGGCGTTGCTGGTTTTGCCGCCCACCGAATTGGATACAAGGACGGTAAAGCTCTCGCCGCTGTCCGTGAGTGCGGTCGCGGGGGTGATGTAGCTCGCGCCGGTGGCGCCGGCTATCGCCGTCCCGTTCTTCGACCACTGATAGGCGAGCGGCGCAGCGCCCGGTCGCCACCACCGAGAACGTGGCGGTCGCACCGACCTTGACGGTTTGATTTTGCGGTTGGGTCGTGATCATTGGCGCAGCACCGCCAGATGCCGTGGTCACCGTCAAGGTAGCCGCATTGCTGGTTTTGCTGCCCACCGAATTGGATCACAAGGACGGTAAAACTCGCGCCGCTGTCAGTCAGGGCGGTTGCAGGAGTGATGTAGCTCACGCCGGTGGGCGCCGGCTATCGCCGTCCCGTTCTTCGACCACTGATAGGCGAGCGGCGCAGTGCCTGTTGCCGCCACCGAGAACGTGGCGGTCGCACCGGCCTTGACGCTCTGATTCTGCGGTTGGGTCGTGATGCTCGGCGCTACGCCGCCCGCAGCGCCGGGATTGGCGGAGATGCCCGGTCCTCCGCCACCACAAGCGCCTAACGCTAGACCGCACACCAGGACCGCGAATGCACCGGTCTTGCGCAGCAATGGCATGTTGGATGCGAAATTCCCCGTCTTTCGTTTTGCTGAACTCACCAATATGATCCTCGCCTGGAGCGCAGGTATGATGTCCGAGTGCACCACAATAGCTAACCGCGGCGCCACTTCGCGCCAATCCGCCTCGACAGGCACTTTCTACGGTTCTGCGGCAGCCATCAAGCGCTTCAACTGCCGACAAGACTTTGCAGCGAGTTCGTATCGATTATTTGCACGCAAAACAGAGTCAAAGCACAGCAAGAGCGGTTCACGGATTTCACGGATCAAAGCGACAGCTTGAGTGGGCCGGACGCAGTGTGGAAGAAGCTGATGACCTCAATCTCGCGTCGGCACTTAGCCTAAGCATGTTGCCGATGTCAAGACCAAAACCAACCAGCCACGCCCTCGGCTAACCACCTGACCGTCCGCCTTGAGCCGCCCGCTACTTACCTTAATCGGTTCGCTGTTAACATCTGACAGTGAACACGAACGACCCGGCGACCCCATCCCTCGATCGACCGCTGCCCAATTCCTACTGGGTGATTCCCGGCCGTCTGCTGGCGGGCGAACATCCCTCGCAGCGTGACCGAGAAACGGAGGCGCGCGCGCGCCTCGAGGCGATTGCGCCAGGCCGGCATCGATTGCTATCGTCGATTTGACCGAGCCCGGTGAGCAGCCCGACTATCGTCACTTGCTGTCCAAGCGCGCCGAGTACCTGCGCTCCGCCATCGTCGATACCGGCGTGCCCCGCAACGGGTAGCGCAGACGCAGGAGCTGCTCGCCGGCCATTCGCGCCGCGCTGGCCCGGGATCGGCGCATTTATGTGCACTGCCGCGCCGGCATCGGGCGTACCGGGCTCATCATCGGCTGCTTTCTCGCGGAAGAAGAGCGGAACGGCAAGGCCGGCCCTCGAGCGGCTGAACCTGCTGTGGCGGCAGAGCGGGCGCGCGGACGACTGGCCCCGGGTGCCGCAGACCGAGGAGCAGGCCGATTACATCAGGCGCTGGCCGAAGCTTCGCCGGACGGGCGCAAAGGCATCGAATGGCCGCTGATCCCGCCAGCCCCGACCTCCCGCTCCCTGTCCCCGTTCCCGAGGGTGCCTTAATCGTTGCGCCGCTCGAATCCGGTGCCGCCGAGGCCACGCTGTTGTCGGTCATCGTGCCGACCTTCAACGAGGCGCTGAACATCGGCGAAGTGGTCGGCCGGCTCACGCAGCTGCTCGACGAGCCGTTCGGCGAGCGCTACGAGATCATCGTGGTCGACGACAACAGCCCGGATCGCACCTGGGAACTGGCGCAAAGCATGATCCCCGAGAACCCGCGCCTCAAGGTCATGCGGCGCGACACGGAGTCCGGACTCTCGACCGCGGTCATACGCGGCTGGCAGGCCGCCCGCGGCGAGGTGCTCTGCGTCATCGATGCCGACCTGCAGCATCCGCCGGACGTCACGCTGGCGCTGTACCGGGTGATCGAGCGCGGCGCCGACATCGCCGTGGCCAGCCGCCACCTCGAAGGCGGCGGGGTGAGCGATTGGAGCGTGGCCCGGCGCATCGTCTCGCGCGCCGCACAGCTCATCGGCCTGCTGATCCTCCCCGGGGTGGTGGGCCGGGTCAGCGATCCGATGAGCGGCTATTTCATGATCCGGCGCACCGCGGTGGAGGGCGTCGAGCTCAATCCGCTCGGCTACAAGATCCTGATCGAGGTGTTGGCGCGCGGCAGGCTCCCCTGGGTGGGCGAAGTGCCGTATGTCTTTCAGGAGCGCACGCGCGGCGGCAGCAAGGCCACCGCCCGCGTCTATCTCGAGTATTTGCGCCATTTGCTGCGGCTGCGCCTCTCCGATCTGCCGGTCAACCGGTTCATCCGCTTTGCCGCGGTGGGCCTCTCGGGCGTCATCGTGGACATGGGGCTGCTGTTTCTGTTGAGCGATCCGACCATGCTGGGCTGGGGCCTCACGCGCAGCAAGCTGATCGCAGCGGAAATGGCCATCCTCAACAACTTCACCTGGAACGATCTGTGGACCTTCCGCGATCTCTCGGCGCAGCAGCGCGGGCCGAAGGCGCGGCTGCGGCGCCTGGGCAAATTCCAGCTCATCTGCCTCGGCGGGCGTGGCGATCAATACGATTCTGCTCAATCTGCAGTTCAATTTGCTGGGAATGAACCGCTACCTCGCCAACGCCGTGGCCATCGCCGCCGTGACGGCATGGAATTTCTGGTTGAACCTCAAGATCAGCTGGCGCGTCGCCGAATCCCGTGGTTGAGCAAATCTCGCTCATCTCGATGTGCATTGAGTGCTAGTCTGTAAGCCTCAAGCCCTAAGGAGCGTTCGTGACTCTATACAAGCCAACCACCAGCATGGGACGCCCCAACCAGCCCTCCGGTGACGATCCGATGATGGACTTTCGGGCCCGACTGGTTCACCAGCAGGCGGAAGCCGCCGAGCGGCGGCGCCACGATCTCGCGGAGCAATCCTCGCGCATGAAAACCCCCGAGGAGCGCATTCGCATCTGGGAGCGCATCCACGAAGTCGGCTTGCCGCGCGATTCGGCGCACCGGCTGGTGGAGATCATCGCCGCGAATACCGGGCTCACGGATGCCGACGTGCGCGAAGAGCAGCAGCGCCGCGCGTCGCTGCGGGCGGCCGCGACTACGTAGCCGCGCCCGGCGATCAGCGCAGCAACCGCCTTACTCCAGGTAGTCCGCCGCGGTCTTCTTGCGAATTTCTTCCCGCGTCACGCCGGGCGCGACTTCGATCAGCTTGAATCGATCCTTGCGCGTCGGGCGCGAGAACACCGCCAAGTCGGTGATCAGCAGGTCGACCACGTTCACGCCGGTGAGCGGCAACTCGCAGCGAGACTTGAACTTCGGCTCGCCGTCCTTGGAGGTGTGCTCCATGACCACCACGATGCGCTTCACGCCCGCGACCAGGTCCATGGCGCCGCCCATGCCCTTCACCATCTTGCCGGGCACCATCCAGTTCGCGAGATCGCCGTTCTCGGCCACTTCCATGGCGCCGAGCACCGCCATGTCGATGTGCCCGCCGCGGATCATGGCGAAGCTGTCGGCGGAGGAAAAATACGAGCTCATCGGCAGCGCGGTCACGGTCTGCTTGCCGGCATTGATCAGATCGGGATCTTCCTCGCCCTCGAAGGGAAAGGGGCCGATGCCGAGCATGCCGTTCTCGGACTGCAGCACCACTTTGACGCCGGGCGCGATGTAGTTCGCGACCAGCGTCGGGATGCCGATCCCGAGATTCACGTAGTAGCCGTCCTTGAGCTCGCGCGCGGCGCGCGCGGCCATATCGTCACGCGACCACGGCATGGGAAGCCTCCGTGCGCTCGCGCAGCGTGCGCTTCTCGATGAGCTTTTGATAGGGGCTGCCGTCGATGATGCGCGTGACGAAGATGCCCGGGGTGTGGATCTGGTCCGGGTCGAGCGTGCCCACCTCGACCAGCTCTTCGACCTCGGCGACGGTGACGCGCCCGGCGGTGGCCATGTTGGGATTGAAATTGCGCGCGGTCTTCCGGTAGATCAGATTGCCCTCCGTATCGCCCTTCCAGGCCTTGACGAGCGACACGTCGGCCACGAGCCCCGTCTCGAGCACGTAGGTCTCGCCGTCGACCACGCGCTGTTCCTTGCCCTCGGCGATGATGGTGCCGGCGCCGGTCCTGGTGAAGAAGGCATAGATGCCGGCGCCGCCCGCGCGGATGCGCTCGGCCAGCGTGCCCTGCGGATTGAATTCGAGCTCCAGCTCGCCGGCGAGATACTGCCGCTCGAACTCCTTGTTCTCGCCCACGTAGGAGGAGATCATCTTGCGGATCTGGCGGCTCTTCAGGAGCAGCCCCAGTCCCGCGCCGTCGACGCCGGCATTGTTCGAGACCACGGTCAAATCCTTGACGCCGGAAGCCATGCAGCGCGCCGATCAGGCGCTCCGGAATCCCGCACAGCCCGAATCCGCCGCACATCAGCGTGATCCCGTCCTTGATCACGCCGCGCAATGCGCTCGGCGCATCCGGGTATACCTTGGAACTCATCGCCTGCCCCCTTCCCGCTCGATGCCACGGCGGGATTCTCAAGGACGGCCAGTATAAGGTTCCCGCGCACCGGCCGCCTGTTCCAAATGAGACGCCGGCCGGTTCATCTGCGCTGCGTCCGCGGCATGAAACCCGGGCCGCCCTATTGGAGGGCGGCGCCTAGTTCAATGCCGTACAGGCACCGGGTGCCGCCAAAGTTGCCGTAGCGACCAATCGGTGTGCGAGCGCGTCGACCATCACGCCAAAGCCTTCCATTCACCGCCTCACGCGCCGGTCCAGCCACATCAGTAGCGGTACTGCTCCGCCTTGTACGGCCCCTGCTTCGCCACGCCGATGTAGCGCGCCTGCACGTCGGTGAGCTCGGTGAGCTGCGGCGCCGAGTTTGGACAGCTGCAGCCGCGCCACCTTCTCATCGAGATGCTTCGGCAGCACGTACACGCCGACCGGATATTTCTCGGTCTGGGTGATAGAGCTCGATCTGCGCGAGCACCTGATTCGCGAACGAGGAGCTCATCACGTAGGAGGGATGCCCCGTGCCGCAGCCCAGATTCACCAGGCGGCCTTCGGCGAGCAGGATGATGCGCTTGCCGTCGGGGAAGATCACGTGATCGACCTGCGGCTTGATGTTGTCCCAGGCGTACTGTCGCAGCGCCGCCACTTCGATCTCGTTGTCGAAGTGCCCGATGTTGCACACGATCGCCTGATCCTTCATGCGCTTCATGTGCTCGTGGGTGATCACGTGGAAATTGCCGGTGGCGGAGACGAAGATGTCGGCCTTGTCCGCCGCGTAGTCCATGGTGACCACGCGGTAGCCCTCCATCGCGGCCTGCAGCGCGCAGATCGGGTCGATCTCGGTGACCCACACCTGCGCCGAGAGCGCCCGCAACGCCTGCGCGGACCCCTTGCCGACATCGCCGTAGCCGGCGACCACGGCCACCTTGCCGGCGATCATCACGTCGGTGGCGCGCTTGATGGCATCGACCAGGGATTCGCGGCAGCCGTACAGGTTGTCGAACTTGGACTTGGTGACCGAGTCGTTCACGTTGAAGGCCGGGAAACGCGAGCCGCCCCTCCTTGGCCATTTGGTACAGGCGCTTGACGCCGGTGGTGGTCTCCTCGGTCACGCCCTTGATCTTGGCGAGCCGCGTCGAGTACCACTTGGGATCCGTCTTGAGCTTCGCCTTGATGGCGGCGAACAGGTGCTGCTCCTCCTCGTTGCCGGGTGCGGCGATGAGCGATGCGTCCTGCTCGGCCTTGGCGCCCAGGTGCAGCAGCAGCGTCGCATCGCCGCCGTCGTCCAGAATCATGTTCGCGTGGCCGCCGTCCGGCCATTCGAAGATGCGGTGCGTGTAGTCCCAGTACTCGGCGAGCGTCTCGCCCTTGACGGCGAACACCGGCGTGCCGCCCGCGGCGATCGCCGCCGCCGCATGGTCCTGGGTCGAGTAGATGTTGCAGGAGGCCCAGCGCACCTGGGCGCCCAGGGCATTCAAGGTCTCGATCAGCACCGCGGTCTGAATGGTCATGTGCAGGGAGCCCGCGATGCGCGCGCCGCGCAGCGGCTGCTCGGCCGCGTACTCCTGGCGGATGGCCATGAGCCCCGGCATCTCGGTCTCGGCGATCTTGATTTCCTTGCGGCCCCAGTCGGCGAGCTCCAGATCCTTGACGAGATAATTCGTTCTTCACCTTCACTTGCTGCATTCATCTGAGTGACTCCTTGAAAAACTGTGGCGCGCACGCTTCAGGCCGCGCGCGTCGCTTTGAGCTCGGCCGCGAGCGCGTCCGCCTTGTCGGTGCGCTCCCAGGTGAACTCCTCTTCCTTGCGGCCGAAATGGCCGTAGGCCGCGGTTTTCTGATAGATCGGCCGCGCGAGGTCGAGCATCTCGCGCAGGCCGTACGGGGTGAGATCGAAATGCGCGCGCACGATCTGCGTCAGGCGCGCATCCGACATCTTCCCGGTGCCGAAGGTCTCGACCATGATCGAGGTGGGCTCGGCCACGCCGATGGCGTAGGACACCTGCACCTCGCAGCGCTCCGCGAGTCCCGCCGCCACGATGTTCTTGGCCACGTAGCGCGCCGCATAGGCCGCCGAGCGGTCGACCTTGGAGGGGTCCTTGCCGGAGAAGGCGCCGCCGCCGTGGCGCGCGAAGCCGCCGTAGGTGTCGACGATGATCTTGCGCCCGGTGAGTCCGCAGTCGCCCGACCGGGCCGCCGATGACGAACCGGCCGGTGGGGTTGATGTGATACTTGGTGCGCTTGTCGATCCATTTGGCCGGCAGCACGGGCTTCAAGATCTCCTCCATGACCGCTTCGCGCAAGTGCCGGGTGCTGACATCGTCCGAATGCTGGGTGGAGAGCACCACCGCCTCGAGACCCACCGGCTGGTCGTTCTCGTAGCGCAGGGTGACCTGGCTCTTGGCGTCGGGGCGCAGCCAGGGGAGCTTGCCGTTCTTGCGCACCTGGGCCTGGCGCTTCACCAGGCGGTGCGCGAGCGTGATGGGGGCCGGCATCAGCACGTCGGTCTCGTTGGTCGCGTAGCCGAACATCAGGCCCTGGTCGCCGGCGCCCTGCTTGCGCTCGTCCTTGCGGTCCACGCCCTGGGCGATGTCGGCGGACTGCTTGCCGATGATGTTGAGCACGCCGCAGCTCGCGCCGTCGAAGCCCATGTCGGAGGTGTCGTAGCCGATGTCGAGCACGGTCTTGCGCACCAGCGCTTCCACGTCGACCCAGGCGCTGGTGGTGATCTCGCCGGCCACGATCACCACACCGGTCTTGACCAGCGTCTCGCAGGCGACGCGCCCGCGCGGGTCGGCCGTCAGGATCGCATCGAGCACGGCATCGGAGATCTGGTCGGCGACCTTGTCCGGGTGGCCTTCGGAAACCGATTCGGAGGTGAACGAGAAACTCTTGCTCATGATGTCAAATCCCTTCAGGTACGTGGCCAAAACTCTGCTGGTATCGTGCGCGCAATTCGGCGCGCGTGAACTCATGATTCTGCGGCCCGCGCGATTCGATCTTGATCGAGCCCAGCAGCGAGGCCAGGCGGCCGGTGCGTCTCCCAGTCGAGACCGTGCAGCAGGCCGTGAATTAGACCAGCCCGATAGGCATCGCCGCAACCCGTGGGATCGACCAGGGCATTGGGCTTGACGCAGGGAATGGCGAGGGTGCGGCCTGCGGTGTAAATCACCGACCCTTCGGCACCCCGGGTGACGATCAGGGCCTTGACCCGGGCCGCCACCTCGGGGGCGGAGAGGCCGGTCTTTTGCTGCAGCAGCCCCCACTCGTAGTCGTTGACCGCCACCCAGGCGGCCTGTTCGATGAAGCGTCTTCAGTTCCGCGCCGCTGAACATCGGCAATCCCTGCCCGGGATCGAAAATGAACGGAATGCCGGCCGCGGCGAACTGCGCCGCATGCTCGATCATCGCCTGCCGGCCGTCCGGCGCCACGATCCCGAGCGCGACCTGCCCGGCGTCCGCGACCTGGTTGAGGTGCGCATACTGCATCGCGCCCGGATGAAATGCCGTGATCTGATTGTCATCGAGATCGGTGGTGATGAAGGCCTGCGCGGTGAACGCATCGTCGATGACCTTGATGTGCTCGAGGCTGATCCCCAGCGCGCGCAGCCGCTCGCGATAGGGCCCGAAATCGTGCCCGGCGGTGGCCATGGGCAGGCCGCGATCGCCCAGCAGGCGCAGGCTGTAGGCGATATTCGCGGCGCAGCCGCCGTACTCGCGGCGCATCTCGGGCACCAGGAACGCCACGTTCAGGATGTGAATCTTGTCGGGGAGGATGTGCTGCCTTGAAGCGGTCCGGGAACACCAGGATCGTGTCGTAGGCCACCGAGCCGCAAATCAATGCGGCCGCGGCGAACCGGGTTTCTCGCCGGCGGCCTGCTCGCCGCCCCTGTCCTGCACCATCCGCCACCCTTGAAGTCAAACCACGTATTCTACCCGTAAACCCATGCCCTCCGCTCATCCAAGCCGGCCGCCCGATGTCAAGCCGCCGGGGATGTCCGAGCTGCTGGTGCTGCTGGGGGTGATTCGATCTCACCCCTTCTCCTGGACATGTACCTGCCGGCCCTGCCGGCGATCGCGCGGGACCTGAAGACGAGCGCGGGCGCGGTGGAGCTGACCCTGCCGGTCTTCTTCGTCAGGCCTGGCCGTGAGCCAGCTCCTGTTCGGTTCGCTCGCGGACCACCTCGGCCGGCGTCCGCCGCTGCTCTGCGGGCTCGCGCTGTCGGTGATCGGCTCGGTGGGCTGCGCCTTGAGCGCGGGCGTGGGCGCGCTTGACGGTGTGGAGGGTGGTGCAGGCGCTCGGAGTGGGCAGCGCGAGCGTGATACCGCGCGCGGTGATTCGCGATCGATTCGATGTGACGCATACGGCGCGCGCGCTTCCCTGCTCGGCCTGATCACCGGCTTAGGTCCCGATCCTCGCGCCGCAGCTGGGCGGGGCGATTCTGCTGATCGCCGAGCTGGAGCATGGAATTCTGGCTGCTGGCGGCGCTCGGCGTCGGCGTGCCTGTCCGATCGCCTTCCTGACCTTGCGCGAGTCGATTCCGGCGGAGCGCTCCGAGCTGATCGGACCGAAGCTCTGGCTGAGCCTGCTCACCGACCGGCGCTACCTGCGCTACGCGGCATACCCGCGAACCTGATTCAATCGGGCGCTGTTCGCCTACATCGCGGGCGCGCCTTCGTGTACATCGACCATTTTCAGCTGACGCCGCAGCAATTTGCGTGGATGTTCGGCTGCAACGCGATCGGCCTGATGATCGTCGGGCGCATCAACGCGCACATCGTGCCGCGCTACGGCCCGGAGCTGATTTTCCGGCGCGCGATGCTCTGCACGGCCGCGCTCGGCGTGGTGCTCTTCGTCGTGGCGGCGAGCGGTCTCGGCGGCTTCTGGGTGTCGCGATCCCGCAATGGCTGTTCATCGCGCTGCTCGGTTTCAATTTCGCCAACGGCTTCGCGCTGGCGCTGGCTCACTTCGGCGGCTCGGCCGGAACGGCCTCGGCGCTGTTCGGTACGCTGCAGTTCGTGCTTGCGGGCTTGGGCGGCACGGCGGTGAGCCTGCTTTACGATGGGACGGCGCGCGCCATGGCGGGCGTGATGTGCGCGGTGGCGGTGATCGCGGCGGCGCTGTATCGGGCGGTGAAATAATCCGCGTCGCACGGTCTTGTGGTGGACATCGACTTTTGACGATTGTTTCGATGAGCAACACGCGATAGGAGAGACAACGATGAGAGAAGACCAATGCAGCGATTCGCCGCCATCGGCAGCTTGTTGACGCTGGGTGCGGCGACCTACGCCACCGTGGTGTGGGCCGCGGGGCTCGACACGATGAAGGCCGGCATGGAGAAGTGCTACGGAGTGGTGAAGGCCGGCAAGAACGACTGCGCGGGTCCGGCGCACGCCTGTGCCGGGCCAGGCCAAGATGGACGCAGCGGCAAGGAATGGATCGGAGCGTGCCGAAGGGCACCTGCGAGCGCTTGACCGGCGGCAGCTCTGACTGCCAAGACGTAACCGTGAGCGATCGAAACGGACGAACGCTCAGCATCGATCGTCACTCTCGGTCCGATGCCGGCGTGCGCCGGCATCGGCCTGCGCGCGCCGCATCGTCGCGCAGGTGCTATCGCGACGCGCCGCGCGGTCGCGCTGGTTCGAAGTGCACAGCGAAAATTACTTCGGCGACGGCGGCGCGCACGCTCGACGCGCTCGACACGCATCCGCGCGCGACTATCCGCTGTCGCTGCACGGCGTCGGCCTGTCGCTTGGGCTCGACCGATCCGCTCGGATCGCGGCCATCTGCGGCAGGCTGCAAGCGCGCTGGCGATCGCGCTTCGAGCCGAGCGCTGGTATCCGAGCACCTGTGCTGGAGCTCGCGTCGGCGGCCGCATTTGCAACGATCTGCTGCCGCTGCCCTACACCGAGGAGGCGCTGCGCCACGTCGTGCGCGCGCATTGCCGAGGTGCAGGATTACCTCGGCCGGCAGATCCTGATCGAGAACGTCTCGAGCTATCTGCAGTTCCAGCGCATCGACGCATGCCCGAGTGGGAGTTCGTGGCCGGGCGTCGCGGCGCGCACGGGCTGCGGGATCCTGCTCGACGTCAACAACATCTACGTCACCGCGCACAACTCACGGCTTCGACTGCCGCTGCCCTATCTGCAACGCGATCCCGCCCGGCGCGGTCGCAGGAGATCCACCTGGCCGGCCACAGCCGGTTCGAGTCGACGGCGACGCCGCTGCTCGATCGACACGCACGGCGCGCCGGTGTGCGAGGCGGTCTGGGCGCTGTATGGCGCGGCGCTGCGAGCGCTTCGGCGCGCGTGCCGACGCTGATCGAATGGGACACCGACATTCCGGCCTTCGCCGTGCTGCGAGGCGCGAGGCCGCCAAGGCCGAGCGCTGCGCGAGCGCCTGACATGCCGTCGCTGCGTAGCTGCAGAGCGATTTTCTCAACGCGCTCTTCGGCGCGAGCTCGGCGAGGGGCGCCTGAGGCTCTACCAGACGAATGTGCGGGGGAATTTCACCGACAGCCTGCGCTCGACGTATCCTGCATCTGGCGCCTGGTGGGCGAGGATTATTTCCGCCAAACGGCTCAAGTTCCAGCGTTCGCATCCTCGCGCTCGGGCGACTCACGCACGTGGGCGCGGCTTTGCCGAGTATCTCGCGGCGCTGCACGGGGAGATCAATACCGTTACCTCGCCGACATTGCGCGGCTCGAGTGGCTGTGCCAGGAGCGCTGCTCGGCGCCGAGCACGCGCTTGGATCTCGAGCGGCTGCGCGCCGTCGCGCCTCGGATTACGACGCGCTGCGCTTTAAGCTGCATCCGACGTTGCGCCGGTACGAATCGGCCTACCGGCGCTTCGCATCTGGGAGGCGAACGCGGCGAGCGAGGCGGAGCGGAGCGATCGATCTCGAGCCGGGCGACGTCGTGCGCTGATGCGCCGCGAGCAGCTCACCTTCCTCGCCGTGGAGCCGGCGGCGAATACGCGTTCCTCGAGGCGGTCGCGCGCGGCGCGGAATTCGGCGAGGCGATCGCCGGCGCCGGCGCCTGCGAGCAGGAGTTCGACGCGGGCGAGGCGCTGCGGCGCTTTATCGGCGCCGAGGCCATCGTCGATTTTTCACGTGCCATCCACTGACACGACGCTAGGAATCACCTCATGTCCGCCATCGCCAAGGTTCGCACCGAACGCCTTCGCCGCCCGGCTGTTCACTCCCCTGCACTCGCTGTTCGCGCTCGGCGCGCGCCTGTACTTAAGCTGGGTCTTCTTGAAGTGGGCTACATCAAAGTGAGCAACTGGCAGAGTACGATGTACCTGTTCGAGAACGAGTCCAGGTGCCGGTGCTGTCCCCGCACGAGCCCGGTGGCGGGCAGCTTCGGGGAGCTGTTTTTCCCCACGCTCCGGGTGCTAGGCTTGGCGAACCGCCTGGGCGCGATCGGGCTGCATGGGTATATGTACCGGCAGGTGCTGCGGCGGAGGGCTACGAGGCGGCGCTGGCGATCAGTGCTGTGGGGCACTTGGGATTTTGATATCGTATGGGCCGGGAAAATGGTCGCTGGATCACCTCTTGAACAGGCCGCGCTATTGACCCTGGGCCGCCAGACCTGCGGTGACTGGGACACCGCCATCGGCCGCGAATGGCTGGTGACCAACGGTCTGGGCGGCTATGCCTGCGGCACGGTGGCCGGCGCGAACACCCGGCGCTACCACGCCTTCCTGATGGCGAGCCTCGATCCGCCGGTCGAGCGCACCCTGCTGGTGGCGAAGATCGACCTCTGCGTCGACTACCTGGGTGAGCGTTATCAGCTGTCGGCGAACGAGTTCGCCGGCGGCGCCGTCGATCCGAAGGGCTTCATCCACATCGAATCCTTCGCCGTGCGCGAGGGGATTCCCACGTGGCGCTACGCCGTCGCCGATGCGCTCATCGAGCAGCGGATCTTCATGGCGCCGCTCGCCCACGTGAGCTATCTGCACCTGACGCTCGAACGCGCCTCCGGGCCGCTGCTCATCGAATTCAAACCCCTGGTCACGTATCGGGACTTTCACAGCCA
The DNA here is from genome assembly GCA_963774865.1 of uncultured Gammaproteobacteria bacterium. Taxonomy (GTDB): domain Bacteria; phylum Pseudomonadota; class Gammaproteobacteria; order Steroidobacterales; family Steroidobacteraceae; genus Bog-1198. The sequence goes on from CAVZGU010000003.1 coordinate 50,264, forward strand.
GGCGCGCGGCGCTCAGGCCTTCGAGGTCGAGGACGACGGCGAGAGCGTGTGCGTGCGCGCCGCCGGGGGCGCACGCCCCTGCCGCCTTAAGCGTCACCGCCGGTGAGTACGGCGCGCTCGATGCCTGGTACTGGAATTTCTGGCATCGCGAGGAAGCGGCGCGCGGCCTGGACGCGCTCGAGGACCTCTACGTGCCCGGAACCTTCACCGCGGAGCTCAGCGCCGCGCAGCCGCTCAGCTTCACGGCAAGCCTCGAGCCCGCCGCGCCCGCGCCGGCGGCGAAGGTGCTCGCGGCGCTCGCCGGCACATCGCGCGCGCTGCGCTCGGCGCTGCCGACATCCGCGCCTCACTGGGTGCACACGCTCGCCACGGCCTCGGATCAGTTCATCGTACGCCGCGGCACGAAGAAAGCGGCCGGCGTGAGCGTCATCGCGGGCTACCCCTGGTTTGCCGACTGGGGCCGCGACACCCTGATCGCGCTCCCCGGGCTCACCACCGCGCTTGCCCGCTACGACACCGCGGCCGGCCTGCTGCGCAGCTGGGCGGGCTTCGTCGATCGCGGCATGCTGCCGAATTGCTTTCCCGATCGGGGCGCTGCGCCCGAATACAACAGCGCCGATGCGGCGCTTTGGCTGTTCCATGCGCTCGAGGACTATCTGGCGGCGCACCGCGATCCCGAGCTCACGCGCGAGCTGTATCCGACGCTCATGGCCATCATCCACGCGCACCTCGAGGGCACGCGATTCGGCATTCAGGTCGACCCGGGCGACGGTCTGCTGCGCGCCGGCGAGCCGGGCATCCAGGTCACCTGGATGGACGCGAAGCACGGCGGGTACGTGTTCACCCCGCGCATCGGCAAGCCGGTCGAGATCAATGCGCTGTGGCTGAACGCCCTGCAATGTCGCGGCGCACCTCGCCGGGCGGGTGCGCCGAGCCGCCGACCAGCGCCACTGCCGCGCCCTGCTCGAGCGCGCCGCCTCAGGCTTCGGCCGCTTCTGGGACGCGGATCGCGACTGCCTGTTCGACGTGCATCGACGCGGACGGCGGCTCGGCGCAGGATCGCAGCCTGCGCCCCAACCAGATCTTCGCGGTGTCGCTGCCCTACAGCGCGCTCACCGCGCCGCAGATGCGCGCCGTGGTCGAGGCGTGCGCGCGCGAGCTGGTGACGAGCTACGGCCTGCGCAGCCTCGCGCCGAAGGACCCCGCCTACCGGGGGCAGTACACGGGGGATCCGGGGCAGCGCGATGGCGCCTACCATCAGGGCACGGTGTGGAGCTGGCTCTTAGGGCCGTTTGCGCGGGCCCATTACCGCGTGTACGGCGATGCGCGCCTGGCCCAGTCCTTCCTCGCCCCGATCGCGCAGCACCTCAACGAAGCGTGCTTGGGCTCGGTCAGCGAGATCTTCGATGGTGACGCGCCTCACATTGCCCGCGGCTGCTTCGCGCAGGCCTGGAGCGTCGCTGAGATACTGCGCACCTGGGTATACCTCGAGCGCAAGATCTCAAAGCCGTAAGGATCGACCGACCCATGAACACCGAGCGCGAGCGCCTGCGCGCGAACGTCCCCGGCCGCGCGGGCTGGCAGCACTGGGGGCCGTATCTGAGCGAGCGCCAGTGGGGCACCGTGCGCGAGGACTACAGCGCCGGACGGCAACGCCTGGGAGTACTTCCCGCACGACCACGCCCGCAGCCGCGCCTATCGCTGGGGCGAGGACGGCATCGCCGGCATCTGCGACGACCGAGCAGCGGCTGTGCCTGTCGCTCGCGCTGTGGAACGGCCGCGACCCGATCCTGAAGGAGCGCCTGTTCGGCCTGACCAACGCCGAGGGCAATCACGGCGAGGACGTCAAGGAGCTCTACTACTACCTCGACGCGACGCCGACGCATTCCTACCTGAAGATGCTCTACAAGTATCCGCAGGCGCGATTTCCCGTACGCGCGAGCTGGTGGCAGGAGAACCGCCGCCGCGGCACGCACGAGCCCGGAGTACGAACTGCTCGACACCGGCGTCTTCGACGACGACCGCTACTTCGACGTGTTCGTCGAGTACGCCAAGGCCGAGCCCGGACGACATCCTGATGCGCGTCACGGCGTCACAATCGCGGCCCGGAGGCGGCGCCGCTGCACCTGCTGCCGCAGCTCTGGTTCCGCAACACGTGGTGCTGGAAGCCCGGCGCCGCGAAGCCGCAGCTGCACGCCGTCGAGCGACGGCGGCGATCGGCATCGAGCACGCCGAGCTCGGGCGATTACGTCTGCTACGCCGACGGCGCGCCGGAGCTGCTGTTCATGCGAGAACGAGACCAACGTGCCGCGGCTGTTCGGCATCGCGGCAGCGCCGGGCTATTTCAAGGACGCGCTTCCACGAGTACGTCGTCCACGGCGACAGCGACGGCGGTGAATCCCGGCGGACGCGGCACCAAGGCCGGCGGCGCTGGTACCAGTCGCCTGGTGCCGGCCGGCGGCAAGGTCGAGCATCCGGCTGCGCCTGCACGCGCCGCGCGCTCGCCGCAGCCGTTCGCCGACTTCGACGCGCCTGCTGGCGGCGCGGCGCACGCGAGGCCGACGAGTTCTACGCGCGACCTGCAGCACGACATCGCCGATCGCAGGACGCGCGCGCGTGCAGCGCCAGGCGTTCGCCGGCATGATCTGGAGCAAGCAGTTCTACCACTACGACGTGCCGCACTGGCTGGACGGCGATCCGGCGCCAGCCGCCGCCGCCCGCCGAGCGCAAGCACGGCCGCAACCGCGAGTGGACGCACCTGAACAACGCCGACATCATCTCGATGCCGGACAAGTGGGAGTATCCGTGGTACGCCGCCTGGGACCTGGCGTTTCACTGCATCCCGCTGGCGCTGATCGACGCCGAGTTCGCCAAGGAGCAGCTCGTGCTGCTGACGCGCGAGTGGTACATGCACCCGAACGGCCAGTTGCCCGCCTACGAGTGGGCGTTCGGCGACGTGAATCCGCCGGTGCACGCCTGGGCCGCCTGGCGCGTGTTCCAGATCGACCGCAAGCAGCACGGCGGCACGGGCGACCTCGCGTTCCTCGAGCGCGTCTTCCACAAGCTGATGCTCAACTTCACCTGGTGGGTGAACCGCAAGGACGCGCAGGGCCGCAACATCTTCCAGGGCGGCTTCCTCGGGCTCGACAACATCGGCGTGTTCGACCGCAGCGCGCCGCTGCCGACCGGCGGCTACATCAACCAGGCCGACGGCACCAGCTGGATGGCGATGTACTGCCTGAACCTGATGCGCATCGCGCTGGAGCTGGCGCGGCACAACCACGTCTACGAGGACATCGCCACCAAGTTCTTCGAGCATTTCCTGCACATCGCCGCACGCGATGAGCAACATCGTGCGAGGACGGCGTCGGGCTGTGGGACGAGGAGGACGAGTTCTACTACGACGTGCTGAACCTGCCGGACGGCGCGCATGGTGCCGCTGCAAGGTGCGCTCGATGGTCGGGCTGATCCCGCTGTTCGCGGTCGAGACGCTGGAGCCCGAGCTGCTCGAGCGAGCTGCCGGACTTCGCCGCGCGGCTGGAGTGGTTCCTGAACTACCGGCCCGACCTGGCGGCGCTGGTCTCGCGCTGGCACGAGCCGGGCCGCGGCGAGCGCCGGCTGCTGTCGCTGCTGCGCGGCCACCGCATGAAATGCCTGCTGCGGCGCATGCTGGACGAGACCGAGTTCCTGTCCGACTACGGCGTGCGCGCGCTGTCGCGCGCGTCACGCGCGACCATCCGTACGTGCTTCGACTGCGACGGCACAGACCTCGACGGTGCGCTATCAGCCGGCCGAGTCGCGACACCGGGCTGTTCGGCGGCAACTCGAACTGGCGCGGCCCGATCTGGTTGCCGGTCAACTACCTGCTCATCGAATCGCTGCAGAAGTTCCACCACTACTACGGCGACGATTTCAAGGTCGAATGCCCGACCGGCTCGGGCCAGTTCCTGACCCTCGAGCGAGGTCGCCGACGAGCTGGCGCGCCGGCTGACGCGCATCTTCCTGCAAGGACGAGCACGGCCGGCGGCCGGTGCTGCGGCAGCACCCGAAGCTGCAGACCGATCCGCACTTCCGCGACTACGTGCTCGTTCTACGAGTACTTCCACGGCGACACCGGCCGCGGCGTCGGCGCCTCGCACCAGACCGGCTGGACCGGCCTGGTCGCCAAACTGCTCATGCCGCGCGCGCATGACTAGGCTCGGGCTTTGTTGCGCAACCAGTCCGCGGGAGTCAGCGCTTTGACGATGCGTTTTGACCGATCCAAGATCTCGCGGTCCAGGCTGATGAGCGGCGAGGCGAGTGCTTCAGCCACCGCCACATACACCGCATCGGCGCCGCGCAGCTTGCAGCGCGCGGCCAGCGCCGCGGCCCTGTCGGCCAACGGGTCGCTCAACTCGTGCCGCAGCACCCCCGGCAACGCCAGAACCGCGCGCACGGTCCGCGCGGCAAGCCGCGCATTGCCGGTTTGCCTGGCAAATACGCCGGCGATCTCCGCAAGCGCAATATTGGGTATGTGCAATTCCTCAAGTTTCGCGACGGCAGCCTCGAGGAACGCGGCGCCCTCGGCGTGATGGGCGTCGTTGCCGCGAAAGACCGCGACCCACACGGAAGCGTCGATGATCATCCCCGCCGCTGCTCGCGCACCGCAGTCACGGAATCCTCATCGGTCCGCCAGCTCGCGGCGTTCTCTTTCGCCAATTGCTGAACCGCTCGAAGTGCTGATTCCGCCTTTTTGCCTCGCCTCGGAGCGCTCAAGCGCAGCTCGCGCTCCAGTGCCCCGGTCACCAGCTCCTTCAAGGATTGGCCGCGCGTGGCCGCCGCCGCCTTGGCGCGGCGAAACAAGGTCTGTGACATTTCCAACGTAGTTTTGGTGGTACTCACGGGTGCCCCGACTGCGGCATTGGTTGCGCATTGCAGTGTACCCATAAATATGGGTCAGGTCAAAATGGAGCATTCTGCTCTTGTGTGCGCTACACTTTGCATCCGCCAGCCGCCATCTTGAGGGGTAAACCCATGAACGACCCGACCGGATCGAAAGTCGATCGGCCCGATGAGGAATGGAAGAAGGAGCTGCCGCCCGAGACCTTCACGGTCATGCGCAAGCACGGCACCGAGCGGGCGGGCACCAGCCCGCTCAACCAGGAGCACCGCCCGGGCATGTACGCCTGCGCCGCCTGCGGCCTGCCGCTGTTCGAATCGTCCGCGAAGTTCGACAGCGGCACCGGCTGGCCGAGCTTCTTCGCCCCGCTGCCGAAAGCCGTCGGCACCACCACGGATCGCAGCCTCGGCATGGCGCGCACCGAAGTGCACTGCGCGCGCTGCGGCGGGCACCTGGGCCACGTCTTTCCGGACGGCCCGCAGCCCACCGGCGAGCGCTACTGCATGAACGGCGTGGCGCTGAGATTCGAGCCGAAGTGATCGGCGCTTACCCAAAGGAGCTACCTCCGCGATGCAAGACGAAGCGACGATAACGATCAGTGGAGTGAAGCTCACCGATGCCGAGTCGATGACGGTCCGGGTCGCGATCGACACCCTGGCGAATGTGCTGGCCGAAGGCCTGCAAGAGAAGGAGTCTGAAGGATTGGCCGATCGCTACATCGAATCCTTGAGCCGGATTCAGACGCTGCTCGAAAGCCGGGTAGCCAGAAAGCAGTGACGGGAGGGATCAGACCGCGGCGTCACTGATGGTCGCGCGGAATCGGCTCGTCCCAGCTCTTGGTCCGGATGAGCACGCCGTCCCGCAACAGGGTGCGGGTGTACTTGTAGAAAAACGTGTGAGCGTCGCTCGATACGTCGAGATGTCCGCGCCACGTGAGCGTATGGTCCTTCAGCGCTTCGATGGTTTCCGAGTCTCCCTGAATGCGCGCGATATCCGGATGCGCATCGTCGATGTCGTACTGCAGACGTTCGGTATGATCGAAGCGTCCCCAGGGGAAGGTCTCGGCGACCCGGCCTTTCCATACCCCCGTGCTGCGCTGGCGCTGCTCGTCGCGCAGCACCGTCCATTCGCCCGGCCACGCCCAATCGCCGCCGCCGACCGTCTCGATGCCCTCCGGCGCTTCGACGGGCTGCGGCGGCGCAAACGCAGGAGCCGCCGGTCCATGCACCGGCACGCGCGGCAGGATCACGCTCGAGGGCTCGCTGCCGCCGAGCATGAGCGAGGTGATCATCGGGTACGGCGTCGGCCAGTTCATCGGCCAGAGCGCATTGGAAACGGCCATGCGGATGCGATGGCCCTTGGGGAACACCCATGAGGCCAGATGCAAATCGAATGAAATTCGATAGCTCTGGCCGGGCCTCAGGTCCTGCGGTTCGGTCATGGAGTTGCGCTGCGCGCCGTTGATTCCCGCGCCCGTGACCAGCGTGACCTGTCCGTCGGGCGCGACGTCCGAGAGCCGCACGAACCAGTCCGCCAGCGGCGCATCCGCGGCAACCTCCAGCGTGACGCGCGGCAGGCCCAGAATCGCCACCTCTTCAGCGAGCGGCAGGGAGTCGTAGGTCAGGCTGTACGCGTCCACCGGACGTTGATCGGTCAACAATTCTCCCCACCAGAAGCCGGCCTCGATCCCCGCGGAGGGTACGTAGCGGAGCTGATCGCGGCCGCTGTCGGGCGCCGCCGAGGACAATCGATGCTCCGGCTGCAGATACCAGGTGGTGGGCTTGAGCTCGCCGGGCGGCCAGCTCTCCGCCCGCCACTCGCCGGGCACGTCCTGGGCTTGAGATCCGGGCGGGTGCCAATGCTGCTGATAGATGACGAGGCGGGGATCCTCGAGAACCCCGGTGTTGCGCCCCTTCAGCCAGTAATCGAACCACCGGACCGCCTGATCGCGCCACTCGTAGTGCGGTCCGTAGTCGCTCTCGTTGGGGAACGCATGGTTCCACGGCCCGATCCAGGCCTTGATGGGCGCCTTTACCCGCGCCAGCATTCGCGGGATGCTGTCCCGGTACCCGTCCGCCAGGCCGCCGATCAGAAAGGCGGGCACTTGCAGCTGCTCGATGGGCCGAAGCGGTGCGCGCCAGAACGCCCCGTCGCGCTGATGCTTCATGTAGGTGAGCGACCAGGGCGCCGAATCCATGCGCGGGCCGATCACGGCCTCGTCCAGACTGAAATCCGGGGCTCCGCTGCGTCCCTGGTCCAGATCCATGGTGACTTCGAACTCGTCCACGTGGAAGATGCCGTCCATGTAATGCACGTCTTCCTTGAACAATTCCTCCGTGGCCGCGACCGCGAGAATGGCCTTGAGCGCCGGCGGCCTCCTCAGGGCCATTTGGATCGCGTTGAATCCGCCCCACGATATTCCCAGCATGCCGACCTTGCCGTTCGACCACGCCTGACGCGAGAGCCAGGCGATCACTTCATCCCCATCCTGTTGTTCCTGCGCCGAGTATTCCCGGTCGGTCGGCGTGCCCTCGCTGTTGCCGAAGCCGCGGATGTCGACGCGCGCGCCCACAAACCCGCGCCGGGCGAAATACGAGTGATCGCCGACGTCGCGCAATACCGTGTCGTCGTCCTTGCGGTAGGGCAGGTACTCGAGCAGGGCGGGAAAGCGCTCTGCCCCCTTGGCGCCCGCCGGCAGGTACAGAGTCACCGCAAGTCGAACGCCGTCATGCATGGGAATGAAGGTCTTCTCGATGCGAACGCCGTATCGAGGCGCCGACGGCGCCGCCACGGCTCGAGCCGCTGCCGGGCCGGCGCCCGCCGTCGACAGGCCGGCCGTCAGCATCAGCAGAGCGGCGAGGCGCCTCATGATTGGACCGGCCTCAGCACGGCGCAACATTGACCCGCTTTGCATCGGTGCCGATGCGCCGCGCTTTGCTCAGATCCAGCTGATCAACGATTTTCCCGCCGGAATCAAACTTGCGATCAAATGTCTTCGCTTTCATAAACCGCCACGGCGTCATCTTTCACGATGCCGCGTGATGCATCGTCGGCGGCTCAATACCCCTGCTTCTGCTCCGCCTCCCACTTCTCCACGGCCGCCATGGTGTTCTCCACGTGCTTGTCGGGATTCATCGCCGTGTACTCGTAGATGATCTTGCCGTTGGGCGTGATCACGTAGGAGGTGCGGTTGGCATACTCCGGTTTGGCCTTGAGCACCGCGTCGTATTCCTTGGTGATGGCCTGATCCGCGTCCGAGGCGACCGCGAACTTGTTGCGGCATTCGGTCACGGAGAACTTGTTCAACTTGTCGATGGGATCGTGCGACACGCCGATGACGGTCGCGCCCAGGGACTTGAACTTCGCGGTGGCCTCGGCAAATTCATGCGCCTCGACGGTGCAGCCGGGCGTGAACGCCGCGGGATAGAAATACAGCACCACCGGACCATGCTTCAGCGCATCGGCCAGGGAGAAGGTGAAGGGCTTGCCGGCCAGCGTTGCCTGGGTGGTGAAATCGGGCGCCTGATCGCCGGGCTTCAATGCCGCGTACAGGGGGGAGGCGAAGATGCCGGTCACGAGCGCGAGGAGCACATAACGTTTCATGACGATATCCCTCGAAGGTGGATTTGCCGGGCGTAAAGTCTGCGCCATCACTTAAGGGCCCGCAAGCCGCCGCCCGACCCGGCGATCGGGGCGCGCATCGGCCGCGCCGCGCGCGTCAGCCGCTTGAGCGCAGCACGTCGCGCAGCTCGCGGCACACGCGCGCGACGTCCTCGTCCTGCATCGCCGGAAACAGCGGCAGGGTGACGGTCTCGCGCCCGACCCGCGCCGCCACCGGCGTGTCCTCCGGCCGGTAGCCTTGGCTCAAGTAATAGGTGAGACCCGGAATGCACGGATAGTGCACGCCGATTCCGATGCCGCGCTCCGCCATCGCCTTCTGAAAGCCCGGCCGCGTCATGCCCCGCGCCGAGAAATCGATCAGCACCTGGAACATGTGCCAGCTGTGCCCGGAGTCCCCGCGCGCCGGCAGCACCACCGCGGAGAACCCCTCGAGCTCGTCGAAATACAGGCCCGCCAGCTCGCGGCGGCGCGCATTGAATCCGTCCAGACGGCGCAGCTGGTCGATGCCGATCTGCGCCGCCACGTCGGTGAGGTTGCTCTTGGCGCCGGGGAACATCACGTCGATCTCGCCCTGCGCGTTGCGCTTGATGCCGTGAAAGCGGTACTGCTCGAAGAGCTCCGCGGCATGGGCACGCCTGTGGAGATGGCGCCGCCTTCGATGCTGGTCATGTTCTTGTTGGGGTGAAAGCTGAACACCACGAGATCGCCGAAGCTGCCGATCAGCCTGCCCCGATGGCGCGAGCCGATGGCATGCGCGGCATCCTCGACCACCCGCAGGCCGTGCTGCGCCGCAAGCCCGTAGAGCGCATCCATGTCCACGGGCAGTCCGGCGAAATGCACCGGCATGATGGCGCGCGTTTTCGCCGTGATCGCCGCCGCGGCCAGCTCCACATCGAGATTGCGCGTGTACAGGTCGATGTCGACGAACACCGGTTTGGCGCGCACCCGCGCCACCACGTTCGCGCTCGCGGCGAAGCTCATCGCCGGAACGATGACCTCGTCGCCCTCGCCGACGCCGGCGACCTCGAGCGCCATCTCGAGCCCCGCCGTCGCCGAGGTCATCACGCGCACGTGGCGGCCCGGCCGAGGTAGGCGGCGAGCGCGGCCTCGAACGCCAGCGACCTTGGGGCCGCTCGCCAGCTGTCCGGAGCGGAACACCTCGGCGACCGCCGCGATGCTCTCGGCATCGATCGAGGGCCGCGCAAAGGGCAGGAAAGGCTTCATAGCGGGCTGCTCCTGGAAACGAGAACCACACCGGCGCAGATCAGCGCGATCCCCAGCATCTTGGCGGGCGAGAGCGTCTCGCCCAGCGCGAGCACCGACACGCCGGCGACCATCACGTAGCCGAGCGAGAGCATCGGGTAGGCCGTGCTCACCGGCGCCTTGGTAAGGCGGCGAGCCACACGCAGATGCTCGCCGCGTAGCACAGCATGCCGCCCCAGAAGAACGCGCTCCTGCACAGGATCGATACGCTGTAAAGCAGCGAGTCCATGCCGAAATCGGCCACGTGCGCGAGCGGGCGGGTCGCCGCTTTCATCAGCAATTGCGCCGAGGCGTTCATGCTCACGCTGCTCACGATCAACACCCACGTCATCCAGCTCATGGCCGCGCCACCAGCACCCGGTGCACGTCGCGCGCCAGCTCGCGCATGGGCACGCCGCGCCTCTTCAAGTCGTCGAACATGTCTCGCTCCATCACCGCATAGGCCTTGGATTCCCGGTTCCACTGCTCGATGAATTGCGCCGATGCTCGGCCATTCAGCGCCGGGATCGTGCCGCAAGCCGTAGTCGAGCTCGCCCCGATAGCCCACCAGTATGAACGTGCGCTGCCAGTAGAACGGCAGCGTTTGATCGTACGTGCCGACACTGTACAAGGATGCGGCGCGCGGCACGGCCGGGCAGCGCGCGCGCGAGCGTCGACTCCCGAATACACCGGCGCCACCGCGGCGGCGGCGCGCACCAGCAGCAATCCGGACAGGCACCAGCCGACGCCGAGGAACACCGCCGCGCGCGTCAGCGTCGCGGCCGCTGCGAGAGTACATACAGGCCCGACACCGCGAGCAGCACCGCGATCTTGCGCCAGCGGCTTCGCGAGTGATGAGAAAATACTCGCTGCCGATCGGAGGGCGGGAGAACCTGCGGCCCGAGCACGGACACGAGCGCCAATCCGATCGCCGCCGCCACCGTCAGCAGCGCCGTGCGCGGCACGTCGCGCTCGCAGCCCCTCCGCCGGCTGGCCGGCGATCAGCAGCGCGAGCGCGGGCATGGCCGGCAAGATGTACGGGATCAGCTTCGAGTCGGAGAGCGAGAAGAAGACGCACACGAACAGCGACCCATATCCACAGAAACAGCGCGGGGTTGAACTGCCCGCGCGCCGCGCCGCGGCGCCAGCCCCTCGCCAGGCGCGCAGCGCCGGCAGCGTCCAGGGCAGCGCTGCCGAGCAGAAACACCGCGCCGAAAAACCACCACGCCTCCTCGCGGTCCGCGCTCGGCGTCAAGTAGCGCTGCAGGTGCTCGTGCACGAAGAAGAACTGCAGAAAATCCGGGAGCCTGCTGCGCCGCCAGCCAGTGCCAGGGAACCGTGATCGCCGCAAACAGCGGCAAACCGCCCGCTGCGTGCAGGCGGCGCCAGGGCGCGAAGTCGCGGGCATACAGGCTGTACAGGACCAGCACCGCCGCCGGGATCGCCGCCGCAATGAGCCCCTTGGTGAGCACCCCGAGCGCCGCGGCGGCCCACGCGAGCAGCATCCAGCGGCGCTGCGCCCGCGCCGGCGCCCGCTGCCCTGCGCCAGCAGAAATCCCGCCAGAGCGCAGCTCATGTACAAGGTCAGGCTCATGTCCAAGGTGAGCAGCTGTCCCATGGCGATGAACAGCAGCATGCTCGACAGCACGGCCGCCGCCCTTAAGGCCGCCGCCGTGCCCCACAGCCGCCGCGCCGCGAGCCACACCAGCGCGAGCGTGGCGAGGGCGCCATAGCGCCGTGTAGAAGCGCGCCGCAAACTCGTTCACTCCGAACACGCGCAGGCACGAGGGCCGTGGCCCAAAATTGCAGCGGCGGCTTCTCGATGTACGCGAGGCCGTTCAGATGCGGTATGACCCAATCGCCGCCGCTCAGCATCTCGCGCGGGATTTCCGCGTAGCGGCCCTCGTCGGGGTTGAACAGCGGCCGCAGCGACAGGGTCGCGAGCCACAGCGCCGCGACCAAGCGCCGCGAGGCTCAAGTACGGTCCACCGCTCGCGCGCGGGGCTCGGCCGAGTCACGGCGACGCCGCACGGGCGCTGAACGCCAGGATCCCGAGCGCCCCGGCACCTCGCCCATGACCACCGCGCGAACGGGCAGCGGCAGGCGCGTCCGCGAGCGCGTGAATGGCCGCCATGCGCGTGACCTGCGCCCCGGCATCGCGCCACTTCACCAGCAAGGACTCGAACGCGCCGCGCAGCAGCATCCCCTCGAGCTCCGCGTGCAGCGTGAACACCTGCAGCGCCGGGTCGGCCGCCGCTTGCGGACCGGTCGAACAGCGCCGCGGCGATGTTGCGACTCATCGATGGCATCGCGGCCCGAGCAGCTCATCGAAGGTCGGCAGAGTCGTCGGTATCTGCGGGCAGGAGCTCGGCGCCGTGCGCGAGCAGCGGCCGGAACGCGCCGCCGCCGCGCGTGTCGCTGGCATAGCGCAGGCCGTGCTCGCGCTCGAGCTCGAGCGCGTGCGCGTTGATCTGCCAGCCGGCCGCCGCATGCGAGTGCGGCAGGAAGCCGAACACCCGCTCGAACGCTTGCAAGCCGCGCTCGAATTCCCGGCGGGTCCACTCCGCATCGGCTTGCGCCACGCCGTCCTGCCAGCGCACGTGATCGTAGGTGTGCAGGCCCACTTCGAAGCCCGCATCGTGCACGCTGCGCATGCACTCGCCCGCTTCGCGGCCGATATCCGGCCCCGGCAGCAGCACGCCGTACATCAGGGTCTTGAAGCCGTAGTGCTTGAGCACCGAGGTGCGCGCCACCTTTTGCGCGAAGCCCTTGCGAAACACCCGGCGCAGCGCGCGCCCGGTGTGGTCGGGGCCGACCGAAAAATAAAACGTCGCATCCGCGCGCGTGCCTCTTGAGCAGCTGCGCGAGCCGCGGCACGCCTTCGCGGGTGCCGCGCAGGGTATCGACATCGACCTTGAGGCCGATGTGCGCGCCTTCAAGCATCGCGCGACAGCAGCGCCGAGGCCGAGGGCAGCGCGTGCGCGTAGGAGTCGAAAATCGCCGTCAGTGCCGTGCGCATGTCGGTGCTCGGCGTCCAGCCGAGCTCGGCGGTCGTGTTCTTGATGGAGGGCAGCCGCGCCGGGATGTCGGCGTAGCCCTTGCCGTAGTAGTCGAGCGCCGAGATGTCGACCAGGCGGGTGTTGCGCGCCGTCGGCGCATACTCCGGCCGCGCCAGCGCGATCTCGAGCATCATTTCGCGCCAGCTGGCGGATGGAGTACGAGATTGTGCGGATTGCCGATGTTGTAGATCTTGCCGTCGGCGATGCCGTCCGGATTGTCGATGATGCGGGTCAGGCAGTCGACCGCATCGTCGATGAAGGTGAAGGCGCGGGTCTGGCTGCCGCCGTCGACCAGCTTGATCGGCTCGCCGCGCACGATGTGCCCGAGGAATTGCGTCAGCACGCGCGAACTGCCCTCCTTCGGATCGTCCATGCTGTCGAGCCCCGAGCCGATCCAGTTGAACGGGCGGAACAGGGTGAACTGCAGCCCCTGCTGGCCGTATCCCCAGATGATCCGGTCGAGGAGCTGCTTGACGCAGGAATAGATCCAGCGCTGCTTGTGAATCGGCCCGAGCACGAGCTCGGAGGTCTCCGGATCGAATTCCTGGTCGCGGCACGCGCCGTAGACCTCCGAGGTCGAGGGGAACACCACGCGCTTCTTGTACTTGACGCAGTGGCGGATGATGGGCAGGTTCGCCTCGAAATCCAGCTCGAACACCCGCAGCGGCTCGCGCACGTAGGTGGCGGGGGTCGCGATGGCGACCAGCGGCAGGATCACGTCGCACTTGCGCACGTGGTACTCGACCCACTCCTTGTTGATGGTGATGTCGCCCTCGACGAAGTGAAAGCGCGGATTGCCGAGCAGCGGTGCTCACGCGCTCCGACTGCAGGTCCATCCCGTAGATATGCCAATCGGTGTGCGCCAGGATGTACTTGCTCAGGTGATGGCCGATGAAGCCGTTGACGCCGAGAATGAGCACGTTTTTCAAGTTGATCCCCTTGATCTAAGTCAATGCGAGCGGCTGATTCGGCAAGCGCCGGCGGCGCGGCGCGCGGGTGCAGCGGCCGCCCGTCGATCGCCAGCTGCAGAATCCTCAGGCGTTTGCCGTCGACGCAGTCGGCGAACCAGTCGTCATCGGCTGCGTACAGGCACGGCGCCCGTGCTGTGAAGCGCAGCGGCTGCATCATCGACGCGCGTCTCCGAGGACCTGCAGCCGACAGCCGTTCACCTCGGTGAAGGCGCCCGGAAACGGCGGCGCCACGGCGCGCACCAGATCGTGCACCGCGCGCGCGCCCTGCCGCCAGTCGATGCGCCCGTCCTCCGGGCGGCGCCGGCCGAAGTAGGATCCCTCGGCAAGGTCGAGCGGGCGCGCCGCCGCGGTGCCTGCGATCAGTTGCGGCAGCTGCGCGCGAGCACCTGCTGCGCGGCCTCGCGCCACCTTCATCGACACCTCGAGCGCCGTGTCGTTCTCCAGGATCGGCACCGGCTGCTGGTCCACGAGCGCGCCGGCATCGGGCTTCTCCACCATGTAGTGCAGGCTGGCGCCGGTGACCGGCTCGCCGTGAATGATCGCCCAATGCACCGGCGCGCGCCCGCGGTACTTCGGCAGCAGCGAGCCGTGCATGTTCAGCGCGCCGCGCGCGCGGCAGCGCCAGCCATGCGGCATTCGAGCATGTGCCGGTAGTAGAAGGAGAACACGAAGTCCGGCCGGGCGCGCCGGCCCTCGGCGATCCACTCGAGGCGTGTTCGGATCCTCCGGGCGTCTCGACCCTCAGGCCGTGCGCGTGCGCCGAGGTTGCTCACGCTGCCGAACCACTGGCTCTCGCCCGGATCATCGGCATGCGTGAACAGGAGCGGGATGTCGATGCCCTGCGCCAACGAGCTCGCGCACGCAGCGCACCCCGACCTCGCTGTAGGCGAACACCACCGCACGCGTCACTGCCGGACGCCCGCCGCGCGCGCGCCCTCGCCGCTCTCGGCAAGCGCCGCGCCGGCCGGCAGGTCCTCGTCGCTGCTCGAGCACGGCCTCGACGATGTAGCGCGGCCGCTCGCGCACCTGCGCGTAGATGCGCCCGACGTATTCGCCCAGCAGGCCGATGCCGAACAGCGCCAGCCCGATGAAGAAGAACACCACGCCGAACAGCGTGAACACGCCTTCGGCCTCGGGACCGACGATGAGGCGGCGCACGAACAGGACCACCACCAGCAGGGCGGAGAGCGCCGATACCGCCATGCCGACCATGGAGAACAGCTGCAGCGGCACCACCGAGAAGCCGGTGACCAGATCGAAATTCAGCCGGATCAGGCTGTACAGCGAATACTTCGAGCGGCCGGCGAAGCGCTCCTCGTGGGCGATCGGCACCTCGATCGGATTCATCGCATAGAGGGAGGCGAGCGCCGGGATGAAGGTGTTGACCTCGCGCGTCTGATTGAGCGCCGTCACCACGGAGCGCGCATAGCCGCGCATCATGCAGCCCTGGTCGGTGATGCGCACCGGCGTGATCCACTCGCGCAGCTTGTTGACGCCCTTCGAGAGCGTGCGCCGCCACAGCCGGTCCTGGCGCTGCTGGCGGACGGTGCCGACGTAGTCGTAGCCCTCATCGAGCCTGCCGACCAGCTTGCCGATCTCCTCCGGCGGATTCTGCAGATCGGCGTCCAGGGTCACCACATAGTCGCCGCGCGCATAGGAGAGGCCCGCCATCACCGCGGAGTGCTGGCCGAAGTTCGCGTGAAACAGCACCACGCGCGTCTCGCTGCGGCCGGCGCTGAAATTGCTGGCGCAGCAGCGCCGCGGAGCGGTCCTTGCTGCCGTCGTTGACGAACACGCATTCGTACGCGATGCCGAGCGCATCGAGCGCGGGATACAGGCGCGCGAACAGGGTCGGCAGCACCTGCTCCTCGTTGTACACCGGGATGACGATGCTGAGTTTGGGGGCGGCGGACACGTGCGGATGCCAGGCTGCTCAGTGATCCGCGGCCACGGCGCCGTGCGATTTCAGCAGGTCGAGCAGCTCGGCGGTCTTCGCTCGCATGAGCAGCTGCCGCGAGCCGCGCGCCTCGACGTTGAGCGGATCAGCGGCTCGGTGTTCGAGGTGCGCAGATTGAAGCGCCAGTCGGCGAATTCAAACGACACGCCCGTCGGTGCGATCCACCTTGAGCGCCTGCGCGGCGTAGCGCGCTTCGAAGGCCGCGGATCGCCGCGCTCGGCATCCGGCACGCGGTAGTTGAGCTCGCCGCTCACCGGGAAACGGCCGATGCGCTCGCCCACCAGCTCCGAGAGCGGCTGGCCGGATCTCGCACAGGATCTGCGCGATCGAGCAGCCACGGAATCATGCCGCTGTCGCAGTAGGCAAAGCGGCGGAAATAATGGTGCGCGCTCATCTCCCCGCCGTACACGCCGTCGACCTCGCGCATGCGCTGCTTGATGAAGGCATGGCCGGACTTCGACAGCACCGCCTCGCCGCCGGCGCGCTCGACGATTTCGATGGTGTTCCAGGTCAGGCGCGGATCGTGCACCACCCTGCCGCCCGGCTCGCCGCGCAGCAGCACCGAGGCCAAGCAGCCCCACGATGTAGTAGCCCTCGATGAAGGCGCCGTGCTCGTCGAAGAAGAAGCAGCGGTCGAAATCCCCGTCCCAGGCGAGCCCGAAATCCGCGCCGTGAGCGCGGATCGCCGCGACGGTCGGCGGCCGGTTCTCCTCGAGCATGGGATTCGGGATGCCGTTGGGAAAGCGGCCGTCGGGCTCGTGGTGGACCTTGATGAACTCGAACGGCAGGTGCGGCTCCAGCTGGTCGATGATGAGCCCCGCCCCGCCGTTGCCGGCATTGACCACGATTTTCAAGGGCTTGAGCTTCGGCACATCGACATAGGACAGCAGGTGCGCGACATACGCGTGCATGGTGTCGATGCGCGGCGCGCGCCGCGCCGCCTGGGCTCGGCGAACTGCGCCGCGCTCGGCAAAGCCGCGAATCTCGTGCAGGCCGTTGTCGCGCGCTGATCGGCCTGGACTGCTCGCGCACGAACTTCATGCCGTTGTAGTCGGGCGGATTGTGGCTGGCGGTGATCATGATGCCGCCGTCGTAGCCGCCGTCGAAGGTCGCGAAGTACACCCCCTCGGTGCCGCAGACGCCGATGTCGTAGACATCGACGCCGCTGTCGGTCAAGCCTGCGGCACAGCGCATCGGTGAGGCCTGCGCTCGAGAGGCGGATGTCGCGGCCGACCACCACGCGCTTGGGCGACAGGAACTCGGCATAGCCGCGCCCCACCCGGTAGGCGACGTCGTCATTCAGCTCAGTGGGAATCCGGCCGCGCAGATCATAGGCCTTGAAGCACGTGATCGCGCTCAAGTGCTGGTCCCTTTGCGGCCGTAGTTGTCTTCGAAGCGCACGATGTCGTCCTCGCCGAGATAGGAGCCGGACTGCACCTCGACGATGTGCAGGGGCACCTTGCCCGGGATTCTCGATGCGATGCGTGGCGCCGATGGGAATGTAGGTCGATTCGTTCTCGGACAGCAAGAACGTCTTCTCGTTGCAGGTGATCCGCGCGGTGCCCTGCACCACGATCCAATGCTCGGCGCGATGGTGGTGCATCTGCAGCGACAGCACGCCGCCGGGCTTGACCGACAGGCGCTTGACCTGAAAGCGATCGCCGTTGTCGAGGCTGTCGTAGCTGCCCCAGGGCCTGAACACCTCGCGGTGCAGCGCGGATTCGCTGCGGCCGGACTTCTTGAGCTTCGCCACCAGGTCCTTCACGTCCTGGACCCGCTCCTTGGGCGCGACCAGGATCGCATCCTTGGTCTCGACGATGATGTGATCGTCCATGCCGACGGCGGCGACCAGGCGGCTGGTCGAATGCACGTAGCAGTCGTGCGTGTCGTGCACCAGCACGTCGCCCTGCAGCACGTTGCCCTCCTCGTCGGCGGGCAGCGCGTCGAACAGCGAGGACCAGGAGCCGACGTCGCTCCAGCCGGCATCCAGCGGCAGCACCACGGCATCGCGCGTCTTTTCCATCACCGCGTAGTCGATCGAATCGGCGCGGCAGGCCTCGAACGCGGCCTTGTCGATGCGCACGAAATCGAGGTCGGTCTTGGCGGCCTCGAAGGCGGCCCTGCACGCCTCGAGGATATCCGGCGCGAAGGCGCCGAGCTCGGCCAGATAGCGGCTCGCCTTGAACACGAACATGCCGCTGTTCCAGAAATAATCGCCCGAGGCGACGAACTGCTGCGCCAGATCCAGGGGCGGCTTCTCGATGAATTGCGCGACCGGATAGGCGGGACCCTCGCCGTCGCCGCGGCGGATATAGCCGTAGCCGGTTTCCGGCGCGTGCGCCACGATCCCGAAGGTCACCAGCTTGCCGCTTTGCGCGAGGCCAGCGGCCACCTCGGCGGCCTGCTGGAACTTGCGCGCATCGCGGATCACATGATCGGCCGGCGCGACGACCAGCGTGGCCTCCGGATCGATCTGCGCGGCCTTGAGCGCGGCGAGCGCGACCGCCGGCGCGGTGTTGCGGCCGACGGGCTCGAGCAGGATGGCCGACGGCTGGATGCCGATCGCGCGCATCTGCTCGGCCACCGTGAAGCGATGCGCTTCGTTGCACACGATGATGGGCGCCGCCGCCCCTGCAATGCCCGCCAGGCGGGCGGCGGTATCCTGCAGCATGGTGCGCTTGCCGGTGAGCGCGAGCAGCTGCTTGGGATACATCTCGCGCGACAGCGGCCACAGCCGCGTGCCCGCGCCGCCCGACAAAATCACCGGAATCAACGTGCTCATGGTGCACTCAGTTTAACCGTCTGGCCGCCGCGCCGATCGCCTGCCCGCGCCGATCGGCTGGCCGCGGCCGATGGCATAATAGCTGAAGCCGGCGCGCGCCATGTGCAGCGGGTCGTAGAGGTTGCGCCCGTCGAAGATCACCGGCGTCTTCAGCGCCGCCTTGATGTAGTCGAAATCCGGGCTGCGAAATTCCCGCCATTCGGTGACGATGGCCAGCGCATCGGCGCCCTCAAGGGCCTCGGGGCTGGTCTTGCACAGGGTCAAGTCCGCTCGCCGCCCGTAGATGCGCTCGCATTCCGGCATCGCCACCGGATCGTAGGCGCGCACCTTGGCGCCGGCCGCCCACAGCGCCTCCATCAGCACCCGGCTCGGCGCCTCGCGCATGTCGTCGGTATTGCGGCTTGAACGCCAGCCCCCAGAGCGCGAAGGTCTTGCCCGTCAGAGCGCCGAAATGCGCCTTGATTTTGTCGAACAGCACCCGCTTCTGCCGCTCGTTCACCGCCTCGACCGCGCGCAGGATGTCGGGCTCGTAGCCCACTTCGTCGGCCGAGTGCTTCAGCGCCTTGACGTCCTTGGGGAAGCAGGAGCCGCCGTAGCCCACGCCCGGGTAGATGAAGGCGTAGCCGATGCGCGGGTCCGAACCGATGCCGATGCGCACCGCCTCGATGTCGGCGCCGAAGTGCTCGGCCAGATTCGCCAGCTCGTTCATGAAGCTGATCTTGGTCGCGAGCATCGCGTTCGCGGCGTACTTGGTGAGCTCGGCGGAGCGCACGTCCATGACGATCATGCGGTCGCGATTGCGGGTGAACGGCTCGTACAGCGGGCGCATCAGTTCCGTCGCGCGCGAACTGTCGGTGCCGATCACCACCCGGTCGGGCTTCATGAAATCGGCGATGGCGGCGCCCTCCTTCAGGAATTCCGGGTTCGAGACGGTGTCGAATTCCACCACCGCCCCGCGCGCCCTGAGCGAGGCGGCCACCGCGTCGCGCACCTTGTCCGCCGTGCCCACCGGCACCGTCGACTTGGTGACCACCACCTTGTATTCGCTCATGTGCTCGCCGATGGTGCGCGCCACCGCCAGCACGTGGCGCAGGTCCGCCGAGCCGTCCTCATCGGGCGGCGTGCCGACGGCGATCAACTGGAACTGGCCGTGCTCGACGCCCTCCTTGGCGTGGGTGGTGAAGCGCAGGCGCCCCGCATCGAAATTGCGCTTGACCAGGACGTCGAGGCCGGGCTCGTGGATCGGCACCTCGCCCGACTTGAGCATGGCGACCTTGCGCTCGTCGACGTCCACGCACAGCACGTGGTTGCCCGCATCCGCCAGGCACGCGCCCGTGACCAAGCCCACGTAGCCGGAGCCGAAAATCGTGATATGCATTCGTAATACTCTGATTTAACTGGGAAAAAGATTCGAAAGCGTAGCGGGTTTGAGGGGGCAAGTAAAGGACAATCCGGAGATCTTGATGTATCATGATTCATCAAGATCTGTGTCGAGGAGCGTGCCATGTCCGCCAAGGAGAAGTTTGCCACCCAGGTGAACCCGGAGGTGCTCGCAGCCATCCGAGGCATCGCGCATGGCGAAGGGCGGCAGCTGCAGGCGCTCATCGACGAGGCGTTGAGGGATCTCATCGAGAAGCGCAAGAACGGCAGGCCACGCGCTCACGTGATGTCCGCCTACGGCACGAGTCACGAAAAATACGCGGAGCTCTACCAAAAGCTTGCGAGATGACGGATTACCTGACGCCGGCGGAGGCCATCGCCATCCATGCCGATCAGATCGATCGATACGGCGGATCACCCGGAATCCGCGATCCCGGGCTGCTCGAGGCGGCGCTTTTTCGACCGCAAACCGGGTATTACCGGGATCTCATCGAGGAAGCCGCCGCCCTTTGGGAGAGCCTGGGACAAAACCACCCGTTCTTCGACGGCAACAAGAGGACGGGGTTTGCCGCGACCTACACGTTCCTTGCCATCAACGGTGTGAGGCTGACTGCCAGGGCCGATGACGCCTATGCGTTCATATCCGGCCTTTTTGACCAGGGCACTTTCGGCTTCGAGGCGCTGGTGCCCTGGCTGCGCAGCCACACCGCCCGGTAGCGCCGCCGGCTCAATTCCACGGCTCACGCAGGAGCTTGCGCTCCCAGGCGAGCGAGCTCGACACGATGGCGCGCAGGTCGTCGTGCCGCGGCTGCCAGCCGAGCACGGTGCGAATGCGCTCGGCCCGCGCCACCAGGTAGGCCGGATCGCCCGCGCGCCGCGGCTCCTCGCGAATGGCGAGCGGCTTGCCGCCCACCGCTTCGACCATCGCCAGCACCTCGCGCACGGAGTAGCCGTGGCCGTAGCCCACGTTCAGGGTCGCCGAGCGGCCGGCGGCGCGCAGGTAGTCGAGCGCCCGCAAGTGCGCCGAAGCCAGATCCTCGACGTGCAGATAATCGCGCACGCCGGTGCCGTCCGGGGTCGGGTAATCGGTGCCGAAGATCGACACATGGGTGCGCTTGCCCACCATGGCCTCGCAGGCCACCTTGGTGAGCAGCGTCGCCCCCGGGGTCGACTGGCCGATCCGCCCGGTGGGATCGGAGCCCGCCACATTGAAATAGCGCAGCGCCACGTAGCGCAGCGGATTCACCGCCGCCACATCGCGCAGCATCCATTCGCTCATGAGCTTGGAGGTGCCGTAGGCATTGATGGGACGCGTCGGCGAGTCTTCGCTCGCGTAGCCGTCCTCGGGCATGCCGTACACGGCCGCCGTGGAGGAGAAAACAAAATTCTTCACGCTGTTCTCGAGACAGGCCTGCAGCAGGCTGCGGGTCGAGCAGGTGTTGTTGCCGTAGTACTTGAGCGGCAGCGCCACGGATTCGGGCACGACGGTGTGGGCGGCGAAATGCATGACGGTATCGACCCGGTGCTCCGCCAGCAGGCGCGACACGAGCGCGTGATCGCCGACATCGCCGACCACCAATTCGCCGGCCGTCACCGCCTGCCGGAAGCCCTTCCCCAGGTTGTCGAGGACGATGATCTTCTCGCCGGCCTCGCCCAGCTGCCGCACGACGTGGCTGCCGATGTAGCCGGCCCCGCCGGTGACCAGGATGGTGTTTTTGGACAAAAGCGCTCCCGCTGCGGCTATCGGGCTGCGATTTTTACGCCCGCCTTGGTGCAGCGCAACTTAAGGGTGGGCGGTGTCGTGCGGACCGGTGGTATTCGGACCCGGGTTTCGGGTGATGCGCCGGACTTTAAGGCTCGTGACCTTACGATCGTCCGGCACCTGGGTGGCCTCGCGTGCCCACACCAGATCGTGCGACTCGGGCGCCGGCTTGTACTCCACCACGACCTCGCTCAACAGCTGCAGCGCGCGCGGGCAGTCGAAGCGGCTCATGGCCGCCAGGATCTCATCCAGCATGGCCCTTGAAGCGCTCCCAGGGCAGCGAGTGCTCGATGGCCCGCAGGATCATGGGATGCTGCGTCCCGGTGACGTTGTTGCCGATCAGCAGCTCCTCGTAGAGCTTCTCCGCCGGGCGCAGCCCGGTATAGGCGATCTCGATGTCGCCATCGGGGTGCTGCTCGTCCCGCACGGTCATGCCCATCAGATGAATCATGCGCCTCGCGAGATCGCAGATGCGCACCGGCTTGCCCATGTCGAGCACGAAGACATCGCCGCCGTCCGCCATGGAGCCGGCCTGGATGACGAGCTGCGCGGCTTCCGGGATGGTCATGAAATAGCGGATCACCTCGGGGTGCGTCACCGTCACCGGCCCGCCCGCCTTGATCTGCTCGTTGAACAGCGGCACCACCGAGCCCGAAGAGGCCAGCACGTTGCCGAACCGGACCATGCAAAAGCGCGTCTTGGTGCCGCGATGGTGCAGCCCCTGGAGCACCATTTCGGCGAACCGCTTGGTGGCGCCCATGACATTGGTCGGGTTCACCGCCTTGTCGGTCGACACCAGCACGAAGGTTTCGACGTCGGTTTCGTGCGCCGCCTCGGCGGTATTCCAGGTGGCGATCACGTTGTTGTAGATGCCTTCGATCACATTGTGCTCGACGATCGGCACATGCTTGTAGGCCGCCGCGTGGTACACGGTCTGCACGCGGTAGGTCAGCAGGATCTCGCGCATGCGCAGCTTGTGGTGCCCGTTGCCGATCAGCCCGATCAGCTCGACCTGAATGGAATTTTGCTCCGCGTAGGTGCGCAGCTCGCGCTCGATGTTGTAGAGCGCAAGCTCGGACATCTCGAACAGAATCAGCCGCTTGGGACCCAAGCCGATGATTTGCCGGCACAATTCCGAGCCGATCGAGCCGCCGGCACCGGTCACCATCACCACGCGGTCGCGAATGCAGGCATCGAACAGGCCCGCCTTGGGGGGCACCGAATCGCGGCCCAGCAGGTCGCACACGTCGACCTCGCGAATGTCGCCCACGTTGGCGCTGCCGGTCACCAGCTGCTCGAATTCCGGGACGGTCTGCACGTGCACGCCCAGGGGCTCGAGCTCGCTCAAGATCTCCCGGCGCCGCCGGCGCGTCAATGACGGCAACGCCAGCAAGATCCGGTCGATATTTCGGGTCTTGATGAGTTCCGGCAATTCCTCCGGCGGGAACACCTTGATGCCGTTGACCATCCGTCCATGCAGGCTCTTGGCATCGTCGATGAAGACCAGGGGGTCGAACGCGCGCGTGGTCGACAGCACGGTGGACAATCTCGCGCCCGCCTCGCCGGCGCCATAGATGGCCACCCGGGCCACCGTCGGCTGAACGTGTCGAGTGAGCAGGTAATAGCGCACCACGAAGCGCGACCCTGCGACGTACAGGAGTGAGAGAGCACGAGTAGATCGTCACCACGCTCCACGACAGCGCGGGCATTTGCAGTACCTCGCCCACGATGCCGAGCAGCAGGCCGCTGACGGCGATGGCGAAGGCCACGGCAAACACGGCCTGGTGGCCGAGAAAGCGAATGACCGCCCGGTACAAGCCCAGACGCACAAAAATGGGAATGCTGACCGCGACGACGACCGCATAGGCGGCCCAATGCGTCGCCTTGAAGACGGGATAGCCGGCCTTGAGACTGATGGCGGCCCACAGCGCGAGCGGCATCATGAGCGCATCGAAGCAAACCGAAATGATTCGTTTGGTCCGCCGCGGCAGATCGGCCGTGTGCTGAACGAAGTCGCTCGTGCTTTTTACGGTCTTTGACGCCAACGCAAGACTCCCTGACGCAGAGGAACTTCGACTCCCTTGGCCCCAGTGTACAGAAATTGCCCCTTCGAAATCTGAAAGCTTTCTTTGAGTTAATCTAACAACGCGCCTCAACAGGTACGGTTGACTGCCGCTAGATCCCTAGAGTCTGGCCTCCGCAAAGTGTTCCGCGAACCAGGCGTAGGTGCTTTGTATACCCAAGTTCAGCGGAATTCTAGGCCGCCAGCCGAGCTCGGTCATGCGCGTGACGTCCAAAAGCTTGCGGGGCGTGCCATCCGGCATCGTCTTATCGAAAATCAGGCGTCCCCTGTAGCCAATCACCGACATCACGAGCTCCGCGAGCTCGCGAATGCTGAGGTCTTCGCCCCATCCGATGTTCACAATGGCCTCGGCATCATAAGCGTGCAAAAAATACAAAACCGCATCCGCCAGATCGTCCACATGCAGGAACTCGCGCCGCGGCGTGCCGGTTCCCCAAATCGTGACGCTCGCATCCCCGCGCAGCTTCGCTTCATGAAAACGGCGAATCAATGCCGGCAGCACATGCGAGTTCTGCAAATCGAAGTTGTCGCCGGGACCGTACAGGTTGGTGGGCATCAAGGATATTGCCTTAAAGCCGTACTCGCGGCGGTAGGCTTGACACATCTTGACACCGGCGATCTTGGCGATCGCATACCACTCATTGGTCGGCTCGAGCGGCCCGGTGAGCAGAGAGTCCTCTTTGATCGGCTGCGGCGCCAGCTTCGGATAGATGCAGCTCGATCCCAAGAAGACGAACTTGCCCACCCCGGCGCGGTGGGCCGAGTCGATGACGTTGTCCTGGATCAGCAGATTGTCGCGAATGAACAGCGCGGGATGAGAATTATTCGCATGGATTCCCCCGACGCGTGCCGCGGCTACGCGCCGCCCCGGCCGGTGATCCCCGTGATCAGCGCAATCTTGTTCAAAGAGCAACCCTCTGGCGGCAACACGCCCGCTATGGCTTACCCGCCCCCGCCAAAAGCGCCAATACGACCAGCGGCAGCAACGAGGAGACGACACAAAATGCGGCCTGCGCGGGATATCGTGAAGCGTACCATGCCCAAGGAAACAGCCAAATCACATTGATCGCCGTCCCCAGCACCGTGACCCGAAGATGCGAGTGCCAGCGCAGAGTGAGATGCTGGTATGCGTGCATCCTGTGCGGCTCGAACCAGCGATCGCCCCGGATCATCCGGCGGATGAGGGTGGTTGACGCATCGACCATGAATACTCCGCTCAATATCGCCCAAACGCCGATCGGAACACCCCCGCGTCGACTCATTGCTATTGCGAGCACGGTCACCGTGAATCCCAAGAATCCACTACCGACATCTCCCATGAAGAGACGCGCGGGGGGCCAATTCCACAACAAGAACCCGAGGGTCGCGGCGCCCAGGCACGCCATGGCAGCAGTCAGCCCCACATCGCCGCCATTCAGGTAATTGAGCATCGCACCGCCCGCAGACATGAATATGGCTTCAGCAGCGGCGAGACCATCGATGCCATCCATGAAGTTGAACAGGTTGGTCGCCCAAACCAACGTGAAGACGGTCAGGGAGGCACTGATCCAAAATCCTCCCGAACCCAGACCGCTGAACACCGCCAAGTGAATTTCACCGAGTACCGTCACCACGAAGATGGCGGCTGCCAGATGAACTGCAAAACGCCATATCGCGGACACCTGATGGCGGTCATCCACATATCCGATGCACGCGATGGCAGCGCCGCCGGCAAGAGCGAGCATGGCTTTACTGTCCATGACACCCGACAGCACCAGCATCGAAGTTGCGGCGAAAAACGCCAATGCAATCGCCACGCCGCCGCCGCGCGGAGTCGGCACCGCGTGCGAACTGCGTACATTGGGTATATCCAGCAGTTTGCTGTGCAATGCATAGCGCCGCACTGCGCCGCTGCCTAGCATCGAGGCGCAAAACGTCGCCAGGATGATGCAAGTTTCGACAGGACTCATTTGGGTCGCTCGGCAAGGTATGCCGCGACCGTTCGCGCCAATTCCTCGTCCACGGTAGACGGCGGATTCCACGCGAGACGCAGGCGCGCCGCCGACGAGTCGAGTTGCAGCGTACCGCTCAGCCGCTCAACCGCGCCGGAGAGCCCTAGGGGGCGCGCCAGTCGGCGCAACCAAACGGGTGGTAAGCCAAACATTCGCGCGGGGCGGCCCATGAGTTTCGAGAGTCTACCCAATAAGTCCGGCGTCGATAAATCTTCCCCGTCCGACACCAACCAGGTGCCCGCGAAGGCCGGATGGGTCAAGCATGCCTCAATGAAATCGACCAGGTTTGCCACGCCGATGAGGCTTCTGCGGTTCGCGATCGAAGCAACCGGCAGCGGCATCCCCAGAGAGGCGAGGCGCATGAATCGGCGAAAGTTGGCTCGCACCCCGGGCCCATAGACCAGAGGCGGACGGATAATCGCAAGGCCCATGCGGCTGTTCGCGCACAGCTCGGCCAATCGCCGCTCGGCGGCCCACTTGGAGCGACCATAGGCGTCGCGGGGATCGGGCGCATCGCCGTTCCGATAGGGTGTGTCTGAGCCCTCTCCGTTCACTTTGATGCTGCTCATAAAGACGAATCTTTGCAGGCCGGCCCGCAATGCCTGCTCGGCCACGAATAAAGACCCGTCGACGTTGATCCGGTCGTACTCGGATTCGGTCCGCGCACCGGCACGCATTTGATGTACGTGCGCGGCTAGATGCACCACTCCCTGGCAGCCGCGCATGGCCGCCTGCCATCGCATTGGTTCGCAAAACAACTCGAGCCGCGTGGAGCGGACGCCGGGGAGATTCAAGCCTGCGCTCTGCGCGCGGACCGCGACCTGCACCTGCCAGCCGTGCCGAGTCAATGCCCGGCACAAATGGGCGCCGACGAATCCGCCCGCGCCCGTGACGAAAACGCTCCGCGGAGCATCCGGATGCGAAGCGTCCACGATCAACTCAGCGATTCAGGAATTCGGGTGGAAAACCAGCCCCATTTGCAAAAATACAGACATGCGGACCAGGCAAACGTGAGCTTCAGCCGCCACGACCTCTTGTGCGCGCTCTGGCGCTCATGAATGACGTATGTGTCTGGAAAATAGACATTTTTCGCTATGGCGCGCGATCTCAAAGACAAATCGAAATCTTCGAAGTACATGAAAAACCGCTCATCGAAGCCACCGAGGCTGCGCAGCACGTCGCTGCGGAAGAACATGAAGCACCCGGAGAGGCATGGCACTTCCATCTGCTGATGATAATCGCGAGCGCATCTCCAATGCGTTTCGGCGCCTCCGGCCCCAGGTGCGCGGCAGCAGCACTTGACTGAGGTAGTCGAGCGCAAGCGGCGATCTGCGGCAGCAGTACTGGATTTCGCCGTCGGTACCGACGAGCTTGGGCATGCACAGACCGATTTGCGGATTCGCGTCCATGAACTCCACGATTGAGGAGATGGCATGTTCGGAAATGGCGATATCCGGATTGCAAACCAGATGGTACTTATAGGTTCCAGCCGAGCGGCGGATGGCTATATTGTGAGCCTTGCCGTAGCCCAAGTTTCGACCGGTACGGAAACGCTCTACGATACCCGAACCCGGTGGGTCACCGGACTGATCGAAGCCGGCGGGACTGTTGTCTATGACGAATATCTTTGAGACTCCGGCGCTTTGCAGATCCGCCAATAGAGGCGCGATCGCCGACATCGGCGTTTTGTACAACACAATCGAAACAGCCAGGCTGAGCGGCGGTATTGCACCCACTACGAAAAATCCCAACCTAATAAGATGCGTCTCGGCATTGTATACGCGTTGCGGACCGGTGCAGTTAGTGCGCTACTAAGAGTTCGCGCAGCAACGCACGCGCGGCCACGGCATCGAACGACTCGAAGAATTTCGGCGGCACACCCGAGTCGGGCGGAGTGTCCAGCGCCTTCACCAGATGATCCATACTCGGCGTGATGGTCACGGCTCCCAATTCGAACAGATCCTTGTGTGTGCGGTAGTGCGAGAACGGCAAGATGCACAAACGGCGGCCGGTCTGCAGCGCCTCGAGCGCCACGGTCGACTGAATGAGCACCACGTGAGCCACGCGCGGCAATAACGCGCGTGCGAGACCGACGCGTCGATCACTTCGATGTTATTGTATGAGGCCAGCTGTTGCTGAATCGCTCGGCGCGAGTGCTGTTGATTCGGGTGCAACTTATAGATGATTTGCCGTTCGGGAATCGCGCGCGCCAAACGCATCACCCACTCCACCAAGACATCGTGATAGATATTCCCGGACACGAACATGACTCCGCCGGGATCCTTCGGCGGCGGCAAGGCTCGGATCGCAAATGATCATTGCCGATTGCCACGCAGCTCCCGGCCGGATAGAGCAGGTCCGCACCCAATATTCCGAGAATGCCAGGAAAACCGTGGGAAACGTGCTTCGGTCGCCATAGTCCACATCGCGCGGATACGAGTACGCGGCATGCGAGTAACCGATCAAACCATGCTGAGCCTCGACGACTTTGATTCCGGCCTCGTGTGCAGCCGCGAACAGCGCCTTTTCCATCCCGTTCTGCGTCATGATGATGAAACGTGGGTGGATGCGTGCAAAAAGCTTGCGATACACGGCCAAATCCGTCACGAAACCCGCCAGCTGCGTCGCGATGATTTTCCGCAGCGCCTGTTCGCTCCATGAACTTCCAAATTCCAACTTCAAGGCCTCCACCAATTGATCGATCGCCGCACCAATGTTCACTTCGCGCCGGATGGATCCTGCGTCGCGGCAGATGATAATAGTGAGGAAAGGTGTTGATCGTCAGGGCCCGCCCTGGGCACAACGCCACGAAATCATCGACTCCCGCATCAAGGCGACGGCCGTTTTTAATCTGGCGCGGAGCACGGAGCACGAGAACGTCGTGGCGGGACGACCTGATCCGAAGCTGCAGCATTGCATTGAGCGCTGCCCGCTTCCCAAATGCGATTGCCGAGCTGACAGCGCCCTGTCCCCGGCGGAGCGCCGGTCGCGTCGGTCAGCGCGGAAAAGACGAATTCATGGACGCGATAGCGAACAGCATCCCACCATGGATGCCGCCCGGTCGGTCCGCGAACAAGCCAAGTCGCTTCTCGATCGAGAATAGTCCGGCTGTGAACTCATCCAGATCCACATCTTCCCCTTTGTCTTGTGCAGCGCCGTTGCATGATAACCTTAGGCGCATCGTGCAAGCAGCCGAAACGACTATTTGTCGCCCCGGCCCCTGTAGGAATCGAAAATGCTGAAACGGCTCGCGAAAGGCTTGGCCGACCGAATCATTCCTATTAACAGCAATCGCCGGATGTTGTACCGTGCGCTCCACGCCATATCGCGCAATCCGGCATCGTTTGGCAACCGGATCAATGCCGCGAACTTCACCAATCTGCTGAAGTTTCGGCAACGCGAGTTCACGTGCCCCATTTGCGGAAACCAGGCCAGGCCGCTTTACGATTTTCCCGACATACCCCTGCGTATCGAGCACAGGATCGGCGTCTTCGGGAGACGTTGCATTGCAACCAGTGCATCGGTCCGATGAGGCAGAGGTTCCTAGCGGTTGCCTTGCTCAGCTATTTGAACGCCCGCTGGTGCTCACAGTTCCATCCATTGCCGAACTGGCTGCGCATGGACTCGACGGGTTGCGCATACTGGACAGCGACAACTTCAGCGCGATCAGCAAAATACTCCGCAACGCAAGCGGGTACACCCGCTGCAGCTATCTTCCGTCCCGCCCGTTCGGCAGCTGCCGGAACCGAACTACTTCAACGAGGACTTACAGCATCTGACCTTCGCGGACGCTTCATTCGACATCGTTCTCACGTCCGACGTAATGGAGCATGTCAGAGATTGCGACTCCGCGCACCGCGAAATCTACCGCGTATTGGATCAGGGGGGGCTTACATTTTCACGGTGCCGTTCGATTCGAATGCCGAGGAGGACATTCAACTCGTCGATACTTCAACGGAACACAACGTCTACTTATGCAAGCCGCAAATTCACGGCGATCCGCTGACCGATGGAATTCTCGCGTATCGGGTCTTCGGCCGCCGATTGATCTCCAAACTGGAATCGCTGGGGTTCGAATCGAATTCCATCTCCTCGAGCAGCCGGAGCATCTGATCATAGACGGCGACGTGTTCGTCGCTCGCAAGCCTCTCGGTGCGTCGCGTACGCGCGGACGCGCTAACGGTGCGCCCATCGTCGGGC
This sequence comes from uncultured Gammaproteobacteria bacterium, assembly GCA_963774865.1. Classification (GTDB taxonomy): domain Bacteria; phylum Pseudomonadota; class Gammaproteobacteria; order Steroidobacterales; family Steroidobacteraceae; genus Bog-1198. The sequence goes on from CAVZGU010000003.1 coordinate 80,191, forward strand.
GCAGAGCGAGTTCTTGTATACGTAGGAATGCATCACAAGCCACTCCCAAAAGCGATTTTTGATGCCAAGGGTCGGTCAACAATCAGCGCGGCGGCACGCGCTACTTGTTGACCGACCCTTGGCATCAGAAACCGCTTTTGGGAGTGGCTTGTGATGCATTCCTACGTATACGAGAATTCGCTCTGCGCCCAATACGATGGGCGCTGCGTTAGCGCGTCCGCGCGCTACGCGACGCACCGAGAGGCTTGCGAGCAACGGGCAGAGAGCCGTCTATGATCAGATGCTCCGGCTGCTCGAGGAGATGGATTTCGAACTCGAACCCCCAGTTATTCCAGTTTGGAGATGAATCGGCGGCCGAAGACCGATACGCAAAAAATCCCATCGTGGGCTGCGGATCGCCGTGAATTTGCGGCTTGCATAAGTAGACGTTGTGTTCCGTTGAAGTATCGACGAGTTGAATGTCCTCCTCGGCATTCGAATCGAACGGCAGCGTGAAGACCCCCCCTGATTCCAATACGCGGTGGGCCCCGCGGTGCGCGGAGTCGCAATCTCTGACATGATGCATTTTACGTCGGACGTGAGAACGAAATGCCGCCGCCATGCTGTAAGTCCTCGTTGAAGTAGTTCGGTTCCAGGCAGCTGCCGAACGGGCGGGACGGAGGAGTGTGACTGCAGCGGGTGTACCCGCTTGCGTTGCGGAGTATTTTGCTGATCGCGCTGAAGTTGTCGCTGTCCAGGTGTCCGCAACCCGTGGAGCTCATGCGCAGCCAGTTCGGCAATGGATCGGAACTGTTGAGCACCAGCAGGCATTCAAATAGCTGAGCAAGGCAACCGCTAGGAACCTCTGCCTCATCGGACCGGGGTTTCGTTGCGATCGATTCTTGCCGAACACGCGCCATGCTTTGCTCGATACAAAGGTGATGTCGGGAAAATCGTAAAGCAGCCTGGCCTGGTTTCCGCAAATGGGGACGTTGAACTCGCGTTGCCGAAAGTTTAAGAGCAGATTGGTGAAGTTCGCAGCATTGATCCGGTTGCCGAACGATGCCGGATTGCGCGATATGGCGTGTGAGAGCGCACGGTACAACATCCGGCGATTGCTGTTAATAGGAATGATTCGGTCTGCCGAGCCTTCGCGAGCCGTTTCGCGTTTTGGATTCCTACAGGGGCCGGGGCGACAAATAGTCGTTTTGCGGCTGCTTGCACGATGCGCCTAAGGTTATCATGCAACGGCGCTGCACAAGACAAAGGGGAAGATGTGGATCTGGATGAGTTCACACCCGGACTATTCTCAATCGAGAAGCGACTTAGCGGCTCGCGGACCGACCGGGCGGCATTCCATGGTGGGATGCTGTTCGCTATCGCGTCCATGAATTGGTGCCTTTTCCGCGCTGACCGACGCGACCGGCGCTCGCCGGGCACGGGCGCTGTCAGCTCGGGCAATTGCATTTTGGGAAGCGGGCAGCACTCGATGCAATGCTGCAGCTTCGGATCAGGTCGTCCCGCCAGCGACGTTCTCGTGCTCCGTGCTCCGCGCCAGATTAAAAACGGCCGTCGCCTGGATGCGGGAGTCGATGATTTTTTGCGTGGCGTTGTGCCCAGGGCGGGGCCTGACGATGACACCTTTCCTCACTATTATCATCTGCACAAGGTACAAGATGCATCCCGCGCGAAGTGAAGCATGGGTGCGGGGGGCCTCAATTGGTGGAGGCCTTGAAGTTGGAATTTGGAAGTTCATGGAGCGAACAGGCGCTGCGGAAAATCATCGCGACGCAGCTGGCGGTTTTCGTGACGGATTTGGCCGTGTATCGCAAGCTTTTTGAACGCGTCCACCACGTTTCATCAATCATGACGCAGAACGGGATGGAAAAGGCACTGTTCGCGTGCGCGCGCGAGGCTCAGAAACAAAGTCGTCGAGGCTCTGCGGTGGCTTGATCGGTTACTCGCATGCAGCGTACTGCCTATCCGCGCGATGTGGACTATGGCGACCGAAGCACGTTTTCCCCATGGGTGGGGGGGGGGGGGGGGGGGGGGGGGGGGGGGGGGGGGGGGGGGGGGGGGGGGGGGCGAGAAAGAAGATTTTTGATCGGAGCCTTGCCGCCGCCGAAGGAGTCCGGCAGAGTAGTGTTCGTGTCCGGGAATATCTATCACGATGTCTTGGTGGAGTGGGCGATGCGTTTGGCGCGCGCGATTCCCGAACGGCAAATCATCTATAAGTTGCACCCGAATCGACAGCACTCGCGCCGAGCGATTCGGCGACAGCTGGCCTCATACAATAACATCGAAAATGAGATCGACGCGTCGGTCTCTGCACGCGCGTGGCTGCCGCGCGCGTGGCTCACGTGGTGCTCATTCAGTCGACCGTGGCGCGTCGAGGCGCTGCAGACCGGCCGCCGTTTGTGCATCTTGCCGTTCTCGCACTACCGCACACACAAGGATCTGTTTGCGTTGGGAGCCGTGTGCGTCACGCCGAGTATCGATCATCTGGTGAAGGCGCTGGACACTCCGCCCGACTCGGGTGGTCCGCCGAAATTCTTCGAGTCGTTCGATGCCGTGGCCGCGCGTGCGTTGCTGCGCGAACTCTCAGTAAAGCACTAACTGCACCAGTCCCCGCAACGCGTATACGATGCCGAGACGCATCTTATTAGGTTGGGATTTTTCGTAGTGGGTGCGATCCCGCCGCTGAGCCTGGCTGTTTCGATTGTGTTGTACAAAACGCCGATGTCGGCGATCGCGCCTCTGATTGGCGGATCTGCAAAGCGCCGGAGTCTCCAAAGATATTCGTCATCGACGACGGTCCCGGCAGCTTCGATAACCCAGTGACTCCACCAGGGTTCGGGTATCGTAGAGCGTTCCCGTACCGGTCGAAACTTGGGCTACGGCAAGGCTGACAATATCAGCCATCCGCCGCTTCGGCTGGAACCTATAAGTACCATCTGGTTTGCAATCCGGATATCGCCATTTTCCGAACATGCCATCTCCTCAATCGTGGAGTTCATGGACGCGAAACCGCAAATCGGTTCTTGTGCATGCCCAAGCTCGTCGGGAGAGACGGCGAAATCCAGTACTGCTGCCGCATGAACGCCGCTTTGCGCTCGACTACCTCAGTCAAGTGCTGCTGCCGCGCAGGGAAACCGGAGGCGCCGAAACGCATTGGAGATGCGCTCTTGCGATTATCATCAGCAGATGGAAGTGCCATGCCTCTCCGGGTGCTTCATGTTCTTCCGCAGCGACATCCTGTTCACCCTGATAACTAAGATGAGCGGTTTTTCATGTACTTCGAAGATTTCGATTTGTCTTTGAGATCGCGGCGCCATAGCAAAAATGTCTATTTTCCAGACACCGTGCGTCATTCATGAGCGCCAGAGCGCGCACAAGAGGTCGTGGCGGCTGAAGCTCACGTTTGCCTGGTTGGCATGTCTGTATTTTAGAGAAATGGGGCTGGTTTTTCCACCCGAATTCCTGAATCGCTGAGTTGATCGTGGACACTTCGGCCCCGGGTGCAAGCGCTCCGTCACGGGCACAGGCGGTTGCGTCGGCGGCCCATTTGTGCCGGGCATTGACTGGGCACGGCTGGGCAGGTGCGCGGTCCGCGCGGCAGAGCGCAGGCTTGAATCTCCCCGGCGTCCGCTCCACGCGGCTCGAGTTGTTTTGCGAACCAATGCGATGGCAGGCGGCCGTGCGGGGCTCCAGGGAGTGGTGCGTGTTTGCGCCGCGCACGTACATCAAATGAGTGCCCGTGCGCGGACCGAATCCGAGTACGACCGGATCAACGTCGACGGGTCTTTATTCGTGGCCGAGCAGGCATTGCGGGCCGGCCTGCAAAGATTCCATTCTTTATGAGCAGCATCAAAGTGAATAGAGAGGGCTACAGACACACCCCTATCGGAACACGGGGCGCAGAATTTCCGCGACGCCTATGGTCGCTCCAAGTGGGCCGCCGAGCGGCGGATTGGCCGAGCTGTGCGCGAACAGCCGCATGGGCCTTGCGATTATCCGTCCGCCTCTGGTCTATGGGCCCGGGGTGCGAGCCAACTTTCGCCGATTCATGCGCCTCGCCTCTC
>CAVZGU010000004.1:0-268439 GCA_963774865.1 uncultured Gammaproteobacteria bacterium
CCGACCGTCATGCGTTGCACTATAACAATCGCGGCAGATCGTCATGCAGGCCCTTGTATTGCTGCCGGATGAACCGATAGCACTCGCAGGATGGCTTCACCCAGGCGGGGTCTGTCTAGAAGCGGATGTCGCCGCGACGGTAGCTGATCAAGGTGGCCGCTTGAAGCTCGTGAGCCGACTCGGTAACCCCAGCGCGACGCACACCCAGAGGGTGGCCATCGATTCTTGGACCATCAGAAATCTCGTGCCCCGGCATAGTCTCATGGTGAGAAGAAGGCGCGCCAAGCGCTGCACGATGTGGTGGTGCTGGCTGCACGCCACCGACTGGCTGATTACCGCAAGAAACGTGCGCGCGTAGGCCAGAAGCACCGCTGCAGCGGGCTGCCAAATCGCAGTTCCTTTCCGCAAGTCCTTCGCCTTCATCCGCATCGCGCCGCCGGCGAGCTGCACGATGGCCTTGTCGGGCGTGACGACTCCGCCCAGGAAAATATTGATGCCCACGATACCTTCGCGGCCGATGATGCCGACCTCGACGGTGCGCCCATCATCCATGCTGTCGATCATGGCGATCACCGCATTTTCTGGAAAGTACACGTGCTCGATCCTCTGATCCGCCCGATAGACGATCTCACCGCCTTTCAATATCACGTACTCGAGCTTCGGGAGAAGACGCTTGTAATCCGAGGCGAGGAGGCTCGCAAGGATACTGTTCCTGGCGGGATTTCCGGCATAGCCGGGAACGCGTGGCAGCCTTCGCAACCGACTCATGAGGTGCTCCTGGTTCTCTGTCTGCAGCTGGTTCCCTTCGGTGAATCTCACGCTAAACCGCCGGCGCCGTCGCGTCCGTGCGGCTGCGCACATACGATCAAGGCCGCGCCTGCGAGTCATCTGAGCGCCGGCGGAGATGCCGGCCACCTCGTCGCGCGGACATCCGACCGGTTATAAAGTTGCTGAGGTTTTCGACAGAGCAGCCAAAGCCCGTTGGGTTTGAGAGCAAGCGGCTACGTTATGGACACACGCCGGCCGCCGCCGCGGACATTCGGGACGTGCCACGGGTCGAGCAACAGTGAAGCAGGGGACGTCCATCGGGGGCCCAGTCGAGTGTCCAGCGGCGACGCTTCAACCCCGCGCGATAAGTTCTCAGGCTGCGCAGGGACTCGTCGCGGCGCCGGGTTTCGGGCAGACTTGTGCCTGCCCGCAAGAGCCCAGCTCGATACACACCAGAGTCACAGCGATGCCAGCCTATCTGTTCGCGAACATAGAGATCACCCATCCCGCGGATTTTGAGGAGTACCGGGCGGGTGTGTCCGCGGTCATCGCCGCGTATGGCGGACGCTACCTGGTGCGCGGCGGCGCGGTCGAGCGACTGGAGGGCGATGCGCCCGCGGGGCGGCTTGTGATCGTCGAATTTCCGGATATGACGCGGCTCAAGGCGTTCTACGCCTCGGTCGCCTACCAGGCGTTGCTGACCCTGCGTCAGCGTGCCGCGAAAACGAGCCTGCTCGCCATCGAGGGTGTGAGCGCGCCACGCGGCACCGAGTGAGAGAGTCGATTCATCGCAACCTCTCTTGCGCTGCTCGTCTCGCGCCAGCAGCGCTTCTTGGATTGCTGCTTGGCGCGGTCGGCGCGGCTGCGAGCGGCGCGGGCGCAGCGCCGAGCGGATACGCCGAGCAAGTATTCATCGACGGCGCCGTCTATACGCAAGATCCGGCACAGCCTTGGGCCGAAGGTTTCGCGGTCTCGGGCGGCAAGTATCTCGCCGTGGGCCCCAGTGCGGCGATGCGCCTGCTGGCCGGCCCCACCACCCGCATCATTGATCTCAAAGGCCGGATGGTCATGCCCGGTCTCATCGACGACCATGTGCATGCGGTCGACGGCGCGATGGGCGAACTCTACGATTGCCTGTTCGCGTCGACCGCGACGCCGCTGCAGATCCGCGCAGTCTGGCCGGGTGCGTGAAGAAGACACCCAAGGGGGTGTGGATCAGCGGCGGCTACTGGGCGAGCGACTTCTTCAAATATCACCCGATCGCCTCGCCGCGCGCGTGGCTCGATTCGGTCTCGGGCGGCCGGCCGGTCATCTGGCGGGACGACACCGGGCACAATGTGTGGGCCAATTCCGCGGCGCTGCGCCTCGCAGGTGTCGATTCCCATACGCCGGATCCCGTCGGCGGACGGTTCGAGCGGGAAGCGGACGGCAGAACGCCGAACGGCGTGGCACTTGAAGCCGCCGCCGAGAAGATCCAGGCGGCAGTGGCCGAGCGTACGGCGGAGCAGTATCGGCGCAGCGTCCTGTACGCCCAACAGCTGGCGCATCGCTTTGGCATCATCGGATTGAAGGAAGCCGACGCAAGTACCCCCACCATTGCGGCATACCAGGCTGCGGATCGGCAAGGCCGGCTTCATCTGTACGTCGCGACCTGCATCTCGACGCTTGCGATGCAGGACAATCCGCGCGCCTTGCTCAATTTCGACGAGATCGACAAGATCCGCGCCGCCTACCACTCCAATCTGGTCGCCACCGATTTCGTCAAGATTTATCTGGACGGGGTGCCCACCGCCGCGCACACGGCAGCGATGCTCGATCCTTACCTGCCGGATGCGGGCGGCAGTAGCGTTTCCGGCGATCTGCACGTGAATCCGGACATACTGGCCAAAGACGTCGTGGAACTCGATCGGCGCGGATACACGATCAAGATGCACGCGGCGGGTGATCGGGCGATTCGAGTAGGCCTCGATGCGATTGCGGCGGCCCGGCGAGCCAACCCCGGCGGTCGGTTGCGCCATGAGCTCGCGCACGCCGGCTTCATCTCGCCGCAGGATCTCGGCCGCTTCGCCGAGCTGAACGCCGTGGCGGAATTCTCGCCCGTCATCTGGTACCCATCACCGATCATCGATGCGGTGATCGAAGCGGTCGGCGAGCGTGCCAGGCACTATTGGCCGATACGCACGCTGCTCGCGACGGGCGCGCCGCTTGCCGCCGGTTCCGATTGGCCTTCCGTCGTGTCCTCGATGGACCCATGGGGCGGCATCGAGGCGATGGTGACCCGCAGTGATCCGTACCGCCACGCACCGCAAACCTTGTGGCCTGAGGAAGCCATCGGGCTTGCAGACGCGCTGCGCATCTACACCCTCGGCGGCGCCGCCGCGTTGCGACGCGAGGCACAGACCGGCTCCATCATGGTGGGCAAATCCGCTGACTTCATTGTCCTGAATCGCAACTTGTTTAAAATGGCGGCCCGTCAAATCAGCAGCGTTCACGTTGAAATGACTTTTTTTCACGGGCAAAAGGTGTATCAGGCGGCACGGGCTTCGAAGTGATCACCATCCGTTCGAGGTCAAGTCGATGTGCCTGATTCTGCTTGCGTGGCACGTGCATGCGGAGTTCCCGTGCGTGCTTGCGGCAAATCGCGACGAATTCCACGAGCGTCCAACCGAGCGCGCGCATTGGTGGCCCGGCCGGCCGGATATCCTGGCCGGACGAGATCTGTCGGCGGGCGGCACCTGGCTGGGCGTGACCCGCGGCGGACGCTTCGCCGCCTTGACCAATTTCCGCGGTCCCCAGGCCCAACGCACCGAGGTTCCGAGCCGCGGCCGCCTGGTCACGGAGGAATTGGAGTCGGGCCGCTCCGTCGCCGATGGCTTGCAGCACCTTCGCACGGTGTGTTCGAACTACAATCCCTTCAACATGATCTTCAGCGATGGTGTGCGGCTTGGGGTATTTGAAAGCGTGCGCGGCGACGGCCGCGAACTCGGTGAGGGCATCTTCGGCCTGTCGAATCACCTGCTCGACACGCCCTGGCCCAAAGTGCAGAACGCCAAATCCCGGCTGGCTGCTGCGCTCACTGACGTGCACGACGCGAACCGCTTGATGCACCTGTTGCGCGACGACCGGCCGGCGCCGGACGGCGACTTGCCGCAGACAGGCATTGGCCTCGAATGGGAGCGACTGCTATCCAGCGCATTCGTGCGCGCCGATGAATATGGGACTCGCTGTTCCACGGTCTTTCGCGTCGACCGTTCCGGTGCGGCGTTCTTCGACGAGTGGTCGTGGGATCGCAAGGGCAAGGAAATTGGCGGCGAGAGTTATCGGTTCGATCTGCGGCCGGCGCGGCCATGACATCGCAATGGGCATGAAGGCCTCAAAGGTTTTCGCATCCTGCGCCGGCGTCGCCGCCGGCCTGCTATCCGCGGCCGCACTGTGCGCGGGCGCCGCGCCGGTTTGGCGGACACTGCCCCCCACGCCGCACCTGCCTCAGGGGACGATCGGCCGCCGCATCGATATCGACGGGGCGCGCATCTGGTACGCAGAATGGGGCGGCCGGTCGAAGCGAGCGCCTGTTCTGCTGCTTCACGGCGGATTTGGGAACTCAAACTACTTCGGCCGCTTGATACCGGCTCTTCTCGATCACGGCTACCGCGTGGTCGCAATCGACAGCCGCGGCCACGGACGCAGCACCCGAAGTGCCGCGCCGTACAGCTATCACCTGATGGCCGAGGACGTCATTGGATTGCTCGATGCGCTCAAGATGCAGCGAGTCAGCGTGGTCGGCTGGAGCGATGGGGGCATTATCGGCCTCGATCTTGCGCTGAATCATCCGGGTCGGCTCGACCGCCTCTTCGCCTTCGGGGCAAATGCCGACGTGTCAGGAGCCAAAGACGGCCTCGACAAAGATCCGGTGTTTGGCGCGTATTTGCAGCGAGTTCAGGGAGAGTACCGGCGCCTATCGCCGACCCCGGACCAATGGGACTCCTTCAGCGCAGCCATGCTCAAGATGTGGGAGACGCAACCCTCGTTTACCGCCGCACAGCTGCGCTCGATCAAGGTGCCGACCACGATTGCCGACGGCGAATACGACGAGGCGGTACGGCGCGAGCACACGGAGTTCATGGCTTCAACGATACCCGGAGCGCGTTTGGTCATCTTGCGGAACGTGAGCCACTTCGCGATGCTGCAGAGCCCGGCCGAGTTCGACGCAGCCGTACTCGCGTTCTTGAACGACCGCCGCTGAGCCGTCCGACGAGGGCGCGGGCGGCCCGGCGCACTCGGCGCGCGTCAGGCGAGTCGCGGTCTGAGACTGCGCACATCGCGCGATGTCACCGCACCGAGCAGATGATCGTTCTCGTCGGTGATCGGCAGCGCTCGAAAGCCGTACCGCTCGAAGAGCATGGCCGCCTCGCGCAGCGTGGCGTCCTTCGGCAGGGAAATCACGTGCTCGGTCATGATGTCGCCGAGCGTCTGCCCAGGCTCCGCCGCAACCATTTCCCTGATATCCACCACCCCCTTCAGGGTCCCCGCCGCATCGGTCACGTAGACATACATCACGACATCCTTGCCCGTCGCCAGCTCGCGATAACGGTCGAGCACGTCCGTCGGCCGGGGTGGCGGCCGGCATTTTGATGAGTTCTGCGGAGCCGGATCCGTAGAGCAGGATCTGCTCGTCGTGCTTTTCGATGATGTGCTCCACCTTGGAGGACTTCTCCTGATCGAGCAGCTTCAAAATCCCTCTTGCCTGATCGCGCGGCAGAATCGCGAGAATGTCGGCGGCCTGGGCGGGGCTCATCTCGTTGATCAGCTGCGCGGCGCGCTCCTTCTCGATGGCGCGGATCAATTCTCTTTGAACCCGCGGCTCCACCTCCTCGAGCGTGTCGGACGCCTGTTCCGCATCGAGCGCGTTGAACAATGCAACGCGCTGGCCGCCCTCGAGCTCCTCCAGGATGTCGGCCAGATCCACCGGATGAATGTCGCTCAAGCCCGCCTTGGGCACCTTCAGCTTGATGTTTCCGGCAAAGCTTCCCAGCTGCTCCGGCAGCGGCTGCACGTAGAGCCAGGACACGCGGTTCTCGTCGTTGCGATTCGTGAGCAGTTTCGCGAGCTTGCGAAATCCAAGGCGGCGCAGGGCCCGGTAGTGGCTGAAATCCACCTCCGCCGCGTACAGCTTGCCGTTCTGGAAGGCGAGCTTCACGTCGTAGACGATTTCCACCTCGTGGTCGTCCATGTCGAGAATCTTCTTGTCGAGTATGTGGTCATGAAGCAGGATCAGATTCTCCTGCGGCGCGCGCTCGAATTGCGCCGTGGCCTGCTCGTCGATATCGAGCACGATCTCGTTATTGGAGATGAGTCGCACTTTGTCCCAGGGAACCGTGAGCCTCGGGTAGCCGAACGGCCGCGAGACGATCACGTGCGTGACCTCGGGGAGCTTGCCGGTCTCGACGATCGCCAGGTCGCCGAGGCGCCCGATGCGGTGCTTCTTCACGAAGACCCACCGGTCGAGTATCTCGCTCAGGTAAAACTCGTGCTCGAGTACGGTAACCACGGCTTATCCCTGCGTCACGATCAGGACGAACTTATAGATCATCAGCGCCACCAGCGCCAGAAGGTACACGCGAAGCACCATCAGCGAGATGCGCACCCCGCCCGACATCGCGATGCGCGGTTCGCGATAGCGGGCATTGATGGCGCTTATCTTGTCGAACAGATTGCGGAACGCGCTCATATCGAGCGTACTCGCCTATTTGAACAGGTTGGGAAACAGCACGGAGAAGCCGTACAGGGTCGACAGCAGGATGATCGACACGACTATGAAGCCGCCGATGAGGTTCTGACGCAGCGAGTTGCAGCGCTCGCCCATCGCCGCCTTGTCGTTGAGCAGCAGGATCAGAAACACCAGGGCCGCCGGGAGCAGGGTAACGGCGATCACCTGCACGAACAAGGTGATCAGGACCAGCGGCGCGTTCGGAATGAGCACGACGAGGCCGGCGCTTACCAGCATGAAGAAGTACGTCGCGTAGAACCACGGCGCCTGGCGGATCTTCGTGTTGAGCGAATGCGCCCAGCCGAAGATCTCGCCAAAGGCCCAGGAGCTGGCAAGCGAGATGCAGATGGCGCCGAGCAGGCCGGCATCGAACAGGCCGATGGCGAGGAAGGTCCCGACGTAGCGGTCGGTCTTCATCAGTACCTGCGCCGCCTGCGCGGCGCTGTCGATGTCGATGCCCGGAAGCACGGTTCCGGTGACGATGACGATGAACACGGCGACGACGACGGTGAATGATCGAGCCGAGCAATGTGTCGAACCGGCCCCACGGGATGTCCTTCTCGAGCATTCCCTTGTCGACCACCGCGCTTTGCTGGAAGAACAGCATCCAGGGCGCGATCGTCGTCCCGATGTTGGCCATGAGGAAGAAGAACAGCTGGCCGTTGAAGCCCCCCGCGAAATTCGGAATCAATCCCTGGTGCAGTACGTCGCCCACCGCCGGATGCACGAGAAAGGCGCCCGGGATGTAGATCAGGTTCAACGCGCAGAACAGCAGCGCGAGCTTCTCGAATGTCCAGTACCGGCCATTGAGGACGATGACCGCCATCAGCACGATGACCGCCGCCACGGTGATCCACGGCGGCACGCCGAATATGGCGAAAGCGGCGGTCATGCCGACGAACTCGGTGACCAGCGTCAGCCAGTCGACGATCATCAGGTCAAGCAGGGAAAACCAGCCCCAGAACGCTCCGAAGCCGTCGAAGATCGCCTCGGCGTGGCCGCGCTTGGTCACGGCGCCGAGGCGCACGGTCATCTCCTGGACATAGTAGGCGACGGGGATCAGGAGCAGCAGGAACCAGATGAGGTGGTACCCGTATTTCGCCCCTGTGGCCGCGTAAGTGGTGATGCCGCCGGCGTCGTTGTCCGCGACCATGACGACCATGCCCGGTCCGGCGATGACCAGGTAGAGTCCCACGGCCTTCCACGCCTTGCGCAGGGGATAATAGAGCTTTGCGAAAAAATTCACTCCCGCGCGCCTACGTGCCGGCTACCAGGAACCAAAAGGCGAGGGCGGCCAGCGTCCGGTATACCGCCGAAAATGCAGCCATGATCAGTACTCCTCGAGAGTCTCGCCCGGGTGCCGGGGCCCATGGGTCCGCCAACCGACGCACAGTTCCGCCTCGCCGAGCCGCGGCGACTGTTCGTGTATACCCTACCCTGGTATAGTTAATCAAGAGGAGTCCGGAAGCATGGGTCACGTTGCGAATGAAAAGGTCAAACTGCTGAATCGCCTCAAGCGGCTGCGAGGTCAGGTCGAGGCGATCGAACGCGCGGTCGAGGCGGACGATGAGTGCGCCTACGTCCTGCAACAGGCTACCGCGTGCCGAGGCGCCTTGGACGGCTTCATCGCAGAGGTCATCGAAGATCACATTCGCGAGCACATGATCGATCCGCAGGCCAAGCGTGAAGCTCCGCAGGTCCTGGCTGCCGAAGAGCTGATCGAGATCGTTCACCAGTATCTGAAGAGATAGGCCGCGAGATGATATTTTTTGCGCAAGATGCATTTTTGCGCAAATTGTAAGTCACAATCCTCAGCATCAATCAAAGGCCCCTGGAGATCACGCGATGGCTTCACGTTTCTTGGCAATCGGTGCGTTGGCGGTCTTGGCGCAGGGCGCGACGTACTTTTCTGCCAACGGGAGTGCCCGAGCCGCCACTTACGAGAACGCGGCGCCCAGCTTTCGCACCCTATCGAGCGGCGGATCGAACGCGGGAGAATACCTGCTGAACTTTGACGCAACCGGCGCGACCAACGCGACGGCGCTGCCGGTGACCGTTCGGCCGATTCCACCGGGCCGCTCCGTCGCAGTGGTGGTGCAGTGGGATCAGCGCGACGTGGGCGGCGTGCCGGCAAGTGCGAGCGGCAGCATCGATCTCTGCGTTCAGGGGACGACCGGGGACCTCACCGTCACCGACAACGACGGCAATGCGGTGAGCTGCACGGGCCCGAATCCGCTCGGCGCCGACCCCTACCGGATCCTTTCCATCGTGAATCCAGCGAGTTCCACCGGCGACAGCAGGCAGCAGACCGTGAGCATCGTCGTCGGTCTGGCCGCCAACAGCAGCGGCACCCGGGCGCCGGATCGAATCAGCGTTGCCGTCGAGGGCGGCACCGGCAGCACGATCGACGCCTTCGCGACCGGTGGTGCGAACGCACGGGCACATCTTCACAGCGCGGCGGCGCCGGACGCCACGACCGCCGCTGCTGCGCCGACGGCGCCTCCCGCACCCACGCTCACACTGGGTGCAACCACCATTGAAGGGCCTGGCACGACGGTGATTTCCTGGTCATCGGTCAACGCGCTGTACTGCACCCCGACCGGGAATTCGAATACCGAAGCATTGGGGAGCTGGATCGGCACGCTGGCGCCGAGCGGCGAATATACGCAGAATCCGACGACGGCGGGCACCTATACATTCACGTTGACTTGCTCGAACGCAGTGGGTACGTCACCCCCGACCACGGCGACGCTGACCGTCACCCCCTCGCCGAACACCGGGAGCACCGGCGCGTTCGACGGCTGGACGCTGCTGGGCCTGGCGGCGCTCATCCTTGCGCGTCGACTTCCTCGATCACCGTATTCTCGAGAATGCCGACGCGGCTGATCTCAATCTCCACCCGGTCGCCGGAGCGCAGCCACAGCGGCGGCGTGCGCGCCATGCCGACGCCGCCCGGCGGCGTGCCGGTGACGAGCACGTCGCCCGGCTGCAGGGGCGCCATGGTCGACAGGTAGGCGATCAGCTGCGGAATGCCGTGGATCATCATGTCGGTGGTTGCGTGCTGCAAAGATCCTCAGGTTCTCAGCGCCCCGGCCATGCGGCGGGGATTGCAGTTTGGCGTTCATGGGGTTACATACTAATCGGTAATCATCACAAGCAGGAAGGACCTATGGACTTCACCCTGAGCCCGCGGCAGATCCATTGGCGGACTCTCGTCAGGAATTTCGTGGAAGCGCACATCCGCCCGCGGCAGCATGATTACGAGGCGCAGCAGGCGGCCGGCGAGCGCTGGAAGGTGCTGCCGCTCATCGAGGAGTTGAAGGCCAAGGCGAAGAGCGCCGGCTTGTGGAACCTGTTCATGCCCCCGGGCCATCCTGCGGGCCATGTCGAGGATGGGTTCGTATTCGACGGTCCGGGTCTCACGAACCTCGAATACGCGCTGTGCGCCGAGGAAATGGGCCGGATCGATTGGAGTGCGGAAGTGTTCAATTGTTCCGCCCCCGACACCGGCAACATGGAAGTGCTGCACCGCTACGGCACCAGGGATCAGAAGGAGCGCTGGCTCAAACCGCTGATGAGCGGGGAAATCCGCTCGGCATTCCTCATGACCGAGCCGGCAGTGGCCTCCTCGGATGCCACCAACATCGAAACGAAGATCGAGCGGGACGGCGATTGCTACGTGCTCAATGGACGAAAATGGTGGTCGTCGGGCGCCGGAGACCCGCGCTGCCGTCTCGCCATCGTCATGGGCAAGACGAATTTCTCGGCCGCGCGCTTTTCGCAGCAATCGATGGTGCTGATGCCGATAAACGCGCCCGGCGTGCAAATGGTGCGCATGCTGGCGGTGTTCGGCTTCGACGACGCGCCGCACGGCCATGCGGACGTGATTTTGAAGGACGTGCGCATACCGGCCGACCATATGCTGCTCGGAGAAGGGCGCGGCTTCGAGATCGCTCAAGGCCGCCTCGGACCGGGTCGTATTCATCACTGCATGCGCACGATCGGCGCCGCCGAGGAGGCGCTCGACAAGATGTCGAGACGCCTGTCGTCGCGGGTGGCGTTCGGCAAAAAGCTCGCCGATCAATCGGTGTGGGAGCAGCGGGTCGCGGAGGCGAGGATCGACATCGAGATGACGCGTCTGCTGTGCCTCAAAGCGGCCGACATGATGGATCGGGTCGGCAACAAGGAGGCGCGTGCCGAGATCGCCATGATCAAGGTCGCCGCGCCGCGAATGGCGCTGCGCGTCATCGATGACGCCATCCAGGCACACGGCGGCGCCGGCGTGAGCAGCGATTTCGGGCTCGCCAAGAGCTTTGCCCAGATTCGCACACTGCGTCTGGCGGACGGGCCCGACGAGGTGCACAACCGCTCGATCGCGCGGCTCGAATTCGGCAAGCACCGTCCCGCATGAGCTTCGCCCCAAGCACCTCCTTGTGCGAACAGCGGCTCGATATCGCCGCCCTCGATCGTTGGATGCGCGGCCACGTGCCTGGCTACAGCGGGCCGGCGGCGGTCGAGAAGTTTCCGTCCGGCCAGTCGAATCCGACCTATCGCATCGAAGCGGCATCGGGGCGCTACGTGATGCGCCGCAAGCCGTTCGGCCCGCTGCTGCCCTCGGCCCACGCCGTCGACCGCGAATACAGACTGCTCGCAGCGCTGCATCCGACCGGCTTTCCGATTCCCAAGCCGTATGCGCTTTGCACGGACTCCACGATCATCGGCGCGGACTTCTACGTGATGGAGATGATCGAGGGGCGCACCTTGTGGGATGGCGCGCTTCCGGAGGCGACCTCCGCACAGCGCCGCGCGACCTACGAGGCGATGATCGACGTGCTGGCGCAGCTGCACGGCATCCATCCGGCCAGTGTGGGACTCGGCGACTACGGCCGGCGGGGCAATTACTTCGAGCGGCAGATACGGCGCTGGACGCAGCAGTACCGGGCCTCGGAGACCGAGCGCATCGAAGAGGCGGAAAAATTGATTGCTTGGCTTCCCCAGAGGCTCCCCGTCCAGGATCGGATGGCGATCGTGCACGGCGACTACCGCATCGATAACTTGATTTTCGCCGCTGATGCGCCGCGCGTGCTGGCCGTACTCGACTGGGAGCTGTCGACCATCGGCGATCCGCTTGCCGATTTCTCGTATCTGCTGATGAACTGGGAAACCCGACACGAGGGCGGCGCGGGGATCGCGGGTCTTGACTTGAGGGCGTTCGGCATACCGACGCTCGATGAGGCCGTCAGCCGCTATTGCGCGGCCACGGGCCGGCACGGTGTGCCCGATCTCAACTGGTACTTCGCCTACAATCTGTTTCGATTGACGGCGATCGTGCAGGGCATTTGCAAGCGGGTGCTGCAGGGAACGGCGTCCAATGCGCAGGCGGCGGCCATGGCCGCGCGGGTGCGCCCGCTCGCGGCGCAGGCCTGGGCCTGCGCGCTCAAAGCAGGCGCCGCCTGATGCGGAATCGAGCGCACGAGGATCGATCATGTCGCTATTCGATTTGAGCGGCAAGGTTGCCGTCATCACGGGTTCTTCGCGCGGCATCGGCAGGGCCATTGCCGAGGCGATGGCCGAGCAGGGGGCCAAGGTCGCGATTTCCAGCCGCAAAATCGCCGCATGCAGGGCGACGGCGGACGCGATCAATGCGGCGCACGGGGCGGGCACCGCGATAGCCTGCACGGCCAACATCAGCTCCAAGGACGAACTTCAAGCGCTGGTCCACGCCGCGCGCATGGAATTTGGCCACATCGACATTCTGGTCTGCAACGCCGCATCGAATCCGTACTACGGCCCGATGGCGGACATCTCGGACGAACAGTTCCGCAAGATCTTCGACAACAATGTGCTGTCCAATCACTGGCTGATCGGCATGGTGGCCCCCGAGATGCTGGAGCGCAGGGATGGATCCATCATCATCGTCTCTTCGATCGGCGGGCTCACCTCCTCGACGGTGATCGGCGCCTACAACATTTCGAAAGCCGCTGATTTCCAGCTGGCGCGCAACCTGGCCGCCGAGTACGGGCCATTCGGCGTACGTGTGAATTGCATTGCGCCCGGGCTGGTGCGGACCGATTTTGCGCGTGCGCTTTGGGAGGACCCGCAAACACTGAAGGCGGTGACCGCGGGCAGCGCGCTGCGGCGGATCGGCGAGCCGCACGAAATCGCCGGCGCTGCCGTCTATCTGGCGGCTCCGGCGTCCGCCTTCACCACGGGACAGGCCATCATCGTCGACGGAGGCGCCACCATCGGCGTCGGTCTGTGAGTCAGCGGCTGCAGGGGAAAATCGCCATCGTCACGGGCGCGGGCAGCGGCATCGGCAAGGCGGCGGCGGCGCTGTTTTCACGCGAGGGAGCCACCGTCGTCGCGGCCGATCTTCAAGGCACCGAGGTCGCCGTGGATGCCGGGGATGAAAATCAAGTGGCAGCGCTCGTCGCCGCCACGGTCGACAGGTGCGGCGGCCTCGACGTGATGTTCGCCAATGCGGGAGTGTCGGGCGGCGTCGCGGCATTGTTCGAGCAGAATGCCGCGGACTGGCAGCGGATATTGCAGATCAATCTGATCGGCCCCTTTCTCGCCATCAAGTATGCCGCGCCGGCCATCGCAAGGCGCGGCGGGGGATCGATCATCTGCACGGCATCGGTCGCGGGCCTGAGGTCAGGGGCAGGGGGCCCTGCCTATTCCGCCTCGAAGGCCGGAGTCATCAATCTGGTGCAGGTCGCTGCCCAGCAGCTCAGCGGTTCAGGGGTGCGAGTCAATGCACTGTGTCCGGGGCTGATCGAGACTGGAATGACGCGGCCGATTTTCGAGGCGGCGCGCAGTGCGGGCAAGGAAGCGCGCATCGGGCGCCTGAACCCGTTGCGCCGCAGCGGCCTGCCTGAGGAAGTGGCGCACGCCGCGCTGTTCCTGGCGTGCGCCGAGTCCAGCTACGTCAACGGCCATGCGCTCGTGGTCGACGGCGGACTGTCGAGTTCACACCCCATCATCAAACAGGAATACGGCAAGTCCGCGCTTTGATTCGAGCCTGATCCTGGTCCAGCTGTTCATTTATGCCGATGGCGTTACTACCGACCTGGGCGCGGACAACCCGGAAGGAAACCGCGACGGCACCACGCCCACGACGTCCTCGCCGGTGTACGGAGGCACTGCCATCACCCTCAGCAGCACCGAGACGCTCAAAGCGGACGCACTCGCTCCAGGCTCGCGCGCCCAGCCGTGCGCACTGCGGGCTATACGATAGACTGAGTGCCGTTATGAGCCGCACGGCGATGCCGGGCGGGCGCCCGGGTACACTGTTTGCCCGGCTCTTCCGTCCACCGGGCCGGCATCGGGTAAGCTGTCGTGCCGGCTATAGTCATCCGGCTATGGTCATCAGGGAGTTTAGAATGCCCCGTATCGGCCTCCGCCTTGTCCGTATGCAGCATACCTCTGTCGGGTCCACGCTGCTGATTCTGGGCGCGGCATGGCTTTCCGCCTGCGCCGGAATTCGGTACGGAGCGCGTGGCAGGGATCTGTACCGCACCATCCCTCATACTCGAGGATCTTGATCGTCGGCATCAGCACGGACTTCACCCAGCGCTGCGCGTTCGAGTTTTCCATGGCATCGCAGTTCCCGGGCAGCTCGACCACGCCCTTCGTCAGCTGCAACACGATGATGCCGAACGATCCGCTGACACGCGCCAATATCGAGCGCGTCGCAGGCGGCCATG
Organism: uncultured Gammaproteobacteria bacterium; assembly: GCA_963774865.1. Taxonomy (GTDB): domain Bacteria; phylum Pseudomonadota; class Gammaproteobacteria; order Steroidobacterales; family Steroidobacteraceae; genus Bog-1198. The sequence continues at coordinate 14,242 of CAVZGU010000004.1, forward strand.
CCGACGCCGTGCTCACGAGCGCTGTGGTCTCAATGCAGCTTGGCGCGCACCAAGGCAACACCAGCGATACACGCGCCACCCCCTACTACCAGGTAACGGGCCAGGGATACGTGACGGGCGATTTGGGCGCGTACGGCGTCCCGGTGGCCTACGTCCAACTTGAAACGACACCATCGATCCCGATGATCACCGACGACATTCACATCGTTACGAAGCTCTTCGATGCACAGGATGCGACCCTGGTCTATGCGGTGGACACCCAGGCAAAATCGAACGATATGCAGTCGAGCTCATCCACCATCGACACGATCACTGGGCTAATAGCCGATCGATTGCGCGGGACGGCGTGATCCACTAGCGCGGTCTAGGTACTAGGTTGGGATCGCGCGCGGGCCGTCACTTCGATTTCGATTCGCATCCTCTTGTCCACCAGACCGGCGCTGATCATCGTAGCCGCCGGGCGAATTTCGCCGAAGTACTTGCGAAGCGTGGGCCAGCAGCGCGAGAACTCGCTCGCATCCGGAAGAATATAGGTGACGCGGACCACGTCGGACAAACCGCAGCCGGCTTCGCGCAAGGCGGCGTCGATGTTTCTAAAGGCCTGTTCGGTTTGCTCGACGACATCAGGCGCGATGGACATCGTGGCGTAATTGAAGCCGGTGGTGCCGGAGACGAAAATCCACTCGCCATCAACGACTGCTCTCGAATATGCGATCTGCGTTTCAAAGTTGGAGCCAGAGCAGATGAGCCGGCGAGTCATCGAAACACCTCGATCGGAGTACCGCGGGCGCGCGGACCGGCATAGTAGCGCAACGCAGCGCGGTTTGATATTGACCGCCTTGCAAGGCTCGGCATGCCGATCCCTCGATCGAGCTACAATATCCCGACCATGAAGGCATTGCTCAGCAAACTGCCGGGACCGCCGGAGACGCTTGAACTGACCGAGATTGCGGAGCCGACGGCCGGGGCAGGGGAGGTTCTCATCGCGATCAAAGCGGCGGGCGTCAACTTTCCCGACGCGCTGATCATCGAGGATCGCTACCAGCTCAAGCCGGCCCGACCGTTCGCACCGGGCGCGGAAGTCGCCGGCGTGATCGAGAGCGTCGGCGCGGGAGTCACTCGATTCGCGCCTGGGGATCGAATCCTCGGATCGGCGGGCTGCGGCGGCTATGCGGAAAAAATCGCGCTTCGCGAAGACCACTGCTCGCGCATCCCCGATGCCATGCCGTTCGAGGAGGCCGCCGCCTTCATGCTCACCTACGCGACTTCCTATTACGCCTTGAAGAATCGCGCCAATCTCAAGAGCCGTGAGACCTTGCTCGTGCTCGGCGCAGCGGGCGGCGTCGGTGTCGCCGCGATCCAGCTGGGCAAGGCGCTCGGCGCGCGGGTGATCGGCGCAGTCTCATCGGCCGACAAGGCGGCATTTGCAAAGCGCTGCGGTGCCGACGATACCCTGGTCTATCCGCGCGGCGCGCTGTCGAAGGACCAAAGCCGCGCCCTGGCCGCGGAGTTCAAGCGAGTCTGCGCGGGCGGCGCCGACGTGATTTATGACGCGGTTGGCGGGGATTACTGCGAACCGGCGCTGCGCACCATGAATTACGAAGGCCGCTATCTGGTGATCGGCTTTCCGGCGGGCATACCGGCGCCGCCGCTCAACCTGGCGTTGCTGAAGAACTGCTCGATCGTAGGGGTGTTCTGGGGAGCGTTTGTGGCGCGCGATCCCGAACATCACGCCAACAACATGCATGAATTGTTCGAGCTGTACGCGCAGGGAAAAATCCGTCCGACCATCTCCCGAACGTACACGCTCGCCGAGGGCGGCAAAGCGATCCGCGCGCTGCTCGACCGGCGCGCCACGGGCAAGCTCGTCATCGTGATGTAGATCGACTCATGGCTGGAAGCCCTTGCCGGCGGCGGCGCGTTGCGTGAGCAATGGCGAAAGGCTGAAACCGGGGCCAAGGCGCGCCGCGTGCTTCTCCAGACCCGCCACGATGGTGCGCAGCCCCACCCGTGAGGCCCAGAACATCGGGCCGCCCAGATATGACGGCCAACCATAGCCTGCGGTCCATACCACATCGATGTCCGATGCTCGCTGCGCCACGCTCTCATCGAGGATCTTTGCGCCTTCGTTGATCATCGGATAAAGGCAGCGTTCCAGGATCTCCTGATCGCCGACCTCGCGCCGTACAGATCCGCGCTCCTTGGCGAACTCGGCAATCAAGCGGTTCGCCTCGGCAGAAGGCGAGGGGCGCCTGGCGGCGTCGTAATCGTAGAACCCTTTGCCGGTTTTCTGGCCCCATCGCCCCGCAGCGCACAAGGCGTCGCGAAGCGTCTCGACGCGCTTCGGATCCCGATGCCAGCCGATGTCGACACCCGCCAAATCAGCAAGCTGCAAGGGTCCCATCGGCATGCCGAAGTCCGTGATGACACGGTCGATGCGTTGCGCGGCAACGCCCTCCATGAGCAGTTCGATGGCTTGCAGCTGGCGCGGTTTGAGCATGCGATTGCCGATGAAGCCGTCGCAGACGCGCGCCACCACCGCGATCTTGCCGATGTGCCGCGCGGTCGCCATCGCCGTCGCGAGCACGGTGTCCTCCGTCGCCTTGCCGCGCACGACTTCCAGCAGGCGCATGACGTTGGCCGGGGAAAAAAAATGCAGGCCGAGGACTCGTCCCGGTCGATGGGTCGCCCGGGCAATCGCATCCACGTCAAGATAGCTGGTGTTCGTGGCGAGGATCGCCGCCGGCTTGGCGATGGAGTCGAGCTTCTGAAACACCTCGCGCTTGACATCGATGTTTTCGAAGACCGCTTCAATGATCAAATCGCAGTCGGCCAGCGCGGCCAACCCGGGATCGGGAGCGAGCAGGGACATCGCGGCCTCGACTTGCCCGCTCGTGAGCCGGCCCTTCGCCGCCGTCGCCTCATAATTCTTGCGGATCACTCCGACGCCGCGCGCCAGCGATTCCGCGTTCAGATCGACGAGCCGCACCGGAATGCCGATCGACAGAAAATTCATGGCAATTCCGCCGCCCATCGTGCCTGCGCCGACCACACCGACCTTGGCGATGGTCAGGGGCTTCGCCGAAGCATCCAGACCGTCGATCTTGCCGGCCTGCCGCTCCGCAAAAAACAGATAGCGCAGAGCCGCGGATTGGGCGCCCGCGAGCAGGCGATCGAATTCCGCGCGCTCGATCCGCCGGCCCTCGGCGTACGGCAGCGTCGAGGCTTCGATTGCGCGAATCACCGCTTCAGGCGCCTCGAAGCCGTGAAACCGGCGTGCGTGTTCCCTGCGAAACGCGCTCACGGCGCCGGCATCGGGACTCGCCTGCCGCTCGCTCGTTCGGGGCAGAGGTCTCGCCGCGGCGACATCGCGCGCCAGCGCGGCGGCATCCTCGATCAAAGACTCGTCGCCTGCCAGCCGGTCGATGAGTTTCGACGCGAGCGCCTCGGCGGCACCGATGGGCGAGCCCAGGGCGGCGATTTTCAGCGCTCGCGCGAGGCCGATGAGCCGCGGAAGGCGCTGTGTGCCTCCGGCTCCCGGCAGCAGCCCCAGCTTCACCTCCGGCAGCCCGAGCTTGGCCGATCCGACGGCGATCCGGTAATGGCATGCGAGGGCAACTTCCAGGCCGCCTCCGAGCGCGGTTCCATGGATGGCGGCGATGACGGGCTTTGGACACGCCTCGATGCGATCGCACAATTCGGGCAATTGCACGCCGCTGGGCGGCTGGTCGAATTCGCTGATGTCGGCGCCCGCGAAAAAGGTTCTTCCCCGGCATGCAATGACGATTGCGCCGATGGTCGTGTCGTCGGCTGCGTCCGCAAGAGCGTGGTCGAGCCCGTCGCGTACGGCCTTGCCGAGCGCATTGACCGGCGGATTGTCGACCGAGATGATCGCCACCCCGGCGTTTTTTGATGTGGAAACGATCAATTCTCTTCCCCTTCGCGATTCATGCTCCGCTGCCGTCACTTGAGGTGCCGCGCAAAGAACTCCAGCGTACGGCGCCAAGCGAGCTCTGCGGCCGCCGCGTCGTGCTTCAGGAACGGAAGGTTCCTCGAGTCGGCAGTTTCATTCGCGAATGCATGCTTCGCTTGGTACCGGTGGAATTCGAACGCGACCTTCGCATCGCGGAATTTCTTCTCCAGCTCGTCGACCTTGGCAATCGGAAACGCTGTATCCTCCGTGGCCCAGTGCGCCATCAGCGGCGCGCTGATCCGTTTGGCGTCGATGAATTCGAGCGGGGGGTAGCCGTACCAGACCACCGCGGCGTCCATCTCCGGCACATGGACGGCCGCAAGCAGGGTCAGCGCGCCGCCCATGCAAAACCCGGTGACGCCGACCTTCGTGCCGCCCGAGGCCTTCAGGTACTGCACTGCGCCACGTATGTCCTGAGAAGCGGCCACCGCGAAGTCCAGACCCTTCATCAAATGCTCGGCTTCGTTCGCCTGCAGCGCGACCTTGCCGCGATATAGATCCGGCACCAGGGCCCGATAGCCCGCCCCCGCGAGCTTGTCCGCAACGCCCCGAATCTGATCATTGAGTCCCCACCACTCCTGGATCACGACGATTCCGGGGGCTTGGGCGACTCGCGGGCCCTCGGCCAGATAGGCGTTAACGCTTGCCCCGTCGGGGCGCTGATAGTTGATTGCCTTGCTCATTTCATTCGCCTCCATGTGCGTGCCGAATGGCAACGCCAGGGGAGTATAATCAGCACCTCTTGGAGGTGTCACATGGTCGCTTATTTGAACGTTGCAAGCGTAATGGCCTCGATGCTGATCCTCGCGGGGTGCGCCACCGGAGGCTCCCCGGCTGTCGCTCACAATTCCGCCTGCTTGAAACAAACCGGCAGTCGAATTGCCGCCAACGGCAAGGATTGCTCAGCGATTGGCCAATCCTATACGAGCGAGGACCTCAAGCGCACTGGGGCCACGCAGCTGGGAGACGCGCTGCGGCTCTTGGACCCTATCATCACGGTCAATCACTAGGGAATGCGCAGCCATTGCGCATGCGCGTTCGCTTGGTAGGTCAGGCTGACCGACTCACGGCGCGCTGATAGGCCGGGCGCGATTTCAAGCGCTCGTGGTAGGTCTGCAGCGCCGGCGACAGGTCGATGTCCGCGGCAAAGCCGGCCATTCCGATCGTGTAGCCGACCGAGATGTCCGCCGCGGTGAAGCGGTCGCCTACCAGATACTGTGCGCCGCCCAATTGATCATCGAGGTAGCGCAGACGCTTCGCGAAGGTGGTTTTGAGATAGTCATTCGTCCAGTTGGCGCGCTTGTCTTCCGGAGCGAAGAATTTGGTCGCCACGAGCGGGTTGCCGTACATCGCCATCCCAGCCTCGCCGAATAGCAGGAACTGCAGGTACCGCGCGTAATGCGGATCGCCCGGCATCAATTCCAGATCGGTCGGGCCATACTTTCCCATGATGTAAATCATCATGGCGATCGACTCGATCATGGTGACGGCGCCATCCTGCATCGCGGGAAGCGATCTCAAGGGATTCACGGCAAGCAATTCCGGAGACGGTTCGCCGATTTTCACGGCGACGGTCTCGTAGGGCAGCCCCAGTTCCTCGCACAACCACACGATGCGAAGCGACCGAGCTCGGGGTGAGTGAAAGATCTTCAGCATGGGCATCTCCGTTGTCGGCATGTGACATGACATCGTACATGGATATCGAGCGCTTTTGACCGCCCAACGATAACGGGTGCAAACTTGCAGTTCGAATGGTACCGGACGGACGCCAACCCTGGCAGAGGCGGTTCGATGCTGAAGGGCATGATTTTCGGAATGGTGTTGACGATCGTCTTTGCCATTATCGGCGCTTACGCCCTGCTGAAAAGCGGCCTCATTCCAGCCAATGCCGATACAAGGCCAGGCTGGTTGGAGACCTGGATGGCGGACACATCGCTCGATTCGACACTTCGCCGCGTGGCCCCGCAGGGCAAGAATCCGGTCGAGTTGACCGAACAGAATCTCATCAGCGGAATTCGTCTTTTCGCGCAGAACTGCGCGGTTTGCCATGGTTCCGCGCAGGGGGCCGCGTCTCCATCGCCCATCGCGAAAGGTCTTTATCAAAGGCCGCCGCAGTTGGCGACCGACGGGGTCGAGGACGACCCGGAAGGCGTTTCGTTTTGGAAGATCAAGCACGGAATTCGACTGACGGGCATGCCTTCATTCGCGCGCTCCCTGAGCGATCAGCAAATCTGGACGCTTGCGCTTTTCCTCAAGCACATGGACAAGCTGCCGCCCGCGGCACAGCAGGCTTGGCAGCAGGTCCAGAACTGGCCGGTGAGCTCCGCCAATCAGCCGGATCAGAAGCAGCCGGGCAACATGTAATTCAGGCCCCGCGGAATCACCGCAGTCCGCTCAAGGCACGATTTCGACGCGTGTCCGGCCCGAGGTCAAATCCCACACATCCTGCAAATCTGCATCGGAGAGCGCGATGCAGCCATTGGTCCAATCGCGTGTTTGGTAATAGGAGGCAGGCTTGGTGGGTTGATTGGGCTCTCCGTGGATGAAGATATCCCCGCCGGCGCTCAGATGCAGCGCGGACGATCGCTTCCGGTCCTCAGGGCCTGGGTAAGAGATGTGCAGCGCCTTGAAGTAATGGCTGTGCTCCCGGCGAAAATCGATGAAGTAGCTGCCTTCCGGGGTGCGAAAGTCCCATTGGCGCTGTTTGGCGCCGGTCGGACTGAGGCCGAGCGCAATGCGATAACTGCGCAGCGGAAAATTATCTTGCAGTAAATAGAGTTTACGTTCGTGTTTGACGACGAGAATCGTATCGGCACGCAGATCGGGCGGAGGCGAGCCGGCGGGGCTCGGCCCGCTGAACCCGATCATCAGTGCCGCACAAGGAACTAGAAGCAGGGATGTGTTCGAAACGCGATTGGACATATGCTTGCTGATAGCCACTCGTTAAGAAGTGCAGCTACCTTAGCCAAACCAGCGTTGGCCAAACTTAGGTCCATATCCCAGTTGCGCATGAAATCTTGCCGGCAGCGCGCGACCAAGTGCGGCGTCGCGCGATCACGAAGAAGTCCGTCACGCTTCGCCCTGCCTTGTTCCAGCGCTCAATTAGACATTAAGCGGCGAATTAGACATTAAGCGGCGCAATGCGCATTGAGCGAGAAGGCGAACTCATGGGGGCTGAAGCGCTGGTACGCTGGGAGCATCCTGAGCGGGGTGTGGTATTGCCCGGCGAGTTCATTGCCGCAGCCGAAGAGAGCGGCTTTATTCTGCCGTTGGGTCTTTGGATCCTCGACACGGCGTGCAAACAACTGGCCGAGTGGGGCGCGCGACCGATGACGCCCGATTTCAAGCTCGCCGTCAACGTCAGCGCCAGTCAGTTTCGCCAGGCCGAGTTCGTGCAGCAGGTGGTTTCGACGCTGCGCAAGACCGGCGCCGATCCCCATCGGCTCACTCTGGAGCTGACCGAAAGCGTACTGCTCCACAACGTTGAGGAAGTCATCGAGAAGATGTCGGCGTTGAAAAAGGTGGGCGTAAATTTCGCGCTTGACGATTTTGGCACGGGCTATTTCCTCGCTGTACTACTTGAAGCACCTGCCGCTGGACCAGCTGAAGATCGACCGGTCGTTCGTACGCGACGTGCTGACCGACCCGGACGACGCAGCGATCGCGAAAACGATCGTCGCGTTGGCTCAGACCCTCGATTGAAAGTCATCGCGGACGGCATAGAAACATCGGAGCAGCGAAATTTCCTGGCCGGAAACGGTTGCCATCACCACCAGGGGTACTTGTTCAGTCGACCGCTGAGCGTGCAGAACTTTAATCGGTTCGCTTGGCATCGGGAGCCGATCAGGCCCCTACTCGAAGCGACCGGCTGAATCTCCGCCGCGACCGACCCGTTGCGAGATCCACTCTCCCCATACTGGGCCGAATTGGCGTAAATTCGGCTCGTGAAGCCGTCGCTGCAGGACACGTTGACCACGAGCACGCCACCGTCGATCATCGGCCTGGACATTGGGGGCAGGGCTCGGCGGCTCTAAGGGATCGAGTTTGCGGCCCCCTGGGGCGGGGCTGAGGGGATGGGATACCGATGCAAGTCATCTCCTTCAAAAAAACTGCTTTGTTCAGGCGCGGAATGTGGCTCAGCGCCGCTGCGCTGATGGCGTTCGTCGCACTTCCCGGAATTCTGGACGGCGGCTTCGAGCGAGAGCCAGTAGCCCATGCGATTCCCGTTTGCGTTCTTGGTGGCTTTTGGGTTTACTTTTTTCGGAGAATGCAACTACATCGTCTCGCCGACGAAGTGAGGGATTGCGAGGATCACCTGCAGGTGCGAAGAGGAGCGACGGAGGAGCTGATTCCCCTGTCGAACGTTTCCATGGCCTGTGTTTCCACGGCCGGCGGCATCCACCGCATCACTCTGCATCTAAATCAGCCCACGAGGTTTGGAGGGCGGATTGAATTTCTTCCGCAAGCCAGTTTGTGGTCCAACCGATCGGCGATCGAACGCGTCGCGGGCAGCTTGACGGATCGTGCGAAGCGGGCGAGAGGCGGACGGCTGGTCATGTAATCGGATTACACTCGCGCTAGAATGCGCGGGGACGGGCAACAGTGCATTTGGATGCAAAAGGAGACATTCCATGCCGACGAATCCTCCCGAGAATACACCGCGCATTACGCCTTACCTGCTGTACGAAGATGTTGCCGGCGCGCTCGGCTGGCTCACGACTGCTTTCGGCTTCCGCGAAAGCATGCGCCTTCCGGGACCGGACGGGAAAATCGCGCATGCGGAGATGCGCATGGCCGACGGCCTCATCATGATGGGTTGTCCAGGGTCCGAGTACCGGAACCCGAAGCGAGTGGGTCAGGTCACGCAGCATCTCTACGTATATGTGGACGACGTGGACGCGCATTTCGAGCGTACCAGGAGGGCAGGCGCCAAGATCGTCGAAGAGCCCAAAGATCAGTTTTATGGCGACCGCCGATACGGCGCCGAAGATCCGGAAGGGCATTGCTGGTTCTTCGCCCAGCACGTTCGCGACGTGTCTGCCACGCAGATGCAAGCTTCCGCACAGCAGAAGTCGTGAGCGCGCATGCCACACCGCGGCGTCCTCCATGACGAATAGCGCAGCCGTGGGATGCGTCGCGCAGATCTTCATTTCCGCCAAGCGTGGTGCTCCCATGGAGCCGCGCCACGAGGTGACGGCGTTGATCAACGGCGGATTGGCGGGTGATCGGTACGCTGAGGCCGCGAATCGCCGGGGGCCCGATTACCAGCTGACGTTGATCGAAAGCGAGCACATCGCAGCGTTCGCACGGACGGTCAGTTGGCCATTCACCTCTGACATGCCGCGTCGAAACATCGTGACCCGTGACGTCCGGCTCAATGATCTTCGTGGAAAGCGCTTTCGCGTTGGCGGGGCTATAGTCGAGGGCATGGAGCTGTGCGAGCCTTGCGGTCTTTTCGCGAAGAGAACCGGTCGGGAGGTGTTGACGTACTTCCGCAACCGCGGCGGGCTCAGGGCTCGGATAATTGAAGGCGGGAAGATTCAAGTCGGCGACGCGGTGACCGATGTCGACTAAGCGGTCCCCGGCGTCAAGACGCGCTGGAACCATGGGGGCCCGGCCAGCGGCTTGCGGATTGCCTGGGCACGGCCGGAGGATCAGAATTGCGCAGGTCACTACCGTCCGAGGGAAAAGTCATGCCTGAGCTCGAAGGCAAAATTCAATCCCGGTCGCCAATGCTGCTGAGCATCCTGCGGATCGTCAGCGCTTTCATGTTCTTCCAACATGGGTCGGCCAAGCTCTTTCATATGCCACACGTTGCGATGTTCGACGGCATTCAACTGATGTCACTGGTGGGAATGGCGGGCATCCTGGAAGTCGTCGGGGGTTTCATGCTGCTGATTGGTCTGTTCACGCGGCCCATCGCGTTCATTTTGTCCGGCGAAATGGCGTTCGCCTATTTCATCGCGCACGCGCCTCGTGCATTCCTACCGATGCTCAATGGCGGGGAAATGGCGGTCGAGTGGTGCTTTGTGTTTCTCTACATCTCGGCGGCCGGCCCCGGTGCCTGGAGCGTTGATGGCTGGCGACGTGCCAGGCCATCGTAGATGACAGGAGCTGCTCTGCAAACGGCAGCGACGAATGCCACAACAGCTTCCCACGGTGGTGTACGACGGCGACTGTGCCATCTGCCGCTACTGGGTGGCCTATTGGCAGGATCTGACTAACGAGCGGGTCATTTACCGCGCCTACCAGCAGGCCGCGGCGGATTACCCGACAATTCCAGCGCCGGCGTTTCAGCGCGCCATCCAGCTCATCGAGTCCGACGGGCACGTGTATTCAGGCGCGGCCGCGACATTCCGGGTGCTGCGGCATGCGCCCGGACGCTCGGCTTGGTGGTGGTGCTATTCGCATGTGCCGGGTTTTGCGCCGCTCACCGAATGGGCCTACGCATTTCTGGCTCACCGGCGAGACCTTCTGAATCTGCTCAGCAAACTCCTGTGGGGACCCACGCTTCGGGCGGAGCGCTACACCCTGGTGAGTTGGGTCTTCTTGCGCGTGTTTGGTGCGATCTATGTTGCCGCGTTCGCCTCGCTCAGCGTGCAGATTCTGGGGTTGATCGGCCATGACGGAATCCTGCCGGCGCGCGATTTCTTCGAGGCAGCGCACCAAGCTCTTGGCAGCGGGGCATATCGATTGCTGCCCTCGTTGTTCTGGGTGAGCTCAAGCGACACGGCGCTGGTCGCGGCCACGATCGTCGGCATGGTCCTGGGCCTACTCGTCGTCGTTGACCGGTGGACACGACCCGCGCTTATCGGCTTGTTCGCTCTCTACCTCTCCTGTGTGTATGCGGGACAGGACTTCATGAGCTTCCAGTGGGACTCGCTGCTGCTGGAAGCGGGCTTCTTGGCCATATTCCTCACCGGTGGGTCGAGGATCGTGGTCTGGCTCTACCGCTGGCTGGTTTTTCGCTACGTGTTCACGGCGGGCCTCGTGAAGCTGCTGTCCGGCGACCCCTCGTGGCGCAACTTGACCGCGCTGGAGTATCACTTCTGGTCGCAGCCGCTGCCCACTCCGCTCGCATGGTATGCGGCGCAACTGCCATCGTGGCTGCTCGTCGCTGGAACAGCCGCCACCTTGGCGGTCGAGCTGGGCAGTGTGTTTCTGATTTTTCTGCCGCGCCGCATGCGCGCTGTGGCGGCCGGTTGTATCCTGCTGTTTCAATCGTTGATCGTGCTGACCGGCAACTACAATTTCTTCAATCTGCTCACGATGCTGTTGTGTATTTTTCTATTCGACGACGCGGCACTAGGCCGAGTCATGCCCAGGGCGTTCGAGTCGCTCGCCCGACGACGCGTGCCGCTACCGGGGGGCGCGGCAACCGTCATCGCGGCCATGCTCGCAGTGCTCGTCGTACCTGTCGGGTTGAACCGCATCTGGCAGACGGTGGCCCGTGCCGATTTGCCGGCGCTCGGCGCTCTGACTCGCGCTGTCTCGCCCTGGCTGATCGTGAATCCCTACGGGCTATTCGCGGTGATGACGACCACCCGGCCCGAGATCGTGATCGAAGGTTCCGCTGACGGCAAAGAATGGCGCGAATATGTTTTCCGCTACAAACCGGGACCGCTGTCCAGGCCCGCACTCTGGAACATCCCGCACCAGCCAAGGCTCGACTGGCAAATGTGGTTCGCCGCTCTCGGCAGCATGAGAGAAAATCCCTGGATCGTCATGTTGATGTGGCGCCTGCTGCAAGGCAGTGCGCCCGTGCTGGCGCTGCTGGAATCCAATCCGTTCGCGGATGCCCCTCCCAAATATGTGCGAGCGCAGCTGTACGATTATCGGTTCGCGGATCGCCCCACACACTTTTCGACGGGTCAGTGGTGGGTGCGCCGGTCGGAGGGACTCTACTTTCCGCAAGTCAGCACGGTTGATTTCACCCGCGCAGGCGAGGGTATGCCGCCGCCGTAGGGTGATTCGGGGTTGGGTACTGGGAGCAGGGCGTTCTGCGGCTTATCGAAGAGTGAGCCTAAGGCATCATTGGGCTTCGCCCCGAACTTCGGCAATCTCCCTTCGGATGAAGCTCAAATCGGCGACGCCCGACACCAGGCGCCTGGCAATGAGAATGCCCGGTGTACCTTGCAGTTCCAATGCATCCGCTTCGGCATCATTGCGCCCGAGCAGTGCATCGATATCATGGGAATGCGCGGACAAGTCCTTCTTCAGCTTCCCTACATCGATCCCTGCAGATCGCAAGACCGACTCGACTTGATCATCCTGCGTCAGGCGCGGACCGTCCAGCAGCGCATTGTGGGCCACAAGATATTTGCCTTGGTACTGAGCGGCCAAGGCGCACCGCGCAGCGTACACGGAAACCTCTCCTAGAATCGGCCAATCCTTGTAGATCAATGCGATCTTCTTATCACCGGCGAGGAGCCGCCCGAACGTGGGGGCCAGCGCCCTGCAGTACGGGCAGTTGTAGTCGAAGTATTCGACGATCGTCACATCCGGGTGGCGCGCACCGGTCATTTCGATGCCGGGCTTGGCAAGAATCGCTCGCTCGCCGGCAACCGAGATCTGCTGTACCTCCTGCGACAATGCGATCAGCGGGAACAGGCCGACAGCCATTGCCGCGAGCTTGACTCGCTTGGAGGCGCTGAGAATCATCCATGAGTACATGTCCGAGCGACCATAGCACATGAATGATCAATGCTGCTGCGCAGGCTGACCCGCACCTGTGTGTGCGCTTTTGACGTAACGTGCGGATAACGGACTCGTGCCGCTACGCGTTTGTCGCTATTGCACTGGCCGCATAAGCGGAGTTAGATCCGCAAATGCGTTTCGATAATCTGAACGCTATTATTTCCGGCTCGTATGAGCTCGAGGAGTGGCACGAGGATGGAGCCGTGCTCAGGCCTCCGCAAGTTGGCGGACGCGTTGTCGTCATGAACGGCACCATCACGACCATCTATCACAATCGCTCGCAGACAGACAGACAGATTACCGCCGTTTTCGTGGGGAACTACGTTCTCGATAAGGCCCATTTCGCGTATCAGTATCCGGACACGGCAATTTACACGGAGACCCCGGCAGGAATCAGTGTATCGCGCAAACCGCTTTGGGACGGAATGCGATCCTTTAGCGTGAGTATGACGGCTTCCGGTGCCGTGCAATTCAGTTCAGAAGATGGGCAACAGGGTTTGACCTTTACGCTGGCTGGGTTCACGTATGGGAGGATGGTCAAACGGTGAGGGTGTGGCGCCGCAACCGTGAGCGATAGCAGGTGCCGCTGGTGCGCCGATGCCGAACCAATCCATTATTTAACATAATCTACATTATGCGAATACTGTATAGATCATTGTAATATATATCAATCACTTACAGAGCAAACCAGCGCCCCAATGGAGATTATATTATCGCCTGCCGTATCCAGGCCGATCAGTCTGCCCGCTCCAGAATCTCGTTCCTAAGCCTGCCCATGGCGGCATCACCATCGCAATCGCTTGACCAGGGGCCCGAACTCGCGGGCCTGGCCGCGCAAGAGCGCGCGCCGCCCTCAGCCAACCGGGGCGGCGCGGCCGGCGAGCATCCGGCCGGCCAGATCCCTGGTCAAGCGATTCCGTCAGCCGAGGTCGGAGCAGATTGATAGGCCGCCATCGACCACCCAAGGCGGCCTGTCGCGAGCGACCGCTGTCGGGCAGGCCAACGCGGTTCCCGAACTCAGCATCAGTGGATTTCCTATCACGCTGTCGCGCAGTCGGGATCACCGACTGCGCGACGTTCGACCCGTCATCAATTAAGGTAGGGAAAGTCAACAATCCAGGATATCTAATTTTTTTCCGTTTTCCTAAACCCGGGCCCTGTGGACGTGGCTCTCTTCACGAAGTCGGTGAACGATCTTTTCAACGGTTGCGGCTCTATCTTCCTTAAAGACCGCAATTATATCAGCCCGACAGAGGTCAGTTGCATTTGAAATTTTCTTGATCGCTTCTTGGGTGGCGTAGGTAAGCTCCGCCACATCGACCTCCTCAATAATGTGCAACACTTCTTGCACGTGAAGTTTGGTCAACTTCCCTATCCGCTCTAAGGATTCCTCAACGACATTGACAAGTTTTTTTACATCTTCTTGTTCAATAACCTCGTCTTCGGCAGGACTAAGGTGCGTCTGGTATGACTTGGAAATATGCATGATTTGTATCCTTCTTATGAGAATGATAGGCCTTTCGATATAGCGATATCGAAACTCGCATATATGAGAGTCTTGGCTATTCTATCGAACGGGGGTCTTGCTTGATATGGTGTTTCTCAATATTAGTGCTTTCCAACGTCGCGCAGTGATGGATGTCCATCCGTAGATTCTGGCCGTGAGCCAATGAAGAATCGACCGTCATCGACCCCGAGCGGTCTGACGACTCCCCCAATAGCTGCCGTTCAAGAGTATGAGCGGACATTGAGCGCGCCCTCTTTCGGTCGTCACTGGCTGTCCCCTCGCCCGGCCCGGCCAAACTTAGCCACTTGAGCTAAGCTTCCGCCTACGGAGGCGATGAGAAGACCTCCGGCGATCTGTCAGGGTGGTCCCGTCGGTGACTGAGCCATCGCACGCGGTATTCCTGAGCTACGCCTCGCAGGATGCTCAGGCCGCCCAGAGGATTTGCGAGGCCCTGCGCGCGGCCGGGATCGAGGTCTTCTTCGATCAGAGCGAGCTGCGGGGCGGGGACTCGTGGGATCAGAAGATCCGACGCGAGATCCACGACTGTGCTCTCTTCATTCCGATGGTCTCCCAGCACACCCAGGAGCGGCTCGAGGGCTATTTTCGACGCGAATGGAAACTCGCCATCGACCGTACACACGACATGGCCAAGCAAAAGCCTTTCTTGGTGCCGGGGCCAGCGAAATCCGGTTTCGGCATATACGAATATTCGCGAGGTGCGGATCGTAATACCCTGTTTTTAGTTTAGAGACAAACGCACGGGCATTTCCAAGGATGTGGCTATGTACCATTCACCAGCGTACGGTGTCGCGAGTCGACTGTTTTCTGCAGCGGCCCTACCGTATGTGCGATTGACTCTAACAGGGCTTATTGGCTGCGTACTTATTGGATCTGCTTTCGCGTTGGGCCTTGCCGATCTCACGAATCAGGACGCTGCTCTGGGTATCAGAGGGGCACTCGACAAAGGAGCCGCCTCGGCCGTCGCTAAGCTCGGCATTCCGGGCGGATTTCTGGACAACCCCAAGGTCAAAATCCCGTTGCCTCCGGCACTCGATGAGGTCGCCAAGGTGATGCGCATGATGGGGCGCGGCAAGGATGCCGACGAACTCGTTGTAGCCATGAACAAGGCAGCCGAACAGGCGGTCCCGGAAGCCAAGGAACTACTGGTAAATGCGGTCAAGACAATGTCGCTCGATGACGCCAAGAGAATCCTTACGGGCGGCGATAACTCGATAACCGAGTTTTTTAGGCCAAGACCGAAGGACCCCTGGTGGTAAAGTTTCTGCCGATCGTGAAGCAAGCAACTGATCGGGTAGGCTTGGCAAAGAAATATGATGAGGTTGCCGGACAAGGAGCGAAAATCGGTCTGATCAAGGGTGACGCGGTGAACATCGATCAATACGTCACACACAAAGCGTTGGATGGCCTATATCTCATGATCGGCGAGGAAGAGCACGCGATCAGGCAAAATCCGGCGGCAGCAGGCAGCGCAATCGTCTCAAAGGTGTTTGCCGCTTTGCACTGATGCACACGTTTGTGCCTCGCCGTATGCGGTCGGGTCCAGAACTGGCGCGCCGACCTTAGGCTCCGATGGGTGTTCCAGCGCTTTTCGCCGTGGCCCTCAGCGACCGGGCTGCCATCGTCACGTTCGCAGATAGCCCTTCAGGCGGCCCGGCATGAGCTATCTATCCGGCTTGTAATTGCCGAGGATGTACGTGCGGACGTCAAAACCGTAGCGCTGGTGTCGGCGCACTGATTGCAGTGGTGGTCCTTGCGCTCTTCGCGGTGTGGCTGCTGGTCAATCCCAACGACTACAAGCCCCAGATTGCCGCGGCGGTGCACCGCTCCACGGGGCGCGAACTCGTCCTCAAGGGAAGATCGCGCTCTCCGTATTCCCCCGGATCGCGCTCGAACTGGGCTCCGCATCCCTGGGGAACCCCGCTGGCTTTCCCGCGCAGCCCTTCGTTGCTTCACGCACGCCTCGGTCCGGGTCAAACTGCTACCGCTCCTCGCGAAACGGCTCGAGATCGGCCAGGTCGAGCTGGATGGATTGGACTTGAAGCTCCTCAAGAATGCCGCGGGCAAGGCCAACTGGGAAGGGTTCGGGCGGTCGGAGAGCTCGGCGCCCACGGCCGAGAGCTCGAGCGCGGCCGGTGTGCAGGAATTCGAGGGGTTCAAGATCACGAATGCGCGGGTGAGCTATGAGAATGTGGTGCTCGAGAATCTCGCGCTCGAGACCGGATCCCTCGGGGGACCGGGCGCGGCGCCGGTGACCCTGCACGTGGATGCCCAGCGCGGGACCGCCGGTGAACATGCGAGCCTCGATGCGCACTTCGATCTGCGCACCGACCCGGCGGCGGGGCGCTATTCGCTCGGCGCGCTCGCCCTCGAAAGCGTCGTGAGCCTCGCAGGGAATCCACGGCCGGTGCGCGTCAGCGTGTCCGCGCCAGCCGTCGATCTCGATCTCAGGGCCCAGACCTTGAGCGCCGTCGCCGTCCGAGTGAGTGCGGCTGGCGCCGTGGTGAACGCGAACGTCGAGGGCGCGAAGATCTTGGATGCCATGAATCTCAAGGGTACGGTCAAGCTCGAGCAATTGGCGCTGCGCGAGGTTCTGCCGACGCTCGCCATCGCCCTTCCGAAGACCCGCGACGCCAGGGCGTTTTCGCGATTCGCGGCATCGAGCGATTTCACTTACGGTAAGAACGCTGCGCAGTTCGCAAACCTGCAGGCGACCTTGGACGACACGCACCTGCAGGGGAGCCTCACCCTCGACGTTGTCTCCGAGGCTGTAAAGTTCGCCTTGACTGTGGACACGCTCGATATGGATCGATACTTGCCGCCGCCAAGTCCGGTCACGTCACCTGCCGCGGCGGAACCGCAGCCGAAGGCTGCCGAAGCGGTATCGAAACCGCTCAATGCCAACGGTACCCTCTCCGTCGCGTCCCTGCGCTTCGCGCCGTTGAACCTGTCCAACCTCAAGGTCACTGTCGCGACCAATGATCGGGTGATGCACATTTACCCGCTCCAGGCCCAGGTGAACGGCGGGGAATACTCGGGCGATATCACGCTCGATCGTCGCACCCTCACGCCGGTGATCTCGATGGATGAGCACTTGAGCGGCATCGATGTCGGCCCACTCGTAGCCGCCGCTTCGAAGACCTTGCACGTGACCGGGCACGGCGACGTGAATCTCAAAGCCACCGCCCGCGGCGACGGAGCGGACGCCATCTTGAAGACCTTGAACGGACGCTCGACGCCAACATTGCCAATGGCGCAGTGGAAGGGATCGATTTAGGTTTCGAGCTCGGTCGCGCGGAAGCGCTGCTGCGCCGGGAGGCACTCCCCGCGACGCCGAACAGCCGGCGCACCCAGTTTACGGCATTCAAGCTTTCGGCCAACATCACGAACGGCGTGGCGCAGACCCACGATCTCCTCATCAGCTCTGCGGTGCTGAAAGTGACGGGTCAGGGCAGCGCCAATCTGCCGACGAAGACGCTCGATTTTTCGCTGCTTGCCGATACGCTCCAAGTTGCAGGCAACACACCTATTCAGATTCCGGTGAAAGTGACGGGACCCTTCACGGATCTGACGGTGCGGCCCGACCTTGAGGCACTCGCGAAGAGCGAGGTGAAACAAAAGCTGCAAAACGTGCTGCAGGATAAATTGAAGGGCTTGTTCGGCAAGCCATGACGGCGAAGAGCACTCCCTGATCAAACGCCGGAGTGGCTCCGGACGAGCGGATTGAGAAAACCCAGCAAGTGAGCAGAGTGATGGGAGAGAACACCCGAGCAACCGCAGGCACATCCAAGTTAAAAGTGGTTTTGGATCGCCTGCTTCCCACGAATTCCAAGATTTCATG
This sequence comes from uncultured Gammaproteobacteria bacterium, assembly GCA_963774865.1. Lineage (GTDB taxonomy): Bacteria > Pseudomonadota > Gammaproteobacteria > Steroidobacterales > Steroidobacteraceae > Bog-1198. Next base: position 32,278 of record CAVZGU010000004.1, read on the forward strand.
GCTGGCCCTGGCGCAGACGCTGGGGCCGGTACTGGTTGTCAGCGCAATCGTCATCTTCGCGGGCTGGCACTTTGTCCGCTCAGGCCCGCCCAGAAAACTCACAATCGCCAGTGGTCCTGCGGGAAGCCGGTTCAATATGGCGGCTCAGCAGTACCAAAAGATCCTGGCGCACAATGGCATCAAGCTCGAAATTGTCTCGACCGAAGGTTCTTTGGACAACCTGAATCGGCTGTTATCGGCACATTCAGGCGTGGACATAGCTCTTGTACAGTCAGGTATCGCAACTGCCGCAGAAATAGAAACGGGCGATTTGAAATCGCTCGGGAGTATGTTCTACGTCCCGCTCACTATTTTCTACCGCAGTCCAACGGTGATGGAACGGCTGTCACAACTGCGCGGACTTCGTATCGCGATCGGACCGTCCGGGAGCGGCACGCGATTTCTTGCTTTGGCGCTGCTCAAGGCCAACGAGATCGATGCTGAAGGGCAAACACAGTTGCTTGATCTGGAGGGGGAGGCAGCCAGGACGGCCCTCCTCAGTCAACAGGCGGACGCCATATTCTTGACGGGAGACTCGGCGGCGCCCGAGACCATCCGCGAATTGCTCCACTCACCGGGCATCCGTCTCTTCGAATTTTCACAAGCTGATGCCTATGTTCGACGCTTCCACTATTTAAGCAAGCTTGAACTACCGCAAGGCTCTTTCGATCTAGGGGAAAATCTTCCGCCGACGCGCCTCACCATGCTGGCTCCGACGGCCGAGCTGTTGGCGCATGCTAGCCTGCACCCGGCGCTGTCCGACTTGCTTATCGAAGCGGCCACAGAAGTTCACGGGCGCGCCGCGTTGATGCAGAATGCCGGGCAATTTCCGACTCCTCTAATGCACGATTTGCCGATCAGTTCCGATGCCTCGCGCTATTACAAGTCAGGGAAAAGCTTTACCTATCGGTACCTACCATTCTGGGTTGCAAGCCTGCTTGATCGTGCAGTGGTCGCTTTCTTACCGATATTCCTCGTGGTGATTCCTGCGCTGCGCTATCTGCCGACTCTCTATAACTGGCGCGTCCAGAGGCGCATCAACCGCCGCTACCGGCAACTTATGGCCCTCGAGCGTCAGTCTCTCGAGGCTCTCTCACCGGAACAGCGGGCGGCGCTTATTGAAGAATTAGCGCAAATCGAGAAGTCTGTGATCGCCCACAAGATACCAGGGTCCCACGCGGAGCAACTCTACGTATTACGCGAACACATGCAGTTCGTGCGCGAAACTCTTGCTCGGTCGCCGCGGAAGGTCGACGAGACAGAAGCGCCCCACTAGTGCCCGCCAAATTCGACGACTTAAGTGCCAGTCGCCGGGAACGCTTCATGCACCGACCGGCGACCAGACATTGCTCGATCAAGCCGCCGATGCGCAGCGTCGAGCAGACCAAGCAAGAATGCGGGCGCAGGGTGCCAAAGCGGCGCTCGGTGAGGTTGAGGCGTAGGCGCCCCGGCAGCCTCCCCTCTTGCACCGTTACTATCGCTTGATCTCGAACACCACGCCGGCGTTTGTTTGCCCGCCGAATGCGGTTGTCCCGTAGAGGGTACCTTTCGGGCCAAGGATCACGCCTGTGCTTGGCTCGTTCCCATCTGCCCCGCCCGTGAAGCTGTACAGCACCGTCTCGTTGCCGGACATATCAACTTTGAACACCACACCCGCGCCCGATGTACCGCCACCGGCGGTAGTCCCGTAGAGGTGGCCTATTGAGTCGCGGATTACACCTGCGAAGAGAGGGTAGCCTCCATCGTTCCCGCCCGTGAAGCTGTACAGCACCGTCTCATGGCCGGACGCGTCGACTTTGAACACGACACCCGCGCCCGATGCGCCGCCACCGTTGGTGGTCCCGTAGAGGTTGCCGGCCCTGTCGCGGATCACTCCGGCGGCCGGGTTGCCGCCATCTGCCCCGCCCGTGAAGCTGTACAGCACGGTCTCATGGCCGGACGTATCGATCTTAAAGACGACGCCCGCGCCCGATGCGCCGCCACCGTAGGTGGTCCCGTAGAGGTTGCCGGTCGAGTCGAGAATTACACCTGCGAAAGGGCCGCCCCATCGCTCCCGCCCGTGAAGCTGTACAGCACCGTCTCATGGCCGGACGTATCGATCTTAAAGACGACACCCGCGCCCGATGCGCCGCCACCGCTGGCAGTCCCGTAGAGGTTGCCTGTCGAGTCGTGGATTACGCTATAGGGGTCGGCCCCATCGCTCCCGCCCGTGAAGTTGTGCAGCACCGTCGCATGGCCAGTTGTATCCACCTTGTAGACCACGCCATTCCCGTAGCCCACGTCCGCTTGGCCTATAAACGTAGTCCCGTAGAAATTGCCCGCCGAGTCGCGGATCACACCTCCGATCGGGTGGCCAAAACCATTGGCCGTGAACTGGGAGAAGCCGTACAGCACCGTCTCATTGCCGTCCTCATCCAGCTGGTACACGACGCCGGCGCCATGGCTCCCGCCATAAAAAGTAGTCCCATAGAGGTGGCCGTCCGATTCGCCGTCCGATGCAAAGATCACACCGCCGTAGAAGGGGTACTGCCCTTCGGCCGCGCCCGGGAAGGCGTACACGACTGTCGCGTTGCCGCTCGGATCCAACTTGTACACTGCGCCCTGACCGCCGGCGCCGCTGAAGGCGGTAGTCCCGTAAAGATTGCCGTCCGAGTCGCGGATCACGCCTGCGTAAACGGGCTGGTTCCCATCAGGTCCTCGCCTAAAGGTGTGCAGCACCGTCTCATGGCCGGACCTATCGAGTTTGAACACCACGCCCAAGCCCGCCGTGCCACCGAAGTCGGTAGTCCCGTAAAGATTGCTGGCCGAGTCGCGGATCACGCCTGCGTAGGGGCTGCCGCCATCCGCCCCGCCCGTGAAGCTGTACAGCACCCTCTCATGGCCGGACGTATCGACTTTGAACACCACGCCCGCGTTCGATGCGCCGCCACTGCTGGTAGTCCCGTAGAGGCAGCCGGCCGCGTCGCGGATCACACCTGCGTCCGGGTAGCCTCCATCGTTCCCGCCCGTGAAGCTGTACAGCACCGTCTCATGGCCGGTCGGATCGACTTTGAACACCACGCCCGCGTTCGATGCGCCGCCCCCGTTCGTAGTCGTTCCGTAGAGGTTACCGGCTGAGTCGAGGATTACAGGATACGGATAGCCTCCATCGGGGCCGCCCGTGAAGCTGTACAGCACCGTCTCGTGGCCGGACGGATCGACTTTGAAGACCACGCCCACCCCGTTGCCGCCGCCATCGGTAACCCCGTAGAGGTTGCCGGCCGAGTCACGAACCATACTTCCGAAGGGGCTGCCGCCATCGGCCCCACCCGTGAAGCTGTACAGCACCGTCTCACGGCCGGCCGGATCGACTTTGAACACCACGCCCGCGCCCGCCGCGCCGCCACCGCCGGTAGTCCCGTAGAGGTTGCCGGCCGAGTCGCGGATTACAATATTGGGGGAGCTCCCGTCGTCCCCACCTGTGAAGCTGTAGAGCACCGTCTCATGGCCGGACGGATCGACTTTGAACACCACGCCCGCGTTGTGTGCGCCCCCACCCGGTACGTCCGAGTACGCACCTTGTAGTCCCATAAAGGTTGCCTGCTGAGTCGCGGATCACGCCCTCAGCGGGGTATGCCCCGTGCGGCGGACTTACGAAATTGTGTAGCACGACTTCTTTAGCGTTCGACGCTGGCGCTGACTCCTGAGCGCTAGCGGAAGGGCGGATCGCACCCGCAGCGGGGTATACCCCGTGCGGCCGATTTAAGAATTTGTGTAGCACGAATTCTTTTGCATTCGGCACTGGCGCTGACTCCTGAGCGCTAGCGGAAAGGCCGATCCCCTGCGTGCACAGGGCCAGGCAAATGGCTAGTCCTACTTTTCGTCGAGCTGCCGAACATGATTGAGCAACGGTCTTATGATTCGTCATCATTAGAGTTCTCCCTCTGAGTCGGTCGGGTGCAGCCCTCGGAGCGACAACGCCGGAGCGACACCGACGGGGGATCGCCGCCACTGCGAACGACGCGCCGCAGCAGGCGCTAAGAAGTTCCGCGAGCGCCATCCCCAATCGAGTCGTATCCATTGACCCGCCCCTAAGGTCTTGTTCGTAAGTTACTCGCGCCATTGCGGCGCGTGAGGTCAGACCAGCAGTATATTCGATTCAATGACGATCTTGTGGCAGTTGTTAACGTTAACGGCTGCGAGAATCCGCGCAATTCTGGCGGCGAAAGCGCGTGTTTCGGGAAGTGAATCCGTCGCCACAACATCGCACGGCGGCCGGCGATAGATTCTCAGAATGTCTGCGCGTTGAGAATCAAGAATTTGTTCGGCAAGGGAGAGAAATTACTTCACTTCAAAAGCAAATACCATGCCAGCATCGATCGCCAGAAAGGCGCGGATCTCAATAGCCATCAGTACGGGTGCGCCTGGATGGCGGCTTTGCCGCTGCGGTCCTCGAGCAGCGAAATGCCGGAGAATCTCCGGAGTCGACCCCGCTTCTGCCAGTGGCGACCGGCGGCTTTGCGGGCATCAGAATCTTCGATCCTCTACGTGGCTTACTAAAATCGCAAACCACGATCACTCCGACCGAATATAAAGGAGTCCCAGACACCTCAGGTGGCGGCTAATCGAAACCCCAAAACTTTAGAATGGCTGCCGATACGTATTTCAGGTGAGATTCATTTGAATCACCTAATCGAGCACGTCGCACCGTTGCGCACGTCGCACCGTTGCGACGTCTGGACGTGGCGCCGCTCTACCCACAAGCTACCGGGAGCCTTGGCGATTCTGGAGCGTGTGATGACTAATTGTTGTACTCGATGTCGGCGTCTCGGCGAGATGAAACTACTTAGCGTGTTCGACGGCGACGATGTCATCGATTATCTGATCAAGTTTGAACTATGCGAAGAATGTGTCAGATACTTCCGTGCATTGCGGACGCACGACGCAAGATCGAGGAGCAGCGGTTCGCGTCCGAATTGTGGCGGAACGCCTGCGCGACGGCGTGCAAGGGGAAACCGCTTAATCGAAGCAGAAGGCGGCGGCGCAGAAGACACAGGCGGCAACGCGCAGGGTCATATGCCCCCGCACGGCTGGCGGTCGCGAAGGTGAGGTGATTCGGTCGGCGCCGCCCAGCTCATCCACCGACGCTCCGGGCGACGTCGCCGCTGTTCCGTCACGATCTGGTGGCCATGGAACTGCAACGCATCAGCGAGCAGGCCAGACTGGTCGTATTTAACGAGGCCGCCCAGTCAGATCAAGCCGGCAAGGCCGTGGAGCGGCGCGTCGCCCAAGCACACACACACGCCAGCGGGAAACTTACAAGGATATGGTGAGCGTTCAGACTGTTCCAGAGCAACATTAGCAAAGGCTAATTGCTGTGATCCTGGTTGACTCCTCCTCTGATTCACATGCTATGACCGAATGGAGTCGCAGCTGTCAGAGAGATAGGATTATCGCGCTGAAAGTGTCCCCATTGCGCTGGATAGAAATGTCCCCTCATGTTGAGCGACCGGCAGGTCAGGCGCCTGACACTGGCGAAGCGGGCGGTTTGAGCCAAGACAAAGTACGCTCCCGCTTCGGCATCAATGCTTTCCCGGACGGGTGTGGACCGTGCCTCTGTGATGTACTCGTCACCCAGATACCGCTTCAGGCGGCTCGCGTCGCTCGGCGTGATGCCGTAAAGCGGATTCTTCACCGCCATTTCCGGGATTGCCTCTAATTGATCCGCCGAGAAAAAGGTCGCCGTTGGCTCTGCCACTACCTCTGGTCGGACAAACCCAGCGGCAGCGAGAACGGCGCGGCAGCGTTCGCGCGTGCCAGTATCTTTGGCCGATCAAAGCTACCCAGGATGCCATGTCGAGCGGCGATGGCTCGAAACAGATGACCAGTAGCATAGGAGTGCTTCGCCCAACAATTAAATGCAAGCCGGCCACCTGGTCGAAGCAGCGAGTGCCAGACCTTCAATGCTGCGGAACATCGCTCATGTACGGCGAATTCGTGGAACAGAAAATGAGGTCGAAGCTACCAGCAGGGTAATCCAAGTTTTCGGCGTCTCCGCCTGTATGAGGTCGACGTTGCGAACCCCTGCGGCCACGATGGCCTCCGCGGCCTGATCCAGCATGCCGGCGGAATATCCACGCCGACTACCCTACCCCGCTCCCCGACTAATTGGGCGGCTGGGGTCAGACCACCAAACCTGCTCCGTTGCGATGTTTAACACCCGCTCGTCAGGCTGCGGGGCCGAGGCCCGGACAGTTTTTCGGCGAGCCGCGCATGAGACTTGCTGCGGCTATAGTCGGTGCGAGCGTCGAAGTGTTCTGCAATTGCGCGCTTGTCTGGGTCAAGGATTATCATGAGTATTAATTTTTACGTACCATACAACTCATGATGCCAACATTGATGAATCGTGACGAAATTTTTTATAAAAACGATCGCTTATAAAGCTACCGCGACCGCGCCTGATACTTTTAGGGCGTGAGCGAGGGCATTGAAGACAGCGCCTGTTCATCATAGAGCAAGGCCGAGGTATCGGCTTCCTTCCAGGTTGACCATTGCACCATCACCAGCATTTCGATCGGGTCGATCGCGATCGCCTCGCCATGAGAACGATGCCTTCAGCCCAGAGGGACTGCGACGATCTGCATGGCATTGGCGGTGTCAACCGGCGGCTCGGGTCGACGCCGTTAAACCACCATTGATAGCCGTACTGCCCGTCTGGCGTCGCCAGCGTGACCGAGCCCCTTGGCCTTGCTCCACGTCATCGATTGTGCGATCCAGTCAGAACGGCAACAACTCTTCTCCGCTGGCCAGCTTGCCGCCCGCGGCAGAGATCGAATAAGGCAAATCGGCCCCAGTCGCGCAAGGTGGCGTTGAAGCCGTGACCCCCCATATCCACTTGGCCCTTGACCAGCGCCTCCCAAACCCCGTCGTTTTGCATGGCGAAGCGGCTCCACAGGCGCGTCTCGAGATAATGCGCAATCGTCATCCCGGTCGCCTTCTCCAATGCCCGACCAACCAGCGATGCGCCGCCGGTGTTATAGGACCACACCCTTCACCTGGTCTCACGCCCGGCCTTCTCTTCGTGCACTGACCAATTCCCAGACGCACTGATACGGTGCGGGACTCGCCTCGCACTGGGTGAGATGTGCGAAATCCGAGGTGGGGTCGGCGTAATCTTCGTTCCAGGCGACGCCCGAGGTGTGCTGCAAGAGATCGCGCAATGGCACGCCGTCCCAGGCACTGTTTTGAGTTCGGGCGGATAGGGGTGATCGGATCGTCGACCGACCCGATCAGCCCTTCCTTGACAGCCATGCCGACAAGAATAGAGACCACAGACTTCGCCACCGAGCGCGAAGTCCACAGCGTTGCGGCGCTGTTGCCGCTGCCGTAATACTCATAGACCACCCGACCATCCTTCAGGATGAGCAGTCCGGTCACATCTTGGCGGCGCAGATAGTCGGCCAGGCGATAGGTTTGCCCGTCCATGTGGTACTGCACCGTGGGCATTTTGTGAGCGCCGCCGGCAGTGGAAATACCCTGCCGCCGAGCGTTCGGAAGGCATCGCCTTGGTACAGGCGATACGTGTTGCGAAATCCAATGACCCGGCTGCGTTGATCCCACCTCAGCATATCCTCGGCCGGGGGCAAGACTGCATCGAACGGCTGTGGACAAACCGACAACCCAATCGATTCACACTGCGCCAAATCGGAACGCGCCGCGGCAGCGGGAAAATCCATGCCGCCGGCGGGGGCGGCAAGACCCAGGATCGTGAGCATTGCCGGCAACGAGACCCCTACGCTTGGCCGATTCTCATGTCGCCTCGTTCCCGACATACCGCTCACCTGCCCTCGCCCGGCGATCTGCCGACGCACTACTCCTTTGGAGGCGCTTTCGTTCCGCGCACCAGCAGCACCGGTACCGGCGACGTGCGCACGACGTACTCCGCGTCGCTGCCCATGACGAGACGGCGAATGCCCCGACGTCCATGGGTACCCAGCACAATGAGATCGGCCGGCCATTTTTCCGCATACTCGATGATCACGGCACCACCGGTCCCTTGAGCGTCTCGATGGATTCGGTACTCGCTTCGACGCCTTGGTTGCGAGCGCTGCTGGCGGCCTCGTTGAGGATGGCCTGGCCGCTCTCACGAAGTTCCTGCAGCAACTCACCCGACCTCACGAATCCACGAAGCCCGTCGTTGACCAAATAATCGTGCACGACGTGCAACAGCCGTAACGCGGCCTTTTGATCCTTCGCAAGAAGGATTGCATGCTGAAGACCGAGCAGGCATGTGTCGCTGCCATCAACAGGCACCAGGATTTTCTTGTACATTGACGGCGTCTCCTTTGTTGACCAGTTCCGGGTATCGTACGCCGGCTTGCCGCCAACACCATAAGAGAAATTGCGTAAGCGTGGCTGTCGTCGACGGCCGCTTGGCGTCCTTGCGATTAATTGCGGGAAATGTGGACAGAATCACGAAGAATCGATGATCATGAATTCACGCAAACAACGAGTGCCGGGAATGGGCGCCATCTTCAGGGGATACTAGATGTTCACCGGCGAGATTGAACGAGCCGGCGAGCCCGCCCGAGAATCCGGGGAGCTACGCCGCTCGATCGACTGGAAAGGCGCTTTTTGGGTGGCGAGCGGCGTGCCGGCGCTGGTGTTGTTTTCAATCGGCCAGGTCGCCGGAGCAGTCGGCAAGCTCAGCTTCTTGATCTGGTCGCTGTCGATCATGATGGGGTTCATCCAATCGTTCACCTATGCGGAAATTGCAGGGCTGTTTCCCAACAAATCCGGCGGCGCATCGATATACGGTGCGGCCGCCTGGGTACGCTACAGCAAGGTGATCGCCCCGCTTTCGGTTTGGTGCAATTGGTTCGCCTGGTCGCCGGTGCTCTCGCTCGGCTGCAGTATTGCCGCGGCTTACGTACTGACGGCAGTCGCGCCAATTCATGATTTCAGAGAGTGGACCCTGCTCACTCAGACGATAGGTCCGGTGACGTTTTCGCTCAATGCTGCATTCTTTGTCGGAACCGCGCTCATGTTGGTCACATTCGCGCTCCAGCATCGCGGTATCGGCGGTACCGCGAACATTCAAAAGTACATAGGACTATTGGTGATCGTGCCCCTGGTCATCGTAGGCGTCGTGCCGATCCTGAATGGACACGTCGATTATTCCAACTTCGTGCATCTCGTTCCGCCGCTCGTCAACGGCGGAGCCGATCCCGGGACATGGAATGCAACGCGGCTGGACGCTGGCACTAGGGGGCATGTTCCTCGCCGCCTGGTCCACATATGCGTTTGAGACGGCGGTGTGCTACACGAGGGAATTCCGTAATCCCGGAAGCGACACCTTCAAGGCCATATTCTATTCGGGAGTGCTGTGTATCGGACTGTTCATCCTGGTTCCGTTCACTTTTCAGGGCGTCCTCGGCGTTACCGGCATGCTTGCTCCGGCAATCAACGATGGATCAGGCGTCGCGGCGGCGCTGGCGGGAATGGTCGGCGGCGGCCGAATTATTGAGGCTCTGCTGGTCGTATTGATGATCATGGCACTTTTACTGTCCATCATGATGGCGATGGCCGGCTCGTCTCGTACCCTCTATCAAGGTTCTGTCGATGGCTGGCTGCCGCGCTACCTGAGCCGAGTGAATGTCCACGGCGCGCCCACACGGGCAATGTGGACAGACCTTATTTTCAACCTGGTTGCATTGTCCATGGCCTGCGGAGGAGGCCCAAGCTTCGTGTTTATCCTGACGATTTCCAATTGCGGCTATATGATATTCAACTTTCTCAATCTCAATTCCGGTTGGATTCACCGAATTGATTCTGGCGAAACTGCGCGGCCATACCGTGCCCCTACGTGGCTGCTGGCGCTCGGTGGGACTTTCGCCTTTGTAAACGCAGCATTCATGGGTGCGGGAGCGAAAGTCTGGAACCCGTGGGCGCTGTGGGCTGGCGTCCTTGCGGCAGCGCTCATATTGCCGGTGTTCTGGTATCGCCACTACGTACAGGACAAGGGCAGGTTTCCCGAAAAAATGCTGGAAGATCTGCGGGTCGGCGGAATGCCGATTACCGAAACCAAGGCTGGCATACTGCCGTATGTCACGCTGCTGGCCGGGCTTGCCGTGGTTTTGGTCTCCAACTATTTGTTCAAGCTGTAATACTTGTTCAAGCGGTAGGAAACGCGACGACTGCGGCCATTGCGTCTTTCGGAATCGCTGTAACGAGGATACCTCAATCGCTGCCGACGTAGCACATGATGCCACGCCGACGCGTACAATCCCTCTCCCGCCGGTGTGCCATCATGGCAAAAGGAGTGGCGCTTGATTTGCCCTATTGCGATCCCCGGACTCACCGCAGTAGTGCTGCCGACCCAGGGCGAAATCGAACCGCGGTCGCCCGCTAAACCCGCGCGTCAGCAGGCATGAAGACCTTATTTGTCGTCCGGCACGCGAAGTCGAGCTGGGATGACGCGACATTGCCCGACAAAGACCGGCCTTTGAATGATCGCGGCAAGCGGGACGCGCCGAAAATGGGCAAGCGATTGGCGAAGCGCGACGTGACGGCCGACCTGATCCTGTCGAGTCCGGCGAGCCGAGCGCTCACGACGGCGCAGATCATCGCCCGCCAAATCGATTACAAGCCGAAGCACATCGTGCTGGATGATCGGCTGTATCCCGGTGCCGTGGATGGCCTGCTCGACATCATTCACGAGCTCGACGACAAGCTGGATCGCGTAATGCTTGTTGGCCACAACCCCGCGTTGGCGGAGCTCGCGCAGCGCCTTTCACGCGAGATCATCCGCATGCCGACGTGCGCCGTCGCCGAGTTCAAATTCGATGCGAAGTCATGGGCGGACGTCGGCGAGGCCAAGCCCGCAACAGCGTCGCTCGAGTATCCGAAGAAATCGTAGCACCGTGCCGCGTGATGCTGTCAATGCGGGCAGAGCGCGCTTACAATCGGATCCGACACCCGCGGAGGATCAGAACATAATGGCTACTCAGAACACTCCACCGGTACTCACCGAGCTGAAGCTCTCGCCGGCGCTCAAGGAAACCATCAATACGGCTCTCGCGCGCGGCAGAATGATGAGCGTCGCGTACGTATCGCCCGAAGGCCGTCCCGAGCTGTCGTTTCGCGGAAGCGTGCAAGCCTACAGCGACACCCAATTGGCCATATGGGTGCGCAATCCCGCAGGCGGTATCCTCAAAGCCGTCACGAGCGGACATCCCCACATCGCCCTGCTCTACGGGGAGCTTGGAGCCGAATCGAAAGCCTTCGTGACATTCCGGGGCCGCGGACGCGTTGAGTCCTCTGATTCAGTGCGCCGCAAGGTGTACGAGGACTCCCCGGAAGCCGAGCGCAATCTGGACGGGGAGCGTAAAGGCGCGCCCCTCATCATCGACCTGGACAGTGTTGAGGGCTTCCTCGGCGGCAACGTCCTGAAGATGCGTCGCTGAGAGATTCTCCGCCTTCTAAGGCGTCTTCGCTCCGCGCACGAGCAGCACTGGCACAGGCGTGGTGCGAACCACGTGCTCCGCATCGCTTCCCATGACCAGGCGACGAACGCCCCGCCGTCCGTGGGTTCCGAGCACGATCAAGTCTGCTGGCCAGTTTGCCGCATGCTCGACAATCATTGCACCGACTGATCCCGCAGGGGTTTCCATCAGTTTTGTCTCGGTTTCCACGCCTTGATGGCGGGCGCTGCCCGCCGCATCGCTCAAGATGGCCTCGCCACGCTCACGAAGGTCGTGTCGCAGCTGAGTTGTGTATGCCGCCGCGCCGTGCCCGCCGGCCACAAAGAAATCGTGGACCACATGCAACAGACGCAATGTCGCCTTCTGATCCTTGGCGAGACGGATCGCCTCCCCAAGGCCAACCAAGCTTGGTTCGCTGCCATCAACCGGCACGAGAATCTTCCTGTACATCGATCGGGTCTCCTGTGTTCGGCATCCAGAGCGTCAGCTGCGATGCGGATGTCCCAACCCCGAGCCTACCCCGTCGAGAGCCGACAAGCTATTGCGGCCCCGGCGAACCCGCGCGAGTTCTCGCCGGCTTCGAGCCAGCGCCCCCAAGGCGTGCGCTCGTATTGCAGACCACGCGCGAATGAGCGCAAGATTCCAGTTTCCTCGACGCTGCAGCGGAGCTGTTATGTGTGAACATGACGATCTGGATGAATTTGCGCGACGCTCGGCCGAGCTGACGCGAAGGCAGTTCGGCGCGATGGCGCTGGGCGCCGGGTTGTTGGCGGCGTTGCCGAAGCTTGCCAATGCCGCCGAGACCACGGGAGCGGATGTTGAAATTAAAACTCCGGACGGCATTGCAGATGCCTATTTCGTGCATCCGGCGAAGGGCAGGCATCCCGGTGTGCTCATTTGGCCCGATATCTTCGGATTGCGACCGGCTTTCAAGGAAATGGCCACCCGACTCGCCGAGTCCGGCTATTCGGTGCTGGTGATCAATCCGTTTTATCGCACGAAGAAGGCCCCGACAGCGCCGGATCACCCCGATTTCAACGATCCCGCGACCCGACAGCCACTCATGGCGCTGGCTGGCACCTTGAGCCCCGATACTGCGGTGACCGACGCCAAGGCATTCGTCGCATTTCTGGACAGCCAGCCTTCCGTCGACAAGAAGCGCAAGATGGGCAGCACCGGATACTGCATGGGTGGTCCGTTTGTGCTTCGCACCGCTGCGACTTTTCCGGACCGCGTCGGCGCGGGCGCCACGTTTCATGGCGGCGGTCTCGTAACCGACAAGCCGGATAGCCCACACCTTCTGATCCCGCAGATGAAGGCGCACTTCCTAATCGCGATTGCTGAAAATGACGATAAGCGACAACCGGAAGCCAAGGACGTGTTGCGAGATTCCTTTGCCAAGGCCCGCCTGCCGGCGGAAATCAAAGTGTACGCAGGCACGTTGCACGGTTGGTGTCCGCCCGACTCGCCGGTCTACAACCACGACCAGGCGGAAAAGGCCTGGGGCCGTATGTTGGTGCTGTTCAGTGACTCCCTGGGTTGAATTCGCCGCACGGCAAAACGCAAAAAATTCTCCCCGATCCTCTGCACGCCATTCATTCAATGCTTGGAGATGAAGGTGAGAATCGCCTCGTTGAAGCCTTCCGGGTTGCTTTGAGGCATCGCATGGCTGGAGTTCTGAATTACCTGCCGCTCCGCACCCTTCATGCATGCCTGCATCTTGTTGACCATCCTGATCTGGTGGACGGGACTGCGGTCGCCGCTTAGCAACAATATGGGCACCTTGATCTTACCGGCATCCTCACAGGTAAAGGGGTCCAGTCGGTCGCGCGCAATCCCCACGAAAGTCCAAGCGTTGAAACGCAACATGTCCTTGATGTCCTCTGGCGTGTTTTCCCAGGATCCGGGCCCCATGGAGTACGCCACATAAACGGCGATACCCCCGTCGATATCGCCGCGCTCAAGATGTTCAACGAGGGAACGAAAAATCAATCGGCGATCCGGGATTTCGGCGCCCGGCGTCGGAGCAAACGCCGACATGTTGGAACCGCCTTCGGCCAGGGTCAGCGTGCGCACGAGCTCCGGGTGCGCCTTCGCGAGATAGAGCGCGACCGAACCACCGCGTGAGTGGCCGACCAGATGCACGGGCCCCGCGTGCAATTGTTGAATGAACGCCGCCAGGTCTGCCGCATGTTCCTTGGTGCTGAACTCGCCCTCGCCGTCCCAGTGCTCCGGGTAGAAGTGCCTTAGGCTGACTGCAATTGCACGGTACTTCGCGGCAAATAGATCCATTTGCGCGGCGAAATAGCGGTAGTCCACCCCGGACCCATGCACGAATATGACGGGCGTACCGCTGCCCTCCTCCACATACGACATGTCGTATTCATTCACATGCATGCTTTTGATGGGAAGCTCATCGCCGAAACATCTGCCGAAGCAGGCGGCATAGAGCACGGCAGTGAAGAGCAGTCGGCACATCACGGCAGAAAAAGCCGACGTCCCGGCGTCACGGCTCACGCGGGTCCGGGGTCAGCGCCAGTACCTCATCGACGGTGGTCAATCCCGCGACGATCTTGTCCGCCGCAGCATGCCGCAACGGGCGCATGCCGCCTTCGATCGCCAGCTGACGCAGGTTGCCGAGGTCCGGATTCTGTGCCACCGCCGCCTGCATGGATGCATTGAGGAGCATGAGTTCGTACACACCACTTCGGCCGAGGTACCCGGTCTGCCGGCATTCCAGGCACCCCACGGCCTTGAACACCGTTGCCGGCATGACGACGGCGTTGCCGACTCCCAATTGGCTCCAATACTCCTTGGACATGCCGACGGTCGCCTTGCAGTCCGGGCACAGTGTGCGTACCAGCCGTTGCGCGAGCACACCGATCAGAGTGGCGCGGATGAGATAAGCGGGCACGCCCAGTTCGAGCAGCCTCGTGATTGCCGAAGGCGCGTCATTGGTGTGCAGCGTGGAAAGCACCAGATGGCCAGTGAGAGCTGCTTGAATGGCCATATCCGCCGTCTCCCGGTCCCGGATTTCCCCGATCATGATGATGTCCGGGTCCTGCCGCAGAAGTGCGCGCACCCCATCCGCAAAGTTCAGATCGATACTGGATTGCACCTGCATTTGATTGAAGCGCCCGTCGATGAGCTCGATGGGATCCTCGATGGTGCACACATTGACCTCAGCGGTCGCCAACTCCTTGAGCGACGCATAGAGCGTCGTTGTCTTCCCGGATCCCGTCGGCCCGGTTACCAAGACGATGCCGTGGGGCTGTCCTATCATGCGCCGCCAAATCGTCGCTTCCGCCTCCGTGAATCCCAGCCGCTTGAGGTCGTGCGCGAGCACATCGGGATTGAATATTCGAAGCACCAGCTTTTCGCCGAAGGCAGTGGGTAGCGCAGAGACACGCAGTTCGATCTCCTTGCCGTCGGGCGAGCGCGTACGAATCCGCCCGTCTTGCGGGCGCCGCCGCTCGGCCACATCCAATCGCCCTAGAATCTTGACCCGGCTGGTGACCGCCGGCATCACCGGGGCCGGCAACTGATATACATCGTGCAAAATGCCGTCAATGCGAAACCGCACGTTGCCTGTATCGCGTCGCGGCTCGAGATGAATGTCGCTGGCCCGCGCATCAAAGGCATACTGCAGCAGCCAGTCGACGATGGCCACGACGTGCTGGTCCTCCGCCGACAGCTTGCCGACGCGGCTCAGCTCGGTCAGCTGCTCCAGGTTCGGTGCGAACCGCGAGCGCTCCTGCCCCGTGAGCTTTACAGAGCGCGCAATCGCGTAAAATTCGACCAGATACCGATCGATATCCAGAGGATTTGCGCACACCCGCTTCAGGGGCAGCTTGAGGGCCGCCTCCAGCTCACGCATCCATTCGATGTCGAACGGATCCTTGACGGCGAATACGATCCCAGATGGCCCGCTGCTGATTGGCAGGATTCCGCGGCGGGATGCATAGGCATAGGGGACGACTTCCGTCATGGTAGCGACATCCAGCTTGAGCGGGTCGATGCGCACATACGGGAGACCTGCGCGATGCGCGAGCCACTGCGTCAAGACCTCCAAGGACAGCTTGCGCCCCGGGGTACGGCGGTCGGCCCATTCCTGGGCTGCTGCCACTACCAACGGGTGGTGATTCCCTCCGTCTTTACGCGCGGGGGGTTCGACCAATTGCCTTGCGGACGAGCGCGTAATGAGCTCGCCCCCGACCATCTCGTCGATCAGCCATGCCAGGGTCAGTGAGGAAGGATCGGCGGCAGCGCGCCCGCGAGCAGCCATTGGCACAGGTTTTGTCATCGAGCGATGAGACCGTAACGCCCGCGTCTTTGTACCGACATGAGTCACATTATCGCAGAATCGCGAGTCCGCTGCTGGCGGCAAACAATCTACGCGGGGCGCCCGCAAGCCGCGATCGATCGCCTATTCCGTCGTGCGTCCGCGTTGCAAAATCTGCTTGAAATTGACGATCAGAATCCGTGAGCACCCCCCCAGCTTTCTTGGCGGCTCCTGTGCCGAAGCCGATGCGGCATTCGCCTCATCTCACTCGACGGCCGCGGGGGCGCTTGGATGAGTACCCGCTGCCCGAAGGGCCCGGAAAACGCTTCTCTCGGCATCGACTCGAGCGAGGTAGCTTCGCGCATCGTGGTCTCCGCATCTCTGACCCTCCACCAACCGCATTCCGCGCCCCACGTACGCCTCACCGGCGGCGGTGCCGCATAAATGAATCAATGCGGCCAAGGCCTGTTTTCGTTCAAGAGTCGCAATCCTCGATCGGCGATGCCCGAGAGCGCTGTTCACGCTGCGATCGAGGTACGCCGATGTGAGTTCAACTGAATGCGAGGGAACGACTCGGGTGTAAAGGACATTGAACCAGCACGACTTCGTGTCATCCCACGGCCCATCCTCCACGACGGTATGGTGGCGAATGCAAAATCGCCTCGCCTCGGCAAACGTGCCGTTCGTTATCTGATACATCCCCACCGCGCTCGAAGCGGGGCGGTACACGTCGAATGGCGTGGGCTTCCAGGACCAGCGCCAGTACGTTCGCGCCACCGGGTTTCCGGAACCTTCGACTTGCGCGAGCGCCGCGAGAAGCTCGGGCGTCACAACGTCCGTAGAATACCTTTCGAAGAGTGGCCCGTACTGGCGCCAAGTCTCCACCGACGTCTTGTTGAGCGTGCCGCTGACAGGAAAGAACAGCTCCGATGGTTTGCGGATGACCTGATACATCCAGTTAAGAGCGAGCCAAAGGATGGCGACAATCGCCAAACCGATCACCAGCCGAAGAACCTTGGGCGCGCGCCTGAACGCGCCGAATGCGCGCCGTCGCATGCGGGCACTCGGCCAGGGCTTTGCCGGCCGGGAGCGCCGGTGTGATGTAATCCGGGACTTTCGCCGCCGAGACTGCCCAGCGAGTTGGCGCTGCTTCACAACAATTCCCCCGGCGCAGGAGGCGCACTGCGCTCCGAGTACGGCCTCAATCCACGAATACTGTTCAATCCGAATCGCCTCTTTTTGTCGGCGGCAGGCGACTATTAGCACCAACGGCCAATCTGCGCCACTATAACGCCGCTCGGAATGCAGAGGTGCGGCGGCGTCATTGTATCGTCACACCGCCACCGCACAATCAGTGCCGTTTCCGCGGTGTGTGTGGTCATCAGCGAAGACTGAGGACATTAACTATGGAAATGCTACCGTTGTACTCAGAAGCGAGCGGCGGCTTGCCCGCATGGCCTGCGTCGGACCAAGGGCGTCGGGAGCTTCAACCGCAGGAAATGTCCGCCCTGTTGACGGCGGCAAAGCGCCGCCGGGTCACCGAAGAGGAAATTGAACTCATCGAGATGCGTTACCAGCAGGCGCTCGCGCTCACGAATCTCGAGGATCTGTTCGCCGAGGGCCGGCTCGACCGCCAATGACGCGCAGGGTGAAGCCGGCCGGGGACTGCAGCCCTGATTCAATCAGCGCTTGAGACGCGGCAGGATGAAATACCAGGTCACGAGCCACGCGATGACATCAAATAGGACGATCGCGATGACCGATTCAATCAGACAACCCTTCAAGTTGAAGGCCTTCTTGCGTTGCGAAGCGGGCTCGGGTCGTGCTCGATGTCCTCAGCCATTGTGGGGCCTATCAAGAGAGGGTCCGTGCCGCACGATACTGCCGACGGGCGCATTGCGCAAACCTGCGCGAATCCGGGTGAATTCAGGACACGACGCGACGCGCGGCCTTGAAGGATCAAGCAAAGACGTGGCCGGCCTCATCCCCGGAAGATGACCACGAACAGCGCCATGATACCCAACCCCGCCATCAGGGCTGCGAGCATGCCTGCCGTTGAGCGTGGCATGTCCGGACACTCCGCCCGCATCTCCTTCATCGCTCGACGGTGTTCAATGGTGCCGAGCAAGATCGATAGCAGTCCGAGACTGATCATCGTCAATCCAAACCCACGCGGTCCGATCAGCTGCCCGGTGCCAACTTTTCCTTGCAGTTCAATCTGAAAGAATTTGTACACGGTGAATCCAAACGTGATCAGCGAGGTTGCTGTCCTGATCCAAGCCAGTACCGCATTGTCTTGGGCGAGGCGCGTACGCTGGTAGGCCAGTTTCGTTGCCGTATCGATTTTTGCCGGGCTGTCTGCAGCTTGATCTGTCATTGGTACAGCCTCCTATCTCGGCGTTTGGTCCCACTACGCTTTCTGCCCTGCATCTTTGCACTGATGGTGCCAAGCCATCAAATTCTCGTTCGCGTTCAACGGCAGGTCGATGGTTATTCCACAAGACGTTCCACTTCCTCAGCTGAACGGGTTGAGCAGCCGAACGCCGGTCGGTGCGTAGTGTGCGGTATTGCGTGTCACGACGACTAGATCGAAGATCAACGCCGTGGCCGCAATCTGCTTGTCCAATGGATTTTCGGGATGCGGAGCCCGCAGCCTGCGCCTCATCGCTGCGGGGCCGCCCCCGCGCAGCGGCCCGGAAACTAATATTTGGTGTTCCGTATTGCCTCGATAATCGCGTCTCTCGTACTTGCGTCCGCGACATCCACCACGATTCGCGCGGCCCCGCTCGATTTCTGCTGCAGCTCGACGCGCACCGAATTCGTCCGTAGCACCTCGCTTACCACCGATAATTCCGGCGGTTTACGATTCGCACTCCCCTCCCCGCTCTGCGCCTTGCGCACCAGGTTCTCGGTCTCCCGGACCGAGCAACCCCGCTCCGCCACGAGCTCGCCCAACCGCACTCGCTCGGCATCGTCCTCGAGCCCCAGAGCGCCCGAGCATGACCCATCTCAGAGTCTTCGAATCGATAGCGCCACCAACTCCGCCAGGCAAATCCAGCAACCGAATGAGATTCGTCACCGCCGCGCGCGATCGCCCGACGGCATCCGCGACTTCCTGGTGGGTCAACGAGAATTCGCCAATCAGGCGCTGCAGCGCCCTCGCCTCCTCCGCCGGGTCAGATCCTCGCGCTGAATGTTCTCGATCAGCGCCACCGCCACCACTTGGCTGTCGGAGAGCTCCCGCACGATCACGGGTATGTCGCTAAGCCCCGCGAGCTTCGCCGCCTGCCAGCGCCGCTCCCCCGCCACGATTTCGTATGCGAACTGCGCCGGGCGGCACCCGCCGGCAACGGCCGCACGACGATCGGCTGAATCACCCCGTTGATTGATCGATGCCGCGAGCTCCTCGAGCGGCTGCCGATGAATCTCACGGCGCGGCTGAAACGCGCCGGACTGCATGAGCGACAAAGGCAGCCGACCGCCGCCTTTGCTCGCGCTCGCGCGCGGCTCTGCGCCCAACAGCGCGCCCAACCCCCGCCCTAACCCCCTCGATTCATGAACCATAAAAGGCCCACTCGCGGATGCGTGGCTTGGTATTCAACGCTCCGGAAACTGCGCTTATAACCCCTCCAACGCCTGTAAGAGCGCGGCTGCGCGCGTCAAGGCAATGTCATACACCCGCCGATGATCGAGCGTCGCGTAAGCATGGGCCAACACGTTTCAAAACGCGACCACAAGGTCACCGTCCAATTATATATTGACAATCTCTTATATCAGTTTCGTGAAGAAACTGCCCCGCCCGATCGGAGCTATCGCCAAGGCCTGTTCAATTGGCGCAACCCCCGGCGTCACCACAACCGGCGATTGACCCAGTGCGATTCGCCCTATCTTGCGGCAGTCGTAGATGCGGGTAACGGCCGTTCCCAGTGACCCGCAACGCGCTGCCAGTGCGCTACCCACTTGTTCCCATCGGTCTGGAACCCAGTGAGCACCGCGAGGTTCGAGCAGATAGGTTCCGGAAACCCAATGATACGAACGTCCGGTCCACTCCCAGTAGCCGGGCGCCCAGATATAACCGTCGCGCGGCATATATCGCTCAGTGCGCGCAGGCGGCGGCGCCACATTGCTGGTCGTCTCCGCTCCGGCGCTCGGAGTAATCGGCGCAATCATGGCAATCGTCGACAGATTCAGTGCGGTCAGCAGGCTAAGGTGAATTCGTTTCATCGAGCTAACCTCTCGTTCGCCATTTATGTACCGACGTTCGCATACAATAGGCTCGGTTGAGCCGCGAGTCAACAATATTATTCGATCCGGTACATAAATATGTCGCGACAATGAGCAAGCCGCCTCGGGGCCGATGCGGGCGGTCGATTGTGCATCCCAATTCAAGAGTTCAGTCGAACGATTCCCGCGATGACGGCGCCGGGGCCTAGTACGTACATGCTCGTGCCAGAGCAGATGGAGTGGAGCGCGGCATTCATAGTGACCTTTAGCGACTTCCGTGTAACGCCCGCCCGAGCTTGGATCGCAAGCAAGTACAGCATCGCCGAGGCGACCTGCCCCAACTCGACTGGATTCGCGCTCGAATCGACTTCACCTCGCTGCTGTCCCAGGGCGATCCGCGCGGCGAGCAGGCGGTCTAATGCCTGGAGTGTATCGGCCAGCGTCTTTCGTAATTCCGGGTTGGCGACCGCCTCGGTGAGGGTCGTGCCGATCATGAAGCAGCCGCGGCCCGAGGTCTCGCCTGACAGGTACATCTCAATCGCCCGCTCATAGAAGTCTCGCAGGGCGTCTCGCAGCGGCCGATCTTCGGCGAGTGCCTCGCGAATGGCAGCGCGAACCCTTGCTCGATACCCATCGAGGGCCTGACGATAAAGACGCTGTTTGTCCCCGAACGCCGCATAGATGCTCGGCCTGTTCATGTCCATTGCGCGACTCAGATCGTCGAGAGAGGTGGCCGCGTATCCTTGGGCCCAAAATACGTCCATCGCACGCTCGAGTGCGATTTCATGATCATAGGCGCGTGGGCGCCCGCGTGGACGCTTATTTTGCACCACTCGTGATTGCTTACGTGCGATCGTCATTTCTTATCGCAGGCAGCATAACATTAGTATGCGGAATGGTACGAATAAACCAGAAACTACATGTCAGGGCGCACCGATCGGCAATCCAGAGGTCGAAAGCAGGCGGTGAAATGCCATCCATTGTGCAGCATCCATGGATTGCATCCGCGTCGATTCCGCCGCAATTCTTCCTTCGTATTCTGCCAATACGCTACTGACTGCTTCTTTCATCGGAGGATCGCATGGAATTGTCGGAATTCGTTCTGAGCGTAAGTGTAGGGCCAATCGACTATCGAGCCAAGGCATAGTACTACTGCCCATTCATCAATGCCTTTATAATGCGTATTTCCAGGAGCACACGATGGCAATCAACAAAGATCAAGTGAAGGGCCGCGTCACAGTATTGAAAGGAACTGTCAAGCAGGTCACCGGAAAGCTTGTTGGTAGCAAAGGGCTGCAGGCGAAAGGCAACATTCAAAAGAACCTCGGCAAGGTTCAAGCAAAATACGGCGACCTCAAGAAAATAGTGAAGGATTCCCTGAAATAAGGTTATGCACCCCGCCGAGCCGCGGAGCGGCGTCCACCAGCCGGCGTACGTGCCGGGGCGGGTACAGACGTGCGCGCGGCGACGGGACGATGGCCAGAAGGAACGACCGGCACACAACATAATCACCGCCGTTTCTTCGAGTGCATTCCAACATTGATGATCAGCGACGACACCATCTTGTGCGGATCGTTATTCACTGGCATTTTTTCGTTGCGCCAGCAGCTTTGGAAACCGTAACTAATGTCAAAAAGAGCCAGCAACGGCAGACCCAAGAAAGACCGCCCAATGACCGAGGACGCCGCCCCACCGCTTCTGAGTGAGAAGCTCATAGCGCAATTTCGAAGCGCCGTAAATGCCGCACAGCGCAAACGCATGCCCGACCCCAACGATACATCTGCGAGCGGATCAGCTGAAAAGGAGCTCTGAGCGAACTAGATTCGCGTCACGGCATCGCATGTTTGCCGAGCATCGCTGCCCCGGTGATCGTCGTTATCATTACATTTGTAGTAAATCTATATAATATGTTTGCTGTATCAATCAATACATGCAGCAATCATCGTCACACCCGCCCCGCTTCGCTCTGCTCTCCCGACGCGTCACTCCGCTAAGAGCCGGAAACGCCGCCGAATTCCGGTGCCATATTCGAACACCGCCGATCACATCGGGCGCCAACGGAGGAACTTTTGCCTCCACTTCCGCGGCGATATTCGTCGGGTCGGCGCCCTCGACGGGATAAGACTTTGACCAGACCACTGAACCGTTCGCGACGGATGCAATTTTGATCGTGAGCACCTGCGCATGGTCGATGCGATCAACCGTCCCGCAAAGAACGTAGATCGAATGGTTCGCCCTTGCTCGCTCCAAAGCCGCGCCCAATTCGCGGCGAAGGCAGCGGGTCCCTGGTCAAGCTCACCTGTCCCTGGTGCGCGATGGAGACCATGCCATACGCCATGGCAAACGTGGAATCCGCAAGCTTCTCCGCCGCTGCGTCGCCGGCCGGCGCAGTAAAGGGTATGGCCAGCAACGGGCTGCCCTCCGCGGCGCCTTTTTCGGAATCGTCGGAGAAATCCTTGGCGATTTCAGTGGCGAGCTTGACGATGTCGTTCCTGTTGATGCTGCCCTGATAATCCTCCGAAATCGCTTTGAGCCTCTCCATTTTTGCGGGCGAGATACCAGCCGAATGTTGATGATTCTGATGCCTCGACGACTCACAGCGAGATACGAAGGCTATACCGAGCCACACATACGCAATGATCCTCATCCAACCGGGTAGCCGCTTGAAGAGCCGCCAAGCCGAGCGAGCGGCCCATACGGCCACATCGATCCAGAATCGGATCCTCTGACCCGGTTCTTCCCGCGGGAATGGCGGATTTTGCAGTGCAGGTGCCGCTGACTTGCTGTTTCCCGGCCGAGCCGACGCTGTTCCTGCAGGCTGGGGTTCGTCGCATGTGACCGGAAGCCACTCGGCGGCAAAGCGACTCCAAGGCGGACGTCGGCCGCCCGCCCGGCACCTTCAGCCACTGCACCGCGAGAAATTTCTCGGGGACCCTGGCAACCGCCTGATCCGTGTCGTCGATGACGATAGGCAGGAGAAACAGATGGTCGTCCGCCATGTCGAGAGTCCTCTCGACCGCCAGCCGCCACTCGCGGCGGAAGTACCCTTCGTGCCGGGCCTGCGTCTGAGCCGACACGACCGGCATAAAATAGTCGCATTCACGGATCTGGCGCCGGATCTTCTGATCCCACGCCTCCCCACCGCCCAAGTCGCTCTCGTCCTGCCAAACCTCAAGGCCAAATTCAGTGACCGCATCCTTCAACAATCGCGCAGCCTCGCGATCTTCGGACGCGTAGCTCAGAAAGACCGACGGCCTCGACGGACGGGAATCTGCGGCATCGAGAACAGGCAATGGGAAAGACCTCCTTGGGCGCCGGTGGGTATACTGGCACAAGCGGTGGCTCCCGAAACAGCAGCACGGCTTGGTCTGAGGGAGACCCAAAAGGGTGCCCGGAGGTCGCAATTCGATCGGGAGCGACGGCGTGCTCATTCCCGTCGCTACTTTGGGGTTTCGTCGGTCGGGGCGCTTCTCGCACGGCTGCGCGGTGGGTCTCACGCTCGGTCGTCACCTCGGTACCCTGTGTGCGTTCCCGCTCGGTCAACCTTATCGGCGCCCATCTGACGCTGATGCGCCGTACATCGACTCTTTGCCCCAAGGCCGCGTCACGATTAAACTAAGAACAGAAGCGGTCTCGCGGAGAGATCGCGTGGAGAAACCTCGTGCCGATCTATGAATATCGCTGTGCCGCCAATGGCGCCGTCATCGAAGTGCAACACAAGATGGCCGAAGAACTGCATACATGGGGCGAACTTTGTGATCGAGCCGGCATCGCCCGCGGCCGGACGAATCCCAAGGCAGCGGTCGAGAAACTGATGTCTGCCGGCTACGTGAGCACCGGCGCGAAAGAGTCCCCCTGCGCGGTGTGCGGCAGCGGCGGCTGTGGCGGCGGGATGTGCGGTATGAATTGACCGCGCGGTCCTGGTTTCAGGGGTGAAAGAACTGCCGGATATCCGCTTCGTGGACGGCTCCGTAAGATCATCAACCTCGCCCGCCTCCGAACTTCGGCCGATGCCCGCGCCGATGGCCCTTCGGCGTCAACTCAGTCCTTCGATCAGGTCCCGCCGTACTATCTCTTACGGTACGACGGCGGCGACGGCACCTTCACAGCCTGGAGCGGGCGGGCCTCGATCTCGCGCCACACCTCGGCGCAATATCCCGCATCGTGGGTTGCCGGCGCGCCGGGGGACTGTGCCGCATCGCATTCGGCCGACAGGCGTGCGAGCTGCTGAATACTCATGCGGGCGACGCTCGCCTCGAGCGTGACCTGACGCTGATTGGCCTGTCTTGTTCGCAGGTAACCATCGCCGATCACAATGGCTGCCAGGATCAGCACCGCGACGACTGTTGCCTTGTACCTCATCGTCATTTCTAAGCACGACGCGTCAGCGCTCTTCGTAAGCGCGATGAGTTTAGCGCAGCCGGGAACATGATCTCGCGTTCCTATCATGGCGCCGGCTCGATGCCAAGGACTCGCCACCAGTCCTGACTGGCATGCAGAATTCGCACGATCGTCGCGCCATCACGACGAGGCAGATAGAAGATCAGGAAGTGCTCGAAATCCTTGACCCGCCACATGCGCAGGCCCATCAGCTCCGGCGGCCGCAGAGCCAGCGGCGCCCCCACCGAGGGATGTGCGGCCAGATCCGCAATGCTCGCTTCGGCATCGACTTGAAAGCGATCGGCGATGATCGTCCCGGCGGTCTCGGCCAGCTGCACGTAGTGTTCAACCAAATCGCCCCATGCCGCAGGTCGCCTGAAAACACGCGACATCAGCGCGCCTTGTAGCGCGACTGTATTTGTGCCAGCGCTTCCTTGCGAATCACCTTCCAGTCGGCGGTGGCCAATTCGGTTTCCTGACCCTCCAGTCCTTCCAGCAGTAGCGCCTCGACGCGCTCCTCGGCTTTGCGCTTCTCATCCTCCCGGATCAGTTCGCACACATACTCGCTGGCGCTGCCGTAACGTCCCGTCGCAATCTGTGCGTCGACGAATTGCTTCAGCGGCTCAGGAAGGGAAATATTCATGCGTATAACCACCTCAATCGACTCACCCCAAGATATATTATATTAATCCGCCGCACGAGGAATAATGCCGTGTGATCGTTCACCTCATCGACGGGACCTACGAGCTTTTCCGCCACTTCTACGGCCTGCGCCGCTTCACCAAGGGCAAGGATCGTCCGTTCGGGGGCGTCGCAGGAGTGCTCAACACCGTCCTGCAAATGATCGAGGAAGGTGCGACGCACATGGGTGTCGCCACCGATCATGTCATCGAATCGTTCCGCAATGAGCTTTGGGGCGACTACAAGACGAGCGAAGGCATCGAGCCCGCATTACTCGCGCAATTTCAACCGCTCGAGGATGCCCTTGCGGACATGGGGATCGTCGTTTGGCCGATGCTCGAGCTCGAGGCCGACGATGCACTGGCTTCCGCGGCCGCCATTGCCTCCAGGGATTCTCGCGTAGAAAAGGTGTGTATCTGGACGCCGGACAAGGATCTCGCACAGTGCGTACGCGAGGATCGCATTGTGCAGATGGATCGGAAAAGCAATTCCATCCGCAACGCCGAGGGCGTACAGGCGAAATTTGGGGTGACTCCGCCGCTGATCCCGGACTATCTTGCACTCGTCGGTGATAGCGCGGACGGGTATCCCGGCATTGCAGGCATCGGGCCCAAAGGCGCCGCAAGCCTTATCGCACGCTACGGCAGGATCGAGGGCTTCCCTCCGCAGGTCCTGGGCGAGCGCCAGGAGCGCGCGCTGTTGTTCAAAAGGCTCGCGACGCTGCGCACCGATGCACCGCTATTCACGGACGTCGATGAGTTGCTGTGGCACGGGCCGACGGAGAGATTCTCCGCCTGCTGCGAACGGATCGGCGCTCCGCGTCTCCTCCCTCGAACTGAAAAGGCATTTGCCGCGCTCGGGTAATGCCCGCCGCCCAAGGCACACGGGCAAATACGGCGGCACTGGGCGCCCGCAAGAGCCCCGGTCATTTCTGATATTTCGCTCTCGTATTACGTTTTCGTAACTTCCATGTGGGCGAGGAAATCAATCACAGGTGAGATCGGTGACACACAGAGCCGAGCCGGCAATTCCCGACCGGGGGATGCGGATCCGCGTCCTATGATACGCTGGTGCCTTCGTCGTAATGGGTGGGCGTCAACAGTGAGAGTCTTCCTACTGATTACATTGGCGTGCTTATCCGCCTGCAGTTGGTTCGGTTCGCGGAAGCCGAAGCCGCTGCCGGACCCGCCTGAGATCATCGTGACCGGAGCCCCCATGGGCTCGCTCGTATTCATAGACGGCGTACAGGTCGGACAAGCCGCGGCCAACAACGATCAATCGCAGGTTCTGGATGTCGCGGCCGGCACCCACCAGGTGGAAATACACATGGATAACAGGGTGGTCTATCGAGAGGATACCTATGTGGGTCCCGGCGAGCGACGCGTGGTCATCGTCAAATCGGGCTTGAGTCGGTAACGCAGATTCTCCTTTCGGCCGGGCTGTTCGGCCGCCCCGCTACGCTACCCGTGCTTCGCTGCGCACCGGCCCAGCCAAGAACCTACTGTGCCTTTCCTCTGATCGATCTGAATCTAATGCGAAGCTTCATTGCCTTTTGCGCAACCGCCCCGCGCGTACGCCGCAGCCTCTTGGCCGCCTGCGGCTGCGACAGTTTCGCCTTGGCAAACGCCCGCAGATTCTTCATGTCCTCTTTAGACCATGCCGACATTACCCGCCGCCGCTTTCGCTTTGCCATGACCGCTCCTGTGAAAAAGCGCACATCATACCGACGGCGCGGCGATTTTTGCCAGTGACCTCACGATTGAATCATGCAATGCTTCAATGCGAGTCTTCGGTTTCCAAGACCTCGAGGTCTCCGGCAAGGATGATTTCACAATCGGGGGCATCCGACGAGCCGTCGAGACCGCACATTTCTCGGCGCACCTCTTGTGGGTTCGCAGTCCACATGGCGGCCAGGTATTCACATATTTTCTCGAGCTCGCTCCCGCTCGCATCCCAGCTCACCACATGGCAATTTGCATACAGACGTATTTCGCCCGACTCGAACGCATCCGCAATCACGTCGGGTCCGATGACCAGGGGTGGGCATGCTCGTGTCGGTCGACGATTTCGGAACGGAGAGATTGCAAAAACTCTGAATTGGGCCGCCCGGAACCTCGCGGACGGGCGTTGACAGACAGGAGGGCTCGCCATTCCTGGCCCAGTATCAACTATGTGCCGCAACTCTTTGATAAGTCTTGATAATACGGCGGAGAAGGACGAGTGAAAAGGTTCTGCGCCTAGCCGAGCTGGGCGCTCAGCACCCGCATCCGACGGTACTGTACCCGCAGTCCGTATTCCAGCTCCTTGAAACGAGACTGCAGCAGCGAGCGCTCCCAGCGTTCGCTCATCGCGCGCCGGGCCTCCTGCAGCCATTGTTCGCGCAGCTGATTCCAGGCGGCGACGGCCTGGCGAAAGGCTTCATATTCCTCGGTGACCCGCTTTCTCAACTGCTCGATCTGGGCGCCGCCGGTCTGGCGCGCCAATTGGCGCTCGGCCCGCCGAAACTGGTTATCGAGCAGGGCCCGCTGGATCTTGAACCAGGGTACGCGCTTTAGATTCGTTGGTCAGCCCAACCCAGTGCATGGCGTGGATGAACCACTTCGACGGGTCCCATTGCCACCACCGCACGCCGTTGCGGTAATCATGCGCAAACATGTGATGGAAGTTATGGTAGCCCTCGCCGAAGGTCAGCAACGCCACAACCGCGTTGTCGCGCGCGGTGTTCTCATCGGTGTAGGGCTGAATGCCCACGATATGCGCCAGGGAATTGATACAGAACGTCAGATGATGGCTGACGACGAGCCGCAGCACCCCGCCGAGCAATAAGAGCGCCGACCACATCGCCGCTCGCCCAGCCGATCAGGAGCGGGACGCCGAAAGTTCATTCCCAGCGCCAGCGGCAGGTAATGGCGATGCTGCCACATCACCAACGGATCACGCTGCAGGTCCCGCACCGTGCTCAAGTCCGGCTCGCCGCTCGGGTAATTGCGCAGCATCCAGCCGATGTGCGAAAACCAGAAGCCGCGGCGCGCACAATATGGATCCCGCTCGGGATCATCAATATAGCGATGATGCGTGCGGTGACCGGCGCTCCACAGAAGCGCGCTGTTTTGAAGGGCCATCGCGCCGAAAAGAAGATAAATGAGCTTAAGCGCCGGACGCGCTTCGTAGGTGGCATGGGAGAACAGCCGGTGGTAGCCGCACGTAATCGACAATTCGTTGGCACTCAAGAGCACCGCGAACCAGACCCACGCGCCCGCATGATAGCCGTGGCTGATGCCATACCAAGGCACGATGCTGACCGCCACCGCTGCGGTCAGCACAAACATCAGCGTCGCCGCCCAGTTGCGCCGCGCCGATTCCCAGTCACCTGCTGTCATAGGTTCTAGCCCCGTCATTCCCCGCCGCTCCCGCGCATTATGCCCCGCCGGCCCCGCGCATGCTCAATATTATAGTCTGAGCGCCGGGGCCCGCACGACGGTTATGGGTCCTCCGGCAGGAAATTCAATGTGGAAAGTACGCATGGCGCCTGAGCCGCCAACATGCTTCCCGTTACGATTCGGCCCCCGAACCTGCGAAATCTAAGCAATCGGCGGACCAAGGACAAGGGGCCGATTGTGCGCCAATGCTCGGTCTTGAGTCTTGGAACCATACACTGCCGCCGTATGTCCATCGTGAGGCGTCTGTGCGGCACGCGAGCTGATCCAAACGATGGATGAGTCAAATAATTGGGGACTTCGGCGGTACGCCACCCTGCTCTTCGTGATCATGCTGCATCTGGCCGTGTTGGCGGCACTATTGACGATGTCCCAGACCCGACGTCTCTCCCCCCCGGCTGCGAACGCCGTTCAACTGCTCTATTTGCCGCCCGTGCATCTTCCCAAGGCGCGCTCGGAAATTGCGCGTCTTCACGGATTGAGCGGCGATATGCCCATAGCGATCGCGCCCCCGGTACTCGACCCACTCTCATTCTCGATGTCGCCGGCGCCCCCGTCGACCTCGGCCGGCCGCGGTACAGGCATTGATTGGGCGGCGGAGGCGCGTCGCGCCCTGCAGGCGTTCGAGATTCGCCGCCACAACCCTTCGAGCGCAAACCTGATCTCCAGTAACCCGGCGGAAGACAATTGGTGGCCGCAGCACCACGCTGGAGAGCAATACAAGACTCCGATGGGCGATTGGATCGTATGGATCAATCCCAACTGCTACCAAGTAGCCGGCGCCGGGCCGAGCGCCTATGCGCTTGGGGCATCGCTGCCCCGGACGATCTGCCGCGGCCGATCCGGGACCGTCGCCGACGATCAGTTCGGTGAATCACCCAAGCCGTAGGACCGGCTTTGCCGCGCCGTGCTACCCTTGCCCCTGACCGGGGAGTCATTGACGATGGAGTCATTCAGCGAGCACGTCAAAAGAGCTGCGATCAGCTTACACATGTACGGTGCGCCCCGACGACCCGTCTCTCCGGATTGAGGATGATGACCCGGTCACGATCCAATCCATCGGCACATCGTGCGGCTGCGGGAATATGGTCGTGAGCGCCGCGCCGGGATAACCGACACCGATGACCAGCGGCTGTGGTCTTAGCTTCGCAAGGGTTCGATCGAAGAAACCGCCCCCATATCCAAGCCGATAACATGCGCCATCGAATCCGACCAGCGGAGCAATCGTAACCTCGGGAATCACCTCGGCACCGTCGGCGGGATAGGGAATCTTCCAAAGACCGCGAGCCAGCCGCGCGTGCGGATGCCATTCGCGAAAGACCAGCGGTTGGCCAAGCGCCACCGCGACAGGCAACGCCACGCGCACTCCCTGGCAAGACAGCCTACTCATCCACGCGCGCAGATCCGGCTCCGCTCGGATCGGCCAATAGACGCTGAGAGTGGTAAACGGCACCGCCGCGAGAATCCCATCCAGCGTGCGCTCAATGGCGAGGGTGTGCTGTGCGCGGTACTCCTCGGTCAAAGCGATTCGCGCTCTGAGCAGATGCTCGCGTTCCGCCTTGCGCCAGCGCGCAACGTCCCGGGATTGCTCCGGATCCGCCCACTGCGTACCGTCCGGACTGAACTCGTGCAGCATGCACGGCGAGGATGCCGGAACGCCGCAGTCGATTTCCTTGCCGCCAGTCGTCGCCATGGCATATCTCCACAGTTTAATTTGATCTACACCATCCAAGGATCCGCATGCCTGAGGCGCCTTTCAGCCCCGCCCGAACCCATAGGCCGACGGGCTAATCCTGCGGAGGCGCCTTCGTTGCGCGTACCAGCAGCACCGGCACAGGCGTCGTGCGCACGACATACTCGGCGTCGCTCCCCATGACGAGGCGGCGAATTCCCCGGCGTCCGTGGGTACCGATCACTATCAGATCGGCCGGCCATCGTTGCGCATACTCGGCGATCGCGGCACCCACCGGTCCCATCGGCGTCTCGACCGATTCGCTCTGCGCTTCGACACCTTGCTGGCGCGCACTGCTCACCGCTTCGCTGAGGATCAACTGACCATGCTCGCGAAGCTCCTTGAGCAGCTCATCGGACCTCGCCATTCCATGGCGCCCTTCGGCGACGAAATAATCATGCACCACGTGCAGTAGCCGCAGCACTGCGCTTTGGTCCTTCGCCAGAAGGATTGCGTGCTGAAGCCCGCGCTGGCTTGTCTCGCTGCCATCGACAGGCACCAGGATCTTCTTGTACATCGAGCACGTCCCCGCAAGCTCACCGCGTCCCCACGGATATCGTACGCTTCGCCGCTACACCCACGCCAATTTCTCTGTCGACAGCTCCGCCTCGCCATCCCACCGATACGCCACCAGAGGTCCGCCCTTGGCAACGCTGTAATCGAGGCACGCGAACAGCGCCGAAATCACCGCCGGCGTTCCCACAAACCAGTAATGCCCGAAGATCACCGGGGGTCCGGCGTAGTGACCTGCCTGCCACACGACATCCGGCAGCCACCACCGAATCCGTACCTCGTGCGGGAGCTCCCCATAATTGTCCGGAAACGGAATATTCTCCAGCAGCCTGAGGTCCGGGCCCTTGCAGACGATCTCGAGTGCCTCGTGGGCCCAATGACCCCTCTTGCCGCCCAGAACGATCAATTCATCGGTAAGCGTCTGATCAGGTCCCAACAGCGGCCGCAGGCGGTCCATCGATTCTTGATGCCAGCAGGCATGCACGGTCCGCAACTGCCCAAGATCCAACCATAACGGCAGGGTCTTGAACCACGCGACGAATTCTTGATGCCGCCTTCCATCGACCTCCTCCAAAAAACCTTGATGCTGCGAAAGATTTCCGGGCATGCGATGATCGCGCAAGAACTTCCCGGGCTTGCCCGGAACCGAGGTTGCCCACGCAATCGCATTGAGCTCATGATTGCCCATGACGCATTGCGCGGTTCCCGCATCGACCATCCGCCGCACGAGTTCGACGGTGGCCAATTGCTTCGGTCCGCGATCGATCAGATCGCCGAGATAGAGCGCCGTTCGACCAGGATGGCGCCAAGCTCCTGCGGTCTCCCGATAGCCCAAATGCTTCAGCAGCGCGACCAATTTGTCGAATTGGCCATGCACGTCGCCGATCACGTCGATGCCGCTGTTCACATCAGTCCTCGCGCTGGAGTTGCGCGCGACGGCACGGATCCTCGAACAGACGCGCGGCCACCGCTCAAAAGATCATCCCGCCGATGCGCGCCAGATAAGCCACGCCCCCAGACTGCACGTCCGCGACCGCGCCAACGCTGAGAAACCATGCCTGTCAGTATCGTGATCCAATGCCGGCCCGCTACAATATCGGCCGGCACAACCGACCATTGGTTCACAAATGCATCGCCGCCGGTCCATTCGACCAAAAGGACCAGCGCGTTGATGCCAATGATGGTGACGGTGACGGTGGAAAATCCTTTGGGACGTCGCGATTCGTCCCTCAGGGGCATCATGTTGTTCTTCGCTCTGGGCAGTGCACGACGATTCGATTGTAGCTCAAGCCACCGCGCGCCGTGCAGACACGGCTCGGGAGAGGTGAAAAATGAAAACTAAAACAGTTGCTATGTTGACGTTTGCTCTGGCATCGATGCCGTTTGGACCCCTAGCACGTGGCGCCGACGCGCAACCCGCAGAGCACGGGACGACATATGCAAACCTCCAAGGCCAGGTGTTGCTGGACAACCGGCGAGTCATCGTCCGTCAGTTCGTCGTCGAGCCGGGACAATCGACCGGCCGCCGCGCACCGCAGGGCGATCAGCTTCTGGTCTACATCAGGGGCGGCATACTGAAATCCAACGATACCGGACGGTCGACCCTTTGGAGAGACGGCCGGGTGGCATGGTGGTCGGCAACCGATCCGCCGGATGGAGGAAGCACCAACGTGGGTACGACCCCGATCCAGGTGGATCTGGTGACACTCAAGCCGGTCGAATCGGCAGCCGAGAAACCTGGTTCAGGCCTCAAGCACAAGTACCAATACCTCAACTACCCAAACATTCCCGGTGAGGACCTCCTGGAGAACGATTTGGTGATCGTTCAACGCTTCACCGTCAATCCCGGTCAGTGGGAGGGCGTGCACGCCCACCATCCGGACATGTTGTATATCCATGTCAAGGGAGGACAATGGGCCGCTCGATCGAAGACCGAGCCCGAGCACCCCTACCCTGAGCCGTCGCCGGACGGCGAAGTCGGTTGGATGCCCACTATCGACATCAGCCAAGGGCACGAGTCCGGGAACATAGGGAAAAATCCGATCGACTTGATCTGGGTGACGCTGAAGCAATAGCGCAAACAAGACTACCGACAGGAGCATTCGACGACACCCGATACGCAAGGGCGAGATCGTTCGATCGCCGGGCCCCGCGGCCGCTTCCGCAAACCTTGCTCGGTAGCCGCGACGGGGCCTCACCGTCCCGGCGCGGTGGCGCCAGCACCCTTCATCTGTTCGGACCGCCATTTCTCCACTGCGGCCATGGTGTTTGCGACGTGCCTGTCCGGATCCATTGCCGTGTACGCGTAAATGATCTTTCCGGTGGGCGCAATCACGTAGGAAGTGCGATTCGAATAGGAGATCAAGAAAAGCTTCGCGTCGTAGGCTTTGGAGATCTTGAGGTCGGCATCGGAGGCGACGGCGAATTTATTGCGGCATTCGCTCACCGAAAACCTATTGAGCGTGTCGATGGAATCGTGTGACACGCCGATCACCGTGGCGCCGAGGGATCTGAACCTGTCGGTGGCCTCGGCGAACTCGTGGGCTTCGGCCGTGCAGCCCCGGGTGAACGCGGCAGGATAAAAATACAGCACGACCGGCCCTGATTTCAGTGCAGCCGACAGGGAAAAGCTAAACGGCTTGCCGGCCAGCGTTGCCTGGGTTGTAAAGTCCGGCGCCTCCGCACCAGCCTTCAATTCGGCGCTTGCCGGGGGCGACAGCACATAACACGCGAGACCGAAGCGCAGAAGACGCATCATGATTGACGGCGCCCTGCGGTGTGCCTCAATCGCCCTTGAATTTGATCGCCGCGTGCGTGCCGTCACAAAATGGCTTGTTCTTCGACGCACCACACCGACACAAGGTCATGCGGTTGCGCACTTCGTAATGGAATCCGTCTGAACCGATCAGCTGAACGCCTCCGCGCAGCCAGAGAGGTCCCGCGCACTCATTCGCCGGATCCTCAATGAGGCCGATCGAGGGTTCGTAGTGGGGCTCAATCGGGTTGCCGGTCGAATTCTCCCAAGCGACCAGCCGCCCCGACGGACAGTCGCCGACTTGCCGGATGAAATTGCGCCTTGCATTCGGGATCTCCGTTTCATTCACCAGGTTCCAAACCTGCCCGTTCGGATCGCAGTAGCGAGCGAACGCACACAGGCCTTCCACATCCGTCAGCGACATGGCAGGACCTTGCATGACCGTGGCCTGCTTTCGATAGGTTTCTCGGCTTGCCGTTTCAGCGCCATCGAATCGCACTCTCGCATGCGAACCATCGCAGTAGGGCTTTTTCGCGCTATGGCCGCAGCGACACAGCGCGTAGGCAGCTTGCTCGGGGTATGTTTGACCCTCTATCCACTTGACCGACTCGGCCGCGGAATTGGTGCCGATGGTCTGCTTTTTCATCGGCAGACCGCCGAAGACCATATAGGGACCATCTTTGGCGATCTGCACCTTGGCGCTCGGCGCCTTGCGTGTACTCATTTGCTACCTCCGATAATCGGCGTTGACGGCCATGGCCGGCGGCAATTGATCGACGTCTCACCACCATGCGCATGAACGATCGTCGCGTCCGCATAGGATCGATTAGCATATACCTCGGCCGCGCTACTTCAATCCCGTCGTGAAGCTCCCCGACCGGACGCAGAATGAACGGCTCTCCTCACCGAGCTCACCGCGGGCGAGCTCGTCAGTTTGCGGTGCAGTCGGACCGTTTCAGCATCATGGCAAGTGCCGCGCACGCGTTGGGCGCCGACCGGCGCAAGCCGTCATGTGCGGCGGCGGAGCTGCTGAACAGAAGCGCCTCTGCGTCGCGTGCCGTGAGGCGCGGCCTTTGCGATCGAAGCAGTGCGACCAGCCCGGAGACCTCCGCGGTCGCCAGCGAACTGCCGGAGTAAAAATCATAATGACCTTGCGGCGCCAGCGAAATCACGTCACGCCCGGGCGCCAGCACCACGCCGGGATTGACATGACCGTTTTCCGAGGCATCGACCGCGATGACGGCATCAATACCGGTCGGAAACGCACTGCGCAGCCCACCCGCCGGCACTGCACCGACAACTATGATGCCGGCATCAATCGCGCGGTCCACGAGACGCGTAAGCAGTGGATCGCTCGGGCCCGCGAGACTGAGATTGACGACGTCTGCACGTGCTTCGACCGCCGCCGCGAGCGCCTGAGCGAGCGTAAAGGAATTGCATTCCGCCCGGGTGCCGGAAAAGTCGGCGCGCCAGCACGCCTTGAAGAGCAATAACCTGGCGTCCGGCGCGATTCCCACGATCCCAATCCCGTTATCCGTCACGGCCGCAATCACCCCGGCGACGGCCGTACCATGCGCATCGCCGCTAAACGCGCGCTCATCCTTGTCGACGAAATTGCGTGTCAACATGTTCGTCGGCAGATCGGGGTGATCGATGGCGACGCCGGTGTCGATCACCGCGACGCGGACGTTCGCGCCCCGGCTCATCGCGTGCGCCTCGGCGACCGCCATTTGCGCAATATTGCGCTGCAAATTCGCATAGGGGTCGTTGTAACGGCCGGATTGAGTTCCGAAGGTCTGCAGGGGCTGAGCAGATTCGACTCTCCGGTCGCGCGCGAGCTTGGCGAGCAGTTGGTCGCGATCCGCATTCTCAGGCATGGCATACACGAGACAGTGCACGTCGAGCAGCGCAATCGGCCAACTCGATACCTCCTGCAGATGATAATCTCGGACAAGCGCTCGGCTCGTTCTGCGTGCGACACTGCCGGCTTTATAGGAGCCCGCGTCAAGGTATGCGCGCGGCGTGGACGTGGCGCTCGTTCCCGGCATGATCACTGGATTTCGAACCGTGACGACGACATAGCGCTGCGGCGCGGCACGCGCTTCAGCCGGCAATTCGGCGCCCGTCCGCACCCCGCCCTGCGACGAGCACGCCTCCAGCACGAACATGAGGACGAGCGCCCCGAAGTTGGCGGCCTTCAATGATTCATCGCCTCGTCGTTGACCGCATACTCCACGAACAGCACGCGGGCGTCGCCGCGCAGTGTCGTGATCCTGGGCGCGAGCAAGGCGCCAGTGAGGTGCTGATCGAGCGGCGCCAGAGTGTAGGCCCCGATATCACTCGGCCCCCGGACGATAGTCAGCGCGTTGGCCGCCAACAGCGACTTCAGCTCCGCGAGTGTCAGCGTCGGTGCGAACAACACCCGAATATGCGGTCCGGGAGCAATCGGGAGCGGATCCGCGGACAGCGTCGCGTAGTGCGCACCGACCGCCGCGTGCTGTCGCATCGTCGCGCCGAGCCACCCGAGAGCGACCGTCTGCAGGATCACGGCAGCGGTTAACCATTGCAGCGCTCCGATGCGGCGCCGTGCAGCCGCACTCGGCTCGCGAACCGGTGCCACAGCATTGGAAGCGTCGCGGCTGAGTTCGTCAATGCGCAACAGCGTCTTGGCCAGACCGGTCTGCGGCGCGAATTCGACGGGCGTACCCGCCTTCATCAAATCACGGACGGCGCGTTCGTGCACCGCATCAGCGCGGCAGATCGCGCAATGTTCCAAGTGACTCGACACGCGCTCGACATCCGAGGCAGCGAGTCGTCCCGCGACATACCACGGCAACAGCCGTGCCGATTCCTCATCGCATCGGGCGCCTTCCAAATCCGGGCTCATGATCGGGCTCCTGAATCGATGAGGCAGTCGGCCAAGATTGCCCGTAGTTTGCGCCGGGCATTGAACATCCGAGTCTTCACAGTATTGACGGGGCACTCCATGATCTCGGCCACCTCCTCGCACGAATGGTCCATGTAATAGGTGAATTCGAGCACCAATCGCTGCTCGATCGGAAGCTGCGCGAGGGCCTGGTCGAGCAGCTCACGCTGCTCGATTGACTGGCCCAAGTCCCCGGTCACTGGCTCGGCGTCGGCGATTTCCCTGCGCATCACACGCTCGTGCGTGGCGGCTCGCCGAACTGTGTTCAGTGCACGTCGGTACGCTATGCCCATGATCCAGGTGGAAACCAGCGAGGCATCGCGAAAATCGCCAGCCCGCTGCCAAACGGTCCACATCGTGTCGTTGATAATTTCCTCGGCATCCTCGTAACGATGCGTCATGCGCGTCAAAAACTTCGCCAGACGACGATGGTACTGCAGGTACAATTCTCTGAATGCGTCCCGGTCACCGCGGCTGATCTTGGCGATCAGTTCGCGCTCGCGCTCGTTTCCAGGTCTCTCGGAAAGTCCAGGATTCGATTGCAACTCCTTGTTTTCCAAGTATTTGCTCCGTTCTGCCAGCGGGGCAGACCATCCTACCTGTAAGTACCCTGGGATGATCCTTGGGTTCAATGGCCCACACTCAGAAACGCAATATGCCGGTCACTGCCCAGGTTCCATTCGCGCTGGCGTCCTGGTAAAGCTTCGCCGCCGTCGAGTCACAGTAAAATCGGCGCACATCGAGCGTCAGGCGCCGATAGACGTAGCTGAGCGCCAGATCGCCCGCCCAGTAGCCGACGCCGAATAGGTCGTGCAGGTCGTAGTAGCCGACACCCGCGTTGAGCGCAAATCCGGCCCGCAGCGGCCAGCGCGTCGAGATTTCATATGCCAGAGTCGTGCGCCGGCGCGCGAGACCGAAATCGGAATAAGAACTGCTGTTCGGCTCATACGAGACGCTACCGGCAACAAGATCCTGGTACCCGATTGCGAGCGATAGCTCATCGTAGTCGAAATGCCCCGGGCGCGGATCCTGGAGGTAAGCGTAGTGCGTATAGGTTGCTTGCACAGCGAAATCCGCGCCGAGCGCGCGATTGATTCCCGCGTACAGATCGAGCTCCTTGGAGGGATCGCCACCTGGATAGGGATCCACATTGGAACCCCAGGCACCGGCGAACCAGCCGAGCGGACTTTGATAGTTCACGCCCAGTTGCAGCGCCGCACCGCGGTAGGTCTG
The DNA here is from genome assembly GCA_963774865.1 of uncultured Gammaproteobacteria bacterium. GTDB lineage: Bacteria > Pseudomonadota > Gammaproteobacteria > Steroidobacterales > Steroidobacteraceae > Bog-1198. The sequence continues at coordinate 69,942 of CAVZGU010000004.1, forward strand.
CGAAATGCCCCGATACACGTAATCGCTGGTGAGGCCGATCGATGCATTCCATGGGTCGGCGGCTTGGCAGGGCAGCGGACACAGGATAAGCGCCGCTACGCCGGCGAATAGGCCCGCGTGCCCAATATGTGGCGGACGAACAAGAGTCTCCCAAACCATCGCCGCCGCAGTATAAGACTCCTGCCCAGCAGCAGGACACTTTCGATTTTTGTCGGTGCCGACAGAACCCGGCGCTGCTCTCGGGTCACTTACGGCACACGGGCCTCGTTTTCGGCGCTCGGTCCAATAACTCATGCACAGGGGACAATCATGCAAACGAGTCAACTGTCGAACGTCTTACGCAGCGGCGTCGCACTCGCTGCAGCTCTCCTCGCGTCCGCGCCCGGCTCCGTCGCCACGGCGCAAGAGGCATTCATTCCGGCGGAGATCAACTCCTCGACGATACCGGCGAACGGCGATCTCAATCCGTACGGTGTCGCATTCGTCCCGAGCGGCTTTCCGAGCGGCGGTCGGATTGGCGCCGGTGACGTGCTGATCAGCAACTTCAACAACAGCGCCAACATTCAAGGCACGGGGACATCGATCGTCAGGCTGAATCCGCACGGTCCGATTGCTACTCCGGGCAGCGCTTACACGTTCTTCACCAGCCGTCGTACCGGCTTGTCGACCGCGCTCGGCGTGTTACGGGGCGGCTTCGTAGTGGTCGGCAACGTCCCGACCACCGACGGCACCTACGGCACGATCGGCCAGGGCGCCCTGCAGGTCGTTGATCGCAACGGCAAGCGGATTCAGACCTTGACAGATCCGGTGCTGCTGGATGGCCCGTGGGACCTCGCAGTCGACGACCATGGCTCGGAGGCGTTCATTTTCGTGTCGAATGTCCTCAACGGCACGGTCACACGGCTCGATGTCGCCGTAACGTCGAGCGGACTGACTCTGCACGAGAAGATCACGATTGCGGGCGGCTACACTCACGTGCCCAACGCGGCGGCGGTCGTGCTCGGGCCGACCGGGCTCGCCTACGATGCCCTCACGGATACGCTGTTCGTCGCGTCAACCGCCGATAACGCGATCTACTCGATCTCGCAGGCGAGCCGCCGATCCAGTGCAGCCGACAAGGGCTATCTCGTTGTGTCGGATCCGCATTTGCGAGGCCCTTTGGCGCTTCGCCTCGCACCCAATGGACACTTGTTGACCGCCAACGGCGACGCGGTCAACACGGACCCGCTGCATCCGAGCGAAATTGTGGAATTTACCCAATACGGCCAATTCGTTCGCGAGTACAACGTGGACCCGAGCGAAGGCGGTGCCTTCGGCATCGACGTACGATGCGACGGGTACGGCGTCTGCGCTTTCGCCGTCGTCGATGATGTCACGAATTATCTTTCAGTCGTTCAGCTGCCGCAGCAGCAGTGAGCATGCGGGGATTTGTTTCATAGCCGCTTGACCGCTTGTGGGATGCGCTGAGCCCGGGTATAGACTTGTCGCTTTCCGGGCTCAGCGATTTTCTATAGCGGTGATCGCGGATATGAATTCAAACAAGAGTGGATGCGAACGCTCTTTGATTTTGGCTATTCGCATCCTGAAGTCCATACTGTCCCAATGGCATCTGCGGCTCCCCAACTCGTGGAGATTCTCGTCAATGATGAGGCTCGCGTGTCCGGAATGCTGCAGCAGCCGCAACGGCCAAGAGCATGCTTCGTGGTTGCACATGGCGCCGGCGCCGGAATGCTGCATCCGTTCATGGTTGCCTTGGCCGATGATCTCGCCGCCCTTCGAATCGCCACGCTGCGTTATCAGTTTCCATACATGGAGAGACACGGCAGGCGCCCGGATTCGCCCGCACTTTGCCATGCGACGGTTCGCGCGGCGGTCGCCGCCGCTCACACACTCGTGCCCTCGATTCCCTTGGTTGCCGGCGGCAAGTCGTTTGGCGGCCGCATGACCTCTCAAGCGCAGGCGTTGAGCCCGCTTCCGCAGGTCCGCGGCCTGATCTTTCTTGCCTTTCCACTGCATCCGCCCAAGAAGCCGTCGGATGCCAGAGCGGAACACCTTTCGCAGGTGCATATCCCGATGCTGTTTCTGCAGGGCACACGTGATGCGCTTGCCGACTTGGCGCAGCTTGGTCCTCTGGCCGAGCGGCTTGGCTCACGCGCGACCTTATGCCTTCTTCCCGACGCCGACCATTCCTTTCACGTAGCGGCCCGAACGGGTCGCAGCGACCGGCAAATCATGGACCAAATGATCCATGCAGTCGCGACGTGGACCGATGCGGTCACCGCCGCAGCAGCTGCCGGCTCTCACGCACCCGGCTGAATCGGTTCGGCCCGATAGTGGACCGACAGGCAGTGGCTTTGGCCCGCCTCCAGCGTCAGGGTGTTGTCGCGCGCGTTCGCGCTTTCGACGCACACGAATTGCCGCCACCCGCCGCGCGTTGCCGCGGCGGCCCCCAGGTCAGCGAGACCGGCTGCCTTCCTCTCCCCGGGATTCCACACCACGGTCGAACGGCTGCCGCGCTTGGCAATGTGGATGCGTCGCTCGAGCAGGGGATCGACAATCGTGCACGCCGCTTCGGTATCGATGTATACCCGGTCGATCTCCGCGGGAAAAATCACCGGGCCCTCCTGCCGCTTGCGCCGTCCGGCGTCGGCGGCGTCTATGAAACCGGTGCCGTCCAGGCCGAGCACCTGCACCGAGCCGATGTCGCCGACCTGGAAGTAGGTGTGCAGCGCTTCGCTCAGGGGAAACCCCTCGCTGCCCGTGTTGGTGGTCGTCAGCTCGAGGTCGAGCGCGTCGCCGACCGTGATCCGATATTCCAGAGCAAAGCGGTACGGCCACAACGCACGGGAATGCTCGTCGTCGGAAAGCAGCAGCGAGAGCCGGGTCGCGCCATCCTTCAGACGCACCGGCGCGCGCGCTTGCCACAGGACGTTGCGCGCAAAGCCGTGGCTGGCGCGCCCCTTGTCGGTCGCGTGCGGGCCAAACCACGGCCAGCAGATGGGAACGCCTGCGCGAATCGACTTGCCTTCCGTGTACTGAGCCGTTGCCGACATGAAGGTCACGGGCTCGGCTTGGGAACGCGGCTGCCAATGCGTGAGCTGCGCTCCCTGCAAACAGATTGTCGCCTGGGCAAGGTCATTTTCAATATGCGCAAACAGCAGGCCGCCGGGTCCTTCGCGGAATGCTGATGGTTCAGAGAGCATTACTACCCCTTCGCGGTTCCTTGAGGGACATGCATTGTCGCTGAATCCGGTGCAATTGCCACGCGGGAATCCGCCCATCGGCATCCTCGGCGGATAGATCAGCGCGGCCTCCCCACGATGGCCTTGCCCATGCTCATCGCGGCCGGAATGATGATGTACTGCGCCGGCACACTCGCCAAGTCGCTACGCTTGCAGTCGCGGCAGTGGCGGCAGATAGATAGCCAGCTACCGATGGCGGCCGCCATGGGCCGCTTTCCGCGGCCGATTGCCATTAAGTCAAATTGAAGGCGCCGAGTGAGGGCCGCTGCGACGATCACCTGCCCAATGTGCGCTCGAATCGATAGTTTCAGCGGCCACTCGACATGACAATCGATTCAATATGCCATTTAACGTCAGCAGCTCCGTCGCTCCGTTCGTCAGCGCCGCCTCCGAGGCCGCGCATATGGCAAGCCGCGCCGGCCTGGTTTACGTATCCGACACGATCGCGGGCTATCGACGCCAGCGATTGGGCAAGCGCTTTCGCTACCTGCTGCCCGATGACCGGCGGCTGAGGTCGCCTGCGGAATTGAAGCGCATCGCCCGACTGGCAATACCGCCGGCGTATGAGAACGTCTGGATCTGCATGGACCCGCGCGGTCATTTGCAGGCCACGGGTCGCGATGCGCGAGGTCGAAAACAGTATCGATATCATCCCCAGTGGCGGACCGTACGCGACGATGCCAAGTTCGACCGCATGACCACTTTCGCCGAGTCGCTGCCCCGATTGCGGCGCAAACTGGCTCGCGATCTGGCGCTTGCCGGACTGCCGCGGCAAAAAGTTCTTGCACTGGTCATCAGCATATTGGACGCCACCCGCGTGCGCGTCGGCAATGTCGAATATGCCCGGGACAACAAGAGCTTTGGCCTGACGACCTTATTGAACCGCCATGTCAGTTTCATACGCGATGGCCGAGCCGCCCTGCACTTCCGGGGCAAAGGCGGGGTGCAGCATGAAGTCCTCATCGACGACAAGCGCATCGTGACCATCATGAGGCACTGCCAGGAGCTTCCGGGACAGCAGCTGTTTCAATATGTGACGGACGAAGGCCAACGCGCCCCCATCGATTCGGGGCAAGTCAACGACTACCTGCGCGACGCCATGGGCGATGATTTCACCGCAAAGGATTTTCGAACCTGGGGCGCTACATTGCAGGCCATCATTCTGCTCGCACGCACACCGCTTCCCGAAAACGCCAGTGACCGCTCCTTCAAGAGCGAGATCGCCGCTGTCGTCAAGCAGGTTGCGGCGGCGCTTCGCAACACCCCGGCGGTGTGCCGGAAATCCTACATCAATCCCATAGTATTCGACGCATGGCGATCCGGCTTGATCAAAAAGGCGTTCCACGGCGGCTTGAAGCTCGCCGCACCCCGTCAAACCGAAAGTCGCGTCTTGGCTTTTTTGATTCAGCATTCGAAATAATGTGCCGTGGCCCGATCGGTCAGGGCTCTCAGAGGCCGTGATTTCCCAGCCATGCCAGCAAAGCGGACTTCGGCAAGGCGCCCGACTGGCGCGCTATTTCGGTGCCCGACTTGAAGAGAACGATCGTCGGGATGGTGCGGATGCCAAATCGCGAACCCAGCGCCGGCGACGCATCCGTGTCCACTTTGCCGATTCGAAGCGTCCGCCTCAATTCCGACGCGACGTTACTGAGCACGGGCGCGAAGCTCTTGCACGGCCCACACCACGGCGCCCAGAAATCGACCAGCATCGGCCGATCGTCGAAGCGAAGGTAGCGGTCAATATTGCCCTGATCGAGCGTCACCGGAACATCCGATGACAGCGGCTGTTTGCAGATTGGACACAGAGGCTCATCTTCAAGCCGGTTCCGAGCAAAGCGCGCGCGCTGCCCGCAGCCGCTGCAGACAACGTTGAGTACATCGGATTCCGCCGCAGGACTGTGCATGGTCCCTCTCCTGTGAATTGAGCATGTGGTCCACCGCCCTCAGATGAGGTCCCACATGATGGATTTCAATGTTGTGCGCGACTCAGTTGGCAGTGGGCACCCAATCGGGCACCTCGACCAGGCGGTTCGATCTTCCGAGTATCCACGCAAAGCCGAATCCCGCCGACCAATCGTAGTCCCTCTGAACAAGCGGACTGTCTGCGAACACGGCGCCGCGAAGCGCCTCGTAATGAAGGTAGGCTCCAAACCACAGCTTCGGAAAGAGCTTCTTGAACGATAGTCCAAACTGCGTTCCGGAATAGCCCCCCGTAGCCGTATAGGCAGGGCGCACTGCAGTCGCATACTGCGGTGCAACCGAGTAGAAATAATCGTGGTATCGCTTGTCGGCATACATCGGGCCACTGCCAAGATCGGCCCACCAGCCCTGTGCCCCGAAAGCATCTCGGAACTGCACATTCAACCGAGGTTCGAAGACCCACCCGATGTCCCGCGGTGAGCCCGCGATGGTAAAAGCTGCCCGAACCGGCAGATTGAGATCCAATTTGACCCTGTCCGCATCGCTGTGAATCAAATGAAAATCCGCAGAGGGCCCCAGTTGTATGGTCGGGCGCAATTCCGGCATGCCGTAGCGCGCGGCGTCGTTGCGCACCGGAGCGCTGAATCCACCGCTGACGTTCAATTCCACCCATTCCTGGCTCAACAGCATTCCGCGTACGCCATTCCTGTCGGCTTTGAGGAACGTACCGTTGTACAGGACGTAAGCGGCGGGTATCGGGTATACATGGGACGCGTCCGAGCCAGGGTAATCTTGAAAGGCGATCGCGCCGATGCCGAGCCCGTATTCCCACAGAGGTTCCTGCCTCGTTTGCGCGCCGGCCATTTGCATGGCTCCCACCGCCAGCGCCAACGCACTTAATGTCTTGCAACCCATCGCGACGTCGGTACGGTTGATGCCACTCCATCTTGGCGGCTGAAGGGCGGCGGACCCCTGCGGAGAGCCATCGGAAACGAATGTCCATTCTACCAAACCACCCTTGTTCCCGCCGGCGTATCATCGTCTCGCAACCGGCACCATCACTCCCGAGGGAATCCCTTTTGAAAAAGCATTCCTCCCCTGTGTCGATCGTCCTGGCCGCCAGCGCCTTTGCCGCGCACAAGCACCGCGACCAACGCCGCAAGGCGCTGACGCGAGCCCCTACATCAACCATCCGATTGCGGTGGCCAACGTTCTCGCCAACGAAGCCGGCGTCACAGACCCCGCGATCCTCGCCGCCGCGTTGCTCCACGACACCATCGAGGACACGGCCACCACGTCCCAGGAGCTCGAGGCCGAATTTGGAGTCGAGATTGCTGCCATTGTCGTCGAAGTCACAGACGACAAATCGCTGCCGAAGCAAGAACGCAAACGCCTGCAGATTGAACACGCCGCCACGATCAGTGATCCGGCCAAGCTCGTGAAGCTCGCCGACAAGATCTGCAACGTGCGGGATATGAGCCAGTCGCCGCCGGTCAATTGGTCGCACGAGCGACGGGGCGAGTATTTCATCTGGGCGAAGCAGGTCGTCGACCAGCTGAGGGGGGTGTCGCCGATACTCGAAGGCCTGTTCGACACCGCCTTTTCCCGCCGGCCCGGTCTGTCCGCATAGGACCATCCCTCAGCGACTCATCATCGAGGAGCCAGCCATGCCCCGAACAATCACGATGGCCGTTCACCTGCCCTGCTCTGCAGCCAAGCTGCACCGCATGTACCTCAGTCCGAAGCTGCATGCCGCATTTACCGGTGCCCCGGTGAAGATAAGCGCACGCGCGGGTGCGACGTTTGAGGCGTTCGGTGGTGCCATCAGCGGGACGATTCTTCAAGTGATTCCCAATCGACTGATCGTCCAGTCCTGGCGATCGATCCACTTTTATCGACGCGATCTCGATTCCACGCTCATCCTGTCCTTCTGGCCCGAAGAGGGCGGCGGACGCATCGAACTGACCCACGTCAATGTGTCGGACAGCGATTTCGCCGGAGTCTCTGAGGGATGGTCCAAGTACTACTGGACTCCCTGGCGCGAATATCTGATTCGCACGTCGAGGAAGGAGGCTGATGCAGACTGAGTCGCCGGCGCGCAATGTGACGTACATCCCAATAGTTCCGTCTGCCTGATGAAAAAAATTGCACCAGAGAAGAGTTTTTATCGGCTGACATGCCTCGCCGTTTGCTCGATCATCATGCCCGCGCTCTGCTGCGCACGAGGTACGCCTTGGGGACGAGCAAAAAGGGCTTGAATGAGTGGGAAAAGGAGCGAACCGATCGCGTGACGGTCAGCGAATTACCGTCAGACAGCACATCTGCGCAAGCAGAGGCCGCATGAGCCAGACGGCGGTCGATTACTTGGGGTGGGCGGCAGATCCGGGATCGGCCCCTTAACCGGCCGCCGGCGGCCCTTTGAGCTCGACGACGTTGCCTTCCGGATCCGTGACGTAGATGGACGGACCCTCCCCTTCGGCGCCGTAACGAGATTGCGTTTTGCCCGCCTCTATCCCATGCGCTTCAAGCAGCCGGCGAATGCCGGCTTCGTCGAACGGCTCGACCCGGAAGCAGAAGTGATCCAGGTTTCGCCCTTCTGCGCCCGGCGCCGCCCCGCCGGCACTGCCCAATTCGCCGTCGATCGGCACCAAGTCAACCAGGGACCGGCCGGCCCGAAGCTGTACCAAGCCTATTGAATCCTGCCTGCGCTCGACCGCGCATCCCAGCACATCGCAGTAAAAGCGAAGCATTCGATTCAGATCGAGGACGCGCAATACCAGGTGATCGATCTCGCGAATGCGGATCATGGGGCCCTCCGCTCAGAACTTGATGCGGCGCGCATCGCTCTCCGGATAGGGGTATTCCATGTGCCGAGCGGTCGCCCGTGCGACGTCTTCGCCCAGGTAATGCGCCACCACTTTTAGCGACATGTCGATGCCCGCCGAGATGCCGGCCGAAGTGAACACGCGGCCGTCCTTGACGAAGTGCTTGCCGTACTCGACCGCGACCTCGGGAAGGGATTCTCGCATCCAGTCGAGCGAGCGCCAGTGAGTGGTCGCATGCAGCCCATCCAGAAGTCCCGCGTGGCCCAGCAACATCGAGCCGGTGCATACGGAAGTCACCAGTTCCGCCTGCGCTGCGCGCACGCGCAACCAATCGAGCATCGTCGGGTTCTTCAACTCCCTCCGAGTGCCCCATCCGCCCGGAGCCACCAAGATATCGAGGCGCGGGCAGCTCTCGAACGTGAAGTGAGGCAACACGGTCATGCCTCCCGTGGTCTTGACCGGGCCTGCGCGCTCGGCGACCAGCAGCACCTCAAAGGGCGAAGGCTCTTGGCGTCGTTTGTCCTCGTCCTCTCGTGTTGCCGAAAAAACCTCGAACGGTCCGCAAAAATCGAGGACTTCGATATCCTCAAATAGGAGGATGCCAACTCGCTTCCTTTCCATGTGAACCTCGGGCATTTCAGGATCCGGGCGCGGCGGCCGCCTCGATCAATGCACCCAGTGCGGCAATATTCTTCGTGAGTTCCGCCGGGAAGCGATGACGACGCTGCAAGTACTCCGCGTCGTTGTAGCCCAACCAGGTACGCCCATGGGCGTCCTCCCAGACGAGCACTTTGAGGGGCAGGTCGATGCCGGCGGTCGCCGCGGCCGCCAACAGCGGTGTCCCGGCCTTTGGGTTGCCGAGAATGACCAGCCCCATCGGCCGCAGCTCGAGCCCGGCTCGGATCGCGTCGCCGCTGAAATCGATTCGCGCGAACACGGTGAGGCCCCGGGCCCGCGCCAGTGTCTCAACGCGTACCAACGTATCGGCGACTGCGCGATGTGCCGGAACGGTTCGAAAGCCTTCAACCGAAGTCTCCTCTCCCACAGCAACCTCCTTCACCAAGCAAGGTCAGTAATACGAGTCGGCATACCGCGATCGCCATCGTTCCGGCGGGGAATGTCGATCGTAACAGCAGCGTCGCCATCGACCCAAGCCGGCACACCGCAGGTACACTTGGCCGGCACACGGCAACCCATCGACGCATGAACCATCGCCAACGGCCGGCTGCGCAGCGAACCCCCGGATGAACGCGTCGGTACGACGCGGTTTGTCTGCAATGGCGCCCCTCGGAGCGCTCGCGTTCTGGGGCGGACTTTGGATGGCCGGCCGCCGGTATCCCGCGGCGTACGACTGGCGCTACATGACCATTTCCAGTCTGGTCTATGCCGATCGCAACCCCGATGGATATGCGTGGGCGTGGGGCGGCCTGATGCTGTGCGCGCTGGGTGGGCTGTGTTGGACGACGGCTCTGATTTGGGAATGCAGAGCGCAGGACGCAGGACGGCGGCCACCAATCGCCATCTGGGCTCTGGGGCTCGGCTACTTATGCATGGTGGGCGCCTTGCTGCCCGCACGGCTGCTGCGGATTCCGAAGGGTCACGAACTGCTGGCGTTATCTGCCTTCTTTGGGCTATGCATCGGCATCGTGCAGTTGACCTTCCAAGTGGCCGAGCGGGGTTTTCGGCTTCGGATACGCAGCTTTCCGGGTAATCCTCGGGCCTATGCCGGCCTGCTGGCCGGAGCCGCCCTGTTGCCAGTTCTGCTGGCAGGCGCTGCGCCGGCGTATGTCTCCTATGCGCTACCGGAACTGCCGTGGGTAGGCCTCGAATGGCGCGCGCGTGGCGTGCCGGTGTACTTGAGCTTTGCATTTTGGGAATGGATCACCTGCATCGTGTTCTCCGCGTACACGGCGAGCCTCTGTCTGGCGACGAAAACGATGTCCAATGTCGGCTTGGCGGCTCGCGCCTAGGCCCGCGACCGCCTTCAGGGCAGGTTTTGCAGTGCTCCGAATGTACCGGGTGAGCTGTTGCTCTGCAACAGCACGCCCGGATTCGTCGTGACAACGCCGTTCACAACCGGGTTGGTCACGCCGTTGCTGACGACGATATCCGGCTTGCCGTCGCCATTGATGTCGGCTACGGCAATCTCGTTGGCGCCCGGCGCCGCATACACGGTCGCGGCCATATAAGTGCCGGGCGCCGCCGGCGCGTGATTCTGCAGCAGCACCGTCACGGTTTGCTGTCCGCCGATGATGATGTCCGGACGGCCATCGCCATCCACATCCGTGACCACGATCGATTGGGACAGATCCTGTGCGGCAATCGGGTAGCTCACCGGCGCGAGGAAGGTGCCTGGGCTGGCCTTGTTCTGCAGGAGGATATTGACCGTCGGGGTCATGCCCCCGGTCGGGCCCGGGTCGGTAATCAGGAGATCGTTGGCGCCGTCGCCGTTCACGTCCGCAATCGCGATGAGGTTCGCGCCGGTCACGTAGGCATTGGCGGATTGCGTGAATACGCTGAACGGCGTCGCGTAGGTGGTCGCGGAGGCAGCACCGGTATGCAGCAGCACCTTGACGCCGGCGGCGTCGGTCAATGCCACATCCAAATTACCGTCGCCGTTCAGATCGCCGACCGCGACCCAGTTGGCGCCGCCGGGATACAGGCTGATGGGGGCCGCGAAAGTGCCCGGGGAGCTCTGCACGAACAGCGAGACGCCATAATCCGCGGAGACCAGGTCCGGCAGCCCATCGTGATTCATGTCGCCAATCGCGAGCTGCGAGGCACCGGGACTGGAGAGCACCACCGGCGTGTTCAAGGTACCCGGGCTGCTCTTGTCGTTGAAGAACACGGCCAGCGTCCCATCATCGAAGCTCGCGGACACCACATCCGGCAGACCATCGCCGTTCAGGTCGGTGCTCGCCTCATAGAGGGGGTTGTCGCCGTCGGCGACGTACACCGGCGATGCAAAGGCGCCCGGCCCGGTCGCCAGATAGACCTTGAGGTTGCCGGACCCCGGAGTCCATGGTGTAAGTGCGCTCAGCGCAACGACGCTGTGGCTGGCAAAAGGAGTGCCATTGAAATTCCCGGTGACCACGCCCCGCGAGATCTCAGTGGGCGGCGCACCGCAATTGTAGCAATTGCTGTAGTAGCCGTTGTCGCAGCTGGCCAGAATCGGCAGCAGCGCCATCCCGAGCAGCGCTCCCCGCAAAGGCGGGCTCCGGCCCGCGCGGCGCCCGGTCGCCGATGCGGCGGGCAGCGCCGTTGAAGAGTCGATCGAATGCGTCATGATGGATCTCCTGGCAATTGCTCCGGGGCACCCCGCAGACTGCTGTCGGCGCCCATCCCGGCCGCCGCGCAACGGCTTTGGCTCGATCGGCATCCTTCTCGGCACGCCGCGTCCGTGCCCGTAGTATTCTAGCGATCATAAATGTCAGCTGCATCTGACCCGCGTGTGTTTTTCGCTGCCGTACGAACTTTGCTGGCGTGGCAGCGTTGCAGCCTGGCGCTGATGGCGTTCGGCTTCGTAATCGAGCGTTTCAGCTTGTTTCTCACTCTGCTGCGTGTCGAGGCGGCGGGCGGCGCGGCGCCTCACTTATATTCGCTCCTCGTCGGTGTCGTGTTGATTTTGCTCGGCTCCGCCGTCGCGATCGCATCAAGCGTCGCGTTCCGCCGTTTCGTTCTCGAGCTGCCCCCGCAGGACGTGCCGGCCGGTTCGTGGGCGTGGTTGGGCCCGGCCATCAACGTGACCGTGGCTTCGATCGGAGTCGTGCTCGCCGGCTATCTGGTGCTGTCTGGATTTTAGCGGCGCGCGCCAGTCATCAGCGAGGCGAGCTCTGTGGCTATTCGCATCGTCCGTCTGGGAACCGACCGCCTGCCGGGGGAAGGCCTGCGCATCGGCACCGTAAGACGTCCTCCTCGGGGCGTTCTCAAGACCGAGTACGCCTCGAAGAATTTTTACGATGTGTGGCTGCCGACGCTGGCGCCAAGCGAGGAACTGCTCAAGCGGGCGTTGACCGCACGATCCGCACGGGACTGGAGCCGATTCGTACGGCAATACCGGAGCGAAATGGCCTCGCCGACCGCGCGGCATACGCTCGATGTGCTGTCGGCGTTGTCTCATCAGGCCAATTTCTCGGTCGGATGCTATTGCGCCGATGAATCCCGTTGCCACCGCTCCGTGCTGCGCGAACTGCTCCTCGAGCGCGGTGCGCAGGTCAATTGCCAATAGTCATCGCAATCGCCGATCACGGTGCGCTGCCGTATACCACCTTTCCGCCAAGCATCGTCCACACCACCGCGGCATCCTTGAGCTCCTCCGCCGGAACCGTAAGGACGTCTCGATCGACCAGTACGAGATCCGCCAGCTTGCCCGGCGCGAGCGATCCGATTTGATCGAGCTGATTCAGGACTCGAGCCGAGTTGCGCGTGTATGCGTAAAGCATCGCCTCCCGCGGCATTCGCTGCGATGCGTTCAACACCCCCTGCGGCCCGCTGCGCGTCTCCGCCTGATAAATCGCAACAAATGGATTTGCCGAGCTGACCGGCCAATCGCTCGCGCCGGCGATGACGGCGTCGCTGTCGAGAAGCGAGCGTGCCGGGTACATCCAGCGGTAGATCTGCGGATCGATGAAAGGCTTCACCTGTTCATTCGTGCTCGGGTCGGCCACCGCCCACAGGAGCTGCAGCGCCGCGATGACGCGAAGCTCGGCGAATCGAGGGATGTCCTCCGGATCGACGAACTGTGCGTGCGTCAGGGTGTGAGGCAGCGTGCTCGAGGGATGCGCCTTGCGGGCCGCCTCGAACGCGTCCAGAGCAGCCTTGACAGCCAGGTCGCCGATGGCGTGCACATGCACGATCAGACCCCGCCTGTCGGCTTCAGCGACCAGGGCGTTCATTTTCGCCGGAGTGAACAGCAGCGGCGCGGACCGGCCCGAATTGATGTATGGCTTGGTGAGCGATGCTGTCTGCGAGGGAATCTCGACGACGCCATCGGCGAACACCTTCAGACCCGGGATCCGAAAATTCGGGATATCGCGGTACTGCGATTGCAGGGCCTCGACGACGTCGATCTGCTGAAATCCCAGATCGGGCTGAATCACGGGATAAGCCACCACATGCGCGGTCAACTCGCCCCGTTGCCCGAGTTGCTTGTACACCGGAAGATAGCCAGGTTCCTTGACGCTCGCCGGCACCGCTCCACCGACCACACCGCTCGCTGCCGCATCGAGCCAGCCCGTGATGCCCTGCGAATTCATGTAATGCACCGCCGCCCTGCCGGCGGCCAGCATGGTCTCGGCGGACGGCCACGGGAGGCTTTGATCGACCTTGTTCTTGCCGACATCCACCACAAAGCCGTTCGGGTTGAATCCCGCATCGAAGCCGTAGTAGTGCCGCTCGTCGGGTGCGAGACTGCGAAGGTACTGCGGAGTGATTCCGGCGTGAATGCGTGCGGGCCGGTTGGCCCAGGCGGTATGGCCATCGGAGCCGAAAAGAACGATGGGTTGCTTCGCGAACGTGCCGGTGCTGAGCGCGGCGTCGATATCGGCGGCATGCGCCCAAAAGCCAAGGTCCAGATCGTAGATGGCCAGCACGTTTCCGAGGCGGCTCGCTTTCTTGTCGATCTGCTCGGCGACGAACCGCACGAGATCGGGAATCGAATCGCTCGCATCCGGATACCGCGCTTGAATCAGCGTGACGCCGCCTGCGATCGGATGGGCGTGCGCATCGATCATGCCGGGCATCAGAAATTTTCCGTGCAGATCCACCTTTCTGGCAGACGTGCCGGCGATCTGCTCGACCGCCGGAAGCGCTCCGACCGCGATGATCTTGTCGCCGCGTATCGCCAGCGCCTCGGCGTAGGGCTGTTCGTATTCGGCGGTAAAGATGTGCGCGTTGTAAAATACGGTGGCCGAAGGGCTCATACCGGACGCCGCCGCGTCCGCCCATGCGCCGGGGGCGAGAGCGGCCAGGCAGCTGGCCGCCCACAATCCACGGATGAGCATCAAGCGGATGTCATGGGTCCGAATCGTGCATCGCATAGAAGTCTCTTGTGTGTGTCGAGCGGCAAGCGTATCACGCGAGGCAACGGTGCCCCGCCGATCGACAGCGCGAGCATCGGCGACCGCACAGCCCATGACACGGCTCTCGGCCATCGAAAACGAAACGCGCGAAGGCGATCCGGCGCGGGCGACCACGGCCACAATAATTATATAATAATCAATGTATTAAATGATATTATGCATGTAATTATTAAATCCGTCCGCAAGGCTTGGCCGACCTGCGCCCGGCAGTCCGCGGTCATTTCAGGCCTCGATTCGCGCGAGCCTTGCGGACTCGGTCCACAGGCGTTCGGCCGCCGAGTCGTCGCGCGCTTCGTCCGTCGGCGTCGCGCGACGGCATTTGTAAAAATACTCGCCGCTGACATTGGCCACGTCGGGTGAGGAAGCGAGATACACGATGGTCTCCGCCCCCTCCTCGGGCGAGATCGCGAAGATCTTCGCCAGACGCACGGCGCGCGAAAGCAAGCCCCCGCTGCCGTCACCGAAGCGTGTGGCAACGAAGCCCGGATGCAGGCAATTCGCCGTGACTCCCTGCGCGCTCCAGCGCCGCGAAAGCTCGCGAGTGAACAGGATGTTGCAAAGCTTGGACCGCCCGTAGACCTTGAATCCGGAATAGCCTCTCGTCGACTGCAAGTCGTCAAAATCCAGCTTGCGTCCTTTATGGGCATCCGAGGCGGTGTTGACGATTCGCGCCTGCGAGCCGGCAAGCAGCCGTTCACGCAATCCGTTCGTGAGCACGAAATAAGCCATGTGATTGATCGCGAACGTTCGTTCAAGATGATCTTCGGTCATCTGGCGCGATCCGAACATGGCGCCCGCATTGTTGATGAGCACGTCGATACGCGGTTCCGCTGCCGCAATTTGCGCCGCCAGCCGCTTCATCTCCGAGATGCTCGACAGATCGCCATAATGGATCGAATGCCCCATGCGCGAGTCGCTGGCCCGCAGTCGGGCGAGTGCGGCTTCGCCCCGAGCCGTGTCGCGCGCGACGAGTACGAGCCGGGCGCCCCTGTCGGCGAGCCGCCGTGCGGCCACTTCGCCGATACCCGACGTCGCACCTGTGATGACAACGACTTTATCGCGCATGGTTGTCACCCGGTCAGCAGCAGTTCCTGCAGCGAAACGGCCTTCTTGCCGTCCGCGACGCGCTGGCTTCCGACCTCACGAAAGCCAAAGCGCTGATGAAACCGCCACGATGCCTCATTCGGCGGATCGGTATCGAATTCACAGACAATCCGCGCGGCAAACCACATTCATAGCCCGCATTCTAGCCATTACCGGCGAGGCGCGCGAAATCCGCCCGCACGCGCTTTTGCTGCGCAAATCATCGAAACCACGGTACGCGCGCAGGATTGCGTCTTGCAGGACATCCTCTGCATCGCCGCGGGCCTGGCACAGATGCGCCTCATGCAGTCGCGCTTGCGACGTGTCGATTGCCAGCGCGCACATCGCGATCCCCATGCCCTTTCCGCATTTTCCTGACTTCGCCTTTCACGTGCTACGCTAAGGTGTGCAAAAGGCCCTGCATTTGGCGCACCGCGTTCGGTTTCGTTCGGTAACGGCGGCATTCATCGCGTTGCTGGCGCTTGGTGGGGGCGGGAGCGCGCGCGCCACGGAATATCCTCTCGCAGGTCCCGACGATGCCGTGGTTGGCGAGGATCAAACCGTCATGACCGTCTACGAGGATACGCTCTACGATCTCGCGCGGGCGTACAGCCTGGGCTCCGAAGAATTGATTCGGGTCAATCCCGGCGTGGACCCGTGGCTGCCCGGCGGCGGCAAAATGCTGGTGATTCCGGGCCGTCATATCCTGCCGCCCGGACCGCGCGAGGGAATCGTCGTCAACCTTCCAGAGCACCGTCTCTATTATTATCCGAACCCCGCGCGCAACGGCGCACGCGTGGTCATCACCTACCCCGTCAGTATCGGGAAAATGGATTGGCGAACCCCGCTTGGGCTCACCCACGTCATTCAGAAGCAAAAGGATCCGGTTTGGTACCCTCCTGAATCCGTCCGCAAGGAGCACGCGGCGGCAGGCGATCCGCTGCCGGCACGAGTGCCGGCCGGTCCCGACAATCCCTTGGGGAAGTACGCCATGCGCCTGGCGGCGGGCAACGGCACCTATTTGATCCACGGGACGAACAATCCGATCGCCGTCGGGCTCGCCGTGACTCATGGTTGCATTCGAATGTATCCGGATGACGTTGCAGCGCTGTTTCCGCTGATTCCGGTCGGCACGCCGGTGCGCCTCATCAACGAGCCGGTGAAGGTGGCGTGGATCGACGGGCAACTCTTGCTCGAAGCGCACCCACCGGTCGATGCGGAAGGTCAGAGCGTTGAGCCCAATCTCGACGAATTCTCGCAATTATTAAGGGCAGAAGTGGGCGACGCCACAGTCGCCATCGATTGGGATTACGCGCGCGAAGTGCTGCAAAAGGCGAATGGGGTCATTGCCACCGTCGGCCTCGAGGCTGATCTCTCGGCCGTCGATACCGCGCCGGCCGACAAGAACAAATAGGCAACGCACGCGCGGCCCCTTCGCCGCTACCTCGCAACGCCGGCGATTCGCTCCCAGACCTTCCTGCGGACGGTTTCCTGCCTCGCGTCGCGCGTCGTGAATATCAGGCGCCCGCCCTCGAGCGTGACCTTCTGAGAGTAGTTCAGGCCTGTAAAGCGCGCACCTGGCGCCAAGGACCACACGCATCGTCAAGATCCGCTCGATTTACTTGCGATGCGCCGTTCTAGCCGCTATGCCCGCGACTTCGAAGTGCGCGCCTCGAACCAGGCTGCCGACACCGATGAAGGCACGCGTCGGGTAATGACCGTGAAAATAGGTCCGGTATACGGTGTTGAACGCATCGTATAGCGCAAGATCCGTGCAATAGACGGTGACCGACACCAGATCATCCATCTGCAGTCCCGTCGACTCGATCGTCTGCTTGACGGCATCCATGACCGCGTGTGCCTCCGCATCGATGTCGCCGGCGGCTTTCTGGGTTTTCGGATCGAGACCGATGTGTCCGGCGACATAGAGAGTGTCGCCGACCATGATCGCCTCACTAAAGGGCAGCGATGCGCCGGCACCGGCAGGGGGTGCAAAATACTGACGTCCGGAATCCTCCGCGACGCCGCTCGCCGCCACGATGAGTCCAACGACGGATGCGACGACGAGCCTGATCCACATGGTGCAATCCCCCTGGCTTTATGATGCTCAAATCTACACTCAGCGCCGCGAAATAAAGAATGCGCGGGCCGTTGGGGCCCGACGTGCGCATGATCATCCCCGGGGCTACGCGACCCGCATCTGCTGAAGACGCGAGTCCACCGCGGCTTCGGCGGTCACCCAGTCCTCGAGTTCGTGGCCGGCCGCAAATCCGCGCCGCTCGGCAAGAAAATACGCCTCCGCCGCCACCAGCTGGCGCCGGACGTCCGGGTCGATGCTCGTGGAGACAGCCGTCGCAGATCGCTCGGACTCCAGCACCTCAATCATCGCGCTGGCGTTCAGCTCGGTCGCCGTGCTCGCCTTTCGCTTTACTGTCTTCTTCCCCGAAGATGCGCGTTTCGTAGCCATCGCTTCTCCTCCGCGTTCCGCACAAGTCACTGGGCGGGATCTTCCGTTCACCCGCTCGACGGACTATATAACGGTGTCGCACGCATTTGCGCAAGGGAGCCTGGATCGGCCTCTTGCCGCGGCCGCCGGCAGGTCTAGGCAACGAGTTTCGACCGGCCGAATGCGCGCCGATCCCGCGTCGACCTCCGTGTTGCGGTGCGACGGCGCCTTATCCGCGCACCGCTGATCGGCTCAGAGGATCCTGCGGCGGCGCCAACCCCGGCAGCACCTTCATGACGAATATGAGCTGCGGTGCTCCCGCCGCGGAGCGGCCCATCTCCGTCGACAGAACGGTCATCACATGATCGAGATCGCCCCAGATCTGCGTGGACAGCGCGTTCGTCTGCACCAGCAATTGCGGATAGGTGTTCAGTCTGTCGATGAAATCCTGTATCACGGGCCGATAATCGCCGGTCAATGGATACATGCTGATTTCGACGGCTGCGCGCATAGTCGTGCCCACCTGCTCTCTACGCCTGTCTGAGGCCTCGGAGGAGTCTAGCCCTCTGCCCGAATGCGCGCAAAACCCGGCCGCGCGCCTTAGGTCCGCGGCATCAGCAGCATCTTCATGCCGTGGCGGGCGCGAAGCGTAATCAGTCCCTGAGGCTCGACGGGATGCCCCGCGGCGAGCCGCAGCCGGTAGCGCTGCGCGACGGTGGCGAGCAGGATCATCGCTTCCGCCGTGGCGAAAGCCGCTCCGATGCAGATACGGCGACCGCCGCCGAACGGAAGGTACGCGAAGCGCGGACGTGCAGCCGATTGCTCCGGGGAGAACCGCGCGGGATCGAATCGCCATGGATCTTGCCAATGCTTCAGGTGACGGTGAAGCACCCATGGGACGATCAGCACGGTCGATCCCTTGGGCACGTGCCGGCCCGCCAGCGTGTCGCCGGCGAGCGCCTCGCGCGCGATGGTATGCACCGGCGGATAGAGCCGCATCGATTCCTCGATCACCATCCGGGTATAGGTCAGTTTGCTCAGATCGTCGTGGTTCGGCGCGCGCCCGCCGAGCACGGCATCCAGCTCCGCGTGCAGCTGCGCCTCTTCGGCAGGATGTTGCGACAGCAGATACCACGTCCAGGTCATCGCCATGGCGGTAGTCTCGTGACCCGCCATGAAGATCGTGATCACCTGGTCACGCACTTCCTGCGCGCTCATGCCGCCGCCGGTTTGTTCGTCGCGGGCCTCGATGAGAAGCGCCAGCAAATCCCTGGGACCGCTTCCGGGATCGCTCAAACGAATCTTGATCAGCCGGTCGATTTCCGCGTCGAATTCGCCGAGCGTGCGATCGGCGGCTCTGCTTCGGGCCAAGCCCGCCAGCCACCCGGGCAAACCGAGAAAATCCATGATATTCGGGCGCATCCGCGCCTGATAGCGGCCTACGCCGCGCTCCATGATGGCGACGATGTGATCGGAATCGGACGAGAACATCGTGCGGGATATGATGCTGAGCGTCGCCGCCATCATCGCGGCGCCTACCTCGACGCTCTCGCCCGCGCCGAGCGCGCTCCAATCCTCCAGCAGCTGTTGGGCGACGCCGCTCATGATCGACGAATAGGACATGATGCTGCGATGGTCAAAGGCGGGCGACATGGTGCGGCGCTGCCGCCGCCAGGCCTCTCCTTCCGAGGTGATCAACCCCTTGCCCAGGCCGGGCTCGAGAATGCGGCGGGTGATCTCGGACTTTCGATAGTTTGCCGCATTGTCGAGCAGAACGTGCTTGATCGCCGCAGGCTCATTGACGATGAACCGATGGCGCCCGAACATCGTTCTCTCGACGATGTCGCGTTCATAGGCTTCCTGCGCAAAGGTGGCGATCATGTTGCCGCGCAGAGTGCGAATGAACTCGAGCATCGGCAGACGATCGCGCCGCGGTACTGGTCCCGCCAGCACAGGAGCGGTCACGGAATCGTTCGGGATGCTCATCTCGCGCCGGTGTTCGGCTGCATGCCGCCGCGACGGAACAGCGCAGGGATGCGGTCGAGATAGGGATCCAATCCGACGCACAGCGGGTGTCGGAGCGTCCTCATCCGTTCGATCATGCGATCGCCGAACCCAACCATTTGCCAGTTTCCTCGTGCCACCTCGGAACAACAGCCCGGTCAGAACGGCTCGGTGTGGCTGCGCAGCTCCAGCTCCCAGCTCCACGCAATGCCGCCCCGCGCAAGATGCACCGCATCCGCAGCGGCGGGCCAGATCGCGCGTCACTTCCTGACCGTTGCAATCCTCGAGTTGATGGGAATGCTCTTTGAATGAAGGCCCGGCGTTTGACCGTGATGGTCAAACTCGACATTCACGCCCGGCCGAAAAATCAGGCAATGCGTGGACCCGCCGAAGTGGAACATGCCGATCTGATCGCCTTTCCTGACGCGTTGCCCCTCGTATACGGTCAATTGGCAGCTGGAGACTTCGGACATTCCCACGGGCAGAACGCACATCAGCCCGATATCCGGGTTATCCGCCTCGATGAAAATCGGAGCCCTGGTCGCGACCGCCGTGATGTAGCCTTGCGAATCATTTGGACCAGCCGGGTCATATCCCTCCGACGGAGCCTCCGAATAGTAGGTCCCATCCTTCAGGTAGGCCTTTGATATGGTGCCGCTCACCGGGCTGTGCCAGCGGTGATAGCTGAGCGGGCTCAAGTAGGCCTGATAGACCGTTCCACCGACGAACCCGGGCGCCAGGGCGTCGTTCGCAAGCATGTGCGCGATCGAGTACGGCTGAGACTTGATCCAAAACCTGTCGTGCAGCTTGACATGCCGCGCGATTCTGAAGGGTGCCGATTCGCAGGCATTTACGATGACCGCGTCGTCATCGGGCCGCGCGACCGGGCGCACTCCCGGCCGCAGCTCCCGAGTGAAGAAATCGTCCCATGACCTGAAGCCACGGTGGGGTTGGCCGGGATCGCACTGGAAGGTTTCGTCGAAATTCGGCATGTCTTTCAAGGCGTCCGCGCCAAACCAACCCCTATGCGGATCCTGATTGAGAACGTAAGTGGATTCGCTCGAGCTCAAGAAGCGCGCCCACACGTTCAACACCCGCTTCAGACGGGCATTCACTCGGTCGTTCAAAAAGGCGGTGAATCCAGCCGGAGTTCCCATCGACCAGTCGAATATCGTGTTGATGGGACATCCCACCAGTCCCGACCGGTTGAACTCGGGCGCGTGAGTCATGATCGTATTCAGCAGCTGAAGCATGTGACGATAATTTCGCACCTGCGGTTTTCCGGTGGGGTCCTTGTTGTATGGCGGCTTTTTCGGAACTTGCTCAAACATCTGGTTGAACAGCATGAAGATATCTGCATCGCTTTCGATAAGATGCTGAAAGTCTTCGATGACCGGATGCAGCTCCTTCTTCTCGGCGTGAGTCTTTTGAATCATGGCTTCCAGCCATTGGTCGAGAAAGGCCTGATCCGATGGCAGCCATTCGCCAACCCGATACGGCACCTCTGCTCCGGCGGACTCGGTCAATGGCGCGATCATTTGATATGGTTTTGAATGGAGCCGAGGTACTCGACCAGTCGATCGATCAATTCTGCGGCTTGACGGCGACGAGCGGCATCCTCGCCCTCGTATCCGTAAAACTCCCACCCCCAAATGGGCATCTCGGTCGTGCCGTGCGCCCGCGGCATCGATCGCCCATCGATCATCCGATGCACTTCCTCGGTTGGAAATACCCCGCCCCGCCGTTTGGCGAGCAGCGTAAGATCCGGTACACGCTGCTTCAAGCTGAGTGCAACCGGTCCGTTGCCGTGGCCGCTCACGCCGTGACAGGTGGCGCAAAACTCCTTGTAGAGATCCGCGCCGGACATATCGGGAGCTTCGCCCGCCTCGCAGCTCGCGGCGCCTATCAACGCGAGCACGCCGAGGCAATGAATTCCTGTAGAAGCTCTTTTTGAAATGCTCATGTCCCCGGCCGATCCTCCACCGCCCCAGTATCGCGTTTACCCCAGTATATCCGTTGGGATAGTGTACGAGTGTATGCAGTATCTGGCGGCGCTGATCGCAACGATGGCCATGGTCTGCGCCTTGGCGCCGGCGGGAGGCGCCGCGCCCCGGTCGACCGGTTCGATGGCCGAAGTGCAAATCGAAAGCGGCGTTCTTTCGGGCCTCGATGAAGGCGCTGTCCGGGCATTTCTCGGCATTCCCTACGCCGAACCACCCTTAGGCGCGCTGCGCTGGCGCCCGCCGCGCCTGCCGGCTTCCTGGACCGGTACGCTGGCAGCCGTGCATTTTTCAGCCTCGTGCCTGCAGCGCCCGCGATCCGGAGGACCCTGGACGCCGGAGTATCGCTCGGTGGGACCGGTGAGCGAGGATTGCCTGACGGTCAATGTGTGGACCCCGGCCAAGAGCGGCAGTGAGCGCCTCGCGGTGCTGGTGTGGATACACGGCGGATCCTTCAAGTCCGGGTCGGCCTCGGTGCCGATCTACGACGGGCGCAAGCTCGCCGCGCGCGGGATCATCGTCGTGACGCTGAACTATCGCCTCGGCGTCCTGGGCTTTCTCGCGCACCCGCAGTTGACCGCCGAGTCCGAGCGGCACGTTTCGGGCAACTACGGCCTCATGGACATCATCGCGGCGCTTGAATGGGTGCAGCGAAACATTGCCGCCTTTGGCGGCGATGCGCAGCGCGTGACGCTCGCCGGGCAGTCGGCGGGCGCTTACGCGGTGGACCTTCTCGAGGTCTCGCCCGAAGCCAGACCCTTGTTCCACCGGGTCATCACGGAGAGCGGGCCCGGCGGGCGCGACATACGCTGGCGCACCCTTGATGAAGCGGAGCGTCGCGGTGCGCGCTTTCTGCAGGCGCTGGCGCTGCCATCGATCGACGCGCTTCGGCAGGTGCCGGCAGCGAAACTGTATGCACCGGACAGCAGCGGCGATGCCGCACCGGATCGAAACTTCCCGCCCATCACGGACGGCGTCACGATTCCGAGCGAATCCGGTGCCGGGCCGGCGGCCAGTCTCGACGACATCGCCGCGATTTCCGGTTTCAACGCCGACGAGCACGGTTCGTTGCGCGCTTCGATGAATCGCGCGGCGCGACTCGCAGCGAGCAGGGCAGCACGAGCGGTGCTGGTGGAGTGGGCGCGCGGGCGCAGCGCGCATGGCCGCTTGCCCGTGTATCTCTATTTGTACGATCACGCCGAACCCGGGCCGGACTCGGCGCTCTGGGGCGCATTCCATGGGGCGGAATTGCCCTATGTTTTCGACACACTCGATGCCGCACCGGATCGGCCCTACAGCGCAGCGGATCGCCAAATTGCCGACCGCATGGCCGGCTATTGGGTCAATTTCGTGAAGACCGGAACTCCCAATGGCCGCGGGCTGCCGCATTGGCCGGCCTTTGATGCGGCTGCGCCGGCAGTCATGGAGGTAGGCGACCGGTATGCGATTCTCGAAGCGGCCAATGCTCGCTGATACCGTCGCCGTCGTTCATTTTCTGATCGTGCTGTTCATTGTGGCAGGACTGCCTCTCATCTACCTGGGAGTGGCCCTGCGCTGGGCCTGGGTCAGGAGCCGCGCCTGGCGGGCGCTGCACCTCGGTGCCATCGTGTTCGTCGCGGCCGAGTCGTTGCTCGGGATCGCGTGTCCGCTGACCGTGTGGGAGGACGCGTTGCGCCGCCGGCAGTCCGCGGGCGGCTTCATCGAACGCTGGATCCATCGCGTCATGTTTTTCGACGCTCCCACCTGGGCGTTCACATTGGCCTACCTCGCCTTTGCGGCGCTGGTGCTCGCCACCTGGGTGGCCGTGCCGCCCATACGGCATGGGCGCACGAGCCATGATGCGTGACCGTCATCCGGTATCGCGCGCCCTCTCCGGCGCGCACTTCGAGTACCGCACGCCGTCGGACGACGTGAGCCTGACGCTGCCCTCGATGAAGTACATGAACTCGTCCTGCGGGTAGCTCTCGATGTCCTGTTCGGGCAGCGCACGAGTGTTGGTGCGGCGGGAGCGTGCGGGATATAGTGAGGGTCCATGAATTGGTACCTCGAGGTATTAAAAAAATACGGGGTCTTTTACGGGCGCGCTCGCAGAAAGGAATACTGGTATTTCATTTTGTCGAGCACCGTCATCAGCACCCTGCTCACGATCGTCGATTCGGCAACCGGAACCTTCAATACCGCGTCCGAGGTAGGGTTGCTGAGCGGCATCTATCTACTGGCCACGCTGGTGCCGAGCCTGGCGGTCACGGTCAGACGGCTGCACGACACCAACCGCAGCGGCTGGTGGCTGCTGCTCGGGCTCCTTCCCGTAGCCGGGGTGATCATACTGATCGTGCTTCTCGCCCTCGACGGCAGCCCGCAGAACAATGATTACGGAGCAAATCCAAAGCTGGCCTCGACGCTGCCGGCATGACCCCCACCCCAAAGGCCGAAACGCCGATTCATCCCTGCGCGTCGGGCGGCCGCGTGGAATCCTGCACGGCAGCCGAGTCGGCCGGCGCAGCGGGCTCAATTGCAAGCCCGACGCGCGCAGCGAGCTGCACGAGCTCCGCGACGGAAGGTGCGCCCATCTTCCTCATGACCCGCATGCGATGCACTTTCACGGTCTTTTCTCCAATGCCCAGCTCCGAACCGATCTGCTTGTTGAGCCGGCCGCGAATGACGCACATCATGACCTCCCGCTCGCGCCGCGTGAGACTCTCGACGCGCTGTTCGATCAGGCCGCGAACGGCGCGCTCCTGCCGCTGCTCCGCGTCGAGTCGAAGCGCCTGCTCCACCGCCTCGACAAGCCGCCGGTCGTCGACGGGCTTCGTCAGGAAATCGACAGCCCCCTCCTTCATGGCGTGCACGCTGGTTTGAATATCGCCCATGCCCGTCAAAAACACGATGGGGCGCGCGCGCGGCGAGCCGACGAGCGAGCGTTGCAATTCAAGGCCGCTCATCCCTGGCATGCAGACATCGAGCAGCAGACATCCCGGGACCGCGGCGTCATTCTCCCTCAGAAAACTCTCGGCCGATTCGAATGCACGCACCCGGTAGCCCGCGGACTCCAGCACGCACGCCAGCGCCCTGCGAACCTGGCGCGCGTCATCCACAATGAAGACCGTTCGCTCTGCGTCGTCCATCGCCGGAATTCTAGACCACAGGCGCTCTCGGTCCATAGGCAATTGCCGTATACGCGTTTGCCGCAAAGGCCCCTGCATGCCTGACTGCGCATCGGCCGGCTCGTTCCTTATGGGGTCAAATGGTCTAAACTTCGGCATCCAAGCACTCTGGCCGTCGCCGAGCAACGCTTCCGAACGGGCGGCCAGAGAAGGGGCATTCCAGGAAACGCAGAGAAAGCAGCTGAATCACATGTGGGATCAGACCCTCCCCTGAGCACTTCATGAGCGCTATCACACGCATCGCACGCGTCCTCCTCTTTACCGCACTCTGCGCATCGGCCGGCGGCGCGGAAAATCCCGACAAGGCGAACGCCCTGATCGAAGCGGCCAAGCAAGCCATGGGGGGCGCCGCCTGGGATAAGGCGGTCACATGGCATGAGACCGGCCAGGTCACGGCCGGCGGTCTGAGCGGCAGCTACGAATCGTGGGAGGACCTGCAAACTCTTCACGACAGCGGCAGCTACGTGCTCGGTCCGGTCTCCGGCAGCCAGGGGTGGGACGGCAGGCAGGCATGGAGCACCGACAACACCAAGGAGGTGCGGATCGAAACCAGCCGCGAGGCAATCGCTCAGGCCATCCAGGATGCCTATCGAGGCGGCTACGGATTTTTCTTTCCGGAACGCTTTGCGGGCACGCGGGAATATGCCGGTTCGCGCCAAGCCGAGGGCGCGACCTATGAGGCGGTGAAAGTCACGCCTCAGGGCGCCGAGCCCTTTGAGGTATGGTTCGATCCGGCGAGTCACCTGATCGCGCGGGAAGTCCAGCTCACCGGAACGGTGCTGCATACCTTCATCCTGTCGGATTTTTCCGTCTTCGACGGCATCCTGGCGCCGAAGCGCACCATTGATCGGGTCGGCGCCGATCCGAAATACGATACCCTCAACACGGTGACGAGCGTCAGCCTGGCCGGACCGCAGCCGGCGAGCCGCTACGCGCCCCCGCCGCCGCCGCCCAATTCGGCCCAATGGCCCGCGGGCAAGGATTCCGTCAGCATTCCGTTCCGGCTACTCAACAACCACATCTATGTCGACGCGTCGATCGACGGCAGCGCGCCGTTGCCGTTTATCTTCGATACGGGCGCGACCGACATACTGGAGGTGAGCGCGGCCCGGAAGTTGGGCATCAGCGTCGAGGGCGCGCTGCCCGGCGGCGGCTTTGGAGACAAGATCGAAGCCTTCGGCTTCGCCAAGGTCAAGAGCGTATCGCTGGGCGGTCTCACGCTTCCTGAGCAGGTCTTCAGCACCGTGAATCTGACGAGCTTGATCGCAGTCGAAGGCGCGGATTCCGCGGGGCTGCTCGGCTATGAATTCGTCAAGCGTGCGGTGCTGTCCATCGACTACGCGAACCGCACCATGACCTTCACCAAACAAGAGACGTTCCGTCCGCCCCAGGGCGCGACGCCGATTCCTTTCACTTTCAACGCCCATATTCCGATGGTCGCGGGCACACTCGATGGCATTGCGGGTGAATTCGAGATCGATACCGGCTCGCGGGGTGCCCTCACCGTCATGGCGCCCTTCGCCGCTGCGCATGGTCTCGTCGATCTGTACCGCGCGAATCGCAGCGCCACGGTCGGCTACGGCATCGGCGGCCCGTCGAGGGCCCTGTTGGCGCGCGCGCGCAGGCTCAGCATCGGGGCGCTGCTCATCGACGCTCCGGTTGCCGAAATCGTCACCGACAAGTCAGGAGCGGCTGAGGCGGCCCGGACCGCAGGCAATATCGGCGGCGATCTTCTCAAGCGATTCACGTTGACTCTCGACTATGCCCATCAAACGCTGTGGCTGCAGCCCAATGCGCTCGCCGCCCAGCGCGAGGTATTCGACCGGTCCGGCCTCTGGATCGCCCGCGCCGCGGACGGCGGCATCGAGGTGGCCGACGTCGTGGCCGAAAGCGCCGCCGCCCGCAGCGGCCTGGCCGTCGGCGATGAGATCGTGAGTGTCAATGGCAAGACTGCGAAGAGCGTGGCTCTCTATGAGCTGCGCGAGCAGTTCAAGGGCGCCATCGGCACCAAGTTCACGCTGCGCATACGGGCCAAACCCGGCGACAGCGCAGGCGAACGAACCGTAATCCTCACGCTGGCCGATCAGGTCTGAGAGTCCGCGCAAACGTTGCGCCCGCCCGCCCGGCGGACTATGGTGTGATGCAGACGGCAGTTGTGGCAATACCTGGCCGAATTATGTGAATTCGGCCGCAGGAGCAAATGCCGCTGCGCTAGCTTGGCCGCAATCCTCTTGGGCATTCATAGGACTAGGCGTGCTAATTGAGACAAAGGTTAATGACGATGAGGCCCTGCGCGCAAAGGCGCCGGCGAACAACCGCTGGCACGCGGTCAGCATTGCCGCTCCCGCCAGCGCCTGCGCCGCCGCGCGGGCGTGCAAAGGCAAACGTTTCCTTTCCCGCGAAGCGCCGCGCTTGCCGCTCGCCGAATGCGATGCCGCGCGTTGCGAGTGCAAGTACCGTCATTATGCCGACCGCCGCGCAGGCCCTCGCCGCGGGGAAGAAAAAGGCGTCCCGAAAGCCCGGGTCGATGCCAATCGGCGAGGCACTCGCGGCCGCCGCGCAGTCGACTCAGAGAACTCATAGTAGGTATACCGTGTAAGACACGGTTTTTACTTAAATTTACATAGGCCACCGCCGGCACAACCTCAACGCCAAAACCATGCGCCCGGAGCCGGTGTGGGCGAGCATCAAGCCGCCGGGCCGCAGCCAGCGGGCGAGGTACATTTGCTCAGAGCCGAAACCGATGCACGTCCCCGCCTCAGAACCCCGACCTTCGGTCTTTTACGAATACCGGGTTCATGCCTATCGGCGCACGCCGGACATGGACACCGGCCGTGCCGGCGCGCCGGTGGTGATCGTCGGAGCCGGCCCCATCGGCCTTCTCACCGCAATCGATTTGGCGCGCTTCGGCGTCGCATCGATCCTGCTGGAACAGGACCTGCAGGTCTGTCACGGCAGCCGCGCCATCGTGCTCACCCGCCGCTCGCTGGAGATTCTGCAGCAGGTGGGGGTCGACGAGCCGTTCCGCCGAAAGGGTCTGCCGTGGTCCTTTGGCCGCTCGTTCTATCGCGGCAAGGAGGTGTATCGAATGGTCATGCCTCACGACGACGATGAGCGCTTCCTGCCCGGCCTGAACATTCAGCAGCAATACATCGAGGAATATCTGCTCGATGTCTGCGTGAAGAACCCCCTGGTCGATGTGCGCTGGGCTCAAAAAGTGGTGGGCATCTCGCAGACCGATGCCGCCGTGACCTTGCGCATCGACACCCCGGACGGCGAGTGCGACATGAGCGCCGATTGGGTCGTCGCCGCCGACGGCGGCCGCTCGACGATTCGCAAGCTCCTCGGTTTGCGCATGGAAGGCCGCTCCTATCCCGGGAATTTCGTCATCGCGGACATCAAGGCCGAGATCGACCTGCCCACCGAGCGATTGTGCTACTTCGACCCCGCCTGGAATCCCGGCAACAATGTCCTGGTCCACCGCCAGCCCGACAACATGTGGCGCATCGATTTTCGCCTGCCCGATGACGAGACGCCGGCGCAGGCGCTGGAGCCCTCCACCTTGAGCCATCGGATCAATGCGGTGCTCGAGATGATCCGCCGGCGGGTCCCCTGGCAGCTGGATTGGGCCACGGTCTATTCGGCGAACACGCTCACTCTGCCCGACTTCGTACGGGGCCGCATCATGTTCACGGGCGACGCCGCACATCTGCTGCCGATCTTCGGCGTGCGCGGCTGCAATACCGGATTGCAGGACTGCAATAACCTTGCCTGGAAGCTGGCCTTCGTGGTGAGCGGCTGGTCAAGCCCCGCCCTGCTCGGCACCTATTCGAGCGAGCGTGTCCAGGCCGCGCGGGAGATCTGCGAGGAGGCAGGCAAGAGCACTCGCTTCATGACGCCGCCGACCGCGGGCGCCCGGCTGATGCGCGACGCGGTGCTGTCCCTCAGCCTGTCGGAGGAATTCCCGAAGGAGCTGCTGCACTGGCGCACGTCCCGCCCGCACGACTATCACGACTCCCCGCTCAACAGCTTTCCGGGCGCGGACGCCGCATTCACGGGCGGCGCCGCGGCCGGGCAGCCGGCCTGCAATGTCAAGCTTGGCGAAGACGATTACCTGTTCGATCGAATCGATGCCCGCGCCGGGTTCCACGTACTGATCTTCACCGGCGCAGCGCCCTTGAGCGCCGATCTGGAACAGATCTTGATCGAGGCGGTCCGCCAGGTGTTCCCGGTCAACCGCGTACTCATCGGCACGCAAATCGATGCGGCCGCCGCCGCCCGCGCCGAGTGCGTCGTGACCGATGGGGCGGAGCGCGTCGCGGCGAAATACGGCGCCCGCGAAGGCACCGTCTACGTTCTGCGTCCCGACCTTCATGTCTGCGCTCGCTGGCTCCATGCCGATGCTGCCCAGGTGTGCCGGGCGATGCGGATCGCCTCACAGGTCGCGTAATGCCGCCTCCGCGGCCTGCCTCACCTGCGCGGCATCGCCGACCTGGGCGGCCAGCGCCAGGCACAGCTTCGCGAGGAACAGCTTCGCCTTGGCGTCACCCGCCCGATCGATCCCGTCCGCAATGACGTCGTAGACTTGCTCGAGCGACGCGGTGGTGAGATTTTTTTCGATCATTCTTCCTCCACCGCATCGGTGAGCACCGCCTTGCGCGCGGCCATGAACTCGAGCATCGCTTCGTCGCGGGCGGGGTCGATGCCCGGATCCTGGTACTCGGCCAGCATCTTCTTCCATACGGCATTGGCGCGCTGCTCGGCGGTCAGGCGCCCTTCCATCGACCACTGCTCGTAGGACGAGTAATCCGCAATGGTCGATTGGTAGAAAGCGGTCTCGAAGTTCGCCTGCGTGTGTGCGCAGCCGAGAAAATGGCTGCCGGGTCCCACTTCGCGCAGCGCGTCGAGCGCCTGCCCGCGCTCGGTCAGATCCATGCCCTGCGAGAGCGCCTGCATCATGGCCAACTGGTCCGCGTCCATGACGAACTTCTCGTAGCCGGCGACCAGGCCGCCCTCCAGCCAGCCCGCGGCGTGGGTGACGAGGTTGACCCCGGCGAGCAGCGTCGGCAGCAGCGTGTGCGCGCTCTCGTAGCCGGCTTGCGCGTCGGCGATCTTCGAGGAGCACAGCGAGCCGCCGCTGCGGCACGGCACGCCGAGGCGCCGCGCCAGCTGCGCGGTCGCGAAGATCATCTGCGTCGCCTCCGGCGTACCGAAGGTCGGCGCTCCGGTGCGCATCGAAATCGCGCCGACAAAGGAGCCGAGAATCACCGGCGAACCCGGGCGCACGATCTGGGTGAGCGCCATGCCGGCGAGCGTTTCGGCGAGAATCTCGGCGAGGCAGCCGGCCGCGGTCACCGGGCCCATCGCCCCGGCGAGCACCGCCGGCACGATGATCGTGCCCTGATTGGCGCCTGCGAACTCGCGCAGCGCGCCCAGCATGCGCCCGTCGAACACCAGCGGCGAATTCGAGTTGATATTGCCGAGCACCACCGGGTGAGTCTCGAGGTATTGCGCGCCGAACAGCACCCGGGCGAGGCCGACGCGCGTCGCGCGCGTGGCCGGGCGTCTCCGGAGTCGCCTCGCAGCCCTGGTCGCTGTAGCGGAAAAACGAATACTGCACGTCGAGGTGCCGCTTGTTCGGCGGGATCTCCATCGGCTCGCACATGCAGCCGCCGGAGAAGTGGACAGCCGGCGCCATGTGCGCGAGCTTGATGAAGTTCTTGAGATCCTCGAGCGTGCCGTAGCGCCGACCGCGATCGATGTCGTACACGAACGGCGGGCCGCCGACCGGCGAGAACACGGTCGCATCGCCGCCGAAGCGCAGGTTGCGCGCCGGATTGCGCGCGTACAGCGTGAATTCCCGCGGCGCGGTCTTCAGCAGCTGCCGCGCAAGGCCGCGCGGAATGTGCACGCGCTCGCCGTCGACGTCGGCGCCGGCGCCGCGCCACAGGCGCAGAGACTCCGGATCGCGCCGGAATTCGATGCCGATTTCCTGCAGGATCGTCTCGGCGTTCGCCTCGATGATCTCGACCGCCTCGGTGCTGAGCAGCTCGACCGCCGGCAGCTTGCGGCGGATGTACGGATACTTGGCGGCCTGGGTGCGGGCGCGCGCCAGGCGCACATCGCGGCCGCGGCGCGGTACGGCGAAAGTGTCGGTCACGGCTTCCCTCGCTCTGGCGGTACGGTATGCGCGGGGCGCGCGGCGCCGCCGCTGCGCTCACTATGCCTTGGCCGATGCCGCCGTACAACCGCTATTGAACGAGTGCACGATTAGAGCGGCCACCCCGCTGGTTGCGCTCGGCCCGGGCGGCATTGCTCCCGGGACGCTGCGTTATGCATGGCTCGGCATCGTCTTCCGGTGCGTTCGGCGGGGGCCGACCCGCGCTAGGTAGCCGTCGCAGCCGACCCGTAAAACTACGGATACCGCCCCGCATGCCGCTGCGCAAGCATCGCTTGCATGCGCCCGATCCGCCGAATTCTCGTACCCGTTGGAAATATGTCAGCCGCGTCGCTGCCGGCGGTCGACAAGGCCGCGCAGCTCGCCGCCGCGTTCGGCGCAAAGCTCGAATTGTTTCACGATATCGCCGACCCGATCGTCGTCGACGGTGCGTGGCACAAGCCCGGCCGCACTCTTGCCGGCATCAAGGCCGAACTGCGCCAGCAGGCGTTCGAGCGCCTGGAGCGTTTGGCCGAGCCGCTGCGCAGCCGGCGGCTCACGGTATCGACTTCCGCCGTCTGGGACTATCCGCCCTATGAGGCGATCCTGCGCCGTGCCGCGGCCATCGGCGCCGATTTGATCGTCGCGCCGCGGCGCCAGCGGCATCGCCTGCCCGCGCTGCTCGGGTACACCGATTGGGAGCTGCTGCGGTTGAGCCCCCTGCCGGTGCTGCTGGTGAAAACCTCGACTCCGTACCGTCGCCCCGCGGTGCTCGCCGCCATCGATCCGACGCATGCGCACGCGAAGCCGAGCGGACTCGACCGGCGAATTCTCGACTACGGCGCTCAAGTATGCGGGGCCTTGCGCGGGGCACTGCATGTCGTGCACGCCTATATGCCGCGGCCGCTGCCGCCGTCGCTGACCTTCGACACCAAGCGCCGTAAGCAACTGCTGGCGGAAGACGAGCACGAAGCGCGCGAGACGCTGGACAAGGCGCTGCTCGGCAAGGCGTTCGTGAAGAAGCCGATCAGCCCGGCGCGACGGCACTTGGTGCGCGGCGCCCCTGCCGCAGCCATTCCTGCGACCGCGCGCAAGAGCGGCAGCGCCATCGTCGTCATCGGAGCGGTATCGCGGTCCGCGCTGAAGCGTCTATTCATCGGCAATACGGCCGAGAGCGTCATGGACAGCCTGCGCTGCGATCTGCTGGTGGTGAAGGCGGCGAAGTTCGCCTTGAAGGGGCCCCGCGCGCGCCGCGGCGCCCAGCTCATTGCACCGCCCATCCGGCTGTAGTAAATACGCATTCCCGGCGCGCGCCGTCACGACTCGTGGCATCAGCGGAGCGATCGGGCGAGGGAATTGTCAAAAAAGCATCGGCTGGACGGCTGCCGGACGTATCATCACGACGGCTTGCCCATCCTCGGAGTACACAATGAACAAGCACGTATACCCGGTTCCCGACAGCTTTGCGGACAGCGCCAGCGTCAAAAAAGGCGATTACGAGCGAATGTACGCGCAATCCCTCGAAGATTCGGATGCCTTTTGGAGAAGCATCGGCCGGCGCATCGACTGGATCAAGGAATTCTCGCACGTCAAGGACACGAGCTTCGCAGCGGACGATTTCCACATCCGCTGGTTCCACGACGGCAAGCTCAACGTCTCCAGCAATTGCCTGGACCGGCACCTGGAAGCTCGCGGCGACAAGACCGCGATCATCTGGGAGGCGGATGATCCGCAGAGCTCGCGAGCACATCAGCTACCGTCAGCTTCACGAGCGCGTCTGCCAATGCGCGAACGCTCTGCGCTCGCTCGGCGTCCAAAAAGGCGACCGCGTCACGATCTACCTGCCGATGATTCCGGACATCGCGGTCGCGATGCTCGCGTGCGCGCGCATTGGAGCCATTCATTCCGTGGTCTTCGCAGGATTTTCCTCCGAAGCATTGGGCGGCCGAATCGCGGACTGCGACTCGGCGCTGGTCATCACCGCCGACGAGGGAGTTCGCGGCGGCAAGCGCATACCGCTGAAGAAATTCGTCGACGAGGCGTTGAGCATCAAGGGCACGGAGTGCGTCAAACACGTGCTGGTGGTGCGGCGCACCGGAGCGCACGTTCCCGATGTATGAGCCGCGCGACCGCTGGTATGACGATTTGGTGGCGCAGCAGCCGGCATCCTGTCGCGCCCGCGGTGATGGATGCGGAAGACCCTCTGTTCATCCTCTACACGTCCGGGTCGACGGGTCAGCCCAAAGGCGTCCTGCACACCAGCGGCGGCTATCTGGTGTACGCCGCATTCACGCATCAAACGGTGTTCGATTTGCACGAAGAGGACATCTACTGGGCGACCGCGGACATCGGCTGGGTCACCGGGCACAGCTACATCGTCTATGGCCCGCTCGCCAACGGCGCGACCACCGTCATGTTCGAGGGCGTGCCCGAACTACCCCGACTTCGGCCGCTTCTGGCAGGTCGTCGACAAGCACCAGGTGACGATCCTGTATTCATCGCCGACCGCCATCCGCTCGCTCATGCGCGAGGGCGAAAAGCCCGTGAAAGCCTGGTCGCGCAAGTCGCTGCGCCTGCTCGGCTCGGTCGGCGAGCCGATCAATCCGGAGGCCTGGGAATGGTACCACCGCGTCGTCGGCGATCATCGCTGCCCCATCGTCGACACCTGGTGGCAAACGGAGACCGGAGGGATTCTGATCAGTCCGCTGCCGGGCGCGATCGACCTGAAGCCGGGCTCCGCCACCGTGCCGTTCTTCGGCGTGAAGCCGGCCATCGTCGACAACGAGGGGCGCGTCCTCGAGCGGCGCCTGCGAGGGCAATCTGGTGCTGCTCGACAGCTGGCCGGGTCAGATGCGCACGGTGTACGGCGATCACCAGCGCTTCATCGACACGTACTTCAAGGCCTTCCGGGGCATGTACTTTACCGGCGACGGCGCGCGCCGCGACGAGGACGGCTATTACTGGATCACCGGTCGTGTGGACGATGTCATCAATGTCGCCGGACACCGGCTGGGCACCGCGGAAATTGAAAGTGCGCTGGTGGCTCATCCGCAGGTGGCAGAGGCCGCCGTCGTCGGATTTCCGCACGACATCAAGGGCCAGGGCATCTACGTCTACGTGACCCTGATCGCCGACGCCGAGCCGAGCGAGCCGTTGCGCGTCGAGCTGCGAGACTGGGTGCGCCGCGAGATCAGTCCGATCGCGACGCCGGACATCATCCAATGGGCTCCGGGGCTGCCGAAGACGCGCTCCGGAAAGATCATGCGCCGCATCTTGAGAAAGATCGCGGCCAACGAGTGCGATCAGCTGGGGGATATTTCAACGCTCGCGGACCCGGGCGTGGTCAAGCAGCTGATCGAGGAGCGCGGCCGCTCGACGGCGCCCATGTAGCAGCGGTTCGGCTCGCAGGTCGATTCAGCGTTCGACCGCGAGCGCCACGCCCATGCCTCCGCCGATGCACAGGCTCGCGAGCCCCCTCTTCGCATCGCGGCGGATCATCTCGTGCAGCAGCGTCACCAGGATGCGGCAGCCCGATGCGCCGATCGGATGGCCGATGGCGATTGCGCCGCCGTTGACGTTGATCTTGGCGGTGTCCCAGCCCATCTGCCGGTTGACGCCGATCGCCTGCGCGGCGAACGCCTCGTTGACCTCCATCAGATCGAGGTCCTGATGCGTCCAGCCCGCCTTCTTCAAGCACAGCTGGCTGGCCGGCACCGGACCCATGCCCATGATCTTCGGATCCACGCCCGCCGAGGCGTATGCGCGAATCGAGCGCAAGCGGCTTGAGGCCGAGCTCGTCGGCCTTGCGCGCCGACATCATCATCACCGCCGCCGCGCCATCATTGATGCCCGAGGCGTTGCCCGCGGTGACCGTGCCGTCCTTGCTGAAGGCGGGCTTGAGTTCGCCAAGTGCGTCGGCCGTGGTGCCGGGGCGGATGTATTCATCGGCATCGAACGCAGTCGTCCCCTTGCGCGAGACGATCTCGATCGGCGCGATTTCGCCCTGGAAGCGACCCGCCTTCTGCGCCGCCTCGGCTTTCTGCTGCGATGCGGCGGCGAATTCGTCCTGTTCGCGACGCGAAATCTCGAATTTCTTCGCGACGTTCTCGGCCGTGGCGCCCATGTGGTAGTTGTTGTAGACGTCCCAAAGGCCGTCGACGATCATGCTGTCGATGAGCTTGGCATCGCCCATGCGAAATCCGTCGCGGGATCCTTGCAGAATGTGCGGCGACGCGCTCATGTTCTCCTGACCGCCGGCGATGACGATCTCGGCATCGCCGCACTTGATCGCCTGCGCGGCCAGATGCGTCGCCTTGAGGCCGCTGCCGCAGACCTTGCCGATCGTCATTCCCGGGACGCTGTCCGGCAGACCGGCGCGGATCAGCGCCTGCCGGGCGGGGTTCTGGCCGACGCCTGCGGTGAGCACCTGCCCCATGATCACCTCGGAGATCTGCTGCGGCTGGACACCGGTGCGCGGCGAGCAGCGCCTTGATGATCTGGGCGCCGAGTTCGGCCGCCGGCACCTTGCCGATGGTGCCGTTGAATTTGCCGACGGCGGACCGCAATGCGGCCGTGATGACTACCTCGTTCATATGCTGATGCTCCGTGTGCTTACTTCTGAAACACGTACTCGCCGGGCGCATCGGCGATGGCAGGGCAGCCCGCCGCCGCCGAACCGAGCGGCGGCGGCGGCACCCGCGCCGCCGTGGAATGCTGCGCGAGCCACTGCTGCCAAACCGGCCACCACGAGCCCGCCTGCGCGGGCGTCGTGTCGTGCCAGACGGCCGGCGCGAGCGTCTCGCGTGGCATTCGTCCAGGTGCGCACGCGGTGGCGCCGCCGCGGATGCAACGGGCCCGCTGACGATGCCGGCATTGTGGCCGCCCGATGTGAGCAGGAAGGTGTAGTCCGCGGAACGCGTCAGGCCGCGAGCCTTGTAGACCGACTGCCACGGCGCGACGTGATCGGTTTCGGTGCCGACGACGAACATCGGCAGCCGGATGGCGGCGAGATCGACGCGGCGGCCCTCGGCCGTGAATTCGCCGCGCGCAAGCGCATTGTTGAGATACAGCTCGCGCAGGTATTCCGCGTGCATGCGGCACGGCATGCGCGTGCCGTCCGCATTCCAGGCCATCAGGTCGTTGGGCGATTCGCGCTTGCCGCGCAGATAGCTGTTGACCGCGGGCGTCCACAGCAGGTCGCGCGAGCGCAGCAGCGAGAACGCCGCGCCCATCTGCTCGCTCTTGAGCACGCCGGTTCGGCTCATGACCGCCTCCAGCATGTCGAGCTGGCTCGGACTGATGAATACCGACAGCTCGCCGGGTTCGCTGAAATCCTGCTGTGCCGCGAGCAGCGTCACGCTCGCCAGCCGCTCATCGCCGTCGGCGGCGAAGGCCGCAGCGGCGATCGACAGCAGCGTGCCGCCGATGCAATAGCCGACCGAATGAATCTTCTGCGCGCGGCACGATCCGCGAGACGGCGTCGATCGTGTCGCGTATTCCGAGCCGCAGGTAGTCGTCCATGCCGAGCTCGCGGTCGCTCGCGGTCGGATTCTTCCACGACACCATGAAAACCGTGTGGCCTTTGGCGACCAGGTAACCGACCAGCGAATTGCTCGGCGACAGGTCGAGAACGTAGTACTTCATGATCCACGCCGGGATGATCAGCACCGGCTCGGCAAACACCGTGGGCGTCGCCGGCGCATACTGGATCAGTTCGATCAGCTCGTTGCGCATCACCACTTTGCCGGGCGTCGCGGCGATGTCGCGGCCGATGACGAATTTCTCGGTGCCGCTCGGCCCTTTGCCCTGGAGGGTGCGCTGAATGTCCTCGAGCCAATGGCTGAGTCCGCGCACCAGGTTTGCGCCCGCTTCGATCCGCGTCGTATCGAGCAGTTCCGGGTTGGTCACCAGATAGTTGGCGGGAGAGAACGCCTCGAGCGCATTGCGCGCCATGAAATCCAACGTGCGCTCGTTGTCTCGGGCAACGCCCGGCACGCTCGACCAGGCCTTGTGCCACCAATCGACGTAGTTGCGGTAGGTGTGCGCGTAGACATTGAAGGGCCACTGCGCCCAGGCATCGCCTGCGAAGCGCGCATCGCCCTCTGCCGGCGCCAGCGGCTCGCCGCTGGCGGCCTTCAGGGCGAACGCCCAGTTGTCGAACCCCTTGGTCGCCGCATCCTGCAGGATTTCCCATTGTTTGGGCGGATCCTCGGCGAGATTCAAATACCAATCCCACCAGGCATTCGCGTAGACATCGGGGGCCAAACCCCCGGTCACGGCAGCCAGCTGCGCGCGCAGCGCGCGTTGCAGCTCGGCTGGATCTTTGGAATTCGCCGATGGGCTCTCAGCGGCGCTCGAATTCAGCCTGTTGTCCACTCTGATCAGCTTACAGGAATCCCGGGACAAAAAACGCGGGGCACCTCGCGGCGCCCCGCTTCGGCTCAGAGGCCTCAGCTCGCCTTCTTCTTCGTCTCGGGGACGACCTTCGCGGTCGTCTCGTTCACCACATCGGTGAAGCAGCCTGTGCGTCGGTGGCCAGGTTGACGAACTCCTGCGCACGCGCGCGCAGCTTCTCGCTGAGCGCTGTGGTCAGTTCCACTTGCTTGGAAACGAAATCGGCGGGCGACTGCGCATTCAAAGCCGCCTTGGCCTGGGCCAGGCTCCACTCCAGGTAATCGCCGGCAATGGCGTACTGGTAGCGGCTCACTTGGTCGAGCGCCTTGACGCCTTCCTGCTGCGCCTTCATCGCCGGCGCGAACGCGTTGCGATAGGACTCGAAGATGGCCTTGGGATCAAAAGTGGTCTCGCTCATGGTGGCTCCTTGAAAAAATCCGGGTGGTTCAGCTACGAAGAAAGTATACCACGATTTGTATGCATTGCAAGAAGATTTATGTTAACTGCAATTTAGATCAACTAGATTAATATATATATATGTTTTTAATAGATATTTTATACACTACACTCAAATCACATTTAAGTTTTTATTTGCATCGCAAAACGCGCTAGGTCGACGCGCGAGCAGCCATTGAGCGCATGATGCGGAGGGTATCTTGGAGGGCATCGAGCGGTGACACCGATCCTTCATCACATCCGGTCTTTGGAATCCTACGTCGAGCGCAGCGGCGCGCGCCTCGTTCGCACCACCCTGCCCGAGGCGGTGCACGGCCGAGTGTCGAGCGACCTCATCACTCTGCGCGCGGGCCTGGATCCGGAACAGGAGCTGCTGACCCTGGTGCACGAGTTGGCGCATTGGCTGGCCCATCGAGGCATGAGTCCCGCCGCGCATTCCACCATCTTCGAATACGAAGCTGAAGCGGTGGAGGCGCTGGTCATGTCGCAGCTCGGATTGCCGCGCCCGGTGCACGACCCCAATCTCTCGAGGACGACAGCCCGACGGATGGCTTGCTTTCCGCTTCGGTTGCCCGCGTTCGATGGGCGAGCGGTCGGATATGCCGTGCGCTCGGCGTCGAGACCTCTAGAGCCGCAAGCCGCCATCCACCTCGATGCAGCGGCCGGTGAAGAAATCGTTCGCGAATATGAACAGCACCGCCTGAGCGATCTCCTCGGGTTGACCCAGACGCTTGAGCGGCACCGGCGCCGTGAGTTTGTCCAGCACCTCCGGTCGCATCGACGAGAGAATCTCCGTGTGCGTGAAGCCGGGCGCAATGGAGCCGACGCGAATGCCGTAGCGCGCGAGTTCCTTCGCCCAAACCACGCCCATCGATTCGACCCCTGCTTTCGCCGCGCTGTAGTTGCTCTGCCCGGCGTTGCCGACGCGAGAAATGCTGGAGATATTGACGATCACGCCGCCGTTGCCGTGTTCGATCATGTGCGCGGCGGCTTCGCGCGCGCACAGGAACACAGCGCTGAGATTCACGCCGATCACGGCGTTCCATTGATCCATCGTCATGCGGCCGACTACCGCGCCGTCCTTGACCTTCACCAGCAGGCCGTCGCGCACGATGCCGGCGTTGTTCACCAGGCCGTCCAAACGGCCGAAGTCCGCCGCGACGCGCGTCATGGCGGCGCAGACCTCGGTTTCGTCGGCGACGTTCACCCGGTATTCGCGTGCCCGTACCGACTCGGCCGCACAGAGCCGGGCGGTCTGTTCGAGGTCCGCCGCGTTCAAATCGAACAGCGCGACATCCGCGCCGCCGCGCGCCAGCGCCCACGCGATCGCCCGACCGATGCCGCGTCCCGCGCCGGTCACCACAACTGTCTTGTTACGAATATCCATGGGAAGTCACTTACCTTTCTTGCGCTCAGTTCTGTTCGGGTTCGTACGGGTCTTCTGTGGGGTCTTCTCGTCGGGAGTGTTCTGTTCTGGGCTCTTCTCCTGCGCCCCCCCGGCGCCGAACGCGCTGCGCGTCGCCGCCTGCATCTGCTCCCACATCTGCATGTTCTTGCGCGCCAGCTCCGTCAACGGCGCGAACGGCGTCTGCAGCGCCTTCGCCATTTCCGACTGCATGGCCTCTTGCTGGCGCAGCATCGTGGTAAATGCTTGTTCGAGATAGCGGCTGAGCAGCGCCTGCATCGGACCGCCATAGAAGCGGATGATCATCTCGAGCAGGTCCGCGCCTAGAACCGGCATTCCGAACTGCTCCTGCTCGGAGATGATCTGCAGCAGCACCGAGCGCGTCAGGTCCTCGCCGGACTTGTCGTCGATCA
Source organism: uncultured Gammaproteobacteria bacterium (assembly GCA_963774865.1). Lineage (GTDB taxonomy): Bacteria > Pseudomonadota > Gammaproteobacteria > Steroidobacterales > Steroidobacteraceae > Bog-1198. Next base: position 109,530 of record CAVZGU010000004.1, read on the forward strand.
CCTTGATCCGCTCGCCCGCGACGATCAGCTGCCGCAGATCGTCGAGTGTCACATGGCGGCTGCCGCTGGTGTCATAGAGGCGGCGATTCGAGTATTTTCGTATCAGGCGTTCCTGCTGCATGTTCCAACTCCCGGCCGAGGCACTCCAAGGCGCATCTTTCGCACTGCATAATTCACGGTAACCAATAGCTGATATATTACATGAATCTTAATATTGTGAATACATATAAACCAATGTGTTACGCATTATTTCCCATATTTATCATCGAATTAGGGGTTCGACCTTAGTGCATTTTGCAGTGCATACGAAGAGCGTCAGCATGGCGATTGATCTCTGGCGCCAATGGCAGGCGTTCGCCGCAATGGCGGTTCCCGGCGGCATCCCGCCGCAGGCGGGCCTGCCGGCAGGCGCTCTCTGCTTTGCCCCCTTCATCGAGGCGGCCGAACGCTTCGCGGCTGCCGCGCGCAGCTTCCTCGAGGGCACGGCCCATGCATCCCCGGAGACGGCCGCTGAGTCGGCCCGGACGTTCAGCGAATTTCTGCGCGAGCAGTTCGCCGGTCTTTGCCAAGTGCCCTTCAAGGCGGATGTTCTCGCCGCCGTCGGTATGCCGTTCAGCGCCGATGCGCCCGCGCTCGGACTGACCCGCGAGCATCAGCAATGCTGGCAGCGCACGGCCGAGGCGTGGCGGCGCATGACGATGCGCAGCGTCGGCTGCAGCTGCTCTGGTCCGATGCGCTGCGAGAAAGCGCCGTCGCATTCGCGGCGCGGATCGTGCCGCCCGGTCCGACCGCGGCGACCCTGAGACCCTGCACCGCCTCTACGACACCTGGATCGACTGCGCGGAAGAGGCCTACGCGCGCATGGCCCACAGCGAGGCGTACTGCAGCGCGCTGGCCGAGTTTGTGAATGCCGGCAGCCAATGGCGACAAGGACTGCAGGCGAGCATCGAACAGTCGGCAAAGCTGCTCGATCTGCCCACGCGCAGTGAAATCAATACGCTGACACAGCGCCTGCAGCGCGTGGAGGAGCGTCTGCGCGCAGCTTCGATGGAGCGCGCGCCGCAGGCACGCGCCAGGCGCCCGAAGGTTGCGGGGAGTCGCGCACGGCGCGCGCGCCGCAAGGCAAAGCCGTGACCGGCACGGGCTTGTACGCGGCGCTTGCGGCAGCGAGCGATTGCGCCGCCGGCTGCTCCGAGAAGGAGGAGGTTTGGCAGTCGGGCAAGCTGCGGCTGTACCGCTACCGGCCGATCGCGCGCCCGGCGGCGCCGTGCCGCTGCTGATCGTGTATGCGCTGGTCAACCGGCCCTACATGATGGATCTGCAGGAGGATCGCTCGCTGATCCGCGGCCTGCTGGCCGCAAGGCCTGGACGTGTATTTGATCGATTGGGGTTATCCCGACGGCGCGGATCGTTTCACCACGCTCGCCGACTACATCGATGACTATCTCGGCGGCTGCGTCGAACAGATCCTGGCGGCGCACCGGCTCGATGCACTGAATATGCTCGGCGTCTGCCAGGGCGGGGTGTTCAGCTTGTGCTATGCGGCGCTTCATCCGCAGCGCGTGCGCAATCTGGTCACCATGGTGACGCCGGTGGACTTTCATACCCCCGCGGACCTGCTGTCGAAGTGGGTGAGAAAGATCGACGTTGCGGCCTGGGTGGGCGACGGCAATGTCTCGGGCGACGTCGCTGAATCAGCTGTTCTTGTCGCTGATGCCGTTTCGGCTGATGCAGCAGAAATACATGGAGCTGCTGCGCGGGGAGCGCCGATCGGGCGCGAATCGAGAATTTCATGCGCGTCGAGCAGTGGATCTTCGACAGCCCGGACCAGGCGGGCGCGGCGTTTCGCGAATTCGTGCTGTGGTTCTATCAGGAGAACCGCCTGGTGCGCAGCCGGCTGGAAATCGCCGGCCGCAAAGTCGATCTGCGGTGCCCTGCGGCTGCCGATCCTGAACCTGATCGGCAAGACGCGATCACCTGGTGCCGCCCGCATGCTTCGGCCGCCCTGCAGCGCCTGGTGGGCAGCACCGACTTCACCGCGCTCGAGTTCGATCTCGGGCACATCGGCATGTACATCAGCGCGCGCGCCCAGCGCGAGGTGCCGGCGGCGATCGCCGGCTGGCTCGCGACGCGCTGAGACAATCGCGGGACGCATCGGGGCAGGCGGCTACATGTACACGCCGCCGTTGACGTTGATCTGCTGGCCGGTGATGTAGTCGCCGTCGGCCGCCAGAAACAGCACCGCCTTCGCAATTTCCTCCGGCTCGCCGAAGCGCCCCATCGGAATGCGCGCCAGGATCTGCGTGCTGCACCTGTTCGGGCACCTTGGCCAGCATGCCGGTTTCGGTGAATCCCGGCGCGAGCGCATTGCAGGTCACGTTGTACTTCGCGAGCTCGAGCGCCGCGGTCTTGGTGAAGGCGATGATGCCGCCCTTGCTGGCCGCGTAGTTGGCCTGGCCGAAATTGCCGGCCTGGCCGACGAATGAGCTGATGTTGATGATGCGGCCGTACTTCTGCTCGAGTCATCATCGGCATGGCCGCGGAGACGCCGAAATAGCAGGCATTGAGATTGGTGTTCAGCACCGCCAGCCAGTCCTCATCGGTCATTTTGCGCAGGGTCTTGTCGCGTGTGATGCCGGCGTTGTTGACCAGGATGTCGAGCCGCCCCAGCTCTGTTTGATCTTCTCCATCATGGAGTTCCAGGTCGCGCGCTCACCGACGTTGCCCTTGAACAGCAGCGTCTTGCGGCCGGCCTTGCTGATCTCATCGGCGAGCGAAAGCGCCTCCGCCTCGCTTGATTGATAGTTGATTGCGACGTCGGCGCCCTCGCTGGCGAAGCGCCTTCGCAATGGCCCGGCCGATGCCGCGCGCCGCCCCGGTGACCAATGCTTTGCGCCCTTCTAGCCTGTTCATGTCGCCCCCGGAAATGGTTTCTGTACTTCACCATCATGGCGCATTTTCCGCATGAACTTAATTATTTTCTTGTGCCGGACACTGATCGAGGCACACTGAGGCATGCAGCCGAGCGACAGCAGGACGGCGGAATCGAAGCCCGGGGGCCCCCTCGCGGGCCTGCGCGTCCTCGACTTCACGCGCGTACTATCCGGTCCTTACTGCACCGCACTACTCGCAGATCTCGGCGCCGAGGTCGTGAAGATCGAATCGCCGCAAGGCGACGAGTATCGGCGCATCGGCCCATTTCGCGAGGGCGAGAGCGCGCTGTTCCAGCTGGTCAACCGCAATAAGCTCGGCATGTGCATAGATCTGAAGCAGCTGGCCGGGCAGGACCTGGCCCGGCGCCTGGCGCTGAACGCCGACGTGCTGGTCGAGAATTTCCGGCCCGGCGTGGCTGCACGCCTCGGCATCGGATACCCCGAGCTTGCGAGCGGGAATCAGCGCTTGGTCTACGCGAGCATTTCCGGCTTCGGCCAGACGGGCCCAAAACAGGATCTGCCGGCGTTTCGACCTGGTGGCGCAGGCCCTCTCAGGATTGATGGCGATGACCGGTGACCCGGCGGGCCCGCCGATGAAGGTGGGCGAATCGATCGGCGATCTGGCCGCGGGCCTGTTCTGCTCCTGGGCCATCCTGGCGGCGATTCATGAGCGTACTCGGACCGGAGTCGGACGCCGGATCGATGTCGCCATGGTCGACTCGCTGGTGGCGCTCCTGCCCACCGCCGTCGCCCAGTGGATGTTCGGCGCGGCGCCGCCCACCCGCACCGGAAACCGGCACCCGCTGTCCACTCCGTTCGGGGCGTTCAAGGCGCTCGACGGCCACGTGGTGATCTGCGTATTGAACGGCGCGCAATTCTCGTGCCTGGCGCAGTGCATGGGCCGGCCGGATCTGGCCGCGGATCCGCGCTTCGCGAGCGACGAGTCGCGTACCCGCTTCGAGCCCATGTTGACGAAGATGATCGAGGATTGGCTCGCGCCGCTGCCGGTGGCCGCGGCGGTGCGCCGGCTCGTCGAGGCGGGCGTGCCGGCCTCCACGATCGAGGAGCCGGCTGCGGTGTTCGCGAGCGCGCACGTTGCCGAGCGCCGACTGTTGTCGAGAGCGCGGCATCCGATCCTGGGCAGGATTCCCGCCATGGAGCAGCCGGCGCATTTCGGGGGCCTGCCCGAGGCCATCAGCAGCCGGCGCCCGCGCTCGGTGCGCACAATCGCATCGTTCTCGAGCGCTGGCTCGGACTTTCGGCCGAGCAGATTGAACAGTTGGCCAAGCGCGATGTGACGCACGGAGCACCGGTATGAGCGCCGGCGGCCCGGCGAGCGGCTTGAGCGACACCGACCTCGCCGCCGTGCTGGCGGTGCAGCGCCTCGCCGGCGAGGTCGTCGCACCCCTGGCGAAGGACACCGATGCGCGTGCCGCATTTCCTTGGACGCAGATCAGGGCGCTCGCCGAGATCGGCGTGCTCGGCATGAATCTGCCGGTGCAATGGGGAGGCGCGGGCATTTCCGCGCCGGCTTTTGCGGCCTGCGTCGAAGCCATCGCCGGCGCTTGTGGATCCACCGCCTCGGCGATCACCGCCCATTTCCTGGCGACCGACGCCATTCTGATCGGCGGCGACGATGAGTTGCGCGCGCGCTACCTGCCCCTCGCCGCGACCGGCGGCCGGCTGGGCGCCTTCGCACTCACCGAGCCGCGCGCCGGTTCGAACCCTGCCGACATGCGCTGTCGAGCAACCCCGAACGGCGAGGGCTACGCACTGCAGGGCGTCAAGCATTTCATATCCAACGGCGGCGTCGCCGATTTCATCGTGGTATTTGCCGTAACCGATCCCGATGCAGGTCACCGGGGCATCAGCGCCTTCGTGGTCGATCGGGCGACGCCCGGTGTGGTCGCCGGCGCCGCCGAGCGCACCATGGGCCTCAAGGGCGGACATATTTTCGAGCTGGCATTCGATTGCCGGGTGGCGGCAAGTCAGCGGCTCGGACCCGAGGGGAGCGGGTTTCGCACCGCGATGCAGGTGCTCGACAACGGCCGCATCGAGGTAGCCGCGATGTGTCTCGGCATCGCGCAGGCGGCGCTGGATGCCAGCGTACACTGGGTGCAGCAGCGCCGCATCGGCGGCCAGCCGCTGCTCGAGTACCAGGGCATTCAATGGATGCTTGCCGACATGGCGACCGAACTGCGCGCTGCGCGGCTGCTGACCGAGGATGCGGCGCGCAAGCGCGCCGAGCGCGGCCGCCATTCCCTCGAGGCGTCCATGGCCAAGCTGTTCGCCTCTGAAGTCGCAGGCCGCGTCGCCGACCGAGCGCTGCAGATCCACGGCGGCTACGGCTACAGCGGCGACCTGCCGCTCGAGCGCTACGTCCGCGATCTGCGCATCATGAGAATCTACGAGGGCTCCTCCGAGATTCAGCGGACCATCATCGCGCGCACGCTGACCGGACGGCGCTGAGGACGAATTCAAGGCTCATTCGTCGTCCCGCCGCGGGATCGTCCATTCCTCGCCGCGAGCGGTCCTCACGTACTCCGGCCACCGATACTGATGCGGCACCGTGAAATCGGCGGGCAGCAGCGGCGCCAGCCAGCGCGTGCCGCCTATCCCGCCGCCGGTCCGCTCGATTTGTATTCGCGGAATGCCGGCTCTGCGTAATCCCAAAGCACCTGGTGCCAGCTGGAGAGCTCGGTCATGTGGCTGTCGACCCAGCCGTGTACCGCCTGCTTCACTTCGCTCATCATCGGACCCCATCGCAGCCCACGTGAAGCCGCGAGTGTACGCGATGATGCCGGCTACTTGCGCTTGCGGGTAACGGTTCGCGGCTCGACGGGCTGGTTCGAGGTCTCGTGCATCGCGACGGCGTTGCGGTTTTCGCGCACCACCCGCTCGCTCGTGATCTCGATCACCGCATGTCTGCCGGTCGCCCCGATGTCCTTGCGTGCTTCGAGCCGCTCGTCGACGAATCGCCCGCGCTCCGCGGCACTGACACGTTTGACGGTCGGCTTGTCGAAATAGACGGCGAGGTAGCCCGCCACGGCGCCTGCGGAGATTTCTTCGGTAAAAAATCCCAGGCGCAGCGCGTGCATCAGCCGCCCCTGATCGATCCCTGCCACGGAATACAGACGGTACTCGCTGAAGATATCGAGGTTCGGGACCGTGTTCGGATCAAAGGCCTGATCGGCGAGCGCCAGCTGGATGACGAACCAGCGCGCCGCGTCGTGATTCTCCAACTCGAGCGGAGTCAGAGGCCTCACGGTTTGGGTCGTCTCGAGGCTGGCCAGCAGAGTGCTTAGCTGCTCGATGTGGCGGGCCGCAGATGGAACGACGGCAGGCTGCGCGGCAACGGGCGGCGCGGCGACGAGCGGTGCGGCAGCGGCGGCGGCCGCCGGCTTCCGTGCAATGCCTGGCAAATTGGGGGCCGGCGCGACGAACTTCCGCAGCGACGTCGCCAACGCCTTCGCCGCCGCGCCCCGCCTCGGCAGCTCGCGTCGCTGCGCCACCGCCGCCAGGCGCGCGGGCGCGGAAGTCGGCGCGGCTGCCGGCACGGATGCGAACGCCGGCGCAGGCGCGGGGGTGGGCACCGCTGCCGGCGCGGATGCGAACGCCGGCGCAGGCGCGGGGGTGGGCACCGCTGCCGGCGCGGATGCGAACGCCGGCGCAGGCGCGGGGGTGGGCACCGCTGCCGGCGCGGATGCGAACGCCGGCCCGGGCGTGGGCACCGCCGCCGGCGTGCGCGCTGGCCGCTCTGGCGCCACTGTCGCCATTTCGGTCAACACCGGAATCATCGGCGGCTTGGCAATCGGTTTGGGCGCCCAGCGGGCCTTGGCTGTCGCCGCCTGTTCGGCGGCTCTCAATGCCGCCTTTTGCTGCGCATCGGCTTTCGCCTGCAGGGCCGCTATCGAACGCAGATCATCCGGTTCCGCGGTCGCCGTCAATGCGCTCGGGTAGGTGTCCCGCACTTTCTTCAAGACGGCATCCGCCTCATCCTCGCTCGCGAACGGTCCAAGGCGCAGGCGATAACGCATGCGCCGATCCTCGAGGCGCTGAAGCTGATACACGTGCGCCTGCGTATCGACGATGCCCTTGCCGGGTTGACTGATCGGCGCGGTCGACGCGCTGAGGTTGATCACGAAAGGACCCGGGCCGCCGAGCCGCGGCGCCTGCGACACCGGCTCGAGCAAGTCATCGATGCTCAGGTGCCAAATTTCCCCGGTCAATGGCGAATTTATCGGCGTGGCCATAAATGCTTTTCCACGATCGTTTCGCGAAGTGGTTAAGATATTGGCGAAGCGCGCCGAACGAAACCGTGATCAACGTCGCTTCATGGCGACAAACAGCTCGTAATGGCAGTTTATGTCAAGGCCGGCACGCTCGGACGGGCATCACGTTCGGGGCAAGGATCCGCTGCGCCAGGAGGTCCTGCTCGAAGGCCCGCTCAGCCGCTTCGCCGAGGTCAAGGTGAAGGATTCGAAAGACCAGCCGGCGCTAGTCCAGCAGGGGGTGCCCCTTGGGCAATTGATGCGCATACCAGGTCGCGAGCCGATGCCGGATCGTCTTCTCGCCGACCTGGTCTTCCGGCATCGGCGCAATGATCTTGTCGTGCACCAGTAAGCGATAGACGTACAGCGCCTTGTCGCTCGCCGAATCGGTCGCCTCGAATTCAACCGCGCCGCGGCCCTCCGCATACTGCACTCCGGCGAGCAGGGCTGCTTTGAACAGCTCCGCTTCGTGTCTGCGCTTCTTCATGTGACACCCTCCCCTCGCCGTCGGCGGTCAGACGGCGACGGCCTTCGCTAAAGCAGCTCGATCTCGACGAAGCAGAACTCATGGGGGTTGACGTTGACGACGTTGTGAGCGATCCCGGCGGAGCGCGCATAGGATGCGCCGGCCTCCAGGTACACCTCCCTCGCGCCGGTGGATTCATCCAATCGCAGAGTGCCGCTGGTCAACGGCACGACGATGTAGTCGTACGCATGCACGTGGTATCCGGTATCGGCACCGGGATCGAAGCGCCACTCCGTGACGATGACGCGATCGTTCTTCACCTGCACGGTGGATGTGGCCCTCATGATGCGAAACTTACCATACCGTAGGGCGCAGGCCTTGAACGGATTGCGGGGCAAGCCGCAGTCGCTTGATCGCAGCTATAGCACATCCGACGAGTCTCCTCTGTGATCTCATCCCCGGGCGAGTTCGGACGCACTGTATCAAATCCCGCCCCCGCGCCCGGCGCCCACCGCCTGCCTGGCGCCGCGGCTCGCGAGCCATGAGCCGAGCAGGATGAGCGCGAAGGCCGTGATTCCCCCAGCGCCCAGGTGCTCGTCCAGCAGCCACACGCCCAGCAGCGTCGCCACCGCCGGATTGATGTACGTGATCAGCGATGTGCGCGACGCGCCTGCGTGGTTGACGAGGTAGAACATCAGCAGCATTGCCACGGCCGTGCAGACGATGCCCAGCACGAAGACGGAAGACAGGGCGAGCCCCGTGGGCAACTGCCTGGGCGAGGTCAGCACGGCGGGCACCAGCAGAACCACGGTGGCGATCAGCAGGCTGGCGGAGAGCGGACCAAACGCGTCGAGGCCCTGCAAGTGCCGTTGAATGATCAACGGGCCCGTGGCATAGCCCACGGAAGCCAGCAACATGCAGGCGACCCCGGCCCACCCCAGAATGCCGGAAATGGTGCCGAGCCCCAATAACGCCACGACGCCGATGAACCCGACCGCCAGTCCGGTCAGCCTCCAGCCTCCCAAATGCTCGCGTATGCCGAAAAAGCGCGCGAGCAGCACGACAGACAGCGGCACCGTGGCGATGAGAATGCCGGTGACGGAGGAGCTGACCCAGCGCTCGCCGAGCGCGATCATCGAGAAGGGCACCACGAACTCGGCCACGGCGAAGGCGAACAGCGCCGCCTTGTGCGGGCCGAGCGAACGCAACGCGCCGCGCCTCCAGGCGATCGGCAGCAGCACGACGGTTCCGAGCGCAACACGGCACCAGGCAATCACCGGCGGCGACAGCTCCGGCACCGCGAGCTTGATCAGCAAATAGGGCACGCCCCAGATCAGGCCGAGCGCCGCGAATGCCATCCAGCCTCGCCAGGTCACGGTCGGATCATCCGCCGTGCGCGCAGCTCACGCGCCGCCGAACAGCGTGATGGGGAAAGGTGCGGAGTACCGCACCGAGCGCGTATTCCCGCCCGGCAGCACCCGCGCTGAACGCTCGTGCTGGGCGAGACTCTGCCGATTCCCGGAGGCGAACCGCCGCACGGCGTCGGCGATCGCACCGTCGATTGGATTGCTTTGCACGGAGGCGCTCAAGACCATGGGTCCGTCTGCTGTCGGTTCGCCACAGCATATCCGCCCGGCGACCAATGCGCATCCCCGTGCTGTAAACTCTTCCGTCGCATGACCGCCAAAGAACACCGCGCAAAGCCGCCGCCGCCCGCCCGGGCCGGGCGCACGAAGCACAAACCGGTCGGACTTCGCCGCATCAAGCTCGGCGAGCGCGAGATCGTCACGCAGGGAATCACCCGACGAGTCCTGCAGGATCTGTTCCACTATTTCATGACCGTGAGCTGGCCGCAGACGTTCGCGACCATCGCTGCATTCTTTCTGATCTTCGACCTGCTGTTCGGCTGGCTGTACGATCGGGTGCCCGGCTGCGTCGCGAATCTGAATCCGCCCGGATTCCTCGGCGCGTTCTTCTTCAGCGTCGAAACGCTGGCAACCGTCGGTTACGGCGACATGCACCCGCAAACCCTGTACGGGCATGCGGTGGCGATGATCGAGATCTTCGTCGGTCTCATGATGCTCGCGCTCATCACGGGGATCATGTTTGCGCGCTTCTCGCGCCCCAAGGCGCGCTTCATGTTCGCGAAGAACGCGGTCGTCCGCCCGATCGACGGCCGGCTCACGCTGATGTTCCGCGCCGCCAATGAGCGGCAAAACATCGTGCAGGAGGCCTCCGCGATGCTGCGAATGTTGCGCGACGAAGTTTCCGCGGAGGGCTACCGCATTCGCCGCATCACCGACCTTACGCTGGTGCGCGCACGGCATCCGGTGTTCGCACTCGGCTGGACCATCATGCATGTCATCGACGAGGCAAGCCCGCTGCACAAGGTGACCGCGGAATCGCTGCGCGCCTCGACGGCCTCGTTCATCCTCAGCCTCAGCGGCACCGATGAAACGACGGGCCAGGTGCTGATGGCGCGCGCGGAATATCCGAGCACGGCCATCCGCTGGAACGAGGCGTTCCGGGACATCCTGGAGGTTGCCGAGGACGGCACCCAGTACATCGACTACGGCAGGTTCGACGAGATCGAGCCGCTTGCGGGTCCGCAAGCGAATTATCCGCGGCACCCTTGACGGCGCTTGCCAAGGCAGGATGACCTCGACGCCGACAACCGCGTACAATCGAGTTGCATAAAACCAAAACCAAGGAGGTCAAGACCAATGCATCCGCTCAATACCGTCAAAGGCGCCATTACGACCGCGTTCGTGCTCGCCGTCATCATCGGCGTAGGGCTCACGAGCTGGTCGGGAATGGGAGCCGCATTCCACCCGGTGCGCATCGATCGATGGCTGCACATCCTCTCGGGGGTCATGTGGATCGGTCTGCTGTATTACTTCAATGTGGTGCAAACGCCGGGGCTCGCGGCCGCGGCCGCGGACAAGGGCGGTCCCGGCGGCGCGGGCATATCGAAATACATCGCGCCGCGGGCGCTGCTGTGGTTCCGCTGGGCCGCCGTTGCCACCTGGGTGACGGGAGTGCTCTACCTGTTGGGAGGATACGGCCCGGTGGACTCGGCCGGCATCGTGAATGCTTTTACGCTGCAGCCGGGATTTCGCACGATCGGCACGGGCGCATGGCTCGGAACGATCATGCTGTTCAATGTCTGGGTCCTCATTTGGCCGAATCAAAAGAAAATACTCGGACTGGTCCCGGCGACGGACGAGGAGAAGGCGGCGGCGCGCAAGACCGCTGGGCAGGCATCGAGGATCAACTTCATCCTCTCCGTGCCCCTGCTGATGTGCATGGGCGGCCAGGCGCATGGGCTGCCATTCTAGGGCAAAAGGTGAAGCAGCCAGGGGGTAAGGCGTCGGCTTACCCCCTCGCGCAACGGGCCGTGCGCCCCGCGACAAGCCGAGCGCAGGTGACCCGGCTCGGCGCGGTGGATTGGGACATTGCCCCGCAGGATTAGGCCCCCCGGCGGGCCGTCATGAACTCATCCAAGCGCTGCATCACCGCGTCCGGCTCGATCAGATCCATCACGCCCGGTTTTTCGATTTTCACCCACCACGGCAGCTCCTCCGGCCCGCGTCCCATGAAAATTCGCGCCGCCTCGGGGAACTGATTGACGCACCACTGTTGGCTGAGATAAGGGCCGCTGCGGGCCGGATTGGTCGGCGCATACAGCCCTATGACCGCGGTACCGACGGCAGTCGCCATGTGCGCGGGACCGGAATCGGGAGCCAGGAGCAGGGTCGCGTCGCGCAACAGCGCCAGCATCTGCGGCAGCGTGTCGCGGCCGACCTGGTCTACGGGCCGCTCGCCGGCCGCCGCGACGATCCGGGCGCTCATCTCGCGCTCTATGCGGCTCGAGCCGCCGCAGAGAACGACGCGCATCTTCCAGCGCCTCGCCGCGTGATCGCCGACTCGAGCGAAGAATTCCGGCCGCCAGTTGCGCATGGGGTGGCTCGAGCACGGGCTGATCAACAGGGTCGGCTGCGTGTCGGGAATCAGCTGCCGCGCGTAGGCCACCGCGTCCGGCGGCAGGGGTATGTTCCATTCGAGCCGCCGATCGGAGATTCCCAGCGCCTCGGCGAATCCCCAAAAGCTGTCGAGCACATGTTCGCGGCGCCGCGCCCTGATCCGGCTGTTGGTGAACAGCCATTGAAAATCGCGTGCGCGAGCACGATCGAATCCGAGCTTGAGCGGCGCACGCACGAGCGTGCTGATCAGGCTGGCCCGGAAACTCACGTGCAGATGCAACAGCACATCGAAGCGCCGTCCGGCGAGCTGCGAGCGCAGCCGCACCATCTCGCCCGCAAAGTTGCGCTTATCGACCGCCAAGAATTCGATGTCCGGCAGCAGCGACATCAGTTTTGCTTCGACTCGACCGATGATCCAGGTGATCCGCGCCTCGGGCCACTTGCGCTGCAGCGCACGGACGAGCGGCACCGCATGGCACGTATCCCCGATCGCCGAGAGTCGAATGATGCAGATCTTCCGAGGCGGGTTCCCGAGCAGCGGGGCATGAGGCTCGAGGTCGATGCTAGGGTCTGGCAAAAATCCCCCGCTCGGCGTCCGCTGCGTATCCGCGGGTGTGATGCGCAGCACAGTACCGCCCCGCCGCGCGCGTGTAGCGTGCGCATCGCACGAACCGGTGCCGCCCGCTGGCTGCGATCACGGGAAATGGGCTGGTCATCGTTCCAGGGAGAAATTCATGCGGCATGCGGCCAAGTCCAAAATAATACTCTTCTTTGCGTCGGGAATTGCGCTGCTCGCCGCCGGGTGTGCCGCACCCCCTCCCCCGCGCGTCGTCGTGGTGCCGCCGCCGCACCATCCCGCCTATTTGCATGCCTTGTCGGATCTGCGTACGGCGCGATGGCTGATCGAGCACCGTCCCGGCGACCCTGCGCAGAGCGCGGACGAGATCGAGGCCATTCGGCAGATCGATGCGGGCATCAGCGACATCAAGAAGGCGGCGATCGACGATGGGAAAAACCTGGATTACCACCCGGCGGTGGATGCGCATCCGGATCATCCCGGCCGCATTCACGAAGCCCTGCGGTATTTGAGGAAGGCGCGCGCCGACATCTCGCGCGAGGAAGACAACGCCTACGCCGACGGCCTGCGGGACCGCGCGATCCGCCATATCGACGGCGCGCTGTACGCCGCCGGCCGGGTGTTGAGCGACTAGCGAAGTCGATATGTAGAAATGCCTAGCCCGGTGCGCTGATACCGCATTGCGCCGCGGCGCTCGAATTGAGTGAATGCACGCACGCATTCATGGCAACGAAAACCACGATCATCGGCGACCTGGGCGAAAATGCACTGCTGTTGCCGCAGCGGCTTCAGACGGCGCTGGCGGCGAATGATCGGGTCAAGTTCTGCCTCACTCTGCTGCAGGCGGCGGAAAGCCATGCGAACCATCCGCAGGAGCCGCCGCTCGACTTGACGGCCGAGCGCAGCGCAGTGCAGCTGCCGGCGGCCGACCTCGATGCGGCGGTGGCCGAGAGCCGCCGTGATCAGGACGGCAGCATCCGCATTTCCGGCGCAGCGCGGCTGCGGCAGTGGATGCTCGAGGACATTGCCTCGATGTTCGCACCGCTATCCCTTGCCGGCATTCCCGAGGCGCCGGCCTTCGCCGAGCGCGAGAGCCGATTGGCGGCGGCGCTGCCGGCATTCGACAACGACAGGGTGCCCGCGGGTCTGATCGGCGCCATCACGTCCGCCAACCGCGCGGCGGGCGACAGTCTGCACATTCTCGTCATGGATCTGCACAAGGCCATCAACCGGCTGCAGGCCGGTCTGGCGGAAGACTCCGTCGACGGCGCGCGCGTCTGGCGTATCGACAGCGCGGACCGGCCGCTGATTCTGGCGTTCATGTCGGGACTCAACGAAACCGCCCCGCTCAAATTCGACCATCCGGGGCTCGGGACCATCGCAACCCGCAGCGGTCAGCGCCTCATCATCGAGAACGACATCGGCACCACCGATGCTCACGTACTGGTTCTGCACGTGGAGGGATTGACGGCCACCTTGACGTACACCGACGTGCACTCGCAGCGGCTGAAATTCTTTCAGAACCTGTTCAAGCGATTCGCCGTGCGTTGGAGCGATACCCTGGCGCGGCACAGCGAGAGCCTCGGCGAAGAGCCCAACTATTATCTGAGCACCGGCCGCTTCGATGCGCAGGACGCGAAGTCGCTGGAGCGCTATCTCGCCTTTCTCGCCTCGCGCATCGTGTTTCTGATCGATTGGAATCGGGCGCGCAAGCGGCTGCGGGAATTCCTGAGCAAGGGCGATGCCGTGCGTCTGCTCAAGTGGGCGGCCGACAACAACATCGGCCACCGCGGCTTCCTCAAACTCGGTGGAGAACGGCTGCTGTACGAGGCCATCGAATTCGCGCAGCGCACGCCGCTTCACGCAGGCGAACGGCTTCATGAAGCGCTTGGCCAGGAGGCGGCGTTCGAATACCTGCAGTTCGTGCTGCGTGAAGCGACCACGGGACTGCTGCAGGGGCGCTCCGAGCGCTTCATCCGCGATGCGATCAAGGCCGAGCTGGCACGCCGTTTTCACAGCGCTCACGCGAGCCTGCTGGTCATCGCGCTCGCGCACGCCGAACGCATCTTCGATTTGGCGGCCGGCGTGCACGAGGGATTGCTGCGCTGCGCCGATCACGACTCGGCGGAGCTGCTCGAGCGTACCGCTCGGCGCGCGCGCGCGTGGGAGCACGAGTGCGATGCCCTGGTGACCCGCATCCGCTCGCTCGCGCGGCGTACCTCCACGCCGGACATCTACGCCGCATTGATGCACGCCGTGGATGACGCCGCGGACGGCCTGGAGGAATCCGCATTCTTGTTGACTCATCTCGGCGGCGCCGCGTCTCCCGAAACGCTGCTCGCGCCGGTGCGCACGCTCGCCTCCATGCTGCTCGAAGCCGCACAGGAATCGGTCAAGATGTTCGAAGCCGCCAGCCACATCACGCCCGAGGGAGCGAGCGAGGACCTGCAGGATTTCTTCGCCGCCGCCGATCGAATCGTGAGCCTCGAGCACGACACCGACGCGGCCGAGCGCGCCGTGACCAGCGCCCTGCTCAAGAGCAGCGCCGACGTGAGGACCTTTCATTTGCTGTCGCGCCTTGGCCAAGCTCTGGAAGGCGCCGCCGACGGGCTGTGCCTCGGCGCGCTCAAGCTGCGCGATCATCTGCTCAACGACGTCCTTACCGGGTGAGGAAGCCAACGGACTGGTATGCGCGAGCACTTGTTCTTCATTCTGCCCCAGACGGTGGCGGATATGCCGGCCGACCCGGCTGCAGCCGCGACCTCGCAGGCGGATCGCGCCGCGGTCATGGGTTCCAAAGCAGCCGGTCTGCTGCGGCTCGCTCAGCTCGGCCTGCCGGTGCCGCCCGCTTTCGTGCTCGGCACCGCCCTGTGCCGCGAGTATTTCTCGCGCGGCGGCGAGCTCCCCGGGGCCATGCGCGAACTGCTCGCCCATGGCCTCGCACGCCTGGAGGAAGCCACCGGGCGCCAGTTCGGCGGCGCGCGTCGTCCGCTGCTGGTATCCGTCCGGTCGGGCGCCGCGGTATCGATGCCGGGCATGCTCCAAACCATATTGAACGTCGGGCTGTGCGACCACAACCTGCGCGGCCTGCTGCGCTCCTCGGGTAACCCGCGCCAGGTGCGGGACTGCTACCGGAGGTTGGTGCGCGACTTTACCGAGGTCGTACACGGCGCCGACGCGGACCAATTCGACTCGCTCGCGGCGCGCCACTGTGCACAGCAGGGCTTGGCCAATTCGAGCGAGCTCGACAGCGTCACTCTGGGCAAAATCGCCGACGAGTCGCTGGAGCTGGCTCTCGCTCTCACCGGTCAACCGTTTCCACAGGATCCGATGGAGCAGCTGCGCGGTGCGGTCGAGGCCGTGTTCCGCTCCTGGAACGATGATAGGGCGCGTCAATACCGGCGCGCCAACGGCATCGACGACGCCATGGGTACGGCCGTGACCGTGCAAGCGATGGTGTTCGGCAACGACGGCGGCACCTCCGGCGCCGGCGTGGGCTTCACGCGCGACCCGGCAACGGGCGAGAATCGGCTGTATCTCGATTTCCTGTTCAACGCGCAGGGCGAGGACGTCGTATCCGGACGCCATGCCGGGCATGAGACGCTGCGGCTGTCGCAGAGACTGCCTCTGGTGGCGGCGGAGCTCGAGCGCGTGCGCGCAGTGCTCGAGGCCGAGTTTCACGACATGCAGGATTTCGAGTTCACCGTCGAAAGCGGGCGGCTATATCTTCTGCAGACGCGTGCCGGCAAGCGCACCCCGTGGGCCGCTCTGCAGATTGCGGTCGATATGGTGGGCGAACGGCTCATCACGCCGGCCGAGGCGCTGAGCCGCCTCGACGGACTCGCGCTCGAGCGGCTGGAGCGTCAGCGCCTCGCGGAGGGCGTGAGCGACACGCCGCTGGCGAGCGCCACCCCCGCAAGCATCGGTGTCGCCTCCGGCGCCATCGTCTTCGATTCAGGGCGCGCGGCCGAGCTCGCGGCGCGCGGGGAATCCGCCATTCTGGTGCGGCCCGACATCTCCACATCCGACGTGGAGGGCATCGCGGCGGCGCAGGGCGTATTGACGGCCGCCGGCAGCCGCACCTCGCACGCTGCCGTGGTCGCCCGCCAGCTCGGCAAGGTGTGTCTCGTCAATTGCCAGGCGCTTCGAACGCATTCACAGTCGGGGGGCTGTGTGATCGGCGATACGCAACTGCGTGAGGGCGTGGCACTCACGCT
This sequence comes from uncultured Gammaproteobacteria bacterium, assembly GCA_963774865.1. Lineage (GTDB taxonomy): Bacteria > Pseudomonadota > Gammaproteobacteria > Steroidobacterales > Steroidobacteraceae > Bog-1198. Next base: position 125,977 of record CAVZGU010000004.1, read on the forward strand.
CGACGCGAACACGGGGCGAGTCTACGCCGGCCGGCTGCCGGTCGTGCGCGAGCGGCCGCAGGCCGCACTCGCCCGAGTGGCGCTGTGGCGCGCGGAGGCCGGGACCGCCGACAAGCGCGCAGCATCGAGTGTCGCAGCCAGCCTGAGCACCCAGCCGCTCAGGGACGAACCGCCGTCACCTGGATCTCGACCAGATAGCCGGGATTGGCGAGCGCCATGACCTGCATCGCGGTGCGCACCGGCAGACGGTGTTGCACCGGCGTGCCGAAGAACTGGGTATAACCCTGCATGAAGCCGTCGAAATCCATTTTGCCGCCCTTGGATGCATCGCCCACCAGGAACACCTGCATGGCGACGATATCGCCTGGGCTTGCGGAGATTTGTCGGCACCGTGCACTTGGCATGTCGAGCCGGACAGCGCGCATTGTAAACGCCGGTCCGTGCCGCCGGCATCCTACTTGGTTCGGTCAGCGAAAATGGCAAAACTCGTGCAAAATGGCTCGACGATGAGAAACGATCGGGGAACTCGTGGAGCAGATCTCGCCGACTCGCCGGCGGGCGATCGCAGCGCTGGGGGCCGCCGTCGTCATGCCTGAGGCATCCACCGTGAAATCCTCGTTTTCCGAATACGACGGCATGGGACTGGCCGAGTTGGTTCGCCGCAAGCAGACCTCCCCGAACGAACTGCTTGCCTGGGCCATTGCCAGCGCCGAGGCCGTCAATCCAAAGATCAATTGCCTCGCGCACGCTCATTACGAGGAGGCCCGGGGACAGATCGCCGCCGGCCTTCCTGCAGGCGCATTTCAAGGCGTGCCCTTCATCATCAAGGATCTCGGCGTGGAGCTCGCCGGCACGGTGACCAGCGCGGGGAGCGTCGCCTTCAAGGACCACCGTGCCGCCGCGGACAGTGAATTGGTCGCGCGCTACAAACGCGCCGGGCTCGTCATATTCGCCAAGTCGACCAGCCCCGAACTCGGGTTGACGTTCACCACGGAGTCCAGAGCATTCGGTCTCACACGCAACCCCTGGGATCCGGAGCGCTCCGCCGGCGGCTCCTCGGGAGGTGCCGCAGCCGCGGTGGCCGGCGGCATCGTGCCGATGGCGCACGCATCGGATGGCGGCGGATCCATTCGGGTGCCCGCATCCTGCACCGCCCTGTTCGGTCTGAAGCCATCGCGCGGCCGGATGCCCTTGGGTCCGCCGGTCAGCGAGCGCTGGCTGGGGATGGCGACCGCGCACGCCGTGACTCGCAGCGTGCGGGACAGCGCGGCGCTTCTCGATGCGACGTGCGGTATCGAACCGGGATCGCGCTACTCGGCACCGCCGCCACCGGGCGGCAGCTTTCTCGGGGAATTGGACCGCGCGCCGGGAAAGCTGCGCATCGCCCTGATGCTGACTGCTCCGACGGGTGCTGCGATTGACCCGGAATGCCTGGCGGCCGCGCGCGCGAGCGCCCGCCTTTGTGAATCGCTGGGACACCATGTGGAGGAAGCATCGCCTGCGCTGGATGCGCAAGCGCTGAGCGATGGATTCCTGGCCGTGATCGTGACGTCGGTCGCGCAGGCGCTGCGCGATTGGGGCGCTGAACGCGGCAAGCCGGTGTCGCCCGAGGAGCTCGAGACGATAACGTGGATCTACGCGGAACAGGGGCGTTCGGCGAGCGCACTCGCGGTCGCGGACGGCAACACCGCATTCCAAGTGGCGGCGACGGCCGTGGCGGATTTTCAAAGCCGGTTCGATGTGATGCTGTCGCCCACATTGGCGAGAGTGCCGGCGAAGCTCGGGACTCTCGGCCTCTCGCCCGTCGATGTGGCGGCCTGGGGCAGAGACATGAGCACCTACAGCCCGTTCACGGCACTCGCCAACATGACGGGCCAACCCTCGATGAGCGTGCCTCTGCACTGGACGCCGACGGGCCTCCCGATCGGCACGATGTTCACCGGCCGCTACGGCGAGGAAGCGCTGCTGCTGCGCCTGGCGGCGCAACTGGAGCAGGCGCAGCCATGGGCGCACAAGCGCCCGGCGCTCGGATGGGCGAAGCCTCGCTGAACATCGGATGGTGCGCGCGATGCCCATGCTCACCAATCTCGGCCCGCGCTTTTACGTGGACCCCGGCTCTAGGCGATCAGCACAGACTGGAAAAAGAGCCCGTAGGCAATCGTGATGCCGAGGGCAAGGAGTACCTGCGCCAGCCTTGCGATGACAGAAATTTCGTTCATGATGTGCGTGCTCCGTTGACTACAATGGATCGAACGACCGCACAGTGCGCTCCGAAGCCCATGCGCAACAAACGCAATATCTGACGATCTGTTAAGGAAAACTTAACGTGTCATCTGCCTACGCACGGCTGCCGTTGGGAGCGCTGCGAGTATTCGAAGCAGTGGCGACGCATTTGAATTTCTCCACGGCTGCCGATGCACTGCACGTCACGCCGGCGGCCGTCAGCCAGCAGATCAAGGCGCTGGAGTCCTACATCCAGATGCCGCTGTTCCGGCGCAGCGGACGCAGGGTGAGCATTACCGAGGAAGGGCTCGAGTTGCTGCCCGCCGTGAGAGCCGGCCTGGAAAGGCTCGAATCGGCGGTCAACGTGATCAAACAGCACGGCCGAGCCGGGCCGCTGCAAATCAGTCTGCTGACGTCATTTCTGCAGATATGGCTGCTGCCCCGCATTCGCTCATTTCGGCGCAAATGCCCGGACGTCGAACTGCGCTTTCATACCTCGCGGGAATTGGTGGATTTCTCGCGCGCCGCCATTCATGTCGCCATCCGATTCGGGCGCGGCAATTATCCGAATCTGCACTGCGAGAAGCTGCTCGATGACTGGATCGTGCCGGTCGGCACTCCGGAACTGATCAAGCGATACGGAATGATCGAGCGCGGAGCCGATTTGAGCAAATACCCCCTGCTCGAGGGCGACGATGCGCCGTGGCGCATCTGGCAACAGACCGATGAGGAGGTCGCCTGGCAGTCTCGTCCGCCGACCATCGACGACTCGGCGGGCCTGATGGTCGCGGCGGAGGAAGGGCTTGGCTTTGCGCTCACCCGCTGGACGGTGGTTACGCGGTCGCTGCAAAAGGGCACGCTGCGGCTGGCCAGCCAAGAGGCCCTGCCGTACGGCTCTGCCTTCTATTTCGTATGCCCGCGGGCCTACTTGGCGCTTCCCAAAGTGGCCCAATTTCGCGAGTGGATTTTCGCCGCCGCGCGCGAGTTCAAAGGACCCGCCGCCCCGCGCTCCGGCAAACCGGGCGCGCTGGAATAGAGGTGAGGCTCATGGGCCCGAAACCCCGGTGGATCCGGCGCACGGGCTGCGCCGGATCCTCAGGGGTGAGTTATGAGCTCGTGAATTACTGATTGAGCGGCGGCAGCAGCGCCCACTTGTCTTCTGTCGAACCGGGCAACTTGGCCGCATCCGTGCGATTCTCGGATACCCAGACGGTGATCGATTCGCCGACCTGCAGAGAGCTGTACGCCCTATCTGCGCCATTCACCATCACGTGCTGATTCGGACCCGGCTTCATGCTGAATGTCGTCAGCGTGTTACCGGACGCGTCCAGCAGATTGAAGGTCATGAACTGCGGCGAGGAGATGTACACCTTGGCCGTGAACTTCGCGTACTTGTGGCCTTTGTACACGCGTACATCCTGGCACGCTTGCGGCGCCTGCGGCCACTTCGCAAGGAACGCCTTGCTGTACTTCATAGCGCTGCACGGCACCTGGGGCAGCTTATCGGGATTGACCACCGCGAATGCCGTGCCGATCGACAGCGGCAGCACGAGCGCGGAGAGCAACAGCCAGTTGGATCTTTTCATTAGCAATCCTCCAAAATCATCGAAGCGCCCGTCCGAATCTCGCGAGCACACAGAGTGTCACTTGCGTGACGAGCGCGCAGTGTTAACCCTTGGAGCGATCGCAACAATTGGACTAAGGTCGCGGTGCACGCGCGCCGCCACCACCGGCGCCGGGCGGCCACGCCCAGCACCGGCGCCCGGCCGCCCCTCGGTCGACGGCTCGGCCGACGGGCGGCCGATACGACATAAGTCTATATTCTTATGGAGAAAAATCGCATTCTCATCGGTCAGCGACAACCCACTGTGAGGGCAGGCAGCGATCCGCTACCATCCCAGCCCGATCGGGACGACCCCCCGGACGAGCGACTTCGGCCATGCGACCAGGATTAAAAAATTGAAATCTTTCAACACGGCGCTTGCGCCATGGATGGTCCTCGGCCTCCTCGCGGGCTCTGCCCAGGCGAAGGATCCCGCTCTGCTTTCGCTCGGCATGGAGCACTTCAGGGATACCGCCACGGTCACGGATGACCCGAAGAGTGCCACGACCACGATCAGCACGGAGAGCGGGTTTGCGGAGCACAAGGGCCCCATGCGCATGGTGTGGAACGATCAGTATCTGGAGGCCGTCATCGACGATCGGACGGGCGGCATGTCGTTTCGGGTCCACACCTGGGTCATCTACAGCAGAACCTGGCGGGACTATGAAACCGTGAGCTATCAGACGCCGAGCGGGCCGCGATCGGCGCCGGCGACGGCGATCCGCAGGACATCGGAAAATTGCTCGGTGGGCGAGTGCACGTACACCGAGCACGTCGTGTTCCCCGTCGAGGAGAAATTTCTGCGTGAGCTTGCGGCGGGATATGTGCCGGGCAAACCGGCTCTTTGGCGCTTCCGGCTGCTCGCCAAATCCGGCCCCGAGTACTCCGGCGAACTTTCGAACGCGGAAATCGCCGGTTTGCTCTCCAAGGTGGACGAATATACCAGCGCGCATGCAGCCGCCGCACATCCAGGCCCCGCTCCGGCCCCCTCCCCGGCCGCCGTGGAGTACACCGGCGGCGCAGCGCTCAAACTCGGTTTCGGGATCGACGGATTGCCGGTCGCCGCCACGGGCGAGCAGCCGAATCGAGCAGGCGTCTTGGTCGTCGCAGTGAGCGGCGGCTCCGTCGCGCAAAAATCCGGGATCATCGTCGGCGACATCCTCTATGAAATCGACGGTCATCCGGTGCGCACGCCGGCGGATCTGCAGAATGCCGTCGCCGCTTGCCCCGCGCATTGCACCGTTGCGATCAAACTGTTCCGAGGCACCAGCGTGATGGCCGTCACGGCCCGATTTTAGCGATCTACCCGGGCCAGCTGACGACGCCCGTGGCGAGGTCGTGCACCCCCGCGGCGACGGTCAATTTCTGCGCGGCGACCAATTCCCGCAGCACGGCGCTTTGCGCGAGCAGCAGCGCGGCGGCGTCTTTCGCATTTTGCACAACCACCGCCTGCACGAATTCGCGGTCCTTGGAAGTGTGCGGACCCTGGAGCGCCGACACCTTGGCAACCGCCGGCCGAATATTGGCGAGCGTCGCGGTCAGATTTCCGAGTTTCACGCCGTCGATCGCGCCCTTCACGGCGCCGCAATCGGAGTGCCCCAGAACCACGATGGCCTTTGCGCCGGCCAGCTTGGTGGCGAATTCGAGGCTTCCGATGATATCCGTGTTGACGAAATTCCCGGCGATGCGGGCAACGAAGATGTCGCCGATCTGCTGGTCGAATACCAGCTCCGGCGGTACCCGGCTGTCGATGCATCCGACGATCGCCGCGAACGGGGCCTGTCCCGACGCGGTTGCGCGCACCTGCGCCATGAGATCGCAGTGGATGCTGCGGCCGGCAACGAAGCGGGCGTTTCCATCCTTGAGCAACTGCAGAGCCCCGCCGGGAGTGACTCCTGCCTGGCGATCTTTGGTGTATATGGCGCACAGCAGGTCATCCGCGTACGCGGGCGGGGCGAGCATCGCGGCGGTGGACAGCAAAAAGAAAGCGCGGCGGGTAGTCATGAGGCACCTCAATGGCGGTTGGATAGGTAGGTTCATGAATGCTTGCGCACGCGCGGGCGGCGCCGAGGCTCGTTCGACCTCCTCGCGCGGCCCTTCGGCGGGGAGCTTGCAATATTCAGCGAACGCCGCGCCCAGAGCACGCACTCTTCCGGCTCCTCCAGCACATCCGCAGGTACCTCATAGTAGCTCATGCTGAGGTGCGGCCGGTCCCGATAGGGGCGGAAGCGGCTCATGCCGCGTGCTGCATAGTCCCCGCGGTTGGACTCGCCGACCTTGAAATAAAGGACATCGCCGGCGATCAATCCAAAAAACACGCCGTCGCAATATAGTCCGACCGCACCGAACATCCGGCGTGGAGCGACGGCTCCCAACGCGCCGAGTTGCTCCAGCACATACAGCAAAAACTCATCCGTATCGGCCACGTCCAAATGTCCCCTCGGCCGCGCAGTCGATTTACAACCCCGCATGCGCAATGCGAGCATGAATAATTTCATTCCCGGGGGCGTCCAGTGTCAAACAAAGCCGAGATCATCGATTTCCTGGCCCGCGAATTTCCTCAGAGCCGGTGCATCGTCGAGGACGTCGGTGGCGGTTCGGCCACGGTCAAGCACCCTATCGGCGCCGATGAGCTGCGCCCCGGCGGCACCGTCTCGGGCCCGGTGCTGATGGCGGTGGCCGATGTCGCGCTCTATGTCGCGCTGCTTGGCGAAATCGGCATCGTTCCGCTGGCGGTCACCTCCAGCCTCAACATCAATTTTTTGCGCAAACCCTCCTCGAAAAAGCACATCGTCGGGGTGGGAAAACTCATGAAAGTCGGCAAGACGCTGGCCGTCGGCGAGGTGGCCCTGTACTCGGAAGGAACTCACGAGCCGGTCGCACACGCGGTGGGCACGTACGCCATTCCACAGCGGCGGCATGGGTGAGCACGATTACGGGGGCAACGCAGCCCCGGCTGCGCGGCGGCGGCGCCGGACCTTCAATCCGGCCAGCCGGGGCGGCCGCAGGGTCCCGCGATAGTCCTCCGCCGGCACCGGCGCAGCCGCTTCGGTCACGAGCGGTATCACACCTGCCCATGTCGGCCACGACACATCGGCCGGCGGGTCGTGAGGTCCGCCCTCACGAATTTTTGCCGACGCCTCGTTGATCGGCATGGACAACGCGAGTCGCCGCAAGCTCCTTGCGCGTCGGGGGCCGCAAGGTCGCCCAACGGCCGGGCAGCCAATGTCGCAACGCTACGCCGCGGTATTGCCGCCATCGACCAGCCATGCGGCACCGGTGACGTAGCTCGCCGCCTCAGAGGCGAGGAACGCAACGACCTCGGCAACCTCCGGCGGCCGGCCGACCCGCCCCAGGGCAAAGGCGGCGCCCTTGCGCGCGAGCCCGGCTGCATCCTCCTCGCCGCCGGATCGTATGCCCTCCAGCAGCATCGGCGTCTCGATATCGCCCGGACACACCGCATTGATCCGAATGCCCTGCGAACCATGATCCAAGGCCATGGCCTTGGTCAGTTGCAGGACGGCTCCCTTCGAGGCGCAGTAAGCCGCTTCGCGCCGGCCGGCGATCACCGCAAAGTCGGACGCGATGTTCACGATGCTGCCCTTGCCGGCGGCCACCATGTGCCGCAGCGCCGCGCGCGAACAGCGCATGAGCGCGGTGACATTCACTTCCATCACCCTCGCCCAGTCCTGATCGCTGGTCTCCAGAACGCTGCCGCGGTGGGTGATGCCGGCGTTGTTGACGAGAATATCGAGCCGGCCGAAAGCGGCCACGGCCTCTTCCACCAGTCGATCCGCGAACGTGGGATCAGCGAGGTCGCCGGCGAGGAATCGGGCACCGAGGCGATTCGCCAGTCCGGCTCCGGCGGTTAGATTCCGGCCGGTCAGCATCAATTGGGCGCCGGCTGCCGCGAAGTGCTCGGCGACGGACCGGCCGATGCCCGACGTCGCGCCCGTGATCAACGCCGCCTTGCCTGTCAATTCGGCCAGGACACTCTCCGCGCACGCATGTGGCCAACCGCCATGCGCCATTGTACATGTCCGGCGAAGCGCGCCTGGGCGCCCGATAAGGGTTCTGAGCGGCGGTCAGGACCGCCGGTAGGCGGCGAGCTTGCTGTGCGTGCGCGTCGCTTCCTCTTGCACTCAGCGGTGCCGTGTTGCGCTGCGGTTTCGCGCACGATGCGATCGAATTCGCGCGCCGGCAGCGGGCGGCTGAAGTGATAGCCCTGATATTCATCGCAGCCGACCGCCTTCAGGAAGTCGAGCTGCGCCGGGGTCTCGACGCCTTCCGCCACCACTTTCAATCGCAAACTGTGGGCCAGCGAGACGATGGCGCGCACGATCGAGGCGTCGTCCGGCGGCTCGCGATCTCGTTGATGAACACCGCGATCGATCTTGAGCTTGTCGATCGGGAAGCGGCGCAGATAACTCATACTCGAATAACCCGTGCCGAAGTCGTCGACCGACACCAGCACGCCCATGGTGCTCAACTGCTCGAGAATGGCGATCGACTCCTCCGGATCGCTCATCACCGCGCTTTCGGTCAGCTCCACCTCGAGATAGTGCGGCTCGAGGCCGGCGTCATCCAGCGCGCGCGAATGGTCGTCGATCAGATCGCTGCCGCGAAACTGCGAGGCCGAGAGATTGACCGAGACCCGCAGCGGCGCGCAGTCCCGTCATGCTGCCAGGCGCGCGCCTGCCGGCACGCTTCCGCACCACCCAGTCGCCGATCGGCGCCGATCAATCCGCATTCCTCGGCGAGCGGAATGAAGCCGTCCGGCGAAATCAGGTCCGCGCTCCGGATGCATCCAGCGCATGAGCGCCTCGGCGCTGCGCATGGCGCCGGTCGCGTGTTGACCTTGGGCTGGTAGTAGCAGCTCGAATTGCTTGAGCGCGATGGCCTCGTGCAGGTCGCTTTCCAGCTGCACCCTCTCCTCGGTGCCGGCGTTCATGCCGGCTTCGAAGAATTGCACGTTGTTGCGGCCGCGCTGTTTGGCGCAATACATGGCGGCATCCGCGTGCGCCAGTCAGCGCCTCGATCGAGGTTCCGTCCGTGCGGATAAAACGCGATGCCGATGCTCGGCGAGGTGTGCACGTCGATGCCGGCGATCCGCACCGGCGCTTGCAGCACCTCGATCGCATGCGGCTCGCCAGCCGCTTCTGGCGTCCTCCGGGTCATGGATGGAGGTGATCAGCAGACGAACTCATCGCCCCCGAAGCCGCGCCACGGTGTCGATCGTCGCGCACCAGCCCGGTCAGGCGGCTGCGCCACTTCCTGCAGCAGCTCATCGCCCGCACGGTGTCCCAAGGAATCGTTCACCAGCTTGAAGCGGTCGAGATCGCACACCATGAGCGCGAAGGTCCGGCCGTCGCGATCGGCGTGCGCACATCGCCTGATGTCAGCCGGTCATCGAGCAACACGCGGTTCGGCAGGCCGGTGAGCGCATCGTGGGTCGCCAGATGGCGCAGTTGCCGGTTGGCGGCCTCCAGACCCTGGCGTGCGCTGCGTGACCACCTGCTCGAGCGTCTCCATCTGGTCGCGCACCAGGCGCTCGTTCTGCCACTTGCGGGTCAGCGCGGTCGCGCATTGCAGAACCTCGATCGGTCTCGGCGGGTTTTCGACCACCAGCAGCTTGTCCGAGTGCTTCAGGCGGTCCACGACCTCGGACCAGTCATAGTCGGTGTGCGCCGAGCAGATGACGACTTGCACGTCCGGATCGACCGCCCAAAGATGCTCGATGGTCTCCAGGCCGTCCCAGCCGGGCGGCATGCGCATGTCGACGAACGCCATGGCGTACGGGCGCCCTTCGGCCAGGGCCCGGCGCGCCATCTCGACACCCTCCTGTCCCTGATAGGCGGAGTCTGATGTCGAACTTGGGCCGCGAGGGCCAGATGCCGCTCGTTTCCCCGAAAAGTCCGCCTCCAGGACCGCAAGGGCAGCCTGCGCCGTGTCCTCGCCATCGGCGCCAAGGACTTTGCGAAAGTCCGCGTGAATCGCCGCATTGTCATCGATCACGAGGATGCGGTTGGAATGCGCTTTCATTGACCCAAGCATATCGGCGTACGTCGGGCAAAACTGAAGCCGGGTTCACAGTTAGCTCGCGCGATTGGAAGTATTCGGGCTCGCGCTGCAGCGTCTACGGAGGTCGTTAGGGGAAACCCTCCACTGCTTCAGTGCCGCAGTGCGAATTCAGAAAAAGCCGCAACAGGCGCAGCAGCTCTTCATTGATCAGCGCCAGCGATTGCGCGGGGAGCGGAGTTTCGGATGTGTTCGGTGAGCCGCCAAGCCGAACACGCAGAAGGCGAAGCTCGGCGCCAAACGCAGATTCGGCCGATTCATGTTGCCTCCGACGAGGGGGGCCGCGGCCAGCGCCAGCAGGCCCACGGGCGCGACCCCCAGGCCCGCCCCGCTGGCTCCTAGTTCTCGGCGCCGAGGTTGCGGCTCACCACGGCGTCCGCTTCTGCATTCGCTTTCGCGAGATCCTGCGTGTACACCTGAGTGTCGCCCACCGGCTGGTCCTCGGCCTTGCCCGCGAGCACCGGCCCGTTTCGATGGGTCGTATCCACCGTCACCGTCGAGGACAGCCCCACCCGCAGCGGCGATTTGGCGAGATCCGCGTCGTCGATGCGAATTCTCACCGGCACGCGCTGCACCACCTTGATCCAGTTGCCCGACGCATTCTGCGCCGGCAACAGCGCGAAGGCGGCCCCGGTGCCCGCCGACATGCCCGCGACGTGACCGTGATAGATGAACGATCCGCCGTACAGATCGCTGCGCACCTCGGCCGGCTGACCGATGCGCAAGTTGCGCAATTGCACTTCCTTGAAATTGGCGTCGACCCACAGCGCATTGAGCGGAATCACCGTCATGAGCGCCTGACCCGCCTGGAGGTGCTGGCCCAACTGCACGCTGCGGTCGGCCACATAGCCCGTGACGGGCGCGACCACGGCATTGCGCTGCGCCGCAATCCACGCATCGCGAAAGGCGGCTTTGGCCTGCAGCACCGCGGGGTTGTTCAGCACCTCGGTGCCGTCGACCAAGGCATGAGCGGCAGTCGCCTCGCGTATGGCCTGGGCGAGCGCCGCCTTGGCCAGCTCGACCGACTCGCGCGCGTGCCGCACCTCCTCCGGCGCAATCGCGCTGGCGGCCAGCAGCGGCTCTCGCTTCGCGAGATCGATCTGCGCGCGGGCGAGCTCGATCTTGCGCGACGCGACCAGTTCGTCGTATTGCGCGGCGGTCGATTTCTCCTGCCGCACCTGCCGCACGGTCTGCGCCAGGGCGCTCGAGCTGCGCGCCAGGCTGATCTGCGCATCGGTCGGGTCGAGCCGCACCAGCACCTGGCCGGCCTGCACGTATTGGGTGTCGTCGGTGAGCACCGCCACGACCGTGCCCGGCACCTGCGCCGAAATCACCACCTTGTTGCCGTTGACGTAGGCATCGTCGGTACGTTCGCGCTTGGAGAGCACCACCAGCCAGACGATGCTCCACAGCGCCCCGATGACGATGAACACCGCTGCGATGAGCAGCAGAATTCGGCGCCGCTTGCCGTTGGCGGGCGGGGGGGCTTCGGCGGCTTCGATGTTTGCGCTCATGGTGTCGATGTCGACCTTTCATAGCCGCCGCCGAGCGCGCGCTTGAGCCCGATGTCGGCGGACACCGAGGCCGCGTCGAGCTGCAGCAGGGCATCGCGCTGTTCGATCAAAGACTGTGCCGCGGCCAGCTCCGTGCGCGAATCGGCGACGCCCTGACGCACGCGCGCGGCGGCGCTCGCGCGAAGATCGAGCGCCGCATCGAGCTCGATCGCGCGCTGCGTGCGCTGCGCCTCCAACTGTGCAAGCGTGGCGGCCTGAGTGGCCACGTCCCGGGCGGCGGCGACCACGGTTTCCCGGTAGCTCGCCACCGCCGACTCGACCGCAGCCTGACTCGCGCCGTAGCGCGCCTTCAGCCGGCCGGCATCGAACAAGGGCAGATGAATGGCCGCGCTCGCCGCCGGCACCCGGCTGCCATAATTGATCAGCGTGGTCACGTCGATGCTCTGCACGCCGGCCAGCGCATTGATGCTCACGTCGGGAAAGAATTCCGCGCGTGCCGAGTCGCGGCTTCTTTCCGCCGCTTCCACGCGCCAGCGGCTGGCCGCGATGTCCGCACGGCGCGCGATCAGATCGATCCGCACGTCGTCCGGCAGCGCAGCGCCGATCGCCGGCAGCGGTTTCGGCGCCAGCGGCGGCAGCTCGGCGGCGGCACGGCCGACCAGCGCCGCGAGCGCCACGACACGCAGCCGCGCCGAGCCGTCCAGTGCTGCGATTCGTTCGCGGACCGCGGCAAGCGCGGTGTCGGCGCGACTCAGCTCATCCTTCGGATCCAGCTCCGCGCCGATGCGCGCCGCGGTGATGGCGCGCTCGCGCGCAACGACGCGCTCGTCCTCGCGGGCGAGGGTGAGGCGGCTCTCATCGGCCTGCCAACCGAAATACGTGTCGGCCACTGAGCTCGCCAGCATCAGCGCCGCGGCGCTGCGATCCGCCTGGCTCGCATGTGCTTCGTCCATGGCCGCTTCGATGGCAGCGTGCTGTTTGCCCCACCAGTCGAACGTGTAGCTCGCCTGCAGCCCCAGGTCCGCGAGGTTGTACCAATCAAAGCCCAGCAATTGCGGCGGGAACAGCCCATTGTCGCTGAGCCGCTGGCGGGAGAAGTCGCCGCTCGCCTCCAGATGCGCGCCGGTGGCGGCGCTGGCGATGCGCACCGACTGGCGCGCCGATTCGAAGCGCGCGTGAGCGGTGGCGAGCGTCGGGGAGGTAGCGAGCGCCATATCGATCAGCTCATCGAGAGTGGGATCCCGATACTGCTTCCACCATAGCGGCGCCGGCCACGCGCCGCCGCCGCCGGACATGTCGGACAGCGGCGCCTCGGCCGGCAGCGCGACCGGCTGCTGCTTCGGTGGCAATCCGGCGCAGCCCGCAACCCCGGCGCAGCACGCTATCAATCTCGACAACAGCAGCGCGGCGCGGCGCCGCCGCCTCACAGGGGCCGCTCCAGGCTGTGCTGCGCCATGACGTCATCCAATTTCGCGCTCAATCGGACCAGTTGGTCCGTCAGCCGCTGCTGTTCGGCCTCCGAGAAATCCTTGAACATGTCGCGCACCGGCGCGAACAGCATCGGCAGCAGCTGTCGCACCAACTCCTCGCCCGGCGCGGTGATTCGCAGCACCATGCGGCGCCGGTCCTGGTCGCTCAAAACGCGCGTGATGAGATTGCGGCTCACCAACGCATCGCTGATGCGCGACATGTTGGCGGGGCTTTGCGAGGTCCTGGTGCACAAGTCGCTCGGGTGGGAGACGCCCTCCGGCTGCGAAAACAGCGCGCTGAGCACCCGGAATTCCGCTTCGTTCAGGCCGAACGGCCGGATCTGCTGCTCCAGCATGGCGGCCATGCCGCGCCCGACCTGCTGCAACAGGCGGCAGAGCAATATTCCAGCCACCGGAGTTTCCGGCATCCGCGCACTGAGGCGCAGCAGGCTCGCCTGCAGCATGTCGAACAGCGGATAAGGAACGTCGGTCATTCGATATCTAATACTTTACTGCGGAATATTTTATACGTAGAATGTCACATCCGCAAATAGTCGCTGCAATTGAATACATGATTGCTGAGATCTTCCTCCGCGCTGAGCGCTCGATGGCAGCACTAACCGTCTGCCTGCTCGCAGGCTGCGCCGTCGGGCCCGATTTCAAGGCGCCGGCGGCGCCCGCCGGTGCCGGCTTCGCGGCCGCCGGCAGTAAGCTCGGGCCCGCCACAGCATCCGCGCCGCTGCCCGGCGGCGAAGCGCAGCGCTTCGTCGACGGTTTGGACATCCCGGGCCAGTGGTGGACCCTGTTTCAGTCGGCGGAGCTCAATGCGCTGATCGAGCGCGCGCTCGCGCACAGCCCGACCTTGGAGGCCGCCCAGGCCGCCCTGCGCGAGGCGAACGAGAACGCGGCCGCGCAGCGCGGCTCGCTGTATCCGAGCGCTTCAGCCAATTATCAGGCCGAACGCGCCAAGGCCACCCTGGCGGAATTCGGGCTGCCGCAGCCCACCTCGTACATGTACAGCTTGAACAGCGCCTCGGTGAACGTGTCGTATACGCTCGATGCGTTCGGCGGCGTCCGCCGCCAGGTCGAGGCGCTGAAGGCCCAGGCCGACTACATGCACTTTGCGCTGGAGGCCAGCTATCTCAGCCTCACCGCGAACGTGGTCACCGCCGCCATCGCCGAGGCGTCCCTGCGCGAACAGATCCGCGCCACCGAAGACATCGCGCGCGCGCAGCAGCGGCAGCTCGACATCACGCAGCGGCGCGTGACGGCGGGCGGTGCTTCCCGCGCCGATGTGCTGCAGCAGCAGGCGATCCTGCAGGCGACTCTCGCGAGCCTGCCCGCGCTGCGCACTCAGCTGCAGCAGCAGCGCAACCAGCTCGCGACCTACGTGGGCTCCCTGCCGTCGGACTATGCGGGCGCGGCGATCCATCTCGAGTCCTTGACCTTGCCGCTCGAGCTGCCGGTGAGCGTGCCGTCGAAATTCGTCGAGCAGCGCCCCGACGTGCGCGAGTACTCGGCCTTGCTCCATCAAGCCACCGCACAGATCGGCGTCGCCACTGCGAACATGCTGCCCCAGTTCACCATCACCGGCAGCGACGGCGGCGCCGCCGCGCAATTCTCCCAAATCCTGTCGGCCGGTTCGCTGGTGTGGACGCTGGTGGGCTCCGCCACGCAGCCGCTGTTCAAGGGCGGCCAGCTGATGCATCAGCGCCGCGCAGCCGTGGCGGCCGCGCAGGAAGCGGCCGCCAATTACCAGGCGACCGTGCTCAGCGCATTTCAGGACGTGTCCAACACGCTGTACGCCCTGCAGGGCGATGCCGACGCACTCGCCGCGCAAACCGCCGCCGATCGTTCGGCGGCGGGCAGCCTCGAGCTCGTACAGGCGCAGTACAAGGCCGGCGGCGCCAGCTACCTGCAGGTGCTGGCCGCCGAACAGACCTATCAGACCGCGGCCGTTGCCCTGGTCAAGGCCCGCGCCCAGCGCTACGCCGACACCGCGGCGCTGTTTCAGGCTTTGGGCGGCGGCTGGTGGAACCGATCCGACGCCGCCGCAAATTCAACCGCCGCATCTCGAGGACTCCCGTGAGCACCATGCAATCCGATGTCAGCAAAGATGGCGGCCCCGTCGGGTTCAAGCGCATGATCAAACCGCTCGCGATCATGATCCTCATCGTCGCGATCGTGCTCGGCGGAATACTCGGCTGGCAGGCATTCATCGGCTCGATGAGGTGTCGCGCGCGTTTCTCGACGCGGCGAACAAGAGCGGGATGTTCATGTTCATCGTCGCGGCTGAACGTGGATCAACTGCTCAACTACACATGCTGATCGGCGCGACGCATTCGGACGACCGTCTGGAAGCACCCGTCTAACCGCTCCGAACACGATCGTCAGCGCTTCATAGTCTTATTATTCAATCCCTTACATTGATTTTGCGATCTTATATATAAAATCGCGGCCTGCGACGTGCCGTAAATGAGCCACGGCCGATACTTCAAAACCTTGACAAAGTCCGCGTTGCGTTTTGTCGATTGTCTTGTATATTCCAACCGCAGCGTGTTGATTTAACAAGATTCCGTGGAATGTTAAATATCTCGAAACTACTTTAAGTTTGGTTTTTGCCACAGGTGGGACCTACATGATCAGCGCATGGGAACATTTGCACTTTGCGACCTTGGAACTGGTGCGCTCGATCCCGATCAAGCAGCGCTTGATCGCGGCCTACCGGCGCCACCTGGCGGCGGTGGCGGAGGATCAGTTGCCGAACGAAGTGCGCACATCGTTCTCCCAGGTCATGCGAAGTCTGGCCGGCGTGCCGCCGCTGCGCGGCGAGGATGCGGTCACCGCCTCGGTGCGCAAAATGTCCAATCAGGAAGCCGACGACTGCGCCTCGCTCATCGTGGAGATCTTCGGGGTGCTGTGCCGCGCCGACGCCAACACGGCGCGCCAGAGCGCAGCGGTCGTGCAGTTGCGCAGCGTGGAATGCGCACCCGCGGAATTCGAAGTTCCGGTGCTCACCGCCGCCGCCACCAACTGATCAGTCGAGCTTGAATTCGATCGTATCCCAGCGGCTGGTTTCTTGATGGCGCGCCTGGCGGCGCAGCGCATCGATCAAGCTGCGCTCGTTCCACGCGCTCACCTCGTCGGCCGCATCCTTGATGGCTTTCGCCAGCGGCTCGGTGGAGCCGAAATTCTCCATGGCGACGATCGGCCGGTCGGCGGCCTTCGCAAACGTCAATTGAAACAGCACCATATCGGGCGCAGCCCGGTAGACGGCGGGCAACGCGATGACGACCTCGCAGGGAGCGATTTGCCGGCGCAGATCCTCCCGCTGGCTCTCCTTGTCGATCGGGCGCTTGGCCTGTGGCTGACTGGTATTCAAGTAGTAGAAATTTCCGGACGCCTCCAGGTATTCGAAAACGCGCGTGTAGTCATCGTTCTCCTCCCAGAAGTGCGTGACGAACAGCCGAATCGGGTTAACGCGGGTCGACATTGGCCTAGGAGCCTGTCTGAGTATTCCTCGTGAGCCGCGTTGGCTCTGCAAGGAGGCGGATGCAAGGCGCGCGGCGCAGGTCGTGGTTGATTCCACGACCAAGCCGCGCAACGCCGCAGACGCCCCTTCCAGAGCCAACCCTTTGGGACCGGACGGATTTGCCTTCATTCATCGTTGTCGCCTCCTTATTGGGCTCTACCCAACCGCGTCGGCTCCGCCTCGACTGAAGGCAAATCCGTCACGGTCGCGGCCACGGGGAATACTCAGACAGGCTCCTAGTGTAGCTCGATGATGGGCATGCGCGAAACTTTGCGCGCCGATACAATGCCGGGAGTGCGATTGCTCATCTATAACATCCGTTATGCGACCGGGACCGGGCCCGCGTTTCATCTCCCCGTCCCGGGAGCCGGATACCTCCGCTCGAGCCGGCAGGTGCTGTCGCAGATAACCGAATTCATCAAGCGCCAGGACCCGGACGTGGTGGGCCTGATCGAGGTCGACACCGGGTCGATCCGCACGGGCATGGTGAACCAGGCGGATTTCATCGCCCGCTCTCTCGGTCATTACTCCACCTTCGAATGCAAGTACGGCGTCTCGTCGGTGAATCAACTGGTGCCCATCGTGCGCAAACAGGCGAACGCCTTTCTCGCTGCGCCGCGGGTGCGCGGCGAACGCTTCCATTATTTCGATACGGGAATCAAGCGGCTGATCATCGAACTCGAGCTCGACGACGTCGCGATATTCCTGGTCCATCTGTCGCTCAAGTTTCGGCACCGGCAGTACCAGCTGCGCTATCTCTACGACCTCGTGCGCAAGACCCGCAAGCCCGTGATCGTGGCCGGCGACTTCAACACGTACTGGGGGGACCACGAGATCTATTTGTTCATGCAGGCGGCCGGATTGACGCAACGCCAACGCGCACGGCCTTCCCTCCTACCCGAGCAGCAGCCCGCGCAAGGAGCTCGATTTCATCCTGCACAGCGCGCAGATCGAGGTGACTCGATTCGAGATTCCCGCCATCCAACTATCGGATCACCTGCCGCTGATCTGCGATTTCACGATCCACGAACGTGCGCTCAAGGCGGCTTGAGCCGTGGCGGAGAAGAGCAGCTGGCGGCTGAGATCGACGCCGACCGCATCGCCTGGCTGACCTGCGATACGCCGGGCGCCTCCACCAACGTGTTGTCCGCGTCCGTGCTCGAGGATCTCGCGGCCGCCTTGCGCGAGCATCGCCGAAAAGCCGCCCGCCGGGGTGGTGGTGTCGCTCCGCCAAGCCGAACGGATTCATCGCCGGCGCCGACATCAAGGAATTCCTGCAAGTGCGCACCCCGGAGGACGGCTACGCCCTGGTGCGCGCCGGCCAGAAGGTGCTCGATCAGCTCGAGAGTCTGCCCTGCCCCACCGTCGCCGCGGTGCACGGCTTCGCGCTGGGCGGAGGCCTGGAGCTCGCCCTCGCCTGCCGCTATCGGATCGGCGCGGACGACGGCAAGTTGTCCCTGGGGCTGCCGGAGGTGCTGCTCGGGATTCATCCCGGATTCGGCGGCACCGTGCGCGCGGTGCGGCTCATCGGCGTGCGGCCGGCCCTGGAGCTGATGCTGAAGGGCAAGCCGTACAAGGGCGCGCGCGCGCTCGAGGTCGGGCTGCTCGATCAGCTCGTGCCTGCGGCGGAGCTGGCGCAGCGCGCCAAGCGGCTGCTGCTGCAGCCGCCGCCGAAGAGGACGGCGCCCTTCGTCGAAAGGCTGCTGAACCTCTCTGCCGTGCGGCCTTTCATCGCGCGCCAGCACCGCGGCATCGCTGCGGCAAAAGGTGCCGCGCGAGCACTACCCTGCTCCTTACGCCATTCTCGATCTGTGGCGCCGCTACGGCGCCGCGGGCGCGGCGAGCTACGATGCGGAGGCGCGATCGATCAGCGCGCTCATGTGCTCCCCGACGTCGCGCAATCTGGTTCGCGTGTTCATGCTGCAGGACCGCCTCAAGGGCTTGGGCGGCAAGCAGCCGGCCGATTTTCGGCACGTGCACGTGATCGGTGCCGGCGTCATGGGCGGCGACATTGCGGCATGGGTTGCGCTGCGCGGCCTTCGCGTGACTTTGCAGGACCGCAGCGCAGAGCTGATCGAGCCGGCGTTGGCGCGCGCCAAGGCCTACTTCGACAAGCGCCTGCGTGAGCCGAACGCGGCCGGCGAAGCGTTCGCGCGCATGCGCATGGACGTGGCCGGCGAGGGTGCGGCGCAGGCGGATGTGGTCATCGAGGCCATTCATCGAGAATCTCGACGCGAAGCGAGCGCTGTACGCGCAACTGGAGCCGCTGCTCAAACCGACGGCGCTGCTGGCGACCAACACCTCCAGCATCAAGATCGAGGCGCTGGCCGAGAAGCTGAACGATCCCGGCCGGCTGGTGGGAATCCATTTCTTCAACCCGGTCGCGCAAATGCAGCTGGTGGAGATCGTGCAAGGCGCCGGCACGCACGGCGCGGCGGTGCAAGGTGCCGTGCTGTTCACGCGCAGGCTCGACAAGCTGCCGCTGCCGTGCAGGAGCGCGCCGGGCTTCGTCGTCAATCGGATCTTGATGCCGTATATCAACGAAGCGCTGTTCGCCCTGGCGGAGGGAATTCCCGCCGCGGTGATCGATCGGGCGGGCACCCGATTTCGGCATGCCCGTGGGTCCGATCGAGCTCGCCGACGTGGTCGGATTGGACGTCGCACTGCACGTGGGCCGGGTACTGGCTGAGGCATTTCACGGCAGCGTGCCGCAAGTGCTGATCAAGCTGGTGGAGCAGAAGAAGCTCGGCCGCAAGAGCGGCGAGGGATTTTACCTCTGGCGGGACGGCAAGCCGGTACGCACCGGCGCCGCAGCGACCGCGAGGTGCCGCCCGATCTCGAGGACCGCCTGATCCTGCCGATGCTCAACGAAGCGGTGGCGGCCTTGCGGGAGGGCGTCGTCGAGGATGCGGACCTGCTCGATGCGGGCGCGATTTTTGCCACCGGCTTCGCGCCTTTTCGGGGCGGCCCCCTGCAATACGCGAAATCGCGCGGCGTCGACGAGCATCACTCTGCGCCTCGACGAGCTCGAGCGGCGCTATGGCGGGCGCTTCCGACCGGATCCCGGATGGAGCCGGCTTGTGATCGCATTCGCCAATGTGACCGTCGGACGTGGGCCTGGCTATGTGTGTAGCATTCGCAGCCAAAATCATAGGGTTGTAACCAAAGGCGCCGGCGAATTTCTCGATGGATGAACGACCGCTCGATCTCGCGATACTGAGAAACTTCTCTCCCCTCGACGGACTGAAGGCAGAGAACTTGCACGCGCTCGCCCGCAAGACGCAGATTCGCGAACTGGATGCCGGCCGGGTGCTGTTCAAGGAAGGCGACACCGACAAACGCACCTTCTACCTGGTCGCCGGGAGCGTGGAGCTGCGCGCCGAGGATCGCATCATCGGCATCGTACGCGCCGGCAGCCCCGAGGCGCGCGCGGCGCTCGCTCCGGGACTGCCGCGCAAATTCACGGCGCGCGCGCCAGACGATCTCTCAATACATCATGATCGACAGCGACCTGCTCGATGTGCTGCTGACCTGGGACCAAACCGGCCAGTACGAGGTCGTCCGAATTGAACGAGCGACGGTCTCGACGTGACCGGCGACTGGATGACGACGCTGCTGCAGACCAAGGCGTTCCATCGCATCCCGCCGGCGAACATCCAGGCGATTTTCATGCGCATGCAGCGCATCAACTACCGCGCGCGCGATGTCGTGATCAAGCAGGGCACCGAGGGCGATTATTTCTATGTGGTGGTCGCCGGCAAATGCGTGGTGACGCGCGAGACCCCGCTGAACAAGGAGGGCATCAAGCTCGCGGAACTCGGCCCGGGCGACAGCTTCGGCGAGGAGGCTCTGATCGCCGAGGCGAAGCGCAACGCCACGGTGACCATGTCCACCGACGGCACGCTGATGCGGCTCGGCAAGCACGATTTTCAGACGCTGCTGAACGAACCGTTGCTGCAGTGGGTCAGCTACGACAAGGCGAAGGAGATCGTGGCCGGGGGCGGCAAATGGCTCGACGTGCGATTGCCGAGCGAATTTCAGAACTTTCGAATCGACGAGGCGGTCAATATTCCGCTGTATTTCATCCGCCTGAAGCTCAATGCGCTCGACAAGAACACCCCGTACGTCGTGTGCTGCGACACCGGGCGGCGCAGCTCCGCCGGCGGCCTACATCCTGAGCGAACGGGGCTTCGAAGCCTACGTGTTGAAGGGCGGCCTCGCCGCCACCGAAGCGGCGCGCTCGCGGCGGGGTTGAGGGTGTCGCCCCGGTCGTTTCGCGGCGAAGGGTCGAGCGGCTATCCCCCACCCGGCTCGATCTACGAGTACAAGCCCCCATCGCTGCTGGCGGAACACAAGGGCATGGCCGTCGTGTTCGTGATCATCTGTGTGGCGCTCGCCTGCGGTGTGTACCGCTACAAATCGCCGCATCGCGCTTCCCCGCAGGCGCAGTCGGCGCGCGCGGCACAGTCCCCCGCCGCCGATATACGTCGAGCCGATTCCTCAAAGCGACCCGCCGCCGCCGTAGGCGCTGCAACCCCTCGATGACGCTGAATGGGTTTTGATCGTCTGGACCGCCACCGCATCGGCGAGCTTCACGCTGGCCTACCGACGGTCGATCGACGTGGCGATGAACCGGCGCTACATCGTGTGCGTGGGCTTGTCTCCGCCCAGCGCGCCCGCCAGGTAATTCTCGATTTTCTTTTGGGTGTTGCCGCGGTCCTGATCGCTGAACTGCACGCCGATGCCGGCGGTGCGCTTGCCCTGCGCGCCCTTCGGCGTCATCCAGATGACCCGGCCCGCCACGGGAAGCTTTTCTTCCTCGCCCATCAGATTGAGCAGCATGAACACTTCATCGCCCAGGCGGTAGTTGCTGTTGGTCGGGATGAACAGGCCGCCGTTTTTCACGAACGGCATGTACGCGAGATAAAGCGCGCTCTTATCCTTGATCGTGAGGGTCAGCAACCCGGGTTTGTTACTTGGACTTCGCAATTGCTACCATTCCCACAATAATACTACTTCGTCAGAGCTGCCCGACCGCCGAGCAGCAAAGCCTCCAGCGCCAGTTGTTGATTCAGCCCGGTCGATGCGAGACGCCTCAACTCTCGGGCGGCGTCCAGCAGCTCGAATAGGGCCGTTATCTTGGGCTTAAGTAAAGCGGCAGGCAAGCGGACGGGTTCCGCACTTTGCGGCGATGTGACGCCGCCTGAGTACGCGTGTACGCGCCGTGTGATCCAGTTCTCAAGCCACGTGAGCCGCAGCAGGGGATCGGACCTGACCCAGCGCTCCGCCAGCAGCGTCACATCGACCGATCCCGAGCTCAATTGCCGCAGAGTCTCCTGCATCTCCTCCTCGAGCGCGTCGAGACCCGCCGCCTCCAGTTCCAGGGCCGACAGCGGTGCCCCGCCCGTCAGGGCGAGTGCCGCCATCCAATGCCGCGCCCCGGGACGCCGGCTCTCGAGCCACGATCAGCGCCTCGGACTGTGCGGGCGGGCGCAGGTGCAGGCGCAAGCAGCGGCTGGCGATGGTCGCCGGCAGGCGGTGGCTCGGCCTGGCGATCATGACCAGCAGCGTCTTGTCGGTCGGCTCCTCCAGCGTTTTCAAGAACGCATTCGCGCCATTCGCATTGAGCGCCTCGGCGCCCTCGACGATTCGCCACCTTGTAGCCGCCGCGATAGCTCGACAGGCTCAGCGATTCGATCAGACCTCGGATTTGATCGACCTTGATCTGCTGCGCATCCTCCTCCACGCGCACCACGTGCCAATCCGGATGGGTGTCCGAGCGCAGCAGCATGCAGGAGGTACAGACGCCGCACGGGCGAGCGGCGGGAGACTCGCACAGCGCCAAGGCGCCGATCCAATTCGCCAACTGCCCCGCGCCGAGGCCGGGCGCGCTCAGCAGCAGCAGCGAATGCGGCAGCCGCCCCCCCGACAGGGCGTCGCGCATGCGCCGCTGCGCGCCGCTCAGCCAGGGCAGAGAATCCGGGCTCAGGAAATCCATGACCTGGCACGCAACGCCGCGAGTATCTGGCCGGTGACCTCCTCGGCCGTGCGGCCGGCATCGAGCACCACGATGCGCGCGGGCTCCGCCGCCGCGCGCGCCAGATAGGCGCCGCGCACCCGCTCGAAAAACTCCGCACGTTCCGCCTCGAAGCGATCCGCCTCGGAGCGCGCTCGGCCGGCGCCGGCATTGCGCCGCCGCGCGCGCTTCAGGCCCACCTGTACCGGCAGATCGAGCAGCAGCGTCAGATCCGGGCGCCGTGCGCCCTGCACCAGGGATTCCAATTGGCGGATGCGATCCTCTGCGACGCCCCGCCCTGCTCCTTGGTAGGCGTACGTGGCATCCGTGAAGCGATCGCAGATCACCCACCGGCCGGCGGCCAGGCTCGGTTCGATCAGATTCTTCAAGTGCACCGCACGCGCAGCGAACATGAGCAGCAATTCTGCCGCGTCGGGCAAGATCTCCCCGCGGGCGGTCAGCACCAGATCGCGGATCTGCTCCGCCAGCGGCGTACCGCCGGGTTCGCGCGTCACCACATGCGCGATGCCGCGCTCGGACAAGCTCTTCGAGATGCGCGCAAGCTGCGTACTCTTGCCGACCCCCTCGATTCCCTCGATGGTCAAGAAGCGGCCGGGCTCACTGCTCACCGCAGCCGTGCTCACTGCGCCGGCTCCGCGGATTTCTGGCGCTGGCGCTGCAGGTATTTGGCCACGGCTGCATTTTGCTGCTCGAGGGTGGCGGAGAAGACGTGGCTGCCGTCGCCCTTGCCGGAGGCGACGAAGTAGATCGCGTCGGTATTCTCGGGCCGAGCGGTTGCGCGGATCGCGGCGGCGCCCGGCAAGGCGATCGGCGTCGGCGGCAGGCCGGTGCGGGTATAGGTGTTGTAGGGCCCGTCGGTGCGCAGATCGACGCTGTGAATGTCCCCGTCGTAGCGCTCGCCCAATCCGTAGATGACGGTGGGATCCGCCTGCAGCCGCATGCCGATGCTCAGGCGACGCAGATAGAGCCCGGCAATTTTCGGCAGCTCCTGCGGCAGGCCGCTCTCCTTTTCCACGATGGATGCCAAGATCAGCAGCTCGCCGGCATTGTGCAGAGGCAGTGCAGGATCCCGATCCGCCCACGCCGCATCCAACTCGCGCGTCATCGCCGCATGCGCCTGGCGCAGCAGCTCGACGTCGGTGGTGCCGCCCGGAAAGCGGTAGGTCTCCGGCAAGAATTCACCCTCCGCATCGACGCCCGGGGCGCCCAGCTTGTCCATCAAGTGCTCCGGCGATGCCGGCAAAGTGACGACGATGTCGGGATTGCGCTCGAGCGCCGCCAGCAAATCCTGCACCCGCCAGCCGTTCACGATGGTGAACGAATGCAGCACGACCTGACCGTTGACCATCTTATCGAGCAGAGCGCGCGGCGTGGTTCCCGGCTCGATCTCGTACTCTCCGGCCTTGATGGCAGCCGCCAGACCCTTCCAGCGAGCGTACAGCACCCACGCGCGGGGCTGCGGGACGATTCCTCGAGAGGCGAGGTCGGCAGCAACGCGCGCAAAGCGGGCGCCGGCGGGCACTTTGAAGCGCAGCGGCGCCGCGACCTTCAGCGGCTGATCGAGGCTGCGCAGCCCGCTCCACACGAGCGCGCCGGCCGCACCGGACGCCAGCAGCGCGAGCGCCAGCGGGACCACGATGCGCCGAGGATTCACTCGAGCTCCAGCCGCGCCCGCAGGCGCTGCGCGGCCTGCATCTGCTCGAATCGGGCGCGCCGCCTGCCGTACCGTATGGCGCCGACCGATACGATTCCGGCGACGGCGTTGGTCATGAAGGCCTCCTCGGCTGCGCCGATCTCCTGCCAGCGCAGGCGGCGCTCGAGCGGGCGCAGGCGCAGGCTCCCCGCCTGCTCCAGCACCCAGCGGCGCATGACGCCCGCAATGCCGCACCGATCGAGCAGGGGCGTCATCAACAGCGACCCGCGCCTCAAGAACAGGTTCGACATGGTGCCACCGACCACGTTGCCCTCCGCATCGCGCATCAATCCCTCCCACACGCGGGCATCGCGCCATTCGCCGCGTGCCACGACCGATTCGAGGCGATTCAGGGTCTTCAAGCCCGCCAGCGCGGGATTCGCGCCGAGCCGAGTGTCGCACATGCGCATCCGCACCGGCTCGCGTACCGCGCCGCCCGCGCCGCGCGGCAGGGCATGCAGCGAGATCACCCGCGTGCACCGCTCCTGGCCGCTCGGACGATAGCCGCGCGGTCCGATTCCGCGGGTCACGATGAGCTTGAGCACGGCGTCGGTGCGCTCCGCCGCACGCGATACGAGTTCATCGCGCAGGCGGTCGGCTGGGGGCGGATCGATATCGAGCCGCCGGCATCCCTGGTAAAGCCGCTCCAGATGATAATCCAGCAGCCGGATCCGGCGGAGCCGTACCCGCATGGTTTCGAACAGGCCGTCGCCGTACTGCAGGCCGCGGTCGCGATGATCGATCGTGGTGCGCGAGCGGCCGTTGATCCATGTGCTCATGTGGGCATCCCCAATGCGCGCAACAGCCCTTTGGCCTTGGCGCGCGTCTCGGCGAGCTCCGCGGCCGGATTCGAGTCCGCGACGATGCCGGCGCCGGCCTGAAATTGCAGCGTCGCGCCGCGCACGCTGATCGTACGGATCAAGATGTTCAGATCGCAACTGCCGTCGCGATTCAAATATCCGATCGCTCCCGTATAGGCTCCGCGCCCGGTGCCCTCGAGCTCGGCGATGATTTCCATGCACCGTATCTTGGGGCACCCGGTGATGGTACCGCCGGGAAACAGGGCGCGGATGGCCTGAATGGGCGAAACGCCCTCGCGCAGCAGACCGCTGACGTTGGAGACGATGTGGTGCACATGGGCATAGCTCTCCACCACCATGTACTCATCGACGCGCACCGAACCACCCGCGCAGATGCGGCCCAGATCGTTGCGCTCGAGATCGATCAGCATCACGTGCTCCGCGCGCTCTTTCTCGTTGCCGAGCAGAGTGTCGATGAGCGCCGCGTCCCGATCGGGCGACGCGCCGCGCGGTCGAGTGCCGGCGATGGGGCGCGTCGAGACGGTGCCGGCGCTGACGCGCAGCAGTCGCTCGGGGGAGGAGCTGATCACGGCGAAATCGCCGTCGCGCATGAGCGCCGCGAACGGACTCGGGTTGGCGGCGCGCAGCCGACTGTACAGAGCCGCCGGATCGATGGGCGCGCCGCAGCGGCCCTGCCAGCGCCGCGACAGATTGGCCTGGTACACATCGCCGGCGGCAATGTGCTCGAGCGCACGTGCGACCGCATGCAGAAACCGCGCGGGGTCCTCCTCGCTCACCTCGATGCGCAGCGGCTCGGCATCGGGCGCCGCCGCCGCGCGGCCCACGTCCTCCGTCAGCCTATCGAGCAGGTGCTCGTAGCCGGGCTCCGCGACGACCCAGCCCCGCCCGCTTCGGCGATCGAGAATCCAGGCCGCCGGCGCGCGAACCGCGATCGCGACCATCGGATCGGCGCTCGGCGGCAGCCGCAACCGCGGCTCGACCTCCTCGGCCAGCTCGTAGCCCAGGAACAGCAGCCAGCCGCCGGTGAACGGCACGAGCGCGGCGCCGTCAGGCGTGCGCAGCGCCAGCCACCAGTTCTCCAGGGCCCGCAGGAATCCCTCGGCGCCCGCCGCATGCGGACCGGACAAGCGGCGATCCGCGTCGAGCCGCAGACACTCCCCGCAGCTGATCGGCAGAATATCGAAGCGGTCGGCGCCGCCGGCGGGGCCCATGGGAGCGCTGCTTTCGAGCAGCCCCGGGTAGGCGCCGGGAAACTGCGCGACCAGGCGCAGTGGCTCAAATTCGGCGGAAAATGAGCGAACCGTTGGTGCCACCGAAGCCGAACGAATTGGACAGCGCGTGCTCGATTTTCATCTTGCGCGAAATCTTCGGCACGTAGTCGAGATCACAGCCCTCGCCGGGCTGGTCCAGATTGATGGTCGGAGGTGCGATTTGATCGCGCAGCGCGAGGACGCAGAATATGGCCTCCACGGCGCCGGCGGCGCCGAGCAGGTGCCCGGTCATCGATTTCGTCGAGCTCACCGCCAGTTTCGCGGCGGCAGGGCCGAACGCCCGGTGGATCGCGGTGGTTTCGGCTCGATCGCCCAACTCGGTCGAGGTGGCGTGCGCGTTCACGTACTGCACCTGGTCGGGATTGAGCTTGGCGTCGATCAGCGCGTTGGCCATGGATCGGTGCGCCCCTGCGCCGTTCTCGGGAGGCGCGGTCACGTGAAAGGCGTCGCCGCTCATCCCGAAGCCGATGATCTCCGCGTATATCTTTGCACCGCGCGCTTTGGCGAGCTCGTACTCCTCGAGCATCATCGCGCCGGCGCCATCTCCCATCACGAATCCGTCGCGGTCCTTGTCCCACGGGCGGCTGGCCGCCTGCGGATCATCATTGCGCTGTGACAATGCCCTCGCCTGAGCAAAGCCGCTCATCCCGGTGACGCAGGTGGCCATCTCCGAGCCGCCCGCCAGCACCGCATCCGCGTCGCCGTACTGTATCAGGCGCATGCCCAAGCCGAGCGCATGCGTGGAGGTGGTGCAGGCGGTCGCGACCGCCAGATTCGGCCCCGTCAGGTTGAAGGCGATCGACAGATGCCCGCTCACCAGGTTGATGATGCTGGCAGGAATGAAGAACGGCGACACTTTCTTCGGCGAGTGCGTCTCCAGATACCGGTCGTAGGTCTCCTCGATCGACTCGAGACCGCCCATGCCCGAGCCCATGAGCACGCCGATGCGCTGCGAGTTCGCCTCGGTGACCACCAATCCGCAGTCGCGCATCGCCTGCATGCCGGCGACGACCCCGTACTGCATAAACGCATCCATGCGCCGCGCGTCCTTGGGAGTGAGGTACGGCGCAAGATCGAGCTCGCGGATCTCGCCGCCGAAATGTGTAGGGAATGAAGTCGTGTCGAATCGGTTCACCGGACCGATGCCGCTGCGGCCGGCGACGATCGAGCCCCAGGCGGATGCAATGTCGTTACCAACCGGGGACACGATCCCGAGACCCGTAACCACCACGCGTCGTTTACTCAGACAGGCTCCTAAGGGATGCTCGAACGGCATTCAGGCGATACGACTTTCGCATCTCGAGGCCCTGCCGCGCCAGGCCCCACTCGATTCTAGGTCTTTCTCGATTCTAGGTCTTTCCCTTGTGCGAGTTGATGTAGTCGATAGCCTGCTGAACCGTAGTGATTTTTTCCGCATCCTCATCCGGGATCTCAGTCTCGAATTCCTCTTCAAGTGCCATGACCAGCTCAACCGTGTCCAGCGAGTCTGCACCAAGATCATCGACGAACGAGGCGTCATTGGTGACTTCTTCTTCTTTGACGCCCAACTGTTCGGCCACGATCTTCTTAACTTGCTGCTCAACTGTACTCATTGTTATGGTGTCCTTTCGGGAAAACCCAATTCGGGAAAACCCTTTTCGTGAATAACCAAATAAAACGCGCCGCCTAATAGCAAGGGACCGCGGCCAGCCTCCGGTATCGGCAGGGCGCGTATTTTATGTGAACGCGGCGGCGACGGCTACCCGAAACGAACAATTGCCCGGCGGGCGCCCCCGACTGCCTTGACAAACGCCCGTTCTTGGGGGTTCGAGACAGCCTACGCCATGTACATGCCGCCGTTCACGTGCAGCGTTTCACCGGTTATGTACGCCGCTCCGGGAGACGCCAAGAATGACACCGCGGCCGCGATGTCATCCGGTTGACCCAATCTGCCGAGCGGCACCTGGGCGCTCAAATTCGTGCGCTGCGCCTCAGTGAGCGCCCGCGTCATGTCCGTGTCGATGAATCCGGGAGCGATGACGTTCGCCGTAATGTTGCGGGAGCCCACCTCGCGGGCGAGCGATTTGGTGAAGCCGATGATGCCCGCCTTGGCCGCCGCGTAGTTGGCCTGTCCGGGATTTCCGGTGAGGCCCACGATCGATGCGATGCTGATGATGCGGCCCCTGCGCGCCTTCATCATGCCGCGCAACACCGCCTTGGAAAGCCGAAACACCGATGCCAGGTTGGTCTGCATGACCGCGTCCCAGTCCTCCTGCTTCATCCGCAGCAGCAAGGTGTCGCGCGTGATGCCGGCGTTGTTGCAAAGAATGCCGATGGCCCCCTCGTGCGACTCGATGTCGGCGATGAGGGCGTCGATCGAGTCCTGGCTGGTCACATCGAGCACCGCACCGCGCCCGCCGCGCGCGCCCAGCGCCTCACTGATGCGCGATGCGCCTTCCGCCGTGGTGGCCGTGCCGATGACGCGCGCGCCGTCGATGCTCAAGCGGCTGGCGACCGCCGCGCCTATGCCGCGCGAGGCACCCGTTACCAATGCGACTTCGTTGTTCAGCATGTGACTCCGTTGAGCGCAGCGAGCGCTTCGTCGAGGGACGGGGGATCTTCCAGCGCCAACATCTTCAGATCGCGGTTCTTGTCCACGCGCCGATTCAGCGACGTCAGGACCTTGCCGGGTCCGCATTCGACGATATGCGTGGCACCCGCGCCGATCATCGCGCGCACCGTGGAGGCCCAGCGAACGGGCGTATGCAGCTGCTTGACCAGACCGGCGCGGATCTCGTCCGGCGTGCCGTGCGCTTTCACATCGACGCCGTACACCGCGATCCCCGCCGCCGGCGCCAGCGCCGTCTCATCGAGCCGCCCGCGCAATCGTTCCGCCGCCGGCCGCATCAGGGAGCTGTGCGCCGGCACGCTCACGGCGAGCGGCAACGCGCGCCGTGCGCCCTTGGACTTGGCGACATCGACGGCACGGGCGACCGCGGCCGCCGTTCCGGCAATCACCACCTGTCCCGGCGCATTGAAGTTGACCGCTTCGACCACCTCGCCCTGCGCCGCCTCCTGGCAGGCCGCTTCGACATCGACGTCTTCCAGCCCGAGGATGGCCGCCATGGCGCCCTCGCCCCGCGGCGCCGCGGCCTGCATCGCCTGGGCGCGAAATCTGACCAGATCGACAGCGGCCCTGAAATCGACACAGCCGGCCGCGGCCAGCGCGCTGAACTCCCCGAGACTGTGTCCCGCCATGATGCTGGGGACGGCGCCGCCGCGCTCGCGCCACAGCCGATAGGTCGCGACTCCGGCG
Organism: uncultured Gammaproteobacteria bacterium; assembly: GCA_963774865.1. GTDB lineage: Bacteria > Pseudomonadota > Gammaproteobacteria > Steroidobacterales > Steroidobacteraceae > Bog-1198. Next base: position 155,513 of record CAVZGU010000004.1, read on the forward strand.
GCCAGCATCGCCGGTTGCGTGCATTCGGTGGCGTTGAGGACCTCCTCCGGACCCTCCTGGCAGCGCTTCCACAAATCGTACCCAAGCACATCGGAGGCTTCTGCAAAGGTCCGCTCGATGACCGGCGATATCGTCGCCAATGCGCTCATCATTCCCACCGACTGAGAACCTTGGCCCGGGAAAACGAATGCAAGCGACATGAGGTGGGATCCTTGGGAGCCTATGCGCGGGAACGGTGGCGAATTATAGCGATACGCCAGGACAGTGCAGCACCGACCGCAAATCCGCAGGCAGCGCCGTACAGGTGGGCGTCGACGACGACCAACGGCGGCTCGCGGCCTCCCAGCTGCTCGTACGCCAATTTGCCGCACAGGCACACCAGCAAGATCCAACGGTCCCAGGCGCGCACGGCCAGATGCCTGGCAACGCCCGCGGCCATGATCGAGTGCAGCACGCCGGACGCCCCGACGTACCAGGCGATGTGCGGGCTGAGCCACCACAAGCCGCAGCTGATCGCCAGGGCCCCCGACAGGACGATGACGCACCATTCCACCGGGTCATAATCCTGCGCGAACAGCGACCACATCAGCACCAGTCCCAACTCGTTGAGCAGCAAGTGATGCAGGTCCAGGTGCACCGTGTGCGCGGTGAGCAGCCGCCACCACCCGCCCGCCGCGATTCCGCCCCGATCGTAGCGCAGCGCCTCGCCCGCACTGTCGCCAAGCGCCAACACCGCGTCGAGTATCAGCAAAATCAGAAGCAACCAAATCCAGCGGCCGCGATCCCATTGCAAAGCCTCGGCGAACCGTGCAAGCCGATTTGCGCCCTCACGAGGCATTGCGGTCTCCTATTTTGGTATCATCGATGGAATTTTCGAGGTCGTCATGCATAAGCGCCAGCGAGGATTCACTCTTATCGAGATCATGGTCGTGGTCGTCATTCTCGCAGTGCTGGGCGCGCTCGTCGTGCCGAAAATCCTGGAGAACGTCGACAAGGCCCGGGTCACGCGCGCGCAGAGCGATATTCGCGCCATTCAGACCGCCCTGGACCTGTACCGCTTGGACAATTTCAAATACCCCACCACCGAACAGGGTTTACAGGCGCTGGTCACGCAGCCGAACGATCCCACCATCGCCAATTATCGCTCCGGCGGCTACCTGCCGTCATTGCCGAAGGATCCGTGGAACAATCCGTATCAATACGTCAGTCCGGGCGCCAATGGGCGGGACTATGACATCATCAGCTATGGGCGCGACGGCAAACCCGGCGGTGAAGGTTACGACGCGGACATCAGCACCTCGACGCTCGAACAACGCTAGGAGCCTGTCTGAGTAATCCCCGTGGCCTTACCTAAGGCTGATTTCGCTTCAGCCGAGGCGGAGCCGACGCGGTTGGGTCAACACCCAATGAGGAGGCGACAACGACGGATGAAGCGAAATCTGCAAGGGTCCGAAGGGTTGGCTGGGAGAGCGGCGTCTGCGGTGTTGCGCGGCTTGGCCGTGGTGATCGCCACGGCCTGCGCCGCGCGCCTGGCATCCGCTCGCTCTCCCAGCCAACGCGGCTCACGCGGATTACTCGGACAGGCTCCTGGGTTACCCGATTGCGGGTGCCTCGCCATGCGCAGCAGGGGTTTCACGCTGGTCGAAATCCTGGTGGTCGTGGTGATCATGGCCGTCGTGATCTCGATGGCGGTGCTCTCGATCGGGGTGACCGGTCGCGATTCTCAACTGGATGAGGAGAGCAGGCGCATCGAGGGGCTGGTCAGCCTGCTGCACGAACGTGCACTGCTCGAGGGCCGCGATTTCGGGCTGCGCATAGAGCCGACCGCGTATGAGTTCGTGGTCTACGACCCGGTCCGCGATCGTTGGGTGACCCTCGCCGGCGAACAGGAATTTCGCCACCGCGATTTGCCCGCAGGGGTGACCTTTCAACTGGAATTGGACGCAACGCCCGTGGTGCTCAAACCCATCGACCGGACTTTCGCGACCGACGCGCCGCCGCCCCCGCCCCAGGTGGCGATCGCGGCGAGCGGCGAGGGGACCCCGTTTCGCCTGACGCTGCTGCGCGATGCGACCAAGGCCAAGGCCTCGGTCGACGGCGACGCGTTCGGCAAAACGTCGCGCGAATCCTCCGATTACCATCCGGAAAAGCACACGTGAGGCACGCAGGGAGCCGCGGCTTCACGCTGGTGGAGGTGCTGGTCGCCCTGATGGTCGTCGCCATCGGCCTGGCCGCGTTGATGACGGCGGTGAGCAGCACCGCACGTACCAGCGGCTATTTGCGCGACAAGACGCTCGCGCAGTGGATCGCGCTCAACCGCCTCGCCGAGGTGCGCTTGACGGTGAACAGGCTCGCGCAAAGCAGCACCAATGCCGATGCCGCCGTCATCGAGTTCGCCAACCGCACCTGGCATTACGACACGCGCTACTTCAACACCAGCATCGCCAGCATGCAGCGCGTCGTGGTGCGCGTATGGGCCGGAGACGCCAAGACCAAGGGCAATCCGGTGGCCGAGGCTGCGACCTTTCTCGGTTCCGCGCTCGGCACCCCGGGCGGATCCAATGTCGATTGGACTACGGGCAGTACCGCGGCCAGCGCTTGCGCGCCCGCTTCCGGCACGGCACGGCACCGTCTCCGGCGCGGTCGGCACCCCCTGTGCGCCCGCAGCGACGCCCTCCGCCACCGGCTCAACAACCGTCGCTCCGACGAGCGGCGTGCAGAAGCCGCCGCAATGAGCGGCCGCAGGCGCTCATCGACTCGCGCAGCAGCGGGCGGCTTCACGCTGATCGAGGTGCTGGTCGCACTGCTGCTGCTCGGCATCATGTCGGCGCTGGGATACGGCACCTACCGCGAGGCGCGCATCTCCGCGGAGCGTACCGAGGAGGCTCTGAAGCGCTCGCGCGAAATCGAGTTCGGCATGCGCGTGCTGGTCATGGATTTCGCGCAATCGGTGCCGCGCCCGGTACGCGATCCGCTGGGCCAGACGCGGGTGCCGGCGCTGCGCGGATTTTCCGGCAACGGCACCAGCGCCAATGCCACCGCGTCGCCTTTTTCCGCCGGCAGCTCGTCCGCCCTGGGTTCCACCTCGAGCATGCACTTCAACTCCGATCCCGGCTTCAACAGCGGCTTCGGCGGAACGAGCTCCACCACGACGATCGCGCTGGCCGAGCTCACGCACGCGGGCTGGTCCAACACCGCCGGACAGCAGCGAAGCACGCTGCAGCGGGTGTCCTATGCCCTGGTGGACGATGTACTCAAGCGCGCGTACACCACGGCGCTCGACACGTTGCAGGGCACGAAGCCGCAGATTCAGGACCTGTTCAGCGGCGTGAAGACCATCCAGTTTCGCTATCTGGACGGCAATCAGACCTGGCAGAACCAATGGCCGCCGCCGACTTTACCGTCGACCGAAGCGCTGTGGACCCGGCCGGTGGCCGTGGAGGTCACCATCGAGTTCAAGGATTGGGGGCGTGTCCGCCGGCTGATCGAGGTCGCCGGATGAGCGCACGCCGACGCCGCCGTCAGCGACAGCGCGGAGTGGCGCTGATCATCGCGCTCGTTCTGGTGGCGCTTGCGGCCATTCTCGCCACCAAATTGACCTACGACGGCTGGCTCGAACGACGGCGCACCATCGGTGTCATCGCGGCGGAGCAAGCGTTCCACTTCGCCGTGGGCGCCGAAGCGCTGGCGGCGGACGTGCTCACCCAGAATCCACAAGGCGCCCAAACTGCTCAAAACGGCTCGAGCGGGCAAAGCGGCCAGAACTCGCAAAACAGCCAGAGCCAGCAAAGCAGCGGGAAGCAGCAGGACACCCTCGCGCAGCCCTGGGCCCAGCCGACACAGCCGTTGCCGATCACGCCGGACAACGATCCCGAAGGCGAGCCGATCGGCACCCTGCAAGGGGCGCTGGAGGACATGCAGGGCCGCTTCAATTTGAATAATCTCGCCCACGTGATCATCGTGAACGGCAAACAAGAGCAGGATCCGCAGCCGCTGCAGCAGTTTCAGCGACTGCTCGCATCGGTGGGCCTGGAAACCCGATGGGCCGGCATCGCGCGCGACTGGATCGACGCGGACGATCAGCCGGGCACTCCCGACGGCGCGGAGGATTCGGTGTATACGGCACAGACCCCGCCTTACCGAACCGGCAACTGGCCGATGACCAGCCCCAGCGAATTGATGAACCTGCCGGGCTTCGGAGCGGACCGCTACCGTAAGATTGCGCCCTACGTCACCGCGCTGCCCACCGCCACGGCGCAGATCAATATCTGCACCGCGCCCGCGCTGGTGCTCGAAAGTCTCGCCGACAGTTTGAGCGGCGAGTACTCCGGCAATCCCGAAGTGCTGACCGCCGGCCGCAAGAGCGGATGCTTTCCGGACATCCCGACGTTCATCAATGTCGTGGGCCCGAAGCAAGCGGCGAGCATCACCCCGCTGATCGCGGATCACACCTCGTATTTCCGGCTCACCACACGCGTCATGCTTGGCACTACTCAATTCACCTTGTACAGTCTTTTGAAGCGCGGTAGCAGCAAGGTAACGCCGCTGCTGCGCACCTTCGGAACGCTTTAACGCAACATGCCGCACACACTACTGCTACGCCTCCCCGCACCCGGCAAGGAAGACACCGAGTGGCTGAGCATCGATCAGACCGGCACGGCCACCGCGGCGAAGCAGCGCGGACCATTGAGTTTGGCCGCCGCCGTGGGGCGCTCTGCCAAGGTCGTGGTCCTGGCGCCGGCGACGCAGTTTCTGCTGGCCGATCCGGAGCTGCCTCCGGGCAGCGGTGTCAAGCTGGCGCGGGTGGTGCCCTTTGCGCTCGAAGAGCAGCTCACGGAGGATGTCGACCAGTTGTATTTTGCGCTCGGCCGGCGCGGTCCGAGCGGCCGCACCCCCGTTGCCGTGGTCTCGCGCGCCCTGCTGCAGGGCTGGATCGCGCAGCTGAACGACGCCGGCATCGAGCCGGCCGCGATCTACGCGGACATCTCGCTGGTGCCGGACAATCCGGGCCAGACGGTGCTGTGGCTCGAGAAGGCGCGCCTCGCCGTGCGCCGTCCCGGCAAGCTGCCGTTTGCGGTGGAGCTGACGCCGGTCAGCGAGGCGCTGGTGGTTGCCGGAGTCATTCCGGATCCGCTCGAGGAGGCGGCGGAGCCGAGGGTTCCGGAGAGCGCCATCCTGTACGTGACCCGCGAGGACTGGCTGCAGGTGCACGACGAGTTCGAGGGGCTTGCGGCACAGTTCGCCTCGCTCAAGGTCCAGCTCCTGCCCGAGGGGCCTCTGCCCTGGCTGGCGCGCGATCTCGCGGCCACCGATGCCGTCAATCTGCTGCAGGGCGAATTCGCCCGCTCCACCGATTACGGCGCGAAGTGGCGCCAATGGCGCACCGCAGCGCTGCTGGCCGTGGCCCTGCTGGTCACTCACTTCGCCGCCGAGGGACTGGAGATCCATCGGGCCAATCGGGAAACGAAAGCGCTCGACGGCGAAATCGCACAGGTGTTTGCGCAGACCCTGCCCACCGAGAAAATTGAGGATCCCCGCCGCCAGATGCAGGCGCGACTCGAGCGCATTCGCCGCTCCGGTCCGGGGCCCGAATATTTTCTGCGCACGCTCCAGGCCTTGGGCACCGCCCTTGCGTCCTCACCGAAGACCGATATCGACTCGCTCAGCTACCGCGAGCAGTCGCTCGACATGAAGGTGACGGCACCGAGTCTCGCCGCGCTCTCGCAGCTGTCCCAGCTGATGGGCAAGCAGGGTCTGGCGGCCGAGATCCAGTCCTCGGTGCCGACGAATTCGGGCATCGAAGCACATCTGCAGGTGCGGGCGGAAGGCGCGAAGGCGCACCGATGAACAAGCTCACCGCCAAACTCCAGGCCTGGTATGCCGGCTTGCAGGAGCGCGAACAGCGCATCCTCGCGATCGGCGCCGCCGTGCTCGGGCTGTTGCTGCTGATCGGCGGCATTCTATTGCCGCTGCAATCGGCGGTTTCGAGCGCGGTGAAGCGCACCGAGACCAGGCGCGAGGACCTGGAATGGATTCGCGTGAACGCCCCTGAAATCCAGGCGGGCGCTGCAGCGCTGTTGAGCGACACGGGCGAAGCGCCGGTGGTATTGGTGGACCGGGTCGGCCGTGAGACCGGACTGGGCACCGCCTTGCGAGGCACCCAGCCGAGCGGCACCGGGGTGCGCGTTCAATTGGAGGCGGCGCCCTTCGATACGCTGATTAATTGGCTTGCCACCCTCGATCAGCGCTACGGTCTTGCGATCGAATCGATCACCGTCGATCGCGCCGCCCGACCGGGAGCGGTCAATGCCAACGTCACCTTCGCCGCGCCGCGGCGCTGAGCAGCGCGCGCCGGCCCGGCCGGCACGCTCCATCTGGCCGCTCGTCCTGCTCATCTTCGTGCTGGCGGCGCTCGTCGTCGCCGTCGGCGCACTGCCCGCCTCCATCGCCGCGCATTTGCTGCCCGCGGCGGTGCATGCGGAGGATTTCTCCGGCAGCCTGTGGCATGGCTCGGCGGGCAGAATCACCGTCCATGCGCGCGATGCCGGTGCGATCGAATGGCGCCTGCATCCGGCTTCCCTGCTGCACCGGCGCGTCGAGGCGGACCTGCATTGGGTCAAGGGCGGGTTCGTGCTGGATGGAGCCTTGGGCCTCGATGGAGACTCCCTCAGCGCCGCCGACGTCCAAGGCGGCGGTCCGATCGAGGACCTGCGCGATTTTGGATTGGCCCCGGGCTGGCGCGGCACCGCGCAAGTGCAAATCAAGGAGCTGAAGGCGGCCATTGGCGCTGCCCGCGCCGATCTTCAAGCTGCGGTGGGCGACATCAGCGTGTCGGACCTGGCATCACCGCAGGTGGCGGCGGGCGCGAATCTGGGCGGCTACTCGCTGCATTTCAATGACCCCGCCGTGGCTCCCGACGCCGATGCAACCGCGGTGCTCGCCGACACGGGCGGTCCGCTCGAGCTCGATGCCACGATCCACTTCTCCGCGAAGGAGCGCCGAGGGATTCTGTCCGGCACCGTCAAGGCACGCGCCGATGCGCCCGCGGATCTGCGCGCTGAGTTGGACAGTATCGGCCACTTGCACGAGCGCGATCCGCAGGGAAGAATTCCGGTCGATCTGGAATTCACGCTTTAGCAACTGTGAAGCCGATCACGGAATTGCCACACAGGGCGTTTAACGTACCGGCCATGCTGTTGCTCGTTGCAATCGCGCATCTCGTGCCTGCTCCGGCTCAGCAGGCCGATCAGGTCCTGCGCCGATCACAGGCTGCGCTCGGGCATCTGGGGCTGACGCTCATCGCCCTGGTGTACGTGCTGGTCGTCGTCTGGCAGAGCTAGTACTCTGCATTGCAGAGTACTTGACGATACAGCGGCTGCTCGCTTAAAGTCGCGCCGTGCAACGGCTCAATTCCATGCGATCCGCGGTTCCGGTTTCGATCGAGACCCGGGCGCTGGGAACACTCGCGTTCATTCGCACGTCCATCGAGATGTCCGGCTCAATGGTCGTGCCGGGCACCGCGGGGGTGGTCATGGGCAGCATCGGCGTGCTTGCCGCGATCCTCGCTGCGACGCCTCGGTGGGCCCCGCACTGGCTGCCGATCTGGTTGCTCGCCGGCGGCACGGCATTCCTGGTAGGAGGCGCGCTCATGGCGCGGCAGGCGGCCCAGACGGGCCATGCGCGCTATCTCGGGCCGGTGCGCAAGTTCTTGCTGTGTCTCTGCCCCGCCTTGCTTGCGGGCGCAATCCTGACGTTCGTGCTCTGGCACGCGGCGATGGAGAGCCTGCTTCCCGGCACCTGGCTGCTGCTGTACGGCTGCGCGGTGCTGTCGGCGAGCACGGTGACGATCCCCAGCACGATGCGCCTGCTGTGCATCATGGGAGCGCTGTTCGTGGTCTTGGGATCCATAGCCTTTGCTCTGCCGCCCGCTGCGAACAGCGCCGTTCTCGGCGCGGGATTCGGCGCGCTGCATATCATCTTCGGCCTGCTGCTCGCCGGTTTGCGCCATGCCGAATAGGTCGGTCGTCGCGAAGCGCAGCGACTCCGCTGCAGCGGACTCGGTCAAACCGCCGTCGAGGCCGGTGCCCGTGCCGCATACGCCGGGGATGAGCGACAGCTCCGGTTTCGATCGTCTGATCTACGAGAGGGTCCGCCTCGGCATCATGAGCGCCCTCGCGATGAACGATCAGCTCACGTTCATCGAGCTCAAGTCGCTGTTCAATGCGAGCGACGGCAACCTCGGCGCGCATGCGCGCAAGCTCGAAGAGGCGGGCTACGTCGCATGCACCAAATCGTTCGAAGCGCGGCGGCCCAAGACGATATATCGGATCACCGTGACCGGCAGAAAGGCCCTGCTGCGCTACCTCGAGCACATCGAGGCGGTCATCAAGGCGACGCGCCGCACGTGACCGGCAGATCTTAGGCGATCACCGATGCATGTCGCAATCATCATGGATGGGAACGGGCGCTGGGCCAAGCGGCGCGGATTGCCGCGCACCGCGGGCCACGTCGAGGGCGCGAAGGCGGTGCGTTCCGCGGTCGAAGTGGCGGCGCGTTCGGGGGTCGATACGCTGACCGTGTACGCCTTCTCCGCGGCCAATTGGGCACGCCCGTCGACCGAGATCGCCGCGCTGATGCGGCTGTTCGGCCAATATTTGTTCACCGAGACTCGCCGCTGCGTCGAACAGTCCATTCGCATCAACGTCATCGGCCGCCGCGACCGGCTCAGCGACAGTCTGGTGCGCTCCATCGAGCAAAGCGAGCGATTGAGCGCCTCGGGCGGCGGAATGCTGCTGCGCATCGCGGTCGATTACTCCTCCCACTACAGCATTGTCGAAGCCGCGCGCCGCGCAGGCCGCGACGCGGACCTGAATGACGAGGCTTTCCTGCGCGCGCTGCACGACGTCGACCACTCCGCATATCCCGCGGGCGAAGTGGATCTGCTGATTCGCACCGGAAGCGAGCAAAGGCTGAGCGATTTCATGCTGTGGGAGTGCGCTTATGCCGAGCTGTATTTCACCGACTGTCTCTGGCCGGATTTCGACGAACAGCGGTTCCGCTGCGCGCTCGAAGACTATGCCGGGCGCCAGCGGCGCTTTGGCGCGCTCATCGGCGATACGCGCTAGATGCGCGGCCGCCGAAACGGCACAATGACGCGGCCGAAACGGCACATTGAGTCGAGCCGCGCGAGGGCGTAACGTGGCGTTCGGCCGACGGGCCGGCGCATCAATCAGGAGAGCTTTTCCGTGAAATCATTTGCCAGCATCCGACTCGGTTCGCTCGGTTCCTTGAGCATTCAACACAGCATTTCGCGCGACTCCGATCGCCCCCCGGGAGTGGCCCGCGACGCGTGGATCCGTCTCGAGGAGAATCTCGGCGTCGTGATCGAGCCGCGGACATCGAGCGCGGCGGGATCGGCGAGTGCAACCGGCCACATGATGGTGAAGCAGAACGGCTCCTGGGTGCGCTTGATTCTCGAGCCCCAGACCGGACCCCTGTCGACCTGAATGGCGCGCGGCGAGCGCGTGATCGCCCCGCTGCTGCTGCTGCTCGCCGCCGCCGTCGGCGGCCGCGCCGCTGCCGCTCCATCTCCGCCCCGCGCGCCGCCTCCGCAATCGCCGCCGCCGCTGCGAGCCACGCTGCCGAACGGCTTGCGCGTCGTGATCGTGCGCAACGCCCTGGCGCCGGTGGTCACGGTTGAAATGAATTTCCTGGTGGGCGGGGAGGAAACGCCCCGGGGATTCCCGGGGATGGCCCACGCACAGGAGCACATGGCATTTCGCGGCTGCGCCGGCATGAGCGCCGATCAGACCGCCGCCGTTTATGCGCAGCTCGGCGGCGAGAACAACGCCGACACGCAGCAGACCATCACTCAGTATTTCGCCACCGTTCCGTCGGCGGACCTTGCGGTGGCGCTCGAGGCCCAGGCGGCGTGCCTGCGGGACATCGAGGATTCTCAGCGCGAGTGGGCTCAAGAGCGCGGAGCGATCGAGCAGGAAGTGGCGCGCGACCTGTCCAATCCCACGTATAAGTTCATCGACCGCGCTGAACCAGGACATGTTCGCGGGAACTCCCTACGCCCACGACTCCCTGGGTACGAAGAACTCCTTCGACGCCACCACCGGCGAGATGCTCAAGGACTTCTACAGGAAATGGTACGCGCCGGGCAATGCGATCCTGGTCATCGTCGGCGACGTGGATCCGCCCGCCACGATGGCCGCCGTCGAGCAGGCGTTCGGCGCCATCCCGAACCACCCGGTGCCGAAGCGGCCGGCCGTCAACCTGCAGCCGGTCAAGATCGGAAAGCTTCACGCTCGACAGCAATCTTCCCTACGTTCTCGGATTCATCGCTTATCGCTTTCCCGGCACGACTGCCCGGATTACGCCGCGGCGCAGGTCCTGGCCGACGTGTTGGCCAGCCAGCGAGGCGATCTTTACGCGATGGTGCCCGCGGGCAAGGCGCTCGCCGCGGAGTTCGGGCTGGCGGAGACTTATCCGAAGGCGAGCGTCGGCTTCGGACTCGTGGCGCTGCCTGCCGGCGGCGATGCCGCCGAGCGCGATTCAGGAGATGCGCAGGATTCTCCTGCGCTACGCGCAGAATGGCGTCCCGGAGGATCTGGTCGACGCGGCCAAGCGCAGCGAGGTTGCCGCGGCCGAGTTTCAGCGCAACTCCATTCCCGGGACTCGCCAACGTGTGGTCGAATGCGCTGGCCGCCGAGGGCCGCACTTCTCCCGGATGAGGACGTCGAAGCCATCAAGCGCGTCACCCTCGCGGATGTGAATCGGGTGGCCAAGCGGTATCTGGCGGAGCAGAACTCCATCACGGCAACCCTGAAGCCGGTGCCGACCGGCGCAACCGGTCGCCGCCAAGGGATTCGGCGGCGCGGAAGAAGTCGACTTCGGCTCCCGACCAAGCCGGTGCCGCTGCCCGCGTGGGCCGCGGCCAACTCGCCGATGCTCACAGTTCCGGCGAACTACATCAAGGTGTCGGACACCACGCTGCCCAACGGCATTCGTCTGATCGTCAAGACCGATCCCACCAGCCCGACAGTGTCCGTGCTCGGCGCAGTCAAGCACAACTCCGACCTGCAAACGCCCGCCGGGGCAGGAAGGCGTCTCCGACATTCTCGACGGCGCTGTTCTCGTACGGAACCCAGACGCTCGACCGGCTGGCCTTCCAGAAGGCGCTGGACGACATTGCCGCGAATGAGAGCGCGGGATATCAGTTTTCTCACTGGGCGTACTGAAGGAGCATTTCTCGCGCGGCGTTGAATTGCTGGCCGACAACGAGCTGCATCCCGCGCTGCCGGCGCAGGCGTTCGCCGTGGTCCAGCAGCAGACGGCGCAATTTGTTGCCGGCAACCTCGAAGAGCCCAGGATACCGCACTTCGCGCGCGCTGGATGTGGCTTTGCTGCCTGCCGGCGATCCGGCTCTGCGGCAGATGACTCCGGCCACCGTTGGCAAAGTCACGCTCGACAATGTGAAGCAATATCGACGCCGCAACTATTCGCCCCGATCTGACCACCATCGTCGTCATCGGCGACGTGTCGCCGGAGGAGGCCAAGGCGGTGATCGAGAAATGGTTCGGCGATTGGAAGGCGGCCGGCCCGAAGCCCAGACACCACGCTGCCGCCCGTTCCGCTCAACAAGCCTTCGGCTGCGAACGTCGCCGATCCGGAGGCGGTGCAGGATTCCGTCGTGCTCGCCGAGCAGCTGAATCTGAACCGCTTCGATCCGGATTACTATCCGCTGCAGCTCGGCAATCACGTGCTGGGCGGCGGCTTTTACGCCACGCGGCTTTATCACGACCTGCGGCAGGTGGCCGGATACGTATACACCGTGGACGTGCGCCTCGATGCATCGGAGACGCAGGGCCAGCTATTCGGTGAGCTACGGCTGCAATCCGGAAAATGTCTCGAAAGCGAGGGCGCTGATCGAGCGCGATCTGGAGCAGATGCGCACGCAGGACGTGTCGCCGGACGAGCTGCATCAGGCAAAGGCGCTGCTGCTGCGGCAGATTGTCTTGAGCGAGTCGAGCGAGGAGGCCGTGGCGCGCGGACTGCTCGAGCGCGCGCTGATCGGCCTGCCGCTCGACGAGCCGATACTCGCCTCCAGGAAATACGATGAAATGACCGCCGGCCAGGTCAGGGCCGCATTTGCGAAGCTGATCCGCCCCGCCGATCTGGTGCAAATCGTGCGCGGTCCGACGGCACACTGATGACCTTGGTCCCGGCGCCTCGTGGCGATGACTGCGGTCAGTCGGCGGTTTGAGTCGAATCGACGGGGGCGCAATTCGTGCGGCCTTGCATCACGCAATCCTGCACGTCGGACATTTTTTTGAGTCCGTACACCAGAGCCAATCCGACCAGAACCAGCAGCAAGCACACGAGCAAGCCGATCAGCGCGGCGCGATGCGAGTTGGAATCCGCGCGGCGATGCGACTCCAGATCATTCATGCGCGGGCTCCCACTCGCGCCACGCGCGCATGAGCGGGAAATAGAGCCCGACGCGCACGGGCTCGGATCCCAGCCTGCGCGCCAGCAAGGCGTAGCGCTGCAGCTGGGACCGGTAGCGCTCGACCTCGCGCTCCAGGAACTCCTCGACACCGCCGCCGGCGTGCTGACTGGTCTTGTAGTCGATGACCCAGCGGATCCCGTGCTCATCGACGAAGCTGCGGTCGAAGACCGCGCGCACCACCTCGCCGCGCCACTGGCCCGACACGGCGTGTTCGCGAAAATCGTCCCGGTACCCCTTCCGCAGTATCCAGCGTCCGCGCGGGTCGCGATGCACCTCGATCAACGCCGCCAGCACCCGCGCGCTGGCGTCGTGCAAGCGCTCCTCGGGAACGCCGCGCAGCGCCAACCAGCGCCTGAAGTGCGCATCGCGCGCGCGAATGGCCGCCTCGTCCGTGTGCTCCAGATCCATCGCCTGAAGCTCGGCGTGCACCAGACTGCCGACGTGCCGGGCGGTCTCGCCGGCCCAGTCGAACACCGGGGTTTCCTCGCGCAGCTCCACGGCGCCGGGCAGATCGGCGCCGGGCGGCGGCGCAGCAATCGCGGCCGGCGACCAGCCGGCCGGCACGCGATACAGCGGGCCGCCGCGCAGCGGCGTCTCCTGCCGCGCGGATGCGCCGCTCGAGGCGACCGAGGTCGCGTGCGCCCTGACAAATTCCGCGCCGACGATGGGCCACAGTACGGCGAGCAGGCTGCCCGCCCGCGGCTTGTACGCCTGCGGCGTCGCATCCGTCTCGGCCTCGTCCCCGCCGGCGCCCTCTCCGGCCGGATCATCCGGGTCCTCGCGCAGGGCCGCAGTGCCCGTCAGGTGCAGCTGCCATTTTGCGCGCGTGCAGGCCACGTACAGCAATCGCTGCGCCTCGAGGTCGGCGGCATCGCGCGTTTGGCGGCGCAGGAACTCGAACAGCCTGTCGGGATCCGCGCCGACCGCGGGACGCGCGGCCATCACCATGCCGTCGCGCCCGGCCCGCGCGAACTGATGCGCGAGCAGCAGTTCGCCGCGGGCGGGCTTCGGGTGACGATCGAGCGCCGGCAGCACCACCATGTCGAATTCAAGCCCCTTCGCCTTGTGAATGGTCATGATTTCGACCGCGCTCGCCTCCCCGCCGTCGGCATACAGATCGGCAAAGCTGAACACCAAGTCCGCCGCGTCCGGCAGCCCGCGCTGCTCGAGTTCTCGCAGGCGCTCGAAGACCGTGCGCGCATGCGCGAGCTCGCGCGCGTCCGTCGCGCAGCCGGGACCGCCGATGCGCGAGCCAGGTGCGCTCCACCCAGCGCGCGAACGTGCCGTGGCTCTGTACGCGAAGGGCGGCCTCGAGGACGGAGCGCAGCCCGCCGGCAGCGCATCTTACCCTCCTCGCTCAGTCGAGCGAGCACCGCATCGTCGCGCAGCGCGTCCCACACGGTCGGCCCGCCGCGCGCCACGAGCAGCAGATCCGCCAGCGTCAGCCCAGCCCAGGGCGCGCGCAGCAGCGCCAGCCACGCGGTGCGGTCGCCCAAGTGCAGCAAGGCACAGACGAGCATGACCAGATCGCGCACCACGGCGCGATCCTGCAACGGCTCGATATCCACGGCCCTGAAGGCGATGCCGCGCGCGCGCAGGCAGCTCGCGATTTCGCGCGCGTGGGCCCTGCGCGCGCACCAGGACGGCGATGCGCCACTCGGGATGCTGCCGGCGCCGCAGCCGCGATCATCTCGGCGATCGCCAGCCGCCTCGGCGCCGCGCGTCGCGAAGCCGCGCACGGTGACCGCGGGCTCGCGCCCTCGCGGACGACTCGACCGCCGACTCGCTGCGGCCGGAAGGCGATGGCGCCGCGATCGCGATCGTCCGCCGCGGCATGACGCGGGCGAAGCAGTCATTGATCCAATCCACGACGAGGCCGGGCGGAGCGGAAATTGCTGCTCAGCCGCTGCACATCGAATCGCACCTCGCCGATGCCCTCCTCGGCGAGATCCAGAAACGCTCTGACCTCCGCCTGGCGAAATCCATAGATCGACTGCATCGGATCGCCCACGCAGAACACGCTGCGTCCGTCCCCGCGCTGCCAGCCGGCCGTGAGCAGCTGCACGAGCTCGAGCTGCGCACTCGAGGTGTCCTGGAACTCGTCGACCAGGATGTGCTGCAGCCGGTAGTCGAGCCGCAGGCTCAAGATCCGTGGGCGCGTCCTCGGCGCCGAGCGCCCGCAGCGCCGCCATCGACACCGCGGGAAAATCGACCGCTCCCTGCTCGCGAAAGACCTGCTCCAGCTCCGCCGCCGCGAGCACCAGCACCTGCGCCACGTCGCGCACGCGTGCCCAGTCCTCGTCGCGTGTAGCGCGGATCGGGCAGCGCGCGCAGCGCCTTGAGCGCGGTCAGCAGCTCGGGATCGCGCTCGAATTCGCGACGAGCAGGGCCATCATGGGCGCTTCTCGGCGCATTGCGCGCGGGAAGCCGTCCGCCGGGTGAGCCGCTTGCGGACGGCCGGCGCGGAACCGTTCGTCAGGCACATATCCGCAAGCCCGCGCCAACGTCCCAGATGGCGCGCGTCCGGCTGCAGCGGGCCCTGCTCGAACTGCCACCCGGCCATGACCTCCCGCCGGCCCTCGAGGCGCTGCGCCGCTGCGCGCAGCAGCGGCGCAAGCGCGGCAATTGCTTTCGCCGCCGAGCGCGGCGTGGGCGCCTCGCAGCGCGCGCGTCACCAGCAGCTCGAGATCCTCGTCGAAATGCTGCCGCACGCGCCGCAGCTGCGCCTCATCGAGCGCGCTGGCCGCCTGCAGATGACCCGCGAGCAGCGGCAGCCAGCGATCGCGGCTCGGGAAGCATCTCGGCGATCAACTCGACGAGATGGCGCCAGCGCTGATCGTCGAGCGCGAGCACCCGCTCGACGGCGAGCGCCGAACGGAGTCCGCTGCTTCGTGCGCCAGAGCGCGCCGCGCCGCCTCCTCGTACAGCGGCCGCGGCATTCTCGAGCAGATTGAGCCGCGCTCCCGCGCCCGCCGTGATCGGCAACTGGCCCGCCAGCCAGGCATTGAACGAATCGATGGTCTCGATGCGCAGCCGCGACGGATGGCGCTCGATGTCGATCTGCAAGGCCTGCATATGCCGCTTCGCGGCCACCGCCAGACTCCCAGGTTTGCGGATGTGCGCCGCGCCGGGCAGGCGGCGAGCGCGGCGCGTCTGCAAGGCGCCGAGCACGCGCTCGCGCATCTCCTGCGCGGCGCGGCGCGTGAAGGTCAGCGCCAGGATGCGCTCCGGCGCATCGACCGTCGCGAGCAGCCGCAGATAGCGCTGCGTCAGCAGCGTGGTCTTGCCGCTGCCCGCCGGGGCCTGCACCAGGACCGAAGCCCCGCCGCGATCGCCGCTCGCGCGCCGCGCGGTCGTGGATGCGGGCGGCCGAGTCGGCATCGGTCACGATGCGTCCGCATCGTCAGGACCGCGGCGACGTCGAGCGCCGAGGGCACGCGGCACAGGCCGTGCAGCCGGCAGGACTGGCAGGCGCTCGAGCGTGGGGTCGACCGCGGCGCGGCCCTCGGCGAAGTCCGCGGCGAGCCGCTCGATGCGCCGCGACCACACCTCGCATCAAGCTCCGCGAAGCTCGGCATCGCCTTCCAATCTGGTCCTGGCGCCGCCCGGCCTGAATATTCCGCTGCGCTCGGACTCGACCACGAAGCGGCAGTCGGCCGCGTTGATCCTGCCATAGGCGACGGCGACCAAGTCCTCGCGGTGCAGCAGCGCATAGATGGGCAGTTGCGGATTGTCGGGCCGCTCGCCGCGCCAATCGCGAGCCGCGGCAGCCGGTCTTGTAATCGATGAGCACCCGCGCGCCGTCCTCGAGACGATCGATCCGATCGATGCGCACCGTGAACTCGAGTCCCGCGTGCTGCGCGATCTGCGCGCCCTGCTCCATACGCTCGACCTTGAAAGGGCGCGCGCAGGCGCTCGAGCTGGCCAGCCATTTGCGCGAGCAGGGCGTGCATGCGGATCCGCTCGCGCTCCCGCCAGCGCGCGCCAGGATCGCGGCGCCGGCACAGCTTGTCGATGGCGCAGCGCGCCGCTCTCGCGCGAGCAGGGCGGCTCTCGGGCTGCGCGTATCCAGCGCCTTCAGCCGGCGCGAGTCGCGCACCTCCGACCAGATCTGTTCCAGCGCGTCGTGCAGCAATTCTCCGCGCTCGCGCTCGTTGAAGCCCGGCATCGGCCGCTCGAGCGCCTCGGTCCTCAGCCGCGTCTCCGCAAAGCCGCGAAACGCGCAGCGCGACTGCGCTCTGAGCGTCGCCACGCCGCGTGTCCGCTCGTCCGCGCCGAAGGCGGCGCCCGCTCATCGATGAGCTCCTCGAGCACGGGCGCGCGAGCGCGAGCGCTCGAGCCAATGCGGCTGCGGCGCGGCTCGCTGAAGCGGCGATCCGAGGGCGCTCGGCGCAAGCTCCGCGCAGCAGGGGACTCGGCGCGGCACGGCGCCCGTCGCCGGGATCGGCGCAGCTGAACACGCAGGCGCCGGCGCGCGCGCTGCCAGCGCCGCTGCAAGTCCTCGGCGAATGCAGCTGCGACTCACCGCCGCGGCGATCACGCCGTACTGCCGCTGCAGCGGCACGGGCAGCAGCGGAATTGGATCGACCGGCGGCGGCCAGCGCTCCTCGTTGCATCCGGTGACCCAGAGCCCGTCGTAGGCGAGCCATGGGTCGATCAATTGCCCGCTCACCCAGATGGGCGGGATGCCGGTCTGCATTTGAAAGGCCGTATCGCGCGCCGCGCGCCGCAGGATGCTTTCGGCGGAGCGGCGCGAATGAGTGCCGAACAGGCGAATCCGCCGCCGCGAGCGTCGCCAGCAATTCGCGAAATCGCTCCGCCGATTGATACTCGGCGCTCGACCAGCGATGGCGCAGGCTCCAGGGGCCCGCTTCGAAGGCGCGATCCAGAGCGACGATCCAGCGGCTCATCGGATGACTGCCGCGCAGCTCCGTCGAGCGCCCGCGCGCGCGGCCTGCAGGCGCTGCGAGCGCGGCGACCGGGCGGCCGACGACTCGGCGCGCGCGACAGCCTCCGCGAGCGCCAGCCAATCGCTGCGAGCGGCGCCTCGCTCGGCGCGCGGCTGCGCAAGCGCCACGTCCAGCCGCGCCGCGGCGACCGCCTCCGCCGGCGCGGCCTGCAGCTCCGGCGCGCGCAGCAGGGCGCTGAATTGCTCGAACGAGACCGCTCCCGTCGCCGGCCGACAGCAGATCGAGCGCCGCGCGCACCGGCGCGTAAGTCGGCGAGCGGCGTGCCGCCCGCCACGGCATACGGCGCGCCCGGATCGGCTCGTCCAGGCAGAAGCGCTGCGGCGCCAGCGCGGCATCGAGCGCGTCCACCAGCTCGGCGCGGCGCAGGCCAGATCGGGAACGCAAATCCACGCCCGAAAGCCTGGATGTCGCCTGCAAGATTGGTCCGCGCCCATGCGGCGATCGCCGCCAGTTCGGCGTCGGGCGAGTCCGCCTGGAGCACACGCGGCGACGCCGCGCGTTCGGAGCGGCGCACGGCTGCAGCGGGACACCGGCATGGGCTTGCAGCCAGCGCCGGGCGACCGGCCGCCATGCGCGGACTTTCGATCCACGCGATGGGCTCGGCGGTGCGCTCCGCGGAGGTGTGCGCTCGATCGCGATCCTCGCAACTGGTCGGCGCTGATGCAGCGCAGAGCCCGGCAGCGATGCGGCGAAGCGCTCGACTCCAATCGAGCAAGCGCGCGCGATTCCTCGGTGCCGTAGCCGGCGACGGCGCGCAGCGGAATGCCGTACTCGAAGATCGCCCGGCGCGCGCGCGCGCCGCACGCGCGGCGCCCGCCGGCTCGAGGAACCGCTGCAGCGGAATCGCTCGTCGAGCACCACCGCCCGCCACAGCTCGCGCTCTTCGACGTCGGTCAAGCAGCGCGGGGTCGATGAGTCCGCCAATTGCCGCCGCACGTGCTGCTCCCTCAGCCAGCTGCCGAAATCGCGCACCCGCGGTGTCGGCCATACCTCGCGGCCTGAAGCCGGTGGGCCCGCTCGATGGCATCGAACAGCGCCGCCGCAAGCTCGATGTTCGGGACCAGGACGGTGCAGTCCGCATCGGCGGCCTCGATCAAGCCGGGTGGCACGCGCTCGCGCTCCTGAAGTCAACGTTATACTTGGCCGGTCGAACCGACCATTTGCAGCGCGGGTGCGGCCGCCGCGCGCGCGTCGAGCAGCTCTTCGATCCGCTCGAACACCGTGGCGAGCACCTGCGGCTCGGGCAGATTGGTGATGCGGAAGCAATTGCGGTAGGGCACGTTGAAGCTCACGCCCGGGGCTACCAGCACGTGCTTGTTCTCCAAGCAGATCGAGCGCAAACGCCTGGTCGTCGAAGTCCGGCAGCACGTCGCCGCGCACCTCGACGAAGGCATACAGGGCGCCCATCGGCCGGGCCAGCTTGAGATACTTGCTGCGCGCGACGCCTTCGAGAATGGTCTGCCGCGACTCGTACAGACGCCCGCCCGGGCGCGTCAGCTCGCGAATGCTCTGATGGCCGCCGAGCGCCGTCTGCACCGCCCACTGTCCGGGCACGTTGCTGCACAGCCGCAGCGAGCTGAGCAGTTCCAGGCCGCTCAGATACTCGGTCGGCATTCTCCACGTCGCCTGAGAATACCGCCCAGCCGACCCGGTAGCCGCAGGCCCGATAGACCTTCGACAGCCCGCTCATCGTGCAGCACAGCGTGCCGTGCACCAGCGTCGCCATGGGCACGAACTCGGCCCCGTCGTACAGGATCTGGTCGTAGATCTCGTCGGACAGCACGACCAGCCGGTGCTTCTCGGCGATCCGCGCGATCGCCGCCAGCGTCTCGCGCGGATACACCGCGCCGGTGGGATTGTTCGGATTGACGATGACGATGCGCGCGCGTGCGGCGGGTGACCAGCGCCTCGATCTCCTCGGGGTCCGGCACGAAGCCGCGCTCCGGCGCGGCAGGGATAGTGCACCGCGCGCGCCCGTGTTCAGATTGACGGCCGCGGTCCACAGCGGATAATCCGGGCTCGGCACCAGCACCTCATCGCCCGCATTGAGCAGCGCGCGCAGCGCGAGATCGATGAGCTCGCTCACGCCGTTGCCGATGAACACCTCCTCGGCCGGTGACGCCGCGCACGCCGCGCTCCTGCTGCTGCATCACCACCGCCTCGCGCGCCGGGAAAATGCCCTTCTGATGCACGTATCCTTCGCTGTGGCGCAGGTTCTCGATCATGGCGAGGCGCATGGTCTCGGGCGTGCGGAACCCGAACGCATAGGGATTGCCGATGTTGAGCGACATGATGTCGTAGCCCAGCCGCTCCATGGCCAGCGCGCTGCGCGCCAGCTTGCCGCGAATCTCGTAGCGTACGTTCGCCAAGCCGTCGCTGGCGCGCACCGGTCGCCGCTGGTCATGCGATCTGTCGCCGTATCATGCGCTCAAGAATACACGAGCTCGCGCCGGCGGTGGCAGGCAACGGCATGCTCAGCGGCCACCTGCTCGAGCACGGGGGCCGCCAGGGCGCACGGCGGCTCGGCGTAGGCGCAGCGGCTGGCGAAACACACAGCCGCCGCCGAACGGCTCCTCGCCGCCGATCGGCGGCGCGCCCGCCGGCGCACCGCCCGGCGGTGCGAGCCGTCGGCGGCCGCGTCGGATCCGGCACGGCGGCCAGCAGCGCCCGGGTGTACGGGTGGACGGGCGCGGCGAACAGCGCGTCGCGCGCCGCGACTTCCACGATCCTGCCCAGGTACATGACCAGGACCCGATGACTCAGATGCCTGCACGACGGCCAGGTTGTGGCTGATGAACAGCATCGCGGTGCCGAATTCGCGCTGCAGATCGAGCAGCAGATTGACGATCTGTCCCTGAATGGACACGTCCAGCGAACTGACCGGCTCGTCGCATATCAGGAGTTTCGGGCGCAGCATCATCGCGCGCGCGATGCCGATGCGCTGACATTGGCCGCCGCTGAACTCGTGCGGATAGCGATGGATCATGCCGCGTGCGAGGCCGACGCGCTCCAGCATGTCGCCGATCCGCGCCTGCGCGCGCCGACGCCGAGAGCGCGCGCTCGAAGATCTTCAGCGGCTCGGCCAGCGTCTCGCCGACGGTCATGCGCGGATCGAGGCTCGCCAGCGGATCCTGAAAGACGATCTGCAGGTCGCGGCGCAGCCGGCGCAGGGCTGCCGCATCGCAGGACAGCAGATCCACGCCGCGCCACATCACCGTGCCGCCGCGATGCGGGAACCAGGCGCAAGAGCGCGCGCGCCAGCGTCGATTTTCCCGATCCCGACTCCCCGACCAGCCCGAGGGTCTCGCCGGCGCGCAGCTCGAAGCTCACATCCTCGAGCGCGGCGAATGCGCCGAACCGCACGCGCAGATTGCGCACCGTCGAGCAGCGCGCTCGCTCATGGACAACAGCGGCCGTCAGTGGCAGGCCACGGATGTGGCAGCCGACTCGCTCCGCCTCGTCGTTGCAGCGGCGGCCGCTGCGCCTCGCAGCGCTCCGTTGCGCGCGGACAGCGCGGCGCGAATGCGCAGCCGCGTTCGGGAGCCGCCGGGCTCGGCGGCTGCCCCGGCAGACAGGGCATGCGCTCGAGGCGCGCCGCGCGAAGATTGGGCACGCACTTCAGCAGCAGTTCGGTGTAGGGATGCCGCGCGCGCCGCAATAATTCGATCCGCACGGGCACTTTCCACGACCCGTCCCGGCATACATCACCACGATGCGGTCGGCGAGTCCGGCGACCAGACGCCAGATCATGGCTGATCAGCACGATGGCCATGCCCCAGCTCGGCGCGCAGGCGCGCAGCAAATCCATGATTTGCGCCTGCACGGTGACATCGAGCGCGCTGGTCGGCTCGTCCGCGATCAGCAGCATCGGGCTCGCACAGCAGGCTCATGCCGATCATCACCCGCTGGCGCATTCCGCCGGACAATTCGTGCGGATACTGCCGCAGGCGCCGCTGCGGCTCCGGCACGCGCACCCGCTCCAGCATCTCGAGCGGCGCGGCGCCGCTGCGTCGCGCCAGGAAGCGCCGCGGTGGCTGACCAGCACCTCGCGCCAGCTGCACGCCGATCTTCAGGTGCGGCGTGAGCGAGGTCATCGGATCCTGAAAGATCATGGTGAGTTTCGAGCCGCGCACCCGGTTCAGCGCCTGCGGCGCAAGGCCGAGAATGTCGCTGCCGTCGAAGCGCACGCTGCCCCCGGTCCGCGCATTTTTCGGCAGCAGGCCCATCGCCGCCAGAAACACCTGGGTCTTTCCCGACCCCGATTCGCCGACGATGCCGAGGCACTCGCGCGGGCGCACCGCCAGGGAGACGTCGCGCACCGCGGCGATCGGACCGCCGGCAAGCGCATAGGTGATCTGCAGGTTCTCGATGTCCGAGCGTCGGCGTCACATCAGCGCTCCTTCGCATCGAGAGCATCGCGCAGCCCGTCGCCGAAAATATTCAAGCAAAGCAGCAGCGCGGCGAGAAAGGCTCCGGGCACGAACAAAATCCACGGCGCGGCTTCCATCTCCCCGGCCCCCTCCGCGATCAGAGTGCCGAGGCTCGCGTGCGGCTCCTGAATCCCGAGCCCGAGAAAGCTCAGGAAGCTCTCGAACAGAATGATCTGCGGCACCGTGAGCGTCGCGTACACGATCACCGGGCCGATCACGTTGGGCACGACGTGCTTGAAGATGATGCGCGCCGTGCCCGCACCGGAGGCCACCGCGGCCTCGATGAACTCCTGCCGGCGAATGCTCAAGCGTCTGGCCGCGCACGATGCGCGCCATGGTCAGCCAGCCGACCGCGCCGATCGCCAGAAACAGCAGGTATGCGCTGCGGCCGAAGATGACGGTCAGGAATATGACGAAAAAAATCAGCGGCAAGCCGCTCAGGATCTCGATGATGCGCATCATCAGCTGATCCGTCCGACCGCCGACGTAGCCTGCGATCGCGCCGTAGCTCAGGCCCAGGCTCAAGCTCACCGCGCTCGCGACGAGGCCGACGGCCAGCGACACGCGCGCTCCCTCGAGCGTGCGCACGAACAGGTCGCGCCCCAGCCGGTCGGTCCCGAACCAGTGCGCATGCGCCATGCCCGGCTGCGCGGCCACATGCGACCAGTCGAGGGCCTCGATGTCATTCGGACTGAGCCAGGGCCCGACCAGCGCCATCGCCACCAGCACGCCGATGATGCCCAGCGCGGCGACGGCGCCTGGATTGGCGCGTAGACGCCGCGCGCCCTCACGCCATTGCGCGCCGCTCACCGCTCGAACCTGATGCGCGGGTCGAGCCAGGCGTACAGCAGATCGACGATGAGCCCCATGCCGATCAGCACCGTCGAGTACAGGATCACCATCCCCATCACCAGCGTGTAATCGCGATTGAGCGCGCCCTGCACGAGGTAGCGGCCCACGCCAGGCAGTCCGGCGATCGACTCGACCACCAGCGAGCCGGTCATGATGGAGGCGACCGCGGGCGCCAGATAGCCCGCAACCGGCACGAGCGCCGGGCGCAGCGCATGCCGCAAGATCACGACGTGCAGCGGCAGGCCCTTGGCGATCGCCGTGCGGATGAAGTGGCTGCGAAGCACCTCCAGCATGCTGCCGCGCGTGAGCCGCGCGACGTAGGCGAGCGGCGGCAGCGCCAGGGCGATGACCGGCAGGACGAGATATCGAATCGATCCCGGCTCCCAGCCGGCCACCGGCAGCCAGTGCCAGCGAATGCCGAAAAACAGAGCCAGCAGCGGCAGCACCACGAACGAGGGTATGGCGATGCCCGCGACGGCGAATCCCATCGTGAGATAGTCCGCCGCGCGAGTTGTGGCGAAGTGCGGCGAAGGTGCCGATGGGAATCCCCAGAGCCAGCGCAAGGCTCAGGGCAATCGCCCCGAGTTCCAGGGTGACCGGAAGGCCCTGTCCGATCAGCTCGGTGACGCGTGAAATCCTTGTACTTGAAGGACGGACCGAAGTCGCCGTGCGCCAGCGCTCCCAGATAGCGCGAGTACTGTGCCCACAGGGGCTGATCGAGGCCGTATGCGCTTTGCAGGTTCGCCATGATTTCCGGCGGAAGCGACTGTTCGCGGTCGAAGGGTCCGCCGGGAGCGACGCGAATGAGAAAGAACGTGAGGCGTGACGATGATGAAGAGCGTGGGGACCGCCCAGCCCACGCGTTTGAGAAAATAGCGAAACATCGCGGCGAGTCTATCGATTGACCGCAAGGTGGACAAGCGAAGCGGTGATCCTTAAACTAACGCGATCCACCTTGTCGAGGTTTCATGGAATCGACCCGCCCCATCCGCGCGCTCATGCGCGGTCTAGATGCGCTTACGGTGCTCAATGTGCGCGACGGCGCCACCGTCTCGGAAGTCGCGCAGGAAATTCGCCTGCCTCGCACCACCGTCTACAGAATCCTGGAAACGCTGTGCAATGCGGGCTTCGTGTTTCGCGACGGCAGCGACGACCGCTATCGACTGACCATCATGGTGCGCGCCCTGAGCGGCGGATTCGACGACGAGGCATGGGTCGCGCAGATCGCGAAGCCCTTCATTCAAGAATTGGGCCGCGAAATCGTCTGGCCGGTGTCGATCGCCACGCTCTCCGGCACCACGATGATGATGCGCGAAACCACCGATCATGCGAGCCCGCTCGCCGTCGAGCGCTATTCGGCCGGCTTCCGCCTGCCGCTGCTGACGACCGCCGCCGGCCGCGCGTACCTCGCGTTCTGTCCCGCATCCCAGCGCGATGCGCTCATCGAGATACTGTCGCGGTCCGCCCGCGATGATGACAAGCCGGCACGGAGCCAGCACGGCCCCGGCACGCCCGCCGATCTGCTGCGGATGCTGGCCGACATCAGATCTCAGGGATATGCGATCACTTCGCGCGCGCGGCGCATCGTCGAAGAGATCAGCGTGGGAGTGCCGGTCATGCTCGAGGAGCGCGTGCTGGCGTGCCTGACCGTGCGGTTCGCCGCCGCGGCCATACCGCCCAAGACGGGGGTGGAGCGTTTTTTGCCCAAGCTGCGCCAATGCGCGGCTAAAATCAGCGCCTCATTCTCGAAACACCAGGCCGAAGCGCAGCTCAAGGGCGGCGCGCCGAAAACGGCTGCTTAAGGAGACTCAATGCAGAAGATCATGGTGTGTATCAAGCGCGTCGTCGACTACAACGTGCGCGTGCGGGTCAAGCCCGACGGCAGCGGGGTGATGCTCGACGGCGTCAAGATGAGCGTCAATCCGTTCGACGAGATCGCGCTCGAAGAGGCGCTGCGCATCAAGGAGCGCGGCACGAATATCGAAGTGGTGGCGGTGAGCATCGGTGTGGCCGACACGCAGCAGCAGCTGCGCACGGCTCTAGCGATGGGCGCAGACCGCGCGATCCTGGTGCAGACGGACCAGCCGGTGGAGCCCCTGACCGCCGCGCAGACCTTTCTTGCCGTGGCGAAAAAGGAAGCTCCCGACTTGATTTTTCTCGGCAAGCAGGCGATCGACGACGACTCGAATCAAACCGGGCAGATGCTGGCGGCGATCTGGGAGCGTCCGCAGGCCACTTATGCATCCAAGGTCGAGATCACGGGCGCGAAGGCGGCGGTGACCCGCGAGGTCGATGCCGGTCTGGAAACCATCGAGGTGGATTTGCCGGCGGTCATAACCGTCGATCTGCGCTTGAACGAGCCGCGCTACGTGAAATTGCCGGACATCATGAAGGCGAAGAAGAAGCCCCTGGACGTCACTTCGCTCGACGCGCTGGGTATCAGCGCAGGACAGCTCATCAAGACCGTGAAAACCGAGCCTCCCGCCCAGCGCCAGAAGGGCGTGATGGTCAAGGATGTGGCTGAACTCGTCGATGTACTCAAGAAGAAGGGTCTGCTCTGATGCACAAGGTACTCATCATCGGTGAACACGACGGCAAGACGCTGAATCCGGCGACGGCGAAATGCGTCACCTGCGCCAAGAGCATTCCGGACGCCGAGATCACCATCGCGCTGCTGGGTGCGGACACGGCGGCGGTGGCGGCGCAAGCCGCGGCGCTGGCGGATGTGAAGGCGGTGGTGCGGGTGGACCGGCCCGAGAATGCACATCCGCTCGCCGCGATCTTTGCGCCGCAGATCGCCGCACTGGCCGCGGATTACACCCACGTTTTCGGACCCTCCACCAGCTTCGGCAAAGACCTCATGCCGCGTGTGGCGGCGCTGCTGGGCGTTGCACAGGTCAGCGATCTGATGGCCGTCGAGAGCGCCCACCGCTTTCGCAGACCGATCTACGCCGGCAACGCCATCGTCACGGTGGAAGCGGATCCGGCGCGCAAGCTGGTCGCGACGGTTCGCGTCGCCTCGTTCGAAGCCGCGCGGCGGCGGCGGCGGCGCCTCGATCGGCTCGAAGAGCCTCAGCGTCGAGCTGCCGTCGCATACCCGCTACGTCGGCGCCAAATCCGGATCGACCGACCGGCCCGACTTGCAGACCGCCGCGCGGGTCGTTTCCGGCGGCCGTGCGCTCGGCAGCGCCGAGAACTTCAAATTGCTGTTCAGCTTCGCCGACAAGATCGGCGCCGCCGTCGGCGCATCGCGCGCCGCGGTCGATGCGGGTTACGCGCCCAACGAAATGCAGGTGGGCCAGACGGGCAAGATCATTTCGCCCGAGATCTACATCGCCATCGGCATCTCGGGAGCCATCCAGCATTTAACCGGCATCAAGGACGCGCGCACCATCGTCGCGATCAACAAGGACGGCGAGGCGCCGATCTTCGAAGTCGCCGACGTGGGGCTGGTGGGCGATCTGTTCCAGGTCGTACCGGAGCTCGAGCGCTTGATGAGCAGGACAGGCTAGGAGCCTGTCGCGTCGATGCCTGCCGCCGCGGCGTCGATCGCCGCCACCAACAGGTCGGCATGCTCGGGACGAAACGGCAGCGGCGGCCGAAGCTTCAGCACATCGGCCTCAGGGCCCTCATAGCCGATGAGAACGCGCGCCCGGGATGCCAGGATATTGATGATTCGTTTGGCCCGCTGGCGCGCCGTGTGTGCGCCCATGCCGACGACCTCGAGACCGAGCAGCAGCCCGGCGCCGCGCACCGCACCGAGGCACTGATGCCGGGCGGCAACCGCCGACAAGCGCTCGCGCAGATACTCGCCGGTGCTCGCGGCGTTGGCCATGAGCCGTTCGCGCTCGAGCACGTCCAGTACCGCAAGCCCCGCCTCGGCCGCCACGGCATTGCCGCCGAACGTGGAAAAAAGGCCGTACTTCGCCTGGAATGCCTCGATCATCGCGCGGTTCGCGATGACCACGCCCATCGGATAGCCGTTGCCGACCGGCTTGCCGAGGGTCACGATGTCCGGTTCGAAACCGCGGCGGGCGAAACCCCAGAAATGGGAACCGGAGCGGCCTAGCCCGTACTGCACTTCGTCGGCGACGATGAGGCCGCCGGCCGCCCGCACCCGCGCTGCGACGGCGAGGGCCCAAGCCGGCGGCGGATCGCAAATGCCGGAGCTGGTCAGCGCGGAGTCGATATAAAATGCCGCCGGCGCAAAGCCGCGCATCGACAAGACGTGCACCGCCCGGTCGGCATCTTCAGCGGCCGCCGCAAGCTCGGCGCTGCCGAGCACGTCCTTGGCGCTCCAGACCGGCGGCGGAACCCCCAGCGTCACGACTTTGGGATCGCGCGGCTGCCCGGCGCCGGGCGTGAGCGCCGCCACGGCATCGGTGATCCCGTGGTACGCATGCTGCATGACCAGGCCGCCCTGGTGGCCGGTGGCGAATTGCGCCATCCGCCACGCCACATCATTCGCTTCGCTGCCGGAATTGACGAATATGCAGGCATCGAGATGGCCGGGCATGGTCGCGGTGAGCCGCTCGGCATACTCGAGAATGGCCCCGTGCAGGTAGCGGGTGTGAGTGGCCAAGATCGCGGTCTGCCTCTGGATCGCCTGCACCACCGTCGGGATGCGTGTGCCCCACGTGCGCAACGTTGTTGTAGACATCGAGATAGGCGGCCCCCTGCGGGTCGTAGAGCCATACCCCGGAACCGCGCACGATGTGCAGCGGCTGTTCGTAGAACAGCTCGGCGCCGGCGCCCATCAATCGCCGCCGGCGGGGCAGGTCGGCTGCGCGTGCCGGCCGATCGACGCCGCCTTGCGCGACGGCACCCGCGCGTGCGCTACCGGCGGCATCGCGCCACATACCGGTCAGCGGCTCGCGGCCGGCTTGCAGCAGCAGGTCGAGCGAACGCGCTGCGTTCGCCGCCGATCGCTCGAGCACCCGCGCGCCGCCGGCATCGTGCCGCTCTCTCCAGGCATGCACCAGAATCGTGACGGCGTGGCGCGCCGCGATGAGATCGTAGAGCACCTCCACCTCGGCGGCCTCCAGAGGCTGGCGCTGCGCATAGCCGTGCAGCAGCCTCGACAGCGCATCGATCGGCGCGAGCTCATCGGTGAGCAGCTCCGACATGGCCACCGCGGGTTCCAGCACCATGGGCGCGTGAATCATGTCGCCGAAATCCAGGATGCCGCTGATTGCGCCGGCCTGCGCATCGACCAGCAGGTTGTGTCCGTGACAATCGCCGTGAATCGCCTGGCTGCGCAGCGCGCGCAGTGCCGGCATGCGCTCCCTGAGCGCGGCGGAGACGCGCTCGACTGATGTGCGCAGGTCGACTGCCTCTATGCAGGGCGCGAATTCAATGAGCTCGGGAAGGCGGCGCACATCCCACGCCAGGCGCTGCGCCAGCGCCGGATGGAAAAAACCCCGCAGGGCGCGGTCGAGGCGCGCCAGCGTCTGACCAAGATCGTGCAGCAGGTGCGCGGCGGGAGGGCGCTGCGACAGCAGCTGCCCGGGCAGATACCCCATGAGACAGACCGCGTAGCCGCCGCGCGCGGCCTCGATGCGGCCGACGTCCGTGCCCGCCTGGGTCGCCAGCACCCGCGGGACCGGGAGCGCCGCGTCCTGCTCGGCCAGGTGGCGCAGCACGCGTATCTGGCAGTCCGTCGCTTCGGCGCCGGCGTGCAGATCGATCAGCTTCAGGACATATTCGCGCCGATCGCGCGGTACGCAGATGGAAATTGCAGTCGCGCTCGCCGGGAAGCGGGCGAATCGAGCCCGCAAGACCATAGAGTGTCGCGCGCGATGCGTTCGGCTTCCGCCGCCGAGAAGACCGGCGGCGAGGTCCGCAGAGCCAGCAGACTAAAGCTGCTTGAGAACGTAATCCGCCGCGGACACCTTGAATTCGCCCGGGGCTTCAATGTTCACGTGAGTCGCCACCCCGTCCTTGACGATGAGGGCAAAGCGTTGACCACGGGTACCCATGCCGAACCCGGTGGCATTCAACTCCAGCCCGAGTGCCTTGACGTACTCGCCATTGCCGTCGGCCAGCATCAGAATCTTGTCGCCGACGCCGCCGGATTTGCCCCAGGCATTCATCACGAACACATCGTTGACGGCCGTGCATGCGATGGTGTCGACGCCCTTCGCCTTGATCTGATCGGCGAGTTCGACGATAGCCCGGCAGGTGCCTGGCATCGCAGGTGGGCGTGAACGCGCCCGGTACCGAGAACAGCACGACCTTCTTGCCCTTGAACAGCTCGTCGGTCGTCACTTTTTGCGGGCCGTCCTTGCCCATGCGGGTGAATTTGCCCTCGGGCATCTTGTCGCCAGCTTTGATGGTCATAGCAATCTCCTCAAGCGTTGCTGCTCCAGCGTTGCTTCCCCCTCCCCTACGAGCCGAGCTTGTCCGCGTACAGCTCCATCAGCTTCAGCACTCGCGGACTGATGTTCGGCACGGTCTTCAGATTCGCCAAGGCCTTCTTGGCGTCGGCGAAGTTCTTGAGCTGCGCATCGGCGAGCCCGAGATAGACGTACGCCTCGTCCAGATGCTTGATCTGGCCTTTTTGCAGGCCCGTGTTGATCGCATCCGCAGCCTTTTGATAATCGCCGAAGCCGTAATACACCTCTCCAAGCTTCACGGAGAGCTCGCCCGCGGGACTCTTGGCCGCCTCGGCTGCCTCTTGCGACAGGCCCTTCTGATCGGCATCGGCACGGCTCTTCAGAGCGTTTAGAAGACGTGTGGTGCGCTCCTTTTGCTCCGGCTTGATCAGCCCGCCGCTGATGGCCTTGTCCAGAACCGCGGCGGCCTCGCCCGGCAGCGCCGCATCGCCCAGCAGCTGCGCCATCTCGATGTAGTCGCTGCCCTCGTTCATGGCGTTGGTGTTGTACATGATGCGATAGATCATCAGCAGATTGTGATCGTCCCGCTCATCCTGGCGCTCGATGCGCAGCAGCGTATTCCAATAGGTCGTCTTGTTGGTGAGCTTGATCAGATCCACCAGCACCGCATCCATCGCCGCCGTATCGCCGGCGTCGGATGCGCACTGCAGCTTGAACAGGTAGAGGTTCTCCTTCGGCGCCTCGCCCGCCTTGCGGCTGGCGGCGATGGCCTTGTCGGCCCAGATCGCCGAGCTCTTGCAATCCTTCAGCTGGTAATAGCTCTGCGCGATGATGGCCTGATTGTCGGGCGTCGCGGTGCCGGCGTCGACCATCTGCTTGCCGTAATCGATGGTCTTTTGATACTGGCTGGTGCTCGCGGCGATGCCGAACAGCGTGCGGGTTATGCTGGCCGTCTCTTCCGGCGTCGCCGCGCCGGTCGCCAAGGCCTTCTCGAATTCGCCTTGCGCCACTTTCAAGTTGCCCAGTTTGACGTCGGCAAAGCCCTTGAACTGGTAGATCGTCTTCTTGTCGAAGGCGGTAAGCCCGGACTTCTGTCTCGGCCGCATCCAAATTCTTGAGCGCTTCGGCCCACTGTCCCGCCTGCAGCGCCTTTTGCGCGGCCGTCATCTCCTTGGCGATGACCCGGCTGATCTCGCTGGGCCTTGGGCTTGTCCGCCGCCGCCGAGATGCCGGGGGCCGCAGCGAGCAACGCCATCGCCAGCACCGCGCCGAGGCTCGCGCGCACGCGCCAGTCGCCCGCGGCCCGGCGCTTCATGGATTGTTCACTTGTTGTTAATCGATTGCGTCATGATCACACCTTCACATGCCTTTCGATCTTGAGAGCGTTCATTTGAGGGAGGCGGGCCGGTCAAACAAACGGCGCGTGAACCCGCAATTGACCGGGCTGACGCGCCGCAACACCCGCCGGGACCCGTTAGTTAGAAATAGTCGTTGTTGACAAATCCGATCTTCTTCAAGCCACGGTGCTGCAAATCGGCCAGTGTCTGCGCCACGATTTCATACTTGGCGAATTTGTCGACCGTGATGTGCACTTCGGGCTGCGGATTCTTGGCCGCCTCGTCGCTGATATAGCCCTGCAGCGTCTCACGGTTCACCGCAGTCTTGTTCCACAGCAGCGTACCGTCGAAATCGATGGACAAATCGATCACTTCCGGCGGCGGCGGCGGCACGAAATTCGGCGGCGGCGGCAGCGGGTTGTCGATCTTGACCGCGTGCGTCTGGCTGGGAATCGTGATGATGAAGATGATCAGCAGCACCAGCATGACGTCGATCAGCGGCGTCATGTTGATGTCGGAATACGACTGGCCCTCGCTCTTGACGTTCATCGCCATGACTTGTCCCTCCTACGTCCCGGGGCCGAAGTGATCGGGCGTGGTGATGAACGCCACTTTGCGTATGCCGATTTGCTGGGTCGTCACCAGCACCTGCCCGATGTACTGGTAGCGCGCATTCGCGTCACCGCGGATGTGCACCTCGGGCTGCGGCTCCTCTCGCACGATGCCGCGCAGGCGGGTCTTGAGGTCCTCGATGCCGTCCACGCGCTGGGTATTCCAGAAGATACCCCCCTCCTTGTCCACCGCGATGGTGATGTTCTCCGGCTTGGTCTGCGTCGGCAGATTGGTGGCCTTCGGCAGCTCCACCGGCACCTGCTGAATGATCACCCGAATCGTGATGATGAAAATGATCAGCAGCACCAACATCACGTCCACCAGGGGCGTGACGTTGATGTCGGCCATCGATTCGGCTTCGTCGTCGCCGCCTACGGAGATCGCCATGGACGGCTCCTAGCGGGCCGCGACCGGCGCGGGTTTGACGACCGGCGGTACGGCTCCCTTGTCCATGCCCAAGCCCATCTTCGCGCCCGAGATCAGGTAGGCATGCAGCTCGTGGGTGAAGTGGCTGACGCGCTCCTGCACGCCCTTGTTCCGGCGCAGCAGAATGTTGTAGCCCAGCACCGCGGGCACCGCGACGGCCAGACCGATGGCGGTCATGATCAGCGCTTCGCCGACGGGTCCCGCCACCTTGTCGATGGAGGCCTGTCCGGCCACGCCGATGGCGATCAGCGCGTGGTAGATGCCGATGACGGTGCCGAGCAGACCGACGAACGGCGCGGTGGCGCCGACCGAGGCGAGCACCGGCAAGCCGGATTGCATCTTGCTGATGACGGTGTCCGCGGTGCGCTGCAGCGACTCGGTGATCCATTCGCTGGTGCCGATCGCGCCCGACAAGCGGCTCTTGTTGGTCTCGTGATACTCGTACGCCTGCTTGCCGGTCTCGGCGAGCGCGCGAAACGGATTCGAGCCGCCCTTCAGCTTGCTGATGGCGTCGGTCAGGCTCGAGGAGCTCCAAAATTCCCTCTCCGCCTCGATTGCCTGAATGCGGTGCCGGCGTTGATCGAAAAACTTGGTGATCATGATGAACCACGTCAGAAACGACATGATCAACAGGATGACGAGGATCGACCGGGCGACGATGTCGCCATTGGCGATCAGCGCACCAAGGCCATATGGGTTTTCAACAGCTGTCTCTTGCATTGACCGATTCCCTCTACATTAATTTAAGCGTGAGTAATTAAGCGCCAGCAATTGCGTTTGCTTCATTCCATGCCGACTATTTAGTCGTCAGCTTCCAGACAATGGGTATGGACACCGTCTTCTCGACCGGCTTGCCCGCTTCGGTGGCCGGCAACATGCGCTGTCCGTGCACGGCTTTCAGGCACGCCTCATCCAGGCGGGGAAAACCGCTGCTCGACTGAATCGCCTCGGAGGCGATGTGTCCATCGACCGCGACCGTCATTTGCACGACGCAGCGGCCCTCTTCGTTCGCGCGCTTCGACGCGTCGGGATACCATTCTTCGCCGATCTTCAGCGGATGCTTCGGATCCATCCGCGGCGGCGTGCCGGGTACCGGCGGCGGCGCGGCATGCACCACGGGTGCGGGCGCCTGGACCTGGGTCGTCTGGGTGATTGCCGTGGTCTCCTGCTGCGGCGCCTGGATGTCGACGAATTCCGGCGGCGGGACGTACGGCTTGATTTCTTCGAGCTTGGGCGGCGGCGGCGGCGGCTTGTCGACGTCTTTCGGCTTGTCGATCTGCGCGATTTCCACCGGCGGAATGACCTTCTGTACGAGCTTCCCGGCCAGTCCCGTGTAGAAAGCCCATACGATGACGACATGCAGGGCGATGACGGCGATGAGGGCCGCGCCCCGCCTGCCCGAGAATAGTGATGGCTCTTCGAATGTATACATAAGCCCGCTTGCGACCCTGCCCCTTATAGTACTGCTGCGCCATACGCCTTAAGCACTACCCGCGCCGTTGCGTACGCTCTCGCCACGCGTCGGAGATACCCGCGCCCGCATTGCCCAGCAGCGTCCCTTCAAGTCCCTGTACGGCGAATAAAGAGCCTGACACATATCCCGCCCGCACTGCAAGCGCGAATTCATTCGCCGGTAGCGCGTCACTCCAGGTCGGTCACTGCGCCCAAGGATGCGCTGCTCACTTGCCTCGCGTACTTTGCCAGCGCGCCGCGGCGCGCATAGGGTTGCGGCGGCTGTCCAGCTCTTGCGCCGGCGCTTCAGTTCGGCGGCGCCGACGTGCAAGCGTGATTTCACGACGCTCTGCATCAATCGTGATCGCATCGCCGGTCCTCGACCAGCGCCAACGGGCCGCCGAGCGCCGCCTCCGGCGAGACGTGGCCGACCACGAAGCCGTGGCTGCCGCCCGAAAAGCGGCCGTCGGTGATCAGCGCGACGCTTGGCGCCGAGGCCCTTGCCGATGATGGCGCCGGTCGGGCTCAGCATTTCGCGCATGCCGGGCCCGCCCTTCGGGCCCTCGTAGCGGATCACGACCACGTCGCCGGCCTTGACCTTGCCGCCGAGAATGCCTCGCAGCGCATGCCTCCTCGGAGTCGAACACGCGCGCCTTGCCGGTGAAGCGCAGGCCTTCCTTGCCGGTGATTTTGGCGACGGCGCCTTCCGGCGCGAGGTTGCCGTAGAGGACCACCAGATGGCTGTCCTTCTTGATGGGGTCGTCGAAGCGGCGGACGATTTCCTGGCCGTCCGGGTACGGCGCCACGTCGCGCAGGTTCTCGGCCAGGGTCGCGCCGGTCACGGTCAGGCAGTCGCCGTGCAGCAGGCCCGCCTCCAGCAGCGTTTTCATCAGCGGCTGGATGCCGCCGATCGCGACCAGCTCGGACATCGAGATACCGGCCGCTCGGGCGCAGGTCCGCGAGCACCGGCACGCGCTGGCCGATGCGCGTGAAGTCATCGAGCGCCAATTTGACATTTGCCGACGCGGCGATCGCCAGCAGGTGCAGCACCGCATTGGTCGAGCCGCCGAGCGCGATGCACGACGGTGATCGCGTTCTCGAAGGCCTTGCGGGTCATGATCTGCCGGCGGCCGGATGCCGCGCTTGATCAGTTCCACGACCGCGCCGCCGGCGCGCGCGCAGTCCTCGCGCTTCTGGTCCGATACGGCGTCCTGCGCCGAGCTGTTCGGCAGGCTCATGCCCAGCGCCTCGATGGCCGATGCCATGGTGTTCGCCGTGTACATCCCGCGCGCAGGAGCCGGGGCCGGGAATCGCCGTGCGCTCGACGAACTTGAGCTCGATGTTCCGAGACCGTGCCCCTGGCGTAGCCGCCGACCGCCTCGAACACCGACACGATGTCGCGCTTGTCCGTGCCCGGGCCGGATGGTGCCGCCGTACACGAAGACCGCGGGCCGGTCGAGGCGCGCCAGCGCCATCAGGCAGCCCGGCATGTTCTTGTCGCAGCCGCCGATGGCCACCACGCCGTCGAAGCCCTGGGCGCCGACCACCGTCTCGATCGAGTCCGCGATCACCTCGCGCGAGACCAGCGAGTAGCGCATGCCCGGCGTGCCCATCGAAATGCCGTCCGAGACGGTGATGGTGTTGAAGGTCACGGCCTTTGCGCCGGCCGCCTCGACGCCGGCCGCGGCCAGCCGCGCGAGCTCGTCGATGTGCATGTTGCAGGGAGTCAGGTTGCTCCAGGTCGAGGCGATGCCGACCTGCGGCTTGGTGAAGTCGGCGTCGCCGAAGCCCACCGCGTGCAGCATCGCGCGGGCGGGGGCTTGTTTGACGCCCTCCACCACCATTCTCGAATAATGGCGGGAATCCCCGATTCTTTTCTTCACAGTCACTCCGTGCCGTAGCGCTCGAGCAGATAACAATACACGCCGCGCACCGCCTGCGCCTCCGCACCGACGCCGCGGCCGGGACGCTCCTTTGCGTTCCAGCGCGTACAAATCGATGTGCAGCCAGCGCGCCGTTTCGGTGACGAAGCGCTTGAGGAACAGCGCGCCGAAGATCGCGCCGGCGAAAGCCCGATGCGGCGACGTTGCCGAGGTCCGCCATCTTGCTGCCGAGCTCGTCGTCGTAGCCCATCCACAGCGGCATGGGCCACAGCGGATCGTGCGCGGCGGCGGCAGATGCGCGCGAGCTCCGCGACGACCCCGCTCGTCGCTGCCGAACAGCGCCGGCAGCTCGGGCCCAAGGGCGACGCGCGCGGCGCCGGTCAGCGTCGCGAAATCGATGATCATATCGGGGCGCTCGGCGTCGGCCAGAGCCAGCGCATCGCACAGCACCAGCCGTCCTTCGGCATCGGTGTTGCCCACCTCGACGGTCAGGCCCTTGCGCGTGGCGAGCACATCGCCGGGCCGGTAGGCGTTGCCGCTGATCGAATTCTCCACCGCCGGGACCAGCACGTGCAGCTCGGCGCGGATCCGGCTGCTCATGAGCATGTGCGCGAGCGCGAGCGCCACCGCGGCGCCGCCCATGTCCTTCTTCATCAGCGCCATGCCGGCGCTCGGCTTGATGTCGAGGCCGCCGCTGTCGAAGCACACGCCCTTGCCGACGAGGGCTATGCGCGGCAGATTCGCCGCGTTGGGCGGCGCCCAGCGCAGCTCGATCAGCCGCGGCGCATCCGCGCTCGCGCGCCCGACGGCATGAATGGCGGGAAAATTCGCGGTGAGCAGCTCCTCGCCCACCCATTCGCGGTAGCGGGCTTGGTGACGCGCGGCCAGTTCGAGGGCGGCTGCCGCGAGCTCGCCGGGCCCGAAGTCCGAGGCGGGCGTATTGATCCAGTCGCGCGCCATCTGCAGCGCCTCGGCCGCAAGCGAGGCGAAGCGCACATCGGCATTCGCCGGCGGCTCGATGCTCGCCGCGCGCTCGGCCTTGACCGGCCGATAGCGTTCGAACCGATACGCTCCGTAGGCGAATCCCAGACACAGCTGCGTGGCCTCGGTGCCGCTCCAGCTCTGCGCCAGCCGAAAGCGGCGCGGCGGCAGGCGCTCCGCGAATCCGGCCGCGTGCCACAGCGACAGCTCGCCCTGGCGTTTGCCCAGGCCGCCCACGGCCAGGCGCAAG
The DNA here is from genome assembly GCA_963774865.1 of uncultured Gammaproteobacteria bacterium. GTDB lineage: Bacteria > Pseudomonadota > Gammaproteobacteria > Steroidobacterales > Steroidobacteraceae > Bog-1198. The sequence continues at coordinate 191,558 of CAVZGU010000004.1, forward strand.
GCGCCGGCGGAATCGGGCACCAGCAGCCACCCGATGCTTTTCGCCCTTGAAATTTTGCTCGCGCAGCCAGTTCGCGACGGGCGCCGGTTGGCGTCTCGCGCCAGGCATCGATTTCATCTTCGTACAGGAGCCACAGTGGAACTGAAGCGGTGCCTTCGACTGTCATGAACCACAAGTCCTTGAAGCGCGGCGCGAGTCGCCGCGGGCCTTGCATGATAAGAGATTCTGTGTTGCTATTTGCGGCTACTTTCACGGAGCATTACATGCATTTGTATTCGCAAAAGGACGTCGACAAGAAAGCGCTGCGCGGAGCGCGCATCGCCATTCTCGGCTACGGCAGCCAGGGTCGTGCGCATGCGCTGAATTTGCACGACAGCGGGTTCGACGTGGTGGTCGGCGTACGCAAGGGCGACAGCTGGAACAAGGCCAAGAAAGACGGCCTGAAGGTGATGGAGCCGCAGGCGGCCGTCAAGGGCGCGCAGCTGGTCGCGATGCTGGTTCCCGACATGACGCAAAAGGCGCTCTACCAGGAATTGAAGCCGGTGATCGAAAAAGGCGCGACGCTGCTGTTCGCCCACGGTTTCAACATGCACTTCAAGCAGATCAAGCCGCGCAAGGATTTGGACGTGGTGCTGATCGCCCCGAAGGGTCCGGGCGATCTGGTGCGCCGCCAATACAGCCAAGGCCGCGGCGTGCCCTGCCTGATCGCGGTGGCGCAGAATCCCTCGAGGCGCGCCAAAGCCAAGGCGCTGGCCTATGCCGACGGCATCGGCGGCACCCGCGGCGGCGTGCTGGAGACGACCTTCGCCGAGGAGACGGAAACCGATTTGTTCGGCGAACAGGCGGTGCTGTGCGGCGGCGCCACCGAGCTCGTCGTCAAGGGCTACGAAACGCTGGTGGAAGCCGGCTATCAGCCGGCGGTCGCCTATTACGAATGCCTGCATGAGCTCAAGCTGATCGTCGACCTGCTGCACGAGGGCGGCATCACCAAGATGCACCGCTTCATCAGCGAGACCGCCAAGTACGGCGATCTGACGCGCGGACCGCGCATCGTGAACAAGGCCACCAAGAAGGAGATGAAGAAGATTCTCAGCGAAATTCAGCAGGGCAAGTTCGCGCGCCAATGGATCTCGGAGACCAAGAGCGGGCGGCGCAAGTACTCCAAGCTGCTGAAGGCCGACCTCAATCACTCGATCGAAAAAGTCGGCGCGAAGCTGCGCGCGCGCATGCCCTGGCTGGAGTCCGGCAGGGCCTGACCGGGCAGCCATGACCGCCCGCACGCTGTTCGAGAAGGTCTGGACGGCGCACGAGGTGCGTGGCGGAGACGGCCGGAGACGCCGGCCGTGCTGTACGTCGATCTGCACCTCATCCACGAGGTCACTTCGCCGCAGGCGTTCAGCGTGCTGAAGTCGCTCGGGCTGCCGGTGCGCCGCCCCGAGCGCACGCTCGCCACCATGGACCACTCGACGCCGACGCGCACGCGAGCAGGTGTTCGGCGAGGTGCCGATCAGAGCTCGACGCCGCCGCCAAGCAGGTGCGCCAGCTGGAGCGCAATGCCGCCGAGTTCGGCGTCGAGCTGTTCGGCATGCGCGATGCGCGGCGCGGCATCGTGCACGTCATCAGTCCGGAGCTCGGCGCCACCCAGCCCGGCATGACCATCGTCTGCGGCGACAGCCACACCAGCACCCACGGCGCGTTCGGCGCCCTCGCCTTCGGCATCGGCAGCACCGAAGTCGGCCACGTGCTCGCGACGCAGTGCCTGCTGCAGCGCAAGCCGAAGACCTTCGCGGTCAACGTCGAGGGCAAACTGCCCGCCGGGGTCACCGCCAAGGACCTGATCCTCGCGATCATCGGCACGCGTCGGCGTGTCGGGCGGCACCGGCCATGTGATCGAATACCGCGGCTCGACCATCCGCGCGCTGTCGATGGAGGAGCGCATGACCGTGTGCAACATGTCGATCGAGGCCGGCGCGCGCGCCGGCATGATCGCGCCGGACGAGACCACCTTCGCATATCTCGAGGGCAGGCCGCGCGCACCGCAGGGCGCGCACTGGGACTGCGCGCTGGCGCGCTGGCGCGGCCTCGCCAGCGATGCGGGCGCAGCGTTCGATGCATCGGTCGACATCGACGCGGCGACGCTCGAGCCGATGATCACCTACGGCACCAATCCCGGCATGGTGGTGCCGATCGGCGCGCGCGATCCCCCAGAGCGCCGGCGATGCGGCGTACGACAAGGCGCTCGGCTACATGGGCTTTCACGGCGGCGATGCCATGCTGGGCAAGCCCGTCAACGTCGTGTTCATCGGCAGCTGCACCAATGGCCGGCTGGAGGATCTCGAGGCCGCCGCGCGCATCCTCAAAGGCCGCAAGGTGGCGCCCGGCGTGCGCCTGCTCATCGTGCCCGGGTCGCAGCAGGTCAAGCGCGAGGCCGAGGCAGCCGGCCTCGACGAGATCTTCAAGACGGCCGGCGCCGATTGGCGCGAGTCGGGCTGCTCGATGTGCCTGGGGATGAACGGCGACACCGTTGCCGCCGGCCAGTACTCGGTCAGCACCAGCAATCGCAATTTCGAGGGCCGCCAGGGCGTCGGCGCGCGCACCTTGCTGGCGAGTCCGCTCACCGCGGCCGCGAGCGCCGTGCGCGGCAGGATCACCGATCCGCGGGAGCTGCTGTGATGCAGCCGTTCAAGCGCGTGCGCTCGCGAACCGTGGTGCTGCCGTCGAGCAACGTCGACACCGATCAGATCATTCCGGCGCGCTTCCTGACCACCACCACCAAGGAAGGGCTGGGCAGGCAATTGTTCGCCGACTGGCGCTACCTGCGCGGACGGCACGCCGAATCCCGACTTCGTGCTGAACCAGGCCGGCGGCGCGCGGCTGCCAGGTGCTGGTGGCCGGCCGCAATTTCGGCTGCGGCTCCTCGCGCGAGCATGCGCCCTGGGCGCTGCTCGACTATGGCTTCCGCGCCGTCATCAGCACCGAGATCGCCGACATCTTCCGCAGCAACTCGCTGAAGAACGGCCTGCTGCCGGTGACGGTGGACGAGGCCACCGCGGCCTGGCTGCTCGCGCATCCCGGCGCGGAGGTGGACATCGATCTGGAGACCGCCGCGGCTGACCCTGCCGAGCGGCGCGTCGGTCGACCTTCCCCATCGAGGCGTTCGCGCGCCATTGCCTGCTGAACGGCGTCGACGAGCTCGGCTATCTGCGCAGCAAGCTCGCGCGACATCGAGCGCTACGAAGCCGCGCGGAGCGTCCCGGAGAGTGCAGCTGCGCGCCCTGATCGCGGTGCTCGCCGGCGACGGCATCGGCGCGGAGGTCACCGCCGAGGCGGTGCGCGCGCTCGAGCGGCTCGGCGCAGCGCTTCGGCCATTCCTTTCGAATTCGAGCCGCGCGCTGATCGGCGGCGCCGCCATCGACGCCACCGGCGAGGCGCTGCCCGGCCGCGACGCTCGCGCTGTGCCGGCGCGCCGACGCCGTGCTGCTGGGCGCGGTCGGCGGCCCGAAGTGGGCCGACCCGAACGCCAAGGTGCGGCCCGAGCAGGGGCTGCTCGCCTGCGCAAGGCGCTCGGGCTGTTCGCCAACCTGCGCCCGGTGGTGCCGCACCCGGCGCTGCTCGACGCCTCGCCCTTCAAGGCGCGAGCTGCTGCGCGGCGTCGACATCATGGTCGTGCGCGAGCTGACCGGCGGGATCTACTTCGGCGACAAGCAGCGCACCGCCGACCGAGGCGTAGCGACGTCTGCCGCTACACCGCGGCGGAGATCGAGCGCGTGGTGCGCGCTCGCGGCGCAGCTCGCGCGCGCGCGCCGCCGCAAGCTCACCTCGGTCGACAAGGCCAACGTGCTCGAGACCTCGCGCCTGTGGCGCGCCGTGGTCGAGCGCATCGTGCCGAGCGAGTTCCCCGACGTGAGCTTCGAGCACATGCTGGTCGACTCGGCCGCGATGCACCTGATCCGGCGGCCGCGCGACTTCGACGTGATCGTCACCGAGAACATGTTCGGCGACATCCTCACCGACGAGGCCTCGATGCTGGCCGGCTCGATGGGCCTGCTGCCCTCCGCCTCGCTGGGCGCCGAGGCAACGCGGCGGGCTCTACGAGCCCATCCACGGCTCGGCGCCCGACATCGCCGGCCAGGGCATCGCCAATCCCTACGCGACGATCCTGAGCGCGGCCATGCTGCTGCGCTATTCGCTCGGGCTCGAAGACGGAGGCGCGACTGCCTCGAGGCCGCGGTGTCCAAGGCCATCGACGTCGGGCGCGCTGCCCGCCGATCTCGCCGCGCCGGGCGCCGCGTCCGGTCACGACGCGTGCCGCCGGAGATGCGGTTCTGGCTGCGCTGTAGCGACCTGCGCTGCGGCGCGCTCGAGACCGGCGGTGAGGTCGGCGAGCAGGTCCTCGGCATCCTCGATGCCGACCGACAGCCGCAGCAGGCCGTCGGTCCGATGCCCGGCGCGCGGCGCGCCGCCTCGTCCATGCCCGCGTGCGTCATGCTGGCCGGATGCGCGATCAGGCTCTCGACGCCGCCGAGCGACTCGGCGAGCGTGAAGCACTCGAGCCCGGCGAGGAACGCCGCGACCGCGGGCTCGCCGCCCGCGAGCTCGAAGCTCAGCATGGCGCCGAAGCCGCTCTGCTGGCGGCGCGCGATCTCGTGCCCGGATGCGTCGGCAGAGCCCGGGATAGTAGACCTGCCGCACGGCCGGATGCCGCTGCAGCCAGCTCGACGACCGCCGCGGCGTTCGCCGCGTGCACGCGCATGCGCGCGTGCAGCGTGCGCAGCCCGCGCAGCGTCAGAAAGCTGTCGAACGGCGCGCCGGTGACGCCGAGGCGTTGGCCCACCAGGACAAGCTCTCGTGCGAGCTCCTGCGTCGCGGCGATCACCGCGCCGCCGACCACGTCGCTGTGGCCGTTCGAGGTACTTGGTGGTCGAATGCACGACCAGGTCGGCGCCGAGCGCGAGCGGCTGCTGCCAGAGCGGGCGACAGGAAGGTGTTGTCGGCGACCACCAGCGCGCCGGCGCGCGTGGCGCCGCCTCGGCGATCGCCGCGAATGTCGACGATGCGCAGCAGCGGATTGCTCGGCGTCTCGATCCACACCAGCTGCGGCTTGGCGGCGAGCGCCGCGCGCGAGCGCGCGCGGCATCGCCCTGATCGACGAAATCGACCGCGAGCTTGCCCTGCGCGTGCAGCGCCGCGAGCAGCCGGTAGGTGCCGCCGTAGCAGTCGTGCGGCGCGAGCACGCGCGCGCCCTGCGCCGACGGTCGCCAGGATCAGCGTGATCGCCGCCATGCCCGTGCAGGTGACCACCGCGCCGGCGCCGCCCTCCAGATCGGCGAGCGCGGCGCCGAGCTGGTCGCGCGTCGGATTGCCGGAGCGCGTGTAGTCGTACTTGCGCGGCTCGCCGTAAGCCCTCGAAGGCGAAGTTGCGTCGACAGATAGATCGGCGGCACCACCGCGCCGTGCTGCGCGTCCGATTCGAGCCCCGCGCGCACCGATGCGCGTGGCCAAGGCATTTTCGGGCTTGATCTTCTTGCTCATGTCGTCTCCGTACAGCGCCTGCCTGATGATCGGCGTTGAGCGCCGCGCCCTCCTTCAGGAAGGCATCGTGGCCGAAGATGGAATTGATCTCGATGCAGCTGGCGCGGCCCGTTGAGGCGCGCCGCGAGTCCCTGCATGTCGGCGAACGGCACCAGCTGATCCTCGCGCACCGCAATCAGCGTTGCGGGCGTGCGCACGCGCGGTCGCATCCATCTGGTGCAGATCGATCGACTCGCTCAGCGCGAGAAAGGACTCGGCCCGGTATTTCTGCACGTAATCGTCGCCGCGCGCGAACAGGTAGTCCTCGATCGGAAATCGGAACCGGTTCGCCTCGCGCACGGGCGCCGCGCCGAAGCGCAGCTCGAACTCCACCGGGCTGCGATAGGTCGCCATCGCCAGCGCCCGCGCGAGCTTGAGCCCGCTCGGACCGTCGCCGCGCGCGATCGCCTCGCGCACGATCTGCCGCTGCACGCTGCGCCACGCGGTGGACAGCACCTGCGACTTGTCGGCGGCGCTCAACGACGACGATGCGGCCCACCCGCGCGGCGTGGCGCTCGCGCGAAGCACAGCGCCACCATGCCGCCGTAGGATGCGCCGACGATGGCGTGCAGCGATTTGATGCCCGAGATGATCAGCACGATGTGCGCGCAGCGCCTCGCGCCTGATCGTAGGAGCTCAGCGGCGGAAAGGCCGAGTCCCGGCTGCGGCGCGCGAACTCCGCCGCGCCCGCCCAGATAGTCGATGCCGAGCACGCGGAATTTCGCGTGGTATCGACGCCGAGCCCGGGGCCGACGCTCTCCGCCCACCAACCCGGCGCACCGTCACACCACGCGATGCGCGGAGATGCCGCCGAGCACCGCGACGACCGGCGCCTCCTCCGGCCCGACCAGGCGAAAGGCGATGTGCGCATCGGCGATCTCATCGCCGTGGTGCAGGCGCCAGGGTCGGGCAGCGGCAGCACCGCCTCGCGCACGGAGCGCTTCGGCTGCGCGGGACGTATCGCCCGCCGGCTCTTCGGCGAGGGCTTTGATGCGGGCTTTTCTCGACACCTCTGCAGCGGCTCCTCCACGGTTGACATAACCCCTGGGGAGCGGTGCCGCTCTGTGGCCGTTGAGGCGAACGCCGCGGGCGCCGCTCCACATGCCGCCCATCTACCGGAGCTCGAGGCTGCCTCGGCTCCGCAGGAGTTGGCACCGTTCCATCGGCTCTCGCGAACCCTCAGGGTGGTTGCCCCGGCTTCTAAGGGCCTTTCCCTCAGCCGGTCTAGATGAGCCCGCTAAATGTTATTCAGGCGCGCAGTCCGACGTCAAGCGATTTCGACTTGCGCCCCGTCTGATAATGTGTTAATGTATTAGCGTGTTAATACATTGATATGATGCAGCGTGCAATGAAGATCAACGGCCAGGTCACCCTGCGCCAGGAGCAGCAGCACGAGCGCGCGCTCTGCACGGCGATCCTGGCGCTGCGCAGCGTCGAGGAATGCCGCGCTTCTTCCGCGACCTGTGCACACCGGCGGAGCTGCAGGCCATGGCGGACCGCTGGGCCGTGGTCGAGCTGCTGCGAGCGCGGCCTGCCCTACCGCGAGATCCACCGGCTGACCGGCGTGAGCGTCACCACCATCGGCCGCGTCGCGCGCTACCTGACCTCGGGCAACGGCGGCTACCGCGCGGTCGACCGACCGCCTCGAAGCTGCAACGCATGAACGAGCCGGACACCCCCATGCGCCTCAAGATCGCGGTGCAGAAGTCCGGCCGGCTCACCGACCCGTCGCTCGATCTGCTGTCGCGCTGCGGGCTGAAGCTACTCGCGCGGCAAGGATCAGCTGATGTGCTACGGCGAGAACATGCCGCTCGACGTGCTGTTCGTGCGCGACGACGACATCCCGGACCTGGTGCAGGAGGACGTCTGCGATCTGGGCCTGGTCGGCCTGAACGTGCTCGAGGAGAAGCGCCTCGAGCTTGCCGCGCGCGGCGCGCGCGCCGCTGTTCGAGATCGTGCGCACGCTCGACTTCGGCCGCTGCCGGCTGTCGCTCGCGGTGCCGGACGGCATTCGATTACCGCGGCGCGGCAGTCGCTCGCGCGGCAAGCGCATCGCGACCACCTACCCGTACATGCTCGGCGCGCTTTCTCGCCGAGCGCAGCGATCCAGGCCGAGATCGTGGTGCTGTCGGGCGCGGTCGAGATCGCGCCGCGCCTGGGCCGCGCCGACCTGATCTGCGACCTGGTCTCGACCGGCTCGACGCTGCAGGCCAATCACCTGCGCGAGGTCGAGACGGTGCTCGAGAGCCACGCGGTGCTGATCCGCACGCCGGTGCCGCTGCCCGCCGGACAAGGAGGAGTGGGTCGAGCGGCTGCTGCATGCGCATCGACGGCGTGCGAGCAGGTCAAGGAGAGCAAGTACATCATGCTGCACGCGCCGCGCTCGGCGCTGCCGGCGATCGCGAAGCTGCTGCCCGGCAGCGAGTCGCCGACGATCATTCCGCTCGAAGGGCTCGCGCGATCGAGTCGCGGTGCACGCCGTGTGCCGCGAGAACGTGTTCTGGGAGACGCTCGAGCAGCCTGAAGAGGGCCGGCGCGAGCGCGGTGCTGGTGCTGCCGGTCGAGAAGATGCTGGCCTGAGGCGATCCGATGCAGATCCTCGACTGGACAATCGCTGTCGACGCCGCAGCGCCGCGGCCGCGCTGGCGCGGCCGGCGCAGCGCGATGCCGACAGCGTCGCGCGCGAGGCGCAGCGCGATCATCGAGGCGGTGCGCCGCGACGGCGATGCCGCGCTGCGCGCGCTGCACGCGGCGCTTCGACGGCGTCGAGCTCGACCGATCTCGCGGTCTCCGCACGCGGAGTTCGCGGCGGCCGAGCGCAGCCTGCAGCGCCGCCCAGCATCGCGGCGCTCGAGCGCGCGATCGCGAACGTGCGATCGGTTCCACGCGGCGCAGGCGCCCGCCGCGGTCGCGCGTCGAGACCGCAGCCGGGCGTGCGCTGCGAGCGCGATCAGCGTGCCGATCGCGCGCCGTGGGGCTGTACGTGCCGGCCGGCTCCGCGCCGCTGCCCTCCACCGTGATCATGCTGGCGGTGCCGGCGCGCATCGCCGGCTGCCCGACGCGCGTGCTGTGCACGCCGCCGCCAGCGCAGCGGCGGCGCCGACCCCGCGGTGCTGGTGGCCGCGCGAGCTGCTGCGGCATCGAGCAGGTCTTCAAGGTCGGCGGCGCGCAGGCGATCGCCGCCATGGCCTACGGCACCGCGACGATACCCAAGGTGCGACAAGATCTTCGGCCCCGGCAACGCCTGGGTGACCGCCGCCAAGCAGCTGGTCGCCGCCGATCCCGCCGGCGCGGCGCTCGACCTGCCGGCCGGCCCGTCCGAGGTGCTGGTGATCGCCGATGAGACGCGCGCGCCGAGTTCGTCGCCGCCGATCTGCTCGCGCAGGCCGAGCACGACCCGCAGGCGCAGGCGCTGCTGGTGACCCCGTGCGCGGCGCTCGCCGCAGCGCGTCGCCGCGCGAGGTGCAGCGCGCAGATGCAGCACGCTGTCGCGCCGCGGCGATCCTGCGAGCAGTCGATCGCGCGCCATGCGCGCATCCTGGTCGTGCCGGATCTCGACGACCGCGCTCGAGGTCGCCAACGAGCTACGCGCCCGAGCACCTGATCCTCGCAGATCGCGCGAGCCGCGCGCGCTGGCTCGAGCGCGTGCACAGCGCGGGCTCGGTGTTCCTCGGCGACTGGTCGCCGGAGACCGATGGGCGACTACTGCTCGGCACCAACCACGTGCTGCCGACCTACGGCTACGCGCGCGCCTACAGCGGCCTGTCGGTCGAGGATTTCGTGAAGCGCATCACGGTGCAGGAGCTCACGCCGGCGGGGCTCGCGGGCCTCGGCCCGACCGCGCAGCGACGCTCGCGCGGCTCGAGGGACTCGACGCGCACGCCGCGGCGGTCGATCCGCCTGCGCCGCGCTCGCGCCGCGAGCGCGCCCGTGAGTCTCGCTCGCTCGCGCTCGCGCGGCCCGAGATCCGCGCGCTCAAGCCCTACGCGCACGCGGCGTGGGAGCCCGGCGCTCGACGCGCCTGCATGCGAACGAGCTGCCGTGGCGCGCCGCCGGGCGATGCGCACCGCCGCGGGCCTCAACCGCTATCCCGAGCCGCAGCCGCACGCGCTGATCGAGCGCGCTGGCCGCGCTCTACGGCGTGCCGGCCGGCCGCGCTGCTCGCCGGCCGCGGCAGCGACGAGGCCATCGATCTGCTGATCGCGCAGCTATCTGCCGCGCCGGCAGCGACGCGGTCATCGTCTGCCCGCCGACCTTCGGCATGTATCGCGTGGCCGCGCGCATCCAGGGCGCGGCGGTGCGTCGAGGTGCCGCTCGCGGCGCGACGCCGGCTTCGCGCTCGATCGCCGGCGGCTGCTCGCCGCGCTGGCGACGCCGCAGGTCAAGCTGGTGTTCCTGTGCTCGCCCAACAACCCCACCGGCAATCGCCTCGACGCCGGCGCGATCGAGCGGTGTGCGCGCGCGCTCGACGGCAGCGCCGTGGTGGTGGTCGACGAGGCCTACGTCGAGTTCGCGCCGCGCCGAGCCTCGCCGCGCTGGCTCGAGCGCTGCTCGACGCTCGTCGTGCTGCGCACGCTGTCCAAGGCGCACGCGCTCGCCGGCGCGCGCTGCGGCGCGCTGATCGCCGATCCGCGAGGTGATCGCAGCTGCTGCGCACGCGTGATCCCGCCCTACTCGCTCGCGCAGCTGACCATCGAGGCGGTGCTCGCGCGCGCTCGAGCCGCGCAGCGCTCGCCGCAGCGCGCGCCGCGATCGCAGGCGCTGCTCGGCCGAGCGCGACGCGCTTGCGCGCGCGCGCTGGTCGGCTCGCGCGCTGGTCAGCAGGGTCTGGCCGAGCGACGCGAATTCCTGCTGGTCGATTGCCGCGATGCCGACGCGGCTGCTGCGCGCGCGCATGGCCGGCGGCACTGCTGTGCGCGACATGCGCGCGCAGCCCGGCGCTGCCGCGGTCGCTGCGCATCCGCGTCGGCACGCCGCGACGCAGAACGATCGCGCTGCTCGAGAGCCTGCGATGGCGGCATGAGCGGCCGCGCGCACGCTGTTTCGTCGACCGCGACGGCACGCTCGATCGAGGAGCCGCCCGACGAGCAGGTCGACAGCCTCGACAAGATCCGCCTGATGCCCGGCGTGTTCGCCGGCGCTGCTCGAGCTGAAGCGCGCCGGCTATCGCCTGCGTGATGGTCACCAACCAGGACGGGCTCGGCACGCCGAGCCTATCCGCGCGAGCACTTCGAGCGCGTGCAGCGACTTCCTGCTGCGAGCTGTTCGCCTCGCAGGGCATCGAGTTCGACGCGGTGTTCATCTGCCCGCATTTCACGCGCGAGGGCTGCGGCTGCCGCAAGCCGCGGACCGGGCTGGTGCAGCGAGTACCTGCGCGCAGCATCCGATCGATCGCGGCGCGCAGCTGCATGATCGGCGATCGCGACACCGACCTCGAGTTCGCCGCGCAATCTCGGGCATCCGCGGCCTGCGCGTCGCGCTCGGACGGCGCCGCGCAGCGAGAGCTGGCCGGCGATCGCGCGAGCGCATGCTGCGCGCCGCCGCCGCGCGCAGGTGCGGCGCAAGACCACGCGAGACCGACATCGCGCTCGAGGTCGACCTCGACGCGCGAGGCGCCGAGCCGCATCGAGCACCGGCATCGGCTTCTTCGATCACATGCTCGAGCAGCTCGCCAAGCACGGCGGCTTCGCGCTCGAGCTCGAGCTGCCGCGGCGATCTGCACATCGACGAGCACCACACCGTCGAGGACTGCGCGCTGGCGCTCGGCGAGGCGCTGCGCGCAGGCGCTCGGCGACAAGCGCGGCATCGGCCGCTACGGCTTCCTGCTGCCGATGGACGAGGCCGAGGCGCAGGTGGCGCTCGATCTGTCCGGCCGCCCGTACTTCGTCTTCGAGGGCCGCTTCGACCGCGAGCGGGTCGGCGACGCTGCCGACCGAGCTGGTGCCGCATTTCTTCCGCTCGCTGGCCGACAGCGCTGGGCGCGGCGCTGCACTCAGCGTGCGCGGCGAGAACACCCACCACATGGTCGAGGCCTGCTTCAAGGGCGTCGGCCGCGCGCTGCGCCAGGCGATGCGCCGCGAAGGCGACGAGCTGCCGAGCACCAAGGGCGTGCTGTGAGCGACGCGCGACGTCGTCGATCATCGACAGCGGCGGCGCCAACCTCGCCTCGCTGCAGTTCGCGCTCGAGCGCCTGGGCGCGCGCTGCGAGCTGTCAGCGCGACGCCGGCGGCATCGCGGCCGCGCCGCACGTGCATCCTGCCGGGCGTCGGCGCGGCCGCCGACGCCATGGCGCGGCTGCGCGCGCAGCGGCTCTCGACCGGCTGATCCCGGCGCTGCACGCAGCCGGTGCTCGGCATCTGCCTCGGCATGCAGCTGCTGTTCGAGGCTCCGACCGAGGGCGACACGCACACTGCCTCGGCGTCCTCCCGGGCCGCGTCGACGCGCTTCACCGACGCGCCCGGGCCGCCCGGTGCCGCACATGGGCTGGAACACGCTCGAGATCGCAGCGCGACTGACCCGCTGCTCGCGGGCATCGGGCGACGAGCGACTACGCCTATTTCGTGCACAGCTACGCCGCTGCCCGTCGAGCGACGGCGACGCTCGCGACGCTGCCGCTACGGCGCGCCGTTCAGCGCGTGCGTGCAATGGCGACAATTTCTGCGGCGTGCAGTTTCATCCCGGAGCGCTCCGCCGCCGTCGGCGCGCGGCTGCTGCGCAATTTCCTCGACGCTCCATTGAGGACGCGCCGCGCATGCTGCCTGATCCCCGCCATCGATCTGCGCGGCGGGCACTGCGTGCGCCTGCTGCAGGGCGATTTCGCGGCCGAGACGCGCTACGACGCGCGACCCGCGCGAGCTGCTCGCGCGCTATCGCGGCTCGGCGCCGACTGGCTGCACGTGGTCGATCTCGACGGCGCGCGCGACGGCAGCGCCGGGCAATCGCGCCATCGATCGCCGACCTGGCCGCGCAGAGCGCGCGTGCAAGCTGCAGGTCGGCGGCGGCGTGCGCAACCGCGGCGCAGTCGAGCGAACTGCTCGACCTGCGGCGTCGCGCGCGTCGTCATCGGCAGCGCGGCGGTCGAGCGACCCGAGCAGGTGCGGACGCTGGCTGCGACGACTTCGGCCCCGAGCGCATCTGCCTGGCCTTCGACGTGCGGCTCGACGCGGCGGGCGTGCCGCGCGTGCGCACGCACGGCTGGCGCCAGCAGTCCGCAGCTGTCGCTGTGGGACGCGGTCGCGAGCTTCGCCGACGCACGGCCTGCAGCACGTGCTGTGCACCGACATCGAGCCGCGACGGCGCGCTCGCCGGACCGAACCTCGGCGCTGTACGCCGAGGCGCGTGCGACGCTTTCCGCAGATCGCAGTGGCAGGCCTCCGGCGGCATCCGCGACGCGCGCGATCTGCGCGCGCTGGCCGACGTGCGGCGCTGCCGCCGCGATCAGCGGCAAGGCGCTGCTCGAAGAACGCATTCCGCTCGAGGAGCTGCGGCCATTCTTGCCAGACGCATAATCCCCTGCCTCGACGTGCGCGACGGCCAGGTCGTCAAGGGCGTGCGCTTCCGCGACCACCGCGTCGTCGGCGACATCCTGGAGCTCGCCGCGCGCTATCGCGACGAGGGCGCGGACGAGCTGGTGTTCTACGACATCACCGCGAGCCCCGAGGGCCGCTCGGTCGATCGCGCCTGGGTGAGCCGCGTGGCGCGCGTGCTCGACATCCCGTTCTGCGTCGCCGGCGGCATCCGCTCGCGTCGCCGATGCCGAGGAGGTGCTCGGCGCGGGCGCGGAGAAGATCTCGGTCAATTCGCCGGCGCTGGCGGACCCGGAGCTGATCGACGAGCTCGAGCGAGCGCTTCGGCGCCCAGTGCGTGGTCGTCGGCATCGACAGCCAGACCACGCGCCGACGGCTATCGCGTGTAGCAGTACACCGGCGATCCGGACGCGCACGCGCGACAGCCGCGCGCAGCACGCTCGCACTGGGTGCGCGAGGTGCAGGAGCGCGGCGCCGGCGAGATCGTGCTCAACTGCATGGCGAGCGACGGCGTGCGCCACGGCTACGACATCGAGCAGCTCGCGCGCGGTGCGCGCGCATCTGCCGCGTGCCGCTGGTCGCCTCGGGCGGCGCCGGCTCGCGCGGAGCATTTCGCGGAGCGTGTTCCGAGCGCGCCGGGGTCGATGCGGCGCTCGCCGCCAGCGTGTTTCACACCGGCGCGATCGCGATTCCGCGATCTGAAGCGAGAGCTGCGCGCGCGACAGGCATCGAGGTGCGGCCATGAACGTCGACGCGACGATCTCGAGCGCAGCTCGATTGGGACAAGGGCGACGGGCTGCTGCCGGCGATCGTGCAGCATGCCGACAGCGGCGCGGTGCTGATGCTCGGCTACATGAATCGCGAGGCGCTGGCGGCGACCCGCGCAGAGCGGACGCGTGACCTTCTTCAGCCGCAGCAAGCAGCGGCTGTGGACGAAGGGCGAGACCTCGGGCCATTTTCTCGAGCTGCGCGGCATCGCCGCCGACTGCGACGGCGACACGCTGCTGATCCTGGCGCGGCCGTCGGGTCCCGTCTGCCATCTTGGCAACGCCGAGCTGCTTCGGCGACGACCCGCCGCGCGCGGCCGCCGAATCATTCGCCTTCCTGGCACCCTGCAGAGCGTGATCGAGCAGCGCATCGCCGAGCGGCCGGCGGGCAGCTACACCGCCACGCTGTTGTCCCAGGGGCACCCGGCGCATCGCGCAGAAGGTCGGCGAGGAAGGCCTCGAGGTGGCGCTCGCCGGCGTGGCGCAGTCCGACGCCGAGGTCGTCGGCGAGGCGGCGGACCTCCTGTATCACCTGCTGCTGCTGCTGAAGGTCAAACAGCTGTCGCTCGCGCAGATCGTCCAGGAGCTCGAAGCGCGGCACGAGGGCCGCGCGAGCCAGCGCTGAGCAGGCGCGTGACCGAAGGAGCCTGTCTGAGTAATCCGCGTGGCCTTACCTAAGGCTGATTTCGCTTCAGCCGAGGCGGAGCCGACGAGGTTGGGTCAACCCCCAATGAGGAGGCGACAACGAAGGATGAAGCGAAATCTGCAAGGGTACGAAGGGTTGGCCGGGAGAGCGGATTACTCAGACAGGCTCCAGGTACAATCGGCCGATGGCAGCCATCGACGGCGGGAGGCGCTGACGGGTGCCGGATGCTCGAATAACCGTCCATAAAGGGCCTCGCACGCTTCTCCTTCACGTCGAGGGCCGTCTCGAGCGCGCCTACCCGGTGGCGCTCGGCAGGAATTGGGCCGCCGACAAGGCCGTCGAGGGCGACGAAGCGACGCCGGTCGGGGAGTTCTATATTTGCGCCAAGAACCCCCGCAGCAGATATTTTCTGTCCTTGTGCATCAGCTACCCGAACGGCGAGGATGCGCAGCGCGGCCTCGCGGCCGGCTTGATCACGGCGCAGGAGCACGCAGCGATTCTGGCGGCGGTCCGTGCGCAAGGCATGCCGCCGCAAGGCACCCGGCTCGGGGGCGAGATCTACATCCACGGGCACGGCGCGGGGCAGACGAACGGCCGATTGAAGGATTGGACTCGCGGCTGCATCGCCTTGGATAATCTCGCCATGCAGGAGCTTTACGACCGGGTCGCGATCGGCACACCGGTCCTCATTACCGATTAGATCATCACCGGAGCAGGCCCATGCAGAAGCGAATTGATTTGCGCGAGGTTCCCGCCATCACCGGATCGCGCTACCCGGCGCCGTTCGATGCGTCCTGCTCGGCTCGCGTCCGGCAGCGATTGGGCGATGCGGCCGGGCTCGCTGATTTCGGCGTGAACCTGTTGCGTCTCCCGCCCGGCGCGTGGTCGAGCCAGCGGCACTGGCATTCGGCCGAGGATGAATTCGTGTATGTGCTGGAGGGCGAGGTCGTGCTGGCGACCGACGCCGGCGAGGAGATTCTGCGCACCGGCGACTGTGCGGGGTTCAAGGCCGGGGCGCAGGACGGGCATCATTTGCAGAACCGCTCGGCGCAGCACGCCGTCCTGCTGGAAATCGGTTCGCGCAAGCCGGCCGAGGACGGTGTGGATTATCCCGACATCGACTTGCGTGTGCCCAAGGGAGGCGCCGCTTTCACGCGCAAGGACGGCCGCCCCTATCCGCGCCGCTAGATGTTCTGCAGGGCGGCCCCGCGATGGCGCCGCAGGGCATACACCGCGATGCCGAGCCACACCACATTGAGGCCCACCGACGGCCATGCGGTGTTCCAGCCGCCGTTGATGATCAGGCCGACCGCACCGGCGATGTTGGTCCACTGATAGAGCGGCGAGCGCGCCTTGAGCTTGCCCGACGAGATCAGCGAGTAGGCGCCGAGAATGAGCGCCGCGCCGGTCCAGCCGGCAACATCGACGAAGGTCTTCAATTGCATGCCGCATTGTGCCATATCGAAATCTGCCGCGGTCGCAGCCGCGGGGATTACTCAGACAGGCTCCTAGTGCTAACCTCTGCCCGGGATTACAAGGAACCATATGAATTCTGAGCCGCCGGCCAGGCGCTATGCAGACATGGACTCACTGTCGCGTGAAATCTCGGGCGAGATCGCGGCGCAGCTGGCGCGCGCGATCGCGGCGCGCGGACTGGCAAGTCTGGTCGTCTCGGGCGGCCGTACGCCGGTCAAGTTGTTCGAAGCGCTGCGCCCGCAAGCTCTCGACTGGAGCCGAGTTTGCGTCGCTCTCGCCGATGAGCGCTGGATCGATCCGGCGGATGAGGCGAGCAACGAGAAGCTGGTCCGCGACGTGCTGCTCAAGGACAGGGCGGCGGCTGCGCGCTTCATCGGGCTGAAGAACGCCGCGCCGTCGCCGGATCTCGGCGCCGTTTCGGCCTGGGAGACCTTCGCGCGCGTACCCGGCCTTTCGACATGACGCTGCTCGGGATGGGCGATGACGGGCATACCGCATCGTTGTTTCCGGGCTCGCCGAATCTGCGCAGCGCACTCAATCCCGCCGCCGCCGCCGGATGCGTCGGCATGTGGGCGCCGAGCCCGCCGCAGGCGCGCTTGAGCTTGAATTTGAGCGCGCTGCTTGATTCGCGGCGCATCGCGATTCTGATCGGCGGAGCGGCGAAGTGGCGCACCTACACGGCCGCGTGTGAAGCAGGCGCCGTGGAGGAGATGCCGGTGCGGGCGGTCCTGCGCCAGCAGCGCACTCCGGTCGAAGTGATCTGGGCGCCATGAGGAAGTTCGAGGACGGTCGAACGGCGCTCGGCAAGGAGGCGATCAAGCAGGCTTTTCTCGACAACCTGTTCTACATGCAGGGCAAGTTTCCCGCGCTCGCCACCAAGAACGACTACTACATGGCGCTCGCCTACGCGGTGCGCGACCGCATGCTGCAGCGCTGGATCAGCACCGCCGCGGCCTACACCAGGCACGGCATCGCGCACCGTCGCCTACCTGTCGGCCGAGTTCCTGATGGGGCCGCACCTCGGCAACAACCTCATCAACCTCGGCATCTACGAGCAGGTCGAGCAAGGCAGTCGACCGAGCTCGGCCTGGACCTCGACGAGCTGCTGCAGCAGGAAGAGGAGCCGGGCTTGGGCAACGGCGGCCTGGGCCGCCTGGCCGCCTGCTTCCTCGATTCGCTGGCCACGCTGGAGATCCCGACGCATCGGCTACGGCATCCGCTACGAGTTCGGCATCTTCGAGCAGGAGATCGTCGACGGCTGGCAGGTCGAGAAGACCGACAAGTGGCTGCGCTTCGGCAACCCCTGGGAGATCGCGCGCCCGGAATGGGCGGTGGAGGTCAAGTTCGGCGGGCACACCGAGCAGTACACCGACGAGCACGAGCGCGCTGCGCGTGCGCTGGGTGCCCGCACAAGATCGTCATCGGCGTGCCCTACGACACGCCGATCCTCGGCTACCGCATCAACACCGCCAACACGCTGCGCCTGTGGCGCGCCGAGGCGCCCGAGTCCTTCGACTTCGCAGTCTTCAACCGCGGCGACTACTACGGCGCCGTGAATCAGAAGATCGTCTCGGAGAACATCACCAAGGTGCTCTACCCGAACGACGAGCAGCTGCAGCGGCAAGGAGCTGCGCCTGGAGCAGCAGTACTTCTTCGTCTCCTGCTCGCTGCAGGACATGCTGCGCATCCTGCGCGGCCAGAAGCATGCCGCTGGAGCAGTTCCACGAGAAGTTCGCCGTGCAGCTCAACGACACGCATCCGGCGATCGCCGTCGCCGAGCTGATGCGGCTGCTGGTCGACGAGCACGTGCATGGCGTGGGACGAGGCCTGGGACATCACCCGCAAGACCTTCGCCTACACCAACCACACGCTGCTGCCGGAGGCGCTGGAGCGCTGGCCGCTCGGACGTGTTCGGCCGCGTGCTGCCGCGGCACCTGGAGATCATCTTCGAGATCAACGCGCGCTTCCTCGACGAGGTGCGCATGCGCTTCCTCGGCGACGACGAGCGCATCGCGCGCATGTCGCTGATCGACGAGAGCGGCGAGCGCTACGTGCGCATGGCGCACCTGGCCTGCGTCGGCAGCCATGCGATCAACGGCGTGGCCGAGCTGCATACCGAGCTGCTGAAGCAGCGACGTGCTGCAGGATTTCCACGAGCTGTGGCCGCGAGAAATTCAGCAACAAGACCAACGGCGTCACGCCGCGGCGCTGGATGGTGCTCAGCCAATCCGCGGCTGTCCGAGCTCATCACCGAGCACATCGGCGACGGCTGGATCAAGGACCTCGGCGCAGCTGCAGCGGCTCGAGCCGCTGGCCGAGGACGCGCGCGTTTCGCGCCGCGCTGGCGCGACGATCAAGCACGCACAACAAGCGCGAGCTTCGCCGCGCTCGCGCTGCGAGCGCACCGGCGTCGTCGTCGATCCGGACTCGATGTTCGACGTGCAGGTCAAGCGCATCCACGAATACAAGCGCCAGCACCTGAACATGCTGCACATCGTCATCGCTGTACCATCCGGCTCAAGATCGAACCCGTCCGTCGACGTGCAGCCGCGCACCTTCATCTTCGGCGGCAAGGCGGCGCCCGGCTATCACCTGGCCAAGCTCATCATCAAGCTGATCAACTGCGGTGGGCGACGTGGTCAACCGCGATCCGGCGGTGCGCGACCGGCTGCAAGGTGGTGTTCCTGCCCAACTTCAACGTCACCAACGGCCAGCGCGTCTATCCGGCCGCGGACCTGTCGGAGCAGATCTCCACCGCCGGCAAGGAGGCCTCCGGCACCGGCAACATGAAGTTCTGCATGAACGGCGCGCTCACCATCGGCACGCTGGACGGCGCCAACATCGAGATCCGCGAGGAGGTCGGCGCCGAGAACTTCTTCCTGTTCGGGCTGACCGCGGAGGAAGTGCATGCGCTGAAGGCGCAGCGGCTACCGGCCGATGGATTACTACAGCGGCAATCCGGAGTCTGCGCGAGGTGATCGATCTGATCCGCAGCGGCTTCTTCTCGCGCGGCGACGCCGAGCTGTTCCGGCCGCTGATCGACAACCTGCTGCTACACGATCCGTACTGGTGCTCGCCGATTTCCACTCCTACGTCGAATGCCAGGCCAAAGTGTCGCGCGGCCTACGGCGACCGCGAGCGCTGGACGCGCATGTCGATCCTGAACACGGCGCGCAGCGGCAAATTCTCCTCCGACCGCACGATCCGCGAATACTGCGCGGACATCTGGCGCGCCAAGCCGGTGCCGATCCACCTGCTCACGCATGAGGAAGCAGGAAGCGCATAGTGCGCCGCAGCGGTTCGGCGGCGCCCCACAGCAATTGGTCGCCCACCGTGAATGCCGACAGGTACTCCCCGCCCATCGCGAGCTTGCGCAGCCGGCCGATGGGTATGCTCAAGGTGCCGCTGACGGATGCGGGCGCCAGGGACTGGATCGATGAGTCGCGGTCGTTCGGCACCACCTTCACCCAGGGATTGCCCGCTGCGATCAGCGCTTCGACCTCGCGCAGCGGCATGTCCTGCTTCAGCTTGAGGGTCAGCGCCTGCGAGTGGCAGCGCATCGCGCTCACCCGCACGCAGATGCCCTCCACCGGCACGGGTGCAGCCTCGGTACCCATGATTTTGTTGGATTCAGCTCCGGCCTTCCATTCTTCCCGGCTCTGGCCGTTGCCGAGATCCTTGTCGATCCACGGGATCAGACTCGCCGCCAGCGGCGCGCCGAAGTGCGCCGTGGGGAAATCGTCCCGCCCAAACGCGCGGGTGACCGCGCGATCGATCTGCGAGAATACCCGCGGCCGGATCGTGCAGCAGCGGCGCCGCGCATTGATACAGCGCGCCCATCTGCTCGAGCAGCTCGCGCATGTTCTGAGCGCCCGCTCCCGATGCGGATTGATAGGTCATCGCTGTAATCCACTCCACCGCGCCCGCGCGCAGCAGCCCGCATACCGCCATGAGCATGAGCGACACCGTGCAGTTGCCGCCGATGAAGTCCTTGATGCCCCGCTCGCGCGCCGCCTGCATCACGGGCAGATTCACGGGGTCGAGAACGATGACCGCCGATGGCTCCATTCGCAGCGCCGACGCAGCGTCGATCCAATACCCCCGCCAACCCGCCGCGCGCAGCCGCCCGTGCACCGCCTGGGTGTACTCGCCGCCCTGAGTGCTGATCAGCATGGGCAGGCGGGCCAATGCCGCGAGATCGTTGGCGTCCTGCACCGCGCACGCACGCGCGGCCGATATCCGGCGGCTTGCCGCCCGCCTGCGAGGTGCTGAAGAAAACCGGCTCGATCAGCTCGAAGTCGCGCTCCGCGCGCATGCGCTCGAGCAGCACGGAGCCGACCATGCCGCGCCAACCGATGATGCCGACCTCAATCATGGCTTGATGACGAACTCCGTCGCGGGAGGACGTAGATTATAGTGTGAGCCCATCACATAGCCATATGCGCCGCAGGTCGCGATCAGCAGCACATCGCCCTCCTCGGTCGGCGGCAGCCAGCGATCGGCGCCGAGCTGATCGGCGCTTTCGCAAATCGGACCCACGATGGTGACCTGGCGGCTCAGCGGCTCGGCGAGACGCGTCAGGTTGCGGATATCGTGGTGTGCGCCATAGAGCGCCGGCCTGATCAACGAGTTCATTCCCGTCGCGATGCCGACATACTCGACATCGCCCTTGCTCTTCAGCTGCGTCACCTGCGCGACCAGCACGCCCGCCTTGGCGACCAGGAAACGCCCGGGCTCCATCCAGAATTCAATGCCCGCAAACCGCCCCTTGAGCCCGGCCACACCCGCATCCAGCGCCTCAAGATCGATGCCGCCCTGGCCCGTCTGCTCGGGGACGCCGATTCCGCCGCCAAGATCCACCACCGTCGCATCCGGAAAGCGCCGCGCCAGCTCGGCCAGCAGCGCACCGGTCTCGGTCCAGTTGGCCACCTCGAATATTCCGCTGCCGGTGTGCGCATGCAGGCCCGTGACGCGCACTCCGGCGGTCCGCGTCAACGCGACGAGCTCATCCGCATCGGCCATGGGCACGCCGAACTTCGAGTGAACTCCGGCGGTGCGCACGTGCTGATGGTGTCCGCGACCGAACCCCGGATCGATCCGCAGGAATATTTCGCGGCCGCGGAACACCTCCGGCCACATCTTGAGCGGGTACAGGTTGTCCACGGTGACCCGCACGCCGCGCTCGAAGCCGTATTGGTACTCGGCGCGCGGCGCGAAATTGGGCGTGAACAGCACGCGCTCGGGCGCGAGCCCGGGAACGCAGGCGAACGCATGCTCGAGCTCCCCCTGCGAGACGCATTCGAGCATCAGACCCGCGGAGTAGATGCGCCTCAGTATATCGGGGTGCCAGTTGGCCTTCATGGCGTAGGCCCAGCGCGCCACCGACCGCACCTGCCGCACCGCCGCGATGGCGGCGTCCAGGGTCGCGAGGTCGTACACGAACGCCGCCGATTCGCGCGCGGCGATATCGAGCAGCCGTTGCCGCTTGTGCGGCTCTTCCCACCAGTTGGCGGCGCCCGCACTTGGGCTTTTTTGCGGCGAGAAGAGCTGCAGCCACGTGGGCCCGAGCACCTGGTCGGAGCCGATGCTCTGGATCAGCCGCTCGTGCAATTGATGCACCAGACGGTCGCCCTGGGATTCGTCGATCACGAAGGTGAAATTCAGGTCGTTCGCGGCTTGACTGACCAGGTAGATCTTCTGGTCCTGGAACAATTCGAAGGCCGCGCCCAACTCGTGCAGGATGCCGCGGATATTGTGGCCCAACAGGGAGAGCGAAGCGCACGGGCCCAGCACCTCGACCCTGCACAGTTCGCTCAAGGCCGCGGTCAGCCGCGCGAGCGCCGCCGGATCGAGCGTATTGGCGGCCGGATCCAGCGACACGGTGACGTTGGTTTCCGAGGTGGAAATGAGGTCGACCGACATGCCCTGCTGCTTGAAGATCTGGAAGGCATCGGCGAGAAATCCCACCTGATGCCACATGCCCGGACTCTCCATCGAGACCAGCGTGATGCCCTTCTTGATCGCAATCGCCTTGACCTGCGCCGCGCTGCCGGCGACGTTCGCGGAAATGACGGTGCCCTCGAGCCCGGGCGCCTGCGTTGCGTAGACATGCAGCGGAATTTGGTATTGGCGCACCGGCAGCACGCAGCGCGGATGCAGCACCTTCGCGCCGTTACTGGCGATCTCCTGAGCTTCATCGTAATGCAGCGCGCGCAGCAGCCGCGCCGTGGGCACGGCGCGCGGGTTGGCGCTGAACATCCCCGGCACGTCCGTCCAGATTTCCAGGCGCACCGCCTTGAGCTTGGCCGCGAAGTAGGCGCCGGAAGTGTCCGAGCCGCCGCGTCCGAGCAGCACGGTGTCGCCCGCATCATTGGCGGCAATGAAGCCCTGTGTGATCACCACCCGATCGAGCGCGCCCCACTGCGCCTGCAGGTGAGCGTCGGGTGCGAAATTGCAGGTGGCCGACAGCAAGCCCGCCTGCAGGGTCGCACCGTGGCGCTGCTCGGCGCGCAGCACGTCGCGAGCATCGGCCCAGGCCGTCTCGATGCCCTGTGCATTCAAGAAGTCGGCGCCCAGGCAGGTCGCCAGCAGCTCCCCTGTCGCCATCACGCGCGCGCGCATTCGATCGCTGACCTCGCGGCTCTCGGCCACACTGGCCGCCATGCGCTTCAGGTCCCCGAGAAAGCCCTCGAAGCGCTCGCTCGGGGTGATCGACAGACGCTGCGCGAGATCGCGGTGCACGGTCTCGATCTGCTCCAGAATGGCCGTATGGGTGCCGGCGACGGCAGCCGCGAGCAGTGACTCGAGGCGGTCGGTGATGCCCGAAAGCGCGGAATGCACGACCACCGGACGCAGGCCCTCGGCCATCCGCGATTTGAGGACGCCCACGATGTTGTGCCAATTGCCCGGCGAGGACACGCTGGTGCCGCCGAATTTGAGCACGACCCAGGATTGGTTCGCACGCAAGGGGATTATTCGTCTTCGAAAATGTCGCGCAGCTCTTTTTCCAACTGCCGCTCGGCGAGCACGTCCTCGACACGGCTCCAAGCCGCCTTGCCGCGTTTGCCCACCGCCACCGCCTTGGGTCGGCGCTCCGCCCGCTCCAGCAGAGGATCGAATTCATGAGATTCCTCGGCTTCGCCGAGAAACTCATCGTCGATGTCGAAATGTTCGTCTTCGCGTGCGCTCATTTTAGAGAAAAGCTCTTGAAATCAATGGGATCGATGCCCGGGGTGCATGAAGTTGCGCACTATATCCGATTCTGCCCCGCATTCAACTAGCACGATGTTTCGCGCAGCCCGCCGTTGCACGGCACCTTGGGGGCATCTCGATTTGATTCAAGAGCCGCAATAATTATTAATTTTTCAATAAGTTATAGAACATATCTCCCGTAAAGATCGGCTCGCTAGGTGCCGGTGCGGGCGCTGTCGCCGCGCGCCGGCAAGGCGCCCTGAGCAATGGCCCGATTCACTGCCGACAAAATCGCCAACAGCGAGGCGGTGATGATGTTCGGATGCATGCCGGCGCCGAACAGGGTGCGCCGCGAGCGAGTGGTGATCTCGATGTACGATACGGCGGTTGCCGCACTGCCCTGCCCGCGCGAATGCTCCTCGTACGAGAGCACGTCGAACGGCAAACCCACCGCCGCAACCATCGCATCGATCGGGCCCGATCCCTGACCGAGCCAGGTTTCCGGCCGACCATCGCGCTCCACCTGCAGCGACAGCCGCTCCGTGTCCGCGCCGTCCGTGGATGCGGCCAGCTGGTGCGAGCGATATACAAAGGGCGCTCGAGGCGTCAGGTACTCCTTGTCGAAGAGCTCCCACAACTCCTGTGAAGTCAATTCCTTACCGGTGATATCTGCAGCCGCTTGAACGACCTGGCTGAATTCGATCTGCAGCCGGCGCGGCATCACCAATTGGTAGTCGCGCTCCAGCAGGTAGGCCACCCCGCCCTTGCCGGACTGGCTGTTGACGCGAATGATCGAGTCATAGGAGCGGCCCAGATCCGACGGATCGATCGGCAGGTACGGTACATCCCACAGATCGGCTTCGGCGCGCGCGGCGAGCCCTTTCTTGATCGCGTCCTGATGCGATCCGGAAAAGGCGGTGAACACCAGATCGCCGACATAGGGATGCCGCGGATGAATGGGCAGCTGGTTGCAGCCCTCCGCGCAGCGCGCGACCTCGTTGATGTTGGAAAAATCCAGTCCCGGGTCGATCCCTTGCGTATACAAGTTAAGTGCAAGTGTCACAACGTCCACATTGCCCGTGCGCTCGCCGTTCCCGAACAGCGTGCCCTCGACCCGCTCGGCCCCCGCCATGACGGCCAATTCCGCCGCCGCCACGGCGGTGCCCCGGTCGTTATGCGGATGTACGCTCAAAACGACGCAGTCGCGCTGGCCGATGTGCCGCGCGAACCACTCGATCTGATCGGCATACACGTTGGGCGTCGCCATCTCGACCGTGGCCGGCAGATTGAGAATCGATTTTCGCGCGCGTGTCGGTTCCCACACCGCGTTCACCGCATCGCAGATCTCGACCGCGAAATCGAGCTCGGTGGCGGTGAAGCTTTCGGGGCTGTATTGGAACACCCATTCGGATCCGCGGTTGCGCTCGGCATGCTCGCGCACCTCGGCCGCGCCGCGCACTGCGATATCGATGATGCCGGCGCGATCCGTGCGAAAGACCACGCGCCGCTGCGCCATCGAGGTCGAGTTGTACACGTGCACGATGGCGCGGCGCACGCCGTTCAGCGCCTCATACGTGCGCGCGATGAGCTCGGGACGCGCTTGCGTCAGCACCTGGATGGTGACGTCATCCGGAATCAGGCGCTCGTCGATGATTTCGCGAACGAAGTCGAAATCGGTTTGCGAAGCGGCAGGAAATCCGACCTCGATTTCCTTGAAGCCGATACGCACCAGCATGTCGAACATCCGGCGCTTGCGCGCCGCGTCCATGGGCTCGATCAGCGCCTGGTTGCCGTCCCGCAAATCGACGCTGCACCAGGTCGGCGGCGCCGCGATGACCGCGCTGGGCCAGGTTCGATGCTCAAGATCGATGGGCGTAAAGGCACTGTACTTGGTCGACGGATTGCGCAACATTGGATCTCTCTCTCAAGGCTTACATGGGAGCGAATCGTTTCGGTCTTGTGGGCGCCGACCGATAGCGCGGGGTGAGTTGCGCCTAGCGGCGCAGCAGCAGCGCAAGCGAGCCGAGCCGCAGCGAGGCGCGGGGGCCGATGATTGCCTTGCAGAGCGGTGAATGCATACTCGCTAAATCTAGCATTGGTTGCGGCTCGGGCGCAATAGAGGTGCGGGTGCCCCTCCCCGAAGGCATGATACCTTAGGTCTATTCAAGGAGGGCGCGGATGGACGCTGACGAGCAGGCCGGCAGGAGCGTCTGGCGTATGGGCCATCTGGCCGACCGCGCGTTCCTCAGGATCGAGATCCTCGCCTACATCCTGCTCGGCCTGCTGCTCGCGATCGCCGCGCTGGTCGGCATATGGAGCGCCGCTCAACTGCTGGTGAGCGCGGTCTCTGCGCGCGGGGATTCGGATGCTCTCGTCATTGCGATCGACCGGCTGCTGTTCGTGCTCATGATGGTCGAGATCCTGCGTACGGTGCGCGTCTCATTCCGTTCAGGAACCCTCGTTTGCGAGCCGTTCCTGGTGGTCGGTTTGATCGCCTCCATACGGCGCGTCCTCATCATCACGCTCGAATCCTCGCAGGCCAATCAGCCGGGACGGTGGACGCCGGAATCCCAGGCCATCGTGCACTCGAGCATGCTCGAGCTGGGGGTGCTCGGCGGCTTGATCCTGGTGATGGTGATTTCGATTTACCTGCTCCGCCGCAGCAAATTCCGGACCGAGCGCTAGCGCGCGGCCGCGGTATCAGGCAACGACGCAGCGCATCGTGTTCAATCAGACCCCGCCGCTCGCCGACTACAATCTGTTTACGACCGATGCGGCGCTGCGGGCCGCGGTCGAGCGCGAAGGCGCCGCGGCGCATGCCGATGAACTGGTGCGGGCCGGCGCCGCGATCGGCACCGCTGCGAGCTTCGAGGACGGGCGCCTCGCCAATCGCAACCCGCCGGTGTTGCAGAGCTTCACCGTGCAGGGCGAACGCGTCGATCGCATCGAATTTCACCCCTCGTGGCATGCGCTGATGCAAGGCATCGCTGCGCGCGGCTATCACAGCGCGCCCTGGGCGCAAGAGAATGGGCGTGCCGTCGCGGGTGCGCACGTCGCGCGGGCCGCGGGCTACCTGATGCAGGCGCAGGTCGAATGCGGCACGCTATGCCCGGCCACGATGACCTACGGCGCAATCGCGGCCATGCGCCGCGACTCCACGCTCGCCCGGGAATGGGTGCCGCGGCTCCTCACCCGCGAATACGATGCCCGCGACATTCCCTTCGAGCACAAGCGGGGCGGACTGATCGGCATGGGCATGACCGAGAAGCAAGGAGGCTCGGACGTGCGCGCCAATACCACGCGCGCGCAGCGCTCGGCCGACGGCTCGTATCGCATCACCGGCCACAAGTGGTTTTTCTCGGCCCCGCAATGCGACGCGCATCTGGTGCTGGCGCAGAGCGAGGCCGGCCTGTCCTGCTTCTTCATGCCGCGGTGGCTGGCGGACGGCACCCGCAACGGTGTCCAGATTCAGCGCCTCAAGGACAAGCTCGGCAATCGATCCAACGCCTCCTCGGAAGTCGAGTTCGTCGGCGCGTGGGCGCAGCTGCTGGGAGAGGAAGGCCGCGGCATTCCCACCATCCTCGAGATGGGCACTTACACGCGGCTCGACTGCGTCATCGGCAGCTCCGGAATGATGCGCCACGCCGTCGTTCAGGCCTTGCACCACGCGCATCATCGGCGCGCCTTCGGCGCCAAGCTGATCGACCAGCCCCTGATGCGCAGTGTGCTCGCCGATCTGGTGCTCGAATCGGAAGCGGCGACCGCGCTGGCGCTGCGCCTTGCGTGCGCCTTCGACAGCGAGCGGCAGGATGAAATCGCACTGCGCCGCGCGCTCACGCCGGCGGCCAAATTCTGGGTCTGCAAACGCGGCTGCGAACTGGCGGCCGAGGCCATGGAAGTGCTCGGCGGCAACGGCTACACGGAGGAGCTGCCGCTCGCGCGCATGGTGCGCGAGATGCCGGTCAACTCCATCTGGGAGGGATCGGGCAACATCATGTGCCTGGACGTGCTGCGCGCCTTCGCGCAAATCGCCCGCCACCTGCGAGCTGGTGCTCGCCGAACTCGCGCCGGCGCGCGGACGCCATCGCGATTTCGACGCGGCGTTCGAGCGCTTCGCCGCCGCGCTCGAGGCGCAGGCGCTGACCGAGGCGCATGCGCGGCGCCTGGCGCAGTCATTCGTGACCCTGATGCAGGCGAGCCTGCTGTTGAATGCGGCATCGGCCGGCGCGCCGGATTCGCGCGCGGTGGCGGAGGCGTACTGCGCGACCCGCTTGGGCAGCGATGCGGGATGGGGCGCCGTGTTCGGGGCGAGCGATGCGGCGGTGGATGTCAGCCGCTGCTGCGAGCGAGCCTGGCAGGAGCCGCGGCCTCAGGCTGCCATAGGCGCGATTCTTCCAGCGCGCCCGCGCCGCGCCAATGATCGAGTGCGGAGCCCACGGTCGCTGCCATGTAAAAGAGCGCGATCAGCGGCAGCGCAAGCGTCCAGAGCCGGCTCCGCGCATAGCGATCGAGCGTCGGCAGATAGCTGAGCGCGGCGAGCGCGAGCGCCGCGAGGCCGCAGGCGCGATCCCAGCGATGGCCGAGCGCCGCGGCCCATGCGGGGACCAGCCATACCAGCGCGAGGCCGAGCAAGGTGAGCGCGAGCAGCGCCGCCGAGCGGCGCAATTGCGTGAACGCGGTGCGCGAAATCATGCGCCAGAGGTCCGCGAAATGCGGGTAGGAGCGGATCGAGACCGCGAGACCGGAATGTCCCAGAAAAATCGCCCCGGCGGGCTTCACCGCCTGCGCCAAGGCGACATCGTCGATGAGCGCATCTCTGATCGCCTCAAGGCCGCCGATGCGCTCGAGCGCCTCGCGGCGAATCAGGATGGTCCCGCCGGCCGCCGCCGCAACGCGTGAGCGCGGATCGTTCACTTTGGCAAACGGATACAGCATCTGGAAGAAATACACGAAGGCCGGCACCAGGGCGCGCTCGGCGAGACTGGTGCAGTTCAAGCGCACCATCTCGCTCACCAGTTCCACCCGCGGCTCCTGCAAGCGCGCCACCAGCGCCGACAGATGGCGCGGATCGTGCAGGATATCGGCATCGGTGAACAGCAGCACCGGGGCGTGCCCGACCGCCACGCCCTGGCTCAATGCCCACAACTTTCCCGACCACGCCGCGGGTTTGGGCTGGCCGCGGAGCACCTGCAGATTCAGGCCGCTGCCGGCGCACTGCGCCGTCCCGTCCGTCGAGTCGTCGTCGACCAGGATGACGCGGAACTTTCCTGCGTAATCCTGCGCCAGCAGCGAGGCGATCACCGGACCGATGGTTTGCGCCTCGTCGCGCGCCGGCACCACGATGTCCACATCGGGACATTGCGCCGGTACGGCAGGCGCGAGTTGCGGTTCGGAGCTCCAGAATCTGCCGTGCGCGAAGCACAGATAAAGCCAGACGCACAGCGACAGGATCGCGATCATCGCCGCGGCCCACGCCGCGGTCCGCGCCGCGGTCCGCAACCGCTGGAGCGGTGTTTTCGGCATTTATATTTAATAAAAATCAGATAGTTAGTGTACAAATATGGTAAGAAACTTGAATTACGCACGTCACTCGCATGTCGCGCGACGCGATGCCGCCGCCGTTTGCCCGAGTCGGCCGCCCGCCCCAGGAGCCTGTCTGAGTATTCCGCGTGAGCCGCGTTGGCTGGGCGAGGGAGCGGATGCCAGGCGCGCGGCGCAGGCCGTGGTAAGTGCCACGGCCAAGCCGCGCAACACCGCAGACGCCCCTCACCCTGCCAACCCTTCGGGACCGGGCAGATTTCGTCTCAGGCATTGTTGTCGCCTCCTTATTGGGTCTTGACCCAACCGCGTCGGCTCCGCCTCGCCTGAGACGAAATCTGCCACGGTCGCGGCCACGCGGAATACTCAGACAGGCTCCTAGATCCAGCCTTGCAGTTGCTTTTGCACGATGGAGACCAGCACGTCGGCGTGGCGATCATCGTCATTGAGCGCCGGGACCAGCGTCAAGCGCTCGCCGCCGAGCTCGAGAAATTTGTCGCGATACTCGATCGCCACCTCCTCCAGCGTCTCGAGGCAGTCCACGGCGAACGAGGGCGACACGATGGTCAATTTGCGCAGCCCGCGCTTGGCCAGCGCGGTGATCGTCTCGTCCGTGTACGGCTGCAGCCAAACGACCGAGCCGAAGCGCGATTGATAACAATGCGACCACTCCTCCGCGGCCAATCCCAGCCGCGACACCGTCAGGCGGGTGGTGGCTTCCGCCTGCGCCTGGTACGGATCGCCCTCCTTGACGTAGCTCGCAGGAATGCCGTGATAGGAGAACAGCAGATGCGAGCGCTCCCCCGCGTCGGACCAATGCCGCCGGATCCGCGCGGCCAGCGCGTCGATGTAGCCGGCATCGTCGTGATAGTCGTTTACGAAGCGTGTCTCCGGCAGCCAGCGCCAGCGCTGAAGAGCGCGGCTCGTGCGGTCGAACACGGAGCCCGTCGTCGACGAGCAATATTGCGGGTACAGCGGCAGCACCAGCAGGTGTTTCGCGTTCCCCTCGGCCAACGTGCGGATCGCGCCCGGGATGCCGGGGTTGCCGTACGTCATGCCGAGGGCGACCCGCACTCGATCCCCGAGAGCGGCCTGCAGCCGCTCGCCGATCTTGCGCGTCAGACGCATCGAGTACACCGCCAGCGGAGATCCGTCGGGCATCCAGATTTTGCGGTACTTGCGCACGGTTCGCAGCGGCCGAAACGGCAGCACGACGCCATAGAGCAAGGGCAGCCAGATCCAGCGCGAGGTATCAATGACGCGCCGATCCCCGAGGAAGTCGCGCAGGTAGCGCTGGACGGCAAAATAAGACGGCGAGTCGGGAGTCCCCAAGTTGACGACCAATACACCGATTCGCGAAGGGTGAGTCGCCGCCGCTTGGGCCGCGGCGCGGTAATAGGGCATTTATTCAGATCCTTAATGTGTCCCGCCCGCACAGTATACTGCCTGCCGGATGAAGCCCTGCATGGTCGTGTAGCTTGGAAAGCATCTGGCGGTTGAGCCCGAGTGAAATCGAGGCCCTGCGCCTGAGCTTGAGCGTGGCGACGCGCAGCGTGCTGTTGAGCCTGCCGCCGGCCATTCTGTTTGCCTGGATACTGACTCGCCGGCAGTTCGTGGGGCGCACCCTGCTCGACGCGCTCGTGCATCTGCCGCTGGTGTTGCCGCCGGTGGCCGTCGGCTACGTGCTGCTGCTGCTGTTCGGCACGCGCGGTCCGATCGGCTCCTGGCTCCAGAGGCTGTTCGGCATCGAGCTCATCTTCACCCGCAACGGCGCGGCACTCGCCACCGCGGTGATGTCGTTCCCGCTGATGGTGCGCGCCATTCGCATCTCCCTGGAAAACGTCGACCGCGGCCTCGAGGACGCCGCACGCACTCTGGGGGCGGGCGCCATCGACCGCTTCGCCACCGTCACCCTGCCGCTGATGCTGCCGGGAGTGCTGGCCGGAGCGATCACCGCGTTTTCCGCGGCGCTGGGCGAATTCGGCGCCGTCATCACCTTCGTGTCGAACATTCCCGGCGAAACGCGCACGCTGCCGCTGGCGCTGTATTCGGCCCTGCAGGAGCCGGGCGGCGACGCAAGCCGCCGCGCGCCTCGCAATTCTGTCGGTGGCCCTCGGATTGGGCGGCCTGCTGCTGTCCGAATGGTTCGCGCGCCGCGTGCGCCGGCTGCTGGGCCGCTGATGCTGCACGTCGCCATCGGCAAACGCTTCGGCGCCTTTGGCTTGGATGTGCGCTTCGAGCTGCCCACGCCCGGCGTGGTCGCGCTGTTCGGTCCGTCCGGCTGCGGCAAGAGCGTCACGGTGAACATCATCGCCGGCCTGGTTGCGCGCGGATCGCGGCCGGGTGGCGCTGGACGGCGACGTGCTGCTCGACACGGAGCGGCAGATCGACGTGGCTGCGGAGCGGCGCCGGATCGGTTATGTGTTCCAGGACTGCGAGGCTGTTTCCGCACCTTTCCGTCGCCGGCAACTTGAAATATGGACAGCGGCGCGCGGCGGGCCGGCCCCGCGTCGGCTTCGATGCCGTGGTGCAGCTGCTCGATCTCGAGTCGCTGCTGCAGCGGCGCGCGCAGCGGCTGTCGGGCGGCGAGCGGCAGCGGGTGGCGATCGGCCGCGCCCTGCTCGCACAGCCGCGGCTGCTGCTGCTCGATGAGCCCTTGGCCGCGCTCGATGCGGGCCGCCGCGAGGAAGTGCTGCCCTACCTGGAAACGCTGCGCGATCGGCTGGCGATTCCCATGGTGTACGTGAGCCATCAATTCGACGAGGTGCTCCGGCTCGCCACGCACATCGTGCTGATGCAGGCCGGAACCGTTGTCGCGCAAGGCGGCATCGGCGAGATGAGCGTGGATCGGCACTTGCGCACCCTCATCGGGCCCGATGCAGTGGGCGCGATCCTCGACGGCGTGGTGCTCGGGCAGGACGCGGCGAGCGGGTTGACCCGCGTGCGCGTGGGACGCGGAGAACTGAAGCTCGCAGTGTCCCGAGACGATCCGCCGGGACAATCCTGCGCGTGCAGCTGCTGGCCCGCGACATCATCGTGTCGACGCAAATGCCTCAGCATTTGAGCGTGCGCAACAAGCTCGAGGGCATCATCACCGCGGTCGCCGAGGATGATGCGCAATCGGACCTCATCTCCATCGACATCGGCGGCGAGAAGATCATGGCGCGGGTCACCCGGGCGGCGACGCAGGAGCTCGCGCTTGCGCCCGGAATGCCTGCCTGGGCGCTGGTCAAGTCGGTGTCGCTGCGCGCGTTCCCAAATGCATGATCGCCACGATGTGGTCGTGGGCCTGCAGACCGACGACGGCCTTGACGCCGGCGTCGTAGGCCGCCGCCCCGGTCTTCCACATCACGCCGTAACCGAGGTCATGCGCCGCCAAGAACAGATTTTGCGCGGCCGCCGCCACGGCAATGACCTGCTCGATCTGCGGGATCTTCGGATGCTCGCGTACCCGGCAGCCGACGACCACGATCGTCGGCGAGCGCATGAGTTTCTCGCGCTCCGCGGCCAGCTGCTCATCGCTCATCGCGGGCACGCGCGCACGTTTGGCGTCCGCGGCCGCCTTGGCGAACCGCTCCTTGGACGCCTCGTCCAGCACCACGATGTGCCAGGGCCGCAGGCGCCCGTGATCCGGCGCACGCCCCGCGGCGTCCAAGATGCGGTCGAGATGCTCCGGACTCGGTCCCGGATAGGTCACGCGGGCGGCCGAGGAACGGCTGGCGATCGCTGCAAATAGTTCCAAGCTGCTCGCTCCTCGAGAAAATGCCATGAATGACGCGCCCGATCGGCTATGATTTGCGCCCCACGAATTATACCCATGGTCCGCAAGGAGCTTTCGATGAACCGTATTGTCTTTGTCGTCGCTTGCCGCACTGGTCAGCGCGGCCGCCTTCGCCGCCCCGGTCAGCTATGTTCTCGATCCGCGCCACACCTATCCGAGCTTCGAGGCGGATCACATGGGCGGCTTGTCGGTCTGGCGCGGAAAATTCACCGATACCTCGGGCAAGGTCGTCTATGACAAAGAGGCGAAGAGCGGCTCCATCGAAGTGACGGTCAATATGAGCTCCGTGGATTACGGTCTTGCCAAGCTCGATGAGAACGCGAAGTCGCCGGATATTCTCGATGTTGCGAAATTTCCGACCGCGACGTATTCCGGCACATTCACTCAGTTCAACGGCGCCGGCCCCACCGAGGCGCAGGGAACCTTGACGCTGCACGGTGTGACCAGACCGCTGACGCTGAAAATCAATTCCTTCCTGTGCAAGCCCAACCCGCAGACGAAGAAAGAAGTGTGCGGCGCCGACGCATCGGCGTCATTCAACCGCAGCGACTACGGCATCACATGGGGCGATGCGTATGGATTCCAGATGTGGGTGAAGCTTCACATCCAGGTCGAAGGCAGCCCGGCGGGTTGATCAGCCTGCGTTCGCCGAGAAGCCCGGTTCGGCCTCCGCCGGGAGCCGGTGGGGGTCGCTTATAATTTATGCCCGCACAGCCAGATGATCGCGGCCCAGACGGCGATGCCGGCAAAGATCCACACCCAGGCGCCGGGCGCCGGCCCGGCGTAGTCGTCCTCGATCTCCCATTTCCAATTTTTCATAATCTGACCCTGAATTCACCGCCCAAGGCCCATTAACCGATTCCGCCGCTTCGAACGCAATGCGCTGATTCACAGTTGCGGGACCAGCCGGAGCGTCTGTCTGCTCATGGCCACACCTGCAAAATCCAGCCGATCAAGGCCGCCAGCTGCGCATCCGGCACACTGACCGGCGCCATGGGGACCCCGCCCCACACTCCCATGCTGCCATTGAGCACCTGCGCCTCGAGATAGGCCGCAGCGTTCGGGTCGCTCGAATATTTTTTGGCGATGGCGAACAACGACGGGCCCGCGAGCGTTTGGTTCATGGCGTGGCACGATTGGCAGTTGTATTTGGCCATGAGCCTGGCGCCGTCCGCGTAGCTCATCTGAGCATTTGCCGCCGCAGCGGCAGCGACGCTCAGCGCAAACAGGCAAGCTTGTGCAATGTTCTTCATGGTCCATCCGCGTGCGGTTCTGGCTGCCGTTGAAAGCTATCACACGAGGCGCTCCCGGGGCCAGGGACCGCCGCGTCGCGTAGACCTTGGTCCAATTCATTATGTCGCGTCGGGCATGCGAAGCTTGCGTCGGAGCGGAAATGGGGCGCCGGTGACCGGCCACAGCCTCGGTTGAGGAGATCTCTATGACCGCCAAGTACAGTTTGTTCATTGCAAGCGCGGCGTCGGCCGTGCTGCTCGCCGCCTGCGCCGGGCAGCCCCAGACCTATACGATGAATCCGGGCCAACAGGTGACGGTGCCCAAGGGCACGATGACCGGCGCCGCGTCCGTGGGCGATGCCAACGCCCTCGCGCAGATGATCGCCCAAGGCAACAGCAACGCCATGAGCCAATTCGACAAGCTGAACGGTGACATGACCCAGCTGCAGGCCAGCCAGGCGCAGGAGCTGCAGAATTCGCAGGCCGCCCTCGTGAAGCTCGAGCAGCTCTCCGACCAGCAAGGTTCGGGCCAGATCACACTGTTCTTCGCCGAGGGCTCGGCCCAGCTCGATCAGCAGCAGCAGCAGCAGCTGATCAACTTCCTCGACTATCTGCAGCGCGCGAGCCACGGCCGCACGGTGATCCTGGTTTCCGTCGGCAGCGCATCGGCGGTCGGATCGGCGGCCTTCAACCACCGGCTCAGCATCGAGCGCTCCCAAGCCCCGGTAAACCTCATCGAGCAGTATCTGGTGAACACCCCGCACCAGTTCTACAAGGTCTCCGCGGTGGGCGACATGTACGCGCCGAAAAATGCGTCGCAGCTGGTGAATCAGCGCTACCAGAACGTACGCATCATCGCCGCTTACAGCACGGCACAGCTCGGCGGGTCATGAGCCGCGCCCGCATTACTCGGTAGGCGCGGTCTCCGCAGGCGCGGGCGATTGCTCGACGGGGGCGCGCTCGAGAATGTTCGCACGCAAGGATGCGTAGAGCGGCGGGTCGCCGAGCAGGGTCGGCACCAGCATCGCCACAAAGCACGCTCCCAGCATCGGCAGCAGCATGGTGACGCTGTGGGTCATTTCCACGACGAGCACAATGGCGGTGAGTGGAGCGCGCACGACGCCGGTGAGCAGCGCCGCCATCCCGACGATGGCGAATCCTTCCGGCCGAATGTCGAGACCGGGGAATGCGAGCCGGCACAGGGCACCGAACAGCACGCCGAGCTGTGCGCCCAGCACCAGCAGCGGAGCGAACAGTCCGCCCGGAGTGCGCGCGGCGTACGAGACGTTGCCCAGCACGAAGCGCAGCAGAAAAGCCAATGGAACGAGCGCCAGTGCCTCGGTCCCGGCCAGCGTGCGCTGCGTGATCGCATCGCCGCCGCCGATCATCCCGGGCAGGATCCAGCCGAGAGCGCCGACTGCCGCGCCGACCGCCGCCGCGCGCACTTCCACCGGCCAGCGGTCGAGCCGATCGGCGGCCGCGATCGTCGCGAGGAGGGTGCGGTTGTAGAGAATCGCCAGGAATCCGGCGACGGCGCCCAGCACGAAATACAGCGGCCGCGTTGCCGCACCGGCATAGGGCAATACATCGACATGGAAATCCGGCGTGTCGCCGAGCAGCATGCGCGAGACCGAGATGGCGGTCGCCGAGGCGCCGAGCGCGGCTATCGCGATGCGCGGCTCGAACTGCCGCACCAATTCCTCCAGCACGAAAATGGCGCCGGCAATCGGCGCATTGAATGCAGTGGCCAGGCCGGCGCCGGCACCGGCGGCCAGCAGGACCCGGCAGTCCGGCCAGCTGCGCCGAAATGCCCGGCCCACGAGATGTCCGAAACTCGCTCCCATCTGCACGCTGGGCCCCTCACGGCCGAGCGCAAGACCCGAACCGATGGCGAGCAGCCCGCCGATGAATTTGATCGGGATCAGGCGAAACGGCGCTTGCCGCAGCTCTCCGTGCAGCGCAGCCTCGACCTGAGGAATGCCGCTGCCCGAGGCAGCCGGCGAGAATCGGCGAACCAGACCGGCCGCGAGCGCGGCCGCGGCGGCGATGACTGAGACAACCAATACAAAGCCCGCCAAACGCGCGTCGTGTGCCCAGGCGATGAGCGCGTTGCGCCCGTTGTCCGCGCGTTTGAGTGCCAGCAGAAACAGCGCTCCGACGAGTCCGGCACCCGCGCCGACGATGGGCGACAGCACTGCCAGCCCCAGAAGACTGCCGCGGCCGTCGGCGGTTTCGATGTCACGGTCAGCCACAATCGGCGTCTTGGCAAAACGGGATCTTGTGCAGGCGAAGAGGTTTCAATGGATTCATCCGCTTCGACGGCACAATAGCACCGAATGCCGCGGCTCGGCATCGCGAGCGTTATGCTGGTGAGCTCATGACCCGCCGCACCTACCGCAGGCAAACGCCTTACTTGGCTTCCGGGGTGCGGTCGCTCTCCTCTTCAGCCTTCTGCCAAGTCGCACCCGGATCGTATGTCTTCATGTGTTCGGCGATGACGCCGGTCTGTTTGCCGAGATCCTTCTGATATACGACGCCATCACTGCCGACGATGAAGGTCATGACGCCCGACGAGCGGTATTCCGCCGGAAAAGCCACGAACGCAAATCCTCCGCTCATCTTGCGGTTGACGACGTAGCTCTTCGCGCCGCCCGGGCCATTTTTCCCTTGCAGCGCCAGGATATGAAAGTAATAGCCGCGATACGGGGTTAGAGCGCTGCGCCCGTTGGCATAACCCTTGGCGACTGCGGACGCCACCAACGGCCCGATGGGACTCTGGGCTTCGCCCACAGCGGCTTCCCAGTAAAGACCGTTGTGTTGCCCTTGATCACTGGTGAGTTGCTGTGCGTATTCGCCGCGCTGCGTGTGGTATTCGTTTTCCGCCGCCACGAGCTCCTGGCAAACCCGAATGGCCGAGAGCTCGTTCCGGCCAATTCGTCGGAACAGAATCTCCTCCTTGCCGGCGTCGGTGTCGAAATACCACGAGTTGCCTTTTTGCACGAGCGGTATGGGCGTGGGCCAGTTCTTCGCGCCGATATATAAAGTGGTGGTTCCGTCCGGTTCCTTCACCAGACGGTGCATTTCGAGGTATCCCTGCACAAAATTCGCTCGGCCATGGGCATCTTCGGCCTCGTCTCCCGACGAGATGATTTGCTTTGCGTCCGGGCCCAGCAAATCGAGCAACGCTTTTTTGTCGTTACTTTGCACGGCCGCGAACAGCGCCATGCTCGCTTCCTCGGGCGAGGAGAATGTCTTCTGACCCGGTTGCTGGGCGATGGCCCGCGGGGCGAAGCACCCCATCACGAGGATGGCGAATGCGGCAATTTCAAGGAGATTGGCCCAACGCAATTTGTCGATGTTCAGCCTCGTTCGCTGCATTTGGCGTCTCTCCGTTTCCAGATTTTTCGCTTACCGCGGTTTGCCGCCGCCGCCGTGGCTGCCGCCGCCGTGAGCACCGCCGGCAGGGCTGCCGCCCGCGTGGCCGCCGCCCAAGCTCGAGCTTCCACGCGAGGAAAAGCTTCTTGCCTGCCCGCCGTGGTCGTAGTTGCTGAGAGCGTCGGAGCGGACACCGCTCTCGCCACGCGGTTCAGCATATCCTCGAGCGGCCTGGGTGTTTCCGCTGAAGGGGCGCGTCACCGCGCCAGGGCTGTTGTAAACGCCGCCAGGGCGTTCGCCGCCAGGGCGTTCGCCGCCAGGACGTTCGCCGCCAGGGCGCTCGGCGCCAGGGCGCTCGGCGCCAGGACGTTCGCCGCCAGGGCGCTCGGCGCCAGGGCGCTCGGCGCCAGGACGTTCGCCGCCAGGGCGCTCGGCGCCAGGGCGCTCGGCGCCAGGACGTTCGGCGCGTTCCGCGGATCCACCTCCCCCGCGATTCACGTTCACCCCGCGCTGCACGTTGGCTTCCACGCCCCGCTCGCCTCCTGCCCGGTAGTAATTGGTTCGGTTGTAAAACGTGTTGCTCCTCGAGTAGTACCTCTCGCGGTTATAAACCGGGTATCGATGATGCCAATCGAATCCCCAATGACCCCAGCCCCATCCGAATCCTCCAAAAAAGCCAATCCCGAAACCGATACCGAACTGAAGATACGGGCCGCCGAACCAAATTCCGGGATAGGGATACCATCCCGGCCACGCCAGTATCGGGACCCCGTAAACCAACCACGGGTCGTACGCGGGGACGTAAACAATATCGGCGTCGGCGGGCTGAATGGAAATCGTCGAGTCCTGCGTCTCCACGGTTTGCTGCGGAGTGGTCTGCAAATTGCCGGCCGCCTGCGCCCGCTGGCGCATCACCTGCACGGCATTCATCACATCCGGCTGCTGGTTGTAGTAAGCGTCGCCCAGCGATGACGTCCAAGAAAGGTTCTTGTCCATATTTCCAAGCACGGACGGAAACGCGGTGAGTGCCTTGACGCTTGGGTCCCATGGTTGCTGGTTCACAGCCTGCGCCAACGCGCTGCCCTGCAAATCGGGATTCGCCTGCACCCATCGGTCTGCCAACACGATTTGATCGGGAAACGTCGAGGCCGCCAGGATCTGCGCCACCAGCGAATCCGGGTACAACGCGATTGGCGCAACCAGCTGTTCCAGCTGTTCGGGAGTCTGCTGCACGTAAGGCGGCGGAGGCGCTCCGGCCGGCGCCTGGCCCTCTTGATACGCCAAAAGGTTTTGAGGCCAAGCCCCGGACAGCAGAACCGACGGCACGAGAAGAGCCAAAATATGCCTGCTGAACCGAGACCTTGAGCACCCACCAGCACGTTCGAAAATGTTCATGTTATTGAACCTTCACTTTCACCGGCCGCGCCCCGCGCAATAGAATTTAACACCCCTGGGCCAGCGAGACCATCCGTTCATACCCGCATGCTCCTGCAACCATTGCGTAGCCGCCAATGGTGGGGACCGCGAGTATCGGTGTGAGCATGCCTTCTACCGTTCCGCCGTCAGCGTGCGCCCATAATCACTCAACAGTATCTGAATTCCTAAGTACCCGAGAAACTCGGACTTGCCGTCGGCATTGCCACCGAGGCTGCGGCCCGCCATGAACAGCGCGATAAATCCGCGGCGCAGTTTATAGCGGCCCCCGAAGTCCAGCGTCGTCTCGTCTGGTGGGGCGCCCATCGCGCGATCGTTGTAGAGTTCGGCATCCAATTCGAGCCGCGCTGTCACCGGGACCACCCATGCTACGGGGAGACCGTGAGGCGCCGCAAATTCTCCCTTATCCGGCTGCATCATGTACGTAGCGGCACCTTGCAGCGTCGCTTCTACACTGATGCGCACGCAGTGCGTGGATACCCGTGGAGTCGCCAAATGGAACTCGAGGACGCGGACGTCGTTCGAAGCTGCGCGCGAAGTCACTTTCCTCTCGGGCCGGCGCTTCAAAGGCCGAATGGATAGGTATCGGGAAGACCCTCCAGCTCCTCGCTGCGCAGCGGCGTCACCGCGCTCGTCTCGTCGAACCAAATATATTCGTCGAATTGGCGGGGCAGCACGGCCTCGAAATAATGGCTTTGCAGCTCGGTTTCAGGCCGGTAAATGACCCCGATCGCACGTTCCAGGCGCGGCTGCAACAGTCCCGCGGCGGGTGATCCGGCCCACACCCCCCGCAAGGGCAGCAACAGACGCGGCTCGCCGGTCTCGTGGCACAGCCGCTCGTAGCTCTCGGCCAAGGCCGGTCGCACGGTCTTGATCTGCATCGGTTCGTCCCAGTTCGAGGCGGCCGCGACCGTGCCGGTGTTCGTCCCGAAGCCTATCGAATAGCTCGTCTCGGCGAACTCCTGCCGGCATAGATGACCGATGTTGAATTCGCCGCGCGCGGACATCTCGGTCGCCGCCGAATCGCCCAAATGCGAGTTGTGCGCCCAAACGATTCCTCTGCTATCGGAGCCGTGAAAGCTCAGCAGGTTCTTCAGAGTTTCGAACATGTGGCTGTCGCGCAGATTCCACGAAGCGCGCGAGCCGTAATACATGATTCGATAGTAGCGTTCGGCGTTGGCGACCAGCCGTGCGTTCTGCACCGCGTCCAAAAAGCGCTCGCCGTCATGTTCCGCATAGGCCCGGCGCTTTTCCAGCAGGTCCGTCAGCATGGAAGTGACCTCGTGCTCGCAGGTCTGGTATCTCCCGGTCAATGTGGCGTGCCCATAGACGGCGGGGTCCGACTGCCATGGAGTCAGGCATCCATAGCGCTCGCGCGCGACCTTGGCGGTTTTCGGATCCACGCCGTCGAGGTACTCCAGGACGGATTGGATCGAGTTGTAAAGACTGTACAGATCGAGCCCATGAAAAGCCGTCCTTGCGCCCGGTGCGAGCCCGGCGTTGTGGGACCGCAGCCAATCCACGAACCCGCGCACCTCGCGATTGCGCCACATCCACACCGGAAAGCGCGCGAAGGCCGTCCACTCGGATGCGGGATATTCCCTGTGCCGCACGTAGTGATCGATGCGCGCGGCGTCCGGCCAATCGCCCTCGATGGCGACGAAGGAAAATCCCCTGTGTTCGATCAGCTCGCGCGTGATCCGCGCGCGCATGCGATAGAATTCCGAAGTGCCGTGCGTCGCCTCGCCGATGAGAACCACCCGCGCGTCGCCGATCCTGCGCAACATCGGTTCGAGGTCGACCGACTCGATCGATGAAAATTTCTCGCTGGAGCCGGCAACCGCCTCCGCCAGCGTGCCGTCCCGCGCCTTGGCTTTGCGCTGTCCTTGGGCAGCCCAGCCTTCCTCGCCCACCAAGGGGACGAAGCGGACATCCGCGAGCTCCTCGGTGGTGTATTCGTGCTCGGCCACTCGAGTCACCCGAACCAGCTCCTGCAGGCGCCGATCGGCGCCCACCGGAATCACCAGGCGACCGCCGATCTTGAGCTGCGCCTTCAGCGACTCCGGGACTTGAGGCCCGCCGGCCGCGACGATGATCGCATCGTAGGGAGCGTGATCCGGCCAGCCGAGCGTCCCATCGGCGTGCAGCACATGCACATTGCCGCACCCAAGCTTTGCCAGCAGGGCAGCCGATTTCTCAGCCAGCTGACCGATGCGTTCGACCGTGTAAACGTCCTTGGCAATATTCGACAGTACCGCTGCGGCATAGCCGGACCCGGTGCCGATCTCGAGCACCTTCTCGCCGCCTTCGAGCTCCAGCGCCTCGGTCATCATCGCGACGATATAGGGCTGGGAGATCGTCTGGCCTTCGGCAATGGGCAGGGGCGCATCGTCGTAGGCGAATTCCCACAGATCCTCGGGCAAGAACGCTTCCCGAGGCACCGACCGCATAGCCGCTAGAACCAAGGCGGACCGCACCCCCCGATGCGCGATATGGCGTTCCACCATTTCTCTGCGGCGTTTCTCGAAGTCGATCATGGCGACATTGGACTCCCTCCTCTCCGCGCTGCCAATACGGCGAAACCGCAATGGGACTCGTACATTTGCATCCGCGGCGGGCGCTAGGTACCGTCCCCCATTGATTTCACGGCCTGTTTCATTAACCTTGGAACCCATCGGCGCTAAATGGAGGCACTGGATGAATATCAACGTTGATATGGGTTCTGCCGAAACGAGGAGAAGCGCTTCACCGCCGCCTCACGGGTTTGCATCTCCCGTGGACCCGGCGGCAGAGGTGCCCGCCCGGACGGGTGGCTCGCTCGAGGCTCGCTTGCTCCGCCGCCTCCTGAGCCGGCTGGGAAACCCGCCCATCGAGTTTCAGCTACTGTGGACCGGTGAGCGCGTCGCGCCGCCGGGGACGGTACCGGCCGAACAGGTGCGGATCGCCGACCGCGCCACGCTGCTCGGATTGCTGCGCGACCCACAGGTTCGATTTGGCGACGCCTTCAGCGCCGGGGAACTCGAGGTCGAGGGTGATTTGGTCAAATTCATGGTGACGCTCTTCCAGATCTTCGCTCGTGCCGAAGCCCGCGATTCCATCGCGAGCCGAATCGCCGACCGATTGCGCCGCTCGCGCCGCAATACTCTTGCAGGTTCGCGCGACAACATCCACCGCCACTATGACATCGGCAATGATTTCTACGCGCTCTGGCTCGGTGAGACGATGGCGTACACCTGCGCCTACTACCCGACCGCGCAGGCAACCCTGGATCAGGCGCAGTTCGCCAAGATGGAGCACGTATGCCGCAAACTGCGGCTCGAGCGCGCCGATTCGGTGGTGGAAGCCGGCTGCGGCTGGGGCAGCCTGGCATTGCACATGGCCGCCCGCTCCGGAGCCAAGGTGCGGGCGTTCAACATTTCCCGGGAGCAGGTCGATTTCGCGCGCCGGTGGGCGCAAAAGCAGGGTCTCGCCGGTCGGGTCGAGTTCATTGAAGATGATTACCGCAATATCAGCGGGTCGTACGACGTCTTCGTGTCGGTGGGGATGCTCGAACACGTCGGCTTGGAAAACTATCCGGAGCTCGGCCGCGTGATAGGACGCGTGCTGAAGGCCGAAGGCCGCGGCCTGATTCATTCGATCGGACGCAACCGCCCCGAGCCTCTCCATGCATGGATCGAGCGGCGAATTTTTCCCGGCGCGTACGCTCCCTCGCTCGGCGAAATG
The DNA here is from genome assembly GCA_963774865.1 of uncultured Gammaproteobacteria bacterium. GTDB lineage: Bacteria > Pseudomonadota > Gammaproteobacteria > Steroidobacterales > Steroidobacteraceae > Bog-1198. The sequence continues at coordinate 233,818 of CAVZGU010000004.1, forward strand.
ATGCAGATCTTCGAACCCTTGAGTTTTTCCGTGCTCGACGTTGAAAACATCCGGCTGCACTACGCGCTGACGCTGCGCCACTGGCTGGAGCGCTACGAAAGCGCCGTCGGAGCGGTGCGTTCGATGTTCGACGAGGCGTTCGTGCGCATGTGGAGGCTGTATCTTGCGGGTTCGATCGCCGGGTTCGAGACGGGTACGTTGCAGCTGTTTCAGGTGCTGTTCGCGAAACAGGGAAACAATGCAATCCCGCTCACCCGCGAGTACATTTATCCGAAGTAGGGCGGCACCAGATGCGTAGCGCTGAGATCATCGTCGTCGGGGGCGGCCCGGCCGGCTCCGCGGCAGCCCGTAGCCTGAAAGCCGCCGGCGCGGATGTTCTGGTTCTCGACAAGGAACGCTTCCCGCGGCACAAACTCTGCGCCGGCTGGATTACTCCCCAGGCGGTGAGTGACCTGCAGCTCGAGATCGGCGACTATCCGCACGGCTTTCTCAGTTTCAAGCGGCTTCATTGGCATGTTCGGGGCCTGGGCGTGCCGGTGCCGTGCGTGCAGCATTCCATTCGACGCTTTGAATTCGACGCCTGGCTTCTCGAACGCTCCGGCGCCGAAGTCGTGCAGCACGCGGTCAAGGAAATTCGCACCGACGGCGAGAACTACTGGATCGACGGAGCGTTTCGGTGCCGCTATCTCATCGGTGCGGCCGGCACCTCGTGTCCGGTCCGGCGGGCCTTGTTCGATCAGCTCTCGCCTCGAACTCGCGCGCTGCAAACGGCGACGCTCGAGCTGGAGTTTCCCTACGACTGGCGCGACCCGGATTGCCATTTGTGGTTCTTCGAGCACGGACTGCCCGGCTACAGCTGGTACGTACCGAAGGCGTCCGGCTGGCTGAACGTCGGGGTGGGCGCCATGGCGGCGCGTCTGAAGCAGCGCGGCGAGAACATCCGCGAGCATTGGCGGCATTTCGCGTCCCAATTGGAGCGCCGGTTTCGGATACGCATGCCGAGTGATCCCACCGGCTACAGCTATTACGTGCGGGGCGCGCTCGATGGGGCGCGCATCGGCAACGCGTTTCTCACCGGTGACTCTGCCGGTCTTGCCACCCGCGATCTGTGCGAGGGGATAGGACCGGCCATCCAGAGCGGCCAGCGCGCCGCCCATGCCATCGTGAGCGGATCGGCGTACTCCCTCGAGGACGTTACGCGCGCCAGCCTCGGCGGCGGTTTGATCAGCCGCGCGATGGACTGGGCGTTCACGCGCGGGGCGGGTCCAAGCATTCCCTTGCCGACGCCCCATCGAGTCGTGTGATAAGGTAACTCGATCACCGCCTAATTCGTCCCGGGGGCTGGCAGCGATGATCACGCGGGATCTTGTTTCCCGGAAGGGACGCGTTGCACTGGTAACCGGCGGCTCGCGCGGCATCGGCACAATGTACAAAGAAACCTGTTCGTACGCGACGAGCAAGGCCGGTCTCATTCAACTGACGCGATTGCTGACTGCGCGGCCGGTCAACGACCGCGTTCACGTCACGGCCACGGCGGGCCCGACTACCGACTGATATGTCGAGGCGGTTCAATGTCCAGTAAGCATTTCCAATTTTGGCCCGATCATTCGAAACACCACCTGGACTCGCCGGCCACGAATCTGTTCTACAACGCCGAGGTATCCGCGCGCCGGTATCCGAACAAGCCTTGCCTGGTGTATTACGACACCTCGATCAGCTTTGCCGAGGTCCTCGACGAAGCGATAAGCGTCGCAGGTCACCTCGAGCGGCGATGCGGCGTGCGCAAGGGCGACCGCGTCGTCCTGTTCATGCAGAACAGCCCGCAGTTCGTGATCGCCTATTACGGAATCCTGCGCGCCAATGCCGTCGTGGTACCGCTCAACCCCATGTATCTGACGCACGAATTCCTGCGCTGTGCCAGGGACGCCGGAGCCACCACCGCAATCGTGTCGCAGGAGCTGTACCCGCGCATCGCGCCGCTGCTCGAAAGCTCGGATCTCGAGCATGTCATCGTCGCCGCCTATTCGGATTATTTGAAGAACCCCACCGACCTTCCGATACCCGACTGCATCACCGCCCCGCGCCAGGAGCTGTCACAATCAGGCGTGACGCTCTGGCGCGACGCGCTGACGAGCAACTTGCCTCCGGGGCCGTTGACGGCGGGGCCGGATGATCTGTGCGTCATGCCCTACACATCGGGCACCACGGGCGAGCCCAAGGGCTGCATGCACACCCACCGCACCACCATGCATACGCTCGTGGCCGGGGTGCGCTGGTTCGCGGTGCAGCCGGAGATGACCCTGTTGGCCGTGGCGCCGTTCTTTCACGTCACCGGCATGCAGGGCAGCATGAACGGTCCGCTGTACAACGGCAACACGGTGGTTCTGCTGCCGCGCTGGGACCGAGTCGCCGCGGCGGAGTGTGTGCAGCGGTATCGGATCGCCAGCTGGACCGCCGTCCCCACCATGATTCAGGACTTCTTCATGAACCCGAATATCGATCGATACGACCTGTCCTCCATTCAAAAGCTGAGCGGCGGCGGCGCCGCCATGCCGGCCGCCGTGGCGCAGCGGCTCCAGGATCGCGGCATCACCTACTACGAAGGCTACGGGCTCTCGGAAACCATGGCGCCCACGCACATCAATCCTCCCGATCGTGCAAAGCAGCAGTGCCTGGGGATTCCAATCTACGACGTCGATTCGCGTGTGGTGGACCCCGCCACACTCGCGGAACTGGCCGCCGGCGAGGTCGGCGAGATCGTCACCCACGGTCCGCAGGTGTTTTTGGGCTACTGGAACAAACCCGCGGACAGCGCTCAGGCGTTCATCGAGATCGACGGCAAGAGATTTCTCCGCACCGGCGATCTCGGCCGAGTGGACGACGAGGGCTACTTCTTTCATGGTCGACCGCCTCAAGCGCATGATCAACGCGTCCGGGTTCAAGGTGTGGCCGGCGGAGGTCGAGTCCACTGATGTACCAGCATCCTGCCATCCTCGAAGCCTGCGTCATCGGCACGCGCGATGCGCATCGCGGCGAGACCGTCAAGGCACTGGTTGTGCTGCGACCCGAATGGCGCGGACGAATCGACGGTCAGGCGATCATCGATTGGTGCCGCCAGAACATGGCGGCGTACAAGGCGCCCAGAATCATCGCTTTCGTGGATGCTCTGCCAAAATCGGGCAGCGGCAAGATCCAATGGCGCGAGCTTCAGGATCGTGAAGCCGCCGCCACGAACTGAGAGCACCCGCATGGATTTGAACTACACCCCGGAAGAAGAGTCGTTTCGCGCCGAAGTACGGGCCTTCTTGCAGGCCGAGCTTCCCGCGGACATTCGCGACCGAATGCGCTCGGGCGGGCGCGTGCGCAAGGACGACATCCTGCGCTGGCAGAAAATCCTGTACCGCCGCGGCTGGGGCGCCGGCATGTGGCCGGAGCGCTTCGGCGGCGCCGGCTGGAGCGTGGTCGAGCAGCACATCTTCGAGGAGGAAGGAGCGGCCGCCGGCGCGCCGCCGCAGCTTGCCTTCTCGCTGCGAATGGTTGCGCCGGTGTTGATGACATTCGCAAACGCCGCACTGCAGGATTACTTTCTGCCCCGAATCATCTCCGGCGAGGACTGGTGGTGTCAGGGGTATTCAGAGCCCGGCTCCGGCTCCGATCTTGCATCGCTGCGGACCAGCGCCGTGCGCCACGGGGATCACTACCTCGTCAACGGGCAGAAGACCTGGAACACCCTGGGGCAGCATGCCGATTGGATATTCTGTCTGGTGCGCACCAGCAGCGAAGGGCGTCCCCAGCAGGGCATATCGTTTCTACTGATCGACATGAAGACGCCGGGCGTCACCTTGCGTCCCATCATCACGCTCGACGGCGAGCACGAGATCAACGACATCTTCTTCGACAATGTGAAGGTCCCGGTGCAAAACCTGGTCGGCGATGAGAACAAGGGCTGGACCTACGCAAAGTTCTTGCTGTCGCATGAGCGCACCAACAATGCCGGCATCGGGCACTGCAAGCGGGGCTTGAAGCGGCTCAAGGACATTGCCGCCGCCCAAACGGCGAACGGCCGGCCGCTGATCGAGGATTGCCGCTTTCGGGATCGAATCGCCCAATTGGAGCTCGAGCTGATGGCGCTCGAAATCACCAATTTGAGAGTGCTCTCGGCCGTATCGAGCGAATCGCGGGCTCCGGGACCTGAAGTCTCGCTATTGAAGATCAAGGGCTCGGAGATCATTCAACAGCTCGCCGAGCTTCAAATGCATGCGCTGGGCCACGATGCGCTGCCCTATGTGCACGAGGCGCTCGAGGCGGACTGGATTCCCGAGCCGCTGTTCGCGGAGCACTATCCCGCCTGCGCGCCGCCGATCACCGGCCAGTATTTCAACCAGCGAAAGACCACGATCTATGCCGGCTCGACCGAAATCCAAAAGAACATCATTTCGAAGCTGATCCTGGGTCTTTAGAGAGGTCCGCCGTGGATTTTCGCTACACCGAAGAGCAATTGTCGCTGCAGAACACGCTGCAGCGGTTCATCTCGCGCGACTACGATTTCGAACGGCGCCGCTCACTCGCGCGCTCGCCGTTGGGCTATTCCGCCGAAGCGTGGGAACAATACGCCAAGCTCGGTTTGCTCGCCCTGCCCTTTCCGGAGGAATTCGGCGGATTCGGCGGCGGCGGCGTGGACATCATGGCGCTGATGGAACAGGTCGGCCAGGGACTGCTGTTGGAACCGTACCTGAGCACCGTCGTGCTGTGCGGTGGACTGATCCGCGATGCCGCGTCCGACTCCATCAAGAAAGCCATGCTGCCGCAGATTGCGGCGGGGGCATTGCAGATCGCCCTCGCCGCCTACGAGGCGGCGGGGCGTTATTCGCTGTCACATGTGGCGTGTACCGCTGCGAGGAGCGGCAACGGCTGGCGTCTGACCGGCCGCAAGTCGGTGGTGCTCGATGCCCCGTCCGCGGATTGGTTTCTCGTGTCGGCGCGCAGCAGCGGCAATGTGACCGATGCGACGGGCATATCGCTGTTTCTGGTTCGGCGCGAGGCCCCGGGCCTGACCCTGTTCGCATTCCCCACTCAGTCGGGCGGCAGGGCCGCGGATTTGCAGCTGCAGGACGTCACCGTCGACGGCGATGCCGTGATCGGCAGACCGGACCAGGCACTCGACATCATCGAGCGTGCGGTGGACATCGGCATCGCCGCGCTCTGCGCCGAGGCATTGGGAATCGCGACCGCGCTCAACCAGGCGACCTTGAGTTATTTGAAGACCCGCAAACAGTTCGGCGTCCCTATCGGCACCTTCCAGGCGCTGCAGCATCGCATGGCGGAGATGTACATCGCCGCGGAGCAGTCCCGCTCGATGGCGATCATTGCCGCCATTCACACCGGCGACGACGATGTCGCCGCGCGGCGCCGCGCCATATCAGGCGCCAAGGCCTATGTCGGACAGGCGGTGCGCTTCGTCGGCCAGCAGGCCGTGCAGTTGCACGGCGCCATGGGGCTCGTCGACGACCACATCGTCAGCCACTACTTCAAACGGCTGACGATGATCGACATGACGTTCGGCGACGCCGACTTTCACTTGGCGCGCTTCAGCGATTCCCCCGGTACGGAAGAATGGGCAACTCCCGGCTGACCGGGATGCGCGCGCCCCCGGCAAAAAGTCCTCACGCTACCCCGCCACGACGCGCAGGCGCCGCGTGGGCTCCGTTTCGACACCGGGCGTTCACGGTGATCTGGACCGCGACCGTGGTCTCGAACATCGGCACGTGGATGTACAACGTCGCATCGGGCTGGCTGATGACGAGCCTTGATCCGGACCCGCTCGTCGTCTCGATGGTACAGGTCGCGAACAGCTTGCCCATGTTTCTGTTCGCGATTCCGGCGGGTGCGCTGACGGACATCGTGGATCAGCGCCGATACCTGATCGTCGGTGAGTCGGCGATCACGCTCATCTCGGCAGCGTTCGCTGCTCTGGTCTGGCTTCATCTCATCACGCCGGGCAGCCTGCTGCTTTTCTGCTTCATCGTGACCGTCGGTTCGGCCCTCACCGCGCCCGCCTGGCAGACGCTTGTGTCGCAGCTCGTGCCGAAGTCCGAACTGCCCTCGGCCGTCGCGGCGAACAGCGTGGGCATCAACGTCAGCCGCGCCGTCGGCCCGGCGCTCGGCGGCGTGCTCGTCGGTGCGCTTGGAATTGCGGCCCCGTTCTGGATCGATGCGGTCAGCAACATTGGAGTCATCGCAGCGCTGGTGCGGTGGCGTCCGCCGAAGAAGAGCGCCGCTCGCCTGCCGCCTGAAGAATTCGGCAACGCCGTGCGGGCCGGACTCCGGCATGCGCGATTCAACCCTCATCTCAGCGCGACTCTGATCAGGGCGATCGGATTCTTCGTATTTGCCAGCGCCTACTGGGCGCTGTTGCCGCTGGTTGCGCGCAATCAAATCGTCGGCGGCGCCGCGCTGTACGGATTGCTGCTCGGCGCCATCGGCGCTGCGGCTGTGGGCGGTGCGTTCATGCTGCGCTGGCTCAGGGAGAAGTTGGGCGCGGACCGGCTCCTCGCCGCCGCAACTCTCGCGACCTCGACGGCGACGGCATTGTTTGCAGTCGCTCACGGATCCGCCACGGCGCTGGTGGCCAGCCTCATCGCGGGCGCATCATGGATCGCCGCGGTGTCGAGCCTCAATGTCTCGGCGCAAGTCGCCTTGCCCGAGTGGGTTCGCGGCCGAGGGCTGGCGGTGTACGTGACCGTGATGTTCGGTTCACTCACCATCGGGAGCGCGCTTTGGGGCGAGCTTGCCGTCCTGGCCGGCGTACCCGCCGCTCTGCTGCTTGCAGCCGCGGGCGCGATGGTCATGATCCCGCTGACGTGGCGATGGAAGGTGCAGACGGGTGCAAACGTCGACTTTTCGCCCTCGATGCACTGGCCGGACCCGGTCACGACTCACGCGATAGAGCCGGACCGAGGGCCGGTTCTGGTGACGATCGAATACCGGATCGATCCGAAGAGCCGTGAAGCGTTTCTGCAAGCTCTTGGCCGGTACTCTCGTGCGCGCCGCCGGGACGGCGCTTATGACTGGGGCATCTTCGAGGATCCCGCCGACGAGGGCCGCTTCATCGAGACCTTTCTAACGGACTCCTGGCTCGAACATCTGCGACAGCACCAGCGGGTGACGAAGGCGGATCGCATGCTGGAGCAGACCGTGCGCCGCTTTCAGATCGGCGAGGGACCGAAGACGACGCATCTGGTCGGCGCCGAGCCGCGGACCTCGGTCAAGAGTGGTCGGCCCTGACCAGCCCGCAATTCACGAGGCAGTACTGGTTCGGCATGCATTCGGAGACCGACTGGAGGACCGGTTCGTCGCGGATACTGCTCTTTCCCGACGGCCGGGCGGCGGACAGCGGCGACACCGGGGACATCGCGCTGAAAACGTAAGGAAGCAGCCGGATGACGCCCGAAATCAGGCGGCGAGCCACTTGCGCAGCTGTGCGTAGACCCGCGCCCGCCCCATGAGATCGAGGTGCGTCGTGTTGCGCGCGATCCATTGCCGCTCGGGCGGGAAAGCGAGAGTTTTCACCCCATCCGGATGCCGACCGAGTGCGCTGTCGAGCGGCACAAGGCCATCGCCGACGAACTGATCCCGTACCCGCCGGGCACGCGGCCCAAGTGTCGCGGCAACTGCGAAGCAGTCGATTCCCGCCGGCAACGCGACGTCACTGCCGTGGCGCAGATCGGTGATTCCGGCGCTGCGTGCCGCGCCGAGACGGGCGAATGGCGCGGAATATCGGCTTGCGTGCAAAGCCGCGTCGATCCAGCTTCCGAGCTGCTCGAGCAGCGCACCGTGATGCGGCGTGCCGAGGAACACGAGCCGGCGCAGGCGCTTGGGCCATGCAAGCCGCTCATCCCGGGCGGCCCGGACAGCACTGCGCGCGACGAGACCGCCCATGCTGTGGCCGATGATGGTCAGTTCGTCGAGCGGCACCGGCCATTCGGCAGCGAGTCTCTCCAGCTGGCCGGCCAGCTCAGCACCGTTCTCGGCCACGCGCCGGCCGCTGTTGTAATGAAGGTGGAGCGGCGTGTAGCCGAGGTCGCGGGCGAGCGCTGTACCGTGGTCATGCCCGTTGCGCCGCCATTGCAGATCGTTCGCGCACAGGCCGTGCACAAGCACCAGCACGCGGCTGCCGGCATCGGGTATCGCCGCGGCGAGCTTCTCGCGAGTCAACGTCAAGGGTCGACCGCCGCGGCGCATGCGCATCGGAACCGCGAGCGGATTGCCGGTCGCGGCCAAGTGGTCGCCGTATACGCCGTTGATCGCGGCGCGCATGGCTTCCTGTCGCGCCGTCGGCGCACCCTCGGGGATCATCGGCGCAAGCGCGCAAAGTGCCGCGTCGATTCCTCGGCCCGCGACCCACGCGCCGCCGCGGACCGCGGCATAGACGAGACGGCTGATGCCGCGGCTCGTGCCGGTTGGGTCGGCAACCCGCGCGATCGTGTGGTGCAGCGTCTCGACGAGACCGGTGATCCCGGCCGCCGCATCCGCTGCGAGTCGGCCATAGCCGCGCAGGTCCGTCACATGCGCCCGAGTGAAGGAGCTCATCGGCGGCCCCGCTCAGGCGTGCTCAAGGTCATTGATCGCACGCCATGCCTGATCGATCGCCTCGTGGGTGTAGGAGTTCCATCCCGCATCGGAATTGGCGATGCTGACGCGGCCGCATCGCTTGCGGCCGATCTCGCAGGGCCGTGGTCCCGCCCATCTGCGGATCGAACAGCGAATTCGCATCGTAAGCGTAGCCGTGCGGCCAGCGATTGACGGTGATCGCCGCGATGTCGCGCGCCGACTGGAATCCGCCGGGACCCAGCATGCGGTCGAGCTGGTCGGCGATCTGCGCTCTCGAACTCCTCGAACGGCGTATCCAGAAGTACCTGCCGCCCCAGCCGGAACTGCTCGACGTTCGAGAGACCCTGGTTCGGCGTCAGCGGAACATGCTCCATGTGGAGCAACATCGGCTCGCTCGGGTCTCGCGGATTGCGGTAGCCGCCGAGCGACACGGGATAATCGAGCTTGACGTTCGAGAAGTAGCCATAGGGGCTGTAGATCTCGTCGATCCCCAGATTCACGAAGGCATGCCAGTTGCGGATGGCGACGTTGGCGTAGACCAGCGGCATTTTGACGCCCAGGGAGAGCGCGCGTTTCTGCGCGTCGGGCAGCTCCGGCATGATATGCGGAATGATCATGTTGTAGCACGCAAGTACGCACTGCTTCGCCTGGACGCGATGCAGCGCGCCCGATCGCATGTAGCCGATGTCGACCGGTCCGTCTTTGGTGCGCGAGTTGGCGACGGCCACCGCCGTGCTGTTGAGGCGCAAGCGGATGGGCGCGCCGTCCACATCGAGCTTGGCGTAGTCGAAATCCGCGAGGACCACATCGTCCATGGTGTGGCCCGGCGCCGCTGCGGGGATCAGGCTGCGGACCAGCAGCCGGGCAATCGAGGCATTGCCGTCGGGGAAATGGTAGATATAGGGCTCGTCGAAGGCCGCTCCTCTTCCTGGTCGCTCAAGCCGAGGCCGGCGAAGCCGGGATAGCGAACGATCAGCGCCTCCAGCGCCGGCGTGATATCCGGGCCCATGGCCAATAAATCCTTGGTCGCGCCATCGAAGTACTTCACCGCCTCGTCGCCCAGCCCGGCATCCTTGCGCAGGTAGTCGCGGTAGCTGACCTTATTCAAGTAGGCGATCTTCTCTGCCTTCGATTTTCCGGCGAGACAATCCTTCGGATGCTTGAAAAAGGCGATGAGCCGCGCTCGGGCATCCTCGGAGATCGGGAACTCGGCGACGACCGCTTCGATCGGAAGGGGTCTGACGCCGCTTGGCACCGAATCGGGAACGCTCAATCTCCGGATGCCGACGACCAGCTTGTCCACGCCGAAGGTCTCGCGATCGAAATACACGCCGTCCGTCAGGCCGAGCGACCCGTAAAGGTTGCGGTCAAAGGCGGTATCCCAGCGCCTCAAGTCGACACCCAGGCTCTTGAGCGTGCGGTTGACCGTCTGGCTGAACAGCGCTTTCGGGGATTGCAGCGATTCGGTCCCGCCGTAACCGAGCAGCAGCCTGCCGTCGACCCGGAACTCGTTGCGCTTGGCGTGCCCGCCAAAATCGTCGTGGTTGTCGAGGATCAGAATACGCGCGGCGGAGCCGTGCGCCTCGCGATAAAACCATGCCGCCGCCAATCCGCTGATGCCGCCGCCGACCACCACCAGATCGTAATTCTGCTCGGCCGCGAGTCCGGAGATGTCGAACGAGCGGCCCTCGCGGCCGACCTGGTGCGCGACCTCGAACGAACCGGGATGGCTGCCGCGCAGACCGGTCAGCATCGGCGGATAGTAGCGTTCCGGCTCGGCGCGCAGCTGGGCGAGCGGAGTCAGGCCGCCCGCGATGACGAGGGCGGTGCCGCTGAGAAAGTCGCGGCGGCTGATGGTGTCGGGCATGATTTCTCGACGGTTGAGATGGGCCGGTTAGTGTGAGGAGCCGACGCCGAGGGGTCAACCCTCGGCTTTTCGCCGCTGTTTGCGCGTCAGCGACCGGCGCGGCGAGACGCCATTGCTCGCTGCGCGCTTGATAACCAGCGGAGTAATGACGCGCATGCGTCGCGCTGCCGCGCGGTCCACATCCCGTTCGAGTGCACGATAGCTCCTGATCAACCGCTCGCCGAATTTTGTGAGCGTGATGCCGCCGCCGCCCTTGCCTCCCGTCATCGCCACGGCTACGGGCTCTCGAAAGGACGACCTCAAACTGTCGATCAGAAGCCATGCGCGGCGATAACTCATTCTCAGATCGCGTGCAGCCTGAGACAGCGAGCCGGACTTCTGAATGCCTTCCAGCAGATCAATCTTTCCCGGGCCGATGTAGCACTCATTCGCGAAATCGATCCTGAATCGAACGACGGGTGCGGGCATGGTAATCCTCTGTGACAATATTCAATGCACAATGTTCCGCGCGGCCGTCGGTCCCCGCGATGACCGCTTACTGCTCGCCGCCTCTGTGCCGCCTCTGCCCGGCGACGGCGTGAAGTGAAACGCGACGCCGCGCGCCCTCGCGGTCAGCCGGCGGCAGCGACCGTGAGCGTCGGGTCGACTTCCGACGCCCAGGCGAGAAGCCCCCCCTCGAGGTGTGCGGGCGCCGCGATACCCGCGCGCAGCGCGATACCACAGGCGGCAAGACTGCGGCTGCCGCTGCGGCACATGAACACGGGATTCGCCTGCGGCGGAATTTCCTCAAGGCGCTGCCGCAGCTCGTCGACCGGAATGTTGATCGCGCCCGCGAGATGCCCCGTGTCGAACTCGCGCGGCTCGCGGACATCGACGAGCACGATCGCGTTCCTGGGAGGATTTTGATCGAGCAGCGTCCGCAAGCCCGTGGCAGTCAGCTTGCGAACGCTCTCCAACGCCCTGGCGCTGAACGGGTCCTCCGGATCTCGCGGCGCGGTGATCATCGGGTGATCGCCGCAAACGGCACAGTCGCGGCGCCGCTCGAACGGGAACTCGTGGAAGCGCATTTCGAGCGCATCATACGTGAGAAATCGCCCAACCAGCGGCTCACCGACTCCGAGGATGAGCTTGATCGCTTCGGTTGCCTGGATCGCGCCCAGGACACCCGGCAGCGCGCCCAGCACGCCGGCCTGCGCGCAATTCGGCACCACTAAATCAGGCGCTTCGGGAAACAGGCAGCGATAGCAGGGACCGCGGCCCGGCACATAGGTCATCGCCTGCCCTTCGAAGCGGTGGATTGCCGCCGCGACCAGCGGCTTGGCGAGGATCACGCACGCGTCATTGACGAGATAACGCGTGGACAGCCGGTCCGTGCCGTCCACGATGAGATCGTAGCCGCCCAGCAGTGCGCACGCGTTGGCGGCCCGCAACTCGACCGCGTGCGCGACCACGTTGATCTGCGGATTGAGGCCTGCGAGCCGCGCGCGCGCCTCCTCCGCCTTCAGCCGCCCAATGCTGCCGGTGTCGAACAGCACCTGACGGTGAAGGTTCGACAACTCCACGCGGTCGCCATCGACGATACCCAGCGTCCCGACCCCCGATGCCGCCAGATACAGCGCGGCAGGCGATCCGAGGCCTCCGGCGCCGATCACGAGAACCCGCGCCGCCTTGAGTTTCTCCTGGCCCTCGGGCCCGATCTCCTCCAGCACCAGTTGGCGCTGGTAGCGGGCGCACTCTGCGGCCGAGAGAGTCATGGCTCACCCTCCGCTCAACGCGCAGATCACATGAACCGTGTCGCCGGCTCCCACCGGCTCGGCAAGCCGTCTTGCCTCGCTCGTGTTGACGAACAGGCGCATGTGCGGGCGGATGCGGTCCTGCTCGTCGACCATCCGGAAGCGGATGCCGGGAAAACGCCGGTCGAGGTTTGCGAGGATCTCGTGCAGCGTCGCGCCCTCGACCGTGATGCTCGATGCACCAGAGGTGTAGGAGCGCAATGGGCTTGCGATTCTGACCACACAGCTCACGGAACTCACCGCCCCTATGCCGCGTGCGTGACCGAATAAATCTCCGGAAGGTGCCGGGCGATGCAGCTCCAGCGCTCTCCGGCATTCGTGCTGGCCCAGACCTCCCCGCCGGTGGTGCCGAAATAAAGACCCTTACGCGCTTGGGCGTCAGTGCACATCGCCTGACGGAGCACCGTGAACCATGCCTGGGAACGGGGCAGACCTCGATCCAGACGGCGCCACGTTCTGCCGGCATCGCTCGTACGGTACACCGCCGGCCTGCCGTCGATGGCGGTGCGCGGCCAGACGGTCCGGCCGTCCATCGGAAATACCCAGGCCGTATCGGGATCGGTTGGGTCCAGCACGACCGGAAAGCCGATGTCGCGGATCTTCTTCGGCATGGCCTTGCCCACTCGTATCCAGCGCCGCGCGGGGCGATCGAGGCGATACAGCCCACAGTGATTCTGCTGATACAAACGATCGGGCCGCAGAGGGTGCAGGGCGACACAGTGAGGGTCGTGGCCGTACGGTGCCGCGGGATCCGGCAGAAAGTTCGCCTCGACTCCCTCGTTGAGCGGCGTCCAGTCGCCTCCGCCATCCGTTGATTCGAAGATGCCGCCGATGGAGATTCCGATGTACAGATGCCTCGGGTCGCGCGGGTCGACGAGGATGGAGTGCAGGAACTCGCCATCGGGCGTGCCGACCGTCACCCACTTCGAGCGCATGGGATGGTCGTTGAATCCGGCGACCGGCTCCCAACGCTCTCCGCCGTCCTCCGAGCGGAACAGACCGGCCGGGGAGCTGCCGGCGTACCACGTCCCCGATTCCGAGGCATGCCCAGGGCTCAGCCAGAAGACGCGTTGAACGGCGCGCCCCTCCTCGCCTTCGCCAGCCTTGCGGAACGCTGGAGGCTGCGAGGCCTCGCGCCACGTTCGGCCGCGGTCCGCCGACCTCAACACCGTCGGTCCGAGGTGGCCCGTCTTGGCCGCCATGAGCAGCACTTTGGGCTCGCGAGGATCCTGCACGATGTGATGAACGATGTGTCCCAAAAACTGAGGGCCAGACAGCTTCCAGCGCTTGCGCCGCGCATCAGCCCGCAGCACGAACGCCCCCTTACGAGTGCTTATCCAAAGCGTGCTCGCCATGAGTGCAGAGCATCCGCGTCCTGGCTTTGGGATGTCAACATCACCGATGATCGTGGGTGCAAACGTATCGAGCCGCTCAAGCGCGTGAATATAATGTAATTTATAGTTATTATCTGTATTTACTTGAATAAATTATTAAAATAATACAGTGATGCCATGAGAAACAGGGGCCATCAGAAGCCATGGCCCCAACCTCACTTCACTGGGGCATGAAGTTGTTTACGATCATCGCGCCGTCCTCTCGTCGGAACGCGCCCTGCGCTCACTCCGGCCGCGTTGCGTTCAACGTGCAGTTCTTGACCCCGCAACGCATCCGGCGGTACGGTTGATAATGGTCCGTTTGATCACCCTTGCAACCATGCTCGCGTTATCGCTCACGGCATGCGCCCCTGCATCGCACGTCCTGGTTGGCGCGGTGCGCCCGCCAATCTCCCCTGCAGAGGTCAAGATTTACCTGCGACCGCCGCCTACGTTTCAAGAAATCGCGATTCTGGATGCTTCAGCTGACAGCATGTTCGGCACCGGCGGACAGGCTTCCGTGGACAAGGTCATCGAGCGCTTAAAGGAAGAGGCCGCGAAACTGGGCGCGAACGGCATCATCCTGGAGGGCATGTCCGATCAGCAGACCGGATCGATCGGGGGCGGCAGCGGCTCCGCATCCGCTTCGGGCAACACCGCGGTTGGTGTGGGGCTCGGCGGATCATTAGGTCTTTTCAAGAAGACGGGTCAGGGGCGCGCGATCTTTGTTCCTCCCGGCGCACCGAATACGCCGGGAGGATGACATGAGGGCAGCCGATAGAATACGCACGCGCCACCTCCGACACCTGTCGCCGCTTGGAGACGGGCGCCCGTGCAAACCGGCCGCCTGTGACGCCGTTCCTATGGACGACTTGCGCTGCGCCCATACTGTGGCTGCAGCGAGGAGCACCCCATGGGCGACCACAAGTTCGAGAAGCGATTCGGCAAAATCGATCGGTACACGCCGATCGCCCGACCGCTACCAGCCAGGAAGCCCGCCCCCGCAGAGGACAGGACCAATCGCCGCCACGCCGCGATCACCGATGATCTATCCAAGTTACCGAATTACGAAGAGTGGACCCACCGAATACGAGATTCGTGGAAATAGTTATTTTCGTCCTGGCCGGGCCGGCCCTGGCGAATCCAGCGCAGCGTCAGGTCAAGTCCGATGGCGTGGTTTTCCCTTTTCCATGCGCATACCGACCCGACATCAGGGCAGAGCCATCCCCAGCCCGGTCAAACGAGCGCGAAAGTGATCCCCGCCGCGGCCAAGCGAGGGATCAGTTCCTCGCCCAATCCGACCACGGGGGTCAGAACGCCGCCGGATCCCGGCTTCGCTTGAGCAGTGGATGACAGCGCGAGGACGAAGGCGGACTCGCACAGACATTTGACCGTGATCCGGTTGCCCGCGTCGCCCTGACCGTTGAGGACCCCGCGGACGCGCTCGCCGCTCCTCGCACGGCCGATGAACTCGCATTCGAAAAAGCCTTCGTTCATGGTCCTTTCCGAGGGTCCGTCGCCCGGTTGCGGCAACAGCGGTTTGATGAGTCGACGCCCAACTCCCGACCCGGAAATGCCTTGGAAAATCCGGGCTCCGATCGTGACCATGCGCGCCGTCGAGCGCTTCTTGAACCTCGCGTACTCTTGATAATCGAAGCGCGTGCCGAGCAGCGCCTGGGTGCGGCGCACGACTCGTGTATTGATCATCCCCATCACAAAGGGCGTCACCCACGACTGAACCTCCGCGTCGTAGTGAATTCCGGCGGGGTCGGCATTGCGCGCCCGCTCCTCAGCCGTGTGCGCCGCCGGATCCGGGTCGAGCACGAAGGGATCCCGTGCCATGACGATTTCACCCGACTCGATCATGTAAAAGTATGACGCCACCGTTCCGCCGTTGATCGCGCCGCCCACGCGGAAATACGCCGAGACGCTCACGCAGTCCGACTGCAATGCGTCCCGGATGCGCCGCAGGATGAGCCACGAGCCGTAATCGGAAGGAATCGAATCAAATCCACAGCAGGTGATGACTCGCGTGCCGTCGGTCGACGCTTGGGCGTGATGCCGGTCAATCAGCCGGCGGATCCAAGGCGTCTCGCCGGCGATATCGCAATAATGCGTGCGGTTGCGCACGCAGGCATCCACCAACTTCGTGCCGTGGAGACTGAACGGCCCGGCCGTCGTGGCCACGACCCGAGTCTGTGCCGCAAGACGATCGAGCGCATCATCGTCTTGGGCATCGGCAATCAGCACGTCCACGCCGGCCGAATTGACCGTCTCGAGCTTGGATCTATTTCGGCCTGCAATGGCCCATCGCAATCCTGACGCAGCGTGCTGCCTGCAGTACTCGACCGTTTGCTTGCCGGTGAATCCCGACGCTCCATAGAGGACGATGTCGTATTTGCGGTCGGCGAGAGGCATGTGTTCCGCACATTCTACGTCTGGCCGGGAGTTCTTCGACGGGCCGGACCGGAGGCGAGCTGCAAAGGCAGCTCAATAGGAGATGTTGCGAAAGCGAGGTTACGCCCGATCACTCCACCATCGATTTATTGGCGAGTTCATCGATCATGGAGATGATTCCCGACAGAACCGCGCCGCCCACCCTAAGACGGCAGCCTTCGATGTCCTCGCGGCTGAAGGCCCGTCCGACAGTTCGCCCATTGACGACTATTTCGATTGTGGAGCCGGTAGGTACTTGATCCACGAGCTCAGTGTCAATGTGCGTGATATTGCCGAAAAATCCATGGTGCACCAGCCGGCTCTTGATCTCGTGCCTGATCTTGCCGAGACCGGTATCGAATTCCTCTCTCCGTTGCTTGTCTTCCATGGGGTCATTCCTCCGTTAATGATCTCAGACGCTAGTATGCGCTCGCCAGCGCGGTGACGCTTCCGCCGAGCCTTACTCAGCCACGTCCGTTGCGCGCGTGAACTTTTGCCCGCACGCTGAGTTCTTAGATCGCCGGGCGGAGGGCCTCCTTACGCCGGAACCGCACCCATCGAAGCCTCGTGAATCGCTGCATATTTCCCCGGGTCCTTGAGAAAGGTCGTCCAGCAGCCGTCACAGCAGAAGTAGAACGAAACGCCCGCGTAGTTCTCTACGTGCAAGGCATTGGCGGTGCTCACGGCAGCTCCGCAGACGGGGTTGATGAAACTGAGATCTGCCGAGGCGGCGCCGGACTCTTTGCGCGAAATCGGCCGGCTCGTGTCCTCGCCCGCGGTCTCGGCCGCCTGCTGCCCGGCGGGACGGCCGCGCAGCGACGCCAGGACTCCGACGATCGCCACCAGCGCAATCTCGCCCGGCGTCTTGGCGCCGGCATCCGGTCCTGCGGGGGCCTGCAGGCGCGCAAGCCGCGATTCGTCGATTCCGCGCATCTGCATCGCGGCGCGAAGCCTGTCTGCCTTGCGCCGGCTTGCAATCATCAGCACGTGCGTCGCGCGCACTGCGCAGGGCGGCCTCGAGCGCGTCCTCGTCGCCCTGCCCCTGCGTCGCGACCAGCACCACGGGCGCGTCATCCGGGCTGTCGGTGAGCCGGATTCTGAGGCGATCCGCAAGGAATCGCGCCTCCTCGGCGGCAGGCGTGGACCCGAGCACGCACAGCGCCCAGCCCGCGGCTGTAGGGCTGGATGAATAGCTCGACGCTGCCGTTGCTGGCGCAGGACATCGCGTAGTGCTCGACGTCTTCCTCGGCGTAGGCTTGCTCGTTGCTGATGCGCACGAGCTTCGGCTCGCCGCTCGCGATGGCGCATTTGCGCGGCACCGATGACCACGCTCCTTCGCGCACCCGCCGCCAATCCAGCCGTGCAGCGTCCCGTCGGCGAGAACGATCGCCTGCGCGCCCAGGTAGGCGGATGTCGGCGCGACCGCCCGCACGACCGTGACGAGCGCGTAGGCCTCGCCGCGGCGGTTCAGCTCGCGCGCCATGTCCAGGAGTTCGCTCGTTCGTCATCGCAGCGCCTCGATGATCTGCGGCAACACGCGCTCGATGCTCGCAAGGTCGGCGCCGGGCGCGAGCAGGTCGACGTGCGGCATGCGCCGCCTGCATGCCCGCGACTCTCGGGCGTGTAACCCGGCCGGTTCAGCAGCGGATTGAGCCAGACCATGCGCCGCGCGCGCCGCCGCAGCGCCGCGAGCGCCTGCGCCAGCAGCTCGGGTTCGCCGGTATCGTAGCCGTCGCTGACGATGATCACGCCGGTGCGCGAATGCACCAGGCGCGACGCCATGGTCGCGGTTGAAATCGCGCAGGCATTCGCCGATGCGCGTGCCGCCCGCCCAGCCAGCGGCGAGCAGGTGCAGCCGTTCCTGCGCTCGCCACGGATCCGGGTCGCTGCAGCGCCGCTCGCCACATCGGTGATGCGCGTGTGGAAGATGAAGCAGTGCACGTCCGCGAGCTCCGCCGCAAAGCGCGCGCGCGAGGCGCAGGTAGAAGAAGCTGTACGAGGCTCATCGAGCGGCTCACGTCGAGCAGCAGCACGAGGCGCGGGCGCACGCGGCGGCGCTCCTTCCAGGCGAGCCGAAGCGGCGTGCCGCCGCTAGCCACGCTGCGGCGGATCGTGGCCCGCAGGTCGAGCCGGCGGCCATGATGAAAGCGCGCTTCGCGGCGCAGACGAAGGTGCTTCAGCCGCCGCGCGAAGCGGCGCATCAGCGCCTCGATGTCGCAGGCATGATCGCGCCTGATTCAGCTCGCGGAAATCGGTCGACGCCAGCGATTCCTCGCGGCTCGCGCCGTGCCGGGCGGCGCCGGCATCCGATCGCCGGCGACGTCACTGCCCGCGTCCGGCGCGGATTCCGACTCCGCCCCGCCGCGCACTCGCGTCGGCTCCGGCACGCCGGCCGTATGCAGCCCGCCGGCGTCGGCCACGCTGCCTTCCGTGAATATGCTCTGGTTGGGCGGCAGGAAATAGGCGTCGAACAGCGCGTCGAAGCGCCGCCATTCGTCGCCACGGCCGCACAGCAGCGCCTTGAGGCTCCAGCGCAGCACCTGCGGATCGAGGATGCCCACGTGCTGCGCGGTCTCGAGCACGCGCAAGCGCATCCCGCCGCCCACGCCGAAGCCGTTGGCGCGCAGGAAGCCCGCAAAGCCGGTCAGGCGCGCGCGCAGCGCGGCGCCCAGGTCGTCGGCGGAAGTGGCGGCGCGCGATCAGCATGCCGCGGCAATGCGCGCGACGACCTCGCGCGTGAAGCCGGCGCGGTCGTCGCGCGTCTTGATGAGCGCGCTGAGCGTTTCGAGGATGCGCTCCGCACCGTCGTCGTCGATCGCGGAAATGCCCATGCGCAGCAGCGCCGCGGTCCAGTCGAGCGTCTCGGCGATGCCCGGCTTCTTCTGCAGGTCCATGCGGCGCACGCTCTGCACGAACTCGACGACCTGGCGCGCCAGGTGTCCCGCCGGCCTGCGGCGCCCGGATTTCGCACGATCGCGAGTTCCTTGTCGAAGGCGGGATAGTCGATGTACTGGTACAGGCAGCGGCGGCGCAGCGCGTCGGACAGCTCGCGCGTGCCGTTGGAGGTGATGACCACCAGCGGCCGCGTCACGGCGCGCACGGTGCCGAGCTCGGGAATCGACATCTGGAAGTCCGACAGCAGCTCGAGCAGATAGGCCTCGAACGCCTCGTCGGCGCGGTCGACCTCGTCGATCAGCAGCACCGGCGGCTTCGGCGCAACTGATCGCCTCGAGCAGCGGGCGCTTCAGCAGATAGCGCTCGGAGAAGATGTCCTGCTCCTTCAGCGGCGAGCCGGGCGCTCGTCGTGCTCGAGCAGCTTGATCGCGAGCAGCTGGCGCTGGTAGTTCCATTCGTACATCGCGGCGTGCACGTCGAGCCCTTCGTAGCACTGCAGGCGGATGAGCCGCGCGCCGCGCACCGCGGCCAGCGCCTTGGCGACCTCGGTCTTGCCGACGCCGGCGTCGCCCTCGAGCAGCAGCGGGCGGCCGAGATCGAGCATCAGCAGCAGCGCGGCGGCCAGCGCGGCGCTCGGCGATGTAGCCGGCGCGCCTCGCAGCTGGCGCTGCAGGTCGACGATCTCCGTGCATGCGCTGCGTCGCGAGCGTTCACGCCGTCTTCTTGCGAAACAGGCCGCGCAGCCAGTCCTTGAAGATGCGCCCACGCGCAGCGCGAGGCCGTTCAGCTCCGCGGCGGCCGAGGCGGCTGCCGGCGCCGCGGGCGGCTGCGCCGCGCGCCGCCGGCGCTGCCGCCGGCGCCGCTGCGCGACGCCTGCGAGCGCGCTGCACCTGCGCCGCGAAGTTGTCGGCGAACTGCTTCAGCATCTGGTCGGCGACCGAGTTCATCATGCGTCCGCCGAAGGCGGCCGCCTTGCCGCTCATCGACACTTCGCTCTTGCCGACCAGGTTGCACGGCCGCCTTCGGCCGCCTCGATGCGCGCGGTCAGATCCATCGACGCGCCGGAGCTGCCGGTGCTGTCGGTGCCCTTGCCGAGCAGGCGCAGCGATGCGCGCGGCCGCATCGATGTCCGTCACCTCGACTTCGCCGCGGAACGACATCGTCGCCGGGCCGACCTTACGGTCACCGTGCCCTTGTAGTGCGCCGTCGTCGATGCGCTCGGTGATCTTCGCGCCCGGGCATGCAGCCGGCGACCGCCTCGATGTTCTGCAGGAACTCCCAGGCGATCTCCGCCGAGCCGGCATCGGAAACGTCTTGTCGAGCTGGACTTTCATGCACCGTCATCGCTACCGCTTGTCGATGCCGAGCGCCTTGCACTGCTGCCACACGCGGTACGCCGTGTGCGGCATGTCCATGTGCGTGACGCCCAGATGCGCGAAGGCATCGACCACCGCGTTGGTGAAGCACGGGATGCCGCCGACGTGCGGCGATTCCGCCACGCCCTTGGCGCCGATCGGATGGTGCGGCGACGGCGTGACGGTGTGGTCGGTCTCCCAGTGCGGCGTCTCCACCGCGGTCGGCAGGAAGTAGTCCATCAGGCTGTTGCCGAGGTGGTTGCCGTTCTCGTCGAACGGGATCTGCCTGGCCGAAGGCCACGGCAAAGGCTTCGGTGAGGCCGCCGTGGATCTGGCCTTCGATGATCATCGGGTTGATGCGCGTGCCGCAATCGTCGAGCGCGTAGAAGCGCCGCACCTTGGTCTCGCCGGTGAAGCGGTCGATGTCGACCACGCAGACGTAGGCGCCGAACGGGAACGTCATGTTGGGCGGGTCGTAGTACTCCGTCGCGTCCAGCCCCTTCTCCATGCCGTCGCGGCAGGTTGCTCGTGTGCGCCGCCATGGCGATCTCCTTCATCGTCTTCGCCTGCGCTCGGGTTGCCCTTGACCTTGAAGCGGTCGACCTCCCATTCGAGATCGCCTTCGCCGACTTCGAGCAGGTGCGCGGCGATCTTCTGCGCCTTGGCGCGGATCTTGCGCGCCGCCATCGCGGCCGCCGCGCCGCCGACCGGCGTGGAGCGCGAGCCCCAGGTGCCCGCGCCGTAGGGCGCCTTGTCGGTGTCGCCTTCCTCGATCTGGATCTCGCTCCGACGGCAGGCCCAGCTCGGTGGCGATGATCTGCGCGTAGGTCGTCGCGTGGCCCTGGCCCTGGCTCATCGTGCCCAGCCGCGCGATCGCGCTGCCGGTGGGATTGACGCGGATGTCGCAGCTGTCGAACAGGCCGATGCCGAGGATGTCGCAGACCTTGGTCGGCCCCGCGCCGACGATCTCGGTGAAGGTGCAGATGCCGATGCCCATCAGCTCGCCCTTCGCGCGCTTGTCCGGCCTGCTCGCTTGCGCAGGCCGTCGTAGTCGACCGCCTTCAGCACCTTGTCCAGCGCGGCGTGGTAGTTGCCGCTGTCGAGCGTCCAGCCGAGCGACGTGGTGTACGGGAAACTGCTCGGCCTTGACGAAGTTGCGCGCGGCGGATCTCGGCCTTGTCGATGCCGAGCTTCTGCGCCAGCACGTCGATCATGCGCTCGATCAGGTACACCGCCTCGGTGACGCGCAGCGAGCAGCGATAGGCCACGCCGCCCGGCGCCTTGTTGGTGTAGACCGCATCGACGCGGCAATAGGCCTTGGGAATGTCGTAGGAGCCGGTGCAGATGCTGAACAGGCCCGCCGGCAGCTTGGTGGCCGACACGTGCGAATTGAACGCGCCGTGGTCGGCCAGCGCGGTGAAGCGCAGCGCCTTGATGCGGCCGTCCTTGTCGGCCGCCAGTTCGCCGACGCCGTGATAGTCGCGCGCGAAGCCGGTGGTGGAGATGTTGTCGATGCGCGACTCGATCCACTTGATCGGCACGCCCGTCACGATCGACGCGACGATCGCGACGACATAGCCCGGATAGATCGGCACCTTGTTGCCGAAGCCGCCGCCGATGTCGCCGCCGACGATGCGGATCTTGCTTTCGGGAATGCCCGACAGCATGGCGACCACGGTGCGCACCAGGTGCGGCGCCTGCGAGGTCATGTAGACCGTCAACTGGCCCGTGACCTTGTCGAACGAGGCGACGCAGCCGCAGGTCTCCAGCGGGCAGGGATGCACGCGCGGGTTGAGGATTTCCTCGCGCACGGTCACCGCGGCGTTGGCGAACGACCGCATCGGTGCGCGGCCTTGTCGCCGGCCTCCCAGGTGAAGATGTGGTTGGGGTGCGTGCGCTTGCCGTGGCCGACCTCGTCCTTGTCGGCGATGTCCTCGCGAATGATCGGCGCGTCCGGCGCCATCGACTTGTGCGGGTCGACGATGGCCGGCAGTTCCTCGTAGTCGACTTCCACCGCGTCCGCGCCGTCGGCGGCGCGTAGCGGTCGCTGGCGATCACCATCGCGACTTCCTGCATCTGGAAGCAGACCTTCTTGTCCGCCAGCACCGCCTGCACGTCGCCGCCGAGCGTGGGCATCCAGTGCAGCTTCACCGGCTTCAGATCGTCGGCGGTGAGCACCGCGACGACGCCCGGGCACCGCCAGCGCCTTGGCCTTGTTGATCGACTTGATGCGCGCATGGGCGTAGGGGCTGCGCACGATGGCGCCGAACAGCATGCCCGGCAGCTTGATGTCGTCGACGTAGGTGCCCTTGCCGCGGATGAAGCGCGCGTCCTCCTTGCGCAGCCTGGAGGTGCCCATTCCCTGAAGCTTGGTCTCGCGCTCGAGCGTCTCGGTTGTAGCAGCCATGGCGAAATCTCCCGGTGAGGTTAGGTTCAGGTGCGCGCTCGGCGACGAGCTTCTTCGCCGCGTACTGCACCGCCTTGACGATGTTCTGGTAGCCCGTGCAGCGGCACAGGTTGCCCGCCATCCAGTAGCGGATCTCCTCCTCCGACGGGATTCGGGATTTTCCTTGAGCAGCCGGTAGGCGCGCGTGATCATGCCGGGCGTGCAGTAGCCGCACTGCAGGCCGTGCTCCTGCGTGAAGCCTTCCTGCAGCGCATGCAGCGCGCCGCCCTGCTCGAAGCCCTCGATCGTGAGCACCTCGGCGTCCTGGCACTGCACGGTGAGCACCGTGCAGGACTTGACCGACATGCCGTCGAGATCGACCGTGCACGCGCCGCAATGCGAGGTCTCGCAGCCGATGTGCGGGCCGGTGTGCTGCGAGCTTCTCGCGCAGCGTGTGGATCAGCAGCTCGCGCGGCTCGACGACCGACGTCGACCGCCTTGCCGTTGAGCTTGAACGACACCGCTTGTTTCTTGGCCATGTTCTGTCTCCCTCGTACGTCGATTCAGTGGCTGGCGCGCGCATGCGCCGTGCGCAGCGCCCGCTGGGTCATTTCGCCGGCCATCGCGGTCTTGTACTCGGCATCGCCGCGCTGATCTGCCGCCGGATCGCAGATGCTCATCGCGAGTCGGGCCGCCTCCGCGATCGAGGCGTCGTTCATCGCCTTGCCCCGCAGCGAGTCTTCGGCGGCGCGCGCCTTGAGCGCGCGTGGGGCCGACGTTGGTCAGCGCGATGGCGACATCCTGCAACCGTCTCGCCCTTCATGCGCAGCGTGACGGCCGCGGCCGCGGTGGCGAAATCGCCGATCTTGCGCTTGAGCTTGGAGTAGCAGTAGCCGGTGCCGCGGCGCGGGCACCGGGAATGCGGATCTCCGTCATGATCTCGTCCGGCTGCAACTGCGTGGCGTAGCTGCCGACGAAGAACCCGTCGGCCGGCACCACGCGCTCGCCCGACGGCCCCCTGCAGCACGAACGACGCGCCCAGCGCCAGCATCAGCGCCGGATGGTCGTTGCCCGGATCGCCGTGCGAGATGTCGCCGCCGATCGTGCCCTTGTAGCGCACCTGCGGATCGGAGATCAGCCGCGCGCCCTCGACCAGCAGCGGACACTTTTCCTGCAGCAGCTTCGACCAGATGATCTCGTTCTCGGTGGTCATCGCGCCGATGCGCAGCGTGCCGCTCTCCTCGCGGATGCCCTTGAGCTCGCCGATCCTGCCGAGATCGATCAGATGACCGGGCTGCGCAAAGCGCAGTCTTCATCATCGGCAACAGGCTGTGGCCGCCGGCGAGCAGCTTGGCCTCGTCGCCGAATTGCTCCAGCAAGCCGAGCGCGTCGGGAATGCTCTTGGGGGCGTGATATTCGAATTCGCGTGGAATCATGGGTCGCTCCTTTATTCGACGGTTTCCTGCACCGGCTCGACAGCTTCCTGCGCCTGCGGCAATTCGAGCTGCCAGCCGGTGCGCTGCGCCAGCGCCTGCACATCCTCGAGCGTGTCGAGGTCGGTAACGAAACGAGTGTTGCGCGGTTTCGTACACGTTCACGAGCTCGGGCTGGCGCTCGATCAGATGCCGGCAGCCGAGGTTCGTGGCACTGGCGAGAATCTGCGCGTGCGCCAACTCATCGAGCAAGATGGGGTTGCCGCGTTGCCCGTCCACCACCGGCACGACCACATGACCCGCGGCGCGCTTCTTGAAGGCCCCGATCAGCTCGGTCAAATCGTCCGCGCCGATCAGCGGCTGGTCGGAAGGCATGATGAACACCGCGTCGAACGCGCCGCTCAGCGCGCCGAGCCCCGACCGCACCGAGCCGTCCTGTCCTTGCGCGTGCGCCTCGTTGTGCGCGAGAGTGACCGGAAAGCTCTGTACCTGCCTCCTCGACCGCCTCGCGCGCGTGGCCCGTTACCACGACCACCTCGTCGACGCCGGCGCCGCTGAGGGCGACCAGGTGCCGGCTGATGAGCGGCACGCCCTGAAGCCGAATGAGCGGCTTCGCCACGCCACCCATGCGCCGGCCTTCGCCGGCCGCCAGCAGCACCGCGCCAATGCGCAACCTTGGGTAAAGTCCGCCGCCTTGTTTCAGCAAGCAACCCATTCTCGTGCTTCCCGACAGTCGGAATCGCGAACGCGAAAAATATGCGCGCCGGTCAATCTTGTGCAGACGCCGAAAAAGTATACGCGCATATCGCCGGACACAATATCCGTCACTTGGCTGCCAGTGAGCGCCGTTCGCCGGACGGCGGACGCACAAGAATCTTCGCGCAAAATGCGCCTCAAATTCGCTAGAACTAATCTATTTAACCTTCGTAACTTATTTATTTTTCTAGATTAAATCTGCTTTACGGTGTGCGATGTCGTCCGCCGACAGCAACGAGCGCTTCATCGCGATGGCGAACAAAGCGTTAACCATGTGCAGCTAGCGGTAACATCGACTGGCCTACCGCCGAGGCAGAATCGTCGCACGGGACGCCGGGAGCTCTGGTAAATGACCGACTCACCCACCTACATGCCGCCGATCGAGGTGACGAACCTCAATTCGGGCGGGTACCGGTAGGATCGTGGCTGCCGCTGGTTCAACGGCACCTGATCTGCGCCGCTGCTCGTCATGCTGATTCGTCGCGCG
Organism: uncultured Gammaproteobacteria bacterium; assembly: GCA_963774865.1. Taxonomy (GTDB): domain Bacteria; phylum Pseudomonadota; class Gammaproteobacteria; order Steroidobacterales; family Steroidobacteraceae; genus Bog-1198. Next base: position 259,209 of record CAVZGU010000004.1, read on the forward strand.
TCACCGGGCGGCGCGAGCGACTGCTGCGCCGTCGCCGTGATGGCAAAAGCATCGCACCCGGGACAGACCAAAACTCGCCTCTCGCCGCCACTGACGCCGAACCAAGCCGCCGCCCTCAACACGGCCTTCCTGGCCGATATCATCGCCAATCTGGAGCTAGCCGCTCGAGACACGAGACTCGCCCGCTTCATGGCTTTCGGGCCGCCGCAGTCGGTGGCCTTCTTCGAGGATCTGGTCGGCGCTGAGGTCGGGCTACTGGAGACCTGGCTTCCAATCCTCGGGGATTGCCTGCTCTACGCGGTGCAATCATTGCTCGATCTCGGTTACGGCGCGGCTTGCGTACTGAATTCCGACAGCCCTACCTTGCCGACCGCGGTGCTCCTCGCGGCGGTCGAGGCGCTGCGGCCAGAGGGCGATCGCGTTGTCTTGGGGCCCACCACCGACGGAGGATATTACCTGCTCGGCGTGAAGCGCACCCACCGCCGGCTGTTCGAGGACATTGCCTGGAGCACCTCCCGCGTTGCCGAGCAAACGCTGCAGCGAGCGGCGGAACTCGGCCTGGAAACGGTCTTGCTGCCTCCGTGGTACGACGTCGACGATGCAGCAGCCTTGCGATTGCTCACGGACGAGACTCTGGCGGGCCAGGCGTTTTCCGAGGAACACCGGTCCTATGCGGCTGCGCACTCGACCGCGCTGCTCCATCGCATCTGGCCCTTGCGCACCGATTCGTCATGACCCCGATCCGCTTGCTCGTCTTCATGGCGTGCGGCGCGGCGCTGCTCGTCGCGCTGACGGGCGTCGGTGCTTGGGGCCTTTGGACGGGAGACCATGCAATCGTTATTTGGGTGATGCTGGTCGAGGGCCTCGTCTACGCGGCTGCGGTCGGGTTGATCGTCCGGCACGAAGCTCTGCTCGACGGCGCATTGCGCCGCAAGGTCATGTTGCTGATCTTGGGCGCCGCGATTTTCGCGCGCGCGCTCTTGATCGCCGCTCCGCCGCTGTCGACCGATATCTACCGGTACGTCTGGGACGGGCGCGTGCAGGCCGCGGGCATCAATCCCTATCGCTACCGACCGGCTGATCCCGAGGTTGCGTTTCTGCGTGACGAAGCAATCTATCCGAACATCAATCGCGCAGAGACCGCCGTCACGATCTACCCACCAATGGCGCAGTTGATCTTTCGCGCCGTCACCCGAGTTGCCGAAGGCGTCACGCCGATGAAGCTGGCGGTGCTCCTGTTCGAAGGCATCGCCGTCGTCGCCTTGCTCGCGCTGCTGCGCCGCCGCAGTTTGCCCGATTCCCGCATCGCCCTGTACGTCTGGCACCCGCTGCCCTTGTTCGAGTTTGCGGGCAGCGGGCACATTGACGCCGCTGCCATCGCTCTGATGCTGCTCGCCTGCGTGATCGCCGAGCGGCGGCGACCCTTGATCGCGGGCGGATTTCTCGGCGCCGCCGCACTGGTCAAGTTCTTCCCCCTCGTGATCCTGCCGTCGCTGTATCGACGTTGGGACTGGCGCTTGCCGCTCGGCGTCGCGATCGTGGGGATCGGTCTTTATTTGCCATTTCTCGGCGTGGGACGGCAGGTGCTGGGCTTTCTCCCGGGATACGTCCGGCAAGAAGGACTGGCCACCGGCGAGGGTATTTTCGTCATCGAGGCGCTGCGCGCATTGGTGCCGCTGCCGGGCTGGGCCACATTGGCCTACGTTCTGGTGGCCGCCGCCGCACTGGGATCGATCGCACTGACCGTCGTATGTCGACTCCCGGTCAAGGAATCGATGACGTCCGCCTTGTGGCTGATGGCGGCATTCACAGTGTTTGTATCTCCGCATTTGCCCTGGTACTTTACTTGGGTCCTTCCTTTTCTCTGCTTTCGCACGTCGTGGGCATTGATCTATTTGTCGGTAATCTCGCCGCTGCTGTATCGAGAGGTGTGGGAACCGGAACCCCTGGTGCTGCACGCGACGCTCTACTTGCCGTTTGCCGTGATCCTATTGATTGAATTCGCACTTGGGGCGCGCCGGCCAGCCACGGAGCCATTGAATGACGGAAGCATCGCGTCACGACACGCCGATTGATCCGCGCCGGTATCACGAGGCGGCGCCGCCTACTCGAGAGGCGCGCGTGCAACAGCCGCCCGTCTGCCTGTATCTCGAGACGACGAATCGCTGCAATTTGCTGTGTACCACCTGCCCGAGAACTTATGAGGAGCTCGAACCGCCTGCGGATATGAGCTGGGAGCTGTTTACTGCGATCGTCGACCAGCTCCCCGGCTTGCAGCGCGCCGTTCTGCACGGCGTCGGCGAGCCGATGCTGGTGAAGAATCTGCCGCAGATGGTTCGGTATCTCAAGGACCGTGGGGCGTACGTGCTTTTCAACACGAACGGCACCCTGCTTACCGAAAAGAGCGGCCGTGCGATGATCGCGGCGGGGCTCGACGAACTGCGCGTGTCCCTCGACGCGTCCAACGCGGTTTCCTTCCGCGTCGTTCGCGGCAAGAATTATTTCGACCGTATCTTGCGCAATGTGCGCAACTTTCGCGCGCTGCAAGTCCGCGAGGGACACGAGACGCCGCGCGTTTCCGCCTGGCTGACGGGCCTCAAAGAGACGCTCGCAGAGCTCCCGGATTTCGTCAGAGTCGCAGCGGAGATCGGCGTCAAGGAGGTTTACCTGCAACGCCTGGTATTCTTCGAGAAGAATTCCATCGGGCTCGCGCGTCCGGACCAAGCCTTGTACGAGCACATGTCGCGCGAAGAGGCTCACTGCTTGGAGACCGCGGTGGCGCTCGCGAAATCGCTCGGCATGACCTTCAGCGCCTCGGGCGCCGCATACGAACCTGGCATGAGCCTGAAGCGCCACGACGACGGCTCGCCCTGGTCGATGTGCCGCCGGCCGTGGACGGTCATGTACATCACCGCGAACGGGCGAGCGCTTCCCTGCTGCATCGCGCCGTTCTCGCAACGCGGTTATGAGAACTACACGCTCGGCGATGCGACTCAGTACAGTTTGCGGGACATCTGGAATAGCCCGTCCTACGCGTCGTTTCGCGAAAGCTTGCTGTCGAACGCGCCTCCCACCGCCTGCGCGAACTGCGGCCTGCGCTGGAGTCTCTGACCCATGGCTGCGCGCACGACGCTCATCATTCCGACTTTGAACGAAGCCGAATCGATCGCCGCGGTCGTGGCCGAAGTTCCGCGATCCCTGATTGATCAGATCATCGTCGCCGACGGCGGGAGTTCCGATGAAACTTGTGCACGAGCCGCGCTCGCCGGCGCACAGATCGTTCACGCGAGTCTCGGATACGGACGCGCCTGCCTCGCCGGGGCCCTGGCGGCGGCGGACGCCGAGATTCTGGTGTTCATGGATGGCGACGGCGCCGACAATCCAGCCGTGATCGGCGCCATGATTCAGCCGATCGCCGCGGACGCCGTCGACTTCGTGATCGGATCACGCACACGTGGAACCGCCGCTCCGCACAGGCTGGGCTGGCACCAACATTGGGCGGGCGTCGGACTCGGCGTGGCGATGAGTGTATTGTACGGTGTGCGCTATACCGACATGTGCGCGCTGCGTGCGATTCGCCGCGAGCTGCTGCTCAGCCTCGGGATGCAGGAGATGACGTACGGTTGGAATCTGGAGATGCAGATGCGCGTTGCTCGTCGGGGCAAACGAGTGCTCGAATTGCCCGTGGTCAACCGCGAGCGCTTCGGCGGCGCCTCGAAAGTGGCCGGGTCCTTCTCGGGGTCTGTGCGCGCCGGCGCGCGAATTCTCGCTACTTTCGGGCGCTTGATGATCTCGTCGCAAACGGCTGAAACACCGCACTCGCGTGAGATCCGCTCGTGACCCAATCCGAGAATGGACACGGCGGACGATAAGGGCATGCAAGACGCAGCGCGGCGGCGTCACGCTGGTCACGTGGACCGAGCCCTGGGCCTGTGAGGGGGGATCGAATGTCGGGTGCCATCACGATCGAGCTTGACGCGGGCAGCAAGACTTTCGCGACTGGTTTGCTGTTGGACCTCATCGCATCGTTTCGCGGCAGCCAGCCGGGCGACTTGCTGGCGGTAACCGGTGATGACACCGCGCTGGGGGCTGAACTCGAAGCGTGGTGCCGCTTTACGCGCAACAGCCTGGTCGCCGTGGATGTGGTGGCGGGCCGCCCGCGATGGACCATCCGCCGCGGCGAGGCGGTCCTGGGCGTCGACCCGGATCGTCCGCTCGGCTCTCGCATCTGGCTGTATACGAATTTCGATTGCAACCTGTGCTGTGACTATTGCTGTGTCAGATCCTCGCCCAGGGCCGCGCGCCGACCGCTCGGCGTCGATACGATCCGCCGCATCGCAGCTGAAGCCGCCGAGCTGGGTGTCGGCGAGATCTTTATCACGGGCGGGGAGCCGTTCCTGCTGCCGGACATCGGCGACATCATCGGCGCCTGCGCCGCTGCCGCGCCGACTACCGTGCTGACCAACGGCATGCTGCTGAAAGGCAGGCGACTTGAGATGTTGCGACGGCAATCGCAGCGCAGGGTTACGCTGCAGGTAAGCATCGACAGTGCGACCGCGGAACGGCACGATCGCCATCGCGGCATGGGCAGTTGGGCACGCGCATGGGAGGGCATCAGCGTTGCCCGGAACCTCGGTTTTCGCGTCCGCATCGCGGCGACGGTGTCGAACGAGGCCGAGGAGACGGAGTTCCGCCGGTTTCTTGATGAGCGGCAGGTCGCTGAGGAGGATCGGGTGATTCGGCGGATCGCGATGCGCGGCTTCGCCGAGGAGGGCGTCGCGATCGCCCGTTCCGATCTGATGCCTGAGCTCACGATCACCGACGGCGGCGTCTACTGGCATCCGGTCGGGGCTGACGATGCCGACCTGCTGGTGACCCGGGATATCTTTCCGCTGGCCGCAGCGTTCGCCGAGCTGCGCCGGGCATTCGTCCACGAGCGTTCGCACCAAACCCGTCTCGCCAGCATATTCAATTGCGCCTGACCGCGCTGAGTGGGCGAGGCGACCGGTCGGGCGTGGCGCGTCAGCTCCGGAGAAGACCCAGGGCGTCGGCCGCCTCGCGCAGCGATCGGTAGCCATCGAGTTGCGGGGGCATCCATTTGCGAAGCCCCTCGGCCTCCAGCACCGCCCGGTGAACCGGGTTGTCGAAGTCCATGTGGGACAGCGCCTCGGCGAATGCGGTTTGCAGCGCCAGGTCGAGATCAGGCCGCGCGGTGAACATGCAGTGGTTGAACGGCGGCGAGGTCCAGACCTCGCTCAACGCTCCCGCCGGCACGAGCCGCTCCCGCTGCACGGACTGCCAGAACGGGCTGCCAATGGCCCCGGCATCGGCCCGTCCATCGAGCACCGCGCGCAGGACCTCGGTTTCGCTCGTTCCGGTGTCACCATGCTTGCCGACGTCGGTGTCAAAGCGCAGCGTCCTGTAGTCCCGGTCGGCTACCAGCCCCTCGAGCCGCGTGAAGTGAACGGGAAGGATCGCGGCGTGACCACTATCGCGGCTGCCCAGCGCCAGGGTGCGGTCGCGAAGGTCGCCAAGTGTCGCGACGGGTCCGCCGGTCGCTGCGACAATCTTGGTTGTCCAGCCAATATCGGTGTCCCGCATAGCAATCGGCCGGCACGCATCGGCGCTGCGGGACCGCGCCTGGACGAAGGCAAGGTTGGTGTTCCAGCCAATATCGATCCGCGGAATGCCGGCACCGGGCTGCGCCAGCAGAGCGCTGACCTGCGCCTCGTAACTCTGGAACAGTACGATCTCGACGGGAAATTTCGCCTCCTCGAGGAAATAGCGCCGCATCCCCTCCCAGATTGTGACGACTTTCGGATCGTACGCCACGGCGCCGACCCAGATTGACGAGCTCATCATGGCCTCCAGGGCGGAAGGTTTCCGCGCAACATATCGATCATGGCCCGGCTCACGCCGATCGGGTCCCAACGCTTCCGGTATCAGAAAAGCGGAATGCCCAGGACCGCCTTGCCGATGAATTCCCGAAGCACGTCGACGGTGGGCGCCATGACAGCACCCGCATGCGCATCGCGGAACAGGCGCTCCACCGCCAGGTGCTTGGAGAACGCGGCGCCTCCGCAGGCCCGCATCGCCGCCGAGGTCACGCTGATCGCAGTCTCGCCTGCAGCGGCCTTGGCTTCCAGGACGCGCAGGAGGGTCGTCTCCCGCGGCCGCTCCAGATGGTCGACCAGATCGTCGATCCGCCCCGACAAGCCATCCGTCTCGATCACCATCGTCGCCAACAGCGCCCGAAGCGTCGGCAGGGCTTCGCCCAGGGTTTGTCCCATATGCTCGAAGCGGGCGGTTTTAAGATGTGTTGTCACGTCGGCGACCGCAGCGCGACACAGGCCGAGCGCCACCGCTGCAGATCCCAGATTGAAGCAGGGCAGAACCACCTCCATCATGGCCTGGAACCCGCAGCCATCCTCGGTCAGCCGGGCGCGCGGCGAAATGGCGCAATCCTCCAGCAACATCGGCGCGGAGGCGTTGGCGCGCATGCCCATCCCGTCCCACGGCCCGGCCACCGAAAGGCCGGATGACCCGGCTGGCAGCAGATACAACGTCGTATCGGTGAGGCCCGCCCCCCCCGGCGAGAGCGCCGACACTACATAGCTCTGCGCGTATCCCGCGCTCGTCACGAACGATTTCTTGGCCGTTAGGTACACCCCGCCGCGCCCGTTTCCCCGCGCCCGCGACACAGGTGCCCAGAAATGGCTGCGTGAGCCCGCCTCACTGAAGGCCAGCGTTGATAAATGCCGCCCGGCAGCGATCTCGACGAGGATATCCTTGAACTGTTCGCGTGGCTTCGCGGCGGCGATCGTACCCGTGGCGAGGGTATGCATCACAAAGATCATCGCCACCGATGCATCGGCGCCGGCGATCGCGGCGGTGACCGCCGCGAACGTCCGCACCCCCAGCGCGCTTCCGCCGAGTTCGGCCGGCAGCATCAAGCCGAGCAGTCCCGACTCGCCCAGCGCCGCAATCGCCTCGGTGGAGAACCGGCCCTCCCTGTCGTTTGCTCTGGCGGCCGGCTTCAACACCCGATCGGCGACCTCTTGCGCCCTCGCAAGCATCGTTTCATGGCTCATCATAGGCCGTCCTTCCACGTGCAGCCGTTACCGCATGCCGCAGAGAGTACCTGCACGGACTGCAACACCGGCAGCGCCAGAGAGCGCTCCCATGGTCAGAAGCGCGAATGCGGAGCCAGCGTCCGTGCAGCCTGACGCGGCGCCATCGCCACCTGCCGAGACGCCGACGACGGCAAAAGCCGCATCGAGGGAGCAGCAGCCTGAGCCGCCGCAGGCCAAGGGCAAGCCGAAGAGCAAGCCCATGACCCTCGGCACGGGGCTCGGCTCATCGAAGGCGCTGTTCGATGCCGCCCGTAAGGGTGGCGCGAGCTATGGGGCGAGGGTCCGCGCCGCCATCGGCAGCCACAGGCTCAGGGCCCTGGGGGCCAGGGGCAGCGCGACCGTGTCCTTCGCCATCGGCCAGTTCGGCGGTCTCCAATCCTTGCGGATCAGCCGCTCAAGCGGAAAGGCGCAGCTCGACAAGGCCGCGCTCTCCAGCGTGCGCAATGCTGCGCCGTTTGCGCCGCCCCCTGCGGGGACCAATCCCAGTTATTCGATTTAGATCTTTTTCCGCTGACGCGAGACAGCGACTGCCCTTTGGCTATTGCGCGTTCCTGAGCGCGGCGATCAAATCCTCGACCGCTACGCGTTTCCGATAATCCGGATCGACGAAACGCGCCTTGACCTCCCCGTCGGTGCCGACGACGAAGGTGGCGGGGATCGGCAGCAGCCAGGTGTTGCTGCCCTGGAACCGCGAGACGTCCCAGCCCGCGCCGGTCATGAGCTGCTGCATCTCGGCGCCAACCCAGAATGCGAGGCTCAAGGACATCGCATAGCCATTGTCGATGTCGGTCAGGATCGGAAACGGCGCATCGGACTCTGCTTTGAACTCGGCGGTGAAATGCTGCTGATCGGGCATGATGGCGGCGATCTGGGCGCCTTCGGCCTCGATCTCTCCTTGCGCTTCGGCAAGCGCCCGCGTGTAGATGCGGCAATAGGGGCACCAATGACCGCGATGGAAGGTGATGGCGAGCGGCCCTCGCTTCAACAGCTGTTCGAGGGTCACGAGGCGGCCGGTCTCGTCCGGCAGCGCGAAGGAGGGCATCGGCTCACCCGGCCGCGGAGCGCTTTCGCCCACATCATGCTCGCGGAGCCGGGACACCAGCCGGTCCACGGCGTCCTGAAAATGCGGGCCGAGCCGACTGACCGCATCGGCGAAGGCCTGGAGCCGCTTGGCCAAAGACGCATCCATGTTGCAAGACTGGATGAACGCCTCTTCAAGCGCTTCGGACAGCGGTTTCGACGTCATGCGCAAGCTCCCCTCGCCCTGGCGGCCATGAGCTCCCCGCCATCCTGCAAGGACCCAAGGAGTCTCCAATCTTACCCCGACTTTGTCCATATCACCTTGGGCGCCGAGTGGGTAGGCGCGATCAGGTGTTATCGGCCGAATTACCATGGGTTGCGGCCCTTTCCATGGGCATTGCGAAGCGCCGCAAGCAAGTCCTCGACGGCCATTCGCCTGCGATAGTCCGGATCGATGAAACGATCCGCGACCTTGCCATCCTGACCTATGACGAACGTCGCGGGGATTGGAAACACCCAGGTATCGTTGCCTTGGTAGGCGGGGACCTCGCGGCCGCCGGCCAACAAGATCTGGTTCATCTCGTCGCCCATCCAAATCGCGAGGTTCAAGGAGAGAGCGTAGCCGTTGTCGATATCCGTGAGAATGCGGTATCGCGCCATGGCCTCCGACTTGAAGGCCGCGGCAAACCTTTGCCGGTCCGGCATGATCGCAACGATCTGGCCACCCTCGCTCGCAATCGTTTCCTGCGCCTCGGCGAGAGCGCGCGTGTTGATGCGGCAATAGGGGCACCAGTGCCCACGATGGAACGTCATGGCCAGCGGTCCCGCCACCAGCAGACTGTCGAGCTTGACCACGCGTCCGTGCTCGTCCGGCAAGGCAAAGCTCGGCATCACGTCGCCGGCCACGGGAGCGCCGCGACCAGCCGCATACTCGTTTAGTCGGGCCGCGATCCGGTTTGCGGCCTCCTGATATCCCGGCACTAAATATCGCGTTGCGGCGCTGAAGGCGACGAGTCTTTCGGCCAATGGCGCATCCATGTCGCGGCAATAGCGGAATGCCTCCTCGACGCTTTGGAAG
>CAVZGU010000005.1:0-226549 GCA_963774865.1 uncultured Gammaproteobacteria bacterium
GATGTATTGCTTCATAACCCCCCCTGCCGCTGGGATTCGAGCTATATCCATCCGCTGGAAGTAGCGATCGGCCTCGGGCTCTATGTCGTGGTGATTTTCGCGCTGTCTTTCGTGATGGGCAAGTTTTCGGTGCCGACAGTGATCTTCACCTGGATCGCCTTCAGCCACATCAACCTGCACAACCACGACCTGTGGGAGACCGACAAGTTCCCGTTCAAATATTGGAACTATGCCGCCAAGATGCACCATCATCATCACGCGCGGTTCACGGGCGGCAACTATGCCACGATCACGCTGCTTTATGACTGGATGTTCGGCACGCTTGACCATGGCACGGTGCGGCGCACCGCGGCGCGGATCAAGCGGCCTGCGCCTGTATCAGTGGATTGAAGTCTAGGCTCCCATGGCGCGCGCTGCCGCAACGCAGCGCGGCGTGGTCGCGCGGGCTCATCCCGCCGCGCAGAGCGTCCAGCCTTGGCACTTCAAGGCTGATCGTAAGGTCCTTGGGCAGCGCCGCGATCAGTTCGCCAAGGGCAGCTCGCCCTCGCCCGGCACGATCGCGCGCGGGCGTGGGGTCGCGCATGTAGCTCGTCGGGCGGGCCATGCGGCCGTCGGAGAGCTGGCATGCTAGCCGATCAGACCCGGATCGTAGCGCCATGATCTGTTCGACCGTGCCGCCGGTGCGCAAAAGTGCCGGTGTCGAGCAGCAATTCGCGCGGCCCCGGCCTGATAAGGTCGACAACTTCCAGCGCCCGCTCGAGGCTGGTGATGCCGGTCGGGCGGGAAGAACTCGATAGTGAAGACCATGCCGCGCCCATCGCCATGTCGGCTGAGCACGGCGGAGCTGTCCTTGGCCTCGTTTGAGCGAGCTGTCATGTTTCGTCCATGCAGATCGCATTGAGCCGCAGGCGCCCAGTTCGGCCATCAGGTCGAGGTCTCCGGCACTGTCGCGGGGTCAAGGCATCGGCGGCGACACGGAAGCCTTCGCCGAGGCCGATGCTCAACGCCGCGTCCGCCATCGCCGCCATCATATCGCTGGCGCAGCGCCTTGTCATCTTTAAGCGACCAATCGGCCAGGGAGAAAGTCAGGAGGCCGAACATGGTCAGCGGCAGGCCGGAAGGGCCCGGTCGAAACCTCGACGCAGCCGAAGCTCGCCCGCCAGCCTCACATATTCGACCGGCGGCATGCCCAGAAGCGTGAGCATTTCGATGCCGAGACGGCCTGTTGGCTTACCCATCGGATCAATTTCCCATCATCTGTTTGATTGCGTCCGGGAATCGACGGATTGCCGCGCTCGCCGCTGGCGAATTCGGCGATCTTGCTGCGGATGAAGGCGTCGGGATCGGCCGCCAGCGCATGATGATGGCGAAGGCGACCGGGTCGGACAGGACAGGAACAACTCACCGCCAGCCATGCCATCGGACAAGACCACGGCGAGCTGTTCGGGCAGCAACAGCGAGGTCTCGGCACCGGGCCCGCGCATCGGCAGTCTTCGGTCCAGAGGTCATCGTATTCGATCACGCTGGGTCATCACCGGCCCCGGCGCCAGGCAGGAGACGCGGATGCCTTTCGGCTCGAGATAGACTGCGAGGTTCTGCTCATCGGTGATAACAGCCGCCTTTGCCGCGGAATAGGGCACCCGGCTGGCGGCGTAGGGATAGAGCCCGGCGAACAGGCGGTGTTAACGATGTGGCCATTGCCGCGCTCGAGGAACTTCGGCAGGAAATGCATGCAGCCCCGCACCGCCGCGAAATAGTTGATGCTCCATGATCCGTGGCCATTCGGCATAGGGAATGTCCTCCGGGTGGCCATTGAGCATGCCGCCGACATTGTTCATCAGTATATCGACCGGCCCGAAGGCATTTTCCGCTGCCGAGGCCGTCGCCGCAATTGATTTGTCCGACAGCACATTGCAGGCCGCCAGGGCCACGGCCTCGCCGCCCGCGATGATCTCGGCCGCCGTTGCCTTGGCGGCGTCCTCGGCCGCAGATCGGCGATGGTAGACCTTGGCGCCTCGCTTCGCCCATTCCATCGCCACGGCCCGACCGATGCCCTTGGCCCCGCCAAAGATCAGCGCGTGGGACCCCGCGAAGGGGGCATTGGCGTCAGTCATTCTGTCTCTCCCGATATTCTGTTTTCGTGCAAAGCCGGCATTAGTTCCAGTCACTAGCGCCTGCTGGAGCAGCAGCGCGCGGCCGGGGCGGCACCGGCGCAGCCGTCGCCGCCGGCCAGCGCAACGCTGCCCGAGCGGCTGGAAAAAGTGGCCGTGCAGTTCGAGGCGGATCATCCGACCCTGGCCGCGAGCTCTCGCAGGCTCATCGATCTGCTCGGCAAAGCCGGTCTTTAGCCGGGACTAGGCCGTCCAGACGATGGCGGCCTGAACGCGCGCGGCGATCTCCTTGATCGTGTCGATCCCGGCCTGCCGGCCGCGCGCCAGCACCGCGAGGCTGCCGTGGCCGGGCATGGGAATGATCACGCCCCGATAGCCCTCTTCGTCGAACGACACCGGCTTCGACACGGATTCATGCACCAGCACCATGACGGTAATCGGCCCCATGTCCGTCTGGACGACCAGATGCGGCGCCCGGCGCCCGCGAAACAGACAGCTTCTGGCATAGCTGACCATGGGCGCCTCGGGGTTCAGCCGTATGTGCGAGTCGCGCAGCACCACAGCCAGCTCCGGGGGAGGCACCGGTACCTCGCTGCGCTGCCAGGCTTGCGGCTCCCCCGCCATGTGGGCCACCACGTCGGCAGCCAGGCTCGGGTGGGGAGAGGCGAGCCACAAAGCGCTGCCCACGCCCAGAATGATCAGCACGCTGGCGGCCATTGCGAGCCGGCCGCGCCGCACGCCCGGCGACGGCGCCCGCAGCGTTGCGGGATCGGCGGGCGCCCTCAGCGGCACCACGACCCGGGCGCCGCTCTCGGCCGGCGCGCTCACGCGCAGGGCGCGCACGAGCCGGCTCTCGAAGTGCAGCAGCCGCTCGGTGTACTCCCGGCAGTCGGGGCAGCCGTCAAGGTGAATCCGCAGCCCCGGGTTCGAGTCTTGCGGATTGGCCAGAATCAGCCGTCGATATTCGGCGCAGTTCATCATTCTTCGGGGTCCAATCGGGTGTCTTCGCCGCACATCGCGCGCAGCCGCTTGCGGCCGCGGAACAGCCGCGTCAACACCGCGGCGTTCGACAACTTGAGTTCCGCGGCGATTTCCGCCGTCGAGAAGCCCATCAGAACCTGCAGTACAAGCGGTTCGCGGTACTCCTCCGGGAGCTTGAACAGGGCGGCCCGAAGCTCGGCGAGATCCTGGTCCTGCGCAGCGGCCAGCATGGGCTCTTCCCGGGCGATCAGTTCGTCGACGTCCACCGTGACGAGCCGCTTGCGTTCGAAACTGCGCGCGTATTCGCGCCGGATGATGGTCATGAACCACGGCTTGGCGGCCGCTTCGTCCAGCAGTGAATCCTGCGCCTTCCACGCACGCAGCATGGTTTCCTGCACGACATCCTCCGCCAGCGCCCGATCGCGGGACAGCCAGAACGCGAAGCGCAGCAGGTCCGGGCGCAGCGCTTGGCAAATCGACTGGAAGCGGTCGCGCTTCGGATTTCCGCCGACCTGGTCGTTCATGTATAAATCAGCACCGCCGGCGTAGGATATGCTTCGTGCGCCGGCGCTATTACGGCCCAGCCGCATGGCTGAAATTGCTGTTAGGAGTCACAGTCAAGATGACCGGAAATCCAACAGATTCATTTCCGAGCACCCGCATGCGGCGCATGCGCCGCGACGAGTTCTCGCGGCGGCTGATGCGCGAAACACTGCTGAGCGTCGGATGCGCTGATTTATCCGATATTCGTGGTTGAAGGGACGAGGCAGCGCCAGCCGGTCGGTTCGATGCCGGGTGTCGAGCGGCTTTCGACCGACGAATTGCTGTCGCGAGTGCGCATCGCTTGGTGCGCCTGCGCATCCCGGCGATCGCGCTCTTTCCGGTCATTCCGCAGGAAAAGAAGTCGCTGGATGCGCGCGAGTCCTGGAATCCCAACGGCATCGCCCAACAGGCGGTTCGGGCGGTCAAAAAGGAATTTCCGGAGCTCGGGCGTCATCACGGACGTCGCACTCGATCCATTCACCACGCACGGTCAGGACGGCCTCATCGACGAGCGCGGCTACGTTCAGAACGACCTGACGGTCGAAACCCTGGTGCGGCAGGCGCGATCGCATGCGGATGCGGGTGCCGACGTGGTCGCCCCGTCCGACATGATGGACGGGCGCATCGGCGCCATCCGCGGCGCATTCGAGACGGCGGGCTTGGTGCATACGCGGATTCTCGCCTATGCGGCCAAGTATGCGTCCAGCTTCTACGGCCCGTTTCGCGAAGCGGTCGGATCGGCAAAACAGCTCGGTTCGGGCGGCAAGCACAGCTATCAGATGGATCCCGCCAATTCGGACGAGGCGATGCGCGAGGTCGCTCTCGACATCGTCGGAAGGCGCGGACATGGTGATGATCAAGCCCGGCCTGCCCTATTTGGACATCGTTCGACGCGTGAAGGACCGATTCGGGATGCCCACCTTCGTCTATCAGGTCAGCGGCGAGTACTCCATGATCATGGCGGCGGCGGCGAACGGCTGGCTCGATGAGCGTGCCGTCGCCCTGGAGAGCCTCCTCTCCATCAAGCGCGCGGGAGCGGACGGCATATTGACCTATTTCGCCAAGCGCGCGGCGGAGTGGCTCACGCAGTGAATGCGCCGCAGCGAAGCCGGCGCGCCCGATCAGTATGGTCTCGTCGGACACCCGGTCGCGCACAGCTGGTCGCCGTTCATTCACGGGATGTTCGCCAAGGCGACCGCGCAGAATCTGGTTTACCGGCTGTTCGACATCTCCCCGGACGATTTTCGGCGCGAGACCCTGCGCCTGTTCACAAGCGGCGTACGCGGCCTCAATGTCACCGTGCCGCACAAACAGGCGGCCGCCGAGCTGGTGAACGAATTGACGCCGCGCGCGGCGCGCGCGCAGGCGGTGAATACCATCGCATTCTTCGAAGATACGACGCTTCTGGGGGACAATACCGACGGGGTCGGGCTGATCTGCGATCTCGAGCGCAACTTGCAGCTCGATCTGACCGACAAGCGCGTCTTGCTGCTGGGCGCGGGCGGCGCCGCGCGCGGGGTGATCGGGCCGCTCATGGAGCGCGAACTGCGCACACTGACCATAGCCAACCGGACTCCCTACAAGGCGCGAAAACTCGCCGGCGAATTCGCCGACATGGGGCAGGTCGTCGGTTGCACCTTTGCGGAGCTGCAAGGCCCGCCCTACGACCTCATCATCAACGCCACCTCGGCCGGGCCTGCAGGGGGAGATGCCGGAAATGCCCGTCGGATTGGTGGGCGAGGAGACCATCTGCTACGACATGGCGTATGGCCGCGGAAATACGCCCTTCACGCTCTGGGCGCGCTCGCTCCACGCGCGCCACACGACCAAGGGCTGGGGCATGCTGGTCGAACAGGCGGCCGAATCGTTCTTCCTGTGGCGCGGCATACGGCCCGCCACCCAGGCAGTGCTGGCGGCGCTGGCTCAGCACGCCTAGGGGGCCTGGAGGAGCCTACCGCATGGTCACGAGTTCTTCGGAGCTCGTCGGATGGATCGCCACCGTGTCGTCGAAATCGCGCTTGGTCGCGCCCATCCGAATGGCGACCGCGAACCCCTGAAGCATTTCATCGGCGCCGGCGCCGATGATGTGGCAGCCCACGATCCTCTCTTCCGGTCCCACGCAGACCAGCTTCATATCGGTGTGCGTTTTGCGGGTGGTCAGCGCGTGATACATGGGCGTGAAGTCCGCGACATACACCTTGACCGCCTCGCCATATCTCGAGCGCGCCTCGCTCTCGCTCAGGCCGACCGTGCCGATCGGCGGATGCGTGAAGATGACCGTCGGAATCATCTCGTATTCCAGGCGGCGGTCGCGCTTGCCGCCGAACAGCCGATCGCTGAGCCGCCTTCCGGCGGCGATCGCCACGGGCGTCAACGCGGCCCGACCGGTGACGTCGCCGATCGCGTAGACACCGCCCACCGGGGTGTTCTGGAATCCGTCGGTGGCCAGGAAGCCGTTCGCATCGAGCGCAAGACCCGGCCCGATCCGGATGCAGAGCCGCGACATTCGCTGAGCGCCCGATCGCCCACAGCAAGCAGTCGAAGCTGGAAAATTCCCGCCCATCCGCCGCAACCAGCGTTTTCAGGCCCGCCCGTTCGCTCACCGCGGCAGGCACGACGTGCGGGTGAATGACCATGCCCTCGGCCTGCATTTCGCGCATCAGCGACTTGCCCAGCATCGCGTCGAAGTGGGTCAGCAAATGATCCTTGCGGATGAACAGCTCGACCTGGCTGCCGAGCTCATGAAACGCGCCCGCCAATTCGCAGGCGATATAGCCGCTGCCCGCGATCGCGACGCGCTGCGGCCGCCGCTCGAGCTCAAAAAATCCGTTCGACGTGATGCCCAATTGCGCTCCCGGCAGCGGCGGCACGATCGGAACGCTGCCGGTGGCGATCACGATGTGCGGCGCCGTGAAGCGCTCGCCGTTTGCTTCCAAGGTATGCGCATCGATGAAGCCGGGCCGTGCCCTGCACGTGCTTGACGCCCTTGGCGGCCAAATTGCGCGCATAGATGCCGTTCAAACGCACGATGTACGCATCGCGCCTGTGCTTCAACACGCCCCAATCGTTGTCGCCCGCGGCAATGCCGAAGCCGTAATCGTTCGCGTCGCTTGAGCGCAAGGGCGATGCCCGCCGCGTTCCACATCACCTTTTTCGGGACACAGCCGACGTTCACGCAGGTGCCGCCCAGCCGTCCGGATTCGATCACGGCGGTCCTTCGCGCCGTACTCCGCCGCCGCGCTGCGACACAGGCGAGGCCCCCGCTGCCGCCGCCGACGCTGATGAGATCGAAAGCTTCGGTAGGCACTGTGAACTCCATCCTCAAGGAGGCACCAATCCGGATGATACACTGGCGCAGTAATCAGCCCGCCAATGAGGTGCTGCGTGATCGTTCTGGTTCTCCTGCTCGTCGCGATCGTCGCGCTGATGGTCTACCTCGCCGGTATCTACAATGAACTTGTGGGCCTGCGGGAAAGCGTCAAGGTCTCGTGGGCGAACATCGACGTCCTGTTGAAGCAGCGCCACGACGAGCTGCCCAAACTGATTGAAACCTGCAAGCGCTACATGCAGTTCGAGCAGGATACCCTCGAAAAGGTGATGCGCGCGCGCGCGGCGTGCAGCCAGGCAAGCGCGTCCGGGGACGTTGCCGCCGTCGGCGCCGCGGAGCAGCAGCTGCGCGTGGGCATGACGCGCCTGTTTGCCGTCGCCGAGAATTATCCGCAGCTGAAGAGCGATGAAACGTTCAAGCAGCTGCAGGCCCGGATCACCGCTCTGGAAGAGGCGATTGCCGATCGACGCGAGCTTTACAACGACCAGGTCAACCTCAACAACATCCGCGTAAAGGTATTCCCGGATGCGCTGATCGCGCAGCGCTTCGGGTTCCTGCCGGCGCCTCTGCTCGAATTCTCCAACGAGGAGAAAGGCGACGTAGATATGGGCGCGCTGTTCCGGGCCTAGGCTCCGTCCGGGCATGTCCGGCAGCGATCGCGTCAAATTTTGGCTCCTCCTGCTCGGCGTGGCGGCCGCGGCGGTTTACTCGTTTTGGTATGCATTCAAGGCCTGGCGCGAGAACCGCGTGGTCGCGGACACGCCCACTTCGCGGGTCCGCTCGGCTGCGCAGGGCTACGTCGAACTCACCGGGCACGGCGTGATGCCGCCGCACAAGGAAACCATAGCGCCGCTGACCGGCAAGCCGTGCACCTGGTGGCGCTACACGATCGAGGAGCGACGCGCGAGCGGCCGCTCGCGCGGCTGGACCAGGGTGGACAGCGGCATCAGCGAGGAGCCCTTCGTTTTGGACGACGGCACCGGCCAGTGCTTGATCGACCCGCGTGGAGCGGAGGTATTCCCGGTCCGCAAGGACTTGTGGTACGGCAGCACCGAGTGGCCGGAAGTGCGTATACCGGACGGACAGGGGTTCTTCGGCAAGCTGGCGGACGTGCTGCTCTCCGGCGGCCACTACCGCTACACGGAATATCGGCTGCAGCCGAACGAGACCGTCTGTGCGCTCGGCGCGTATCGCAGTGGCGGCGGCGTCGGCGTCGAGGATCCGGAGACCGCCGTGGCGGCGCTGCTGCACGAATGGAAGCAAGATCAAAAGAGCCTGCTCGAGTCGCTTCGATCGGAACCGCGACGGCGCCCTGGATGCCGCCGAGTGGGATCAGGCGCGCGCGGCCGCGCATCAACAGGTCGTCGAGCGCATGGTGGTTCAGCCCGTCACGTCGGGCCTGTCCGTTTTGTCCAAACCATCGGACGGCCGCGCATTCATGTTGTCGGCCTCGGACGGGGCGGCGCTGGCGCGGCGCTTGCGCCGCAATGCCGCCGCCGCGATCGCCGCATGTATGGGCAGCACCGCCGCCCTTGTCTGGATGGCGACACGCCTCTGATAGAATCGCGGAGTGAGCAACCCGCTTCTGGATCTGGAAACTCTGCCCGCCTTCGATCGCATCGAGCCGTCTCATGCCCGCCCGGCGCTCGAGCACGTGTTGTCGGAGAACCGTGCGCGGCTTGCGCACTTGACGGCGCAGCCTAACCCGACGTTTGCATCGCTGGTCATCCCGGTGGAGGAGCTGAGTTACCGGTTGAGCCGCGTCTGGAGCCCCATCGGCCATTTGAACGCCGTGGCCAATTCGGCGGAGATGCGCCAGGCCTACAACGAATGCGTGCCGCTGCTGACGGCCTACTCGTCGGAGCTCGGCCAGAACACCGCCCTGTACGCCGGTTATGCGCACGTGCTGCGGCACGAAGGCGAAAGCCTGGATCCGGCGCAGCGCAAGTTGCTGGAAAATGCGCTGCGCGATTTCCGTTTGGCCGGCGTCGATCTGCCGGCCGATCGCAAGGCCCGCTACCGCGAGGTCATGCAGCGCCTCGCGCAGCTCGCGACGAAGTTCTCCGAGAACGTGCTCGATGCCGCGCGCGCCTACACCCGCAGCGTGACCGACAGCGCCGAGCTCGCCGGGTTGCCGGCGAACGCGCTCGATCGCGCCGCCGCGGACGCCCGCGAGGCGAACCAGCCGGGATGGCTGTTCAAGCTCGACCAGCCCACCTACATGACGGTCATGACCAGTGCCGAGAGCGCGCAGCTGCGGCGCGACATTTATGAGGCGTGGGTCACTCGCGGCTCCGAGCTCGGCCCGAGCGCCGGGCGCTTCGACAACAATGCCGTCATCGCGGAGATACTGCCGCTGCGTCACGAGCTCGCGCAGCTGCTGGGCTTCAGGAACTTCGCCGACTATGCGTTGGCCACGCGCATGGCGAAGAGCAGCAAGCAGGTGCTCGGCTTTCTCGACGACTTGGCGCGGCGCTGCCGGCCGGCCGCGCGCGCAGGAGTTTTCGGATCTCGAGGAGTTTGCGGGCCGCAAGCTCGATGCCTGGGACCTGATGTACTTCGGCGAGCGGCTGCAGGAGAGCCGATTCAAGGTATCGCAGGAAGCGCTGCGGCCGTACTTTCCCCTGCCGAAGGTCCTGTCCGGGCTTTTCGCTCTGACTCAGCGCCTGTACGGCATCACGGTGCGCGAGCGCCCGGGCGTGAGCGTGTGGCATCCGAGCGTGCGCTACTACGATCTCCTGGATGCGCGCGGGACACGTCGTCGCGGGTTTCTATCTCGATCCGTACTCGCGTGCCGAAAAGCGCAGCGGCGCGTGGATGGACGAATGCGTCATTGCCAAGTCGCTGCCCTCGGGAAGGGCGCTGCCGGTCGCGCAGCTGGTGTGCAACTTCACCGCGCCGGTCGGCGCCGCGCCCTCGCTGCTGACGCACGACGAGGTCACGACGCTGTTCCACGAGTTCGGCCACGGCCTGCATCACATGCTCACGCGGGTGGCCTATCCGAGCATCGCCGGAATCAACGGCGTGGCGTGGGACGCGGTCGAGCTGCCCAGCCAATTCATGGAGAATTTCGTGTGGCGCACCGAAGTGCTGCCGCTGATATCGGCACATGTGTCCACGGGCGAACCGCTGCCGGCCGACATGCTGCAGCGCCTGCTCGGCACGCGCACTTTCAATGCGGCGCTCGACACGTCTGCGGCAGATCGAGCTCGCCAGCTTCGATTTCGAGCTGCACGCGAATTTCGATCCGGCCGCGGGCGCGAAGGTGGCGGAGACTCTCGCGAGCGTGCGGCAGCGCGTGGCCGTCGCGCCGGCCGCGCCCTTCAATCGAATGCCGGCGAGCTTCGCCCACATATTTGCCGGCGGCTATGCGGCGGGCTACTACAGCTACAAATGGGCCGAAGTGCTCGCCGCCGACGCGTTCGAAGCGTTCGAGCAGGCCGGCGTGTTCGACAGCGCCACCGCCGCGCGCTTTCTCGATTCCATTCTCGCGCGCGGCGGCAGCCTCGATGCCATGGATGCATTCGTACGCTTCCGAGGGCGGCAACCCGACGTCCGGCCGCTGCTCAAACAAACCGGAATCGCCGCGTGAGGCGGCACGGCACGCTCGCCTCGGCGGTGCTGGCCTCGGCGCGTGCTGGCGGTGACACGCGCGCGCCGCAACGGCATATGTCAGCGATGAGCTCGTGCTCGGCGTGTATGCCGAGCAGAATCAGCAGGGGCAGCGCCTGACGACCCTGCATTCGGGGGCCAGCGTGGAAGCTCTCTCGACCAGCGGAGAGTTCACGCAGGTGCGCTTGGCGGACGGCACCACCGGATGGGTCAAGAGCACCTATCTGACCACCCACGAGCCGGCGGCCGCGCGGGTCAAACAGCTTGAAGAGGAGCTCGACCGCAGCCGCGCCACGACGCCGGCGCTCGCCGAGGCGGCGGCCCGGAGCGAGGTGGAGCGCCTGCAGCGCGAGCTCGCGGAAAAGGAGGCGCAAATCGAGCGGCGCGCGCGCAATTGACGCATCCGCCGGCCCGGCCGCAGCGGCAGCGCCTCTCGCCGGCGGGCGTCGCCGGCGCCGTTGCTCATCGCCGCGGCATGCGGCTTCTGGCTGGGATACGCCACATTGGCGCGCCGCATCACGCAGGAAATTCGGCGGGCTCAGGGTTTACTAGCCGGGCGCTTTGACATATCATATCAATGAGAACCAGTTCCGTGGCGCGAGCGGCTCGAAGGGCTTAAACTTCACCGATGTACGACCTGCGCCGTAACGATTACGACGTCACGAATTCCGTCCAAGTCAGCTCCACCGCGGCGGTGACCGCCGCGGTGCGGGAGTTGTTCTCGGAGGGGTGGCCGGGCGAGCCCTTCATCGGGTTGCGATCGCGTTCGAGGAGTTCGACCGCCTGTTCGCGCGGCCGCATGCCCGGATATCACGGCGTGGACACCGTTTACCACGACCGCCAGCATTCGCTCGACATGACGCTCGCGATGGCGCGGCTGCTGGTAGGCTACGAAGGCAGCGTCGAGGCGCACCAGCGCTTCGGGTCCGAGCGCGCGGTCATGGCGCTGGTCACCTCGCTGTTTCACGACGCCGGCTACATCCGCGAGTTCGACGATCTGCAGCACCGCAACGGCGCCGAGTTCACGCTGTATCACGTCACCCGCAGCGCGCGCTTTCTGGCGCGCTTCCTGCCGACCATCGGCATGGAAGCCTGGGTGCCGGTATCGACCCGCATCGTGCATTTCACCGGCTACGAAATAAAACTCAGCCAGATTCAGCTGGCGGACAGACCGCGATCGCAAGCTGGGGCATTTGTTGGGCACTGCGGACCTGATCGCGCAGATGGCGGATCGCTGCTATTTGGAGAAATGCCGCGATCGCCTGTACCCGGAATTCGTTCTCGGCGGAATCGCGGCCGCCCCCGGCAGCGATGGTGAATTGCAGGTTCGCTACAGCTCTGGGCTCGATCTATTGCGGCAGACTCCCCGCTTCGTGCGCGAGACGCGCGCACAGCGGCTGGACGGCGAGTTCGAACACGCCTACCGGTACGTGGAGCCGCTGTTCGGCGGCAAGAACCCCTATCTCGAGGCCATCGACCGCAATGTCGAGTATTTGCAGCGCATACTGCGCGCGGAGCGGTGGCGCATGCTGCGGCGAAATCCGCCGCTGTTCACCTCCGAGGGCAATCAGCTCGGCCAGGTGCGCGGTTTGATGGTGAATCGGTTGAAGGCGCTCTGGGCTTAGTAGCCTGTCCGGGCATTCCGCGCGAGCCGCCGGCCATCAGGGCCAATCGATGCCCGCCACATAGCGGGCATGAAGTTCGTCCAGCCGCTCGAGAACGTACTCGACTCCCAGCAAGCCCGCTGCCTTGAGCGCCTCGCGCAGCACCGCGGCGCTCAGGGCCCGGCGCGCCGGCTCGGCCACCGGCGCGAAGCTGAAATGCCACGGCTCGGACCGCACTCCCGACTGCACGCCGCGGTACGGGCGAAAAAACCCGAAGCGCGGGGCGTTGATCTCCAGCCACTGCGCGAGCGGGCGCAAACGGCCCCGGCGCCGTGAACTCCTCCGCCGTCAGCTGCACCCGATAGCCCTCGCCTGCGGCCTTGCGGTCGATGAGATCGAGATCCGTCCCCCAATGGTGGCGGCTCGCCCCGGGGAGCGCCGACCATTGCAGTATGGCGGCGATGCGCTCCGGCGGCGTCAGCCGTGCGGCTTCGAGCGCACGCCCCGACGCGTCGTGGATCGGCATCGTTCCGCTGAATTTTGCGTTCCAGATCTGCGAGCTGGCGCGCGAAATCCCGAAAGCTGCTCGCGGCCGTCAGGTCGAAGCCCGCCGCCAGCGCCGCCCGGCGCAGATTCAAGAACGGCGCCACCACGTGCACGTGCAGCGCACACGGCGGATCGGACACGTCGACGATGTGGCTGCGCGCGACTCCGGTCAGCTCGGCGGGCGTCACGGCGCCACTTCGCGGGCGGCCGCGAACTCTGCGACCTGATCGATGACCTTGACGAACGTATCGACCTCTTGCGCGCCCGAAATGGTGTACTGGCGGTCAAAGATAAACGTCGGCACCCCCGTGATGCCGAGCACGGTGGCATGGCGCTCGGCGGCGACGACGCCGTCCTGGCCCGCGCGCAGAACGACGGCGGCTCGAGTTTCACGCTCCGGAAGTCCGACCTCGACTCCGAGCCGGACCAGCTCCTCGACGTCCCCGATGTCGCAGCCCTCCTCGAAATACGCCTGCATGACCCGCTCGGCCGCTTCGCTCTGCAGACCGCAGCGTGCGGCATGTGCAATCAGCAAGTGCGACCGCCGCGTATTGGGCAGCCGCTCGATCAGATCGAAACGAAATTGCAGGCCGACCGCCTCGCCGTGCCGCACCAACAGCGGCCTGGGTTTCCGCAATCTTGCTCGGGATCGGCGCTCTTGTTCGCCAGAAAGCCGGCGCGCTGCACGCCCTCCCAGGGCAGATCGGGGTTCAACTCGAACGGACGCCAGGACACATGCGGTTCGTATTGCGCTCGCGCCGCCAGCGCCAGTTCAAAGCGGCGCTTGCCGAGGTAGCACCAGGGGCAAATCGTGTCGCGTATAGATGTCTATTCGCATTTTCGCGCTCATGCCGAGCGGATTGTACCGGCCCCTTATGGGCTTTGGTGTGAGCGAGTATCATTCGTCGATGGCGCAGAGCCTCAAAACCAAGTATCTGCTGCTTGCCCTGGGGGTGGGAGCCGGTCTTTCGCTGCTGCTCGGCGGATTTGCCTATTACCAGCATCGCATCGATACCGCCGACATCGACCGGCTGATCTATGCGGCCGTCCAGCAGGGACTGGAAGCCGATTCGACATCCCGCGCAAACGGCCTCGCCAAGGTGGCCGGCGCGCTGCTCGCTCCCGCGCTCGCTGCCGGCAACAGCGCCGCCATGGCGTCGATCGCCGGGCGGCTGCTCGAGGAGCGCGACATCGAGCGGGTCGAAGTCACCGATGCGCACGGGACCGTGTTGTTCAGCGGCAGCAATCCGCGCGACGCCGCCGCGCCGGACGTCGCTCCGCAGGCTCTCGGCGGCGCTCTCGGACCGCTGACCGTGGACTACGGCATTCCCTCGGGCAGCGCGGATTCGGCGCTGCGCGGCGGCGGCCTGCAGGATCTGGATGAGCCGCACGAGCATGCAGGAGACGCTCGCGAGCATCCGCGCGCAGCTGGAGCACCAGAGAACGGATCAAGTCAAGCGGCTGCGCGGCATGCTCGCCGGCGTCACCTTGCCGCTGCTCGCTCTGGGATTGATCGGGGCATGGTTCATTGCGCGGCAGCTGTCGCGACCGATCTCGGCCTTGGTCAAGTCGGCGGACCGCATCGGCGAGGGGGACTACACGCGGCCATTGGACGTCGCGCGGCGCGATGAGCTCGGCGAACTGCAGCACGCGCTCGAGCGCATGCGGCAAAACCTGTCCGAAACGACCATCACCAAGAATTATCTCGACACGGTGCTCAACAGTTTGAGCGATTCGGTTCTCGTGACCTCGCCGGACGGCCTCATCAAGAGCTGCAACGACGCCGCACAGCGGCTGCTGGGCTACGCGGAAGCCGATCTGCTGGGCAAGCCGCTGAACAGCTTCGTCGATGAGCCGCACCGCGGCGCCTTCGATCCCACGAATTCGGCGCCGGATGCGCGCGAAACGGTATTGCGCACCGCCAGCGGCCAGACCATACCGGTGTCGATGGCCTCATCGACGATCGCCACGCCGACCCGCAATTCCAGGGCAACATCTACGTCGCGCGAAATATCACCGAGCGCAAACGCGCCGAGCGGCGCATCCGCTATTTGGCGCGCTACGACGCACTTACGAAGATGCCCAATCGCATGCAGTTTCAGCATTTGCTGCAGCAGGCCATCGCACGCTCGCGCCGCAACCAGCGCTCGCTGGCGCTTCTGTACCTCGATTTGGACCGATTCAAGGAGGTCAACGACACCTTCGGCCATGCGGCCGGCGACCGCACCCTTGAGATCTTGAGCGAGCGGCTCACGCGAAACCTGAGCAAGGACACCGTCATCGGCCGCCTCGCCGGCGATGAATTCGCCATGTTCGTCGACGATCTGCCGAGCGATGCCGACAACCGCCCCGGGCTGGGCGCGCTCGCGCGCACCCTTCTCGATGAGATCAGCCGCACTTTTTATGTGAACCACCAGGAGGTCTATCTGACCGCCAGCGTCGGCATCGCAATCTGCCCGTACGACGCGGAGAACGTGATCGACTTGATCCGCAACGCCGATGCGGCGATGTATCACTCGAAGCAGAACGGCGGCAATACCTGCGCATTCTACGTGCCGCAAATGAACGCGGCGGCGGTCGAGCGCCTGATGCTGAAGAGCAAGCTGCGCCGCGCATTGGAGCGGGACGAGCTGGTGATTCTGTACCAGTCGAAGGTGGATTTGCGCAGACGGGCGCGTGGTGGGCGCAGAGGCGCTGCTGCGCTGGCGGCTGCCAGGCCACGGCGACATCCCGCCGTCGCATTTCATTCCGCTCGCCGAAGAGACCAGTTTGATCCTGGATATCGGCGAATGGGTGTTGAATCGCGTCTGTGCCGACTATCGCAATTGGCAGAAGTCCGTTCCGCAGCCGGGTCGAATCGCGATCAACCTGTCCCTGCGGCAGCTGAAGCAGGCGAGCTTCATCGCGCGCTGCCGCAGCGTGTTCCGCAAGCACGGCGTTTCGCCGACCTGCTTCGAGTTGGAGGTCACCGAAACGACCCTGATGACCGACCCGAAGCGAACCATAGGGCTATTGAACGAGCTCTACGCGATGGGTTTGCATCTGGCCATCGATGATTTCGGCACCGGGTACTCGTCGCTTTCTGCACTGCAACAATTTCCAATCGGCACGCTGAAAATCGATCAGTCCTTCGTA
This sequence comes from uncultured Gammaproteobacteria bacterium, assembly GCA_963774865.1. Taxonomy (GTDB): domain Bacteria; phylum Pseudomonadota; class Gammaproteobacteria; order Steroidobacterales; family Steroidobacteraceae; genus Bog-1198. Next base: position 15,861 of record CAVZGU010000005.1, read on the forward strand.
CGGGACGTCGCCGTGGACTCCAATGACGCCGCGCTGGTGCGCACCATCATCGACATGGGCAAGAGCCTGGAGCTCGAGGTCATCGCCGAGGGCGTGGAGGCGAGCGAGCAGCTCGAGTTCTTGCGCAAACACGGCTGCTTCTATGCGCAGGGTCGCCTGTTCGGCGACGCCATGGAAGGGGACAAGCTGCTCGGCATTCTCTTGAGCCAGGCGCACGGAACGGCCCACCACGCGGCACTGTGCGTTCCCGCAGCGCTGCGGCCGGCAGCGGGCTGAAGCACTCCTGCCGTTTCGAGCAGCGGCTTGGGCCCAGGAGCCTGTCTGAGTATTCCCCGTGGCCTTACCTAAGGCTGATTTCGCTTCAGCCGAGGCGGAGCCGACGCGGTTGGGTCAAGACCCAACGAGGAGGCGACAACGACGGATGAAGCGAAATCTGCAAGGGTACGGCGGGTTGGCTTGGTGAGGGGCGTCTGCGGTGTTGCGCGGCTTGGACGTAGCCTCGCTACGTCCTGCGCCGCGCGCCTTGCATCCGCTCCCTCGCCAAGCCAACGCGGCTCACGGGGAATACTCAGACAGGCTCCTAGTGGCGGCCGCCGTTCAGGCGCCTCAGCGTCTCCGTGGTGTCGGCGACGATCCGTCCGAGTGCGTTATCGGCCGCCCGGTTGTAGGCCTCGACGATCGCCGTCAACCGGTTGTCCGCCGCGCGCTGCCGATCGCCCGCCTCGAATTGGCCGAGGATGCGCCGGTCGGCGGAACTGCCGACGCGCCCGAGCAGATGCACGTGGGCCGTCGGTGCGGAGTTCCCGCCGTCGCCCGCATCCACGGAATATTCGGCCTGAAAATCCACAACGTCGATCTCGAGCCAGTAGCCGCTGCCGAAGACGGAGGACCCAGCATGGACGCTGCGCAAGCTGGCGCGGGCGCGAAATTCCTGCAACGCCAGGTCCTGCACCACCTCATCGAGCGGGCCGCTCCAGCGCGCGCCGGCGAAGTAGTCCAGACGCCGGTCCGGATACAGAGCCGCGATGAGATCGCTGTCGAGTCCCGTCCGCACGCGCGGCTTGAGCACCGCCAGGTCGGCGGGTATTTCCGCGCCCGAGGGCGCGGCGGCGCCGGCCGACAACAGGTACACGGACGGGGGCGGCACCTTGCTCTGGAACAGCGAACCGCCGCATGCCGCCAGAGCGAGCGCGCAGACCGCGCAGAGCAGGCGCCTCATTTCGGCAGCTCGACGCCGCGGTGGTTCGGCTCGTAAAGCAGCTGCGATGGGTTTTGCTTCAAGGTACGCGACAGATCGCTGAAATCACGCGCGGCGTCCTCGGCTTCGCGCAACAGCCGATCGAACTCGGGCAGGCTCTGCTCGGTGAATCGTGAAAGTCCCGGCTCGTTTTGCGCGACGAAGCGGTCCAGGTGATCCGAGGCGTCCGCCAATTTTTCCGTGACGTGCCGCACGTTGGCCAGCGCCGCTTCGATATCCGGCTTGGCATCATTGGTCATGCCGCGCAACTGCGCGGCGGCGCCTTCGACTTCGCGTGAGGCGCGCCGAGTATCGGCCACCAGCAATTGCACGTCATGCACCGTCTCCGGCAAGCGCGTCGCTCGCCAGGCGTGCGTTGCCGAGGATCGCATTGAAGGCGCGCACATTCTCGTCGCTCAATACCCGATTGAAGCGGTCCACCAGCTCGCCGGTTCGCGCGGCGAGGGCGGGCAGGCTGCCCAGCAGGACGTCGAAATCCGACGGCGCCGAGCGGATCACCGGATAGCGATGGCCCTGCGCGAGCGGACCGGCGGTGGTCGCCTTCGGATCCTGCTCCAAATCGATGTACAGCAGCCCGGTGATGCCTTGCAAGCTCAGCGAGGCCAGGGTGCGCGCGTCGATCGGCGCCGCGGACTCGACGTCCACGATGACCTGTACCCGTCTGGGCTGCTGCGGGTCGAGCTCGAGGCGCACCACCTTGCCGACGTCGACGCCGAGGTAGCGCACCGGGCTTCCCTTCGTGAGTCCGCTGACCGTGCCCAGGAAGTTGATCTCATAGCGCTCATAGGTGCGCTTCTCCCGCTGCTCCGTGTACCAGTACACGAACGACGCCGCCATCGCGGCGACCAGCAGCACGAAGGCGCCAACCACCACATAGTTCGTGTCCCTGTCCATGTGCGCTCTATCCCGCCGCCGCTTGCGCCGCGCGCGCGCGCGGTCCGTGAAAGTACTCGTGAATCCAAGGATGCGGATTTTGCAATATGCCGGCGAGGGTGTCGGTCACCATGCGCCGATCGACGATAACCCCGACGCGGCTGCAGGTGCGAAACAGAGTGTCGAGGTCGTGGGTAATCATGACTACCGTGAGCTTGAGCTGCGAATGCAGGTTCAACAGTAGCTCATCGAAGGCTGCGGCGGAAATCGGATCGAGCCCGGAGGTCGGCTCATCGAGGAACAGGAGCTTCGGCTCCATGCTCAGGGCCCGCGCCAGGGCGGCCCGTTTGACCATGCCGCCCGACAACTCCGCAGGGTATTTGCCGGCGGAGTCGGGCGGCAATCCCACGAGCCCCAAGTTCAGCTGCGCGAGCTCGTCGAGCACGTCCTCCGGCATCGAGAAGTATTCGCGCAGCGGCAGCTGGATGTTTTGCGCGACGCTCAACGAGCTGATCAGGGCCCCGTTCTGGAACGTCACGCCGTAGCTGCGCACCATGGCGAGCTGCTCCGGCCGCGAAAGCCGCTTCAAATCCCGCCCATACATCTCGACGCTGCCGCCTTGCGGCTGCCGCAACCCCAGAATCGTGCGCAGCAGCACTGTCTTGCCGGATCCCGAACCGCCGACCACACCGAAAATTTCGTCGGGCCGCACTTCCAGATCGAGCCCGTCGTGCACGATTTGCGCGCCGAATCGGCTGACCAAGCCGCGCACCCGGACGATGGAATTGAGGGCCGGATCGGTCATCAGAAGTCGATTCTCTCGTAGAAGACCGCAAACAGAGCATCGGCGAAAATCACCAGAAAGATCGATTGTACGACGGCAACGGTCGTGAGGCGCCCCAGTTCGCGCGCCGACTCGCGCACCTGCATGCCGCGGTAAGTACCCACAGTGCCGATGAGCAGGGCGAACACCGGTGCTTTGATCAGGCCCGCCCAGAACGTCGTCGCCGAGATCGCCTCGCGCAGGCGGCTCATGAATTGCGCAGGCGGGATGTGCAGCTCGAGCAGCGACAAGAGACAGCCGCCTGCGAGCCCCATCGCATCGGCGATGACGGTCAGCAAGGGCAGCGCGACGATCAGGCCCACGATCCGCGGCAGGACCAGCAGTTCGATCGGATTCATGCCCATGGCGCGCAGTGCGTCGGTTTCCTCGTTGAGCTGCATGGTGCCGATTTCGGCCGCGAATGCACTGCCGGAGCGGCCGGCGACCATGATCGCGGTCAGCATGACGCCCATTTCACGCAGCACGCCGAGGGCCACCAGATCAACCACGTAGATGCTCGCGCCGAATTTGGACAGCTGCTGCGCGCCGAGATACGCCACGACGACGCTGATCAAGAACGCGATGAGCGAAACGATGGGAATGGCCGTGACGCCGGTTTCGTAGATATGCCGCGCGACCGACGGCACGCGCAGCGCCCGCGGGCGCGAAAAGACATGGGCGATCACCGTCGAGATGCGGCCCAAGAAGCCGAGCACACCGCGCGCTTCAGTGCCCTGCAGTACCGTCCAGCGGCCCAGTTTGGCGAGCAGGCCCGGAGCGCTCGGCTGCGCCGGCGCCGCACCGTCGAGGGTGCGGCGGTCGACTCGGAAATCGCGCAGCAGCGCCACCGTGTGCGGCGGGTCGCCCTCGTGGCGTATTTGCAAGGGCGCACCCGGCTCGTCCAAGCGTCGCAGCAGCGCCCAAACGGGCCCGATGCCCGGACTCTGCGCATGCGACCAATCGCAGACCAATGTCCCGCACGCCGGCACCGCCAGAGCCTGCAGCTCCTGGTCGATGTGCGTCATCGCCGCCAGCGACCAATCGCCGTTCAGGACCAGCCGCCATCCCTCGCCCTCCCGCAGCAGCGACATTGCGTTCATGGCTATATGCTAGCCGAATGCAGCATAGCGATCCGCTGTTACAGATTTTGATTCTGCTCGCCGCCTCGGTGTGCGTGGTCGCGGGCGTTCGCAGACTGGCATTGCCGGCGATCCTGGGCTACCTCGCGGTCGGGATGCTGTTGGGCCCGCACGCGCTCGCCCTGGCAGTCGACAACGACACGACACGGCTGCTCGCCGACTTCGGCGTGGTATTCCTGGTATTCACGCTCGGGCTGGATTTCTCGCTGCCCCGCCTGGTCGCCATGCGCTGGGAAGTGCTCGGCGTCGGCGGCGCGCAAGTGCTGGTGACGACCGCCATCGTGGCCGCGGGAGCCACCGCAGCATTCGGCATCGCACCGGCGGTCGCCATCGTCATCGGCGGCGCAGCCGCGATGTCCTCGACGGCGATCATCATCGCGCAGTTGACCGAGCAGTCGGAGAACAACCGGACGCACGGCCGTCTGGCCGTGGCCATCTGTCTGTTTCAGGACCTCAGTTTTCCCCTGCTGCTCGGCCTGGTGTCCGCGCTGGCCGGCGGCGGCCGCAGCGCCGCGGCCCCGCACATCGCCGCCGCCATCGGATTCGCCGCGTCGGCGCTGCTGCTGGTTCTCGCCGCGGGCCGGTGGCTGTTGCGTCCGCTGTTCCTGGTCATCGCCTCGGCGCGGTCCGCCGAATTGTTTTCGCTCGCGGTATTGTTCTCCGTGCTGGCCGCGGCCTGGGCGACCGAGGCGGTGGGCCTGTCGCCGGCGCTCGGAGCTTTTCTCGCCGGCATGATGCTCGCCGAAACCGAGTTCCGCCATCAAATCGAAGCCACCATCCGCTCCTACCGCGAGGTGCTGCTCGGCCTGTTTTTCATCACGGTCGGCATGCTGCTCGATGTGCGCTTATTGCTGCGCACCCTGCCGCTGGTGAGCGCGATCCTCGCAGGCATGCTGCTGCTCAAGGCGGCGGTGGTCGCCGTGGCGGCCAAACCCGCGACAAAGAGCTGGTTCAAATCGCTGCGCACCGGCGTCGTGGTGAGTCAGGGCGGAGAGTTCGGCTTCGCGCTGCTGATTCTGCTGCTCAGGCGCGAACTGCTGAATCCGGCGTTGGTGCAGCCTCTGCTCGCGGCGATCGTGCTCTCCATGGTGCTCTCGCCCATGGTGATTCGCCACAATCGGCGCATCACCCGCGCCATCTTGCGCGAATCCGGGCCGCGGCACACGGAGGCGATGCGCGAGACTCAGACGACCCTGGCGGTCGCGGAGCGCGATCACGTGGTGATCTGCGGCTTCGGGCGGGTGGGACAAAACATCGCCCGCGTGCTCGAGCAGGCCGGCTTCGAGTACATCGCGCTCGACCTCGATCCGTATCGCATCCGGGTCGGCCGGCAGGCCGGCGATCCGGTCATCTACGGGGATGCCGGACAGGTCAAAGTGCTGGAAAATGTGGGGTTGAGGCATGCGAGCTGTGTGGTCGTCACCTTCACCAGTCCCGAAGTGGCCCTGCGGATTCTGCGCTCGGTACGCGAACTGCGCGCCGATGTGCCCATTCTGGTGCGGACCCAGGACGACTCCAGGCTCGAGGAGCTGCAGAGGGCGGGCGCAACCGAGGTGGTGCCCGAGACCCTGGAGGCCAGCCTCATGCTGCTGTCCCATCTGCTGCTGTTGTTGAAATTGCCAGTAGCGCGGGTGATCCGGACCGTGAACGACATCAGGAGCCATCGATACGGGATGCTGCGGCAGTACTTCCGCGGCGCCGGCGCCGAGTTTCTTGATGACAGTCACGCATTTCGTGAAGAGCTTCACAGCGTCATCCTGCCGCCTCATGCTTGGGCGGTGGGCAAAACCGTCGCCGACCTCGCGAATAGGGGTTCTAAGGCGGCCGTCAGCGCGGTGCGGCGGGACGGAATCGTCGGGCGCGAACCGAGCCCCGAGACCATCCTCAAGGAGGGCGACGTGGTGGTGGTGTGCGGTACGCCCGAAGCCGTGGAGCATGCTGAGACGCTGCTCCTGATGGGATAAAAAAGCGCTTTACTTCGGACCCCCGATGCTCGCATAGTATAAGCGCTGTTTAAGGGCAAACCCGCTGAAAGGCGGGGACGCAAAACCACCGGTCTAAGGGGCTTCCGACGGAAGCCTGACGATAGCGGGGTCGCCAGTACCAAGCGCCAGCCGCGCAGAGAGCACCTCTCGGTTTTGTGCCCCGACAGCAAGCGTGAGTCTTCAGCTTGTTCGAGTTACGGGGGCAGCATGGTAGTCAAAGTGAATCGTTCGCGGGATGCGGACGCCTCAGGTCTGTACCGACGGCCACGTATGGTGATGCGCGCGAAGCGCGCCGAGGAAATTCCAACCATCCTCGCCAACGGCAAGGCCTACCCGACGCCCGTTCGCATCGTGGGCGGCGACTACTCGCAAACCCGCTGCGTCGGCGGCGACGGCGGCACCACCGTCAACCTGAGCGGGCTCGACAAGATCCTGGAATTCGGCGAGAGCGGCGTTCGAGCGCAGGCCGGCGTGCGCGTCGGCACGCTCGTGCGGGCCCTCGCCGAGCGCGGTCAGGAACTTCCGCTGACTCCGGAGATGGGCCACATGTCCTTGGGTGCCGTGGCCGTGACCACTTTGCCGCAGGCCTCATACGAAACCGGCGTCGCGCAAATGTCCTCTCTGGTCAAGGAATTGAAATTGATCACGCCACAGGGCAAGCCGATGACCGTGACCGATCGCAACACGGACTTGCTGCGGGTGTTGAGCTCGAGCTTCGGTCTGCTGGGAATCGTTCACGAGGTGGTGCTGCGCGTGCAGCCGCTGACTCCCGTGCGGATCGATTATCAGGTGCTGACTCTCAAGGAATTCGCCGCCCGCTTTGCCGGCATCATCAAGGCGCCGGGAGCGCTGCGGCTGCATATCTCCCCTTTCAACGATCAAATCACGGTGGAGCGCCGGACGCCCGACGAGACGGCGAGCACGAGCCGGTCCGGCATCTGGCAGATTCGCAAGTCGGTGATGCGCAACGTGCTGCCGGCGTTCGGATCGACGGTAGGAAGCGTGCTCGCCTCGCCCGGGGTCGCCGGCGCCGTGGTGTCGGGCATGCAGCGGGCGCTGCGTGCGACCCTCGACCGAGCGGCGGGCGACGTGGTCCTGTACGCGCACGAGTGGATCCGCGATTTGCCGCAGGAAGCGTGGAAGTCGCGCTACACCTACACCTTGTGGGCCTTTCCTCAGACCGACTACCCGAAGCTCTTGGGCGAGTATTTCGCGTTCTGCAAATCCTATTACAAACAGCACAATTACCGCTGCAACGTCGTGAACGGTGCGAGCCGCCTGCACCAGGATCGAAGCTCGCTGTTCAGCGTCAGCTTCTCGGGTCCGATGTTCACCTTGGAACCCTCTTCGACGGGTGATCGGGGATGGGCTGAATTCCTCATCGATTTCAACGATCTTGCTTCGTCCCTGGGCGGGGTGCCCACCTTCAACCAGTCGCGCGCGTTGAAGCCCTCGCACGTGAGCACGGCATTCGGCGAGCGCGTCAAGCTGTTCCGGGCGCTGCGTCAGCGGACCGATCCGCTCAATCGGCTGTGCAACAGCTATTTCTCGCACCTGATGGACTAGCGGCTCACGCGGATTACTCAGACAGGCTCCTGGCGACGCTCAAAGTCCCGAAATGATCTTCGCCTTGATGCTCTCGAATTCCGCATCGCTGATGAGCTTGGCATCCAGCATTTCCCGGGCTTGACGCAGGCGGCGCATCGATTCGGACCCGGCGCCCGGGTCGATGCCCGGGGCGACCGCGAATTGCATGCCTCCGGATTTCGCACGCAGCTCTTCGAGCTCCCGGACTCTGCGCTTCTCGCGCCACACCTGATCTTGCTGCTGGCAGATTCGATAGAGGGCCTGCGCCTGATCCTTGGGAAACCCCTGGAATGTCCACACGCGGTCGACCGTGGACGCGACGCTCAAATCCGAGCTCGACTGCGCCACGAGCGTGAGTTCTGCGGTGATGATGCCGGCGCGGATGCGGATCTCCTTGAGATCCTGCCAGCGGATGTCGGCGGAATCGTAGCCGCCGAGCAAATGCCGGTTGAGCGATATGAACCGGCCGCTGGTTGCGGCGATGCATGCGCGGCGATGCGTCAGGGCGAAGAGACGGTGCTGCAGCGCCCAGGCCTCGAGCGTCTCGCCGGCGGTGAGCAGCCCGTGCAGGGTGGCCAGCGTCGCGTCGGGTTCGGCCATCAGCCCTTGTCTTGCAGATGCGCTTCGAGAAACCACAGGTATTTGTCGAGTTCGCGCGAGATCCCCGTGAACAGATCTGCGGTATCCGCATCGCCGAGCTTGCCGGTCTCCTCGATGGCGGACCGGGCAGCCTTGCCGAATGCGGACACCTGCGTCGACAAATAGAACAAATGATCCTTGCCCGCGGTGATGCTCAATGGGTAGTTCTTGAGCTTGCTGCGCTTGGCGGCGACCGCCACGGTGCCTTCGGCCGTTCCGCCCAAGCTGGTGATGCGCTCGGCAATTTCGTCGATCTGTTCAAGAACGGCATCGGAAATCTTGTCGAACAGCTCGTGCAGGGCGATGAAGTTCGGGCCCTTGACGTTCCAATGCGCCTGCTTGACTTGGCTCTGCAAATCGATCGCGTCGGCCAACCTCTCGTTGAGAATGGCGATCACATTGCGGCGTGTTTTTTCCGACAGGTCTATCTTGGTCTTGTACATTAGCGCTCCTTGGCTTGGCGTCGTGGCACCTGCGCTATTTTGCACTGCCCGGCGTTGCGTGCGCTAGGAGCCTGTCTGAATAATCCGCGTGAGCCGCGTTGGCCGGGAGAGTGAGCGGATGCCAGGCGCGCGGCGCAGGCCGTGGTAATCGCCACGGCCAAGCCGCGCAACGCCGCAGACGCCGCTCTCCCGGCCAACCCTTCGTACCCTTGCAGATTTCGCTTCATCCGTCGTTGTCGCCTCCTCGTGGCGGACTGACTCGCAACCAGAACTTCAATTCCGCCCTGCTTCTTGCCCAGCTTGAGGCCAGGATAAACCGCGCGAATCTTGATCAGTGCCGCCTTAGCCTTTCGCCGGAAGTCTCCCGGGTTAGCGTACTCGCCACCCATGTGGCCATGCAGCTGTGCCCAGGTTTCAAATCGTGGCCGGCGGCTGTGTTGTGCACGGAACGATTCGTAGGTCAGCCAGGCATACAGATCGAGTGCCAGCGGCGATCGTTTCAAAGCTCGCAGTGCGCGCATGTCCACGGGCACCGGTGCCGCTGTGATGGCCCGATAGAAGTCCTCCCCCAGCTCGATCCAGCTGCCCCAGAGTGCGCCCTGGTCGGGGTGCTTTTCGCTCCACCACAGCTGCCCTTTTGGCGCGACTTGCATGTCGATCCAGCCGTTACTGGCTTGCTGCTCACGGACCTCGTAGCGCTCCAGACCGAACCGCGACCGGAACAGCCGCTCCATTTGATCGCGTAGCCGTTTCGCATCTCCCCGCTTTCCCCCACCGGTATCCGGATTCAGTCCGAGATCCGCCATGAACCCATTCAACGAATGGCCTAATTCCAGGCGCCGACTCCGGACACGCACTGCCTCGGTGGTGATCCAGAACAACAGCAAGCGCGGAATCGTTCCATAGGGATAGCCATACGTCTTGCCGGTCCGAATGTTCATCCCGGGCTGGATCGCGAGCGTCACGTCGCCATTGCGTCGCGTCCAGATGGGTACATCACCAGGGTTGCTGTGCGGCAGACTTGCCTGCACCAACTCGCGCGCCAGGTAAGCGGCATCTTTGGCGTCGGCTGCAGCGCCTAAAATCAACGTGGAACTCTCGATCAATTTGCGCTGGGAATTCGATAAGCCGACCGGTGTACCGCCGCGCTCACGCAGTTGCTGAATAACGCCGCCAATCGGCTGGGGTATTTTCTTGGTTCCCACTCCCCTATCTCCTTGAGGTTTTTGGCATTATGATTTTTTCATGAATTCATTAAATACTTCATTCAGTAATTCATTGAGCTTCATATCCCGATCGAGCGCTGCTTGCTTGAATGCCCGCACAAACTCGGGCGGCATACGAAATTGCAGCGGCACGAGCTCCGATGATGGTACGGCCCCTCGCTGGCGCATCACGCTCTGGGCTCGCGGCTTCACGGGATTTAAGTCCGCGGCCGTCAATGCGACTGCCTTAGCCATTCACAACACTCCTTACCGGCTTCTCTATTTTCAACCTTTCATGAAAACATGATTTCAAATCGAGCCACAACGCTGCGATTTCCTCGGCGGCGGCGCTTTTCGGCCCGAGCTCCGGCGCGGTTCGCCCACCGGTCATCGCTACAGCATAGGGCACCCGATCGGCGATGAAGCTCTGTGCCACGCGGCCATGTTCGGACAGGGCGGCGATCGTTTGGGCCGTGATGGTGGCGTGTCCCTTGGCCTGGGTGATGACGAAAAGAAACGGCTTGGCGGCGGCTTTTACCAGCGCCACGGTTTCAGATACAGCCCACAGATCAGCCGGGGAGGGGCGCACCGGGATGACGACTAGGTCGGCGAGGGCCAATACCGTCTCGCTTTGATCCGAAATCGTGGGGGGCGTATCGATGAAGCAATAGGCCGCGGCTTTCTCCTCGAGCATCTTCAGGCCCTGGGCGAGGCGGGCAAAGGGCACATCCGCACGCTGCGGCGTTTCGCTTTCGCGGCGCTCATGCCAGAGGCTCAAAGTGGCTTGCTTGTCGGTATCGATGAGCCAGGCCGGTCCGTCGCCGGCGCGCTCAGCCTCGACAGCCAGGTGAGCGGCGAGGGTGGTCTTCCCACTCCCACCTTTTTGCGAGGTCACTATGATTGTTTTCATGAAAACAACCTTTCATTCAGAAGGCAAAACATGATTTCATGAAATTAACAAACAATTCCAATTATGTCAAATACTTGCGCGGACGTAGAAGCACGACAGTTAATTGCGGTGGATAAGTTGGGACTGGTTGTTATGGGTCACTATGTGAGAGTATAGATGCTTACATCGCGCTTATGTCCCTAACTGGAGGGAATTGCATGACTGACTCCGTACGCTGGACGCTCACCATTTCCAAAGAGACCGACGTCACTCTGCGCACCTTTCTCGCTCGATCGGGGCTGAAGAAGGGCGACCTATCAAAGTTTGTCGAAGACGCTGTGCAGTGGCGGCTCATGAAACTCAATATTGCCGAGGCGCGCGCGCGCAACGCCCACCTGCGTCCCGAGGAAATCGAGGCCGCCGTCGATCAAGCGCTGAACGAGGTGCGTGCCGAACGCTTCTCTCAATCCGCATAGCTCCGACGGGGCGAGCCGACCATGCGGATCATTCTCGACACGAACATTATCGTCAGCGGTCTCATCTCGGAGTACGGTGCGCCGGCACTGTTACTCAATTCGTGGACGGACAAGGCCTTCAGCCTGGTGACCTCGACCACGCAGATCACGGAGCTCCAGTCCGTGACACATCGTCCCGGCGTGCGGCCGCTCATTACGCCGGCACACGCCGGGCGCTTTATTAACGATCTGCATCGATTTGCAACCGTGCTCGACCGTTTGCCGGTGGTTGATCGATCTCGTGATCCGAACGATAATTTTTTATTGGCAATGGCCGAGGTGGGTGCAGCTGACTATCTTGTCACCGGCGATAAACGCGATGTCCTCGCACTCAAGCGCCACGGCAATACCACCATCTTGACGGCGAAAGAGATGCTGCCGCTTTTAGGCTTAGGCACAGGTTGAACAAATGGCAGACAAAACGACCTGCAGCCCGCCCGAATTCACCCCTGAACAAGAGGCACGCATCATCGCAAATACTCGGGCACGCGGAATGACTTTCGAAGTCTTCTTGCCGGAATCGATGGCGGACTGGTTACGAGCGAAAATCGCTGCCGGTTATGTTTAAAAGTCCCGGAGAAGCCGCCTTCGTCGCGTTTCAGGATCTTGTCGAACTCGATCGTCACCCGGCGGCGCGCAAAGCACTTCTCACGGCAATGATCGAAGCAAGCATAAACGATCCTCGACCAGGTATTCCGATCGAGGAATTTCGTGAGCAATTCCTAGCGCAGATGCGCGAAGACGCGAATACCGAGCCGCCGGCGCCCGCCCGCAGTGGTCGTCGCCATACGACGGGGCGCAATCAGCAAATCAACATCAAAGCCACACGCCAGGTCATCGAGCGGCTGTATAAAATGGCCGACGCGAGGCAAGTACCGATTGGCGAGTTGCTCGAGCAAGCGCTAGACGCGCTTGAAAAGAAGTGATCTGACCGTTTATGCGTGACCAGGATGCGATCGAAACGCTCCGTGTAAACATCGAAGCTGGCTGGCCGCAGGTGGAGGAGGGGAAGGTGGGCGAGTTTGATCCAGAAGCCGTCAAGCGCCGCGGCCGCGAGAAACTCGCCGCCCTACGCGCGGCCATTCGCGAAGGGCTAGACAGTGGTCCTGCAGAACCTTTCGACATCGAGGCGATCCTCGCGGAAGCGCACGCGGCTTTGCCCGCGGCGATCGCCGACCTGAAACGCGAAGCTCGCACCAGCGGCTTGACGGATTCAGAGATCGATGCCGAGCTCGAGGCCTGGCGCAAAGAGCCGAAAGGTTAATCCTTCCAGAAACTCTTAAACCGCTCCGGACTCAATTCCGTATAACGCACCGTGTGCGTGATGTTCCGGTGCCCGAGATATTGCTGGATCGCGCGCGTGTCGTGCCCCTCGTTCGCGAGCTTGTAACCGGCGGAGTGCCTGAGCATGTGCGGATGGATAGGGAAGGGGAGTTTCGCGAGCTCGCCGGCGCGCGCGATCAGCTTCCTGGCCGTCGCCGGCGTCATCGGTCCGCCGCGCTCGGTCACGAATAAATACGGCGACTCGGGATAGTCGCGCCGCAGCTCGCGCAGCGCCCGCAGTTCGGGCCCCCGAATCGGATGCGTGGAGGGGAGCCCGTTCTTGAGACGTGACACGTGGACCAGGCCGGCCTTGAGGTCGATCTGCTCCCAGCGCATCGTCACGAGCTCCGAGACACGAAGCCCATGCCGGTAGGCGAGGAGGATGAGCGTGCGATCGCGCGCACCGTGGCGTCCCACCTTGGCGGAGGCCTGCAGGAGCTTGTCGACCTCCGCAGGGGTTAAGTATTCGCGGGTGCGTCGATCAAGATTTGAAGTTCGGCGAGGGGGGATGGAAGAGTAGGGGGCCGCTCGAGATCTCGGCTGTAATGCCTTCCTATTGCGTTGGCTTGAGCGAACTTTCCCATTTTCGAGTGTTGGGGCGCGTTTGGACGCTGCGGATTTTCTCGAAGCTTTGGCCATGAAGGTTAATATAACACCCCCATTATCGGCTCTTTATGGGAAAGTTGGACAGGCTAAATCGCAATCGTTGGAAAATAGGTTATCAAGAATAACGCGAGCAGTGCGATTTTAAATGCGCGCGTGCTTTTGCTTAGACAAGGGATGGCAACGTTGGCATTGAGGCATCAACAAAATGAGCGCGAACGCATTGTGGTTCTACGAGAGGGGCGACCAACTGATCGCCCGCAACTCCGCTGGCCGGCCGGTGATGGCATGGCCGGCCAAAGAAGACATAGGGCGGACCCTGGCTCATCTGCTCAACGCGGCGCCGGACTTGGCCGGAGCTTTGTTGTCATCGGGGGGCGTAGGCCCTGGTGGGGGCAGCGATAGATGCACTACTTCTACCTCTCGCCGATGATCTCTTTCAGCAACGCTAAGTCGTTATCAGTCAGCGGCTGAACGGCTGCCGCGGACTTGACCAGGCCCCCAAACGATTTGTAAGACCATGTGTGTGCACTGATGAGGCGCATATAAAAGCCACCGTCCGCCCGAGCGATGACGTCAATGGATACCGAGTTCCCATTGGTGTCTTTGAGATTCAGTCGCAACAAACGTTGCTCATTCGACGCCGGCGTACTCATTCCACGCCATGCTGCCCGGTGCAGACCGAGCCACAGAGTGAGCGCCTGCAAGTGACCGCGGGACAGCGCCCGGGCACTTGATTCGCGGCCGCTCTCGAATTGCGCTACATCGCCAGAGGCCAATATCCGGCCGAAATTGAGCTCGCCCGCCTGCGCGAAGGTACCCACGAGTATCAATAACAGCGGCCATTTCGACCACATTCCCACCGGGGGTTTCTTCATCGTGGATCTCCCATCCAACGAGTGGGCCTGCGCGGAGACTCCGACCACAAGCGATAGCAACGCCCATTTCGACAACCGTCTCATTGAGATCCCTTCATTTCGACGTCGTCCCGTCATCAATAGTACAGTTCTTCGGTGGCCTCCCTCCGTCTTTTCCGTGAGACACCTATTTATATAGGAATGTATTGGGACGGAAATATCAAGTGGCGTCTGTCGCGCCAGTTAGTCTATGATCGCCGGCCCGAGAGCCGGCCGCTTAAGAATCACCGCCTCGTATTGACCTGAATATTTTCCTTTAGGGGTTCATCTTTGAAAAACGTTCTCATCCTCGGCGTCAACGGCTTCATCGGCCATCATTTGAGCAAGTACATTCTTGCCAACACCGATTGGCACATCTATGGCATGGACCTGCAATCGGAACGCGTTGACACGTTGCTCGTAAATCCGAAATTCCACTTCGTGGAAGGCGACATCACGATCAACAAGGAATGGGTCGAGTATCAGGTGCGCAAGTGCGATGTGATCCTGCCGCTGGTCGCCATCGCGACGCCGGCGACGTATGTACGTGAACCGCTGCGTGTGTTCGAACTGGATTTCGAGGCCAATCTACCCATCATTCGCCATTGCGTGAAGTACAAAAAGCGCGTGGTGTTCCCGTCGACATCGGAAGTGTACGGTGCGTGCCGAGACAAGGAATTTGATCCAGAAACGTCGGAGCTTGTGCTGGGACCCATCCACAAACAGCGCTGGATATATTCCTCTGTGAAACAATTGCTGGATCGCATCATATGGGCCTACGGCCAGCAGGGTCTGCAGTTCACGTTGTTCCGTCCGTTCAACTGGATCGGCGCGGGGCTCGACAGCATGGACGACCCGAAAGAGGGGAGTTCGCGCGTGTTGACTCAATTCCTGGGACACATCGTGCGGGGTGAGCAGATCAAGTTGGTCGACGGCGGCAGTCAAACCCGCGCCTTCACCTTCATCGACGATGCGGTGCAGTGCCTTACCACCATCATCGACAATCCCAACGGCATCGCCGACGGCAAGATCTACAACATCGGCAATCCGCATAATTCTTATTCGATTCGCGAGCTCGCCAATATGATGCTGGAAATTGCCATGGCGAGACCCGAGTACGCTCCCACGGCGCGCAACACCAAGCTTGTCGATATTTCAGCGCTCGATTACTACGGCAAGGGTTACGCCGACATTCCGGCGCGACTGCCGTCGATCAAGAATACGACAGCTGAACTGGGTTGGACGCCGAAGACCGGCATGCGTGACGCGCTCAAAGCCATTTTCGATTCCTACGCTCAGAGTCTACCGTCCGCATCGGCATTGCTGTCCACCGATGCTTGAAGGTGTTCGGCCTCACAGCAACAAATCGGGGTACAGGTCACAACCTATGCGCATCATGCACGTTATCCTCTCTCGTGGCTTCGGCGAATCTGAAGGCTACGTTGCGGCACTTGCTAGCTTTCAGGCCACGGAACACGACGTCACGATCCTCTTGTGTCGGAACCATAGAAGCCGGTCCGGTACGTCCATAGTGAACGCTGTCTCGGACCGAGTTGAAATCCGTACAGTATCGACCTGGTGGCGAGCACAACACTCAGTTGATCAGCACATTCAAGACTTTCGCCCGGACATCATTCATACGCACTTGCGTCGTGCTTCACGCCTCATCGCACACGTAGACCCTGACACGCCCGTAGTCGCCACATTGCACGTTAGAGCGAATGGTTCACATTGCTTTCAGCTCGATGGCGTCATATGCCACGCCCACTGGCAGGTACCGAAGATTCCATCGACCTACCAGGGGCGCGTATTCGAATTAGATCAGGTCCCCACCACTCCCCTCGTTAATCCAAAACACTACCTTGAGCATTTTCATCAAACCATCATCGATAGTTATATTTCTCTAATCGCGGACCAGCCTTATTAATAACGCGCTTTCCACATTGTTGATTTTCTCGTTTCTAACTTAGGGAGTATCTCTAAATTCCGATCCGCTTGTGCTAGTCCCACTTCCCGTTTTATTGATCGGCCGCGATGCTTTGCAAGCCAATGACATCAGCGCATCAACAAATATGTCCATGTCATTGCCTATATCACATTTCTCGAAGTTCTTTTCTAGCTCGGCTTGCCATTCCTTGTTCTCGAGCAGAGTGATCGCGTCCGTCTCTAAAGTATATGCATCGAGCTTAGATGCCCGCACAACACCTGCGTTAACGCAGCAAGTAATGCGATGTGGTTGATCGGCGGCGATAGGAACTGCAATGCAGGTGCGCCGGCATGCCAGTACTTGCAGTAACGTGTCGCCCCCATTGGAAATGACCAGTCGGGCGCCTCGAATTAGCTCTAGGAGTTGATCCATCGGTATACGTGGGGAAATTCGTAAGTTATCCAAATCGGTGCCGCTATCATTTTGCGATACGCCCACTAGGACGGTAGGATAACCACGACGGGCGATTCCGCGTGCAGCGGCCGCGACAATATCGGGAGCTTTTTCGGCACCCGGATGGGAGGTGCCCCCTCCCGGCACGACAAGCACGTACTCCATAGGTCGAATATTGAACCTCTCCATCATTGCGGCAGCGGAAGCGGCGTCTGCCGCGGGTAAGAGGGTACCTAGAAAGCGTGTGCGTGGACGGCCACATATCCATAGTTTAAACCGCTCAAAAGCAGTTAGAGAGCCAGCAATAAATTCTGGGTACGCGATCCAGTGTTCGTCAATGAAACTCATCCATCGCCATCCAAACGCTTTGCGTCTCTGTCTAGGCCGTGAACTCAGAAAAACAATGCGGGCGCCAGCTTTGTATGCCGCTCTAAGTTGCGCCGTCCGTCCCGCATTATCGAAAATTACTATTGTTGGTTGTAAATCACGGATGAGCGCTGAGACTTCACGTGGGTGAAAAGTTGGGGAGGATGGAAAAAGCGTAGATGGAAACGGAATTCCCACAGCATATGGCGCGGCACGACTAAGTGCAAAATGCACCTGTGTCGTCGGCCAGCGCTGCACAACTGCGTTTGCTATCGCGACGCTTCGCGCGTATTCACCCATACCGCGCGGCCCGGAAACAGGAATGAAGAGCAATTTGGCATTTTCCATGGGCGCGTCGGCCTTCCACTTCAACTGGTGATGAGGTTAGTCAGTAACCTTGTATAATCGGCCGTGTACTTGGATATTGAGTAGCCGGTATCGAGATGCCGCCGACCGGCAGTGCCGAACGCACGAGCTAGGACCGGATCGCTGATCAGCCTGTCAATAGCGTCCTCCCATTCAGCTGCGGACCCCGCCAGGAAGCCTGTCTTCCCGTTAATAATGGCCTGGTGATTTGCTCCCACCGGGGATGCAACACACGGCAGCGACGCTGCCATGTACTGCAGTAGCTTGAATGCGCACTTGCCGCGTGACCAGTCGTCGTCGGTCAGCGGCATGATACCGATGTCTGCCGTTGCCAGGGCTTCGACCTCGCTCGCTGGACTCCAAGAAATTCGCTCGATCGGTATGTTTGGCCACTCAGGAAATGCTGAGGAGACGACGCGCAAACGCAACCCCGGGTGACGAACCGATAGCCGTGCGAGCGCGCTCCTGACCAATTCGAGATAGGCAATGTTCTCCGGATTCCCGACCCAGACGATGGTCGGCGGCCTACCTGGTATGCGAGCGCTGGTGTGATAGCCAGCCGGATCGAGCGTCGTTGGCAGAATGACGACTTCGCGAGAATAAGGGTTGGCGGCCGCGGCGAGTATTGAGTTGCCAACCACTACCGCATCCATCGCCCGGCAGGTTGCCGCAAACTTGTAGTGGCGCCAGCGCGAGTGGTCGACAGGTCCACCGACAAAGCGCGGCCGGCGCACATAGATCGCATCGTCCAGATCGAATACGCAGCGTCGCGCGTAGCGGCGCAGCAGTAGCGCTTCTGGCGGACTAAACTTGATCGTTTGAAAGACCGCCACGCTCGCCCAACGCAGTAAATCGCGCCGTTCCAACATGCGCAGACCATAGCGACCGCTCGGAAACTTTTCGCATCGAACCTCCCAGCCATTGGCTTCGAGTGCCGGCACCAGGCAACCCATTCGGTACCGGTACGCCGCTTGATCGGGTCGGTAACTGACCAGGAGCGCGCGCTTAGTCACTACTATTCCCGCGCTCCTGCCAGCAGCGCGCCGCCCATCGGCAAGCGCCTAGGGTCGATGACGTCCACCATAAAACAACGTGCAGCCAGGGCTTGTTCGCGACGTACTCAGCTAGTAAGTGGTTCCGCACCCGAGGACGGAATCGAGGCATACGATTCATGTTTTATGGGCTGCTTCATTTCGGCTCAACGTGCGCATGGGGATAAAGAAAGAAGGAAATAAAGAAATAACTATTTTCTGGTCGCCATAGCTTACGTCATTGACCCGAAGTATGTTTATGGCCGGCCGGATTCCCCGGCCATCACTACATGTGGGGGTTATCATGCAATCGCTTATTTCCAAGTATTTACTGCCAATCGTGGCCGTGGCCGCTGCTGGGTGGACCGTGCCGGCGTTCGCCACTTCTGGCGAGAATTCTGGAGGAGTCGAAAACACCTTCATTTCCTCCACCTCTTCATTCACCCAATCCCCTGGTGATTTTTTGATCACCTTGGCGGGACTTAATAATCTTTGTGCGAAAAGTGGCTTTGCGTATGTCAACCAAACGGACGCCAATTACAACACCATCGTCAACACTATCATGGAGGCACGAACCCTTCGGAGGACGTTGTTCGTTTATTGGACGACCGACGCCAACGGCTATTGCCACATCACGCACGTTTATTTCTAAGACCCGATCTTGTGGCTTAGAGAAACTCTCATCACGTTAGTCATCACCGAATTAGAGGAAATATCCATGAAATCATTGGTTGCTACTTGGTTACTTTCTGCTATGGCCGTTGTCGGATTCGCCGTACCCGCGTTCGCCAGTTCGGGCGAAAATGCGGGGACTATCAACAACATCTTCAGTTATGGCACTTCTGGGTCTATGGACTTTCAGGTCACCATAAATGGGCTCGGTACCCTTTGCCCGAACCATAACTTCGCTTACATCAATACAACGGATAACAATTACGCCACGGTCACCGCAAACATTCTGCAAGCAAAGACTTACGGATCGAATTTGTACATTTATTGGACGACTGACGCCAGCGGGTATTGCCACATCACGCGCGTTTACTACTAAAACGGCAATTGTGGCCTAGAGAGCTAGCGCCACACCAGTCATAACCTAAACACATCATAGGGAATATTATGAAATCACTGGTCACCACTTGGTTACTTACGGCTATGGCCGTTGTCGGATTCGCCATACCGGCGTCCGCCAGTTCGGGTGAAAATTCTGGGCAAATTAACAGCATCTTCGCTTATGCCACTTCGGGGTCTATGGATTTTCAGGTCACCATAGTTGGGCTCGGTACCCTTTGCCCAAGCCATAACATCGCCTACGTCAATACAACTGATGCAAATTACAAGGAGATCGTCGCAGAAATTCTGAAAGTTCGATCACTAGAGCCGACATATGGTTATCCCTTGTACATTTATTGGACGACCGACGCCAGCGGGTATTGCCACATCACGCATGTTTATTTCTAATACCGATTATAGTAACGCGAAGCTGACTTTCTCCGGTCGGATCACTCGGGTTCTCTTGAGTGATCTGACCATTGCTTTTGCCATGATTCGAGGGTACGAGATAATCGCACAACGTCTGTAGTTGTCAAACAGAACCGGCAGCACTAGCATTTGAAGCCGTGGGCGTAACGATGCGTTCCCGCGCGAATTAATGGTAGATATGCTTCTGTGCGCCGACCGACTTCATATCATGCCCCCCACGCGCCACGCTTGGTTTCAGCAATCCTTGCAGCGTTGATCATCTGGGAATGTGTACGGATCGCGGTAGTGCTATTGAGTGGCCCGCTTGCGAATACTGTACCGTCGATCGCAATACACATAACGGACCAACCCCATCAATTCGCCGATCCAGATCTTCAGTCCATTCGGAAGGCACATTTATTCGGCGAGCTCACAGACACAGATGACACACCTCACGACTCAGATGACGCGCCCCAAATAAGTCGATCTCTCCTGCTTGTCGGCACCGTCGCAACGGCAGATCCAGCCAACGGGATTGCGATCATCTCGTTCGGCGGTACGGAGACACTCGTTCTCCCTGTCGGTGACAAGGTAAACGGGGTAACTTTGCAGGAAGTGTATTTAGATCACGTTATTTTGTACCGGAAGGGTAAATTCGTGACGCTGAGGTTACCCGTCCTGCAGTCGACCACTGGAGGAGCTGAACAGGGACCACTCATAAAATCCGCGGATGTCGCTCCCCGCGGACCACGCGACTTGCGTGATCTCGCTGAGGCCATCACCGCCAAAGCGGCGATCGACGACGAGTCCAAGAAATTGCGCGGATTCATTATCCAGCCGAACAAGATAAGCGGCGCCTTCTGGGACTTCGGATTGCGCCCGGGAGATCTGGTGATCGCCGTGAACGGCACAACGGTGGTCGATCAAGATCTGGCTACCAGTCAGAAGATCGTCGATAGTATGCTGAGGTCTCATCAGGCCAGTATTACCATCGCCCGCTCTGCGGAAGCACCGCAAGACATTGCCCTCGATATTGGCCAGTTTGGCGAGAGCCTGCCGACCCCTGCTCGGTAAGAGCTAAAATCGTACTGATCAAGCGATCAAGCCCAATTTTCTAGCAATGGATTGACCTGAAGAATGCCGACAAGTCTCATCCTACTCAAGCGATTTTGAGATAGGTTCTAAAAGCTGCAGCAGCAATTCCGTCATCGATATGTTGTTTTGGGCGGCGTAAATCTTAAACTGCTGCCGGACCCGCAGAGGCACTTTGAAATTGAGGCAGACGAGCGACGTGCTTGTACACAGAGAAGAAGATCCATTTGCTAATGCGCTGTCACTATCCATAGTACTCACCGATACGTTATCCATCAGAGATTCCTTGCCTGTCTGTATTCCAACAGATTCCCTATCTCGAAATTATTGGCATTCTTGTAAAATACATCAACATCCGGTTGTCGCTCCTTTATTTCCATCGATACATCTATAGCGACATTGCGCGCGAAAACCCCTTACGCGTTTGATGATTTTTTCTGACTGTCGTCACTACGCGACATTTGCGTTTTCGGCAATCAAGTCGCCGGAACAACGGCTGTGCATCGCTGCTCTTTTTTCGTCTTCGCCACCGCGTCACGGCACACCGCCAACGCCGCCTGATTGTCGCGCGTGAGTTTCGCGGCATCCATCAATACCCGCCAGGCCTCGGGGCTCTGAGCCTCCATCCACCGTGCGCCACGACGATCCCGAATTCGGCGACAAGCGAACGCATTCGATTGGTGATCGCCGTTCGCTCGCCAACGAAGCCTTGCCGAATACGATGGAACGTGAGTACCAACTGCTGGTCGATCGTCTTGACCGGAACGAATCGCATGTTGGGTCGCGTTTAGAGCGCCAGGCCGCCTGACTTGTCCGCTCCTGATTGTGGGTGGATCAATAGCCCTTCGCGATCATGTACACCTTCTCGCGCCGCGGATCGCCAAATTGCCCCGCGATGGTGTCGACGAGCACGCACAATCGCTTCGCCGGTCCGCAGGTATTGAGTTCGATCCGCGCGCCACGGCTGTTTAAATCCTCGATCGAGGCCTCGAGCTGCGCGTGTTCCGTTCGCAATGCCGTCATCTGCGCAACCGTCGACACATACCACCACACCACGATGAGCGTGACCGCGATCGCGGCGAGCGCCACCATCAGATGTCGCAAGGAAGTGTGCCAAAGTGAAAACCGCTGCATCTGCTGAAGCGTCCGGCTGGCGTTTTGAATATCTTGATTCAGCTCCGCCAGTGCTGCGGTGACCGCGCCGGCGGCCGCCCCAGTCTGGCCTGTGATCGCCATCACGGCGATTAGGTCGAAGCCGGCACGACGACTGTACAGTGTTGTTCTTTCTTGGTCTTAGCCGCCGCATCCCTACAGGCCGCTAACGCCGTTTTGTTTGACACCAGCAACGCCGCCGCGGCCTCGAGGTCACGCCAGGCCTCCGGGCTTTGCGCTGCCATCAACGCGGCCCCGGCAGTCCAACGATCCGCCCCCATGATCGTGGCTGCCATTCGGCCGTCCCACCCGAACGGCAACAGCCGCGCAAGGAAAGGCGACACGATGAGCCCGCCGGCGAGCGCGACAGCCGCGGTGATCGCGATCCACTTGAACTGCCGATCCTGCGTGCGGGCCGATCCGATGATCTCAGCGAGTGCCTGGGTCGTGCGCTCGCTATCTCGCCTCGCCTGGTCGAGCTGGTTCGCCGCCTCACGCATCGCACCGCTCCCGGCCCGCGCGACCGCTTCCCCGAAATTCGCCGGCGTCACTCGAAGCGCCGGGTGTTGCTCAATCTGAGCGAGCCGTCCGCTCACCTCCGTCAGCCCTTTAGCAATCGCCCCAAGCGATGTCGTGTAATCCGGCGGCGGATGCGCATAGATGCCGCTCGCGAGCTCGTCGACGGAAGCTTTAAGCGCCGCGATCTCCGCCGTGAGCTCCTCGAAGGCCTGGGCGGCGTCGGCCTCTTGAGACTCATCCATGTCCGCCATGAGGATTGTCCTTTTTTAAGCGTTTAGAGTCCGAGTTCGAAACCGTGATCTCGACCGTGACCAATGCTCAAATCGAGCGCGCGATTCAGATCCCTCTCTTCTAGAACCCGCTCGAGGCGCCGGGAGATCCCGAGCTCGATCTGCAGCTGCCGCACCCGCTCATTCAAGGCGGAGTCGGCTTTGATCTCCCGCGTGAGTGATTGAATCTCTTTCTCCACTTGCTTGCGGGGGCCTTCGTGATCATAGCCACGCACCTTCTCGTGCTCGGCCTCGAGGCTCTGCCAGATCTTCACCACCCGCTCGGCCTTGAGCTCCGGCGTCGTGCGCACCCGCTCCTCCCGCTCGAGCGTCCGGAGAAGCTCGCTCGAGCGTTCAGGGCCTGGCCAAGCCTTCAGGATATGGATCGTCGCCGGCTCGTACCTCACCGCGTTCAAGAGATCTTGCACGGCCCCCGGTCGCGCCCGATCGAGCGCCACCGTCGCCTTGTGCAGCTCCGCCTTCTGATGCTCGAGAACCGGTAGGTCCTTCTCGTGCATTCGTGTCGCATCATTCCAAGCCCGCGCGAAGCCATCGAGTGCCCGGATGAGCTCGGAGCCGCGCCGTGCGTCCGCGCCCTTCCCCTGAGGGAGCTCGTGCTTCGCGTGCCGGTCAGACTCGAGGACCCGATTCGTTTTGAGCTTGAGCCCTCTGAATCGATCCGCCTTACGATCCCGCTCCGGCTTCCCCGCGCCGAGTTCCGGGGAGCTCGCCGGCGCCGCCTCGAGATAATCGTGCGCGAGATCCTTCGTCCGCGCGCGAGACAGCTTCTCGGTAAACCGGAGCTGAGCCTCCTGGGGATCAATGGCTCCGCCGCGGCCGCCGAAATCATCCTTCGCATAAAACACCGTCGCCGTCTCCCGGTGCCGGGAGAGCGCCACATAGGCCGCGTGCCGATCGAAGTGCTGCGTCGCGAGCACATACGTCCGATCCACCGTCGAGCCTTGGGCTTTGTGCACGGTCGCCGCATAGCCGTGATCGAGGTGCTTATAAAACTTCGTATCCACCGCGACCCGCGTATCGGACGGCCCGTCCAGCTTCACCTGCAGCACCCCGTCCTCGATCCGCTCGACGGTGCCGAGCGAGCCATTTTTAACCCCAAGCGTTTTCTCGTTCCGACCGAACCGAATCCGGTCATGCACCGAAAACTCCTTCTTGCCCTGCTCGGTGGCGATCTCCTGAGCCTTCCCCAGCTCGCCCGGTCTGCTCCCTCAAGGCCCGCACCGCGGTATTGAGCTCGTGCACATCGTCGCGCGTATACGCAAGCACGAGCTGCGAGGCCTTGGGCTCCGCTTTCGCATCCCGCGCCCAGCGCGCGAGGAGCGCACTTCGTGCTTGGGCCCGCTCCTCCACCGCGACGATCGCCCCCTTCTCCTCGTACGCCGCGAGCGCCTGGCGCGTCCGGCCGGCCGCCAAATCCCCCGTCGCCGCCCGCTGCCACTCCTGCCGCTGCCGCCGAACCTGCGTGAGCTCCGCCACCCCGTGTTGAGCTGCAATCCCCCGAAATGGCGCGCCCGCCTCGATCGCCTGCAGCTGCTCAGGGTCCCCAACCAAAACGACTTTCGCGTGGGCGTGCTGCGCCACTTCGAGCACCCTCGCGAGCTGCCGCGTGCCGATCATGCCGGCCTCATCGATGACCAACACATCTTTGGACGTGAGGGGGTCTCGGCCCCCACTCCACGCGAGCTCGTAGCTCGCCAAAGTCCGCGATTGGATGCCGGCGGCGACCTGTAGATTCTCGGCGGCAATGCCCGCGAGCGCCGCCCCTTTCACCGCCAAACCTTCCGCCTCCCAGGCCTCGCGCATGGCCGAGAGCGCCGTGCTCTTGCCCGACCCGGCAACCCCGACCAGGGCCTTGAGGTCCCCCGGGCCCGTCACATGCTCGAACGCCTGGCGCTGCTCATCACTCAACCGATGTTGCGAGAGCACCGAGCGCTGCCGATGGGCGGCGACCCCATGCCCCTCGCGCCCCGCCAGGGCCTCCGCATCGGCCAGGAGCCCCCGCTCCAGGCCCAGCATCTCGCGCGTCGTGAATCGCTGCCGGCCCGCATCGTCCTTGCCCAACGCGACCAACTCCGGGCGAGGTCGTCACTTTCAAATACGCGCGATCAAACTGCTCCGCCCCGTCCGTCCGGGTGTGCAAGAACCGCGCGAGATCGTGGTGCGAGAAGGTCGCCTGCGAGTGCGTCATCGCCTTCAAGGCGATCGTCGGATCGGCGAGGATCTGCACCCCGTTCGCCCCGGCGATCTGTCGCTGCTCTTGGATCCGATCGGCAAGGAATGACGGCAGCCGCTCGTCCTCCTGGCGCTCCCGGCCGACGCCCGAGCTTTCGCCCCGGCGAGAGTTCGATCCCTTGGCTCTTGTACGAGCGATGATCGATCCGCACCCCTAAGCCCGCTTGCGCCAGGTGCTCGTTCGTCACCTCCGCCCAGCCCCGCCGCCAGCTCAAAAGCTCCGAGGTCTGATTCCAGCCGCGGTTCTTCTGCCCGAACCCCTCCGGCGTCAGATCCCGCGTGGTGAGCAAGATGTGCGCGTGTGGATTTCCGGGGTTGTCCAGATGCAGCGAGAAGTCCGCGACCATGCCGCGCGACACGAACTCGCGCTTCACGAAATCCCGCAGGAGCTCCACCTGCTCGTTCTTCGAAAGCTCGATCGGCAACCCCACCTCGACCTCGCGCGCCACCTGTGCGTCCTTCCGATTCTCGGAGGCCTCGACTTCATTCCACAGCCGCGCCGTCAGGGACTTGAATCACGTCAAATGCGGGCAGCGACGAAATCCCAATCCGCCCAGATCGGCAGATTGAAGCTTAGCTCCACTTCTCGACGGCCAACCCGCCCCGGACGTGGCTGAAGGCTTTATCGCGCGTCACCAACACCGCGCCGGCGGCCACCGCCTGCGCAGCGATCATCATGTCGAGTGCGCTTAAGGGCACACCCCGTTCTGCACACGATGCGCGCAACCGCCCATACACATTCGCCACCTCCCCCGTCCACGGCAGCACCTCCACCCGAATCAAAAACTCATGGATGAGCGCACTTAAGGCCTTCGGGTTCCCGCGCTTCGCCAGACCATAGACGAGCTCCCCTTGAGTGACCGCGGAGATCGCCACACTCCTCATCGGTAAGGCCACCAATCGCTCCCGCACCCGCGGAGGTTCTCCCTTGATGGCATCGCTCGCGATGTTCGTATCGAGGAGGTAGGTCAAAATAACTCCCGCTCCGGCGCCGGCTCATCGTCCCGATCCGCCATGAAATCCTCTGGGATCTCCACCCGCGCCGCGAGCTCGAGGAACCCTTCCCAGCTCTCGGGCTTGCGGGAGAGCACCACATCCCCCGTCTCGGGATCTCGCCGGATGAACACCTCTTCTCCCTCGAAGCGATACTCCCGCGGCAGGCGCACCGCTTGGCTGCGTCCTGTGACAAACAACTTCGCTCGATCGGCCATATAATCCTCCAGATGATACCTACCGAAATATATACCATTAGATAGTAGGTATCAACATAGATACCGCCTGGACCGAAAAATTGGCCTCGCGAAGGTCAAAGCCGGCGCTTACGCACCTGCTCGGCTTCCATCTCGAGCGCCCGCGCGCGGAAGATCTCGATGGCCTCCTCGGTCGTGCTCTCACCGCGCGCAGCGCGCCGATGAATCGCTTCCGCTTCCGGGGTGGGCACATACCCTTCGTGCTTCAAGCTCCCGATGATGCCCGCGGTATCGCGGGCTCGTTCGGCTGCCGAACGAGAATCTTTGGGTGCGGAATTCATGCTCACTCTTTACCGCCTTTCGCTCCGGGCCGCTCACCATCGTGAGCGGCGGCGGTCGACTGAGGCGGCGCCGCGTCGACACCAGAATTCGGAAGGACCCAGCGCCCAGGCGGCCGCCCAGGAAGACCCTGGAGCCGACTTCTCACCCTCGAAGGATACGAAGTGCCGCCAAACTCTCGATCGCCCTCCTCCGCTCTTCTCCGGTTGCCTGGTTCATCGATTCTTGCAGCGTCCCGGAAAATCAGGCGATGCCGCCGGACTCGAGACAAATCTCTTTTGCCAAACCGGTTTTTGGCGACCCGGATGGGTCGCATCAAGATGGCGCGCGGTAGCGCGCTCCTTTTGGGGGTATGCCGGGTGGGGTTGGGGATCGCGTAGCGATCGAGCCGGCAGGGGGCGTCAGCCCCCTAAGAGGCGGTGTGGAGGCTTGCCTTGACTGTTAAGTTATCGACAGGGGGGTGTGGTTAACTACAGGGTTTTTTTAGAAATACTCAAGACTATAGGGAGGGGTGACCGTTTCACCGTATGGGGGGTGACCGTTTCACCGTCTAAGGGTGACCGTTTCACCGTACCGGGGGGTGACCGTTTCACCGTGAATAACTTCATCTATCCACAGGCTTTTCATCAGGGTCTATGAGGGTCTCGCGCTGTTGTATGTTGACCCAACCACGTCGGCTCCGCCTCGGCTGAAGCGAAATCAGCCTTAGGTAAGGCCACGCGGATTATTCAGACAGGCTCCTAAACCTCGGTGCGCCGCAGTCGCAATTGAACGGCGCCGAAAATCAGTGCGGCGCCCACGAGCACGCCGATCCAGGTCGCCGGGCTCGAGAAAAAGCCGATCGGATCGAGCAGCCGCCAAACGCTGACCGGTGTCGTGACATAGTCGCCGTCACCAAGCGGTGTCGTCACCCAGCCGGCGCGGTGCGTCAGGTCGTGGAAGGCGAGAGAGAGGTAGCCCCCCAGGCGGTTCTTCAGCAGATCTGCGACGGCGTGGCTGCCGAGAAACAATCGTTCGGCCAGAACGGCGGCTAGCGGCGGCATGATGGACCACAGCATGACGGCACGTTTGGCCCACGCCGAAATCAGCAGCAGCCAGCCGGCCACGGGGAGGTACCAGACCGCGGTCGATAGGATCACGTACGCGCACAAGCCCTGCAGCTGCAGCCACAGATCGGGCTGCCAAAGCGCGCTGCCGAAGGTCGAACGGGCTCTCAGCGAAATGATGAACGACATCAACAGGGCCGCGAGATCGGCGGCCGCGAAGTACACGATCGGGATTGCGATCAAGCCGGTAAACAGCTTCGCCAGCACCGTGGCGGTGTCCGAGATCGGCAGCGACTTCCAGAACAGAACGCTGCGGTCTTTGCGATCGGCGTACAGGCAATCCAGCAGATACCAGGTGCAGTAGAGCGACATCACCAGGAAAAAGATGACGCCGAACGCGAACAAGACCATCTCGGCCATCGCGCGACTCCGATCCGGCGAACTCGGCACCGCGACCTCGACCCTCCCGAACAGGGCGGCGAGCGTCAGCGCGCCGGTGATCACGGACGGACAGATCCAGATCGCCCGGTTTTCCCAGAATTCCCGGCGTATCAGCCATACGTACGTATTCACGGAATTCTTCTCCTAAGACAGCTTGGCGACGAATAGATCGGAGACGCTCGGCGTGAAAACCTCGCCGAAGCTCGCGAGTCTGGCAAAATCCGGGCGCTCGAAATACAGCAGCTTTTTGCCGAGCATGGGTCGCTCGTAGAAGGGACTTGCGGCGCGCGCGGCGGCGACATGGTCCTCGGAGACCGCGACGGCCGCGTAGCGCGCGGCGATCTCTTCGAGCGAGCAATCGAGAACGATGCGCCCCTTGTCGATGAACAGGACGTCGGTCAGAAGATTCTCCACTTCCTCGACTTGGTGGGTGGTGATCAGAATGGTCCGTGTCGCATCCATGTAGTCGTTCACCAGCGCGTCGTAGAAGCTGCGCCGCGCCAGAATATCCAGGCCCAGCGTCGGCTCATCGAGCACCAGCAGCTTCGCGTCGATCGCCATCGTCAACGCCAGATGAACCAGGGTTTTCATTCCCTTCGACAGCTCTCGAATGCGGCGCCGGCCGGCGATCTGCGTCTTGGCGAGCAGCGCGAGCGCGCGCGCGCGGCGAAATTGCGGATGCACGCCGGCGACGAAATCGACCGCCTGGTCGACTCGAAGCCATCCCGGGAGCACCGCGATGTCCGCAATGAAAGTCGCCTCGCGCATCAGTGCGGCGCGATTGCCGAACGGCTCTCGGCCCAGAACCTCGAGCTCGCCTTCATAAGCGGCGAGCCCCAGGATGGCGCGCAGCGCGCTGGTCTTGCCGGCGCCGTTCGGTCCGATGAGACCGACGATCCGGCCGGCTTCAACGGAAAGATTGACGTGATCTAGCGCGATCTGCGAGCCGTATTTCTTCGAAAGGCCGCGCGCTTGGATGATGGGGGACATGGTGTAGCTCATTCGTCCTGAGCGCCGCCGCCACGGGGCGGCGGAGCCGGATGGGTGAGCGCAGGGGTCTGCGCGAACAGTTCCTGCGCGGAAAATCCCAGGCGGTGGATGACCGCAAGTATCTGCGGCCATTCCTCATGCAGAAAGCGCTCGCGCTCGCCCGCCAGCAAGAGCAGCCGGGCGCCCTCGCTAACGAATATGCCGCGGCCGCGGCGCTTTTCCACCAGGCGTTCGTCCGCCAGCTGCTGATACCCCTTGAGCACCGTGAGCGGGTTGAGCCGATAATCGGCCGCGACCGCGCGAACGGACGGCAAGGGATCGCCTTCCTTCAGCGCACCTTCGAGGATCAGCGCCACCATGCGATCGCGCAGCTGGCGATAGATGGGCTGATTGTCGTTCCAATTCGGGTCCATTCCCCACTCAATGTGCCGGCCCCGTGTAGGGGCCATATAGCACTGTAATCTAGCAGAACGCTCCGCAATGCAATCAGGCGGCGGCGAGGGCGGCCGCGGGATACTGATGCAGCTGGGCGTTGAACAGGTAGGCGATGCCGCCCATCATCAAACTGTTTATGATCAACGCAAGGCCGAGCGCTGCAAGCTTGCTGGAAATTCGAGTGGTCATGGCGGTCTCCTGTGGGTGGTCGTCATCAACTTGTCCTGGTGACGTGGTGATATAGTAATCTACATCACTGGTACATGCAAGCACCTTTGCCGAGTCGCCTGTCAGGGCGCGCATGGGCTACCATGCTTCGCTGTTGCGCCGTAGGGAATTCGCCATGAAAAAGCCCGTCACCGTCACCATCACAGGCGCTGCAGGCAATATCGGCTATGCGCTCGCGTTTCGCGTCGCATCCGGCCAAATGCTGGGCGCCGAGCAACCGATCAACTTGAATCTATTGGAAATACCGGCAGCGGCAACGGCGGTCCAGGGCGTGGTGATGGAGCTGAACGATTGCGCGTTCGCCACCCTCAACAAGGTCACGGCCACC
This sequence comes from uncultured Gammaproteobacteria bacterium, assembly GCA_963774865.1. GTDB lineage: Bacteria > Pseudomonadota > Gammaproteobacteria > Steroidobacterales > Steroidobacteraceae > Bog-1198. The sequence continues at coordinate 45,922 of CAVZGU010000005.1, forward strand.
CACGATGCCCATGTCGCGTTCGAGGGCTGCCAATTCGCGCTGCTCGTCGGCGCGCGGCCGCGCGGCCCCGGCATGGAGCGCAAGGATCTGCTGCTCGAAAACGCCAAGATCTTCTCGGCGCAGGGCAAGGCCTTGGACAAGGTCGCGAGCCGCGATGTTCGCGTGCTGGTGGTCGGCAATCCGGCCAATACGAATTCACTGATCGCGCAGCGCAACGCACCGTCGTTGGCGCCCGACCAATTTACGGCAATGACCCGCCTGGACCACAACCGCGGCCTCGCTCAGCTGAGCGAGAAGGCCGCGGTCCCGCTCGGCCAGGTCGGGAAGGTGATCATCTGGGGCAACCATTCGGCCACTCAGTATCCCGATCTGCATCACGCAACGGTGGACGGCAAACCCGCGCTGTCCGTGGTCGCTGACAGCTGGTTCAGGGAAGTCTTCATTCCCACGGTACAGCAGCGCGGCGCCGCCGTGATCAAGGCGCGCGGCACATCCTCGGCGGCCTCGGCGGCCTCCGCAGCGATCGACCACATTCACGACTGGGTGCTCGGCACCCGCGCCGGCGACTGGGTCAGCATGGGCATTCCCTCGGACGGCAGCTACGGCATTCCCGAGGGCGTCGTCTATTCTTATCCGGTGACCTGCGACGGCGGCCGCTACAGGATCGTGCAAGGATTGAGCATCACTGAGTTCAGCCGCGAAAAAATGCTCGCGACCCATCGCGAACTGTGCGAGGAGCGTGACGGGGTCAAAGACTTGATCTAGGGGGGGGTCACTTGCGGTCGATTCTGCACGTGGACATGGATGCTTTTTATGCGTCCGTGGAAGAGCGGGATCGGCCGGAATTGAAGGGCAAGCCGCTGATCGTGGGCGGCACCGGCGGGCGGGGCGTGGTCGCCGCGGCCAATTACGCGGTGCGGCGCTACGGCGTCCATTCCGCGATGCCGATGCGCGAGGCCTTGCGGCGCTGCCCGGAGGCGGTCTGCGTGCAGCCGCGAATGGCGCGCTACCAGCAAGTCTCGGCGCAGGTGTTCGAGATTTTTCGCGCGTTCACGCCGCTGGTGGAAGGCCTGTCCTTGGACGAGGCGTTTCTCGACGTCACAGCCAGCGAGCGGCTGCTCGGCAATGCCGAAGTCATCGGCGGTGAAATCCGGCGCCGAATCCGCGCCGCCACTGAACTTACCGCATCCGTGGGAATCGCGCCCAATAAGCTGCTCGCCAAGATCGCTTCGGATCTCAACAAGCCGGACGGACTGTGCCGCATCGGACCGGAGAACGCGCAACGAGGTATTGGACGGCTTGCCGATTCAAAAACTGCTTCGGAGTGGGGAAAAAATCGCTGCCGGCAGTACAAGCGGCGGGCATCCATACCTTCGGCGACTTGCGCAGGGCCGGCGACGCGGTGCTGTGGCGCGCCTTCGGCAAGCACGGAAAGTCGATGCAAGCCCTCGCGTCGGGAATCGACGAGCGGGCCGTCGATGCGGAACGCGAGGAGAAATCGATCAGCGCCGAGGAGACCTTCGCCGCCGACATCCGCGACGCCGCGGAGCTCAAGCGGCAGTTGACGCGGCTCGCGGATCGCACCGCCGCGCGCATGCGGGCTCACCATCTGGCCGCGGGTCGGGTCATGGTCAAGATACGTCGCGCGAGCTTCGAGACCTTCACGCGGCAGCGGGCGCTGGAGCCGCCGACGCAGGACACCGCCGCGATCTCCGCCATGGGGCAAATCCTGCTGCTCGAGTGGATGCGAGGCCCACCCTGATGCCGCAGTGCGATTACTGGGGGTCGGCGTGGGCGATCTGCACACGCCGCGGCAGGCCGATCTGTTCTCCGCACGGCAGCCGCCCAAGGAGTCCCGGCTCGACGCGGCCATCGACGGCATTCGGGACCGGTTCGGTTCCGACCTGTTGACCCGCGCGAGCTTGCTTCCGCGCACGCGCGGCGGCAGCGGTTCGCGGCGCGGCTGAGCTTGGTATCATCGCGCCCAGACATGTACACCAACTTCTTCGGCCTCAGCGAAAAGCCGTTCTGCGATAACGCCGGATCCGCGCTATCTCTATTTGAGCGAGCGCCACGCCGAGGCGCTCGCCCATCTGCTGTACGGCATCAACGAAGCCGGCGGCTTCATTCAGCTGACCGGCGAGGTGGGTACCGGCAAGACGACCATCGTGCGCACGCTGCTGTCGCGCGTGCCGCACCATGCCGACGTCGCCTTGATCCTGAATCCGCGGATCACGCCGGTCGAGTTCCTGCTCACCATCTGCGAGGAACTCGGCCTGGGGCTCGACGAGGCCGATCGCGACAGCGTCAAGCAAATGGTGGATGCGCTGAACCGGCGGCTGCTGTCCGCGCATGCCGAGGGCAGGCGCATCATCGTCATCGTCGACGAGGCGCAGAATCTCTCGGCCGAGGTGCTCGAGCAGGTTCGCCTGCTGACCAATCTGGAAACCGCGACACAGAAGCTCCTGCAGATCATCCTGATCGGCCAGCCCGAGCTGCGCGAGCTCCTGGACCGGACCGAGCTGCGCCAGCTGGCGCAGCGCATCACCGGGCGCTATCACCTGAAGCCGCTGTCGCGGGAGGAGACGCAGCAGTACGTGCGCCATCGGCTGCGCGTGGCGGGCGCGTCCGGCGAGATCTTTACGCCGGCCGCGCTGCGCGAGGTGCATCGCGTGTCATCGGGAATTCCCCGCGTCATCAACGTGTGCTGCGATCGCGCGCTGCTCGGCGCGTACACGCAGGAGACGAGGAAGGTGACGCCGGCGCTGGTGCGGCGCGCGGCGGGCGAGGTCTATGGGCGGCGCTTTGCGCCGCTGTGGCTCGGGTGGGTCGCCGGTGCAATCATCGCTCGCCGGCGTGACCGCCACCGCCTTTGGCGGGATCGGCGCGCGCTGGCAGCGCGCAGACATCGCGCATTGCGCGCCGCGGCGAAGGCGCCGCCTCCCGCGCGCGTCTCGTCTGCAACCGCGCCGGCGCCGCATCCCGCCGGCCGCCGCGCCGCCTCCGGTCGTCGATCGATGCGCTGCTGGCCGCGAATAGCGCCGACACCAGCGACACGGCCGCATTCCGCCGGTTGCTGTCGCTATGGGGGACGGCGATGGTGGACGACCGCGACCCGTGCGGCCAGGCGGGAAAGTCCGGGCTCGCTTGCCTGGAGCAGCGCGGTTCGTGGGCGCAGGTGCGGGCGCTGAATCGGCCCGCCATCCTGACCCTCACCGACGACCAGGGCCAGAGGCATCGCGTCGTGCTGTCCGGCCTCGAGGATCAATTCGCCACGCTGGATCTGGGCGAGCACAACGTGCGCCTGCCGCTCGACGAGCTGTCGCGCGATTGGTTCGGCGAATTCACCTTGTGTGGAAGCCGAAGACCGCGCGCACCCGGCTGCTGTCGGTCGGGCATGCAGGGCGACGAAGTCCGGTGGCTGCGGCGCAGCCTCAACGCGCTGCGCGGCGCAGCCGCCGATCCCTCAGACGAACGATGTCTACGATCAGGAGCTGGCGATCGCCGTGCAGAATTTCCAGCGCGAACACCGCCTCAACGTCGATGGAATCGCCGGCGTACAGACTCAAGTCGTGCTCGACACGGCCTTGGCCGAGCCGGGCTCGCCCTTGCTCATGCACACCACGCCGCACAGCTAGGACTTCGCATGTCTTTCATTCTCGACGCACTCAAGAAATCCGAAATCGAGCGGCAGCGGCAGGCCATCCCCGGATTGATGGATTCGGGCACGACGGCCGCGCGCGCACGCTTTCCGCTCTGGGCGGTCGCGCTGGTGGTACTGCTGGCAGTCAATCTGATCGCATTGCTGTACGTACTGACGCGCGGCGGAGCGCCGGCCGGCGTCGCTCCGGCCGCGCCCGGCCCGAGTGCGGCTGCCGCGCCGGCCGCCCGGGCGCCCGCCGATGTTCGCATGGCGGTGCCGAATCCGGCGCTCGCGCCGAGCGCTGCGTCAGTGCCGGGCCCTGCGTCGGCGCCGGCCCCTGCGTCGGTGCCGGGCCCTGGAGCAGCGAAGAGTACGACGGCCGCGGCCCCAGATCACTTCAGCCCGCTTGACGGAGCGCCGGTTTACGCCCCGGAGATCCCGGCGGTTGACGAATCTCGGCGGCCGGCGTAATCTGAGCACGCGGCGGCGCCAGCAAAGCAGCGGCGAGGCGACCGTGCGCACACCGCATAAGCGCGATCCGCTGCTCACCGACGACGACGACAAGCCCGAAGGAAGTGTTGCCCAGGATCAGCGAAATCAATTTGTCGGGTCAGCAGACCCTGCCCGACCTGCATCTGGACGTGCATGTCTACGCGACCAAGCCGGCCGAGCGGTTCGTTTACATCAACATGCACAAGTATCGCGAGGGCGCCACGCTCGCAGAAGGCCCCACCCTGGAACGGATCCGGCGCGACGGCGTGGTCCTGAATTTTCACGGATTGCGCTTCGTGCTGCCGCGCCAGCAGTGAACTAATCGTAACGCATGAGAAAAATTCTGACGTTGACGATGAGCGGCTTGGTGACCGTGCTGCCTCTGGCGCTGACCATCTATGTGATCTGGTGGCTGGTTCACACGGTCGAGGGGTGGCTGCGCCGGGCGCTCATCGGCGTAGGGCTCGTCAGCCCCGAGCACTATTGGCCCGGTCTGGGCCTGATCGTCGGATTCTTCTTGCTGCTGATCGTCGGCAGCTTGGTCAATGCCTATGCCGGCAGGATATTCCTCAAGTATTGGGATGACTTTCTCGGCCGCATCCCGTTCGTCAAAACGCTGTACGGCGGCTTCCGCGATGTGGTCAGTCTGCTGCCGTCCGGCAGCGGCGAGAAGCGCGATTTGCAGCGCGTGGTGCTGGCGCACTTCGCCGATGTGCATGCCATCGGCTTCGTCACTCGCGAGGACGTTCCGTCCGTGCTCGATGCGCACGGCGGGCGCAATTGGGTCACGGTCTATTTTCCCATGAGCTATGCCTTCGGCGGCTACACCATGTACCTGCCTCGCGAGCGCATACAGCCCCTGGACATTTCGGTCGAGGATGCCATGCGTCTTGCCATCACGGCGGGTCTGACCGCCGCGAGCGCCCGCCACAAGTCCATCTGACAAAGCCCCACGTGCATCGACCATGATCAAGCGATGCCTGCAGGCCCTCGCGCTGGTGTGCGCGCATTCGGCGCTCGCCTTTGCGCTCGGCGCCCCGCATGGGGCCGGCGCGCCCGCGGCGGACAAATACCGAGCGTGGCGAGCCGTATGCGGCGCAGGTCCTGATCGCCAGTGGGGATGCGGGCTCGCTCGCCACCGCCGCCGCACTGAGCTTCGCCGCACGCGAGCCGGCGGCCGTGGATTTGGCGGTCAAGGCCAGCGAGCTGGATCCCGAAAACCCCAGTATCGGCTGGCTGCGCCTGCAGCTCTGCGCGAACACGCCGGGTTGCGACATTCGCGACGCCGCGACCACCATGCGCTGGATCGACGCGGAGAACGGCGCCGCCTGGCTGCCGACGCTGGCGGCTGCGCAAAAGGATAAGGACACGATCGAGACCGATCGGATCCTGGCCGGCATGGCGCAGGGAGTGCGATTCGACTTGTACTGGAACCGAACCGTCGTGCTGCTGTTCGACGCGCTGAAAAGGGCCGGCGGGGCGCTGCCCGCCAAGTACCTGCCGTCGGACTTGTCCCGCCTCAGCGAGGCGATGGGTATCGCCAGCGCCGAGATCATTCCGCCGTTCGCGCCGCTGCTCAGTGCCTGCCGCGACCCGGCCGACGCGGAGCGCCGCGACAGCTGTCTCAGGTTATCCAAAGATCATGCAGCGCGGCGACACCGTCATCGTGCAGATGGCGGGCTTCGGCATGGAGAGGCGATTGTCGCCGCCCGACAGCAGGGAGGCCCGAATCATCGCGGAGCATCGGCGCGCGCTGGAATACCGGGTGTCGACCGCCCGGCAATTCGACGAGCCGATGCTGCCCTGGCTGAAGAACGCGCGCGCCCGCGCGCGCGTCGCGCAAATGCGGGCCATGCCGCGCGAAGAGGACGTCGACATCGCCATTTTGCGGAAGCGTAGAATGCCACTGGAGCCGCCGGAGGATTCCAGATGATCGATCTGTACTATTGGCCCACGCCCAACGGCCACAAGATAACGATGTTCCTGGAAGAAACGGATCTGCCCTATCGCATGATTCCGGTGAACATCGGCAAGGGCGAGCAATTCAAGCCGGAGTTCCTCGCCATTTCTCCCAACAACCGCATCCCGGCCATCGTCGATCACAGTCCGTTGGGCGGCGGCGCGCCGATTTCCGTGTTCGAGTCGGGCGCAATCCTGCTGTACCTCGCGCAAAAGAGCGAGCAGTTCATACCGGAGAGCGTGCGCGGCAGCACCGAAGTGATCGAGTGGCTGTTCTGGCAAGTGGCCGGTCTCGGCCCGATGGCCGGCCAAAACCACCACTTCTCGCGCTATGCGCCGGAGAAGATTCCCTATGCCATCGAGCGCTACGTCAAGGAAACAAATCGACTCTATGGCGTGCTGAACAAGCGCCTCGCCGATCGTGAGTTCGTGGCCGGCGCGTATTCAATCGCGGACATGGCCGCGTATCCGTGGGTGGTGCCGCACGAGGCGCAAGGCCAGAATCTGGCGGATTTCCCGCATCTGCAGCGTTGGTTCGAGAGCGTCAAAAGCCGCCCGGCCACCGTTCGCGCATACGAACTCGGCGCAAAGGTCAACAGCGGCCCGACGGTCACCGAGGAGGCGAGAAAAATCCTGTTCGGACAATCGGCCGCGTCGATCGCCAAGCAGTGATGAAGCCGGTTCATCTCCAGCCTATCGCGCGCTCGGCGATGCGCGCGACGCGCCGATGCAGAGATCACGCATTGCGGCCGCGTTTGGTAACCCAGCAATTGCGTTGATGCTCATCGACGATCCCGACGGCCTGCATGAATGCATGAACAATGGTCGTGCCGACGAACCGGAACCCTTTTTGCTTGAGGTCCCTGCTCATCGCATCGCTGTATGGCGTCGATTTGGCGATGCCGTCGAGGTGCAGCGGCCGGCGGCGCATCACTTTGCCGTCCGTGAATTGCCATAGGTAGTCTGCGAACGCGCCGGGGCGGTGGCACAGTTTGAGGTAGCAGCGCGCGTTGGTGACGAAGGCATCCACTTTGAGCCGGTTTCTCACGATGCCGGGATCGCGCAGCAGGCGCTTGCGCTTTGCGGCATCGTAGCGGGCCATCGCTTCGGCATCGAAGTCGTCGAACGCCGCACGATAGCTCTCGCGCTTGCGCAGGATGGTGAGCCAGCTCAATCCCGCCTGCGCCCCCTCCAGACACAGCATTGCGAACAGCTGCCGGTCCTCGTGGACGGGCACACCCCATTCGGTATCGTGATAGGCGATGTAAAGCGGATCCGCGGTGCACCATGCGCAGCGCAGCTTTCCGTCCGCATGACGTTGGGCCCCTGTCATGAGCCGGCCCAATCAGACGTGCAGCCGCACGGCGTGGCGATCCTTGTAGACCAACTCGATGCGTTCGACGCCCCGCGTGCGCCGCGCCGCGCCGCGAATCTCGTGCATCAGTTTGAGAAGAACCCGAGTATTGATTTCCGGCGTTGGGGTCAAGTGCGGCTCGACGCCGAGATGCAGCACCACGAACCGCTCGTGCGCCCAACGCACGAACACCGCGACGCCCAATGGCCGGCCGAGGTTCGATACCGCGAACAGCGTCTGAACCCCTTCGATGTCGCCGACGCGGATCCGCAATCCGCCCTCGTGCTCATAGATCTCCGGTACGCCGTAAGTCTCGATGGACTGCTGAATTCCCAGGCGTACGCGATGCTGGTTGACATTAAAAAACAGCAGCTGCTCGAGCGCGGCTCGTTGTTCGACGTCCAGTTTGCAGGTGATGCTGATCGACTCGCTCAATGCCATCCCCGCGATGAGCCGTTCGCCCCTGAATGAGTGTTCAGTCACAGAAACCGCTTGACGCATTGCAACATACGTTGTCTGCGGTACGAGACACCGTATCGTATAGCGTCGCCGGTGGAATGACACTAGCAGCCTCGCGTCGGGCTTGGGTTGGCTGCTGCAATGCAGCCTGCGGGGCGCCGAATGATCCAAGTCTCAAGGTACAGCATGCAAGGAAACAGGCGGTGATCGGTCCCGAGGACGAGGGCCGCGCCATCGATGCACTGCGGTTCAGCCTCGCGAGCGACATCGTGGAGCTGGTCGTGCTCACCGGGGACGAGCTGTTTCTGCAAACGCTGCGTGAGGCCGTGGGACCGCCGCGGCGCCTTTGGCACGTCCCCTCCGCCGATAAGGTGAGCGACCTGCTGGTCGCCGGCGGCGTCGGTATTCTGGTTATGGACGTGCAGGCGCTGCGTGAGTCCGCCAACCTGTTCATCGGACAGATCAAGCGCCAGTTTCCCGAGCTGGTGGTCGTGGTTGCCGGCAATCGAGACGACGAAACATCGCTGGCCCGCCTGATCAGCGAAGGCTCGGTCTATCGATTCATCCACAAGCCGATGTCGCCCGGGCGGGCGCGCTTGTTTGCCGACGCGGCGGTCAGGAAATACGATGAGCAGCGCAGGCGCGCCGGCGGCGGAGTTTCGGTGACCGCGATCACCGCTCCGGCGAATCGCGGGCTGCTGATCGGCGGAGGTTGCGCGGCGCTATGCGTGCTGCTCGGCACGATATGGCTGCTGCGCGGCGGCGCCCACGGCGGGAGGGGGGAAGCCCGGCGAACGCTCGAAACAGCCGCCGTGCCGGCCAGCGCTGCGAGCTCCGGGTCGCCCGCCGACGCGGACGCTCGCGCCGGAGTCGCCGAAGTGCAGGAGCGGCTGCTGGCGCGGGCGGAAAGTGCATTGCTGGAGGAACGCCTCGAGGAGGCGTCGGCGGCCATCGAGGCGGCGCGCAAGACGGGCGTGGAAGGCGGGCGCATTGCCCTTCTCACCGCGCCGCTCGCGAAGACGCGCGATCGGGCCAAGGCCCCGCCAGCCCCGGACCGGGCGAAAGCCGACGCCGCCGCGCCCGGCGCACACGAAGCGCTCACGGTCGGCGGCGGAGCCGATGCGCTCTCCGCGCTCGCCATGCAGCGCTTGCACGACGGGAACCTCATCGATCCCGAGCAGGACAATGCGCGCTATTACGTGCGAGCGGCGTTGCGTCAGGATCCGAACAGCAGCGCCGCGCTCGAGGCTCAAGTGGCGCTGGCGCTCGGCCTGCTGAGCGCGGCGCGCAACGCCATCGACCAGCGGGATTTCGCGCGCGCCTCGACCTGGCTCGAGGCCGCCAGCGGCATTGCCGCGCCGGAGAACATCGACAATGTGCGGCAGCGGTTCGTCAGCGCGCGCCGGCAGGCCGATACGGACGCCGCGGAACAGCTGCTGAAATCGGCGCGCGAGCGACTGCAGGAGGACCGGCTCGTCGAACCCGAAAACGACAGCGCCAAGTACTATTTGACGGCGCTGCGCGGCGTCGATCCGGCAAACGCGGGACTGGCGCCGGCCACGCAGGATCTTGGAGCGCGGATGGTCGCAAAGGCACAGCTCGCCTTGAGCCTCGGGCAGTACGTGGCCGCCCGCAACTGGCTCGACCAGGCAGCCGCGGTCGGCTACTCGTCGCCCGATGCCGCAGCCACGCGGCGCGAAGTGGATTCCGCGCTTGCCAAACAGAAAGGCCTGGCGGACGTGGTCAGCGCCAATGAGCTTGCGCTGGTCAAATCGGTGCAGCCGGTGTATCCGAGAAAGGCAGAGCAGAGCGCTACCGAGGGCTGGGTGGAGATGGACTTCACGGTCGGTGAAACCGGTGAGGTGAAGGACATCGCCGTTCGCAGCGCGAGTCCGCCCGGGGTGTTCGACCAGGCTGCCGTCGGCGCCCTGTCGCAATGGCGTTACAAGCCCGTCGTGCACGATGCAAAGGCGGTTGCGCTGCGCGCGCGCATCCGCATCCGCTTCGCGCTAAGCCGCTGAACTGCGCGCGAGCGAAGCCGCCGCGGACGATTCCTGGGCGAGCGCGCCGATTTCCGCTCCGACACGCAGATCCTCCGAAGCGCCGAACGCGTGTTTGCGTATCAGTCCGCTCTTATCGATCAGCACGAGGCTGGGCGTACCGCGCATCTTGTAGCGCTCCATGGTCTGCGGAATGGGCCCGCCCGCGCTCGCGCTGTCGAGCGCGATCGGAAATTTGAGCCGGTATTCGTGGATGAACGAATGGATCATGGCCGGGCTGTAGGCGTCATGGTGCTCGAAGGTGGTGTGCAAGCCGATGACCGCAACATCGTTCGGTTCGAAGGTTTCGTGAATCCGGCGCGCCTGCGGTATGGCGCCGGCGACCGAGTTGGGGCACAGCACCTGGAAAGCAACCAGTACCACCACGCGGCCGCGCAGTGCGGACAGATGCAGAGGCCGATCGGTGTTGAACCATGACTGCACCAGCAACTCGGGTGCCTCGATAACAGTGGCGGCCATGCTGCATTGTACCTCGGCAAGCCGCAGTTGCGATTTCGATTCCATCTGGTTCATGCTTTAGGCAACTGGAGGACGTCAGCATGCAAAAACTTGACATCAACGGCAGCATTCACCAGGTCGACGTGGACCCGGAGATGCCGCTGCTTTGGGTGCTGCGCGACGTGCTGGACATGACCGGAACCAAATTCGGCTGCGGCATGGCGGTGTGCGGAGCCTGCACCGTGCACCTGGACGGCACGGCCACCCGCTCCTGCGTGCTGCCGGTGGCGCGCGCGAGCGGACGCAAGATCACGACGATCGAAGGAATCGGCCGCAGCAAAGCTGGCCGAGCCGTGCAGGCGGCATGGATCGCGCAAGACGTGCCTCAGTGCGGCTACTGCCAATCGGGACAGATCATGTCCGCCGCCTCCTTGCTCTCCAAAAACAACTCTCCGACCGATGCGGACATCGACGATGCGATGAGCGGCAACATATGCCGCTGCGGCATTTACAGCCGGATCCGCGCCGCCATTCATCAAGCGGCCTCCACCCTGGAGCAAAAGGTATGAACGCCGTGAACATTGGATCGCGCCGTGAATTCCTGCGCACCGCGGCCGGCGTCGGCGGCGGGTTGATCATCGGCCTCACCCTGCCCTCCGCCGCGCGCTTCGGCGCAGCGAGCGCGGCCGTGGCGCCGGCGGCGGCCGGGTCGACAGAGAGCGAGGTCAATGCCTTCGTCAGGATCGACGGCGAGGGAAACGTCACCTTGATCATGCACAAGTCCGAAATGGGCCAAGGCGTCTACACGGGTCTGGTGCAGCTGCTCGCAGAGGAGCTCGATTGCGAGCTCAAGCGGGTGCGCATCGAGACCGCGCCCGTGGCCGCCGTCTACAACAATCCCGTGTTCCCGGTGCAATTTACCGGCGGCAGCATGAGCATCTCTTCGTCCTGGAGCGGGCTGCGGCTCGCCGGGGCGGCCGCTCGCATGATGCTGATCGCGGCGGCGGCGCAAGAATGGCAGGTCGGCATCGACTCATGCCGCGCCGAGCAGAACTTCGTCTACGGTCCGGACGGCCGCAAGGCGAGCTATGGACGGCTGGCGGCGGCAGCCGGCAAGCTCCCGGCGCCCGATCCGGCCGCGATACGCCTCAAGCCGCAGAGCGAATTCTCGGTCATCGGCAAATCCATCAAGCGGATCGAAGTCGCGGAGAAAATCAACGGCAGCGGAACGTTCGGGTTGGACGTGCGCCTGCCGGGCATGCTGCGCGCGGTCCTCGCCAGACCGCCCGCGCTCGGCAGCACGCCCAAGAGCATCGACGACGCCGCGGCGCGCGCCGTTCGCGGCGTCGTCACGGTGGTGCGGCTCACCAGCGGGGTGGCGGTGGTCGCTCTGAATACCTACGCGGCGCGCAAGGGCCGCGACGCCCTGGTCATCGAATGGCAAGCGGCGCCCGGCTCGACGCTGGATACGGAGCGCATGCGCGCCGAGTATCAAAAACTTTCGCTCACCGAAGCGCCGCTGGTGGCGCGCAACGACGGCGACGCCGGACCGATCCTGCGCGGCGGCCGGTACCGGCGCCTGGAAGCCCTCTACGAAGTGCCGTTTCTGTCGCACGCACCCATGGAACCGCTCAATTGCGCCGCAGATTGGCGCCCCGATCGGTGCGACATCTGGACCGGGACCCAGATGCAGTCACCCGATCGCGCCGCCGCCGCCGAAGTGGTCGGATTGCCGCCGGAGAAGGTGTTCATCCACACCTTGCTGTTGGGCGGCGGGTTCGGCCGGCGCGCAAATCCGGCCAGCGATTTCGTGCGCGAGGCTGCGGAGCTGTCCAAGAAGATCGCCAAACCCGTGCAGATCGTGTGGACGCGCGAGGACGACATGCACGGCGGCTGGTATCGGCCGCAATCGGCGAATCGCCTCGAGGCCGCGCTTGCGGCGGACGGCAAGCCGCTCGCCTGGCAGCACACGGTGGTCGGCCAATCCATCATGGCGGGTACCATCATGCAAGGCAGGATCCAAAAGGGCATCGATCCGACCTTGGTGGAGGGCGCCGCGGATATGCCCTACGCGATCCCCAATGTGCGCGTGGACCTCCATACCACCACGGCGCCCGTCAGAGTTCTGTGGTGGCGCTCCGTGGGCCATTCGAACACCGCTTTTGCGGTCGAGAGCTTTCTTGACGAATGCGCGGCGACGGCGGGCAAGGATCCTATCGAATACCGGCGCTCTCTGCTGGGCGAGCGCCAGGGGCGACATCGGGCGGTGCTCGAGCTGCTGGCCGAGAAGTCCGGCTGGGGCAAGCCCCTGCCGGCCGGGCGAGCGCGCGGCGTCGCGATTCACGAATCCTTCGGCAGCGTGGTCGGCGAGGTTGCGGAGGTTTCAATGCAAGACGGCCTGCCGCGAGTGCATCGGGTGGTTGCCGTGATCGACTGCGGCATTGCAGTCAACCCGCAGATGATCGCAGGCCAGATCGAAAGCGCGGTCAATTACGGCTTGTCCGCGGCCCTTTACGGTGAGATCACCTTTGACGACGGCAAACCTCTGCAGTCGAACTTCGACACCTATCAGGTGGTGCGCATCAACGAAGCGCCGACGGTCGAAACTCACGTATTGCCCAGTGAGAAGCCGCCTTCCGGAGTCGGCGAACCCGGTCTGCCGCCGATCGCGCCCGCGGTGGCCAATGCAATCTTCGCACTCACCGGGAAGCGCGTGCGCCGCCTACCCATGGTGCGCGGCGGTCAATTCACCGCCTGAGCTTCAATACGGCCGTATGGTCGGCAGTGCCGCAATTCGCAGCGGCCCGCTCGCGCCGCTTTCGCTCGGCGATCTCCTCCCGATCGACGGCGACGTCGCGCGGCGCATTGATGCCGATGCGGACCTGCGCACCGCTGACCGCCATCACCGTCACCTCGATATCATCGCCGATCCGCACTGCCTGACCGGCGCGGCGCGTCAAAATCAGCATGGGACAGCATCGTGCAATGGCGCGGTCACGGCTGCATTCGGCCACTTTTGGCGGCGCTTACCAATGGCAAATCCTGCCTAAACCGTGTAGGACTCAGGATGACGTCGCAACACTGCGAATGCCGGCGCCGCCGCTCAGCCGGTGATGACGATTTGCTGGTCCGCCGGAACGCCGGCCTCAGCGTTCCACGTGTTCACCGTCGCCTCATAGATGGCCAGCTCCTGCAGCAGCTCCTCGAGCGGCCGTGCCCTGCCCATGGCGAATCCCTGCCCGTAGTCGACCCCCAGGTCCGCCATCCGGGCGCGCAGCATGTCCGTCTCGACGTATTCCGCGATCGTCTCCATGCACATGACTTTCGCCAGCTGGGCGATCGCCTTGATCATCGACTCGGAGCGGGTGTTGGTGAGCGAATCGCGGACGAAACTGCCGTCGATCTTCACATAATTGACCGACAGGTCCTTCAGATAGGCCAGCGAGCTGACGCCGGTGCCGAAATCGTCGAGTGCGAACTGACAGCCCAAATCCTGCAAGGTGCGCAAGAAGTGCTGGGCCTTGTCGAGATTGCCGATGGTGGCGGTTTCGGTCAACTCGAAGCACAGCACGTTCGCGGGCAGGTTGCTCGCCTTGATTTGCTCCACCACGAAATCCAGGAACGAGTCATCCTGCAAGGATTGCCCCGACAGGTTGATCGCGAAGCGGGCGATCTCCTCGCCGACCGACGCGCTGTGTTTGCCGAGCAATTCGCAGGAGCGGCGCACCACCCAGCGGTCCACCGTCGGCATCAGCTGATATCGCTCCGCCGAGGAGAGAAACTTTCCTGGTGGAATGATCTCGCCGCGATCGCCCAGCATGCGGATCAGCAACTCGAAGCGCGGTCGCCCATAATTGCCGCGCAGCGGCAAAATCGGCTGTGCATCGAGCCTGAAACTGTCGGTGCCCAGGGCGTCGCGCAATTTGCCGATCACCAGGATGTCGGTATGGCGCCTGATGATGCTCTGGTCGGAGTCCTGAAAGACTTCCACTCGATTGCGGCCGCGGTCCTTGGCGGCCTTGCAGGCTATCTCCGCGGTCGCCAATGCATGGGCAAGAGCGTTGTCAGCGCGGCCGATCGGCGCCACCCCGAGGCAGACGGAGACTTCGAATGAGCCTTGCCCGGCGCGCGGCGCGATGGCGGCGGCGCCTGCGCGAATGAGCTCGGCGGTCGCCGCGGCCGCCTCCATCCCGGTATTCGGAATGAGCGCGGCGAGGCGGTCCCCCGAGATTCGAGCCGAGAGCGCGACGGGCGGCAACGTCTTCGCCATGCACTCGGCGACGCTGACGATGACATCGTCGCCCACGTGCATACCGAAGGTCTCGTTGATGACGTGCAGCCGATCGATGTCCAGATACAGGATGCTGTGCGTGTTCGGCGAGTCGGCGGATGCCAGCAGCGCCGTCGCCTGCCGCTCGAACGCGTGGCGAGTCATCAGCCCGGTGCTCGAATCGTACTGGGCCTGGATGATGACCGTGACTTTCTTGGCGAGCAGCTCGGCGATGCGCGTCTGATGCGAATCGAAATCATGAGCGCTGGGCGGATTGAACAGGGCGAGAACTCCCATGACGCGTTCCGACGGATGGCGCACCGGACACGCCAGGATTTTGTAGGGCGCCGCCACATCGCTTGCCACTTTGGAAATGTGGTTGATGACGATGGTGCGCTGCTGCAGCTGCATCCACGCCATCAGGTGCTGCTGCGCACGCTGCAGCGAGTCCTTCGACATCGGATTCCCGCTGCGCGTCATCGACAGAGCGATGTTCTTGTCCGGAACCCACAGCGCCGCGAGCGCACATCCCATGTGCTCGAGCCCGGTCTTCAGGATCAGATCGAATTCGTCCGCATCGCCCGTCGCGGTTTGATTCGAGGACATTTCCAGCATCAGAGACAGATCGCGCTCGCGTATCCCCAAATCCCGCTCGCGCGATCCCAGCTGCGAACGCAGGGCCAACTCGCGGCGCAAGCACTCCAGCGCCGGCTGCACCAGCTGACGCACGTATTGCAGCGGGCGGCCCCCGGTGCCGGCGCCCGAGAGCCGCGCCACCATGCTGACCACGCCGAGCAACTCGATGTGCTCGCCGCGCACCGCGAAGGAGTACACCGCGCGGTCCGCGTCTATCCGCAGAATGCCGGCGAACTCCGCAGGGTCCGTGAGCGCATTTTGAATCGTATCCTTGACGACCTCGAGGTCGTCCGTGAGATCCCATTCGTCCGAGGCCCAGATCAGGTTGGAGAAGCCATCGTGCACGACTACGCCGCGAAGGCTCGGCATGAGCATTCTCAGCAATCGACTATACGGCTCGAACGAGGCCGCCGTTGGGTCTGACTCGGCCCCGATGGATTTGACGTCCAGCAATGCTGACATCCTAAGCTTAGTGAATTCGATGGTGGCGACTCATTGGACAATGTGCGGGAAACGCGCCTTTGTATCCTTGATGCCCGTCGCAGTTCAACGCGCGCCGTTCGGGCCTGCCGCACGCGCTTGACAATATGCTGTCGCGCCTGTGATCCAGTTCCTTCGTTCATTGGGGTCTGCGGGCCGCGCGCGCCACGAGACGCAGCAGATAGCGGCCGCCGGGGAGTCGGACCAGGCGGAAAACGCGCCGCCAGAAGCGCCGTGCCGCATCGTCGAAGCTCGCCAACGGCAAGCCATCGTACAGCTGCCTCAAGGGTTCATGGATGAGGGCCGCGCGGGTCCTCAGAACCCTCCTCTCCCCGGCCGAGGTCAGCGTCACGAGCACGCCGCCGTCGACCCATTCGAAGTCCACGGCACTGAACACCGAGTCGAGCATCTTCGCGGCGCCGGGCTCCGCGCCGACCAGGTAAATCTCGGCCCCACCGCCTGCACCGGCGGGTTGCCCGCTCTTCAGCTGCCAGGACCCCGAGCCCAACTCCCGGGCTACGAAGCTGCCGCGCACACTGCGCTGCGATTGCGTTTTCATTCCGTCACCCTGGTCGGTAAACCTCGCCGGCTCGATCTTATTTGGAAACTCTCGTCGATGCGCCCGACAAACTGCTTCCCGGCCAACGCTTAAGCCCGAGCGGGCGACTGCGGCTCGATTATGCCGCTGTCGCCCGATTGGCGTTTCCGTTCATGTTGAACAGCGCCGCGCAAGCGGTTCTCAATGCGACGGACACCTGGTTCGTCGGACGTCTGTCTCCGGCAGCGACGTCGGCCATGGGCGCAGTTTACTGGCCGGTGCCGGTATTCATACTGATATTCGGCGGCGTTGGCCTGTCGGTGCAGACGTTGGTGGCGCAGGCGTATGGGAGTGAGCGCGGCGCCCGCGCTGGCGCTCGGGCGCCTGGCGGCGGGTGGTCCTGACGCTCAATCGAACTGCTGTGCTAAGTTAAAGCGATGCGTATACGAACGGTGGGCCGGTGGGGCTGGGTGCATCTCGTAATCGCGGTTGCGCTCATGGCGCCCGCACGATCGTTCGCGTACACCGGCGCCCCGGCACCCGTCGCGCAATCCATCGCGGATGAGCGCCTGCCAATGAGCGCGGTCAGCTTCGCCATCGTCGATCCGGACTCCGGCCGCGTCCTCGTCAGTCTGAACGGAGATACGCCGCGCAGCCCGGCATCCACGATCAAGGCGCTCACGACGTTCGTCAGCCTCGACGTGCTCGGGCCGGCATACCTGTGGCACACGCGCGCACTGCTGCGCGGGGAGTTGAAGGACGGCGTGCTGGACGGAGATCTCATTTTGCGGGGCGGCGGCGATCCCTACATGACCCTGGAGCGGTGGTGGAGCTTCGCCAATGCCCTGCGCGCCAGGGGACTCAAGACGATTCGCGGCGATATCGTCATCGACGATACCGCATTTGCCGTGCCGCCGGAGGATCCCGGAGCCTTCGACGGGCGCCCGCATAGGGCCTACAACCTGCAACCGGACGCGTTGATGGTGAACTTTCAGTCGGTCGAATTCACGGTCGCGCCGAACGAAAGCACGCATCGCATCGACATCGTGGCGAAGCCGTCGCCCGTCAACCTCGCGGTGGAGAATCACATCGAGTTCGCGGCCGGCCCCTGCAGCGAGCGTACCGCCGTGGTCGAATTCGAAGTCGCCTCCGAGCAGTGGGATCGGGTGGTATTCAGCGGCGCGCTGTCCCCGCATTGCGCGGAGCGAAGCCTGACGCGGGTGCTTCTCAGGGCCCCCACCTATGCGTTCGGCACGTTCGTCGAGCTGTGGCAGGAGCTGGGCGGAGAGTTCCACGGCAAGCTGCGCAATGAGGCGGCCGCGGCGGATGCTCGCCCCTTCGTTACCTTCGACTCCCTGACTCTGGGCGAGATCGTGCGGCTGACCAACAAATTCAGCAACAACCTGATGGCGCGACATCTGCTGCTCACCCTGGGCGAGGAGCGCTACGGAGCGCCGGCGACGCTCGACAAGGGGGCCGCCGCGATCGCGGATTGGGGGAGCGAGCACGGATTCGACCTGCGGGACATCGATATCGACAACGGCTCCGGCTTGTCGCGCACCACGCACATCACGGCTTTGCAAATGGCCGGCGTGCTGCGCGCGGCGTACCGCAGCCGCTATGCGCCCGAATTCATCGCGTCCTTGCCGATGGCTGGAATCGACGGCACTTTGAGAAATCGAATGCGCCAGTCGCCCGCCGGTTCGGTGCGGCTGAAGACCGGCCACCTGGACGGCGTCAGCGGAGTGGCGGGCTATGTGACCGCACGCTCCGGCAAAACGTTCGTTCTCGTGTCGTATGTCAATCACCTGCGCGCGAATGAGGGTGCCGGCGAGCCCGTGCACGCGGCTCTGGTGGCATGGATGCAGGACAACCTTTGATCAGCCGCGGGGCCGCTCCATGTCCCATAGAACGGCCGTGACATCCTTGCGCAGCCAGACTCCGAACCCCAGGTGGCGGAACTGCCGCTTCAGGCGCCGCCGATACCATTCGCCGGCGCGCAGCCGCACCGCGCGGCGGTCCGTGCGCTTGCGATCGCAGTTCGTTCGCCAGTCCTCGCGCGTTAACGCGCAGACGTATACCGCCGAGCGCGCCAGCGCACTCAAGTTCGCGATCGCGCGCGCGGCGTCGCGATCGTCGAGGTATTGCAGCACATCGTAGCAAACGACCAGATCGCTGGGATGGCGCGGGGCATAATCGACCACCGAACCCCGTGTCCAGCCGTAGCGGCTGCACAGATACTCGCTGGCCTCGAGGCCGGTGTAGCGCGCTCGCGGCAGCACTTCGGCAAACGGCCTGCGCAGCAACCCGATGCCGCAGCCGGCATCGAGGATGGAGCGCACCGGCACACACGCGTACGCTAAAAGCGCGGCGATCAGTCGGGCTCGCACCCGCATCTCCTGCGGCGTGGTGACACGCGTATCGGGATCGAGATAGAACCTGCGGAAGTACGCAGGCCCGAAAATCCCGGCAGCCTTGGTGCGTGCACGAATCAAAGTCATTACCTAAAGATAAACTAATTCCGAATTCGTGTAATCGCGGGACGCTTCGCTCCAACGCCGGCGGCTTGTGGGACGATTGGGGGCTGGTACGACCACGTCGCCCCACTGTGATCGACGATGGCGTGAGCTGATGGAATGCGCCTTCGGCCCCCTGCGCCAGGCTCCGAGTCCATGTGGGGCAGGATTCCGACTATTGACTGAATTCGCATTGAGGCGTGCAATTTCCACTTGCGCAATCCAGCCGAGGAACAACGCCGGCATGCTCGAGAGCAAATGGATTCTACGGTGTAACCCCGATCGCTCGAGCCGCTCGGAATACGAGCAAGGAGTAGGAACATGATCAGAAGCTGGATTACAGATCGATCCAGAGATACGTTGTGGGCTGCCGCGGCTGGATTGGCGATGTTCGCGAATGCGGGCGCCGCTGCCGCCGAGACCAACGCCCTTACGTATCACAACGACACCTTGCGCACCGGCTGGAACAGCTCGGAGAACACGTTGACACCGAGCGTGATCGCGGGCGGCAGCTTTGGGCTCCTGAAACAGGTCACGCTTGACGAACAGGTCGATGCCCAGCCGCTCCTTGTCACCGGCCTCACCATCGGCGGAGCGACTCACGACGTCGTCTACGTCGCGACCGAAGGCAACTCGGTATACGCGATCGATGCGTCATCGGGGGCAATCCTGCTGCACAACACGCTGGGCACCCCGGTGGCGGTCAAGCACTTGCCGGGCAAGTGCAGTTTCAACGGCAATGTTGTCGGCATTTTGTCGACGCCCGTCATCGATCTGACGTCCCAGACGCTCTTTGTGATGGCTTACGTCTACACCGGTTCGACGGAAGAATTCGTGCTGCATGCCCTGAAACTGACCACGCTGGCCGACGCCATATCGCCGGTGGTGGTTTCCGCGTCGCACACGCTCTCCGACGGCTTGACCGTCTACGACTTCAATGCAGGGGTGAGCCATCAGCGGGCCGCGCTGCTCGAGGCGGGCGGCAACATTTATGCCGGCTTTGCCAGTTACTGCGACCTGAGCGCCAATATCTCGCGTGGCTGGTTGCTCGGCTGGAACGCTGCCACGCTCGAACCACTGGCGCGGACGGCACTCACCAATCAAGTTCTGCCCGGCAACTCGCCAAACGATTTCTTCCTGACCTCGATTTGGATGTCGGGTTATGGACCGGCGTCGGGCGGCGCCGCCGGCAATCTGTTCTTCGTCACCGGAAATGCCGACCCGAGCGGTACGACCTACGACAATCAGGGCGGCATCAATCTCTCCGAGAGTGTAGTTGAGATGAGCCCGACGCTGGGCAGCGTCGTTTCGTATTTCAGCCCGACCGACGCAGGAGCCGACGTCGCCGCGCTGGATCAGGCCGACCACGATTTCGGCGCGGGCGGCGTGATGCTGCTGCCCACCCAGCCGGGAAACTTTCCCGATCTCGCCGTCGCCGCCGGCAAGGTCGGGATCATGTACCTCATGAACGGCGCCAATCTCGGCGGCGAGAACTCGAGCAACGTGTTGGGCGAGTATCCGATCGGGGGCTGCTGGTGTGGACCGTCGTATTTTACGGGCGCCGACGGCGTTGGCCGCGTGGTCTCGAGCGGCGGAACCAAGGTCATGCTCTGGAAATTACAGACCTCGCCCACAACAGCACTCATCGCCGATCCTGCCTTCAAAGTGCCGTCGATCAAATCCGGGCAGAGCGCCGGCTTCTTCACCAGTATCTCATCCAATGGAACCACCTCGGGCTCGGCGGTCATCTGGGCGATCGGCCGGCCGCACAGGGCCACGCACGAAATCACTCTCTACGCCTTCGATGCGGCAACCGGCGCGCTACTCTTCTCCGACACGGCCGGCACCTGGCCGCACGCCAGTGCCAACGCCAACCTCGTGCCGACGGTGGCGAACGGCAAGGTCTATGTCGGAAGCTATCGGATGCTCTCCATCTTCGGCGTCGCAGGAGCCGGCCACGCGCTCGTCTCCAAGTCCAAATTCGTTCGCCCTGCAGAACCGCTCGACCCGATCGTGTCCGCGCATCAGGTTTCCGGATTTGCCCGCGCAATCTCGGGAGGAAGTATCGAGATCGAGCTGCGTGACGGCCAACGCGTAAACGCCGATATCAGCGAGGCACTGCGCCAGCATACCGCCATGCGCATAGCGGTCGGTGATCCGGTGCTCGTGCGCGGCGACTATGACCGCGATGGCGTTTTGCGGGCAGAAAGCGTCATCCGCGCCAAGCCGCAACCCGAACTATGGCGTCCCGATAGATAGAAATCCGGCGATCAATATGTTAGCTCCGGGTCGTTTGCCATGGGCTGCGATTGATCGAAGATCCTACTGCTTGATTTCCACCATCGTCACGCCCTTCGACGCGATTCCATTCGCTGACCACCAGGACACCAGGTCTCAGCAGGGGCAACACCAGGAAATTATAGCAATAGGCGCTCGACGTGCTTGCGTAAAACAGCGTCTCAAATACCTTGGTTCGCACGTGCGGGTGACATAACGTTTTTTGGCCTGCGACGGGCAGCATGATTTTGCAGCGGCGGCGTTGCCACGAACCGTGGATCGCACAACCATGGTTCAGGCACCATTCCTTGGGTGCATCGAGCTAGGGGTGCGGCGATGCAACGTAGCGGTAGCGGTCCATCGGTCGGATGGACGATAGCGGCTATTCCAATTCATACAGCACCTGGCGCGGCCTTGCGCGCCAGCCCAAGCGCTCGCAGCGGATGTATCAATGCGCCCGCGAGCACCGGCGTCAAGACGGTGGAGGTGACCGTATGAAATCCATGCTGTTCATTCTGGTGGCTCACCTGCATGCGGGCGGGACTCAGACCGTGGCCGCGTATCCGAGCCTGGAGCAGTGCAGGGATGCACTGACGGTGGCAGCCACGAACGTCGCAGCGGACTACACGTGCGAGGCGACGCCGGTGGAGGGGACGTGGTCGCGAAAGGATTCGCGCAGTCTCATGGTGCGGGAGTGAGCCGCGCCCAGTTGGGCGCGCCCGGCACGATGAGCTACTCGACCGTCAGGCTCTTGGCCAAATTGCGCGGCTGATCGACGTCCGTACCCTTGAGGACGGCCACATGATAGGCGAGCAGCTGCAGCGGGACCGCAAATACCGCCGGTGCCTGCAGGGCGCTCGCCGTCGCGGGCATTTGAATGACGGTGACGCCTTCGGTACTCTGCATGCCGGCATCCGGGTCGGCGAATACGTAAAGCTGTCCGCCGCGGGCACGCACTTCCTGCAGATTCGACTTGAGCTTCTCCAATAGCTCGTTGTTGGGCGCAACCGCGACCACCGGCATATCCTCATCGACCAGCGCCAGCGGTCCGTGCTTGAGCTCCGCCGCCGCGTAGGCCTCGGCGTGGATATAGGAAATCTCCTTGAGCTTCAGCGCGCCCTCCATCGCGATGGCGTGCAGCGGCCCGCGCCCCAGGAACAACGCGTGGCGCTTGTCCGCAAATGCCTCCGCCAAAATTCTGATTTCCTCATCGAGCTTGAGGGTCTTCTCGACCAGACCGGGCAATTGCAGCAGCTGAACGACCAGGTCCCGTTCGTGCGCGGCGCCCTGCAAGCCGTGCTTCGCGAGCGCCACGACCAGCATGCCCAGCGCGGTGAGCTGGGTGGTGAACGCCTTGGTCGAGGCCACTCCGATCTCCGGGCCGGCTCGCGTCAACAGCACCAATTCCGACTCCCGGACCATCGAGCTTTCCGCCACATTGCAGATGGCGAGCGTGGACAGATACGGCGCCTGGCTTGCGTTGCGCAGCGCCGCAAGGGTGTCCGCGGTCTCGCCGGATTGGGAAACGGTGACGAACAGCGTATCCGCGGTGACCACCGGATCGCGGTAGCGGTACTCGCTAGCGATCTCGACGCGCGCCGGAATGCGGCAGATTTGTTCGATGAAATAGCTGGCCACCAGTCCGGCGTGATAACTGGTGCCGCAGGCCGCGATGTGCACGGCCCTGACGCGCTTGAACAGCTGCGCGGCGCTCGGCCCGAACGCCGCTTCCAATAATTTCGCTCCCGTTACGCGCTCCTCCAGGGTTTGCGCAATGGCGCGGGGCTGCTCGTAAATTTCCTTGAGCATGAAATGCCGGTACTGGCCGCGTTCGACGGCATCGGCGGGCAATTCGCTCTCCCGCACCGGCCGCGCCGCCGATGCGCCTTCCGAGTTCACGATGCGGATGGATTTGCGGCGAATCTCCGCGACGTCGCCCTCTTCCAGGAACATGAACCGGCGGGTCACCGGCAGAAGCGCCGCCACGTCGGAAGCGACGAAGTTTTCATCGATGCCGAGGCCGATGACCACCGGGCATCCTGCACGCGCGAGTACGATGCACTCCGGATCCGTTTCGCACACGACCGCCAACGCGTAAGCCCCGTGCAGCTCGCGCACGGTTCTGCGCACGGCCTCATACAGGCTGCCTGCGCTCGACAGATGATGGTGGATTCGATGCGCGATGACTTCGGTGTCGGTTTCCGAGCTGAAGGTGTACCCGAGATCGATGAGCCCGGCGCGCAGCGCCTCGTGGTTTTCAATGATGCCGTTGTGAACGATGGCGATGCCGTCGAGCGAAACGTGAGGATGCGCATTGCGCGCGGTCGGCACGCCGTGGGTGGCCCAGCGGGTGTGCGCGATGCCGACGTGGCCCGCGACGGGCGCCGCGGCGAGGGCGTCCTCCAATGCCTTGACCTTGCCCACGGTGCGCAGGCGGGCGAGCTTATGTTCTTGCGTCAGCACGGCGATCCCCGCCGAATCGTAGCCGCGGTATTCGAGGCGCCTCAGGCCCTCGATGAGGATCGGAACCGCATTGCGTTCCGCAACAGCACCGACGATTCCGCACATATCTGGGTCCGCTCCGGTCGGGGAAATGTCACAAAGAGCGCTAGTGTGCCACGGGCGAGATGGATCCGCCGAGGGCCTGGAACAAGGCGGCGGTATCCGCATACCGATTGGCGCGTGCCTGCGCCTGCGCCACCACCGCTTGCTGATAGGCGAGCTCCGCATTGAGGAGCGCCAGGTAGCTCACCGATCCGAGCTCCAGCTGTTGCCGCGCGACGCTCAGGCTCTTATCGGCGGCATCCGCGGCGCGGCTCGCGGCGTCGAGCGCATCCGCATCCGCATCCAGCGCGTGCAGGGCGTCCGCAACGTTTTGAAATGCGGTCAGGACGGTCGACCGGTACGTCGCCGCAGCCTGGTCCAGCGCGGCGTCGGCGGCGCGCTTGCGGTGGAGCAGCGTTCCGCCCTGGAACAGCGTCTGCGTGGCATCGGCGCCGACGGTCCAGAAGCCGGTCCCGGACTTGAACAGGTCGCTCATGAGCGTCGCCGAGCTGCCCAGGGTCCCGGTGATCGTCAGCTGCGGCAGCATATTGGCGATGGCCACGCCGACCTGCGCCGTTGCGGAGTGCAGCTGCGCCTCCGCGGCGCGCACGTCGGGCCGCCTCTCGACCAGCTGCGACGGCACGCCCAGCGGCAGCTCGATGGGCAGCGCCAACTGGTCCAGCTCGAAGCGAGCCTGCTTGAACTCTCCGGGCAGGTGGCCGGTGAGGACGGCCAGTGAATCGCGAGCCACATGCAATTGCTTGTTCAACGGCGGCAGCGTGCCTTCCAGCTGGGCAAGCGCCGCATCCTGAGCGTACACGTCGGCCTCGGCCACCGCGCCGAGTCCGAGCTGGCGGCGCAGCACCGCGAGCGCCTCGCGCTCAATGTCGATCACGCGCACCGTCGCGGTGATCTGCGCGCGCAAACCGGCCTCTTCGATCGCCGTAGTCACCACGTTCGCGGTGAGAGTCAGGTAGGTCGCATCGAGCTGAAAGCGCGCGGCCTCGGCCTGCGCCTCCAGCGACTCCACCTGGCGCCGGTTCGCGCCGAACACATCCGGCACGAACGTCACCGCGACCTGCGGGGTATACAGATTGAAAAGCGATGTTCCCGAGGCCAAGGTGGGCGCCAGCACGCCGACGGCGTTGCGCTGACGCTGGGCATCGAAACTGGCCTGCACGGCCGGAAAATAGGTGCCGCGCTGCGCTGCGGTGAGTTCCATGGCTTGTCGTAACGCCGCCTGCGCCGATGCCACATCGGGGTTGTTGCGCAGTGCCTGCGTCACCAGGTCATCGAGTTCCCTGGACTCGAACAGCGTCCACCAATTCCTCGGCACGTCCTGCTCCTTGAGGAAACGTTGCGCGGCTCCGCCCGGTCCGGGCGCCGCCGCGGTGGTCGACGGCAGAGGCTCATCCGTGTAGCCCGCGACGCCGGGGGCCGCCGGGCGGTGAAAATTGGGTCCCACACAGCCGCATGCCGCCGCGGCCGCCATGCACAGCACCCCGCGCCATGAATGCATCACTCGCTGGCCTCCCGCGGCAGCTCCGACGGCAGTTCGCGCGCCGTCGAGAATCTCAAGATGAGCACTGGCAATACGAGCAGTATCAGGATCGGCGCCAGCAGCATGCCGCCGACCACCACCAGCGCCAGGGGCCGCTGCACCTGCGAGCCGATGCCGGTCGAGATCGCCGCGGGTATCAGCCCCACGCAGGCGACGATGCAAGTCATCATCACGGGCCGAAACTGTGTACGACAGGTTTGCAGCATGGCGCTCGCGCGATCGAGGCCCGACTCCAAGCTCAAATGGTAGTAGGAGACCACCAGAATGCCGTCCATGGCGGCGATTCCGAACAGCGCGACGAAACCGATCGCGGCAGACACGCTGAAGGCCGTGTGGGTGGCCCAAAGCGCGAAGATGCCGCCGAGCATTCGCCATGGGAATCACGCTCGCGGCCAGCAGCGCATCGCGAAAGCTGTGGAAATTCAAGTACAGCAACAGCACGATCAATGCGATCGACAGCGGCACGACGACGATCAAGCGCGAGATCGCGTCCTGCAGATTGCCGAACTCGCCCACCCATTCGAGGCGGTACCCGCCCGGCAAGAGCACTTGTTCATCGACCGCGCGCTGCGCCTCGAGCACCGCGCTGCCCAGATCGCGCCCGCGAACGCTGAATTTGATCGGCACATAGCGCTGCTGCTGCTCGCGGTAGATGAACGCCGCGCCGGAGACCAGATGCACGTCCGCGACGTCTTCGAGGGACACCTGGACAACTCCATTGCCGGTGCTGGCGGCCGCCGCGATCGGAATGCGCCGGATCGCTTCGCAGACTCTCCGATACCGGCGCGCGAGGCGCACCATCATCGGAAAGTGCCGGTCGCTGCCGCCCTCGTACAGATCGCCCGCGCTTTGGCCGCCGATCGCGGTTTGCACGACGGCATTGACGTCGCCGGGCGCCAGGCCATAGCGCGCGGCTCGGACGCGATCGACGTCGATGCGAATGGTGGGCTGGCCCAGCGAGCGGAGCACCGCCAGATCGGTGATGCCCGGCACCTTGGCGAGCACCGCGGTGATGGCGTCGGCGGTCCTTTCCAGAGTCTCCAGATCGTTGCCGAACACTTTGACGGAATTCTCGCCCTTGACGCCGGACGCCGCCTCTTCGACGTTGTCCTGGATGTACTGCGAGAAATTGAAATCGACGCCCGGGAAACTGCTGCCCCAGCGCCTCGGTCATGTCCTGCGTGAGCTTTGCCTTGTCGACTCCGGCCGGCCAGGTGTCGAAGGGCTTCAGCGGCACGAAGAACTCGGCATTGAAAAAGCCGGTGGCGTCGGTGCCGTCATCCGGCCGTCCGTGCTGCGAGACGACGGATTGCACCTCGGGAAACTTGCTCATCAATACGCGCATGCGATTGACGTAGCCGTCGCTGTCCTCCAGCGACACCGATGGGGGAAGGTCGCGCGGACCCACAGATTGCCCTCCTCGAGCTTGGGCAGAAACTCGAGGCCCAGCGAGCGCACCGCGAAAACGGCGCAGCAGCGCGAGCAGCGCGATGCCGGCGAAGGTGACGATGCGGTTCGCGAGCGCGAATTCCAGAGCGGGCTGGTAGACGCGGCGCAGCGCGCGGACCACCGGCTGTTTCCCGCTCCGACACTTCCTGTGGGAACAGCAGCAGACTCAACGCCGGTGCGATGGTGAAGGTGGCGATCAGGCCGCCGGCGATGGCGTAGGCATAGGTCTTGGCCATCGGACCGAAGATATGGCCCTCGATGCCGGACAGCGTGAACAGCGGCACGAAGCCCGCGATGATGATCGCCGCCGCGAAGAAAATCGACTGGCTGACTTCGGCCGCCGCAATCGATATGGTCCCCATCTTGCCCGCGGAAGCCGCTGCGGCACACGCATCCGGTGCAGCTGACTGGGCCCGGTGCCCAGATGTGCGGATGCCTCCGCCAGGTGCCGGAAGATGTTCTCCACCATGATCACGGTGGCATCGACGACCAGCCCGAAATCGATGGCCCCGACCGACAGCAGATTCGCCGATTCGCCGCGCAGCACCATGAGCCCGATGGCGAAGGACAGCGCGAACGGGATGGTCGTGGCCACGATGATGGCGCTGCGCAGATTGCCGAGGAATGCCCACTGCAGCAGGAAGATCAGCACGATGCCCGCGACCATGTTGTGCAGCACGGTGTGCGTCGTGATGTTGATCAGGTCGCTGCGGTCGTAGATGCGCTCGATGCTGCACGCCGGGCGGCAGGATGCCGCTGCTGTTGATCTTCTCCACTTCGGCTTCGACGCGCTGGATCGTCGGCATGCTTTCCGCGCCGCGGCGCATCAGCACGATGCCCTGCACGATGTCGTCGTCATCGTCGTGGCCGGCGATGCCGAGCCGCGGCAGGTGCCCGATGGTCACCGTCGGCCACATCGCCGATGAACACCGGCACGCCCTGGTTGCTGGTGATCATGGTGTGGCGGATGTCGTCCACCGAATGGATCAGGCCCACGCCGCGCACCACCGCGGACTGCGCGCCGAAATTGACCGTCTGGCCGCCGACATTGATGTTGGCGTTGCTCAGCGCCTTCAGCACCTGCGGCACCGACAAGCCATAGCCGATCAGCTTGTGCTGGTCGATGGTGATCTCGTAGGTCTTGGTCTTGCCGCCCCAGCCGGTCACGTCGATGACCCCCGGCACCGCCTTGAAGCGCCGCTCCAGCATCCAGTCCTCGAGCGTCTTCAAGTCGGTAACGGAATAGCCGGGCGGGCCGACCACCCGGTAGCGGTAGATCTCGCCGATGGGGCTGGTCGGCGAGATCTGCGGCTGCGCACCGTTCGGCAGCGCGGCGAGCTGCGACAGCCGATTGATCACCCATTGCTCGGCTTGGTCATAGGTGAAGTCGTAGGTGAATTGGACCTTGACGTCGGACAGGCCGAACAGCGAGATGGTGCGCATCGCCTGCACGTTGGGGATGCCGGCCATCTGAATTTCGATCGGGATGGTGATGTAGCGCTCGATCTCCTCGGCGGACTGGCCGGTGCTCTGCGTGACGACGTCGACCAGCGGCGGCACCGGATCGGGATAGGCCTCGATGTTCAAGTTGAGAAAGCTGACGATGCCGGCCGCCGAGCATCATGAGCAGCAGCACAACGATCAGCACCCGCTGCCGTAGCGCGAAGGAGACGATCGCGTTCATGTGGACCCGGCTGCCGCCGCCTGATCGATGAAGAGGCCGCCCTTGGTGACGATCCGCTCGCCCGGCTTCAGGCCCTCGAGCACCTCGACCTGGCCGTCGTCGTGACGGCCCGTGCGGATGGCGCGGTAGGCGAGCAATTCCTCTCCTGCGACCAGCCACACGTGCGCGGCATCGCCCTCGTAGACGACGGCGGCCTCAGGTATGGCGGGGGACTCCGATCTGTCGCTGGTGATGATCCGAAAATTCGCGAACATCTCCGGCTTCAGCGCGCCGTCGCGATTGTCGATTTCCGCCCGGGCCGGGAGTCGGTGAGTCACCGGATCCACCAGCGCCGCGACATAGGTCACCCGTCCGACGTAGGTGCGCTTCGGATACGCCGGTACGTGTACTTCCATGAGCTGTCCCAGATGCACCGATCCGGCGTCGGCCTCGCGCACGTTCGCCAACAGCCACACGCTCGACGGATCGGCAATCGTGAACACCGGCGTGCCGCTGCCGGCCTGAAGGTACTGACCCGGACCGACCTGGCGCTCCACCACCACGCCGGCGATCGGCGCGGCGAGCGCCGCCACCGCATCTATGCCGTGCGCGGCTTCCAGCGCGTCGATTTCCGCATCGCTCTTGCCGAGGATCTTGAGCCGATTGCGTACCGAATGCAGCGCGGTTTCCGCCGCAGTGAGATCCGCCTGCGCCTGCTGCCAGTCCTGCAAGCTGCCGCCCTTCGCCTGGTACAGCGCGTGCTTGCGGGTCTCGTTGATGCGCGCGAGCTTGAGCTGTGCGACCGCCGTGGCGAGGTCGTTTTGAGCCTGCACGAATTCGGAGGCCTCAACGGTCGCCAGCGGGGCGCCCTTTTTCACGGTATCGCCGAGCCCCGCGATCACCCGCACCACCCGGCCCGAGTAGGGGGAATACAGCGGCGTCGTGCGATCGCCATTGACGGCAATCTTCCCGTCGGTCAATTCCTCGCTGGCGAAGCCGTGCACGGCCACGAACTCGACGGTGAAGGTTTTCATCTGTTGGGCGGTGACGCGGAACGTGCCCGCCGGCGGCGGCGCCTCGCTGACCGGCGCGCCGTGCCTGCCGAGAAATCGGCCGCCCAACCCGAAGCCCGCGACGAGCAAAATGATCAGTGCCGCGCCAATCCCCGCGACGCGCAATTGGCGCTCGCGCGACCACGCGCGTCGGTCGATCGATTCCTGGCCTCCCGGCGGCTGCCCGCCAGGTTCGCTCAATCGATCGATCGCCTCCTGCCCGCTCGGCGGCTGTCCGGGATCGTTTGGCAAGTTGCTCATTCATCAACTCCACGCTGACCGGCCGAGCAGTTTGCCACAGTGCATGCCGCAGGAGCGCGCTCGAAAATCTTGGCTGCTATCGCCCCGGGCCCTGTACCGGGTGCGTGACCGGATGCGACAGCAAATACACGAAATGCTTCAGCGTCTTGGGCTCCAATTCTCCGTCCTTATTTTTGTTTGCAGTCGACCACCGCCCATTCATGCGATGCGCAGTACGGGTCCGATATTTGCGCACCGTATTGAGGCGCGCTGATCCGGCCCGCTGGAGAAGGCCGCCGCCCCGGCGCGTGAGGCGAGCTCCGCCGTTCGCCTAACTCTTGGGCGGTTTGATCACGCGGTCGACCGTGGCCGCATGCTCTTCGGCGTCCAGCTTGCGCGGGCGCTCCCAGCCCGCCACGCTGATCTGAGTCGGGCGCGTCAGAGTGAGCGTGGCGTCGGGCGCATTCGCGGTGATCGTCGATCCCGCACCGATGGTCGCGCCCGCCCCGATCCGCACCGGCGCCACCAGCATGCTGCCGGAGCCTATGAACGCGCCGTCGTCAATCGAGGTCGGCCACTTGTTGGCGCCGTCGTAATTGCAGGTGATCGTGCCTGCGCCGATGTTGACCTCGCTGCCGACCTGCGCGTCTCCCACATAGCTCAGGTGGTTCGCCTTGCTGGCCGCGCCGACTTCGCTGTTCTTCACTTCGACAAAGTTTCCGATGTGCACGCCCCGATGCAGCAGAGTTCTGGGTCTCAAGCGGGCAAAGGGCCCGATCCGGCAGTGCTCGGCGATGAGCGCGTTGTCGATCACGCAGTTCGCGTACACCTCGGTATCGGCGCCGATGCGCGAGTTGCGGATGTGACAATTGGGCCCGATCGCTACCCGAGCCGCCAGGTGCACCTTGCCGACCAGCACCGCATTGACGTCGATGAACACGTCGCGCTCGACCACGACGTCGCCGCGGATGTCGATGCGCGCGGGGTCGGCGAGGGTCGCGCCCGCCAGCATGAGCTGCTCGGCGCGCTGCCGGCGATAGCAGCTCTCGACCTGTGCGAGTTGAATTTTGTCGTTAACGCCCATGACCTCTGCTGCGCTCGCGGCCGGCACCGCATCCACGCGGTCGCCGGCTTGAACCGCGCCCGCCACGACGTCGGTCAGGTAGTACTCGCGCTGAGAGTTGTTCGTACCGAGGCCGAGCAGCAGCTCCCGCAGGCGCCGCGCGGGGGCGGCCATGAGGCCGGAATTGACCTCGCGAATCTCGAGCTGCGCGCCGCTGGCATCATGGTGCTCGACGATCGCGCTGACGCGGCCGTCGGCATCGCGCACGATGCGGCCGTAACCCGACGCTTCGTCCAGATTGACCGACAGCACGGCGACGGCGCCCTCGCCGGCGGCCGCCACCAGCTTGTTGAGCGATGCCGTGCCGATCAGCGGCACGTCACCGTACAGCACCAGGACCGTGTGATCGTCGGGGATGACGGACATGGCCTGCATCACGGCATGCCCCGTACCCAGCTGTTCGGCCTGCAGTATCCAATCGACGTGCTCGTGCGACATTGCCGCCTGCACCTGCGCGCCGCCGTGTCCGTAAACCACGTAGACAGCCGCCGGATTGAGCGCGTGCGCGGTGCGCACCACGTGCTGCAGCAGCGGCTGCCCCGCCAGCGGCTGCAGCACTTTCGGCAGGTCCGAGTGCATCCGCTTGCCCTGCCCCGCGGCGAGTATGACGACGGAAAGCGGCATTAGAGCACCTCGAGGCGACACACCCAGGAGCCTACCGTCTTTTACGCAGCCGCTCGATCGCTCGCAGTTGCGCCACGGCTCGCGCCAGTTCCGCCTGCGCCTCGGCAATCTCCATCTTGTCACCGCGGCTGCGGATCGCGTCCTCGGCGCGCTGCTTGGCAGCCTGCGCCGCGGCTTCGTCGAGGTCGCGGGCTCGGGCAGCCGTGTCGGCGAGCACGGTGACCAGGTGGGGCTGCACTTCCAGCGCGCCGCCGCCGACGTAGAACACGTGCTCCTCCTGGCCTTCCTGCTGAACCCGCACCTCGCCCGCCTTCAGGGTGGTGAGCAGCGGCGCGTGGCGGGGCGCGATGCCGAGCTCCCCCTGCGAGCCCGGTGCGAACACCATGGTCGCATCGCCCGAAAAGATCTGTCCTTCGGCGCTGACGATGTCGACATGAATGGTGTGGGCCATATGATGTGCGCTCTTTAGGACAGGGTCTTGGCTTTTTCGACCGCTTCCTCGATGCCGCCGATCATATAGAACGCCTGTTCGGGCAGGTGATCGAATTCGCCGGCGATGATGGCCTTGAAGCCGCGGATCGTGTCCTTCAGGGGCACGATTTTGCCGTCCTGACCGGTGAACACCTTCGCCACGTTGAAGGGCTGCGACAGGAAGCGTTGAATTTTGCGCGCGCGGTACACGGTCGATTTGTCCTCTTCGGACAGCTCGTCCATGCCGAGAATCGCGATGATGTCCTGCAGCTCCTTGTAGCGCTGCAATACCGCCTGCACGCCGCGCGCCGTCTCGTAGTGCTCCTCGCCCACCACCAGCGGATCCAACTGGCGGCTGGTGGAGTCCAGAGGATCGACCGCGGGATAGATGCCGAGCGAGGCAATCTGCCGCGACAGCACCACCGTCGCATCCAGGTGCGCGAAGGTCGTTGCCGGCGACGGGTCGGTCAAGTCGTCGGCCGGGACGTATACCGCCTGAATGGAGGTGATCGAGCCGGTCTTGGTCGAGGTGATGCGCTCCTGCAGCACGCCCATCTCCTCGGCGAGCGTCGGCTGGTAGCCCACCGCCGAGGGCATGCGGCCCAGCAGCGCCGAGACTTCGGTGCCCGCCAGCGTATAGCGGTAGATGTTGTCGACGAAGAACAGCACGTCGCGGCCCTTGCCGGAGGCCTGCTTCTCGTCGCGAAAGTACTCCGCCATGGTAAGCCCGGTCAGCGCGACGCGCAGACGATTGCCGGGAGGCTCGTTCATCTGCCCGTAGACCATGGCCACCTTGGAATTGCCGAGATTGTCCTTGTCGATGACGCCCGACTCGATCATCTCGTGATAGAAGTCATTGCCTTCGCGGGTGCGCTCGCCGACGCCCGCGAACACCGACAGACCGCTGTACTGCTTGGCGATGTTGTTGATGAGCTCGAGCATGTTCACCGTCTTGCCCACGCCGGCGCCGCCGAACAAGCCGACTTTGCCGCCCTTCGCAAAGGGCACCAGCAGATCGATGACCTTGATGCCCGTGACCAGCAGATCCTGGCCGCCGGCCTGCTCTCGTAGGCCGGCGCCGGACGGTGGATCGGCAGCGCTCCGTCGCGTTCACCGGCCCCCGCTCGTCCTGCGGGCGGCCCAGCACGTCCATGATGCGGCCAAGCGTGGCCGCGCCCACCGGCACGGTGATCCCCTTGCCGGTGCCCGTGACCGCGAGGCCGCGGCGCAAACCTTCCGAGGGTCCCATCGCGATCGCCCGCACGATGCCGTCCCCCAGCTGCTGCTGGACTTCGAGGGTCAAATCCGACGTCATCGAGCTTGAGGGCGTCGTAGACCTTGGGGATCTGATCGCGCGGGAATTCCACATCGATGACCGCGCCGATGATTTGCACGATTTTGCCGCTGGACATGCTTGATAACCCTCTTATCTTAAACCGCTGCCGCGCCGCCGACGATTTCCGAAAGCTCTTTCGTGATCGCCGCCTGACGGGCCTTGTTGTAAATGAGCTGCAGCTCCTCGATGAGCGTGCCCGCGTTGTCGGTTGCGCTCTTCATGGCCACCATGCGCGCGGCCATTTCGCAGGCGACATTTTCGACGGCGCCTTGAAACACCTGGGACTCGATATAGCGCATCAGTATTCCGTCGAGAATCTCGATCGCGTCCGGCTCGTAGATGTAATCCCAGCGCTCCTGCAGCTCGCTCTTGTCGATGGTCTGGAGCGGCAGCAGCTGCGAGACGACGCCCTTCTGCGTCATGGTGTTGACGAAGACATTGTGCGCCAGCAGCAACTGATCGATTTTCGCGTCTCGATAGAAGTCGAGCATGACCTTGGTGGGGCCGAGCAGATCGTTGATGTGCGGCCGGTCGCCCAGATGCGTGGCCGAGGCGGAAAGCTCGATCCCGCTCAGACGGCGAAAGAACTGCAGCGCCTTCACTCCGATCGCGCACACGTAGACCTTGGCGTTCTGCTTCTGCGCTTCGCGGATCGCACCGAGAGCCGCCTTGAACAGGTTCAAGTTGAGCGAGCCGGCGAGGCCGCGGTCGGTGCTGATCACGATGATGCCGACGGAGCTGCACCGGCCGCTCCAGCGTGAAGGGATGCTTGTAGTCGAGATTCACCTGGCGCAAATGGCCGACGATCTTGCGGATCTTCTCCGCATACGGACGCGCCGCGCGCATGCGTTCCTGCGCCTTGCGCATCTTGCTCGCCGCCACCATCTCCATGGCCTTGGTGATCTTTTGAGTATTCTTGATACTCGCGATCTTGCCGCGGATTTCTTTTGCGCCTGCCATTGCGTTCTCTTGGGAGTCCCTTACAGCGTCGCGAAGAATTCGTCGCAGCACTTCTTCAGTGCCGCTTCGACTTCCTTCGACAGATCCGGCTTGGCGTTGATGCCCTTGAGCAGCTCCGCGTAGCTGCCGCGCGCGAAGGACTGCAGCGCGGCTTCGGTCTCGACGACCTTGCGGCGGTCGACCTTGTCGAAGTAGCCGTTGTTCGCCGCGTAGAGCGACAGCGCCATCTCCGCCACGGACATGGGCGCGTATTGCTTCTGCTTCATGAGCTCGGTGACGCGCTGGCCGCGCTCGAGCTGCCTGCGCGTCGCCTCGTCCAGGTCCGAGGCGAACTGCGAGAAAGCGGCGAGCTCGCGGTATTGCGCGAGCGCCAGGCGCACGCCGCCGCCGAGCTTCTTGATGATGTTGGTCTGCGCGGCGCCGCCGACGCGCGACACCGAAATGCCGGCGTTGATGGCCGGGCGCATGCCGGCGTTGAACAGGTCGGTTTCCAGGAAGATCTGGCCGTCGGTGATCGAGATGACGTTGGTCGGCACGAAGGCCGTCACGTCTCCCGCCTGGGTCTCGATGATGGGCAGTCCGGTCAGCGAGCCGGTCTTGCCCTTGACGCGGCCTTTGGTGATCTTCTCCACGTACTCCTCGTTGACTCGCGCGGAGCGCTCGAGCAGGCGCGAGTGCAGATAGAACACGTCGCCGGGATAGGCCTCGCGGCCCGGCGGGCGGCGCAGCAGCAGCGAAATCTGCCGGTAGGCGACCGCCTGCTTGGACAGGTCGTCGTACACGATGAGCGCGTCTTCGCCGTTGTCCATGAAGTACTCGCCCATCGCACAGCCGCCGTAGGGCGCGAGATACTGCATGGCGGCCGGGCGTCGAGGCGGATGCCGCGACGATGATGGTGTGCGCCATGGCGCCGTGCTCTTCGAGCTTGCGCACGACGTTGGCGATCGAGCTCTGCTTCTGCCCGATGGCGACGTAGACGCACTTAACGCCCGTGCCCTTCTGGTTGA
Organism: uncultured Gammaproteobacteria bacterium; assembly: GCA_963774865.1. Classification (GTDB taxonomy): domain Bacteria; phylum Pseudomonadota; class Gammaproteobacteria; order Steroidobacterales; family Steroidobacteraceae; genus Bog-1198. The sequence continues at coordinate 81,074 of CAVZGU010000005.1, forward strand.
TGATGGTATCGATGGCCACCGCGGTCTTGCCGGTCTGGCGGTCGCCGATGATGAGCTCGCGCTGGCCGCGGCCGATCGGCACCATGGAATCGATCGCCTTGAGGCCGGTTTGCACCGGCTGCGACACGCTCTTGCGGAAAATCACGCCCGGCGCCACGCGCTCCAGCGGCGACTTGAGCTTGGCGTTCACCGGGCCCTTGCCGTCGATCGGCATTGCCGAGCGCATCGACCACGCGGCCGAGAAGCTCGGGACCCACCGGCACCTCGAGGATGCGGCCCGGTGGTCTTGACCTCCGAGCCTTCCGAGATGTGCTTGTAGTCGCCGAGCACCACGGCGCCGACCGAGTCCTGCTCGAGGTTCAGCGCAAGCCCGAAGGTGTTGCCGACGAACTCCAGCATTTCGCCGTAGCGCGCGTCGGCGAGGCCGTGGATGCGGACGATGCCGTCGGTGACGCTCACCACCGTGCCGACATTGCGCGCCTCGGTGGCGGACTGGAATTTTTCGATGCGCGCCTTGATCAGGTCGCTGATTTCCGATGCCTTGATGGACATATCAACCTCTTGTGGCGGGCTTCGCGCGCCGTCAGTTCGGTTACTGGTAGCCGTTCCAGAGCGGCCTTTCAACGAGCCGTCGATCACGAGATCCCCCGCGCGAATCACCGCGCCGCCCAGCAGCGTCGCGTCCACCGAATTTCGCATGCGCACCCGGCGCTTAAGCCGCTGTCGAGCGCCGCGGTCAGCTTGTCGGCTTGCGCGGCGCTCAGCGCGACGGCGGAGATGACCTCGACGTCCACGGTGTTCTCGACCTGCGGCGCGCAGCGCCTCGTAATGGGCCGCGATCTCCGGCAGCAGCAGCAGGCGGTGATTCTCGGCGAGCACGCGCACGAAGTTCCGCATGCCCGCGTCGAGCTTCGTCGCCCGCCACGTCGATGATGAGACCGGCGAGATCGCGGCAGGCGTGCAACTCGGGATCCTTGATGAGAGCGGCGACGCGCGGATCGGCGACGATCTCGGCCGCGGTCTTCAGTCCCTGCGACCACCGCGCGAAGCGCGTTCGCGTCGCGCGCGTACTCGAACGCCGCTTTCGCATAGGGCCGGGCGATGGTGGCTCGCTCAGCCACGTGCGACCTCGGCGGCCAGCTTGTCGAGCAGATCCGCGTGGGTCTTGGGATCGATCTCGCGCTCGAGCAGGCGCGAGGCGCCCTCGACCGCGAGCTTGCCCACTTCCCGGCGCAAGCCCTCGCGCGCGCGCGTGCTCTCGCGCGCCACTTCGTCGCGCGCCTGCGCCAGCAGCCGCTGCGCCTCGGAGGAGGCCGTGCCCTTGGCCTCGTCGACCATCTCGTTCGAGCGCTTGCCCGCCTGGTCGAGAATCTGCGCCGCGCGGTCGCGCGCCTCGCGGATGATCTCCTTCGAGCGCGCCTCGGCCTCGGTCAGGTCCTTTTCGCTCTTGGCGGCGGCGGCCAGGCCCTCGGCGATTTTCTTCTGCCGAGTGTCGATGGCCGTCATGATCGTCGGCCAGATGAATTTCATCACGACCCAGGCGACGATGAAAAACACGATCCCCTGGATGACCAGCGTAACTGCTAAGTTCATAGCCTGCTCCCCGAGGCGCCTCGAGGCGCCGCGGCGCTGCGCTTACTTGGCGCCCAGCGCGCCCAGGAAAGGATTGGCGTACAGCAGCAGGAAGCCGACGGCCACGCCGATGATCGGCACGGCGTCCAAGCAGCCCCGCGACGATGAACATCTTGGTCTGCAGCATGTTCGTGAGTTCCGGCTGACGCGCGGAGCTCTCGAGGAACTTGCCGCCCAAGATGCCGAAGCCGATGGCGGCGCCCAAGCCGCCGAGGCCGATCACGAGGCCCGCTGCGATCACGGTGGCGCTCATGAGTTGAGCGATTTGGGTCAGATTTTCCATTTATTGTCTCCGTCAGTCTTTGGTGTCTTGAAGGAATCGAATCTAGTGCTTCTCGGCCGCAATGCCCACGTACACGATGGTCAACACCATGAAGATGAACGCTTGCAGACGTGATGATGAGGTAGTGAAAGGCGGTCCATATGACCCCGGCGACGATCTGCCCGAAGCCGAGGAAGTAGGTCGAGAAATGATTCGAGCGCCGCGCCGAGCGTAAAGCAGGCGATCAGCAGGAAGATGAGTTCTCCGGCGTACATGTTGCCGAACAACCGCATCGACAGGGACAGCGGCCGCACCGCCTCCTCGATCACGCGGAACAGGAAATTGATGGGCGCCAGAAGCAGCTTCAGCCGAAGCCATGGGCGTGAAACGGGGCGGTGAACCATTCGCCGAAAAACACGCCCGGCGCCCTTGTGCTTGATGCCTACGTATTGGATCAGCAGAAACACGCCCAACGCCATGCCGACCGTGGTGTTGATGTCGGCCGTGCTCACCGTGCGCAGATGCTCGACGCCGAACAGCTTGGCGGCCGCCGGCAGCGCATCGACCGGGAGGATGTCCATGAAATTCTCGAGGAACACCAGGCAGAAAATCGTGATCGCGAGCGGCGCGATGAACTTGTTCGACGCCGTGAAAGGTGTCCTTGACCATGTTGTCGACGAATTCCACCAACAGCTCGACCCCGGCCTGGAATTGCCGGGCACGCCGCTGGTGGCGCGGCGCGCGGCCGCCGAGAGCAGCAGGATCAGCACGAACGCGAGAACGAGAGTAAAGAACACGCTGTCCAGATGAAGCGCCCAAAAGCCGCCCTGTCCCACGTCCACCGTGAGGTGCGTCAGGTGATGCTTGATGTAGCCGGTCACCCCCTCCGCAGCGTCTTCTTCGAGCCATCATTCCAAAGCGCATAGATCCCCGATCATTGTTCATATACTCGTCACTTGAGCCGAATCATCCCGGCCCAGTATCCAAATTGCGCGGTTGCCAATCCGACCAGGAGCGGCACCGCGTCGAGCTTCAGGCGCGCGATCGCCACGTACAGCGCGAGCACGAACCACAGCCATTTCAGCGCCACTCCGGCAAACATGGCACGGCTCAATCGGGCGGCGCCCGCAATTCCGGGTGCGAACGCGCGCCAGCCGAATACCGCGCTGCCGACAGCGACGATCAGTCCGCCCGCCAGCGCCGCAAGGCCTGACGAGGAGCCTCTATAGGCAAAAAACAGAAGGGCCACCAGCACCGCGCACCCCGCTTGCAGGAGCACGACTCGAACGACCAGCCGGTAGCCCCGAATTGGCGCCTCACTCATCGCGAGGAGGTTCGGACCGGCGACGACGCATGCCGCCGTCGCGGCGCACGCACCATCTTCGGTTTGCACGTAAAGCCGGTGCCCATCAAAAGAGCCGGCAGATTATAGGGACGCGGATCTGGTGCATCAAGGTAGCCGGGTACGGGGTTTCACTTACTTCAGGAAATGTGCGCCAGGATGCCTTCCAGTTCGTCGAGGCTGTTGTAGGAGACGACCAGCTTCCCCTTGCCGGACGCGCTGTGCTGGAACAAGACCTTGGCGCCCAATTTGTCGGCCAATTCGAGCTCCAGACGCCGGATGTCGGGATCGTTGCTCAAGGTTTGCGCCTTTGCCTCGCTGCCCGCGGCCGGCGGCGGCGCGAGCAGCCGGCGCACCAGCGCTTCGGTTTCGCGAACCGACAGGGCCTTCTTGGCAACGAGGCTCGCGACTTCGATCTGCTGGCGTCGGGAAGTGAGGCCGAGCAGCGCCCGCGCATGCCCCATTTCGATGCTGCGCTGTTCCAGCAGCTGCTTCACCTCGTCCGCCAGCTCCGTGAGCCGCAGCAGGTTGCTGACCGCGGCGCGCGAACGGCCGACCGCCTCCGCCGCCGCCTGATGCGTGAGGCCGAACTCCTCGATCAGGCGCTTGAGGGCGCGCGCCTCTTCCAGCGGGTTGAGATTCTCGCGTTGAATGTTCTCGATGAGCGACATGGCGACCGCCGCCGCATCGGGCACATCGCGGATGATCGCGGGAATATCGGTGATTCCCGCCATTTGCGCCGCCCGCCAGCGCCGCTCGCCGGCGATGATTTCATAGCGCTGCGACTCGCCGGGGTTCCGATCCGGTAGCGGGCGAACGAGGATGGGCTGAACCAGTCCCTTGGACTTGATCGAATCGGCCAGCTCGCTCAAGGACTCGGGCCGCATGTCGACGCGCGGCTGGTACTTGCCCCGCTGCAGCAGGTCCAACGGCAGGTTCGCGAGCCGGTCGCCGGCGAGCGGCGGCAGATCCGGGGTCGGCGTGACGGCACGGCGCGCCAACAACGGACTCAATTCCGCCAGCCCGCGACCCAAAGACGGCTTTTTGCCGGACATGCTCGAATTCCAAGGAACGATGGGCGGATTATACGGGGGCCGCCGCCCGGTCGTCGCGGCGAATCATTTCGCCGGCAAGCGCCAGATAGGCCAGGGCGCCGCGCGACTCCTTGTCGTGAAACAGCGCGGGCTTGCCGAAACTCGGTGCCTCGGCCAAGCGGATGTTGCGCGGAATCATGGTGCGGAACACCTTCTCCCCGAAATGCTCGATCAGCTGCGCGGACACCTCATTCGCCAGATTGTTGCGCGGATCGAACATGGTGCGCAGCAGGCCCTCGATTTCCAGATCCGGGTTGATGCTGGCGCGGATCTGCTCGATGGTCTGCACCAGAGCGCTCAAGCCCTCCAGCGCGTAGTACTCGCATTGCATCGGCACCATCACCGAGTCGGCGGCGACCAGCGCATTCAGGGTCAGCATGTTCAGCGCCGGCGGGCAGTCGATCAAGATGACGTCGAAATCCTCGCGGATGGGCTTGAGCGCATTGCGCAGCTTGAACTCGCGGCCGGCCATCATGGTCAGCAGGCGAACTTCCGCGGCGGTCAGGTCTTGATTCGCCGGCATCAGCATGAACCCGCCGTACTCGACCGCAACCAGCGCCTCCATGGCCGCGCAATCGCCGAGCAAGACATCGCAGCTGGTGCGGGATTGGGAGTTCTTCTCCACGCCGCAGCCCATGGTGGCGTTGCCCTGCGGATCGAGATCGATCAGCAGCACACGCCTTTTGGTGGCGGTCAAGGAGGCCGCGAGATTGACGGCCGTGGTCGTCTTACCGACTCCGCCTTTTTGGTTTGCGACAGCGATGACCCGCTTCATGTTGCATCTCGATCTAGGAGCGCGGGCGGCGCCGCACGTGCCCGAGCCGGTGAGAGTTCCACAATATGCCGTTCGTCGTCCAGCCCCGGCAGTTTAACCCGGTGGACGGCCAATACCCTGAAGGACTTCGGCAGCGCCGAGATCTCCTCGTCCGGGCCGTTTGCCCTTCATCGCGAGCAGACGGCCCTGCGGGGCGCACAAATGGCCGGCGTAGGCCACGAAATCGGCCAAGCGAGGACAGGGCGCGCGCCACCACCGTATCGAAGGGCTCGAGCGGCCGGTAGTGCTCGGCGCGGACGTGGACGACCTCGACATTGGCGCAGCCCAGGCGCTCGGCGGTCCGAGACACGAATCGCGCCTTCTTGCCGGTCGCTTCGATCAGCGAAAAGCGCCGCTGCGGATTCACGATCGCCAGCGGCAGTCCGGGGAAGCCGGCGCCGGTACCCACATCGGCGATGCGCAGCACCGCGCAGAAACGGCTGCAGGCTCAGACTGTCGAGCACGTGTTTGCGCAGCATGCCGGGCCGGTCGCGGATGGCGGTCAGGTTGAATTGCGCGTTGGCCGCTTCCAGTTCATCGACCAGGCGCAGCAGCGCGGCCCCCTGCGCACCGTCCAGCGTCAGCTCCAGCTGAGCGGCGCCCTGCACGAGAAGTTCGAGTTCGGAATCCCCGCTCATGCGTCAGGGGGCGAGGACGAATATGCTGATCGACAGCGCGCGCGCCGCCGATTGTGCCGGCTCGCCGGGGGCCGCCGCGCCCTCCGGGCCGCCGCCGAGGCGCGCGCGGAAGCCGGTCGCGCCGTCGTGTCCTTCGCATGCATCGGTGGATGGCGCGGCCGGCGCGGAACCCTCGAGCCATTGTGCGCACGCGGCGGCGAATACCGCGGCGCCGTCCGCCGGCAAACGCACCGCCGCCTCGATGCGTTGCAGGCGATCGTGGACGAAGCACAGGTAATATTCATCCGGGCGGCGTCCGGCCCATGGCGGCGGCGGCGCGCCGCCGATCGCATAGCAATCCTCCTCGTCGCGGCCGCCGGGCTGGGCCGCATCGTGGAACAGCAGCACCTCGTGCAGCGACAGCGGGATTGCCTGCAGCAAGGTGCCGAGCGGCACGATGATCAGCGGGCGCCAGTCGTAGGACACGGGCGCCGGCCGGGGCGCGGCGGCGGCGGGCGGCGTTGCACGCGGCGGCACGGAGGGGGAGGCGCAGGCGGCCAATGCGGCCGCGATCGAGAAGGCGCACACGCTGCGCAAGCGCATCTATACGGGCGCCAGGCGGCGCTCGAGTTCTTCCAGCTCCGCAGCGGCGTCGGGGTCCTGGGGCCGCAGGGTGTCGAGCGCCCGGCGCAATGCCAGCACCGCGGTGTCCTTCACGTGCGCACAGGCGTGGCCGTAATGCAGGCGCCAGTCCGCGATCAGCTCCGGCTCCAAGACCTCGTAGTCTCGATCATTGATGACGGAGTCGAGTACCATCGCGCAGAGCGCAAGCTGCTGCACCCGCGGCCAGGACAGGCTCGGCGTGGAGCAGCCCTCGGCAAAGCAGCGGCGCAGGTACGACGGCGGATCGGCACTCGCGATGTCGTCGAGCGTGTCGCTCACGTCGTAGGACTTTAGTAGGTGCTCGAAGCCCGCCATCGAATCCATTATCCTCGCGGATCGGGAACATAGGAATAATGCGTCGAATTTTTTTATTGCTCGCCCTAGCGGCGCCGTTGCTCGTCGATTCCGCAGGCTCGGACGCCCACGCGGCGGTGCGCGGCAATCTGGTTTTCGACAACATTCCCGAGCCGCCCGCCGGCTCGACGGAACAGTTGGAGGCCTACCTGAGCGCGCGCCAGGCAACCCCGCTCGGCTGGTCTCCCAGGGGCCAGCTGCTGATCGCCACGCGCTTCGGCGACGTGGATCAATTGCACGTCGTCGACCACGCGGGAGGCGAGCGCCGCCAGATCACGTTCCTGCGCGAACCGATCACCTGCGGCGCGTTCTCGCCGGATCCCAACCGCAGCGCGTTCGTCTTTTCGAAGGATGTCGGAGGCAACGAAAGCGCTCAGCTCTACTACCAGCGCGTGGGCGAGCCCGCGGCGCGGCTGCTGACCGACGGCAAGTCGTTGAACGGCGGTGCGTTGTGGTCCAACGCGGGCCGTGAAATCGCGTTTTTCACCACCGCGCGGGACGGCGTGTCTCACGACATCGACATCGTCGACCCGGAAAGCGGCGGCCTGCCGCACCTTGCGGTCTCCGGCGACAGCGCCGCCTGGTATCCGCTCGATTGGTCGCCGGATGACCGCAAGCTGCTGGTCCTCAAATACGTGTCGATCGCCGAGGGATACGTGTACGTGGTCGATCTTTATAACGGACAGAAGCGCGAGGTGGATCCCTCGAGCGACAAGGTGGGCATCACGGACGCGAGGTTCTCCCGCGATGGACAGGGCGTCTACCTGATTTCGAACCGCGACGGCGAGTTCGGCAAGCTGCGCTACGTCAATCTGTTCACCGGCGAGAAGACGGAGATCTCGGGGCCGATCCCCTGGGACATCGAGCAGCTGGCGCTCTCCAAGGACGGCCACTATCTGGCCTACGTCAGCAACGAGGGCGGCGCCAGCAAGCTCAATGCCCTCGACCTGCGCACTCACCAGGATTTGATTCCGCCCCGGCTGCCGGCAGCGGGGGTCATCGACTCGTTGAGCTTCGACGCCGAGGGCAAGCGTCTCGCCTTCGGCTTCGCGGCGCCCAATCAGCCGCGGGATGCCTATGTTCTCGATATGGCGAGCAACCAGCTGCAGGCGTGGACCGAGAGCGAGCCGGGGCCGCTGGATCCGAAGAGATTCGTCTTGCCGCGTTTGGTGCAATTCCCGACTTTCGACCGGACGGACGGCAAATCGCGCCAGATACCGCTGTACATCTATGAGCCCGCGGCCGGCGGACCCCATCCGGTGCTGATCATGCTGCACGGCGGGCCGGAATCGCAGTTTCGTCCGAGCTTCGATCCGTGGATCCAGTACCTGGTGAATGAAATGGGGTTTGCGGTTCTGGCGCCGAACGTGCGCGGCTCGTCCGGCTACGGCAAGACCTACGTCGCGCTGGACAACGGCCTGCTGCGCGAAGACGCGGTCAAGGACGTCGGCGCGCTGCTCGTGTGGCTTGGGCTGCAGAGCAGCTTCGACGCGAAGCACGTGGTGATTTCCGGCGTCTCCTACGGCGGCTATCTGGCGCTCGCCGCCCTGGTCAATTACAGCGACCGCCTGAGAGGCGGCGTCGATCTCGGCGGAATGACGGATTTCATCACCTTTCTGAGCAAGACGGCGCCGTACCGGCAGGATCAGCGGCGCCTCGAGTACGGCGACGAGCGCGATCCGGATACGCGAGCGTTCCTGCGGCGAATTTCGCCGCTGACCAATGCCGACCGCATCGCGCGCCCGGTGCTCGTGGTGCACGGAAAGAATGATCCGCGCGTACCGGTCGGCGAGTCCGAACAGCTGGTGAATCGTCTGCGCAGCCGGGGCGGCGTGGTCTGGTATCTGCAAGCCGCGGACGAAGGCGCATGCTTTCAGCAAGCAGCAGAACCGAGAGGCGTACTACCGGACGTTCGCGCAGTTCCTGACGACCGTCGAGCGCTAGGCGACCGCCGACGGCCGGCTCGAGCCGGCTCGGCGGTCCGCACACGGCTCACGCGGCGTGAGCGCGTTTCTTCAGATACACCAGCAGCAGCGACACCGCCGCCGGAGTGAGCCCCGGGATTCGCGCGGCCTGACCGAGCGTCTGCGGCCGTACCGCGCACAGGCACTGGCGCGCCTCATTCGACAATCCGCCCACCTCGCGCATAGTCGATATCGGCCGGCAGCTCGAGCTCCTCGTGGCGCTGTTGGCGGTCGATCTCCTGGCTCTGCCGTTTGAGATAGCCGGAATATTTCGCCTGTACGCGACTTGCTGTTCCACCTGCTCCGCCAGGCGCTCGTCGGCTCGCCAGGCGTCGAGCGGCGAGGAGTCATCGGGCGCTGCGACCATGCGCAGGTCATCGTAGTCCAATTCCGGGCGTCGCAGCAGCTCCAACGCCTGCGCCTCGCGCGGCAGCGGCTGCCCCAGCTTGGCGAGCAGCGCTGGCATCCACGTCCTGCGGATGCACGGTGAGCGCGGACATGCGGGCGACCTCGGCGTCGACGGCGTCGCGCTTGCGCTGGAAAAATTCCCAGCGCGCGTCATCGACCAATCCGAGACGCGCGGCCGCGGCCGGTCAAGCGCAGATCCGCGTTGTCCTCGCGCAGCGAGAGGCGATACTCGGCGCGGCTCGTGAACATCCGATACGGCTCCGGCGCTCCGCGCGTGATCAGATCGTCGACCAGCACCCCGAGATAGGCCTCGCTGCGCTTGGGGCACCACGGATCGCGCCCGGCGCAGGCCAGCGCGGCGTTGGCACCCGCGAGCAGGCCCTGCGCGGCGGCCTCTTCGTAGCCGGTGGTGCCGTTGATCTGCCCGGCGAAATACAGCCCCCGGATGAATTTGCTTTCCAGGCTCGTACTTGAGGTCGCGCGGATCGAAGAAGTCGTATTCGATGGCATATCCAGGCCGGGTGATGTGCGCCCGCTCGAATCCCTTGATGGTGCGCACGAACTCGTACTGCACATCGAACGGCAGGCTCGTCGATATTCCATTCGGATAGATCTCGTGCGTATCGAGCCCCTCCGGTTCGATGAATATCTGATGCGACGTCCGGTCGGCAAAGCGCACGACCTTGTCCTCGACCGACGGGCAGTAGCGCGGTCCGACGCCCTCGATCATTCCCGTGAACATGGGCGAACGCGCGGTTGCGGCGCGAATGATGTCGTGGGTGCGCTCGTTGGTGGCGGTGATGTGGCAGGGCAGCTGGCGCGGGTGCTGGGCACGGGTGCCGAGATACGAGAACACCGGGCGCGGATCGTCGCTGTGCTGCTCGCGCAGTCCGGCGTAATCGACGCTGCGGCCGTCGATGCGCGGCGGCGTGCCGGTCTTCAGGCGGGCGACACGCAGCGGCAGTTCGCGCAGCCGCGCCGCGAGATGATTCGCCGGCGGATCCCCCGCGCGGCCGCCGGCGTGGCTTTGCAGACCGACGTGAATCCGGCCGCCGAGGAACGTACCGACCGTCAGGACGACGCTGCGCGCGCGGAATTCGATGCCGCTTTGCGTAACGCAGCCGGCCACGCGCTCGCCCTGCAGGGTAAGATCGGCCACTTCCTGCTGGAACAGCTGCAGGTTCGGCTGGCTTTCGAGCGCGCGGCGCATGGCGCGCTTGTACAGCTGCCGGTCGGCCTGCGCGCGCGTGGCGCGCACCGCGGGCCCCTTGCTGGCATTGAGAGTGCGGAACTGGATCCCCGCCCGGTCCGCGGCCAGCGCCATGGCCCCGCCGAGCGCATCGATCTCCTTGACCAAATGGCCCTTGCCGATGCCGCCGATCGCCGGATTGCAGCTCATCTGCCCGAGCGTCTCGATATTGTGCGTGAGCAGGAGCGTGCTCGCGCCCATGCGCGCAGCTGCCAGCGCCGCCTCGGTGCCTGCATGGCCGCCGCCGACCACGATCACGTCGAATTCAGCCCTGAAACGCATCGCCATGAATCCACTCGGTTTTCTTAAGGAGGCGTACTGTAAACCGCGGCTGCGAAAACCGCCAGGAAGCGGAATCCACGGCGGTCGCAGTGAGCTACTCGACCGTCACGCGGGATGCCGGCAAATTTACCGCGCCACGCCTTGGGACCGGTGTCGTGCACGGATTCGCCGTCGGAGCTCACCGCCACGGTGACCGGCATGTCGCGTACTTCGAATTCGTACACCGCTTCCATGCCGAGCTCCGGGAACGCGACCACGCGGCTGGCGCGAATGGCCTGCGACACGAGAAACGCGGCGCCGCCCACCGCGATCAGGTAGGCCGAACGGTGCCTGCGGATGGAGGCGACGGTCTCCGGGCCGCGCTCCGCCTTGCCGACCATGGCCAGCAGTCCGGATTTTCCGAGCATGGTGTCGGTGAAGCGGTCCATGCGATTGGCGGTGGTCGGGCCGGCGGGACCCACGATCTCATCGCCGACCGGATCGACCGGCCCGACGTAGTAGATGACCCGGTCCCTTGAAATCGAGTCCCGGCGGCAGCGGCTCGCCGGCATCGAGCAGGGCGCAGATGCGCTTATGGGCGGCATCGCGCCCGGTCAGCAGCTTGCCCGACAGCAGCAGCCGCTCGCCCGGCCTTCCAGCTTGCGATTTGTTCGCGGGTCAAGCCTTCGAGCGACACGCGGCGCGCGGCCGCATCGGCGCTCCAGTGCACCTTCGGCCACAGCTCGAGATTCGGCGGCTGGAGAACCGCAGGCCCCGACCCGTCGAGCGTGAAATGGACGTGGCGCGTGGCGGCGCAGTTCGGTATCACGGCGACCGGCAGCGACGCGGCATGCGTCGGGTAGTCCAGGACCTTCACGTCGAGCACCGTGGTGAGGCCGCCGAGGCCTTGCGCGCCGATGCCCAGATCGTTGACCCGACGGTAGATTTCCAGACGCAATTCCTCGAGTGCGGCTGCGCGCGCCGCGCGCCTGCAGGTCGGCGATATCGATGGGCTCCATCAGCGATTTCTTCGCCAGCAGCATGGCCTTCTCGGCGCTGCCGCCGATGCCGACGCCGAGCATTCCCGGCGGACACCAGCCGGCGCCCATCTCCGGTACCGCTCCCACCACCCAGTCGGCGACCGAATCGGACGGGTTCAGCATCGCGAACATGGATTTGTTTTCAGAGCCGCCGCCCTTGGCGGCGACCGTGATCTCGAGCCGCTCTCCCGGCACGAGCTCCGTGTGGATCACCGCCGGCGTGTTGTCGCGCGTGTTCCAGCGCTTGAACGCGGGGTCGGACACGATGGACGCGCGCAGCTTGTTGCCGGGATCGAGATAGGCGCGCCGCACGCCTTCGTTGATCATTGCGTCCAGATCGCGCATCGCGTCCCAGCGCACGCCCATGCCCACTTGAACGAACACCACCACGATGCCGGTGTCCTGGCAGATCGGCCGATGGCCCTCGGCGCACAGGCGCGAATTGGTGAGGATCTGCGCGATGGCATCGCGCGCCGCCGGACTTTGCTCAATGGCGTAGGCGCGGCCCATCGCGCGAATGAAATCCGGCGTGTGATAGTAGGAAATGTATTGCAGAGCGTCGGCGACGCTGGCAATGACATCATCTTCGCGAATCAGGGACATTGGCTGCCACAACGTAACTTAAAAACGAACTGGCCCGCAAATCTACCAAGTCGCGGACGGGCGCGGATAGCGAATCGATACACTACGCCGAAGAACCGGAGATGTCCCATGCGGCTTAAGCTGGTGGCTATGGCAACGTGCGTCCTGGGCTTGAGCGGCCCGCCGCCGGCTGCGGCGGCCGCGCTGCCCATGCACGAGTGCCGGCTCGAGCATCCGCTCAGGATGAGCTCGGTCGCCGCGCGCTGCGCCGTGCTGCGCGTCGCCGAAGACCCTGCGCGCCCGTCGGGACGACACATTGAGCTCCGCGTCGCCGTAGTGCCCGCCCTCAACCGCCGCTCGGCGGCGGCGCCGCTGTTCCTGCTGGCGGGCGGTCCCGGCCAAGCCGCCTCGGACCTGTACACGAGCCATGCGGGCGCATTCGCTCGAATCAACCGCAATCACGACATCGTGCTGGTGGATCAGCGCGGCACGGGACGCTCCGCCCCGCTCGCCTGCCACTACCCGGACGACTGGCAGGAGACCCGTGAGGCGATGCCTGCATTGCGCCAGGCGACGCTCGCCTGTCTGGAGAAGTTCGGCGATCGCGTGCGCTATTACACCAGCAGCGTTGCGGTTCAAGATCTCGACCAGGTGCGCCGCGCTCTGGGCTATCCGCAGATCGATCTGTATGGCGCCTCGTACGGTACGCGCATGGCGGAGCTGTACATGCGCCGCTATCCCGGATCGACTCACGCGGCCATCCTCGACGGCGTGACCTATCCGCAGCAGGCGATCGGCGCGGACACGCCGCTGGACGGCGAGCGCGCATTGGGCCTCATCCTGACGCGCTGTCTGTCGGCGCCCGACTGCGCCGCCGCCTACCCGGACTTGAGGCGGGAGCTCGACGGCTTGAGGCGCCGATTCGGCCCCGAAAAGGCGGCGCTCACACTCACCGACCCGAGCAGCGGACTGCCGCTCGTGATCGAGTTCAACCGCAGCGTGCTTGAGCGCTGCGCTGCGCTTTTTATCTTACAGCGCCACCGAGGCATCGCTGCTGCCCACGCTGATCCATCAAGCCGCCGCGGGTCAGCTCGCGCCGCTCGCCGCCCAGACCGTCATGATGGCGCGCCAGCTCGGCGATCAGCTCGCGAGCGGCATGCAGAACAGCGTGATTTGCAGCGAGGACGTGCCGTTTTTCTCCGCAAGTCAAATCGACAGAGCGCAGCTCGCGCAAACCTACCAGGGCACGGACCAGCTGGATGCGCTCACGGAAATCTGCAGGCTGTGGCCGCGGGGTCCGGTGGATGCGGAATTGCACAGCGCCATTGCACAGCGACGTGCCGACCCTGCTGCTGTCGGGCGAGGCCGATCCGGTCACGCCGCCTGCCGATGCCGAGCGTCTGGCGCAGGGACTCTGGAGGCACCGGCATCTGGTCTTGCAGGGCGAGGGGCACGGCCAGCTGGCGACCGGCTGCGTGCCCAAGCTCATGGCCGAGTTCTTGGACGCCGCGGACCCGCTGGCGCTCGATGCGAGCTGCCTCGAGCATCATCATCCGGCGCCCTTCTTCGTGGGCATGACCGGACCCGCGCCATGATCGAGGCCAAGGCGCTGTGCAAGCGATTCGGCTCCATCGGCGCGGCGCGCGAGGTCTCCTTCGTCGCGCGCGACGGCGAAATCACCGGTCTGCTGGGACCGAACGGCGCCGGCAAGTCGACCACGCTGCGCATGCTCTACGGCGTGCTGACGCCCGACAGCGGCAGTGCCTGCATCGACGGCATCGACATCCGCGGCGAAACCTCGAGCGCGCGCGCGCACCTCGGCGTGCTGCCGCATGCCGCGGGTCTGTACGCCAATCTGACCGCGCGCGAGAACATCGAATACTTCGGTTCGCTGCAGGGCATGGGGCGCGACCGCCTGCGCGACCCGCACAGCCGAACTGGCGCGCTCGCTCGGCATGCAGAGCTTCATCGAACGCCGCGCCAAGGGATTCTCGCAGGGCCAGCGCATCAAGGTGGCGCTGGCGCGCGCGCTGGTGCACGACCCGGCAAATCTGGTGCTCGACGAGCCGACCAACGGCCTCGACGTGATGGCGATCCGCAACCTGCGCGACATGCTGCAAGGATCTGAAGTCGCAGGGCCGCTGCATTTTGTTCTCCTCGCATGTCATGCAGGAGGTGGCGGCGCTGTGCGATCGGGTGGTCATCATCGGCCACGGACGGGTGCTGGCGCACGGCACGCTGCAGTCGATTCGCGAGCGCGGCCGGACCGGCTCGCTGGAGGAGGCGTTTCTGCAGGTGCTCGGCGACGCCGAGGGGCTCAATTGATGCGCGCGCTGTTCACCGTGTTCCGCAAGGAGTTCCTGGAGAATCTGCGCGATCGGCGCACGCTGGTATCGGCGCTGCTGTTCGGCCCGCTGTTCGGCCCGCTGCTGTTCGGCGCGATGGTCTCGCGCATGCTCGACCAGAGCGTGGTCGAGTCGGACGAACCGCTGCAGATCACCATCTCCGGCGGCGAACGCGCGCCCAACCTGTTGCGCTACCTCGAATCCCAAGGCGTGAAGCTCAGCGCCGCCGCGCTGTCCGAGGACGCGGCGCGCGCGGCGGTCCGCAGCGGCGCGAGCACCGTGGTGCTGATCGTGCCCCCGGAGTACGCCGCGCGATTCGCCGCGGCCAGACCCGCGCCGCTGCTGCTCGTGGCCGACAGCTCGGATTCGCAGACCCGCAAGAGCGCGGAGCGCCTGCGCGCGCTGCTCGCCGGTTACGGCAGCGGCATCGCGCAGCTGCGCCTGCAGGTCCGCGGCGTCAGCCCGCTGCTCGCGGTGCCGATCGCGGTCAATGAGATCGACGTCGACGACACCGGCCGGCCGCGCCGTGGTGGTGCTGGGCTTCATGACGTATTTCGTGCTGTTCGCAGTGTTGATGGGGGGGCTGTACCTGGCCATCGATTCGACCGCGGGCGAGCGCGAACGCGGCTCGCTCGAGGCCCTGCTCAGCCTGCCGGTGGCGCGCGCATCGCTGGTGGGCGGCAAGATTCTCGCGACCTGCGCCTACATGTGCCTGTCGCTGGCCATCAATCTCGCCGCATTCGTCGCCGTGTTCCGCTTCGTGCCGCTCGAGCGGCTCGGCATGAGCGCCAATCTCGGCATGGGAACCGCGCTCGATCTTCTTCGCCATCTGCCTGCCGTTCGTGCCTTTGGGCGCCGCGCTGATGACGCTGGTCGCCTCGTTCACGCGCAGCTATCGCGAGGCGCAGACCTATCTCACCAGCGTGCTGCTGGTGCCGACGCTGCCGATCGCGTTCGCCAGCATCTATTCCCTGAAGACCAAGAGCTCGCTGATGCTCATCCCGTCCTTGAGCCAGCACCTGCTGATGACCAGCGTGCTCAAGGATGCGCCGATCGCGCCGCTCGACGTCATGCTGTCCGCCGGATCGGCATTGAGTCTGGCCCTGTTGTTGATTGTCGCCACCGCCACACATTGGCGCCGAGAGTCGATGTTGGGCTAGAGTCGGTATCAGAGCAGACCCCTTGGGCCCAGCCGTAGGCCGATTAGTGGGATTGCTTATAGGCGTTTGCCTATTGAACATGTATAAAGCAAGTGGGCGAAAAATCGGATCGGAGGCTGGCAAATGTCACGCTCGTCCTACGCACGCACGAATATCTTCGTCTTATTGGCGGTTTTGGCGCTGTCCGCCGCGACGATGGTATGGCTGTTTTGGCATCATCCGCTCAAGACTTCGATTGCCACGATCGCGGTGCTGGCCGCGCTTGGCATTTCGGCGCGGCTGGCCCGGTCCATCGAGACCGACGGCAAATCCGAGTTGGAGAAAGGCGAGCAGAGCATCTAAGACTCGCCGCCGCCGGCTGCCGAGAGACGCAGGCCGGGGATGCCTTTTTGCGATGGGCCTTCATTGCCGACGGCCCTCGAGAATCATTTTCCGATACAGAAACTGCCGAAGATGGCGCCGAGCAGATCCTCGCTGGTGAACTCCCCCGTGATCTCGCCGAGGGCGCGCTGCGCGAGCCGCAGATCCTCGGCAAACAGCTCGAAGGCCTGGGCGACGCGCAGCGCCTTCGCAGCAGCCTCCACCAGCGCGCGCGCGCGCTCGAGGGCATCGAGATGCCGGCGCCGTGCCGCGAGCGCGCCCGACTCCGCCTCGCGGTAGCCGGCACTCGCCTTCAGGTGAGCGCGCAGCAGATCGATTCCCTCGCCGGTCAGAGCGCTCAAGAAAACCCGAACCGGCGCCCCGTCCGTGACGCGCGGCGCGGCGCCGATCAGATCGATCTTGTTGAACACCCAGGTCACCGGCAACCCATGCGGCAGCTCGTCGAGTTCAGCAGCCAGGTCCGCCTGCGCGCTTTCGTCGACGCGGCTGGCGTCGAGTACGTAAAGGACCCGGTCCGCGCGCGCCATCTCGCGTCGGGCGCGGCGAACGCCTTCCGCCTCGGCCGCATCGGACGCGCAGCGCAGGCCCGCCGTGTCGACCAGATTCAGCGGCAGGCCATCGAGGTGCAGATGCTGCCGCAGCACGTCTCGAGTCGTTCCGGGCGCGGACGTCACGATGGCGACTTCGTCTCCCGCTAACCGATTGAGCAGGCTGGACTTCCCGGCGTTCGGCTTGCCGGCGATCACGACGGTCAGCCCCTCGCGCAGCAAAGCGCCTTGCACAGCCGCGGCCATGATCTCATCGAAGCCGCCCGAGAGCCGCGCAAGCCTCGACTCGATGGCGGAAGCCGTCAGGAAATCGACCTCCTCGTCCGGAAAATCGATTGCGGCTTCGACGTAGGCGCGCAGTTCGGTGAGCTGCGACTGCAGCTCTCCGATGCGCGCCGAAAACTCGCCCTGCATGGAGCGCACTGCGGCCCTGGCTGCCGCCGCCGTGCCCGCATCTATCAAGTCGGCAACGGCTTCAGCCTGTGCAACGTCGATCTTGCCGTTCAGAAAGGCGCGCTCGCTGAACTCGCCCGGCCGCGCCAGACGGCATCCGAGGCCGAGGGCGCGCTGAACCAGCAAATCCATGACCAGCGGGCCGCCGTGTCCCTGCAGCTCGAGGACGTGCTCACCGGTGAACGAAGCCGGCGCCGGAAAATACAGGGCGAGGCCCTGGTCCAAACAGTTGCCCTGGTCGTCCAAAAAACTCGCGATCCGTGCGCGCCGCGCCACCGGCACGCACCCGAGGATTGCCCATGCGATGCGCGGCACGTCCGGACCGGACACTCGGACGATCCCGACCGCCCCTCGCCCGGCTGGACTCGCGACGGCGACGATGGTGTCGGACGGGCTCACCGTCCTAGTTTACGAGACGACGCACATCGGTACACTAAAGCCGTGCGCTACCTGTATCCCCTGTCGCCCGCCAAGGCCGAGTCGTTGATCAGTGCGCTGGAAATCGCCGCGGATGCGCTGCTCGTCGATCTGGGCTGCGGTAACGGCGGCCTGCTGATCGATGCGATCGATCGGCGCCGTTGCCGCGGGGTGGGTGTGGAGGCCGACGCCGTGCTGTTGACGCTGGCCGAGGCGGAGGCGCGGAGGCGCGGGGCCGCCGAGCGGCTGAAGCTCGTGCACCAACCCGCCGCCGACTACGCACCCGCTTCGGGGCCGGCCGACACCGTGATCTGTCTGGGCGGCACGGCTTCGTTCGGCGGCTTGAACGCCGCCGCCGCGAAATGCTACGAGCTGCTGCGGGTCGGCGGCCGGCTGCTGCTGGGGGATTTCTTCTGGCGCAAGTCTCCGCCCGCCGCGTATCGGGAGCTTCTCGGGGATGCCGCCCTGTGCGTCCCGGCGCTGGGCGCGAATGCCCGCGTCACCGTCAATGCAGGCTTCGAGCAGCAGCTGACGACGCTGGCCAGTGAATCCGAATGGGATGCCTTTGAGACCGCGCGCTATCGTTCGGCTCTCCGCGAGGCCGACCGAATAGCCGCAGGCTCCGCGGACGAGGCGGCGGCGGCGCTTGCCCGGGAACGCGCGCAGTCGCTCTATCAGGCTTACTGGCGCCACGGCCGCGATGCGCTGGGATTCGGCCTGCATGTGTTTCGCAAGCCGCGCGGGCCCATGCGCCTGGTGCCTTCCCGGCAGCCCGTCTAGGAGCGCTGCTTGGCAGCCTCCTCTTGAACCACCTGGTTCACGCGCCATTGCTGCACGATCGAGAGCACCGTATTGGTCAGCCAATAGAGCACCAAGCCGGACGGGAACCAGGCCATCATGCCGGTCATGACCAACGGCATGAACTGCATGATCTTCGCCTGCATGGGATCGGGGGGCGCCGGATTCAATTTGAACTGCGCGAACATCGCGCCGCCCATCAACAGCGGCAGCACGAAATACGGGTCGCGCGCGGACAGATCGTTGATCCACAGCAGGAACGGCGCCTGGCGCATTTCCACGCTCTCGAGCAGCACCCAGTAGAACGAGATGAAGAACGGGATCTGCACGACCATCGGAAGACAGCCCGCCAGCGGATTGATTTTCTCTCGCTTGTAGAGCTCCATCATCGCGCGGCCGAGCTTTTCTCGATCGTCCTTGAAGGATTCTTGAATCTGCTTCATGCGCGGCGCGACCGCGCGCATCTTCGCCATCGAACGGCCGCTCGCCTGGCTCAAGGGGTAGAACAGCAGTTTGATCAGGGCGGTCACGATGATGATGGACCAGCCCCAATTGCCGACGAGCGCGTGGACCCACTTGAGCGTGGCGAACAGCGGCTGCGCGATCACCGTGAGCAAGCCGTAGTCGGCGGTGCGCTCGAGGCGCGGTCCGGTTGCCGCCAGCTGCGACTGCAGTTTGGGTCCGATGAACAGCTTCTCGTGAAATTCGGCGGCGGCGCCGGCGGGAATTTGCCTGGACGGCCCGGTCGCGCTCAGGAGGTACTCGTGGGCCTGGACCTGCAGCTGATAGCGGTACGGTTGATCCGCCGGCGGAACGATCGCCGACACGAAGTGATGCTGCAGGGACGCCAGCCAACCGTTGGTAATGGTCTCCGCGAATTTACTGTCCGCATCGTTCTCGACCTTGAGATCGCGGGTTTTCGTGCCGTCGAATACGTCAGGCCCCTTGAACGAATAGGTCTCGACATCGAAGTACGAGCGCGACGCATGTTCCCAGTGGCGCAGAATCTGCGCGTAGGAAGCGAGACTGCGCGCCGATGCGCCCTCGTTGTGCACCACGTACGCGAGGTCCACGGCATACCAGCCTCGGGTGAATGTGAACGTCTTGGTCACCGTCAGGCCGTGGCCGTCCGTCCAGGTCATCGGCACGCGCAATTCATTGGCGCCGACGGGCAGCACAAATTCGGTCTGCGCCGCAGTCCACATCGTCAGATGCGTCGGAGCGGGTTCGCCCGCGCCGCCGATGAGACCGCTCTGCAGCAGATACAGCGTGTCCGGGTCGCGGTTCTCGAGCCGCACCGGGACGTTCGGGTCGTCCTTGTGCAGCGGATATTGGCTCAGATCGGCGCGATCGATCTCGCCGCCCTTCAGGTTGATGGTGACGTCGAGGACATCGGTCACCACGTGCAGCGTCGCAGCAGGCGAACCCGCGGCCGGCCGCGCGGCCGCGGGCGGCGGCGCGGTCTCGGCAGCGCCGGGTGCGGCGCTCCCTGCCTTGGGTATCGAATCGGCGAGTGAATTCGAGGCGGCCGGCGAGGTGCCGCCCGCTGCGCCCGCGGTGGACGACGTGTCGGAAGGCGGCGCGGCGGTCGAAGCTGCGGTGGACGGCGCCGGCTCGCGGTAATCATGCATCCACGCTTCGTAGTTGAGGTACAGGATCGCAGCCAATGCGACCCACAGCATGACGCGAGTATTAGGCATTGATCAGTCTCTTTTCCGGCACCGGGTCGTAACCGCCCTCGGCAAAGGGATGGCAGCGAAGCAGCCGCTTGAGGCTGAGCCAGGTGCCGCGCACCACCCCATGGCGCTCGATCGCCGTATGGGCGTAGCAGGAGCAGCTCGGATAGAAGCGGCAGCGCGGTCCCAACAGCGGACTCAACGTCAGCTGGTAGATGCGAATGAGCAGCATCAGGACTTTACGCATGGCTCTACCATTGCTGCGAAATGCTCTTCCAATGCTCGACCAGGCTGGCGCGCAAATCGCCCGGGGCTGCGTGCCGCGCGGCGTCGCGGGCTGCAATTGTGACATCGACCGGCGGTAGGGTGTGTTGATTCAAACGAAAGGATTCTCGCGTCAGGCGCTTGATGCGATTGCGGGCAACGGCGGTTCCGCAGGTGCGCGTCGCTATCGCCAGGCCCAGCCGCGGATGAGTTTCATGGTTTGCCAGGACCGACAAGCTAAAGTAGGCGTCGGCAAATCGCCTGCCGCGCTGCCGTACTGCGCGAAATTCGGCCGGCTGGTGCAAACGCTTGCGCGGCTCGAACGTCAGTTTACGGATCGCTGATCAGCCCTTGTTAAACAGCCTTGGGACTCAACCGTCAGGGACAGAGGCGCTTGCGGCCCTTGGCACGGCGTCGAGCAAGCAACCGCCGACCGCTCTTGGTGGCCATTCGTGCGCGAAACCCATGCGTACGGGCACGATGCAAGTTACTCGGGTTGAAGGTACGTTTCATAAATGCGAACTTAATCAAAAACCCGCGGGGCAAATCAACGGACTGGGAGATTTGCGAAAGGCGGCAAGGGTACTGAGCGGGCTTGGATGTGTCAATAGACGCGATGCCCAAGTTGGAGCTAGACTCCCTGCCCTTTCGTTTAGTTTGCCCCGTTGCCGCATGTAGGAGAGCGCTCTTGTCGGAGTCGCTATGGAACCGCTGTCTGCGCGTGCTCGAGAGCGAACTCCCGATGCAGCAGTTCAATACGTGGGTACGGCCCCTGCAGGCGATCGAGCGTGACGGTGAGCTCAAGCTGCTGGCGCCGAATCGCTATGTCGTCGAGTGGCTGGGCGACAATTCGCTGCCGCGGATCAGGGAATTGATCCGCGAGTTCGCCGAAGGAACGGCGACCGAAGTGGTGCTCGATGTGGGCACGCGCGCCGGGGTGCCCGCCGCCAATGCGCCCTTCGTCAACGGCGGCGCGGACGCGCTGGGGAGCTGCGGCGAGCAAGGCGCGGCGCCTGGCACCGACCGTGCTCGGCAGCCGCATCAACGCGGAATTCACCTTCGACAGCTTCGTCGAGGGCAAGAGCAACCAGCTCGCCAAGGCCGCCGCCGTTCAAGTGGCCGGCAACCCGGGCAAGGCATACAACCCGCTGTTCATCTATGGCGGAGTCGGATTGGGCAAGACGCACTTGATGCATGCGGTGGCCAACAAGCTCAAGGAGCGCAACCCCGAGGCGCGGCTCGCCTACGTGCACAGCGAGCGCTTCGTGAGCGACATGGTGAGGGCTCTGCAGCACAACACCATCAACGATTTCAAGACCGCGTACCGATCGCTCGATGCGCTGATGATCGACGACATTCAGTTTTTCGCGGGAAAGGACCGGTCGCAGGAAGAATTCTTCCATACCTTCAATGCGCTGCTGGAGAGCCAGCAGCAGGTGATCCTCACCTGCGATCGCTATCCGAAGGAAGTGGACGGCCTCGAGGAGCGCTTGAAATCGCGCTTCGGCTGGGGGTTGACCGTGGCGATCGAGCCGCCGGAGCTCGAGACCTGCGTGGCGATTCTCATGAGCAAGGCGGCGATATCGCACGTCGATCTTCCGGAGGAGGTGGCATTTTTCATCGCCAAGCGCATCCGCTCGAACGTGCGCGAATTGGAAGGGGCGCTGCGCCGCGTCGTGGCCACTTCACACTTCACCGGCCGGCCGATCACGCTGGAGTTTGCCAAGGAGGCGTTGCGCGATCTGCTGGCGCTGCAGGAGAAGCTGGTGACCGTGGAAAATATTCAGAAGACCGTAGCCGAATACTACAAAATCCGGATCGCGGATCTGCTCTCGAAGCGGCGCAGCCGGTCGATCGCGCGGCCGCGCCAGGTGGCGATGGCGCTGGCGAAGGAATTGACCAATCACAGTTTGCCGGAGATCGGCGACGCGTTTGGCGGCCGCGATCATACGACGGTGCTGCACGCATGCCGCCGGGTCAAGGAGTTGCGGGAATCGGAAAGACGAATCGGCGAGGATTACATGAACCTGTTGAGAACCCTCGCGGGCTGAGCGGGAGAAGCTGTGGATGAAACTGTGGATAAAGATATCCACAAGATGACCACAGTTTGGAGACGCCGTGCGGACAGGAGTCAGAGGTATGTCTTGCAATAGGCAAGTCTATGATTATTAATGTTATTTAGGTGTTATCCACAGATGGTCGTGACCTTCATAATCATAGTAATAATCTCCTTCAAGAATCTAAATCTAAGATTAGTTGGATGGTGAGGCGCATGAAATTGACGGCTGAACGGGAGAAATTACTGGCGCCTTTGCAGGCGGTCATCGGTGTGGTCGAACGCCGCCAGACCATGCCGGTGCTGGCGAACGTGCTGCTGGGCGTCGCGCAAGGTCGGCTGTCGATCACCGCGACGGATCTCGAGGTCGAGCTGGTCGCGGCGACCGAAGTGGCCGTGCAGGAGAGCGGCGATATCACCGTGCCGGGGCGAAAGTTCCTCGACATCCTGCGGGCACTGCCCGAGAAGTCGGTGGTGGCAATCACCGTCGAAGGCGAGAAAGCTGGTGATCAAGGCTGGCACGCAGCCGCTTCAGTTTGGCGACTTTGCCGGCCTCCGAATTTCCGGTGATCGACGACATCAATGCGCAGCAGACCGTGCAGATCGCGCGCAAGGATCTGCTGCGTCTGCTGGAGAAGACGCACTTTTCGATGGCGCAGCAGGATGTTCGCTATTACTTGAACGGCATGCTGCTCGAGATCGATGGTCAGGTTGTTGCGGGCGGTGGCTACGGATGGTCATCGACTCGCACTGTGCGAAGCGGCGCTGGCGAGCAAGGCGAAGAATTCGCAGCAGGTCATCGTGCCGCGCAAGGGCGTGCTGGAACTGCAGCGGGTGTTGACCGACGAGGGTAGCGCGGCGGTGGCGATAGGTACTAATCACGTTCGAGCCCAGATCGGCGATGTTCGCTTCACTTCGAAGCTGATTGACGGCCGTTTTCCGGAATATTCGCGTGTGATCCCGGCTGCCCCGGCGGCCGCGATTCGCGCCGATCGAGATGTGCTGCGGCAGGCGCTGCAACGCACCGCGATTTTATCGAACGAAAAGTATCGTGGCATTCGCATTACCGTGAAAAAGAACGCCATTACGGTACAGGCCCATAATCCTGAGCAGGAAGAGGCCGAGGAGGAGATCGAGGTGGCCTACGTTGGGCGAGGATCTCGAGGTGGGGTTCAACGTCAATTACCTGCTCGATGCATTGGCCGCGATCGATGGACAGGAAGTGGAGTTGGGGCTGACCGATAGCAATAGCAGCTGCCTCATTCGTTCTCCCGGCAACACGAGTGCGCGCTACGTCGTCATGCCTATGAGGCTTTAGTTCCATGACCCTGCGGCGGATGCAAGTGACGGATTTCCGCTGCTTGCATCAGGCCGAGATCGATTTCGATCCTCAATTCACCCTGATCAGTGGACCCAATGCTTCGGGCAAGACCAGCGTGCTGGAGGCCATCTACCTGCTGGGCCGCGGTCGATCTTTTCGCACCCGACGCTTGGAACATCTGATTCGCTCCGGCAGTGCGCGGACGGTTATTTTCGGTGAGGTGGACATCGGCGAGCGCCGAATGGGGCTGGGCATCGAGGGCTCTGCGGGCGGCATTCGTGCGAAGGTGGCGGGCGAAAGGGCGGGATCGCTGGCGGAACTTGCATCCGTATTTCCGGTGCAAATCATCGATCCGGAGGTTCACCGACTGATTGAAGAGGGGCCCAGCCGACGACGGCGATTTATGGATTGGGGAGTGTTCCACGTGGAACCACCATTCGTGCGGCAGTGGCAGAACTATCATCAAGTGCTGAAACAGAGGAATGCCGCATTGCGGAGGAGGGAGCCGCTGTCCGTGGTGTGCGCCTGGGACACGGATCTCGTTCGCTATGGAGAGCTCTTGAGCGAGGCCAGGGGCCGGTATGTCGAACGATTGGTTGGCGAAGCACAGACACTGGGCCGCGGATTACTCGGCATGGAATTGGGCCTGAGCTATCGTCCCGGTTGGCCGCGAAATATGCGATTGCGGGAGGCATTGGAACGCAGCTGGGCACAAGATCAGGAGACCGGCTCTACTCAGGTAGGCCCACAGCGCGCAGAGCTTGCCATTCGCCTGAATGGATTTGCGGTGAAGGATCGCATCTCCCGAGGTCAGCAGAAGCTGCTCGCCGCCGCGCTGTTGATCGCTCAGATCAAGCTCTTTCCAGTAGATTCGCCGATTCAGCCCACGCTGCTATTGGATGATCCCGCAGCCGAATTGGACGATTTTCGGCTCGCGGGACTGATCGAACAGGTTCGCGCACAGCCCGTCCAGTTGATAGTGACGACCCTACACGCGGAATTCGCGGCCTTCGGTGAGCCGGGCAGCCGGCTTCGATTGGATGGCGGGTCGGTGATCTGTGGATGAGCGGCTGAGGTTCCACGTGGAACACTAACCGTTTCGATTGCCGGCAATCTGGATCCGCATTATGCGTTGCGGCAAGCCTTTATAACCTATTGAATTTATTAGACTAAATTGCTCATGGCGACTCGTTATTGGAGATGATAACTGCTAGACTACGCAGTCTTTGATCAGGATCAGCCATGCCCGAAAGCGACGTATACGATTCGAGTAAAATCAAAGTCTTAAGAGGCCTCGACGCCGTTCGCAAGCGGCCCGGAATGTATATCGGGGATACCGACGACGGCAGCGGTTTGCATCACATGGTGTTCGAGGTGGTGGACAACGCCATTGACGAAGCGCTGGCCGGCTATTGCGATCGCATTGTGGTCACCATTCACGCCGATGAATCGGTGACGGTTTGCGACAACGGCCGCGGCATACCGGTCGATATTCACAGCGAGGAGGGCGTCTCCGCCGCGGAGGTCATCATGACCATGCTGCACTCTGGCGGAAAGTTCGACGACAGCTCCTACAAGGTATCGGGCGGCCTGCATGGGGTCGGTGTCTCGGTGGTTAATGCGCTGTCGGATTATCTGGAACTGAACATTCGCCGCGACGGCAAACTTCATCGCCAGGAATATCGATTGGGCGAGCCGCAAGCGCCGCTCGCCGCGGTGGGCGAGACGCAGGAGCGCGGGACCACGCTGCGCTTCAAGCCGAGCTCAAAGATCTTCACCCACATCTCGTTCAATTACGAGACTCTCGCAAAGCGCCTGCGCGAGCTGTCCTTTCTCAACTCCGGCGTACGCATCGAACTGGTGGACGAGCGCGACGAGAAATCCGAGGTGTTTCAGCACGAGGGCGGATTGGCCGCCTTCGTGAGCTACTTGAATCGCAGCAAGACTCCGGTGCACGACACCGTATTGTGGTTTCAAACGCGCGACGGCAACACGCAAGTCGAAGTCGCGATGCAATGGAACGATTCGTACCAGGAGAGCATGTACTGCTACACGAATAACATTCCGCAAAAGGACGGCGGCACGCACCTGGCCGGATATCGCGCCGCGCTGACGCGCACGCTCAACAACTACATCGAAAAGGAACTGGCGGCCAAAAAGGAAAAGATCGCGACCACCGGCGATGATTCGCGCGAGGGGCTCACGGCGATCTTGTCCGTCAAGCTTCCCGACCCGAAATTCTCCTCGCAGACCAAGGACAAGCTCGTCTCCTCCGAGGTGAAAGGCGTGGTCGAGTCGGCCGTCGCCGGGCGCCTGGAGGAATTCCTGCTGGAGCATCCGCAGGAAGCGCGTGCGATCGTCAACAAGATTCTCGAAGCCGCCTATGCGCGCGAAGCCGCGCGCAAAGCCCGCGAAATGACCCGCCGCAAGGGCGCGCTCGATATTGCCGGCTTGCCCGGCAAGCTCGCCGACTGTCAGGAAAAGGATCCTGCGCTGTCCGAGATGTTTCTGGTCGAGGGAGATTCGGCCGGCGGCTCCGCGAAGCAGGGCCGCGACCGGCGCACTCAGGCCATACTGCCACTCAAGGGCAAGATCCTCAACGTGGAGAAGGCGCGCTTCGACAAAATGCTGGCGTCGGCCGAGGTGGGAACGCTGATCACCGCCTTCGGCTGCGGCATCGGACGCGATGATTTCAACGTCGACAAGCTGCGCTATCACCGCATCATCATCATGACGGATGCCGATGTTGACGGGTCGCACATCCGAACGCTTCTGCTGACGTTTTTCTATCGTCAGATGCCGATCCTGATCGAGCGCGGGCATGTGTACATCGCACAGCCGCCGCTTTACAAGGTCAAGAGAGGCAAGCAGGAAACCTATGTCAAGGACGATCTGGAATTGAACGCCTTGCTGCTCAGCACCGCGATCGACGGAGCGGCACTGCATGTCAATGCCGAAGCTCCGCCCTTGTCGGGATTGGGCCTCGAGTCGCTGGCGAGAAGATACGTCGAGGTTCAAGCCATCGTGCATCGCTGGGCGCGCCGCTACGACGAGCGATTCCTGGAGCAGCTGCTGTACGTGCCGACGCTCAGCCCCGTTGCGTTCGATCGCACCGACGAGCTCAAGGATTGGTGCCGCGGCCTGGAGTTGCGGCTCAATACGCTCGACGATGTGTCGCGTCGCTACCGGGTATCGGTGCAAACGCTGGCGGCCGGCGGCCATCGCATCGATCTGCAGCGGTTCGAGCACGGCTTGAGCTCGGAGCGGCACATCCCGCGCGAGTTCTTCGATTCGGCGGAATACCTGCGAATCGCCGAGCTTGCGCAGACGTTGAACGACTTGATGGGACCGGGCGCCTACGTTCAGCGGGGCGATGAGCGGCAGGACGTGGCCAGCTTCAAGGTCGCGATGAGCTGGCTGTTCGAGCATGCAAAAAAAGGCCAGAGCATCCAGCGCTACAAGGGACTGGGCGAGATGAACGCTGAGCAACTGTGGGACACCACCATCAACCCGGAAACCCGCCGCCTGATGCAAGTGCGCATCGAGGATGCCGTCGCGGCGGACGACATCTTCACCACGCTGATGGGCGATGCGGTCGAGCCGCGGCGCGAGTTCATCGAGAAAAACGCCCTGCAGGTATCGAATCTGGATATTTGAGTTCGAGCGCCTCGAGGACCCAAGGTGCGTCAGGCCCTGTATGACAGCCGTTGGCTGACAGCGGCGGATTTCACAGCATCCCGGATTATTCGCGCTTCTCGGGACGCTGCAGCAGCGGCGCGATCAGATCGATGGGCAGCGGGAACACGATCGTCGAGCTCTTTTCATTCGAGATGTCGGCGAGCGTCTGCAGGTAGCGCAGCTGCAGCGAAGCGGGCTCGCGAGACAGCAGCTGCGCCGCTTCGGCCAGAGTCTCCGCCGCCTGCCTCTCGCCTTCGGCGTGGATCACCTTTGCGCGCCGCGAGCGCTCCGCTTCGGCTTGGCGGGCCATGGCCCGGATCATCGTCTCGTCCAGATCGATGTCCTTGATTTCGACGTTCGTGACTTTCACGCCCCAAGCCGCGGTGTTGAGGTCAAGAACCTGCTGAATCGCCGCGTTCAATTTATCGCGCTGGGCCAACAGTTCGTCCATCTCGTGCTGCCCTGACACCGAGCGCAGCGTCGTCTGCGCCAGCTGACTGGTCGCTTCGTACGGGTTGACCACCTGCAGGATGGCCTTTTCCGGATCGACGACGCGAAAATACACCACTGCGCTCACCTTCACCGACACGTTGTCCCGAGAGATCACGTCCTGCTTCGGAACATTCAGCACCACCGTGCGCAGCTCGAGCTTTTTCATCTGCTGGATCACCGGCAAGACGAGGCAAATGCCCGGACCCTTGACGCCCGTGAACCGGCCGAGGGTGAACATGACCCCGCGTTCGTATTCCTTGAGTATGCGAATGGAGGTCGCCACCAGGAACAGCAACACTATCAACGCGACCGGTATTGAAATGCTCATCCGCTACTCCTTCGCATTCGCTTGCGGTTCGATCCACAGAGTCAGCCCGGCGACCTTGACGATTCGCGCCTGCTGCCCCGCGCGCAGCGGGATCGACGTGCGGGCATTCCACAATTCCCCGCCGTAGCGCACGACGCACTGGTCCCGACAATCACTGGTCACCTCGACCACTGCGCCGATCATCGCCTCGGCCCCGGTGGTCACGGGTCTGCTGCGCGCGCGGGCCGCCAGCCAGGCGATGACCGCGATCACGAGCGCACCCGAAATGGCGATTCCCGCGATCACCGGCAGCGCGACCTCGCTTCCTGAAGCCTGATAATCGAACAGCATAATCGATCCGATGACGAATGCCGCCAGGCCGCCGACACCGAGCGATCCGAACGCCGGCATGAAAAATTCCGCGATGATCAGCCCCACACCCAATGCCATCAGCGCGAGTCCAGCGAAGTTGACCGCCAGCAACTGAAGGGCGTAGAGCCCCAGCAGCAGTGACAGCGCGCCCACCACGCCCGGCAGGACGGCCCCGGGGTTATAGCCCTCGAGCAGCAGGCCGTAGATGCCGATCAGCAGCAGGCCGTACGCGATCGTCGGATGCGTCAGCGCCAGCAGCACGCGCGTGCGCCAGTCCGGAACAATCCGCTCGACGGCGAGATCCTTGGTGTCGAGAACGAGCTCACGGCCGGCCGCCTGGACCTTGCGTCCGTTCAGCTGCTTCAGCAGATCGGGCACATCCTTGGCAATGAGGTCGATGACGTGCTGCTGGAGCGCATCGTTGGCTGACAGACTGGCGCCGCCGCGCACGGCGCTCTCGGCCCAGTCGGCGTTGCGACCGCGCATTTGCGCGAGCGCACGTATGTAGGCGACCGCATCGTTGACCGCCTTGCGCTCGCCGGCAGTCGCCGGCTGCGCCACGGAGGGCGCCGCCTTCTTGTCCTCCTTTGAATTGTCCGCCGGCGCGGCCGGCGCGGCACCGGGCTGCTCGCCTCCGATCGAGATCGGCGTCGCGGCGCCCAGATTCGTCGCCGGCGCCATGGCGGCGACATGGCACGCGTAAAGTATGTAGGTTCCGGCGCTCGCCGCGCGCGCGCCGCCCGGCGCGACATAGCCGACCACCGGCACCGGGGAGGCGAGTATCGCCTTGATGATATCGCGCATCGCGGTATCCAGGCCGCCCGGCGTGTCCATCTGCAAAATGACCACGCTGCTATGCCGGTTGTCTGCATCGGCCAGCGCTCGCTCGATATGCCGGCTCATCGCCGGGCCGATGGGACCGTCGAGCTCGACGAGGGTGGCAAATCGGGCGGGGGGCGGGGGCGCCGCGCCGTCGATGCGGTCGGCCGCCCGCACCAGTGCCGAACAGCACAGCAGCAGGCCGGCAACCAGACACCGCCCGATGCATCGCCATGGTATCGGCGCGGAACGAACACCGTTCACTGTCGTGGCCTCTGCATTGGCCGTGTATGACAGGCACTCTCCACCATGCCACCGGCCCGGTCAATTACAATTGCGCCGGTGGACAGCGGCGGCATGCAATACACCACGCTCGGCCGCACGGGTCTGCGCATGTCGGTCGCCCGGCGGCAACAGCCGGCTGGGCTTAAGCGCGGGGAAGAGCGAGCAGGAAGCGATCGCGCATGCATCCGGCGCATCGAGCGTCGCTAGCCTTACGCGATCCGCGCCATGCCCCGCTCGATGGCGGCGCGGATTTCTTCGGTCAAGTCCCTGGGATTCTTGCCTTCCGGGCGGATCGGCTCGCCGATGACGACGCGAATCGTGCCGGGCTTCTTCAAGAATGCCGCGCCTCGGCCAAAATGCGCCGGCATTGTGCGACAGCGGCACCACGAATTTGCCGGTGTCGGTGGCGAGCAGCGCGCCGCTCACGCCGAACTTGCGGGTCTCCCCCGCCGTCACGCGCGTGCCTTCCGGGAAAATGATGACCCACAGGCCGTCGGCAAGCCGCGCCTTGCCTTGCTCGATGACCTGGTTGACGGCCCGGTGACCCTCGCCCCGATTGATCGCGATCGGCCGCAGCAGCTTCAGCCCCCAGCCGACGAACGGAATCCACAACAGCTCGCGCTTCAGCACCCAGACCTGGGGCGGGAAGATCACGAATGGCGCGATCGTCTCCCAGGCGGAGGTGTGGTTGCTCATGATGATGTGATTGCCCTGCGGAATGCGTTCGCGCCCCTCCACGGTGAACTTCAGGCCGCACAGCCGTTCGAGCACCCAGAACAGCATGCGCGCCCAGCTGCGCGCGATGGCGAACTGAGCGCGATACGGCAGCCAGAAGCACAGGCCCATGAATCCGCCGAACAGGCATGCCGACACCATCATGTAGGTGGTGAACAACAGCGACCGCAGCAGCTGCATGGACGCCTCAGCCCGGCAGGCGCGACAGATCGGCGACGCCGCCGAGCAGCCGCTGCACATCGCGCAGCAGGGCGAGCCGGTTGTTGCGCAGATCGAGGTTCTCGTCCATGACCATGATGCGTTCAAAAAACTCATCGACCGGCGCCGCGCAGCGCAATCAGCTCGCGCAGGCCCTCCGCATAGCGGCGCGCGGCGAGCGCGCGCCAACCGAATCGCCCAGCTGTACGAGGACGCCGTGCAGCCGGTGCTCGGCATCCTCGGTGAACAGGCTCGTGCGAACGCTCACGTCCTGCTGCGGATGCGATTTCCTCAGGATATTTGCGATGCGCTTGTTGATCGCGGTCAGCACGCCTGCATCCGGCAGCTGCAGGAACTCCTTCAGGGCCTGCAAGCGGTCATCCGCATCGAGCGGGGAACGCGGCCGGCTCGCGAGCACCGCGTCGATCATCTCGGCGGAGGTGCCGTCGGCCCGCTCGAGCAGCAAGCCGCGCAGCCGCTCGGCGATGAAGTCATAGACCTCTTCGGCGACCGCCGCCTGCTGCACCGGCTGCGCGGCGGCGGATTCGCCCGAGCATCGCGGCGAGGTCCAGATCCAGCCGGCATTCGAGCAGAATGCGCAAGACGCCGAGCGCGGCGCGGCGCAAGCCGAACGGATCCTTGGCGCCCGTCGGCCGCTGTTCGATGGCGAAAATTCCGACCAGCGTGTCGATCTTGTCGGCGAGAGCGAGCGCCTGGCCGGTCTTGGTCGAGGGCAGCGCATCGCCGGCAAAGCGCGGCCGGTAGTGCTCCTCGAGGGCCAGCGCCAATTCTTCGGGATGACCTTCGGCTTCGCGCGTAATAGCGGCCCATGATGCCCTGCAATTCCGGAAACTCGCCGACCATGGCGGTCATCAGGTCGGCCTTGGCAAGCTCCGCGGCGCGGCCGACATCGGCGCCCGCGCCGATGCGCTCGCCGATCAACAGCGCCAGGCGCTTCACCCGCCGCGGTTTTCTCGGCATAGCTGCCGAGCTTGGCCTGAAAGGTCACCCCGCTCAGATGTGCGGCATGCACCTCGAGCGAGACTTTGCGGTCCTGCTCCCAGAAGAACGCCGCGTCGCTCAAGCGCGGCCGCACGACGCGCTCGTTGCCCTCCCGCACCTTGGTCAGGATCGCGGCTCTGGATGTTGCTCACCGTGACGAAGCCGCCGGTGAGCTTGCCGTCCGGACCCTCGATCGCGAAATAGCGCTGATGGTCTTGAACGGTCGCGATGACCACTTCGCGCGGCAGCGACAGGAAGCGCTGCTTCGAACCGCCCCACGATCGGCACCGGCCATTCGACCAGTGCGGTGACTTCATCGAGCAGCGCGCCCTCGATCAGTGCCGTGCCGCCGGCCTGGCCGGCGGCTGCCGCCACGCCGGCGCGGATCGCCTCGCGGCGGTCGCTGAAATCCGCCACGCACCTTGGCGCTGCGCAGTCGGCTCTCATAGACTTGGGCGACTTGAGCGCAATGGGGCGCGGCGCGTGAAAGCGGTGGCCGAAAGTGATGTCGCCCGAGCGCAGGCCCAGCACTTCGACCGGCACGACTTCAGTCGCCGAAGAGCAGCACGACGCAGTGCACCGGCCGCACGAACTCGGCGGTGCGCGCTCCCCAGCGCATGCGCTTCGCGATCGGCAGCGCCGCGATCGCGTGATTGATGATGTCGCCGAGCAGCCTGCGGTCGCGGCGCCGCGCTCGGTGCCGCGGAATACCAGCCACGCGCCCTTCTCCGTGACCAGCCGCTCGAGAGCCGCGACCTGGACGCCGCAATTGCGGGCAAAGGCGGCCGCGGCCTGCGTGGGCGCGCCGTCCGCATCGAAGGCAGCTGCTGACCGGCGGTCCGCGCCGCTCGACCTGGCGGTCCGCTGCACGCTCGGCGCAAGAGCGGACCAGCACCGCGAGCCGGCGCGGCGTCGCGAAACCGCGCGCCGCGCCGTGCGCAATGCCCGCGCCGTCCAATCCCTTGACGATGCCGTCGGTGAGCGCCGCCGACAGGCCCTGCAGCGTGCGCGGCGGCAGCTCCTCGGTGCCGAGTTCGAACAGCAGATCCCGCGCGCTCATCAGGCCACTCGCGCCGCGGCGTCGTTCTTGAGCAGCGGAAAGCCGAGCGCTTCGCGGCTCTCGCGATAACGCTTCGGCAACGCCGCGCGCCAGGGTGCGCACCCGCAGGATGAATCGCTGGCGTTCGGTGACCGAGACCGCATGGCGCGCGTCCAGCAGATTGAACGAATGCGATGCTTTGACCATTTGCTCGTAGGCGGGCAGAACCAGTTTGTCGCTGAGCAGATTCTGGCAGGCGGTTTCGTGCGTATCGAACTGGCGCAGCAGCACGTCCGTATCGGCCTTCTCGAAGTTGTAGGCCGACTGCTCCACTTCATTCTGATGAAACACGTCGCCGTAGGTGATCGCGCCGAACGGCCCTTCGGTCCAGACGATGTCGAAGATGCTTTCCTTGCCCTGGATGTACATCGCCAGTCGCTCGAGTCCGTAGGTGATCTCGCCCATCACCGGCCGGCAATCCAGTCCGCCGACTTGTTGGAAGTAGGTGAATTGCGAGACTTCCATGCCGTTCAGCCAGACCTCCCAGCCGAGTCCCCAGGCCCCCAAGGTCGGCGACTCCCAGTTGTCCTCGACGAAGCGGATATCGTGCGTCAGCAGATCGAAGCCGAGCGCGCGCAGCGAGCCCAGGTACAGATCCTGAAAATCGTCGGGCGAGGGCTTGATGGAAACCTGAAACTGATAGTAGTGCTGCAGCCGAAACGGGTTATTGCCGTAGCGGCCGTCGGTGGGTCGGCGCGAGGGCTGCACGTAAGCGGCGCTCCAAGGCTCGGGGCCGACGGCGCGCAGAAATGTCGCGGTATGAAAGGTGCCCGCGCCCATTTCCATGTCGTACGGCTGCAGAATGATGCATCCCTGATCCGACCAATAATTTTGCAGTGCGAAAATCAGATCCTGAAAGGTGCGGGGCGGCTTCGGCTTGGCTTTGGCCATCGGGGTGCTCGGTCAAATCGAAGAACGGCCGCGAGTATAGCGACGCCTCACCCGGGTGTCCCATCGATAGGGCGTCGCCTTGCATGCACCGCTTTCGCTCGCGCACCAAATCGGCACGTGAAAATTTTCGATATGCTTTATATTGGTGCGCTGTGCACTCTTTTGGGATCGCAAGTGCTTGATCTTATTGCCGCACGACTGGCACATAACCTGCAGTGTACTGGAACCCGGCGCTGGCCCGGCTTGACACCGCACATTCACTCATGCGAGGACGCAAATGACTCCCGCCGATGTTCTTAAATTGATAGACGAAAAAGAAGCGAAATTCGCCGATCTTCGCTTTACGGACACTCTTGGCAAGGAGCAGCACGTCACCATCCCGACGCGCCTGGTGGACGAGGGTTTTTTCACCGACGGCAAGATGTTCGACGGCTCGTCGATCGCCGGTTGGAAAGGCATCAACGAGTCGGACATGATTTTGATGCCGGACCCCGCGACCGCGGTCATCGATCCGTTCTACGAAGAGACCACGGTCAATCTGCGCTGCGACGTCATCGAGCCGATGACCATGCAGGGCTACGAGCGCGATCCGCGCTCGCTGGCGAAGCGCGCGGAGGCGTACCTGAAGTCCTCCGGGATCGCCGATTCGGCGCTGTTCGGACCGGAAAACGAGTTCTTCATTTTCGACAGCGTGAGGGTCAGCTCGAGCATGAACGGCTGCTCCTACGAGGTCGACTCTTACGAAGGCGCCTGGAATTCCGGCAAGGCCTACGAGGACGGCAACAAGGGGCACCGGCCGGGCGTCAAGGGCGGCTACTTCCCGGTTCCGCCGGTCGATTCACAGCAGGACATCCGCACCGCGATGTCGATGGCCTGCGAAGAGATGGGCCTGAAGTTCGAAGTGCATCATCACGAAGTGGCGACCGCCGGCCAGGGCGAGATCAACGTCGCCGCCAACACGCTGACCAAGAAGGCCGACGAGGTGCAGATCCTCAAGTACGCGCTGCAAAACGTCGCTCACGGCTACGGTAAGACGCTGACCTTCATGCCGAAGCCGATCGTCGGCGACAACGGCAACGGCATGCACGTGCATCAATCGCTGCAAAAGGAAGGCAAGGCGCTGTTCGCCGGCGACAAGTACGGCGGCCTGTCCGACATCGCGCTTTACTATATCGGCGGCATCATCAAGCACGCGCGCGCGATCAACGCCTTCACCAATGCCAGCACCAACAGCTACAAGCGCCTGGTGCCGGGCTTCGAGGCGCCGGTGAAGCTCGCTTACTCGGCGCGCAACCGCTCCGCCTCGATCCGCATTCCCTGGGTCTCAAACCCGAAGGGACGGCGCATCGAGGTGCGCTTCCCGGACGCGACGGCGAATCCGTATTTCGCGTTTGCCGCCATGCTGCTGGCGGGGCATGGACGGCATCCAGAACAAGATTCATCCCGGCGATCCGGCCGACAAGGATCTGTACGACCTCGAGCCCGAGGAGGACAAGAAAATTCCGACCGTGTGCCATTCGCTCGACATGGCGCTCGAGTATTTGGACAAGGATCGCGGCTTCCTCAAGGCCGGCGGGGTGTTCACCGACGATCTGATCGATGCCTACATCGAATTGAAGATGAAGGAAGTGACGCGTCTGCGCATGACCACGCATCCGATCGAAATGGAGATGTACTACAGCTTGTGAGGTGCGTTGAGGGTGCTGCGGCCTTAAGGTGACGGCGGTCACGCCGCCGTCACCTCGTTTTGTGGCCGGGAGGCGATAGGACTATGCTTTCGAAATATGCACCTATGCCGATCATGGATTGCTTGCGGCCTGCTCGCGGTGTTTGCGGGATGCCCGGCCGTCCCGGCGGCCGTCGTCTACAAGTGGACCGACGCGGACGGCGTGGTGCATTTCTCCGATCAGCCCGAACCGGGCGCGGAGAAGGTCACCACGTCCTCCGGCTCCTCTCGCGGCGTTGCCCTTGGCGCGCAGGTCGAAGAGCGCCACGCCGGAGAAGCCCGAAGCTCGGGGCCGCTGGATTTCCGCCAGTTCGCCATCACCTCGCCGGGGACCGAGGAGACCATCACCGGCAATCAGCCGGTGAACGTGCAGCTCGCCGTCGATCCCGCGCTCAACAAGGGGACCCAGTCGGTCACCTGGTATTTGAACGGCAGTGCCTTGACGGATCAGGCGCCGGATGCGACGCAATTCACGCTCGCCGACCTGCCGCGCGGCACGTACACGCTCTCGGCGACCGTCGTCGGACCAAGCGACGGGGCGAATCCAAGAGCTCCGACTCCGTCACGTTCTACGTGATGCGCACCTCGCTGCTGTCGCCGACGCGCAAGGGCACGCCTTAGGGAGCCGAGAGACTCCGCGACCGCTCCTCCTTCGGGGCCGAGCGCCGGATGGGCCGCTTGGCCGCTGAGCTGCAAATGCACGGATCTGCACATCGAGGGCACCGAGCTGCTCGATGCCCTGGTGACCAGCGTATTCCTGCTGGATCACGACCTGCAGGTCACCTACCTGAACGCCGCCGCGCAGACCCTGCTGGGGCTGGGACCGAATCAGGCGCTCGGCCGGCGAATCACCGAACTCGCTCGCGGCGCGGAGACGCTGCTGCCGCTGTTCGAGCGCGCGCGGCAGGGCGGCGAGGGCGTGGTGCAGCGCGAACTGGCCTGGCCGGCGCCCGGCGGCGTCGACCGCATCCTCGATTGCGCGGTGACCGCAGTCACCGTCGGCAGGAGAGCGGCCGTCTGCTGCTCGAGATCGAGGACATCACGCAGCACCGGCGCCTGACCCGCGAGAACGCCCTGCTGGCGCAGCTCGGGCGGGAGCCGGCTGATGGTCCGCCAGCTCGCGCACGAAATCAAAAATCCGCTGGGCGGCTTGCGCGGCGCCGCGCAGCTGCTCGAGCGCGAACTGCTCGATCCGGCGCTGCGCGAATACACGCGCGTCATCATCAGCGAGGCGGACCGGCTCACCAATCTGCTCGATTCGATGCTGGGCCCGGGCCGTCCTCCGGCCAAGCAGCTGGTCAACGTGCACGAACTGCTGGAGCGCGTCTATCACTTGCTGCGCAGCGAAGCGCCCGAAGGGGTCGCGATCGATCGCGACTACGACCCGAGCCTGCCGCCGCTCACGGTCGATCCCAATCACATCATTCAGGCCATGCTGAATCTCGGCCGCAACGCCATCCAGGCGCTGTCCGGCGCCGGGGCACGCGCGCGCGGCGGGCATGCGCCGCGGCTGATCTTGCGCACGCGCGCCGCGACCAACGTCAGCGTCGGCGCGCGCCGCCATCGGCTGGTCGCCTCGATTCAATTCGAGGACAACGGTCCGGGCGTGCTGCCGGAAATTCGCGATACGATTTTCTATCCGCTCGTTTCGGGCCGCGCCGACGGCACCGGCTTGGGGTTGGGAATCGCGCAGGATCTGGTGAGCCGTCACGGCGGCCTGATCGAGTTCGACAGCGCTCCCGGCAGAACGATATTCGTGATTTCTCTGCCCATGGACTCCGCATGAACGTGAAGCCGCTGCAAGTCTGGCTGGTCGACGACGACGCCTCCATTCGCTGGGTGCTGGAGAAGGCGCTGAAAGGCAGCGGCATGACGGCCCAATGCTTCGATCAAGCCGACAACGTGCTGACGGCGCTGCGCGCCGACGCGCCGGATGTGCTCATGACCGACATCCGCATGCCCGGCCGCAGCGGCCTGGATCTGCTCAAGGAGATCCAGGCTCGCGGCCCGGATTGCCGGTCATCGTCATGACCGCGCATTCGGATCTGGATGCGGCGGTGGCCGCCTATCAGGGCGGCGCGTTCGAATACCTGCCGAAGCCCTTCGACATCGACAAGGCGGTCGACCTCGTGCGCCGCGCCGCGCAGCAGGCGACGGTGTCCACCGACGTCGAGGCCGCACGGCGCAGCATCCCGGAACTGCTCGGCCAGGCGGCCGCCATGCAGCAGGTGTTTCGCGCCATCGGCCGGTTGTCGCGCTCGAGCATGACGGTGCTGATCACCGGCGAATCGGGCACCGGCAAGGAACTCGTGGCGCGCGCGCTGCACCGCCACAGCCCGCGCTCGAGCAAGGCCTTCGTCGCGCTCAACACGGCGGCGTTCACCGCGGATCTGCTCGAGTCGGAGCTATTCGGCCACGAGAAGGGCGCCTTCACCGGCGCGGACACGCTGCGCCGCGGCCGCTTCGAGCAGGCGGACGGCGGCACGCTGTTCCTCGACGAGATCGGCGACATGTCGCCCGGCACTGCAGACGCGGCTGCTGCGCGTGCTGGCGGAGGGCGAGTTCTACCGCGTCGGCGGCCAGACGCCGGTGCAAGGTCGACGTGCGCGTGATCGCCGCCACCCACCAGGATCTGGAGGCGCGCGTGAAGTCGGGGCATTTCCGCGAGGATCTCCTGCACCGGCTCAACGTGATCCGCATCGAGATCCCGCCGCTGCGCGAGCGGCGCGAGGACATTCCCGAGCTGCTGCGCCACTATCTGAGCGTCGCCGGCCAGGAACTGGGCGTCGAGCCGAAATTGCTGACGCCGCCGGCGGAGACGCGCGCTGGTCGACATTCGATTGGCCGGGCAATGTCCGCCAGCTCGTGAATGCCTGCCGGCGGCTGACCGTGACCGCGCCGGGCCGCGAGATTCGCGCCGAGGACATTCCGCCGGATCTCGGCGGCGCGCCGGCCGGCCAGGCCGCCAATCACGACTGGATGGCGAAGCTCTCGCATTGGGCCGAGCAGGAACTGGATGCCGGCACGCAGCGCCTGCTCGATCAGGCGGTGCCGGAAGTCGAGCGCATCCTGATCCGCGTCGCGCTGCGCAAGGCCGACGGGCTGAAGCAGGACGCGGCAAAACTTCTCGGCTGGGGCCGCAATACACTGTCGCGCAAAATGAAGGAACTCGGCATGGAGGACGCGCTCAGCTAGGCATGCGGCGCGCGCTGGCCGCACGGCGGCTTATAATCGTCGCCGATCATGGCTGACTTTCTCAAGAGACATTCTCGGGATCTCCGGCACGCTCTTCTACGGCAACTCCCTCGCCGACTGGGTGCTCGCGGGCATCGTGGCCGTCGCCGTCTGGATCGGGCCTCTCGATCCTGCGCCGCCTCATCGCCTCGCGCTATCGGAAGTTCTCGACGATCCAGCCGCCGGCACCCGTCCGTCTCATCTTCTATCTGCTCGGCAACACCAGACAATTCTCGTTCCTCGCGCATCGCGCTGTACGCCGGACAGGAAGCCTGACCTTTCCCGACAAGGTGCAGCACATCGTCGACAGCGTGGTGCTCATGTTGGTCCTGCTGCAGGTCGGCCTGTGGGCGGGGCGGGCGTCAAGTTCTATCTGGAGATCAAGGAGCTGGAGCGCGGTACCGACCGCGTCTTCGCGGGCTCGCTCGACATCATCAACTTCGTCGCGCGGTATCCTGATCTGGTCGTTGCTGATCCTGCTGGCGCTCGAGAATCTCGGCGTCAACATCACCGCGCTGCTCGCGGGCTTGGGCGTCGGCGGCGTCGCGGTGGCGCTCGCGCTGCAGAACGTGCTCGGCGATTTGTTCGCCTCGCTGTCGATCGCGCTGGACAAGCCTTTCGTGGTCGGCGACAACCTGACGATCGACGACTTTCACCGGCGCGGTCGAACGCATCGGCATCAAGACCACGCGCCTGCGCAGCGAAACCGGCGAGCAGATCATCATGTCGAATGCCGATCATCTTGAAGAGCCGGGTGCGCAATTTCGGGCGCGCGTCCGAGCAGCGCGCGCTCGCGACGATCCGCGTGCCTTACGCCACCCCGCGCGAGAAGCTGCGCGGCATACCCGAAACTGCTGGAGAGCATCGTGCGCGAGCAGCGCGAACGCGCGCTTCGAGCGCTGCCACCTGAAGACCCTCGGCGATTCCTGCCTGCAATTCGAGCTGTCGTACTTCGTGCAGCAGCCGAAGATCAATCCGCTGCTCGATCTGCAGCAGGCGGTCAATTTTCGCATCATCGACGAATTTCGCCGCCTCGGCATGGAGTTCGCCTATCCCGCGCAGCGCGTGGTGGCATCGGGTTCGCAGACCGTCGAGGCATCGACGCATGTCGCGATGTTCCACATGCGTCCTGTTCGAGCCGGAGATTCCGCCGAATACCGGCAACGTCATCCGGCTGTGCGCCAACACCGGCGCGACCTGCACTGGTCAAGCCGCTGGGCTTCCGGCTCGACGACAGGAGCCTGCAGCGTTCCGGCCTCGACTACCACGACCTCGCGCGCTGAAGGTTCACGCCAACCTCGATGCCTGCCTGCGCACCCTCGGCGGGCGCCTGGGTCGGCTGTCGAAACCGGCGGGCGGCGCTGCTACGCGGATTCAGTACCGCGCGGGGGATGCCTTCTGTTCGGTCCGAGACGCGAGGCTTGCCCGACGGGTGCGCGAGCGCATCGGCGCGGAAACTCGCTGTTCATTCCCATGCAGCCGGAAGCCGCAGCCTCAATTTGTCGAACGCCGTCGCAGGTGGCCTACGAGGCGTGGCGTCAGCTCGGATTCGTCTGGCCGCGCTCTAGCCAACCGTCGCGCGCGCACGCTCACTCCGTCTCCGTTTCGACCTCGCGGCCCATGAGCGCCTGCACCGCGGCGCGCACCGGCCGCCCCTCGTGCATGACGCGATACACCTCGAGGCAGATGGGCATATCCACCCCGACTCGCTCGGCGACGTTGCGCACGGCGCACGCGGCGGTCACGCCCTCGACCACCTGATCGATGCCGCGCTGCGCATCCTCGAGTCGA
The DNA here is from genome assembly GCA_963774865.1 of uncultured Gammaproteobacteria bacterium. Taxonomy (GTDB): domain Bacteria; phylum Pseudomonadota; class Gammaproteobacteria; order Steroidobacterales; family Steroidobacteraceae; genus Bog-1198. The sequence goes on from CAVZGU010000005.1 coordinate 121,404, forward strand.
TGCGCCGCGGCCCGAGCGCCAGCCCCAGACGCCGATTGCGCGACTGATCGTCGGTGCAGCGTGAGCACGAGATCGCCGAGACACTGCGAGCCCCATGAAGGTCTCGCGCCGCGCGCCGAGCTTCACGCCCAGGCGCATCATCTCGGCGAGCCCCCGCGTGATCAGGGCCACGCGGGTGTTGGCGCCGAAGCCCATGCCGTCGGCGATACCCGCGCCGATGGCGATGACATTCTTGACGGCGCCGCCGACTTCCACGCCGATGATGTCGGAATGCGTATAGGCGCGGAAATCGAGGGCCGGAGAGCCTCAATACCAACTCCTTGGCGAAATGCTGCGTCGCGCGACGCAACGGTCATGGCGGTGGGCAGCCCCGCGCCGACCTCCCTCGCGAACGTCGGTCCCGACAGGACGGCGCCCGGCCGCGCGCCGAACACCTCGTGCGCAACCTGGTGCGGCAGCAGACCGGTCTCGACCTCGAAGCCCTTGCTCGCCCAGGCCACGCGCGTGTCAGCGCGGAGGTGCGGCTCGAGCCCAACGAGAGTGGCGCGGAACGCGTGGGAGGGCACGGCCACGAGCGCATCGCGCGCACCTCGCAGCGCCTCCCGCAAGTCCGCCACGACCTGCGAGTGCATCCGGGAAACGCCGCCATGCGGCAGGTAGCGCACGTTGCACCGCGCCTGGCGCATCGCCTCGATCTGCGCCGGGTCGCGGCCCCACAAACGGGTCGGATGCCCCGCGCGCGCCATCTGAATGGCGAGAGCCGTTCCCCAGGAGCCGGCGCCGATCACCGCCATCGGCTCCAGTCGCGGACTCTGCATCGGCTCGGCGCTAGTTGACCAATCCCGGCTGCGGGGATTCCGATGCCTGCGCGAACAGGGCATCGAAGTTGACCAGTGGCAGCAGGAAATTCGGAAAGCCGCCCTTGACGATCAGGTCGGAAATCGACCTCACGCGCGTAGGGAAACAGCACGCTCGGGACAGAAGCTGCCGATCAAGCGCTTCATGTCGTCGAGCGATGCGCCGGCTATCGAGAAAACGCCCGCCTGCTTGACCTCCACCAGGTACAGCGTGGCGTCGCCCTGCTTGGCCTCGAGCGTGATGGTCAGCAGCACCTCGCGCACCTCGGGCGCGAGCTCCTCGGCCGAGGTGTTCATGTTGAGCTGAAATTTCGGCTCCCAGCCTTGATTGTTCGGCAGCCGCGGGCCATTCGGCGATTCATACGAGCAGTCCTTCAAGTAGACGCTCTGCAGGCTCACTTGAACGCCGCCGCCCACATTGGCCCCCGTCCCTTCGTTGCAACTTCGTTCATCAAGCCCCCTGGATTAACCGGTCGAGCTCGCCGCTGCCGTCGAGTGCGAACAAGTTCGTCGCAGCCGCCGACGTGCCTGTCGCCGATGAAGATCTGCGGTACGGTGCGCCGACCGCCGCTGCGCGCAATCATCTCCTCGCGCAGATTCCGCCTCCTCGTCGACGTTGATTTCTCTGAACGCCAGACGCTTTTTGGTCAAGAGGCTGCGGGCCCGCTCGCAATATGGGCACCAGCCGGTCGTATAGATGGTGACGTCGGGCCGGCTCATTTCGGAGCCGCTCCTGCCGCCCGCGGTGGTCTTGGTCAGGGGCAAATTATCCTTGACCCAGGCATTCAAGCCGCCCTCCAGGTTGAACACCTTGGTGAAGCCGAGCTTCGTCAGCGTGCGCACGGCGCCGGCGCCGCTGATGCCGCTGTCGCAGTAGGTGATCGACGGCTCTGTCCCGCCATTTCTTCAGCGTTTCGGCTTGGGATTCGAGCTCCGCCGCCGGCACGTTGCGGGCATCGCCGATATGGCCCGCGTCGAACGATTCCTTGCCGCGCAAGTCGATGACGAGCGCGCCCTCATTCATCAGGCGAACGGCTTGCATCGCGGACAGAGCGGCGAAACTTTGAACGCGGTCCCGCACCTCATAGAAAATCACGGCAACGGCCGCCAGTACGGCGCCGCCCGCCAGGTAGGGATGATGTGCCAACGAACTCGAACAGTTGCTGCATGCTGCCGGCACTTCGGAATTTTCGGGCGGGCAAGTATAGCAGCGGGCAACGTGGAATACTCAGACAGGCTCGCGAGCCTAGTATGCTTGCACGCCTTAAGGCCGAACTCATGAAGCGTGCAATCGATTACCTGCGAATACTCGTCGCGCTGATCCTGGTGTTTTGCGGGACGGCGGACGGCCGGGCCGCGCAGAGACAGGACTCCGCTCAGGCGAAAGCCAGGCTGGCGGCCGTACGCGCGCGGATTGCCTCGCTGACCGAACGGCTGGCGCTCGAGCTCAAGCAGCGCGACGCGTTGAATGCGCGGCTGCGCGACGCGGATTTGGAAATTACCGAGAAGCGCCGGCGGCTCGATGCGTTGCGTGCGGCGGAATTGTCGGTCGAGCGGCACCGCAACGAGCTGCGCGGCGAGCAAACCCGCAATCAGACGGCGCTCGATGCCGAGCGCGCCGCATTGGCGGCGCAGGTCCGAGCCGCCTACATGATCGGACAGCAGGAGCAGATGAGGTTGTTGTTGAACCAGGCCGACCCCGCCCGGGCCGGCCGGATGCTGGCGTTCTACGGATATTTCGCGCGCTCGCGAGCGGCGAGGATCGAAGAAATCGACGGCCGCGCTGGCGCGCCTGCAGGAGCTGGTCGCCCAGATTGAACAGACGGCGGCGAATCTCAAGTCTCTCGAGGACGAGGCGAGCCGCGAAATGGCCGGCCTGCAGCAGCGCACGCGCGGAGCGCGCCATCGGCTCTCGCCGCGCTCGGCAAGCAGGTCAGCAGCGGCAACCAGGAGCTGGCGCAGCTCAAGCGCGAGGAGCAGGCGGTGGAGTCACTCATCGCCGATCTCGCTCAGGTGCTGCAGGATTTTCCCGTCGATACGCAGCAAAGCTTCGATCAGCTGCGCGGCAAGCTGCCGTGGCCCGTGGCGGGACAGATTGACCGCACGCTATCAGGAGCCGCGCGCCAATGCCGAGTCGGGCATGCGCTGGAACGGCGTGATGATCGAAACCGCGCCCGGCGCGAAGGTGCGCGCACCTTACTTCGGCCGGGTAGTGTATGCCGATTGGCTGCAAGGCCTGGGTCTGCTGCTCATCATCGGGCACGGCGGCAATTACATGACGCTCTACGGCCACGCCGAGGTGCTCTACAAGGCGGTGGGCGACTGGGTGGCGCCGGGCGACGTGATCGCGGCGGTGAGCGATTCCGGCGGAACGCCTCCGCAGCTCTACTTCGAAATTCGCGACGGCCGCAAACCGGTCGATCCGAAAATCTGGCTCAGGGCGAATCAGTAATCTCCCGGCCGGCCGGGAGCGACCGCGTTATGTCTCATGTCAGCGCCGGGAAATGCTGAGCATGTCCTGGTTTTGCCCCGGCCAATCCGCGATGCTGGCCCGCATGCCAGCTTCGGTCGATCCTTGGAAGTCGTACGCACAGTTGCTCCAGCGACTCTGTCCGAGCATCACCGATACCGTGTTTGCAGGTCCCGATGCGAAGCCCGTGTGGTCGAGCGATCCGCGCTCGGCCGGGCGCTTGCAAGCCACGCTGACATCGCTGTCCTGCTTCACGGCCGGCGGACACGGCGATATCGACGGTGTGGCCATCCTCGAGGCCGAAGCATGCTATGGATTTCGCATCCGCGGCGAGCTGGACGAGATCCTGGGCTTCGTCGCCGTCTCGACGGCCGCGGGCGCCGGGGTAGATCAGGGCCTGTGCGCATTCCACGCGCTGATCAAGCCGGCGCTCGACTGTCTGCAGAACGAATTGAGCGCGCGCGCCGCCGCGCGCGCCGCCATCGGTGAGCTGCACGAAAATCTCGCCCACAACAGCCGCGACCTCACTCTGTTCCAGCGCCTTGCCGAAGCGGGCGCCGCCGACGGTGCGCAAGCCCTTGCGCAGATACCCGCGATCGCCATCGAACGCCTATCGGGATCGGTGGGTGCGATCCTTTTGCCCGCCCGCAATCTGACGCTTTGCCACGCCCGTGAAGGCCAGTCCGCGCAGGAAAGCGCGCTGCTTGCGCAGATGCACCGGCACCTGATGACGCGGGCGCAGCTGCATGGCTGCACGCTGGTCGCCAACAAGCTGTCGCTGGACGGCTCGCATGCTGCGGTGCCATATAAGGCGATCTCGACCCCGATACGCGACGAGACGGGGAAGGTCGTCGGCGTACTGGCGGTGTTCCGCATCGATACTCAAGACGATTTTCAGCTGCGCGACGCCGAGGCACTCGAATTGCTGGCGCGCAAAGCGTCGCAAATCATTCACGCGAGCTTCGACGCGGTCACCGGCATGCTCACGTCCGCCGGCTTCCTCGCGCAAGCCGCGGCCAAGTTGAATGCGCAAACCGCCGGCGCCCACGGGCTGCTGTACATAGACATCGATCAGCTGAACGTGGTCAACGAAAATCACGGCATGCACGTCGGCGACGAGATCATCAAGAGCGTCGCGGCACTGGTCACCCGGCGAGGGCGCGAGGGCGCCCTGGTTGCGCGGATCGGAGGCGACCGGTTCGCCGTCCTCGTGCCGGGCTGCGGGATCGAGCCGGCGGCGCGGATCGCGGAAGAGCTGCGCAGCTCCGCGATCCGATTGAGCGGCGCTCGCGGCGACAAGCCGCTGCTGGTGTCGCTCAGCATCGGTGTGTCTCATATCGGAGAGCGCGATCGGCGCCTGGATCACGCGATCGCCGGCGCTGAACTGGCCTGCCGCGCCGCCAAGGAGCGCGGCCGCAATCGGGTGGAGATATTTTACGGCACTGCGCAGACCTTCAGCCACGGCCGTGCCTCGTTGGGCCTGGCCGCGGAGGCAACCGCAGCCCTCGCCGCGGACTCGTTCGAATTGCTGGCGCAGCCCATCCTGCCCTTGCGTGCGGCACCGGCCGATCCGCGGTTTGAAATACTGCTGCGCGTGCGCGCCGGTGACGGCTCGCGTCTCGGCGTGGAGAAGCTCGTCGGCGGCGCGGGCTGCGAGGAACTCGCCCGAAGCATCGATCGCTGGGTCATTGAGCATTCCATTGCGCGCCTGGCAGACTGTCGGGACCTGCTGCGCCGCTACCCGGCACGGTTCTCCTTGAATCTGTCGGCCGCTTCGCTGGCCGACGGCGAGTTCTGGCGCATGTTGGAAGAGCAGATACGCAAGACTCGCATGGAGCCGGGTACCTTGAGCGTCGAATTCCCTGAAGAGGCGGCGAGCGGGCACATCGGAATGATCGCGCCCTTCATGTACCGATTGCGCGAACAGGGCGTTTCCTTTGCCTTGGACAATTTCGGGCGCGCCATCGGCTCGCTCTCGAACCTCAATGCGCTGCCGGTGTCGTGCATCAAAATCGACGGCAGCTTCAGCCGCGATCTCGTCGACAACGCGAAATCCCAGTCAATGATGGTGGCGATCACGCAACTTGCGAAGACGTTCGGCTTGGAGACCGTGGCGGGGCATGTTGAGACCGATGCAATCCGCGCGCTTGCCGCGAAGTTGGGCGTGGATTACGGCCAGGGCTTCTTCATCGGCAAGCCGCTGGCTCTGGACGATGTCATCCGCGACCTGCCGCTGTATTCCTGCTTCGCGGCTCCCACGGAACTGCGCGATGCGGCGGGAGTACCGGCGGCTCGCTTCAGCAGCTAGCGGCGAAGCGCGGCCGCACGTATGCTGCCGCGTCTGGTGATCAAGAAATCGCGCAATTTGGTGCTGTTGGCGCTGAGCCTGTCGGTCGGTCTGTCGATCGGGCTTGCGCGCGGCGTCCCGGCGGACAAGCCCGAACCGCTCGGCCAGAATCTGCCGTGGCAGGATGCGCGGCTGCTGGCCGAAGTGCTGGAGCGCGTCGAGCGCGAGTACGTCGACCCCGTCGACGATCATCAGCTGCTGCAGGCGGCAATCCGCGGCATGGTTTCTTCGCTCGACCCGTACTCGGCCTACCTCGACGTCGACGAGTACGAGGACATCAAGATAAGCAGTTCCGGCCAGTACTCGGGGGTGGGTATCGAGGTGTCGATGGAAGACGGGCAGGTCGTGGTCGTCACGCCCTTCGAAGGTTCGCCGGCGGAGGAGGCGGGGATCCGTTCCGGCGACGTCATCGCGACGATCGACGGCGTCGCCGTCAACACCACCACTCTCTCGGACACCATTGAACGCATGCGCGGCAAGGAGGGCACCACGGTCAAGATCGGGATTCTGCGCGAGGGCAGCACGGAACCGCTGCAATTCACGCTCAAACGCTCGCGCGTCCAATTGCACAGCGTGAGAGCCGAATTGCCGGAAGCCGGATATGGCTACGTGCGCATAGCGCAGTTCAGCGAAACCACTGGCGACGAATTGACCAAAGCCCTGCGCAGCCTGCGCAAGACCAACGACGCGCCGCTCAAGGGCCTGGTGCTCGATCTGCGCAACAACCCGGGCGGCGTGCTCGAGGCGGCGGTGGCCGTGGCGGACGCATTCCTGGACGGCGGCGTGATCGTGAGCGCCAAGGGCCGCACGCCAGAATCGAATTTCGAAGATGAGCGCCACGCCCGGCGACGACCTCGACGGCGCGCCGCTCGTGGTATTGGTGAACGGCGGCTCGGCGTCCGCCGCGGAAATCGTCGCCGGTGCGCTCAAAGATCACCACCGGGCAACGCTCATGGGACGAACGACTTTTGGCAAGGGCTCGGTGCAGACGGTCATACCGCTGTCCGGCGACACGGCCATCAAGCTCACGACGTCGCTTTATTACACTCCCTCCGGCGTGTCGATCAATCACCGCGGCATTGCCCCCGATATCGAGCTGGAGCGCGATCAGAAGCAGGCGGCGGCGCCGGCCGATGCGCCGCTGCTGCAGCGGGATCCGGAGGTCAAGCGCGCCATACAGGAATTGAAGGTGCCGACCGTCAGCGGGCACGGAGCGGTGTCAGCCGCCGCCCGCTAAGAGAACGGTTCGTGCGCAGTACGCGGTCCATCGAAATTCTCTGCCTGGCGCTCGCCGCACTGGTGCTCGTCTGGTCGCGGGCGCTGGTGACGCAATTGTGGCCGGTGCTCGGTCTGCTGGCGGCATTCACAGCGGCCATCGTCGCATTCCGGGCGCGCCGGTTCTTTCCGGGCCGGACCCGAACGCGGCTGCTGATCGAATCATGGTCCATGGTGATATTCATCACCGCCGTGCTGTGGTTCACCGGCAAGATCTCGAGTCCGCTGCTGAATCTGTATCTGCTGCCCATCATCCTGAGTGCGCTCACGCTCGGCCGCCTGGTCACGCTGCTGCAAGTCGGGGTGATCGCCGTGTGCCACCTGCTGCTGGCCTCAGCGACGCCGGATTTTGACGTGGTCTCGCTGGTATACGCCAGCCGGGCGGTCGGCCAATTGGCGCCGTTCCTGTTGGTGGCCTTCCTCACGACGACTCTGTCAGCCGATATCACCGAGGCGCGCGAGCGCATCGAGAGCCTGGCGCAATCCGATTCCTTGACCGGGCTTTACAATCTGCGCATGTTCAACGAGGTATGGCAGCGGGAGCACGGCAATTGCGAGCGCGATCGCGGGACGTACTCGCTGCTGATGATAGACATGGACAAGCTCAAGGACATCAACGACAGTTTCGGCCATGAGGCCGGCAACAGCGCGCTCACCTTGGTTGCCCAGTGCCTGCAGCGAAGCATTCGGGGCACGGATACGGCGGCCCGCTTCGGCGGCGATGAATTTGCGGTGCTGCTGCCGGGCGCTTCGCCGGAAATCGCCGACGCGGTGGTCAAGCGCGTGCGCAACAACGTCTACAAGACCACGCTCGACCTGCGTTCGCGGATGATCCGGTGCAGCGTCAGCATCGGGGTGGTGAATTACCCCAGGGACGGCCGCGACATGCGGGAATTGCTGAGCATCGCCGATCGCAAGATGTATCGCGACAAAGAGCTGCGGCGCGCTCCCGGCGGCGAGATGAATGCGTGATGAGCCTCGTTAAACTGTTTGGAGTTTGGCGCGAATGATGGCAAAGTTAGCGATGCGTCACGGTACAGCGTGATTGACATATGCTTACCTTGCCCAACTTGAGTTAAATCGCGTAGGAATGTAATGGGATCATCCATCAATCGAGGGCGATTTGCCGCAGCCGCTTTGGGCGGCGCGCTCCTGACCATCTTGGCGTTCCCGGCGGCCGCAAAGCCCGCGCCGGTGCCGAAACTGAAGTCGAATTCCGTGCTCATCGTCGACCCAAGCGACTCCTCGATCCTGTATTCGCGCCACTCGGATGTGGCGGCGCCGATCGCCTCGATCACCAAGCTGATGACTGCGCTGGTGGTGCTGGATGCCAAGCAACCGCTGGACGAGCCGCTCGAGATCACCGAGGCCGACCGGGATCTGCGGAAGGCCGGCTATTCGCGGCTCACGATCGGCACCGTGCTGACCCGCGGCGATCTCATGCATCTGGCGCTGATGTCGTCCGAAAATCGCGCCGCCCATGCCCTCGGCAGCAATTATCCGGGGGGTCTCGGGGCCTTGGTGGCCGCGATGAACGCCAAGGCCGCGGCACTCGGCATGACCAGTGCGCACTTCGTCGACCCGACCGGATTATCCAGCGAGAACGTGGCGAGCCCCGAGGATCTGTCCAAGCTGGTGATCGCCGCCTCGCAGAATTCCATCATCCGCGAGTATTCCACCGATAGGAGCTACGCGGTGCGCGTCCACAGGCGCGTGGTCGAGTTCCGCAACACGGATAACCTGGTGGCCAATCCCACGTGGAATATCATCGTGCAAAAGACCGGCTACATCGCCGAGGCCGGCAAGTGTCTGGTGATGGAGGCGGTGATCGAAGGCCGAAATGTCGTCATCGTGCTGCTCGATTCGCTGGGCAGGTACACGCGCGTCGCCGACGCCAAGCGCGTCAAGAGCTGGATGGAGGCAAGCGCGTCCGAGCACGTCCGGGTCTCGATGCGCTGATACGGCAACGCTCGAAGGGCCGGTGCTGTGTTAAGCTTATTTCACGAGCCAACGGACCCCCAAGAGACCGGTGTCACGCCAAAAATCCGCGCCTGAGGCGAAAAATCGCCTGCTTCAGGCCCTGCCCCGTGCACACCGTGAACGTCTGCTGGCACACGGCGAGCGCGTCGAACTTGCCGTGGGCGACGTGCTCTATGAGCCGGGGCAGCGAGTTCGCTACGTGTACTTTCCCACCAGCGGCTTTATTTCGATCATCACCACCGTCGGTGCAGACGACAGCCTCGAGATCGGGCGCTTCGGCGATGAGGGCATGCTGGGGCTGCGGCTGCTGCTGTTCTCCAAGGCGGCACCGGTACGCGCGCTGGTACAGGGGGCCGGCGCGGCGTGGCGGATCAAGGCGGCGCCTTTCTGCCGTGAGATCGACGGCAGCCAGCCGCTGAAGCGGCTGATGTACCGCTATCTCGACGTGAGGCTGCACCAGATTGTACAGACGGCCCTATGCGCGCACTTCCACAGGGTGGATGCGCGGCTGGCGCGATGGCTGATGACTACCGCCGATCAAATGCACTCCGATCAGTTCTACATGACTCAGCAATTCATCTCGTCCATGCTGGGCGTGCGCCGTGCGGGGGTTAACGGCGCAGCCTCTCTGCTGCAGGCGCGCAAGCTGATCCGATACTCTCGCGGCCGCCTCACCATTCTCGACCGGCGCGGCCTCAAAGCCGCTGCCTGCGAATGCTACGCGGCGGACAGAAAGAACTACGCGAAAATCCTCGGCTGATCAGCATTAGCGGACCGTCGATCGCAGGCCCTGCATGCGTTCCTCCTCGCGCAGCATGCCGCTCAGCAGCTCGCTGCTTTGCTGAAAGCCGTTTGCCCACGCGGGCAGCTCCGGCGACGGGGCTGCGTGCGCGAGCTCGGAAAGCAGCACGCCCGGGTCGACGGCGCCGGCCGGCCCCTTGAATATGCCGCGAACCGCGACCAGTCCGATCACGCGATCGTGCCGCAGGAAGCGATGCTCGAGAAAGCCCCACCTTTGATTCCAGCCGATCAACCGCGTGTGAATCTCGAAGCTTTCGAATGCCTTGAGGTCGCGACGAAACTTGGCGAGCGCATCGCCCACGACCGGGAAGGAGTTGCGCCGTCTTGCAACCCCGAGCACCCCGGTGCGCACGAACCAATGCATGCGGCCGATGTCGGCAAACGCCAGATACCGGCCGTTGTTCACGTGCAGGTTGAGGTCCAAGTCGTTCGGCCACACGCGCAACGACACCCGGGTGGTGCTCAGCAAGTCCACTCTGGAAGCGGCGCTGAGGCCGATGCCGACGCGAATCAAGCGCAACCAGGGAAACACGGCAATGCCCCATGCAAACGCGGGTTGCCCGAGTGTAACCGAAGCCATCGCATCTCGGGGTCACGGACGCAGGCCGCCGCTGCGGCGGGCTGACTAGCGGACCGCGCTGCCCGGCTTGAGCGACAGCTCGCGCCGCAGCCGCGGGGCGACAAGCAGAATCAGCGGGCCGCCTGCGCCCACGATCGCCGCGTGCAGGATCGAAGACCATGCAGAAATGCCCCGCGGTCATCAGCAGCGCACCGAGCGCCACCGCCCCCTGCTTGCGCTAAAAATTGGCGGTGAAATGCACGCCCCAATTGCGGGGTTCGCCCAGCTGCGTATACAGCGTGCTCGGAAAGTTGGGCGGCACGTCGCCGAAGTAGAACCCGCGCACCGTGTAATCCTTATTGAGCAGGTTTCTGCCCCACAGAGACACCTCACAGCGCCCCGTTTGCCAACCCAACCGCGCATTCACGAGACCGTAAGGACGGGAGGTCGTCCAGTTCGGCGGCATGTCATAGTAGAACGAGCCCGTCCCCGTGACGTCAACGCGCGCGAACGGGCCGCGCGGGTCGCGCCAGACGGCATCGAGTGCGGCCTGCCAGGGAGGAGCGTGGGGCAGCGCGCGATTCGGGAACAGCACGCCGTTCTGCACGAATCCGCGGTAAAGCGTCTGCAGAAGACCCACCGAGCCGCCGAATTCCCACTGCCGGGTGGCTCGCCACGCGAGGCTGCTTTCAAGGCCGTAGTTGTAGCCGGATGCGGCATTCCCGGTGTAGAAGACGAAGGTGTCGGGATTGTCGGGCACGAGCTGCTCGCCGGTGAGCAACTGCTCATCGTGGCGCGCCATGTAGAACAGCGAGGTGTCGGTGCGCAGGCTGCCATCCTTGAGCTTCGCCTTGTAACCGATCTCATAGTTCAGGTCCCATTCCGGGCTGAACAGCAGTTGATTCGCAGGCAGGCCTTGGCTCAGGTTGAAGCCCCCCGCCTTGTAGCCGCGCGAGATCAGCGCATAGATCTGCTGATCCTTGGCAAGCGTGTAATCCAGTGAAGCATGGCCGCCCCAGAGATTGTTCTCCGGATCGAAATGATTGTAGGTCGTCGGCGCATCCGTATTGGCGGTCGAATCGTCGTAATGCGTGGTGCGGCGTTCGCCGCGCAGCCCGACCGACCAGCGCGTACGCGCGCCCAGATCGCCGTCGAGCTCGCCGTAGACGGCGCTGTTCAACGCGCGATACTCGCTTTGAATCACGGTCTGGCACGCACCCATGTCACTGCCGCAGGTCAAGTTCTGCGAGGCGTCGAAGGGATCGATGTAGATTCCGGTGCTGGTGTCGCCCAAGCCCTCGCGCAGCTGCAACGCATAGCCTCCGAACAGCCACGACAGTCCATGCGCCGGCGTCTCGCCAAGGCGGATCTCCAGACTTCGGGTGGAGCGGTGACGAATCTGAATCTCGGTGTAATCATAGGTATACGGCGCCCAGAGTATCGGGTTGCCCCAGTCGCCGTCATAACCGTAGTCGACAGTCGTGTCCGCATAGGTCGCTATCGTGGTCAGCGTGACGGGCTCGATGCCCGTGTAGGTCGAGCGTGCTGAAACTCCTGTGGAATACTGCCGATCGACGCCCGGATGATCTGATTCGGTCGTCCGGCTGCCGTCATAGATCGACCATGCGTCGTAGCCGTTGTCGATCTGCACTCGCAGTACCGTCAGGTCGACGCGCCATTGATCGCTGGGCTCATAGCGCCACTTGCCGCGCAGCGTGAGCTCATTGCGATTGTTGGTGTCTCGATCGAGGTAGGCATTGTGGTAGAAGCCGTTGCTGAAATACTGCTGCACGGCGAACCGGAAGGCCGAATCGAGCGAAGGCACGGGACCTGTGACCACCGCACCGGCGGAGCGTTCGCCATAGTCACCACCGTCGAGCTCCACGCGACCGCCGAAGGTGTCGGAGGGCTCGGCGCTTCTCACGTAGATGAGCCCGGCAAGCGCGTTGGCGCCGTACACCGTGCCTTGGGGTCCATGCAGCACTTCGATGTGGTCCACATCGAACAAGGTCGCCGCCATCCCGAGTCCGCTGAAATCGATGTCGTCGATCAGGAAGCCCACCGATGGATTGGGAGCGCCCTGATATTGCTGCAGCTCCCCGATTCCGCGAATCTGGAAATAGCGCGGCAGAGACGTATCGCCGGCCCAATTGAGGTTCGGCACCAGCGCCAGCACGTCCTCGAAATTCTGCTGCCCGCCGTCGCGCAGCGTGGAGGCGTCCAGCACCGATGCGCTGCCGGGCAATTCTGCCTCCGGGACGGCTCTCAGGGTGGCCGTTACGATGATCTCGTTCAACTGAGTGGTGCTGTCTGCGGCATCCGCCGCCGGGAGTGGTGATGTGAGGACGACGCTCTGCAGAAGGCAGAGCTGCACAAGAAAAGCCGATTTCCTTCCCACGCTCCCTCCGCCGGTACTAGCCGGATCAGGTTCAATGGGTTCGCCGGTGCGCGTTCCTTTGAGGACGCAGCCGGCATCTCAGGCCCTTAAGGCCACCCCAGCTTGTTCGCGCCTTACTTTAAGCGATTATGGGGGCAATTCAATGCCCGGGGGCGCATCAATGCCCGGCGAGGCGCAGGGCCGCGCCGAGCAGGCCGCCGGCGATCAAAATTACCGTGGGCAGGAAGCTCAAGCCGAAGCCCGCACCGCGCTTTGCGGGGTCCTTGACGTAGCTGGCCGCGTAGATTTCGCGGCCGATCAGGTACACCAGTCCAATGGCGGCCGCCCACAGGGGGTTGAAATAGCGGCCAAACAGGTACAGTCCGGGAATAAAGGCAACCAACTGCTCCAAGGTATTCTGCTGAACACGAAAATACCGCTCGAAAATCTCATTTCCGGTCGTAGCCGGCGCCCTGACCCCATATTTGCCTCGCGCCCCGCCGACCCGGAAGCCGAAAACGATGAATTGCAGAAGTGCGAGCGCAGTCACGATATCGATACATGCCATGGATGTTCCTCATTAGTTGTTGGATTCTAGCACTCCGTCGGCGCGCACTTTCCGCCAAGCTGCCGGCACCATGGAAAACGAGGCTCGAAATCCGCAATGAGTTCACCCCGCAAATCCACTCGTTCAGGCACCCGCGGGTACGCCCACTTGATCGAGGTCGACGCTCCTGCGGCGCGGGTTTGGCGCGCCCTGACGGATCCGGCCCTGGTATGCATATGGTCCGGACAGGAAGCGGAGATTGACGCGCGCGAGGGCGGCCTTTACCGCATTGGCAAGCGCAATGCCGGGGCCCGCGAGGCGCACATCGACATCTTCGATACAAATCGCCGGCTGCGCCTGATCTACCTCAACGACCCGGACTTGCCGAGCAGCGATAGCGCGGTCGTGGACGATTTCCTGCTCGACGTGCGCAAGGGGGAAGGCACGACCTCGCTGCGTTTGCTGGGCTCGGGCGTACCCGAGTCACCGAGCTGGGATCAGACATACGTGCGCCTCCGGATGGGCTGGGAGCGGTTCATGGCGCGCATCAAGGTAACGCTGGAGAGCCCGCCCCGGCGCGAGCCCTCACGGGTAGAGCCCAGGGATCCGCCGCTGCCGGGATTGGATTACTGAGTTAAGATTGCCGGTATAAGGGGCTGACGGAGGCAGCATGCTGGGCTTTTTGATTCGGGCAGCCGTGGTCGCGCTCGGCTTGTGGCTGGCGACGCTGTGGGTACCGGGCGTACACATCGACACCCCTTCGACGTTGGTGCTCGCCGGTCTGTTGCTCGGAATCGTCAACTCCATCATAAGGCCCATTGCCATCGTGCTCACCTTGCCGATGACCATCGTCACTCTCGGTTTGTTTCTGCTGGTGATCAATGCGGGAATGGTGGCGCTGGTCGCATGGATCCTGCCGGGGATGCATCTGGCAGGTTTTTGGTCGGCTTTCTGGGCCGCGGTGCTCGTGAGTCTGGTGAGCATGGTCGGTTCGTGGTTCGTGGGGCCGAAGGGGAAAATCGAAGTCATCGTCAGGCGGCGGTGATTCGATCGCGCGCTGCCGCGGCTCATTGCGCCTTCGGTTCGGCCAGCGTCTTCGGATCGGTGAGAGAGCCGCCCGGCAGGGTCAGGATGCACACGGCGGCGATGATGATCACCATGCCGACGAGTTGCAGGTTGGACAGATGCTCGTCGAGAAACTGCCAGCCGAGAAAGGACGCGATCGCGGGATTCACGTAGCCGTACGTGCCGATCAGCGCCGGCGTCGCGTTGAGACTGAGCCAACCGTACGCGGTATAGGCGAGGCACGAGCTGAAGAACGTGAGATAACAAAGCGCCGCCAGGCCGGCCGGATTCGGCGACCAGTGGGCGGGATCGCCGTGCGCGATGGCAACCGTCAGCAGCATCAGCCCGCCCATGCACATTTGCATGGCCATGAACATGAGCGAGCTCAAGTTCGTGTCGATGCTGCGGTAGTACAGCGTGCCCAGCGCCCAGGCGCAGCACGCGCTGAGCACCCCCACCTGGGCCAGCAGGCTGGAGGCGCGCAGATCGCCCTTTGGGATCAGCATCAATGCGGTGCCCGCGAATCCTATGATCATGCCGAGCACCGCCCAGCGGGTCAGCGGATGTCCGCGACGCCCGAAAACGCCCAAGCCGGCGATCCAAAATGCCGCCGTGCCATTGAGCAGGGCCGACTGATTGGTCGGAATATAGTGAATCGCCCAGGTATTGAGCCCGTTGCTGGCGAACACCATGAAAAAGCCCGCGATGAGCACGTGGCGCCACTCGATCAGCCGGCTCGGAAAGGGATGGCCGCCCCAGAAACGCGCCAACAGCGCGAGCAGCGCTCCCGCCGTGAGGAACCGAATCGCCGAGAACAACGCGATGGGGAGATTGTTGACGGCGATCTTCGAGAACAAAAAGCTCGAACCCCACACCATGTAAATGGTGCCGAGGCACAACATGAGCTTCGCCGAATAGCGGGGATCGCGCATTGGAGTGTGAAGGATCGTGAGAACGGCAGGCTAGGCGGGGCGGCGCGGCAAAATGATCGCCTTCGGCGTGAGTTGCGGGGCAGGCAAAATGCTCAGACTGGCTCCTAGACTCCGGCGCCCCGCTCGGCTTCGTCCGCTTCTTGTTTGGCGCGAGCCGCGATTTTATCCTTAAGCAGCAATCCGGCCATGATGATCCCAATCTCGTAAAGGAGATACATCGGCATGGCCATCGCGCTCTGCGACACCGCGTCGGGGGGCGTCACGAAGGCGGCGAAGATGAATATGCCGAGGAGCACGAAGCCGCGATTTTTCTTGAGCGTCGCCAGCTTCACGAAGCCGGTCCAAACCAACAATACAGTAGCCACCGGAACTTCGAAGGCCACGCCGAACGCGAGCAGCAGGACCATGACGAAATCCAGGTAGCTTCCCATGTCGGTCATCATCCGTACGCCGCTGGGAGTGGTGGCGACGAAGAAGCTCAACATCACCGGAAACACGACGTAGTAGGCGAAGGCGGCGCCCAGATAGAACAGCAAGATGCTCGATATCAGCAGCGGTACCGCGAGCTTCTTCTCGTGCCGATACAGACCCGGCGCGACGAACGCCCAGGCTTGGTAGAGCACGTACGGCATGGCGATGCCGATGGCGAGCACGATCGCGAGCTTGAACGGCACCGTGAACGGAGCAACGACGCTGGTCGCGATCAGCGTGGCCCCGGGGGGCAATTTATGCTTGAGCGGCTCCGCGACGAACGTGAACAGCTGGTTCATGTACATCGCGCACGGGATGAAGCAAATCCCCACCGCGGTCATGGCCTTGAGCAACCGATCGCGCAGCTCGAGCAAGTGCGAGATCAACGTACCTTCGGCGAGCCCGTCCGGTTCGCCCTCTGGCTCGCTCATTGGCTCGATTGCTTCGGATCGACGCTCGCCGGCGCGGGCGGCGCGGGGTGCATCGCGGCGGCCGAGGTGGGGTGCACGTCTGGGTGCGGATCGGCGGCCGGCGCCGCGGGGTGCATCGCGGCGGCCGAGGTGGGGTGCACGTCTGGGTGCGGATCGGCGGCCGGCGGCGGTGCAGCCGACTGGGGTGTCGGAACGCTCAACGCGGGCGGGTCGATCGGGCGAGCCGGCCTGGTGGATTCCTTCAGCAGCTCTTCGGCATTCACTTCACGCTCCAGCTGCTCACTCAGCTGCCGCGCCATCAAGCGTGCGCGGCCCATCCAGTTGCCGACCTTGCGCGCAACCTTGGGCAGCCGCTCCGGCCCCAGCACCACCAGTGCGATGGCCGAGGTGAGCAGAATCTCCGAGAAGCCGAAATCAAGCATGCAACATCAGACGCTGGTCTTCGGGGGCACCTTGACCTCGGCCTCGCGCGCAGCTCCGTCGCGCACGACGCCCGGCGTGGCGACTCCCGGCGTGGCGACTCCCGGCTCGAAGTCGGCGTCCTTTTTTTCCTGCTTCAGTTGCTTGAGCTGTTCTTCCGACTCGCCCTCGTTCACGGCTTGTTTGAAGCCCTTAACGGCGGCGCCCAGATCCGAGCCGATCGAGCGCAAGCGTTTGGTGCCGAAAACCACCAGTGCGATCGCTAGAATGACCAGTAGCATTTTTGAATCGAACATGTCGCTTCTCCGAGTCCATGGCGGTGTGAGGGCGCCAATAATACGCCAAAGAGATTATGACATTTGACAGCGAGCGACCGATGCGTGTTCGGTCGCATTTGGGGTTTAGCCGCAATTAGCTCTCGAGCCAGAAAGTCACAGGTCCATCGTTGGTAAGCGACACCTGCATGTCGGCGCCAAACGTGCCGCTCTCGACCGGCGAGTGCTCGGCGCGCGCCGCCGCCACCAGCGCGAGGAACAATCGGCGCCCCTGCTCCGGCGGGGCTGCGGTCGAAAAGCCCGGCCGCAGGCCGTGCCGCGTATCGGCCGCCAACGTGAATTGCGGAACCAGCAGGAGATCTCCGGCGATCTGGCGCAGATCGAGGTTCATTTTGCCCGCTTCGTCGGGAAAAATACGATATTTTAGCAAACGCCCCAGCAGCCGGAGCGCGGTTGCTTCATCATCCGCCGGCCGCACTCCCACCAGCACCAA
This sequence comes from uncultured Gammaproteobacteria bacterium, assembly GCA_963774865.1. Taxonomy (GTDB): domain Bacteria; phylum Pseudomonadota; class Gammaproteobacteria; order Steroidobacterales; family Steroidobacteraceae; genus Bog-1198. The sequence goes on from CAVZGU010000005.1 coordinate 138,704, forward strand.
GAGTCCCCGGCCAATTGAGGCGGTAAGTTCGCCGGCAATATGCACCCGAGCTTCGGAAACGCGCTGCAGCAATGCGATCATACGCGGCGCTCAAGTCTTGCGGGCGCGCCCAGCAGCGCACAGCGCTCGAAATCCGGCAGCCACGAACGGGGCGAGGCGTTCGTGAACGCTGTCCAAATCCGAGGACTCGCAAAGCCCGCCCGATAGCCGGTCGATGCGGCCGGTCTCGGCAAAGGTCAGCGTCAGTGCGCCGGTCAGGAATTGATAGCCCCAATAGATCTCGCGCGCCGAACAGCCCGGCAGAACCTCGCGCAGCGCTGCAATGAATTTTTCCACCAGCGGATCGAAGTGCTGAGTCATCAGGACCGGCGCCCACTCCGGTGAATTGTTGACGTGCGCCACGAGCGCAAAATAGCTCTTCCAGCCCGGGCCCCCGCGAGCCGAGCGCTCCAACAGCGGGTAAGTGAACGCATTGACGATTTGTTCAAGCGAGGGAGTCCCGGGCAATGCCGCGCGGCGGACATCTTCCAGCATGGCGAGGCGTTCAGGATTGAGCTGTTCGGCGCGCCGCTGGAATACGGCTGCGAACAACTCGCGCTTGCCGCCAAAGTGGTAGCTGACGAGAGCCACATCCACCTCAGCGGCCTTGGTGATCTCGCGCACCGACACGCCGTAAAAGCCATGGTGAGCGAACAGCCGCTCCGCGGCATCGAGGATTCTGTCCTTTCCGGGCTTGGTTCCAGCCTTCTTGCTCGTTTTTCTGCGGCGGGCGACCATTTTTTCATTGTCCCGGGTTGCCGCCGCGTCTGCAACGCCGGCGCCCCGGGGCGCCCGGGCCGCCCTTGAGGGTCCTGGCCCCATTGGTCGCCCAATCGATTCCACTAATGGGAGAAAAGCGCGAAATAATGGAAATGTTTTACCACATCCAAGATACAATCATGAAAGTGTGAGATATAATTCCTCATTAGAGCAAGACTTGCACATTTGTGGAGCATTAGTACTCAACAGGCAAAAATTATGCTCAAATGTGGCGAAATTATGCTAAACCATCTCCAGATTCGCATATGACAGCATCAGCCACTTGGTGCCCTGATGTTCGAAATTCACCTGGATGCGGGTATGAGGCCCGTTGCCCTCGAAGTTGAGGACCACGCCGTCACCGAACTTCGAATGTCTCACTCGGCTTCCCATCCGCATCGCCGGCGCCGGCGATTCGTCGAGGCCGCTGCGCTTTGCGAAGACCGGCCTTGATACCTGCAAGCGCGGGCGAATTTCCTCGATCAATTCGGGCGGCAGTTCGTTGATGAATCGAGAAGGTTGCCCGTACTGGTCCACACCGTACAGGCGGCGCTGTTCGGCATACGTGATGTACAGCTGGCGCATCGCGCGCGTCGCACCGACGTAGCAGAGCCTGCGCTCCTCCTCGAGGCCGGCCAAGTCGGCCACCGAGCGCTGGTGCGGAAATAGCCCGTCCTCCATTCCGGCGAGAAACACCACCGGAAATTCCAGTCCCTTGGCGGAGTGCAAAGTCATCATTTGCACACTATCGGCGTATGGATCGGCCTGGCCCTCGCCCGATTCCAGTACGGCGTGGGCGAGAAAGGACTCGAGCGGCTGCATGTCGGTTTCCCCTTCCGGCGAGAAGCCGCGCGCCGCACTGACGAGTTCGAGCAGGTTTTCGACGCGCCCCTCGCCGCGCTCACCCTTTTCCTTTTTGTAATGCTCGATCAGCCCGCTTCTTTGGATCACGTGGTCAACCTGCTCGTGCAATTCCAATCCGCGAATCTCCTCGGCGAGCGCGTCAATGAGGGCCAAGAAACTCTGCAGCGCCTGCGCCGCCCTCTGCGCGAGGCCGCTCTGCATGCACAGGCCGGCCGCCATCCACAGCGAGGTCCCGCTCGAGCGCGCCGTGTCGCGCAGCAGCTCCAGCGTTTTCGCGCCGATGCCGCGCGTCGGCAAATTCGCCACCCGCTCGAACGAGGTGTCGTCCGCGCGGCTGGCAACCAGGCGCAGGTACGCGAGCGCGTCCTTGATCTCGGCGCGCTCGAAAAATCGCAATCCGCCATAGACGCGATACGGCATGCGCGCATTCAAGAACGCCTCCTCGAAGACTCGCGATTGGGCATTGGAGCGGTAGAGCACCGCCACTTCGCGCCGCGCGCCACCGCGCTCGACCCAATCGCGTATCCGATTCACGACGAAGTCGGCCTCATCGCGCTCGTTGAACGCCGCGTACAGTTTCACGCGTTCGCCATCATCGCCGCTGGTCCACAGCGTTTTGCCTAGACGGCCCGCATTGTTGGCTATGAGCGCATTGGCCGCCTTCAGGATCGTGCCGGTGGAGCGGTAGTTTTGCTCCAGCTTGTACAGCACCGCCTGCGGGTAATCGCGGCGAAACTGATTCAGATTCTCGACTCGTGCGCCACGCCAGCGATAGATGGACTGATCATCGTCGCCCACCACGAACGGCATGCCCGCCGGCCCGGCGAGCAGCGTGAGCCATTTGTATTGGATGGCGTTGGTATCCTGAAACTCGTCGACCAGCACGTGGCGAAAGCGCGTTCGGTAGTGCTGCAGCAGCGGGGCGTTATCGCGCCACAATTCATAGGCGCGCAACAGCAATTCGGCGAAATCAACCACCCCCGCCCGCTGGCACGCCTCTTCATAGGCGTGGTAGATCTTGATCAGCTGGCGCCGCGTGGGGTCGCCGTCATCCTTGAGGTGCTTGGCTCTCAGGCCCTCGTCCTTTTGCGCATTGATGAACCAGAGAATCTCGCGCGGCACCCAGCGTGCCTCGTCCAGATCGAGCGCCTTGAGGACTTTGCGCAGCAGCCGCGCCTGGTCCTCGGAATCCAATATCTGAAAGCTCTGCGGCAGGCCGGCTTCGCGCCAATGCAGGCGCAGCAGGCGGTGAGCGAGACCGTGGAAAGTGCCGATCCACAGCGCGCCGCCGGAATACCCTAAGCAGGGTTTCGATGCGGCTGCGCATTTCCGCGGCCGCCTTGTTGGTGAACGTAACCGCCAGGATGCTGTGCGGCGAGGCGCCTTCGACCTGGATCAGCCAGGCCACCCGATGAACGAGCACCCGCGTTTTGCCGCTGCCGGCGCCCGCCAACACCAGCGCCGCCCCGGGCGGCGAAGCGACCGCTTGGCGCTGCGCGTCATTCAGACCAGCGAGCAGGTGAGATACGTCCATCAGGGCGCGGATTGTACTGTAGCTCCCTGGGGGGACAAGCGCTCCTAGGCGCGGCTCGGCTCCCCGATCACCTCCTCGGCGAACTCGATCAGCGCGATGACCAGCGACAACACCACCGGCCCGACGATGATGCCGAGCGCGCCGAAGGCGGGGACGCCGCCCAGCACCCCGACGAAGACCGCCAGTCCCGAAATACTGGCTCGCCCCGAAATCAACATCGGCCGCAGCACATTGTCGATGCCGGCGAGCATCAGGCCCCAGAGCAGCATGAAGATGGCATATCCCCACCGCCCGTCGTAAAACAGCCAGCCCACCGCGGGTACCCACGCGAATGTCGCCCCGCCGACGGGAAGCATCGACACCAGCGCCACCAGCACGCCGAAAACCGCCGGCGACGGCAGGTCTGCGATGGCGAATCCGATCCCGAGCAGCAACCCCTGCAGCAGTGCCGTCATGGTGGTACCGAATACGATGGCGCGCGTCACCGCGCTCAACTGGCGGAACAGCCGCTCCTTGCGCGCCTCGTCCAGGGGAATGAGCCGGCGCGCCCGAACCCACATCGCATCGCCGTCGCTCAAGAAGAAGAACAGGAGAAACAACATGATTGCAAATGCGACGAGCGAGCCGAGCGCCCCCAGGAAAAACGCCCCGGAGAGGCTCGCGGCGCGATGCAATACCTCCTGAGAACCCGATATCAGCCAGGATTGGACCTGGCTCGCGGAAATTCCGGCGTGTGCCTGCAGCCACGCGTTGGCGCGGGCAATCAACGGAAATTGCTGCAGGTCCGAGAAAGTCTTGATGTCCAACTGCTGCGCCCAGCGCTGCAGTTTCTGCACCAGCACCGAGATTTGCGCCACGAATTCGACCGACAGGGCGCTCAACGGCAGCAGTATGACAACCGGCGTCAGGACGGTCAGCAGGCCGGCTGCGGCGGCCTTGCCGTGCAGACGGCGCCGCAGCCTCAGATTCAGCGGGTGCAGCAGAAATGCCAGAAACGCGGCCCAGCACAGCGCGGCGAAAAACGGCCTGAATATCAAAATGAGCGCATAACAGAGGAGCGCGGTCACCGCTAGCGCGAATATGCGCGGATAAAAAGCGGATACGGCTGGCATGGCCTCATCCTAACATCGACGCCGCGACGGTGCCGGCGGCGCTCCTAAAACCGCGCCGAGTCGCGTAGCATTGACATCGCTTCAGGCCGAGAGATCGACAATGGCAAGGATAACCGTCAACAATCAGATGCTTGACGTCGACGCGGCACCCGAAACGCCGCTGCTATGGGTGCTGCGCGATCACCTCGGCATGACCGGCACCAAGTACGGCTGCGGTATGGCCCTGTGCGGCGCGTGTACCGTCCACGTCGACGGCGCTGCGATGCGCTCGTGCATTTTGCCGCTGCGGACGCTCGAGGGAAAAACCATCACGACCATCGAGGGCCTGTCGCAGGGCCGCGCTCACCCGGTGCAGCGGGCCTGGATCGAGCTCGACGTGCCGCAATGCGGATATTGTCAGTCCGGACAGATCATGTCGGCGGCCGCGCTGCTGCGAAGCAACCCGACGCCCAGCGACGCCGAGATCGACGCGGCCATGGCCGGCAACATCTGCCGCTGCGGTACCTATCCGCGAATCCGCAAGGCGATTCATCGCGCGGCCGAATTGCTGCCGCCGGATGCGCAGTCTTGAGCGCGCCTTCGGCCAACTCGAGCCGCCGCGATTTCTGCAAACGCACGGCCGCGGTCGGCGGCGGCCTGGTGCTGGCGTTGACGCTGCCGGCCTTTGGCGGGCGTACCCAGTCGCGATCTCCGGCCGGCGGCCAGTTGAACGCGTGGCTCAAGATTGCCGCGGACAACTCGATCACCGTCATCGTCGACCGCTCGGAAATGGGCCAGGGGGTCTACACCGCGCTTCCCATGCTGCTGGCTGAGGAACTCGAGGTCGATCTGGCGCGGATCAGCGTCGTCGCGGCGCCGGTCGGCGATGCGTACGTCAACGCCCTCAACGGCGGTCAAATCACCGGAACCAGCAACAGCGTGCAGGATGCGTGGGAGAAGCTGCGCATTGCGGGGGCGACGGCCCGCACCATGCTGATTGCAGCTGCGGCCCAGGCATGGCGGGTGGATGCGGCGGAATGCCGCGCCACAAATGGCACGGTGGCGAACGCCCATGGCGAGACCTTCAGCTATGGCGAACTCGCGAGCGCCGCCGCCAGGATGCCGGTCCCCACGATCGTCAAGCTCAAGCCCAAGGCCGCCTTTCGGCTGATCGGCACCTCGCTGCCGCGGCTCGATACGCCGGGCAAAGTGGACGGCAGCGCCGAATTCGGCTTGGATGTCAAGCTGCCGGGAATGCTGTATGCGGCCCTGGCGCAGAGTCCCACGCTGGGCGGCAAAGCCGCGGCGGTGGATGCATCGCGGGCGCAGGCCATGCCGGGAGTGCGCAGAGTGCTGTCCACCGCCAGCGGCGTGGTCGTGGTGGCGGATCATTTCTGGCGGGCGCTGCAGGCGCGCAACGCGTTGCGGATCACCTGGGATCCGGGGGCCAACGCGCACCTCGACAATGCGGCCATACAGGCCGTGCTCAAGCAGGCCGCCGCGACGAACCAAGGGCTCGTCGCGCGCAAGGACGGCGACGCCGCGGCCGCGCTCAAGTCGGCGAAACGCACGCTGGACTCGGTATACGAATTGCCGCTGCTGGCGCACGCGACCATGGAGCCGATGAATTGCACCGCCGACGTCAAGGCCGACCGCTGCGATCTGTACGTGGGAACTCAAGTGCAGCAGATGGCGCAGAGCGACGGCCGCGGCCGCGGCCGGGTTGAAGCCCGACCAGGTCAACGTCAAGACCACTCTGCTCGGCGGCGGATTCGGCCGCCGATTGGATGTCGATTTCATTCCCGCGGCGGTCGCGGCGTCGAAGGCGGTCGCAGCGCCGGTGAAGTTGATCTGGACGCGCGAAGACGACATGACCCACGACATGTACCGCCCTCCCGCGCGGGAGGAGATGAGTGCTGGATTCGACGCCGCCGGCAGGCTGGCCGCCTGCAAGATGCACATCATCAGCCCGTCGATCACGGCGCGCTTCGCCCCGGACGGCACGGATCCGTTCGATTCGGTGGTCGAATACGCCGCCAACTATCCCTACGCCGTGCCGAATTTCCTGTTGACCTATTCGCGCCAGGAGATCGGCATCGACGTGGGCTACATGCGTTCCGTCAGCCACGCGCCCAATTGCTTCGTGATCGAGAGCTTCATGGACGAGCTGGCGGCGGCGGCGTCCAAGAGTCCACTCGACTTCCGCCTGGAATTGCTCGCCGCGAAGCCGCGCCACGCAGCCGTGCTGAATCTCGCCGCGCGGCGCGCCGGGTGGGGTCATGCGCCGCCGGGGCGCCACCTCGGACTCGCGTTGATGGAGGGCTACACGACGCTTTTGGCGCAAGTGGCGGAAGTTTCCGTGGCCGGAGGCGAGCTCAAAGTGCACAAGATCACCTGCGTGGTCGACTGCGGCCAAATGGTCAACCCACGCATCGTCGAATCGCAGATCGAAAGCGCCATCGTGTTCGGTCTGTCGGCGGCGCTGTGGGGCGAGGTGACCATCAACGGCGGCCAGGTGCGGCAGACGAATTTCAACTCCTACCGCGTGCTGCGCAGCAACGAAGTGCCGGAACTCGACGTGCATCTGCTGGACAGCGATGCTCCGCCCGGCGGCATCGGCGAACCTGCGGTGGCGCTGGTGGCGCCGGCGATCTGCAATGCGATATTCACCGCCACGGGCAAGAGGCTGCGACAGCTTGCCGATTGCCGCGCACTCGCTCGGCTGAACTGGAAATCCGCCCCCCTTAAGTAGATGTCCGGATGCGGCGGCGGCGGCGCCGCGCGATGATCGGTGAGTGATATCGCAACTCATTACCCGGAGCAGGCGAATGAGTAGAGTAGAACAGGCATTGCATGAGATCTTGCTGATGGGCATCGATCCGGAGCCGCAGGAAGTGCTGATGCTGAAGGCCCGGGCCGTCATCGAGAAGTTCAAGGCAGATTCAACAGCTTTCCACCAGCGAGCGGGTTTCCCCGACGCAGACGTTCACGTGGCCGGTGATCTTGAGCAGCTGCGCGATGCGGTGGATCGAGAAATCGATCGCCGCGTCGATGAGGATTTGGTGGATAACGCGTGCGATCTGCTGGAGCATCTGGCCGGGCACCTGCGCATGGAAACCGGCGCGTCCGCGGAATCGGCGAACACCCCGTAGCGCAGCAGCGGGTTCACGAGCCGCGCCGCTGGTGCAGTTGGCGCCTCACGTGGTCGAGCGAGATGCGTCGCACCTCCCCGGCCGCCGGGGCGGCAGCCGCGGGCGCCCACGCCTGCCCGAACACCACCTCATAAGTCGCGGGCAAGCGGCCCTCGCGGCGGTGAATCTCATAGGCCGCTTCCATGGCGGCGTACCTGCGCGGCCCGGTGAGTCCCTTGAGTCTGCCCGCCGTGGCGTTGCGCGCGCCCACCGCCTTCAGGTCGGCGGCCAGCCGGCGCACCTCGGAATAGGTCAGGGTGAAGCGTTCGACGTCGAGCACCGGCGCCGCGAAGCCGGCGCGTACCAGCGCGTCGCCCAGATCGTGCATGTCGATGAATCGAAGCACGTGGCTGTGCGCATCGACCTGTGCCCACGCGTCGCGCAATTCTCTCAGCGTATCGGGACCGAAGCTGGTAAAGCTCAACAGTCCGCGCGGCGCGAGTACGCGGCGAAATTCCGCGAACACGGCATCCGGGTCGCTCCACGGGAGCATGCAGTTGCTCAATACGAGGTCCACGCTGCCGTCTGCGAGCGGCAGCCGCGCGGCGTCCGCGCACACCCGGGCGAAGGGCCGGAGCCACGACTGCTGCCGCGCGGCCTCCCGCAGCATGCCCACCGCGGAATCCAGCGCGATCACGCGGGCGGCCGGGTAGCGGCGCCTGAGCGCCCGGCTGGCATGGCCGGTGCCCGCGCCGGCATCGATGACGAGCCGCGGCGCGAGCACGGTCAAATCGAGGCGCTCGAGCAGCAGCTCCCGCACCTCGGCCTGCAGCACGGCGGCCGCGTCATAGGTCGCCGCCGCGCGATCGAACGAGCGCCGCACCCACGCGACGTCGAGGGCGTGGGCGTCGGCCTCGATTCTCATGGGCAGAACATCGCTCATGCGCTCAACGAAACTGGTAGTCGAGAAGGATCCCGATGAAAACCGACATGCCGAAATAGTTGTTGTTGAGGAATGCCCGGAAGCACGCCGCGCGTTCGCGGCTGCGAATCAGCCACAGATGATGAACGAAGAAAACCGCTCCTGCGATCAATCCCGCGTGGTACCAATTCCCCAGGTGCAGCATGCGCCCTGCGAGATACAGCGACAGCAGCGTCATCGCCTGCAGCGCCGCGATGATGTGCCGGTCCGAATCGCCGAACAGAATCGCGGTGGAGCGCACGCCGATTTTGAGGTCATCGTCGCGATCGACCATCGCATACATGGTATCGTAGACGGTGACCCACAGCATGTTGGCGATGAGCAGCAGATACGCCACGCGCGGCACGTACTCGAGCTGCGCAGCGAACGCCATCGGGATTCCCCAGCCGAAGGTCAGCCCGAGGTAGAGCTGCGGCACGGACAGGAAGCGCTTCACGAACGGGTAGGTCACGCGCCAGAAACGCGCCGGCCACCGCCCACAGCAGCGTGAATTTGTTCAGCTGCAGCGCCAGCACCAGCGCCCCCAACGACAGCACGGCGAACAGAATCAGCGCCTCGAGGGTGGAGATGCGGCCGGCGGCGAGCGGCCGCGACCGGGTGCGCTCGACGTGCGGATCGAAGCTGCGATCGGCGTAATCGTTGATTGCGCAGCCGGCCGAACGCATGAGCACCGTTCCGACCACGAAGATGACGAACAGACGCGGCTGCGGCTTGCCGCGGCCGGCGATCCACACCGCCCAGAGCGTCGGCCACAGCAGCAGCCAGATGCCGATCGGGCGATTCAGGCGCGTGAGCTGGATATAGTCCTGCAAAGTGCCGACGAATTCTGGGCAGCTCATTGGTGGTCCAGGGGTGAAAGCGCACGCGGTAGGCAAACCATCGCCAGCGCTGGGCGATGATTTCCGCCAGTTCGACGCCGGAGCGCGGCAGGTGCACGCTCTGCGGCCCTTAGGAGCGGCCCATGGCGGGCAAAAACACTTCCTGCACGAGCAGCGGCGCGCCGCGCAGCCGAATTCGCGAGCGCCGAGCCCACAAGCCCGCCGGCGCGAGGTCCGCCTCGCGCAGCGCACGCGCGCTCAAGCGCTCCGCGGCCGGCAGCCATGCGTACTCGTAGGAGCTGCGCTCGACGCCCGAAAGCTCGTGCAGCGTCTCGCCCAGCGAGGCATCGCCGAGCTCGGCAAGCCATGGGTGAACGCACAGCGTGGAGTCCGGGATGACGGTCTGGGCGAACACCCAGACCTGATCGGCGCAGCACAGCTCGACCTCGCGAAACAATCCCGCGTTGTCGGCGACGCGCAGCGCCGTCTGCAGGGTGCGCTTCGAGCAGCCCGGTCCACTGCTCAACCTGGCGCAAAGCGAACCGCTCACCGCAGGCGGCCTTCATGCGCAGCGTGATCAGGCCCTTGCCGATGAGCCACGCGCGCAGCGCGGCGTCCACGTTGAACTGGCCCAGGCGTTCCGCCGGCAGCCATTGAATGGAATCGACTCGGCATGCATTGTTCGGTGTCATGCGCGACATTCTAACCGACGCGACCGTATTGCTCTGCATGACCCACCCAGCGCCGGATCAGCGGCGCGACGTGCGGTGGCCAGCCGCGCAGCAGCGTTTCGGCCGCGACCTGCACCCGCGGCAGCAGATCGGCATCGCGCAGCAAATCGGCGACACGCATTTGCGCGAGCCCCGTCTGGCGCGTTCCGAGCAGTTCGCCGGGCCCGCGCAGCTCGAGATCGCGGCGCGCGACCTCGAAGCCGTCGTTGGTGTGGCGCATGACGGCGAGCCGCTCGCGGGCCAGAGGCGACAAGGGGCGCTCGATACAGCAGTAGGCAGGAGCTCGCATGCCCCCCGCGGCCCACGCGGCCGCGCAGCTGATGCAATTGCGCGAGACCCATGCGCTCGGCATTCTCGATGACCATGAGCGTGGCATTGGGCACGTCGACCCCCACCTCGATGACGGTGGTTGCCACCAGCAGCTGGATCTCGCCGTCCTTGAAGCGGCGCATGGTGCGCTCCTTGGCCGCCGCCGGCATGCGACCGTGCACCAGCGCCACGCGCGAGCTCCGGCAGCGCGTCGGCGAGTGCGGCGGCCGTCTCCTCCGCCGCCTGGTAGGGCATGTCCTCCGATTCGTCGATCAGCGGACATACCCAGTAAGCCTGCCGGCCCTCGAGGCATGCAGTGCGGATGCGCATGACGACTTCGTCGCGCCGCGCATCGGCCAGCACCACGGTCTTCACCGGCGTGCGGCCGGGCGGCAGCTCATCGATGATCGACACATCGAGGTCGGCGTAGGCGGTCATCGCCAGCGTGCGCGGAATCGGCGTCGCGGTCATGATCAATTGATGCGGCTGGCGGCCGCCGTGCGCGCCCTTTTCGCGCAAGGACAGGCGCTGATGCACGCCGAAGCGATGCTGCTCATCGACGATCACCAGCGCGAGCGAAGCGAACGCCACGCCTTCTTGAAACAGCGCGTGCGTGCCGATGACGAGCGGCGCCAGACCGCCGCGAATGCCTCTCGAGCACGGCGCTGCGCGCCTTGCCCGTCTGCCGCCCGGTCAACAGCGCCACCTCGATCGCCCAGCGGCTCGAACCAGCGCCGGAAATTCTGCGCATGCTGGTCGGCGAGCAGCTCGGTCGGCGCCATCAGCGCCACTTGCCGGCCCATCTGCACCGCCTGCGTGGCGGCCAGCGCCGCCACCAGGGTTTTGCCGCAACCCACGTCGCCCTGCACCAGGCGCAGCATCGGCGTCGCGAGCTTGAGATCGCGCTCGATTTCGTGCAGCACGCGCTGTTGCGCGCGCGTCGGGCGGAACGGCAGCGCGGCCAGCAGGGCCGCCTTGAGCGCGCCGTCGGTTGCGAGCGGCCAGCCGGGATCGCGTTGAATCCGCTGCCGCAGTAGCTTCAGCGAGAGCTGGTGCGCGAGCAGCTCCTCGAACGCGAGCCGCCGCTGCGCCGGGTGGCGCCAGTCCAGCAACAGATCCACCGGCGCGTCGGCCGGCGGGCGATGCACGTACTGCAGCGCTTCATGCAGCGACGGCAGGCGCGAATCGGCGAGCACGGACGCGGGGAGCCAGTCCTTCAGGTCGTCTGCGGCGGTCTGATCGAGCGCCATCCGAACCAACTGGCGCAGCCGTCCCTGGGTGACGCCCTCGGTGCCGGGGTAAATGGGCGTGAGATGCTCGTCGGCTGCGTTCGCGACGCCGCGATCCACGCGCCGATATTCCGGATGCACGATCTCCAGCCCCTTCGGGCCGCGGCGGGCTTCGCCGAAGCAGCGTATGCGCAAACCGCGCGCCAGGCCGCCTTGCTGTTGGGCGCTGAAATGGAAGAATCGCAGCGTCAGGAAGCCCGAGCCGTCGCCGATTCTGCAGAGCATCTGGCGCCGGCCGCGAAACGAGACCTCGGTGAGCAGCACGTCGCCCTCGACCGCCGCCCGCTGCCCCGGACGCAGCTCGCCCAGGGGGACTACGCGCGTGCGGTCCTCGTAGCGCAGAGGCAGGAGGAATAGCAGATCCTGCGTTGTGTGCACGCCCAAGGCGCGCAGGCGCTCGGCAAGCGCATCGCCGACGCCGCGCAGCACCGTCACCGGCTTCGGGTCGATCACAAAGCGACGATGCACTCCACTTCGATCTGCGCACCGCGCGGCAGGGCCGCGACGCCGACGGCGGCACGCGCCGGGTAGGGCTCGCGAAAGTATTCGGCCATGATCTTGTTGACGAGAGCGAAGTGAGAGAGATCGGTCAAATAGACGGTGGCCTTGACCACATCATCGAGTCCCGCCCCTGCGGCCTCGACGATCGCCTGCAGGTTGCAGAACACCTGGCGCACCTGCGCCTCCATGTCGCCGGAGACCAATTCCTTGGTGGCGGGATCCAATGGGATCTGGCCGGACACCCAGATGGTGTTGCCGACGCGCGCGGCCTGCGAATAGACGCCGATGGCGGCCGGCGCGTTGGCAGTGGAAATGATTTGCTTGCTCATGCTGTTAAGCGCTCCTGAAAGTGTCAGCGTTGCCCCGTGACTGGATCGACGTCAGGCCAGCGTGCGGAAGACCCGCTGCACGTCCGGCATCCGGCGAATGGTGCGGATGACGCGCGCGAGGTGCTTGCGGTCGCGCACTTGCAGCTGGAATTTGAGCGAGGAGCTGGTCACGTCGCGCTCTTCGAGCGAGACTTGATCGATGTTCGTTTCGGTGCCCGCGATGGCGGACGCGACCGCCGCCAGCACGCCGACGCGATTGTTGATTTCGAGCTGGATCTCCGAGCTGAACAAACGGCCCTGCGTACCTTCCCACGCGACCGACAGCCATTTTTCGGGCTGCTTGCGGTACTCGGCGAGGTTGCCGCAATTCTGCCGGTGGATCATCACTCCGCGCCCGGCGCTCAAGTAAGCCATGATCGGGTCGTTAGGGAATGGGGAAGCAGCAGCGCGCATACGTGACCAACAAGCCCTCGGTGCCGGCGATCATCAGCGGACCCGCGCTGGCGTGACTGGCCTCACTGCCGTCTCGCGCCGGCTGCAGGCGCCGGGCGACCAGCGGCGCCAGGCGCTCCCCCAGCCCGATCTTCTCGTACAGCTCGTCGGCGTCCTTCAGATTGAGTTCCTTGACGACCGCGTCGATGTCCGCGCCCGGAATCTTCTTCAGGCTGAGCGAAAACTCCTCGAGTGCGAGCCCGAGCAGGCGGCGGCCGAGCTCCAGCGCCTCGCCGCGCTTCAGATTCTTCAAGTATTGGCGGATGGCCGCACGCGCCTTCGCCGTCACCAGAAAGCCGGACCAGGACGGATTCGGGGTCGCGCCCTTGGCGGTGATGATCTCCACGGTCTGGCCGTTGCGCAGCGGCGTGCGCAGCGGAACCAGGCGCCGGTCGACCTTGGCGGCGACGCAGCGATTGCCGACGTCGGTGTGGATTGCATAGGCGAAATCGACGGTCGTGGCGCCGGTCGGCAAGCGCAGGATCTTGCCCTTCGGCGTGAACACGTACACCTTGTCCGGAAACAGGTCGACCTTGACGCTTTCGAGGAATTCCTCGGAGCTGCCGCCCTCTTGGATCTGCACCAGGCTCGCGAGCCATTCGCGCGCGCGATCGTGCTCGACCCCGCCGAAGGTATCGCCGCCGGATTTGTATTTCCAGTGCGCGGCGATGCCGGACTCGGCGACGCGATGCATTTGCTCCGAGCGAATCTGCACTTCGATGGGCACGCCGTTGGGCCCGAACAGCGTCGTATGCAGGGATTGATAGCCGTTGACGCGAGGAATGGCGATGTAGTCCTTGAAGCGGCCCGGCATCGGCTTATAGACGCTGTGCACCAGACCGAGGACGCGGTAGCAGGTGTCGGCGCTGTCGACGATGATGCGAAAGCCGTACACATCCACCATTTCGTTGAGTGAAATGCCCTTGTTCTGCATTTTCTTGTAAATGCTGTAGAGGTGCTTTTCGCGCCCTTCCACGCCTCCGGCGATCCCTGCCTTCTTCAGCGCGCCCTTGAAGGTTCCGGCGATCTTGCCGATGAACTCCTTTTGGTTGCCGCGCGCGCGCTTCAATTCGCGCTCGAGCACTTTATAGCGATAGGGGTACAGGGCCCGGAAGCCGAGGTCCTCGAGCTCGAGCTTGACCGCGTAGAGGCCGAGCCGCTCGGCGATCGGCGCGTAGATGTCCAGGGTCTCGCGTGCGATGCGCCGCCGTTTGACGGGCGGCATGACGCCGAGCGTGCGCATGTTGTGCATGCGGTCGGCGAGCTTGACCATGATGACGCGTATGTCGCGCACCATCGCCAGCAGCATCTTGCGGAAGCTTTCGGCCTGCGCTTCCTGGCGGTTCTTGAACTGAATTTGATCGAGCTTGCTCACGCCGTCGACCAGCTCGGCGACGACCTGACCGAAGATCGAGGCGATCTCGGCCTTGGCGGTCGGCGTGTCCTCGATCACATCGTGCAAAATGGCTGCGACCAGCGTATCCGCATCGAGCCGCAGGTCCGCGAGGATGTCGGCCACGGCGACGGGGTGCGTGATGTACGGCTCCCCGGATATGCGCTTCTGGCCGTGGTGTCTTTCAGCGCCGAATTCGTAGGCTTCGCGGACGCGCTCGACCTGAGCGGGGGATAGATAGGCCTCGAGCTTTTCCAGGAGCTGACTGATCCCGGTGGTGCGTCTTCCACCGGGTAGGAAGCCGAGTATGGAAGACGCATAGTCCATCGCTACACTCGGCTTCTTGCGGTCGTGAGGGGCGGTTCAGTCCCCTAGGCCGAGTTGCGGGGCGCGGAAATCGGAAGGCATATCCAGCTCGCTCACCGTCTGCTGAATCGGCTCCTCGGGCTCCTCGAGCATTTCGAGAGTGATGTTTCCGGCGGCAATCTCGCGCAGCGCCACCACGGTCGGCTTGTCGTTTTCCCACTCGACGGTCGCTTCCGCGCCGTTCGCGAGGCGTCGCGCGCGCTTGGCGGCGAGCAGCACCAGGTTGAATAGGTTCGGTTCATTCTGCAAGCAGTCTTCGACCGTGATACGCGCCATGGCTCTTAGGGTTCCGTTAAAGGGATTAAAATCATAGCAGAAAAGAGCGCTCTCAGGCCAGCCGCGCCGCAATTTCCGCCTACAAAGCCAGTAACTCGGTCGCCAGCCGCGCCGCCTCCGGTCGCGTCGCCGCCAAAGCCTCGCCGCGCTCCTGGACGATGGCGTGCAGATCCTCGACGGCCTGCTCGAAACGGTCATTGACCACCACGAAGTCGAACTCCGTCCAGTGCGCGATATCGCGCCGCGCGTCCTGCAAGCGCCGCTGGATGACCGCCTCCGAATCGGTGCTGCGGGCCCGCAGCCGATCTGCGAGCGTGCGGCGTGCGGGCGGCAGAATGAAAATGCTGCGCGCCGCGGGCAGCCGGGCGCGGACCTGGCGCGCGCCCTGCCAGTCGATCTCTAGAAGCAGCAGCGCGCCGGCGGCGAGCGCCTCGCGCACTGCGCCAACGCCGGTCCCATAGAAATTATCGAACACCCGGGCGTGTTCCAGGAACTCGCCGCGCTCGACCATTTCTTCGAACTGCGCCTGGCTCACGAAATGATAGTCGCGCCCGTCGATCTCGTTGACCCGCGGCTTGCGCGTGGTGTAGGACACGGAGAAACGCAGCTTGGGCTCGCGCTCCATGAGCGCCTTGACCAGGCTGGTTTTGCCCGCACCCGAGGGCGCTGCGACCACGTAAAGCCGCCCGGGGCCGCCGCCCGGTGCGTCGCGCTCGAGCTCCGGCGCTGCGTGCATCCGGCTACTCGATGGTCTGCGCTTGCTCGCGCGAAGTGCAAATATCATGATTTATCATTACAACTCCAAGCAGCGCTATAGAGTGATCGCAGGATAGCTGGCCGGCGGCCAATGGGCCACAGGTCTACAATGACGCAATCCCCACAATGTTCAATAAATTACTGAGGGATGAATGATGCGTACTTTGCTCCCCGCAGCCGCCTGGTGCGGCGGCTCCTTCGCTTTATTCGCAACGCCGGCTGTAAACCAGATGCTCGAGTGGAATGACTTCGGGGCCGGGATCACCGAGGGCGTGCAGATCCTCGCGGTCAACGGCGAGAACTACGGCGGAGACTTGCTCAAGCGAACGATCACGGCAGAGACAAACCGATCCGATCGAATCGAGCGGATCCTGAAGTTGAACGACCGATACCGCGTCGGCCATGTGGACTATCACGGCGGGCTGCGATACCCGCATCTCGAGCGTGATCCCGCGGCTCCGGCGCCGCTCGATGCCGTTCTCGTGCCACGCACTTAAGAAGCACACAAGGGGACGATACATGAGCAGCACTGCCAGGCCTGCACCGCTCGCCACCACGCCGCGCGCCGAACTGACCCTGCGCGGCTTGGTTCTGGGCGTGCTCATCACCGTGGTGTTCACCGCGGCCAACGTCTACTTCGGCCTCAAGGCCGGCCTGACCTTCGCCACCTCGATCCCGGCCGCGGTGATCTCGATGGCGGTGCTGCGCGGCTTCAAGGGCATGACCATCCAGGAGAACAACATCGTGCAGACGGTCGCCTCGGCCGCCGGCACGCTGTCGTCGATCATCTTCGTGCTGCCGGGCCTGGTGATGATCGGCTGGTGGACCGGCTTTCCGTTCTGGGTGTCGTTCGCGATCTGCGCGCTGGGCGGCATCCTGGGCGTGATGTATTCGATCCCGCTGCGCCGCGCGCTGGTGACGCAGTCCGATCTGCCCTATCCGGAAGGCGTGGCCTGCGCCGAGGTGCTCAAGGTCGGCGGCGGCGAGCACGCCGATGCCGCGGCGGTCGAGGACAGCCGCGCCGGGCTCGCGGCCGTGGTCTGGGGCTCGATCGTCGTCGGCGGTCTTTGCCGTGCATCGTCGCCACGCGCGTCTTCGCCGAGCGACGTGGTGCAGCTATTTCCGCGTCGGCGGCGAGCGCGGCGGCGTGACCGGCTTCGACTTCTTCCTGTCGTTCGCGCTGTTCGCGCGTCGGCCACCTGGTCGGCCTGTGGGTCGGCATCGCGATGCTGGTCGGCGCGCTGATCGGCTGGGCCTGGGGCGTGCCGCACTTCTCGGCGCTGCGCCGCGAGCCGGCGGCCGATCGCGGAGCTCGCGCAGGCGACCTGGAGCCACCAGGTGCGCTTCGTCGGCGCCGGCACCATCGGCGTGGCGGCCGTCTGGACGCTGGCGAAGCTGGTCGAAGCCGGTGGTCGCCGGCCTGCGCTCGCGCGATGGCGGCCTCGCGCGCGCGCGCCGCGGGCAACGCCGCGCTGCTGCCGCGCACCGAGCAGGACATCCCGATCGGCTACGGTCGCGCTGATCTCGCTGGCCGTGCCTGGTGCCGATCGGCGTGCTGCTCGCGCAACTTCGCGCGCTGGCAGCGGCCTCGGCGAGCACATGCTGGCTGCTGGTGGTCGGCGGCGCTGGTCTACATCGCGCTGATGAGCTTCTTCGTCTCCGCGGTCTGCGGCTACATGGCCGGGCTCATCGGCTCCTCCAACAGCCCGCTCTCGGGCATCGGCATCCTGGTGGTGATCGGCGCCGCGCTGCTGCTGGTGTTCGGCGTGCGCTCCGGCCTGCCGCGCCGGCGGCGACACGGCGCTGGTGGCCTTCGCGCTGTTCGTCACCGCGGTGGTGTTCGCCGTCGCGACCATCGCCAACAACAACCTGCAGGATCTGAAGACCGGCCAGCTCGTCGATGCGACGCCGTGGAAGCAGCAGGTGGCGCTGGTCATCGGCGTCATCGCCGGCGCCGCGATCATCCCGCCGGTCCTCGATCTGCTGAACCACGCCTACGGCTTCGCCGGCGCGCCCGGGCCCGCACCACGAGCACCCGCTGCCGGCGCCGCAGGCCGGCCTGATCTCGGCGCTGGCGCAGGGCGTGATCCAGAACAACGTCGACTGGAGCCTGATCGGGATCGGCGCGCTGATCGGCGTGCTGGTGATCGCCGCCGATGAGACGCTGCGCCGCGTCACCAGCTCGGCGCACCTCTCGCCGCTCGCCGTGGGCCTTGGGCATCTACCTGCCGACGCAGAGCACGCTGATGGTCGTGGTCGGCGCGATCGTCGGCTGGTACTACGACCGCCGCGCCGAGCGCGGCGCCAAAGCCCGAGGCCACCAAGCAGCTCGGCGTGCTGCTGGCCTCGGGCATGATCGTCGGCGAGGGCCTGGTGGGCGTGCTCATCGCCGCGCTTTGTCGCCTTCTCGGGCAAGGACTTTCCGCTGGCCCTGGTCGGCGATGAGTTCGCCGACAACGCCGCGGTATGGATCGGCGAGCGGCGCGTTCGCACTGACGGTGTTCCTGCTGTATCGCTGGGCGGCGCGGATGCGCACCTAGCAGCGGCTGGCGGACCCGGGCTACTAGA
The DNA here is from genome assembly GCA_963774865.1 of uncultured Gammaproteobacteria bacterium. Taxonomy (GTDB): domain Bacteria; phylum Pseudomonadota; class Gammaproteobacteria; order Steroidobacterales; family Steroidobacteraceae; genus Bog-1198. The sequence goes on from CAVZGU010000005.1 coordinate 156,932, forward strand.
CTAGAGCGGACATGGCGCGGGCGGCCTTCGCTTCGCGACAGGCGGGTGCATGAACTGGCGGATGGCGGCGAGCATGGCGGCGATGGCTTCATCGTGGATGGTGAGCTTTTTGTAGAGCCGGGTTTCGAGCTGTGCGAAGCGCCGGGCCAGTTCCTTGTTCGAAGCGAGCATCGCGCGCAGCTGGACGAACGCGCGTACCACGCAGACGCTCATCTCGATGGCGCGCGGGCTGTTGAGAATAGTGGCGGCCATGATCGCGCCATGTTCTGGCGCGGGGCCTCGACCCATGCGCGGGCCGCGCACTTGTTTGGCTCGGTTGACGGCTTCCCGGAGCTCAACGAGCAGGCTGCCCGCCAAGTGGGTGCATTACTGGCGATCTCGAAGACCGCCGCTATTGTCGACGGCAACGTCGTCGCGCTTGCGATTGCGCTGCGCCCCGCGACGATCGTGACCTCCGATGTCCCCGACATTACACATCTACTGCAGAGCGCGAAAATACCCCATGCTCTGTTCGGTACACGCGTGCCAGCTCGACCCCCAAGCGGCCTGTGGCGAATGACCGCTATAGCGTAGTCAATCAATCTGCCATCGGCGCTACATTGCGAGGCTCGCTTTCATGCAGCACGCTAGAAGCTCAAGCTGGCCGCTCCCGCCTTGAGTCGCTCATGCATCGCGCTGGCGCCCTGAATGGTTACGCCGTCGATGAAGTCCAGCTGCGTGTAGCCGCGAGCCTTGGCACATGGCGGACAAGCCCAGATCGTGCCGCCGCGAGCGATGAAGTCCTCCATCAGGGCCTTTAGCGGATCAAGCGGTGGCACGTGGGTGACGTCAACCGCCTTGCGCCGCACCAGGTCGACGGCGGAACTAACCAGGAAGGCGTAGACTTTCATTCCCGATGTAATCCCGCCGCAGGCGATTGTGAATGCCACTGACGACAGCTCGTGGTCAGTCCCTCGGGTCAACAAGACGACTAATTCGCGGGTGCCTTGGGGGTTCTGCTCCGACATGGGTGTGCTCCTGTTTCTAATTCACGAGTCTCGACATTGATCCAGTTCATATAATCAGCAAGACCGCCCACAACCGGTAGCACGATGATTTCCGGAAGGTCATATGGGTGGATCTTTCGTATTGCGGTGACGGCCGCCTCAGCACGGTCTCCTGTTGTCTTAACCAACAAGAGCAACTCCGGTTCACACCGAATCTCATTCTTCCATCTATAACGACTCCGGATCGTCATTTCCTGAACGCACGCCGCAAGTTTGTCGTCTACGAGCATCTCAGCGATGACTCGCAGCAGCTCACGATTGCCCGCTGACAGTACCTTGGCAAATGACTCCGTCGAGGTGAACCAGACCTTCGGCTCGTCCGCGGCAACGCGCCGCGTGCCGCGCGCCACTGCCATAGAGCGAGACCTCATCTCCTTATAACTTGCGATGCCTACTTTCAGAGTCGTCATGGAGTTACGTCAGTGGTCGATGTCGATCGGCGTGGCCGTCACCTTCACTGTCGCTGCCGAGCCGCTACGTATTTCTTGAGCGCGGCGTCCATCCGCGTCTGCCAGCCGGGTCCCGATGCCCGAAAAAACGCCAGTACTTCGTTCGAGATCCGAACGGTAGTCTGGGTCTTCTTGCCGGATCCCGAGGGTCGCCCGCGTCGCACGAGTTTCTTGCCGTCGTAGAGATCCGCACTAGCGGCCCACTCGGCGGTAATTTCCGGCGCGTCCTCCGGATCACGCCAGATGCGGCGCGAGCGCTTTGATTTCACGTTCATTGGCCTTCCTCATCGATATAGCACGTCGGGCACGACCGCGCGGCGTCCACACGATGACGACAATTCGATCATCGAGCCGCCCGGCCGTGATGAAACGTTGTTCGCCATACTCACGCCTATTGTCTAGTCGCGTCAGATGCATGGTCGCAAACACCTCGCGGGACCGCCGAAAGTCCAGACCTCGTTCTTTCAAAGTCTTGGCGCGTTTGGCCCGGTTAAAGGTGATCCACACCAGATTTATTGTAGTTACATTTAATCTGCGTGGCAACCTGTGCAGAGTTACCGGCGTCGCGGTCGCGTTACCCTTCGGCCGGCAGTCGCCCGATGCAGTCAATTCCCGGTGTCGACGCCACTGCGGCCGGCCACGACAGGCAGCTTTCGGGAACGCCGATTGAGAGTGAACTCGGCGTGGGTCTGCAGGTGCTGAATTGATCTCAGGTGTATCATCGCGCTCCTTCGCCGAGATCGACAAAGGTTTTGCGAATCGAAAAAGTATCAATTCGGTCAATACTCGGCAACTTCCATAGGTCATGATTCACTTGTGCAAACCATCATCGCTGGTCCTGGTGTCGCTGCTGTTGCTCGGCGGCTGCGCAACGCATCCGATCAACCCGCCGATCGCGCAGGTGGACCTGAGCAAAGGGTATCGCTTCGAGACCCGCAGGAGCATCTGCGTGACAATGATCCGGCGACCTGGTCATCCTCGCCTTCTCGGGTGGTGGCACGCGAGCGGCCGCATTCTCCTACGGCGTCCTCGAAGCCCTGCGGCGCATGCGAGGTCGTCGGACCCAAGGGCAGGAAGGTCCGCCTGCTCGATGAAGTGGACCTCATCACCGGCGTGTCGGGCGGCAGTTTCACGGCTCTCGCCTACGGCCTGTACGGCGACAAGCTGTTCGACATCTATGAAGCGAGCTTCCTGAAGCGCAACGTCCAGGGCGAGCTCATCCGACGCATCCTGAATCCGGCGCAACTGGGGAGCGCTGTGGTCGAAAGGTTGGGGCCGCTCGGAAGTGGCGGCGCAGCTCTACGACGATATCCTGTTCCACGGCGCCACATACGCCGATCTCGACCGCGGCGACGGCCCGCTGATCATCGCGACCGCCACCGACATTTCGACCGGCGGAGCGTCTGGACATTCCAGCAATCTGATTTCGACTATCTCTGCTCGGACCTCGACGCGGTGCCGCTGTCCCGTGCCGCCGCCGCATCGTCGGCGGTGCCGTTGGTGCTCTCAGCCGTCACGTTCAACAACTACGGCGGCAGCTGCAAGTTCGCTGCGCCGCAGTGGGCTCAGGCGTTCAGCGATCCGGAGACCGCGCCGCGGCCTGCGGCTCGTGCCGTCAAGACGATGCAGGAGCTGGAGGCATATCAGGATGGCGTGCACAAGCCGTACATTCATCTCGTGGACGGCGGCCTGGCGGACAACCTCGGCATGCGCGGCGTGCTCGAGACGCTGGAGGAACTCGAAGCCCTGAAAATGGTCGGCCAACCGACGCCGCTCGACCACGTGCGCAGGATCGTCGTTTTCGTCGTCAATTCGCAGTCTTCGCCGAAGACCAATTGGGACAAGTCGGCGCGTCCGCCGGGCGACTTGGCGATCATGCTCAAGGCGACCGGGGTACCGATCGATCACTATCTCCTACGAGGCGGTCGAGCTGTTGCGGGACACCATGCAGCGGTGGCGAAACATGCGCCAGATTCGGGAATCGGCAGCGTTCGCGGGGAACACGGATCCCGAGCTGGCGCAGCTCGTCGAACGTCCCGAACGTCGACCTCTATGCCATCGACGTGTCCTTCGCCGCGCTCGAGGACAAGGCGGAATTCGAATACCTGAACAACCTGCCGACATCGTTTGCCCTGCCCTCCGAGGCGGTCGACCGCTTGCGCGCCGCCGCGGGAACAATCATCCTTTCGTCGCCGGAGTTCAAGCGGCTGGTGAAGGATGCCGGCTTCGATCTGGCGACGGATCCACCGACGACTGGAAGTCACGGCGAAGATTCCACCAGCAGCCATTAGTATTAACCGTCAAAGCCCGCATGAACAGTCAGGAGCTGTCGGCAGGAGCAACGGTTGCGGGACAAAATGGAGCGGTGATATCGGGCGGCTGTCCTACCCACCACAAGCTGGTTGCGCAGATGAGTAAGCCGCGAGCGGCCGCTTCGAGGCAATGAGTTTGGCAGGTTCACTGCCCGGTTATGGCCGGTCAGAGACCGTCAGGAGGGGCTAATTAGGTCAGGCGATTCACCGCACTCCTTTGCTTCGTGAACTGTCAATGTGAGCCTGCCAGCCAGGTAAGGATTGCGCTCTCTAGTGCAATGCGGTGATCCGACCAGCTATGGTCGGTGGCAACGTGGTAAGAGGTAACCTGCGTCCCGCCATCGGTCCTTATGGCTTCAACGAGCGCGTCCGTGTAGGAAGCGAGGCCGTCGTCGGCGGTGAGCGTAAGCAGTCGAGTTTTGGTGAGGCCGGCTGCTGCATTTTGAAGACGAAACTCCTTGGCGTGGATTTGGATCTCGTCGGCCATGCTTTCCGCCGTCACACCGGCTAGAGCTTCCATATTATCCGCCATAACCGCAACCAACTTATCGTGGGGCATGTCACCAAGGCGGCCCATGTCGCCCGTTGAGATCATCACGGCGCCGATCAGGTCGTGATCGCGGGCGGCTGTGAGGGCCGTGACCCACCCACCCATGCTGTGGCCCGCAATTGCCAAGCGCTTCGTATCGACACCAAGTTCCGCCGCGTTCTTCGGATCGCGCAGGTACGCGAGAACAGCCTCGGCATCCTCAACGTTCTGCACGAATCTGAAGACGCCTGGGCTGCCCCACGAACCGCGATAGTTGAAGGTGACTGCATTCCACCCGGCCCGCCGGACAGTCGCGTGGTGCCGGACCTCCTGGTGTCGACCCACCCTGGTGATCTTTTCACGCTGCGAAATGTCGGTAATCTGGTACCGCCTGCAACGACCGAGGGGCTATCGACTGGCGATGTGTCCGAGGCGAGCGCGATCGAGTACTCGGTGTTGGTTTTGAAGGTCAGGAATATAGTAGTGTGCGGTCATTCGAATTGCGGCGCGATGAAGGCCGTTCTGAAGCGCAACTCAAAGTTGAAGGCGCCGAATCTCGATAAATGGCTGTACCATGCCAACACTGCGGCCTTTCGCCTCGAAGAGGAGGGTGCACTGAATCCCGCGCTGAAACCCCATGACCAGCTGTCGCAGCTCAACGTTCTTGTGCAACTCGAGCACCTGATGTCCTACCCGTGGCGCGCAATCGAGCCTTGCGGACGAAGAAGCCACGGCCGAAACTAACGGCGCGCCAGTCAAAGGCTCGAATTCGCGCCAAAAGGCGTCCACAATCGACGCGACCAAAACGCAAAGCCCGGAGGGAGCGATGGATAACGTCACCGAAGTCCTCGCGTTGATTCGACAGCAGGCGGCGCTCGAGATTCAGATCATGAATTCCGGTGCACCCGCGGTCGCGGCTGAGTGGGCACTTGCCACCACGAGACGCCGGCTCGTGGCCTATCCAGAGGCACTCGCCGAGGTACTCCATACGGCGCGCGCCTTGCGCCGCTCCCCCGACATGGTCTCGGTCCGCGATGTGACCGCCTTTGGTGGATCCAACTAACGCGGCCCCCTCCGGTGCGAATAGGATTTCGGCACTATTTGCTTGATGCTGGGGGCACTCTGTATGGAATACCGAATGCGGCCTTCGATCGCATGCTCCGCGACCCCATCGGCCACCTCCTCCCCCGCTTTGCCGGCCAACGAGTTCGGAGCGCTGAAATTGCGGTTGAACTGATGAACGGGAAGCCGATCGCCGTTGTGCGTTCCTCGTTCAGTATTTTGACGTTCAAGAAAAATGGAGCTCTCGTGTCGCCGCTATTGGATCCCCACGTACGGGCGCGAGCCGAGCTAGCGCTGGCACTCGAGAAACCCTTGCGCGACGCGGCTGTGGCCGATGCCGGCACTCGATTTCTGGCTCGAGGGGGCCAATGGTCGCCCTCGCCGGCCGTCAGGCGACGCATTAAACAAACCGCCTTGGGCCGCCAGAAATGTCCGCGAGTCTAGGACGGAAAACCCTGCCCTGCGGCAGCTTCGGATCGGATCGTGCGGTTCTTCCCGGCCAGAAGCGGTCCTTCAACTAAGAACTCTCCCAACGAAAAAGGGACGGACCAACCCATCGCTGACCGTCCCCCAAACGCTACTAAACGAAACAATATGAGTCCCGATATGACGCCAACGGGAGTGCGATAGTGCGATACAGCCTGAACCGAACTAGAAGGGGACTTTGTCGATCCCCTCCCGCCCGTTTCCATTCGCCACCGATCATCCGGGCGGCCTGCCGCCGGCAACGACGATGGGTTCGTCGAGCGCTCGCCGATATTCCTCCTCGCCGATCGCATCCACCGACCGCAGCTTCGCCAGCAGCTCGTCGATCAGCGAACGCAGCCCAGGCCCCGGCGTGCCGTGCGCGAATGAACTCTGGTACTTGATCGGCCCGGGGATGATCGCGACCAGGAAGGCCATCTCGGCCGGCGTCAGCTCTCGGGGTTCGCGACCGAAATAGCGGCGGGCCGCGGGCCGCAGGCCACGCAGGTCCGGTCCCCATTCGATGATGTTCAGGTAGATCTCGAGGATACGATCCTTGCCGAGCGCCGACTCGAGCAGGAACGTGATCGCCAGTTCCTGCAGCTTGCGTCCGAGCTGCTTGTCGCGCGACAGGAACAGGTTCTTGGCCAGCTGCTGGGTGATTGTCGACGCGCCGCGCGCGGCGCCGCCGCGCGACCAGTTGGTGAGCAGCGCGGCGGGTAGTTCGCGCAGGTCGATGCCGCGATGCCCGTAGAAGCCTGTGTCTTCGGCAAGCAGCAGAGTGCGCACGAACAGCGGCGGAACGTCGCGCAGGGCGATGAAGTCGGGGGATGCGAGCGAGACGTCGATGGGGCGGTGCGGCCCGGGGCCGTCTTCGGATCTGAAGATGAAATCGCCGCGCAGGCGCGCGATCGCCGGCGGCATCTGGCGTGGCGGCCTGAAGTCGATCTTCTGGCTCACCGAGAGCGAGGCAGGGTCCGCCAGGCGTCCGCGTACACGCACGTCGATCGTGGCCGAGCCAAGGTCACGGCCGGCGCCGGGCGCCATTCCCAAGCTTTCGGGCACCGCGAGCCCGGATGCACCCAGCAGTTGCGCGAAGTCCAGATGCTGCATGCCGAGTGCGAGATCGACAACCGGATCGGTGTCGAGATCGCGCAGTGTGATCGAGCCCGACAGGGCGGCACCGGCCACCGTCGCGTGGACCTCGGGGATCTCGATCGTGCCCCCGATCCGGCGCCAGGCGCCATCGAATCGTATGGTCACGTCCGTCGGATCGCCGAGCTGCGGCTCGTCGGCGGCGTTATCCGCCAGCGCTCCCAAGCGCGCGCCGCGCGCGCCCATGTCCACGTGGAAACGGAGCGCATCGGTGCTGGCCTGAAGGTCCACGCGGCCGTCCGCGATACCACCATCGAGCAGCGGGTGGGCGTCGCGCCGCACGTCGAGCAGACGTCCGACGTCGAGCCCACGTGCCTCGATGTTCCACGCGCTGCCCACCGGATACGCCAGCTTGCGGATTGACAGGCCGGCCTGTGGCTCCACCAGCGTGAGCCGGAGGTCCTCGCCGAAAATGCCCGCCATGTCCCAGGCAGTGGCCGGCGAGCTGACCCTGACCCCTGCTGGGCCCGCGAGAGCGGCGGCGCGAACTGCGAGTCGCAGGCGGCCGGGCCACGTGGCCGCGATCATGTCGGCATGCAGTCGCACTCCATGACCGAGGTCGAGATCGAATCCCTCCAGTCGCAGCAACGGCCAGACGCCGACGTGTACCACACCGATTCGGGCAACCGCGCCATGGCGCACGGCCGCGGACTCGATCCGCGCTCGCACCGCGTGCTCGAGCATGGATCTCAGCAACAGCGCGGCCAGGCTTACGACCAGCGCCGTGGCGATCGCTCCGAGCCACCACCGTCGCCTGCGGGTTCGAAACGTAAACATCGACGCAAGGATGCCACAGCCGGATCGCGCGCCGGCTGTTGGGCGGCTTCGGGTCGCAGACGGCGTCGATCAGGTCCGCTTCAACCGGGCCCTTCGAGTCGACAGCGGTCCCTTAAACATCGGTGCCGCACCGCAACTTCGCAAAATGCCCAGTGAGTTTAAACCAGTAGTGTCCGGACGTTAAATGAACAAATTCATTTGGTTAGCGGAATCGTCATCAACTCGATCCAGCGTGATGGTAGAAAACAGCTCATTTAAAGGAGTTTTCTCAAACATGGTTAAGCTCAGAATCTGTAGCATTTCGTAGAGGCTGGCCGAGATGTTCAATCGCTTTTTGACGATCGCCACCAACACATACACCGATACCGCGATCCAGATCTGTGTCTTCACGGCGTTCTCTGACGTGCCGTAGAACTGCTTGATACGAAGATGCTGCTTGATCCACTTGAAAAACAGTTCGACCTGCCAACGGCATCGATACAGATTCGGTGATGGTCAGCGCCGGCAGCGTGAAGTTGTTGGTCAGGAAGACCAGCCGCTTGCCGGTCTTCGGGTCTTTGAACCGAATACGTCGCAGGGGAGCGTCGAAGTCTTTGAGCGAGTAGAACCCCGTGAGTACGATAGTCTGATCGCAGACCAAGCCCGTGGTGCGATCGACCGGATGGGAGTAACGACGCTGGGCTTTGAGATTCGATTTGCTGCGTGTGACAAAGAAGCTGCCCGCTTGATGGAAGCGAAACAGCCGCTCGAAATCCAGGAAACCTCGATCCATGACGTAGAACGCACCGGGCTCGGGCAGCAACTGATCGAGGACATTGACCTCGTGCAGTTTGCCGTCGCTGATGTGAATAAACGTAGGGATATTGCCGCGCAAGTCCAACAGCGTGTGCAGCTTCACCGCAGCCTTGGCGCGTCGAAACGGTGCCCACGGAAAGACCGACAGACACAAGTCGATGGTCGTGGTGTCCAGCGCGTAGACTGTTTCCTTCAGATCCACGCCAAAGGGCTCGTCGATGTAGAGCTTGCGCGCCATGCCGATCAACCGTTGCGCGAAGTCGGCATAGATGCGCCAATCCCGCACTTCGTTCGCATCGGCCAGCGTGCTGCGGGAAATGCGGCTGCGGATACCCATGTGATAAAGCTTGTCGCGTTGCGCACGCAGACATGCCTCGATATCGCGCAAGCTTTCCCGATAAGTCAGTTGCGCAAACGCCAAGCACAGAAACTGTTCGAGGCAGGTGAAGCTTTTGACCTTGTGCTCGCCCGCATAGAGCGCCACACAGCGACGAAAGGTGGACAGCGGCAAATGCTCGGTCAACTGTGCAAAAACCAGCTTGCCTGCGTGCATCAGCGATCCCCGCGAAGGTGTTCTTCGCAGGATCGCAGCATGGCTGCCTGAAGTTGAAATCGAGACCAGAAATAAACATGTCTTTTACCATCATTTTCAGCAAGTTATGCCGCTTCGGCGGATCAACGTCCGGACAGTACTGAGTTTAAACGTAAAGTAACTGACTCCTGCCGGCCAAAAGTTGCCACTAGCGTGGCCTAAAAGGTCCCTCCAAAGCCGACACTCGAGGCGTACGTCTTCGGCGTTAGTTGCCAACCCATTCGCCGTCCGGGAATATGCGGGTGACTTACGATGAACCCATGCCATGGATGAAGCTGGTAAACCAGGAAGCGCTAAAAATGCGGCTGGCCACGCGGAAGCGGTTGGGTCCCAGCGCCGTGTGTTCATCAGCTACGCATCGCACGATGCGGCTGTCGCGCAGAAGGTGTGTTCGGCGCTAGAAGCTGCTGGATTTCTCTGCTGGATCGCACCGCGGGACGTTGTGCCCGGGACGCTGTATGCGGACGGCATTGTTCACGCGATCGACGAGTCATCAATCTTGGTTCTCATCCTGTCGGCGCCGGCGGTCGCGTCCGCGCATGTGGGTAGGGAGATCGAGCGAGCGGTCTCGAAACGCCACCCGGTCGTTGCGCTTCGGATTGATAGCGCGCCGTTGACGGCCGCCTTCGAATATTTTTTGAATCAGTCGCAGTGGATCGAGGGTGGCGCAAGCGACGCCGCAATTGGTCAATTGATCGGCGCGGTTGGGCAGCATCTTTCACCGGGAACTGTGGCACCGAATCGCACACCGCAACCTTCAGCCGCCCCGAGAAAGCCATCAATGCCGCGCCGACTCTGGTTAGTCGCGGGAGCCCTCGCCCTCGCACTGGCTGCGGCGTACTTCTTGGTTGACAAGACGTGGCTGTATGGCCGTGACGCATCCGCGGCCCGCACAGCTGGGACTGTGACTGATAAGTCGATTGCGGTGCTGCCATTCACGGATATGAGCGAGAAGAAGGATCAGGCCTACTTTGCCGACGGAATGGCGGAGGAGATCATTGATCTCTTGGTAAAGGTTCCGGGCCTCAAAGTCATCAGTCGCGCCTCGTCGTTTCAGTTTAAAGGCAAAACCGAAGACCTGCGCAGCATTGGCACGCAGCTCGGGGTCGCCTATGTGCTGGAGGGCAGCGTACGCAAGTCGGGTGATCGGCTACGCATAACGGCCCAGCTCATCAACAGCCGAGATGGCGCAAACCTGTTTTCGCAGACCTATGACCGGGACTTGAGTGATGTCTTGAAGATGCAAGATGAGATTGCCATCGCGCTCGTGCGAGCGTTGCAAATCGAAGTCAGTCCTGAAGGGCTAATTTCCCGCCCGGCGCTTCAGAACACGGAAGCTTACACGCTGTATCTGCAGGGGTTGCATGCTTTCGATCGGGTCGACCAGCAAGGCTTTGAGCAGGCCGCGAGTTACTTTCAACAGGCGTTGGATCTCGACCCGTCCTTCGCAGCCGCGGCAAATATGCTCGCCGGCTCGTATTTCGTTCTTGGACAGTTCGGATTCATGCCTCCAGCCGCCGCTTTCGAGAAGGCTCGTCATGCCGCACAACACGCGTTGGAACTGGATCCGAATTTGGCAGGAGCGCATGCCCAACTGGCGGAGGTGTATCGCGCGTCCGATCAGGATTGGCAAGCCGCCGACCGGGAAATCCGGCTGGCGAGGTCTCTTGCGCCCAGGGATCCCGACGTGCTTTTCATATCGGCCGTGCAGGCAGAAAACTTGGGTCGCTGGGACGATGCGTTGGGGTTTATAAACGCGTCGCTGGCACAAGACCCGCTCAACGCTAGCGCCTACATGGTGCTCAACCACATCGACCTGGGCCGCGGCCGGTTGGAGGAGGCCGAAGCGGCCATACGCCGGACTCTCGAACTTAATCCCTCGTTCACTCCCGCGCACTACTTTCTCGGCTGCGTTCTTCTTATTCGTGGCGAACCTCAAGCGGCGTTGGCGGAGATACAGAAAGAAAAGCAGGATGCCCCTCGCCTCAGCGGCTCCGCGATGGCCTATTTCGCACTCGGCAACAAGGCCGATTCCGATGTTGCACTTCAGCAGTTGCTTAAAAATGGAACCTCGCACCCATATTTCATCGCGCAGATTTATGCATATCGCGGCGAGTTGGACGAGGCGTTCAAATGGCTCGACCGCGCGCGTACGCAAAAGGACCCGAGTCTCGTCTTGCTCAAGAGTCAGGCGAAGTTCATGAAACTCGAGGGGGACCCGCGGTATAAGGTTTTTTTGCGGAAGATGAATTTGCCGGACTAGTCACCTCGTCGAACGAACTTCAGACCAGTTACCTCCTCGAAAGCTGCCGGTGGCGACCGTCGCATAGGGGTCCGACATGAGGCACTGCTGGCCACCCGATCAATTGGCGCTGTTAAATTGGGCGAAATGGCGGCTTCGGAGGGGACCATCCGGGCTCTTCCCGGCCAACGCCGGACCTTCGGGCCCTCAATCTGCCTGCTGCAGAGCCGACATTCCACGCGGAGGGCGGCGGATGAGCCCTAAACTTTGATAATCAATGGGTGCATCTGCCAACATGACGTAAATGTCGTAGGGAGATCGACGTGACTGAAAGTGGCGGCGAGGAACAAGCCACTGGTGACGCGCCTGCAACGCCATCGGTGAGGCACCGCCAGGGCAGCAGCGCAGACGTGTTCATCAGTTACGCCTCGGCGGACAAGCAAGCTGCCGATTCCATTTGCGCCGCACTCGAACGTGCGGGCATCGAGTGCTGGATTGCACCCCGCGACGTCACTCCCGGCGTGTTCTACGCGGATGCCATCGTTGAGGCAATCAATTCGGCGCACATCCTTATCGTCGTTCTGTCCAGGAATTCCGTCGATTCCCAGCACGTTCTCCGTGAGGTCGAGCGTGCAAGCGCGAAGCGGCGTCCGCTCGTCGCATTTCGCCTTGATTTCGCTCCCTTGCCGACTGGCCTGGAGTACTTCCTCAGCGCGTCGCATTGGTTGGATGCGAGCGGTGGCCCAACCGAGCGCGCCTTGCCAGAGTTAGTGGGTGCGGTGCATCGACTCTTGGGGGCACTAGACAAGCGGGCAGGAGATTCCAGCATTCGTGACGTCCGGACTGTCAACGCGAGTAGTGGCGTCGCGGTGGCCAGGGGGAGCGCGCCGAAGCCGCGCTGGAATCGATTATGGATCACGGCAGCAGTCATGACGGTCGTGATATTCACGCTTCTGGCGGGAAAGTTCTGGCTCTCGAAGCACGTCGCGACAGAACAACCGGCGACGGCTGCTACTAGTGTCGTCAGCGATAAGTCCGTTGCCGTACTGCCCTTTACGGATATGAGCGAAAAGCACGATCAGGAGTACTTTGCGGATGGGATGGCGGAGGAGATCATCGACCTACTAGCCAAGATTCCCGGTCTGAAGGTCATTGGCCGTACGTCATCGTTCCAATTCAAGGGCAAGTCCGATGACTTGCGCACAATCGGCAATGCACTCGGCGTCGCATATATTGTCGAAGGCAGCGTCCGCCGAGCTGGCGACCGAATCCGCGTGACCGCCCAGTTGATTAACGTGCAGGATCGCGCCCATTTTTGGTCCGAAACATACGATCGTGAAGTAAGCGACGTCTTGAATGTGCAGGCGGAGATCGCCGCAAGTCTTGCCCGGTCCTTGCAAATTGAGGTGGGCGGCGGCGCGGATCACCGCTCCGGGACTCCTGTCAGGACGGATGCCTACGTCGCATACCTACAGGGATTGAATGCACTCAGCCAATTCTCAAGAATCGGGCTGGACGAGGCGGTCAGTGACTTTGAGCGCGCACTCACGCTCGACCCGAATCTGCTGCGAGCACGAGAGGGCTTGGCCGGCGCCCATTTCCTCCAATACGGCTTTGGCTTTGCTCCTCCAACGACAGTGATCCCGGAACTACGTCGCGAGATCGAAGAGATTCTTCGTATCGACCCGAGATCTGTGACCGGCCACGGGCTTCGTGCACGGATACTTACCTCATACGATTGGGATCGGGAGGCGGCCCAGCGGGAGGCGGACCTGGTGCTCTCGCTTGATCCTAGCAGTGGCCTGGGTCTGTATGCCGCAGCGGACTTAGCGCTCGTTCTCGGCCTACACGACAAGGCCGAGAAGCTGTTTCGAAAAGTGCTATCGGCAGATCCTTTAGACGACGACACACGGATCGAATTGGCGTTCGCACTGAGCTATGCCGGTCGTTCTGCGGAGGCGGTCGAGGAAGCGCAGCAGGTCCTGGCGCGGCATCCCTCATACACCGCCATCCATTACGACGTGGGTATGGCGCTGCTTCTCACGGGCAACCCCAGCTCGCGCTGCGTGAGATGCAGCTGGAGACGATCGAAGGCGCTCAAGAGATCGGCCTCGCGGTGGTGAATCACGCGCTACGGCGTGACGCGGAGTCGGACGCCGCAATGCGCACTGCTGAGCGCACAGCCGGCGACGCGTTTCCTTTTCAAATCGCGTGCGCGCACGCATACCGTGGAGACAACAACGCAGCGTTTAGCTGGATGGAGAAAGCGTATGAGCAGAGGGATTACTATCTTCAGTACATAAAGGCCAGTCCGTGGACGGCGAATCTCAAAACCGATCCGCGCTGCAAAGCGTTTCTGCGAAGGATGAATCTTCCAGAGTAACCGCGTCGAGGCGCTTGTTGTTCGCGTTTGACTGTCCAAAACCGGTGGGTACCGGTCCCATACCGGTAGCTTTCAGCTTTTGGCGCTGACCGGCGGGTATCGGGAAGGGAATCCGGCTCTGATCGGCCACCGGACCCTCCTCTGCCTAATCTGCCTGCTCTAAACCCGACATTCAACGCGGAGGGAGACGAATGCCCGGTAAACTTTGATAAAGACCGGGAGCATCTGCCAACATAAGGTAGAAAAAGGGGGATCGACGTGGCTGAGGGCGGCGGCGAAAGGCAGACGGCGGACACTCATTCCGGCGCGCCCGACGTATTCATAAGCTATGCCTCGCAAGACGCTGGCGTTGCAAATGCCGTTGTTGCGGCTTTGAGAGCATCGAGACTCAACTGCTGGCTCGCGCCGCGCGACGTCAAGCCCGGCACCGTGTACGCGGATGCGATCGTAGGAGCGATCAACGAGTCAAGGCGCTGGTGCTGGTGCTTTCGGCAAGTGCGATGGCGTCAGCGCATGTGGGCCGGGAAATCGAGCGCGCCGCATCTAAGCGCAAGCAGATCATCGCATTTCGGGTCGATCCCACGCCTTTAAGTCGGGAACTCGAGTATTTCCTTTCGAACTCGCAGTGGATCGATGTACCGGCGCTGGGGATGCCGGCAGCCTTGGCAAAGCTGGCGGTGGCGGTAGGATCGGGATCGGAACCTCAGTTCATGAAACTCCGGTTACGCATCGCGGCGATGGCAAGTCAAAGCGAGTCGCAATCGTCGTGGCAATTCTCGTGTGTGTAGGCTCAGCGGCTGCCCTGGGCGTACATTTCTGGTCAACGAACCATCGGGCTGCACAAAAGGTCGCGGCAATAACCGAGAAATCGATCGCGGTACTGCCTTTCACGGACATGAGTGGAAGCACGACCAAGAGTATTTTGGCGACGGGATGGCTGAGGAGATCCTCGATCTACTGGCCAAGATTCCGGGGCTCACGGTCATTGGCCGTACGTCGTCGTTTCAGTTCAAGGGAAAGAACGAGGATCTGCGCACGATCGGCACGAAAAGCTGAATGCCGCCTACGTGCTCGAAGGTAGCGTGCGAAATTCTGGCGACCAGGTACGAATTACGGCCCAGCTGATCAATACGCGAACTGGAGCGCACGAGTGGTCGGAGACCTACGACCGGCACATCGGGGATGTGCTCAAACTCCAGGATGCCATTGCCGCCGCCGTCGTGCGGGAATTGCAGCTCACCGTAGCCCCTGGAGATCTGAACTCACGCGCACCCTGAAAATGCCGAAGCGTACGACCTGTGCTGCGCGGACGCCATGCCGCCGATCGCTGCGACAAGGAAGGGCTTGATGAGGCTGTCACGCTGTTTCAGCAGGCACTCGAACTTGACCCGACGTCTGCCGATGCGGCAGCCGAACTCGCTAAAACTTATGTTACCCAAGTGCTATGCGGGCTCCCTGGCACCGACTGCCGGTTTTGAGCAGGCCCGTCGCGCGGCAACAACCGCGATCAAGCTGGATCCGAAAAACGTGACGGCCCACGCGACGATGGCTTGGATTCATATGAGCTATGACTGGGACTGGGCCGGCGCTGAACGGGAACTCCAACAGGCAGCGACTCTTGCCCCCGGCAACGTGGACGTGCTAATCGGCAAGGCGGAGCTCTCATGCGCTCGGTCGTTGGGACGATGCATTGAGGCAAGTTCAAGGCTGCACTCGCTCAAGACCCATTAGACACTCGGAATTCTTAACAGTCTGGATCGGATATTCAAGAGCTCGTGGCCATCTGGCCAGAGGCCGAAGCGGCAGCGCGGCGTGCGCTGGAAATTCGCCCGACCAGTGGCGTATGGGCACTACAACCTTGGCTATATACTTCTGGAACGCGGCGACCGCGACGGCGCGCTGCAACGAAATGCAGCAGGAGACGATCGACGAAGGGAAGCAACGGGCTTGGCAATGGTTTATTACGCGCTCGGAAGAAGGCGGAGGCTGATGCTGCGCTCGCCGGTTGATCAAAAACAAGCGGAGGACGAAGCACTGGACATCGCCCAGCGTGTATGCGTTTCGCGGGCAGTCGGATGAAGCGATGCATTGGCTCGAACGTGCATATGCTCAAAAGGACCCCTACCTGGCCCAAATCAAGGGCGAGTGGCTCCTGAAGAATCTCGAAGCAGATCCTCGCTACAAGGCGTTTCTGAAGAAGATGAATTTGCCCGAATAGCGGCAGCGCGCGACCGCTCACCGCAACGGCATGGCCCGTTAACTGACGCTCGCGACCGGCGGGAGTGGGTCGACTTCGCCCATTAGAGGCCGGTCCCAATTTGAGAGGCGGCGGCGCCGAGCGGCGCAACCAACGCCGGCCAGGCCGCCGCCCGTTCCGGACCCTAAACTTCGGTCTGTTCCGCCATCTCCAGGGCGTCGTCGACCTCGATCCCCAGGTACCTCACGGTGCTTTCCAATTTGGAATGGCCTAACAGCAGCTGCACGGCGCGCAGGTTCTTGGTCCGCCGGTAGATCAGGGATGCCTTCGTGCGGCGCATGGTGTGGGTTCCATAGGCGGCGGCGTCCAAGCCGATTTCGGTGACCCACGCCTCGACGATTCTCGCGTATTGCCGTGTCGACAGATGTGGGGACAGTCGTATCCGGCTCGGAAACAGATAGTCCTCGGTTTTCAGTGCCGCATGTCGAATCCAGGCGAAGACTGATTTTCGGGTCGGCTCCGTGATTTCGAATTGAACCGGCCGCTGCGTTTTTTGTTGCATGACGATCGTGCGCGCGGCGATTCGATCGCCGTGGGCGACATCGCGGACGCGCAGTTGCACGAGATCGCAGCCGCGCAGCTTGCTGTCGATCGCCAGATTGAACAACGCAAGCTCGCGCTTCCGATCGGCCAGCTCAAGCCGAATCCGAATTGCCCAAATGTCCTTGAGTTTGAGCGGTGCCTTTTGACCGACAAGCTTGCCCTTATTCCAGGGATCGCGGCGGCCAGATTCAACGGTTGGTGCCAACATCTTGAACTCCTGCAGTTTGAAGGGAGTTCAAAGCGTGAAATTCACCTGATTGACGGCATACCTACCGGTCGGCAGATCGCAATGTTGCGATTTGACAGTGCTGGATTAGCAGGTGACCGCGAATGGGTAAAGTCGAACCCACTGCGGCCTGTCGCCAGCGTCTGCTTAAAGGAAGCGTAATCAACCCTCAAATTCGCTTCAGCCTTGCGCGCTTCCTTTAGCGATCTTTACTACAGAGCAGCGTGCAAAAGGCTCGGCCGCGAGATCTCGGAGGCATGTCAGGGCTGACACCCCGTTAGGAGCGCATCGAAAGGGAAGTGCGGGTTCGTAGCGGTCGTGGTGACGCACCCATTCCATCTTGTAGATCGTGTCGTCCCGCTCCCCGCGTCCCTTGGGCGTGAGGTCGAGCATGCGGTATGCCCCCATCATCACCTCCACGCCGCGGCCGTAGGTCGAATAGGTGTGGAACACATCGCCCGCGTCATCCTTGTAGAAGACGCTGACGCCGGGCCACTCCTCGCCAACGAGCGGCCAATTGCCGTAGTTGTAATTGATCTTGCCCTTGGCCACTTCTTCCGGCGTGAAGCTGACGCCGAAGTCATAGTTGAAGTCCGTGCCGTACGAGGAGACCCATTTGAACTGCCAGCCCATCCGCCGGCGGAAGCGCTCGATTTCGGCGAATGGCGCGCGCGAGATGGCGACGAACGTGACGTCGCGATGCGCGAGGTGAACGGTCATGCCGTCGGTGTGGTCCGCCATGTAGGAGCAGCTCGGGCAGCCCTGCTCCCAGCCCGGAGCAAGCATGAAATGCTGTACTAGGAGCTGGTGGCGGCCCTCGAACAGGTCGGCGAGCGCAACTTGGCCGCTGGGCCCATCGAAGACGTAAGGCTTATCGGTCTTGACCCAGGGCAATTGCCGCCGCAGCTGCGCGACCTGATCGCTACGCCGCGTCAGGTCCTTCTCGGCGGCCAGCAAATCCAGCCGGGACTCGAGCCATTTCTCGCGTGAAACCGTCAAATGTGTCGTCATGATGGTTCTCCTTTCGTGGCCCGGCGTTTGTCGGGCGTTGGTGGTGGGAATAGAGTAGAGCCGGCCAGCAGACGGCCGGGAGTGACAAGTTTGTCGGGATTTCGATGGACTCGCTGATAACCGCCGCCGCACGCGCGCTGGCCTCGGGTGATGCACTCGGCGCGCTGAACTACATCGCATGGCGCGACGATCCGCCGGCGCTGGCGCTTCGCGGCATCGCGATGGCGCAGCTCGGTGATCTAAGCCGTGCCAAGACGCTGCTGCGGCGCGCGGCACGCGCCTTTGGCCCGGGGGAGGCGGTCGCCCGTGCACGGTGCGCCGTCGCCGAGGCCGAGATCGCGCTCGTCTCGCGCGACCTCAACTGGCCGGTGAATGCGCTCGATACGGCGCATGACGCGCTCGCAAGGCATGGCGACCACGCCAACGCCGCACATGCGCGCTATCTCAAGGCTCGCTATCTTCTGTTGATCGGCCGCCTCGACCAAACTGAGCGCTTTCTCGTGGGGTTCGATCCCGCTCCACTGCCGCCCGCATCGCGGGCGAGCCACGAGCTCGTTGTTGCTGGCATCGCAATGCGGCGTCTGCAGATCGAGGCGGCATGCGCAGCACTGGCGCGGGCCGAAGCCGCCGCGCGGCGGGCCGGTATCCCGTCGGTTCTGGCCGAGGTACAAGCTGCAGCTCTTGCCCTCGATACGCCCCTGGCACGGCTAATCGCACGCGGCAAGGAGCGGTTGCTGCGACTAGCCGACGTCGAAACACTGCTGGCATCGGATGCACTGGTCGTCGATGCTTGTCGCCACGTTGTCTGGCACTCCGGCAGCGTGATTTCGCTGCGGACACGGCCGGTCCTGTTTGCCCTCGCCCGCGCGCTTGCCGAAGCTTGGCCCGACGATGTGCCGCGGGCCGCACTGCTCGCGCGCGCTTTCCGCGCCAAGCACGCCGATGAATCGCACCGCGCACGGCTACGCGTCGAGATTGGCCGCCTGCGGGGGACACTGCGCGCGGCCGCCGGCATTGACGCGACCCAGGCCGGTTTCGCGCTCGTGCCGCGCCGCGATCGCGATGTCGTCGTGCTCGCACCGCCGACGGATGAGGCGCATGCGATTGTGCTCGCCCTGCTGGCGGACGGCGAAGCATGGTCGAGTTCGGCGCTAGCGCTGGCGCTCGGCACAAGTCAGCGCACCGTGCAGCGCGCGCTCGACGACCTCACGACCGAGGGCAAGGTGCGGGCGATCAATCGCGGCCGCGCATGCCGCTGGATGACGCCGGCGGTGCCGGGTTTCCCGACAGCCTTGTTACTCCCGGCCGCGCTGCCCGGTGGCTAAGATGAAAGCATTGAGCGAGCGAGAAAGACGAGGATCAGCATATGAAACGTGCAGCAGCGACAATTCTCCGGGAATACGGCCCGTGGCCGGATGTAACGCACGTGCATGGGGTCAGCTATGACGGCACGAATGTCTGGATCGCCGCCGGTGACACGCTGAAAGCGGTCGATCCGGCGAGCGGGGCAACGGTCCGCTCGCTCAATGTTCCCGCGCATGCGGGAACCGCCTTCGATGGCCGGCACCTATACCAGATCTCAGGGGATTGCATCCAGAAGGTCGATCCGGCGACCGGCCGCGTGATCAGCACCATCCCGACGCCCGAAGGCGGTGCTTCGGGAATGGCCTGGGCGGAAGGGAGCTTGTGGGTCGGGCAGTATCGTAACCGCAAGATTCATCAGGTCGATCCGCAGACCGGGGCTATCCTTCGTACCATTGAGTCGAACCGCTTCGTAACGGGCGTCACGTGGGTCCAAGGCGAGCTGTGGCACGGCACCCTGGAAGCCGAGAAAAGCGAACTGCGCCGAATCGATCCGGAGAGCGGCGAGGTTCTGGAGCAGCTCGATGTGCCGGCCGGCATCGCTGTATCGGGGCTTGAGTCAAACGGCAGCGATACCTTCTTCTGCGGCGGCGCAAGCAGCGGCAAAATGCGATCCGTTCGCCGACCCGCGCGAGGCTCCGCAGCCGAGTCGCAGAGGTGAGCAGGGGCCTGCAACAGGGCGCGCGAATGAGAGCGCTCAAGAAATTCTGCTATTGGCGAATCGGGGGGAGGGGTTGGAACCGGAGATCGACAGGTAGGCCTAGACCTAGAATAACCGACATGGCCGCGAAGCAACCGTCATCGTGTCACGCTGAATGTTGACTTCTGAGATTGCTCGATCGGTGACATGGCGGCCGGATACCAGCGGAAGCAGCCGTTCAAACGGCCGCAAAGGAGAGCATGTGACCGGCTGGAACTGTTGGCCGTCCACCGCCGCACGTCTTGCTCCCTAGCTGCCATTCGACTGATACCACCGCGATCGACCGTTCAATGAGCAATGACGACCCGTTGTTGACGGTGGCGAGTGACTGCTGTCGGGCTGTCCGTTCAGGTCGTCAGCTTCGCTGCCGGGAGTAGGGACCATCAGCGTTGCGCGTGTAATAAGCGCCGGAGAATCCCGGTCTACGGGGGAAGGGAACGGAACTACCGTCTGCATGAGCAATTCAGATCGAGCGCAGGCGCTGTTTTGGGCAATGATCGCCTTGGCTTTCGTGTGCGTGCCAACCACGATGGCGGATTCGGCCACGACGGGCGCACAGCGGGCTGTCGTCGAACTGTTTACCTCTCAAGGCTGCTCTTCATGCCCGCCGGCTGACGCCGTTGCTGGACGCCTGCGCACAGTGCCCGAATTGCTCGTCCTGTCATTTCACGTTAACTATTGGGATGGTCTTGGATGGAGAGATCCATTCGCCTCGCAAGCCAGCACCGACCGGCAGAACGCCTATGCGCGTTCTTTGGGAGAGCATTCTGTATTCACCCCCCAAGTGATTGTAAATGGAACGGTGTCGTTGGTCGGCTCGCGGGAAGGTGCGATCAAGCAGGCAGTGGAGGCGGCGGATAAGGACGCATTTCCCGTGCAGGCGGATTTAATTAAACAACCGGGCGGAGGCTTTGCGCTGAGCCTTCAGGGATCGGCGATCGGCGCGGAGGTGTGGGAAGTACGCTATGTGAGGCATGCGGTGACACAGATCCGCGGCGGCGAGAATGGCGGGCGGATGCTCGAGACTTACAATAACGTCACGCACATCCGACGCTTGGGCGCATTCGCACCTGGTACGCTCAAGTTGCCGCCGTTGAATACGCCTGATGACGGACTCGCGATCATCGTGCAAGCGTCTGGCATGGGCGGGGTGCTTGGGGCAGCCGCCTACTGAGTTCACAGATTCCGCTAGGCGTCCTCGGTGACGTGCCGACTGCCGCCCGATGCGGACAGAACCCGCGTCCATAGACGGGTCGCGACCCGAAGCAGTCTTCGGTGACCGTCGGCTTTCGGGCATCTTAGTCAGATAGCGTTGGCTTCCAGAATGGAGATACCTGCTCGGGTAGGAAACTCCCGCCCAATCGAGAAGCCCGATTTTAGTAAGAGTTCCTCGTATTCGGCGCGGCTGCGCTGTTTCCCACCAAGAAGCACCAGCATCACGATGTCGAGCGTCTTCGTGAAATTCGGTCCAGGGTCATCTGCGACAATGGATTCGAGCAAGAGCAGGGTCGCTCCCCGCGGTGCCGCGCGACGAACTGCGCTCAAGATCGCCGTTGCTTTGTCATCGCTCCAATCGTGAATTACTTCCATCAGCAGATAAAGATCACAAACCGGCAACGGGTCCGAGAAGAAGTCTCCGGCTTGGAGCGTAAGTCGGTCGGTGGCGACGGCAGACGCGTCGCGGACAACATGCGGCAGGTCAAAAAGCACGCCTCTCGCGGCCGGCGTCGATTTGAGCACCGCTGAGAGCAGATGCCCACGACCACCGCCGATGTCGCCGATCGTCTTGAATCGAGAAAAATCGTACGCCTCCATTATACCTGCCACTTGACCGTGGGCCTTGGCAGCCATTGCCTCGTTGAAAATTTGGGCAGCTGCCGGGTCGCGTTCAAAGTAATTCCAGTAACCCTCCGGCAGGGTCTTGCTGGAAGCGGGCTGTCCGGTCTCGACCGTGTGACGAAGGTGCAGGTATGGAGACCAGTTGATTGGCAGTCCGAACATGAGTGCAATGATTTCATCGACTGCGGGTGATTGGCTTGCAGCAACCGCGACGCGGGCGTATGACTAACATGGCTTCCTCTAAGCTCGAACACCCCATTTGCGGAAAGCAGCCGCAAGACGCGATGCAAAGCATCCGGATGTGCGCCGACGGATGTTGCCAGTTCTGCCGCTGTTCGAGGCGCGTCGTCGAGCGCGTCGGCGACACCGAGTTCGGCTATGACATGCAGGCACCGTGGTAGACAAGCCCCAGCGGCAATTTGCTGAATGGTCTCAAATGGATTCGGTTCTACAGCCATGGGAGACTCCTCGCCCACATTGACTATCATGAAGTCGCGCCTGCGCGACCTACTGCAACCCCGGGCGCCGGGTGCATTTTGCCTTCTTACGACATCGTTAGCACCAAAATTCAACTTTACGAGTCCGTGCCTCGGTTGCAGATTCGGCCGCTGGGACTCTGCTTTGAGGCAGACATTTCGGCGTCGTCACAGACGGAAGTTGGCCGTGGCGACCGATGCCATCAGACAGTCGGTGAAATGGCGCTTTCGACCCCTTGGAGACGGTCGCGACTGGCAGCTATCGGGTGGGCCAGTAACAAGAACCCCGGGCACGAGGCCGGGGGTCTCACGACCCGCATTAACGCTGTGCGACGAGTTGATCCTTGTTCTGCAGCTTCAGCAACGCTGCGTGCATTTCTTCCTTGAGATCGTTTAACTCTGCAACTTGCCCCTTCAGTTCGCGGATCTCTGCCGCCTGCGCCGAATTGATCCGCTGCTGCTGTTGCATTTCATTGAGCAACATCGGTGCAAGCTCGTCATAGCGCACACCGTCGATCCTTCCTTTCTCGTCACGGATGACCAGTTCCGGATACACTTTCGCCACTTCCTCGGCGATCAGTCCGTACTGAATTGCACCGTTGGGTTCGGTCTTGAGCTTGAAGGTCACCGGGCGTAACTGTGCGAGCTTTTCGGTGTTCGATCCCATCGGCGCAATGGCGGTTTTGTATCGCTCGGACGATGCCAGCACGCCCAGCCGCCCATTGCTGTTCACATACACGGCACTGCCGGTGATCTTGGAGTTATGAATTCCCGCGATGAATACTTCCTTCTGGCTGCCGCCGGTGCCGATCCGGACGCCCCGTTATCGGCGGCCAATCCCTCATTGCCGATGTCGATGTTGTGGCTGCCGGTTACGTTGAAGCCGGCCTCATATCCGACGGCAATGTTGCTGCTGCCGGTCGTGTTGGAAAGAGCGAGCCATAGCCAGTGGCGGTGTTGTCGCTGCCGGTCGTGTTGCTAGAGAGCGCAATGTACCCGGAGGCTGTGTTTGCTTTACCGGTCGTGTTGAAATAAAGCGCACCGGCGCCGGCGGCGTTGTTGTTAATGCCGGTCGTGTTGGAAGTGAGCGCGTTGGCCCCGGACGCGGTGTTGCCGCTGCCGGTCGTGTTGGTACTGAGCGCGTGGTACCCGAACGCGGTGTCGAAGTTGCCGGTCGTGTTGAAGTAGAGGACGTTGACCCCAGAGGCGGTGTTGTCGGTGCCGGTCGTGTTGGAAAAGAGCGCACCGGACCCACTGGCGGTGTTGAAGTAGCCAGTCGTATTGGAATAGAGTGCGCTATACCCACTGGCGGTGTTGTCGGAGCCGGTCGTGTTGTGATAGAGCGCGAAGACCCCCGAGGCGGTGTTGTCGGAGCCGGTCGTGTTGAACTCGAGCGCGTAGGTCCCGAACGCGGTGTTGTCGGAGCCGGTCGTGTTGGCGTAAAGCGCGAAGACCCCCGAGGCAGTGTTCTCGTAGCCGGTCGTGTTGTGATAGAGCGCGTCGAACCCCGAGGCGGTGTTGTCGTAGCCGGCCGTATTGAACAGAAGCGCGTTGACCCCCGAGGCGGTGTTGTCGCTGCCGGTCGTGTTGGTGTAAAGCGCCGAGGCCCCCAAGGCGGTGTTGGCGGCGCCGGTCGTGTCGGAATGGAGCGCACCGGTCCCGCACGCCGTGTCATTGTTCGAATCGCTTGTCACGCAGCTTTGTCCATAGGCCGATTCGACGATGCCGACCAGTGCAGCGACTAATACGAGCGAACGCCAAATGAGATGTGTCATAGCATTTCTCCCTAATTGCTGGTTTGTTTAATCGCGGGTGAACCAAGATCCGAACGGCAGCGTGGCAACGAAATCGGGCGAGATCGATCCGACGATACACCCGGTCAAAACGGGTGGCAAAAAAGACAGAATGCATCGGCAAATGAATCGTCAGGCCATTGCCGTTGTGACGGCAATGGTGAGTTTTGATGCGACATAAGACGGCCGACGAAAGCAAACGGAATGTAAGGCCGATCGCGGCTCTGTGTTCATCCGCAATGGCGACGAGCGTCGCTCAATGATGCTCACCGCGCGCGATCCATACTCGTGAGAGCGTCAATCGCTTTCGTCTTTTCAGTCGAGCCAGTTCAATTGATCGCTCTTGCCGTTGGTTCCCTCACGACTGACCGCTATTCGGCGGGCAGTTCTCTAAGGCCGAAGTCCGAAATTGGCCGATTCCGGCGGTTCCGCGACGCGCACTACAGATCCAATCCTCTGTGGCCCTTAGCGACAGTTCGTTATCGGGACGATCTGCCGCAAACGAACAGCCGGGGGACCGTTTACCGGCGACACACAGCCTCAGACGAAAAGCACTGTCGCAATCTGCTGCATGACATTGCAGTCAACGCAGCTCACGACTGAATCGGATCATCCGCGACACTGATAGCCAGCATTCGTAGGTCAATTCGCACGCATTATGGCCTTACGCGATTCCAGCTGGCCGTTCATAGTCACCTCCGTGATTCAACCGGAGGCCACGTTATGGATCGCGCGTTGTATTCGATCGAAGAGACTCGAGCGCGTCTCGGCGGCATTTCGCGCAATAGCATAGCGAAGTGTCCGCGATTTGCCGCAACACGGGTCGGCGCACGGTGAACGAGGAGCTCCCTGACATCGACTGCGCCATCGATCACGGCGCGTCCGACGCCAGAGGAGAAGCGCTTGTTCGCCGAGGTTGCAGCGAAGCTGCGAGTATCGGAGTCGGCCCTGGCTCTGATCGCAATTCGCACATTGCTCGATTCGGATGTACGCGACTTGCCGCTACGCACATCGAGCAGCGATCCCGCCGTCGACCGGATCACGATCCGGCTGCGGCCGGGAGATCGACTGGCCATCCGGATGCGAGCGGCTGAGCGCCGCATGAAGGACTCAGCCTATATCGCCGCCCTGGTCCGGGGTCATGTGGCCGCCAACCCGCCGCTGGCGACCCACGAGCTTGCAGCGTTCAAGGTGGCCGTGTCGGTCTTGGCTGGGTTCGGTCGACTCCTGGCGCGGACCGCTCGGGAAGCTGCGCAGGCGGGTGTTCTGCCGCGGGATCTACAGCAAGTGCTCAGCCGTTCTCGAGCTCTCGTAGCGGACGTGGAGCGGCGCATGCACGAATTCGCCCGGGCAGCGCTGGTCACCTGGGAGAGCCGCGTTGACTAGGCGACTCGTCGTTCGCCTCCCGACCGATGGACCGCGATTATTCGAGGTGGTGAGTTACGGGCGCGCAGGTCGGCAAATGCCCGGTCGATTCAGCCGCGCGCAGATTGACCAGATCTCGCGCACCGTCAGGCATACGCCGGAGGTGATGGTGAAAGTGACCGGCGGCGGAACGAGGAGGGGTGCGGTTGCGGCTCACTTCGCGTACCTCAGCCGCCAAGGAACCTTGGAGATCGAGACCGACGAGGGTGAGCGCATCGGACGCCGGGAAGAGCAAAGGCGGCTCATCGACGACTGGCACCTGGAGCTCACCGCCGGCCAATACCGGCGGCAGAAGGACGGTGCAGCGCGACGGCCGACGAAGCTCGTTCACAACATCGTGCTTTCCATGCCGAGGCCGACGCCCCTGGACAAGGTTTTGGCCGCCGCGCGGCAGTTCGCCCGACAGAAATTCGCGCAACACCGCTACGCCATGGTCTTGCACACCCACCAACAGCACCCGCATGTGCATCTGGTCGTGAAGGCCGAGAACGAGCTCGGCCGGCGGCTGCACATCGACAAGCAGCTCTTGCGAGATTGGCGCGAGGACTTCGCGCAGCTTGATGCGCGAACAGGGGATTGCGGCCAACGCCACGCCCCGGGCCATTCGGGGTGAAAACAAGACAAAACGCTCGGGAAGGGATCTTCAAAGCGCAGCGCTACGGCAAGTCGAAGTCCGCCGTAATGCGCGAACGCGTGCTCGGCATCGCGACAGAGATGTCAAGTTCGGGAACGATCGAGGATCCGGCGCGCGCAAGGTTACTCGAGACGCGCAAATCGCTGCGTATCAAGCTGGATGAGGGCTGCCGAGGTGCTGGACGAGCAGGGCGAGGAGATCCTTGCGGGCGACGTCCGTTACTTCGCGATGCATCTCCCGCCCGTCCTCTCCGACCGGCAACGCTTTGCCGCGCAATTCATCCGATTCAAGGAGCAGCAGCGTCGGGTCAAACCGGAGGGACCCGTGCGCGGCGATCCCAAGGTTCAAGAGCGGACGCTGTAGGTCAGCGGGCCGCCTTCCGCGAACCCCGCTGAGCAGGCAATTAGACCTTGAGGATCTTGAGGATGCGCTTTAGAGCGGCGAAATCGGAGGGATTGCGTGTGTAGAGCGGCAATCCATTCGCCGCAGCCGTGGAGGCGATGAGCAAGTCCGCGAGGCGTGCCCGGCTGGATTGTCCGGCCGCCCGCGCGGCAGCGAAGAGGCGACCGTACATACGTGCCGATTCAGCATCGAAAGGCAACGGATCCCAGGTGGCTGTCGCCCACTGCAAACGATCCTGCCGCCGGGCGCGCTCGTCTTTGTTCTCGGTGGCATGTGGGCCCGCAGCGAGCTCGGCAAGCGTCACCGCGGTAATTGCGGATTCATCAGGGAGCTGGTCAGCGTCGATCTGGTCGTGATCGATCAGGACGGAGGTGTCCAAAACGCCGCGCGTCGCCTCAGTCATCGGGGCGCGGATCAATTACGGCATCGAGATCTGCACGGAATTGAGCGGCATCGATCCGGGCGGCATTTCCTGCGGCATCGGCGATGGCCGCGCGAGGCACGAAGCGATGGCGCTGGATGGGCCGCAGCTCTCCGACAGGCGTGCCGTTTCGGCTAACGATGATCGTCTGCCCGGCCTCTACCTCGCGCAGCACTGTGGCGGATTGATTGCGAAGCTCTCGCTGAGTGATGGTGCGGGTTTTCATAAATCGAACTGTAGCACACTGTAGCACAGTGTAGCAACCATGCCGGTCGATACCTCGTCGACCCTGCCGGCCGCGGAAACAGGTCAGCGGGCCGCCTTCCGTCTGATGGGCGTGACCTTCTGCGCGCCGCTTTCGATGTCGAGCAACAGCGCCGTCCAGGTTTCCAGCGCCGCCCGGCGCTCGTTGAGATAATCGTGCGTGTTGTAGGTGCCCTCGACTCCGCGCAGCTTGTGGCCCAGACAGCGTTCGGCCACTTCGCTGCGGACGCCGAGGGACGCGAGATGCGTTCGCATGGTGCGGCGCAAGTCGTGCAAGGTGAAGTGCTGCGAGTCCGTGCTCGACCGCGGCAAGCGCCGCATTCAACGTGTCGATACCCAGATGCAACACGCGCTGGCGCGGGTCGCGCCGGCGCTTCGGGAAGACGAACGCGCTACCGCCTGCAACCTCGCGCAACGATTTGAGCCAGGATGCGACGGCGGGTACCAGCGGAATCGTCGAGCGCTTCGCCGGTCTTGGTTCGGCTCGCCGGCAGCCGCCAGGTTGGCGCTGCGCTGTCGAGATCGAACTCGCTCCATTGGGCGCCCAGCAATTCGCCTTTGCGAACGCCCAGGGCGAGCAGCAGCTTGACGGCCAGCAGGTTGGCGCCGCCGAAGCTCGGGGACTCCCTTAGCGCCTTGAAGAGCTGCCCCAGCTCCTCGACGGTCGAGTGCTCGCTTCCGCGCCCGTTCGGGGCCGCCCGCATCGCTCTGATCGAAGTCCGCGACGGGATTGCTGGTCAGCACATGCCGGCGCACGCCGAAGCGGAACACGCGCCGCATGAAGCGCAGCAGATCGTTCGCGGCGGTGGGCGCGCTCTTGCGGACTTGCGCGAGGAGCCGGGCGGCATCAGCCGCGGTGATCTCGGCGGGCACACGCTCGCCGAACGCCGGCAGCAGATATTTATCGAGGTAACGTCGCGGCACCTTCGGGTGCTTGAGACGCCGCGGATCGATCTCCGTGCTGTACCAATCCTCGGCGAGATCGCGAAACGTCTGGCGCGCCTTCTGGGCGGCGATCGCGGCCCGCTGCGCCTCTTCGGCCTCTTGCTTGGCGAACAGCGGATCACGCCGCTTGTCGAGCATGAGGCGCTTCTCCCGCGCCTCGATCCGCGCCGCGGCGAGACTCATGTCGGGGAAGTTGCCGAGGGTCATCCAGCGTTCGCGGCCGGCGAAGCGATAGCGGAACATCCACGCGGCACCCTCGCGCGTCTGCTTCCTGAAGTAGAGGCCATCGCCGTCGCTGAGCAGCACCGGACCGCCGAAGCGGTGTGCGCGCTCGATCGAAAGAGAGTTGAGTTTTCCGGACGCCATGTGGACCCCCGGGTGCGTAGCTAGATTGCTGGATTTCGTGAAAGCCGCGTAGCTAGAAAATCTAGCTACGCATTTAGCTACGCACCCGGCCCCAACACTAGCCCCGACGAGGGAAAACGTCCAGAGACAATAACTGTCGCAAAACCCTAGTTTTGCAGGGGTTTCAACGGCTTTTTGAGGACGACCCGCGACAGCCGCCAGACAGCCGAAAACACTATTCGATATTCTGCACCTGCTCGCGCATTTGCTCGATCAGCACCTTCATGTCGACCGCCGCCCGAGTCGTTTCGATGTCCTGGGATTTCGAGGACAGCGTGTTGGCCTCGCGATTGAGCTCCTGCATCAAGAAATCCAGACGCCGTCCCGCCGGCTCCTGGCCGGCGAAGGTCTTGCGAACTTCGGCGACGTGTCCGCGCAGGCGGTCGATCTCCTCGTCGACGTCCAGGCGCTGCGCGAGAGTGGCAAGCTCCTGCTCGAGGCGCTCGTGATCGACATCGCTGACCAGCTGCGCGATGCGTTCGAGCAATTTGGCGCGCATACGGCTGCGCACCTCCGGCAAGCCGCTCAGTGACCCGTCGCGGCGAAATCGATCAGCCCGGCGCAGCGCTGCTCCAGCGCGTCGCGCAAGCGGCCCCCCTCGCTGTCGCGAAAATGCGCGAGCTCGGCGAGCGCCTCGCCGAGCAAGCGCCTGAGCGGCGGCGATCAGAGGCGCGGCGTCGCGGCTGTGCTCGCGCACCACTCCCGGCCAGCGCAGCAGGTCCATGACATCGATGCGCGCGGCACCGCCGGCCTGGGAGGCGACTTGCTGCGCCCGCAGCGTCAGTGAAGCCAGCAATTCCGCCTCGACCTCGAGGGAGCTCGCGAGCGCGGCGGGGCGAAAGTGCAGCGAACAATCGACCTTGCCGCGCCGCACGGCGCCGGCGATCGTCTGGCGAAATTCCGCCTCGGCGATGCGAAATTCTTCCGGTAAGCGGCAGCCGATCTCCAGAAAGCGGTGATTGACCGTCTTCAGTTCCCAAGCCAGCAGGCCCCAGGCGAACTGACGTTCGCGCCGCGCAAAGCCCGTCATGCTACGAATCATAGGGTCTCGAGCCAAAATCGGCCATAATCGGGCCGCCAGTCTATCGGAAAGCCTTAGGAGCTGTCATTGCAGATCGAGACCGCGGATGTGAGCCTGATCGGCCATCGCGAGGAGAATCAGGACCGAGTCGCGATGGCGGCCGCAGATCAGGCCGTGCTGCTGGCGGTCATCGACGGCATGGGCGGCCATGCAG
This sequence comes from uncultured Gammaproteobacteria bacterium, assembly GCA_963774865.1. Lineage (GTDB taxonomy): Bacteria > Pseudomonadota > Gammaproteobacteria > Steroidobacterales > Steroidobacteraceae > Bog-1198. The sequence goes on from CAVZGU010000005.1 coordinate 186,677, forward strand.
AGGGAGCGCGCGCCGCCGAGACGGCGCTCGCGACGCTGCTCGAGGCATTCTGGCAAACACCGCATCCCATCTTCGATCCGCTCGGGTTTCTGCATCTGTCGCTCGGCCGGGCGCATGAAGAAGTCGTCAAGCTGGGGGTCGGCCTGAGCGTGGAGGCGCGCCCGCGCGCAACCTGCGCGGTGTGTCTGGTGCAGGATTCAGCCGCCTATTGGGCTCATGTCGGCGACAGCCGCGTGTATCAGCTGCGGCACGCTCAGGTATTGGAGCGCACGCGCGACCATAGTCATGTCGAGGTATTGCTGCGCGAAGGATTGATCACCGAGGCGGAAGTTCACGGCCACCCGATGCGCAACTACGTCGAATGCTGTCTCGGCGGCGACGCGGCACTACCCGAAATGAGCATCTCGACGCGACGGCGCCTCAAGGCCGGCGACGTGCTGCTGCTGTGCACGGATGGATTGTGGGCCAACTTGCGTGACCAGGATCTGGTGCGATTCGCGCAAACGGCAGGCAAGAGTCTGCGGGATGCGCTTACGGAGCTCGGCACCCAAGCCGTGGCGGCATCCGCACCGTACAGCGACAACACCAGTGCGGCAGCACTGCGCTGGCGCGCGGCATGAGCCTGCGGCCGAGCGGCCGGGCGCCGGATGAGCTGAGGGCCTTGAGCTTCGAGCGCGGCTACACAGCGCATGCCGAAGGCTCGGTGCTGGTCGGCTTCGGCGCAACGCGCGTGCTCTGCACCGCCAGTGTCGAGGAGGGCGTGCCCTCGTTCTTGCGCGGCGCGGGGCAGGGTTGGGTCACCGCGGAGTACGGCATGTTGCCGCGCGCCACGCACACGCGTTCGGCACGCGAGGCCGCGCGCGGGAAGCAAACCGGGCGCACGCAGGAGATTCAGCGCCTGATCGGCCGCGCGTTGCGCGCGGTGGTCGATCTGAAGGGCTTGGGCGAGCGCACCATCACCATCGACTGCGACGTGCTGCAGGCCGACGGCGGTACGCGCACCGCGGCGATCACCGGCGGGTTCGTGGCATTGGCCGACGCCGTCGATGCTCTCATAAGGAAGCGTGCGCTCAGCGCAAATCCGCTGCACGGGCAGGTCGCCGCCGTGTCGGTGGGCATTTATCGCGGCCTGGCGGTCCTCGATCTGGACTACGCCGAGGACTCGAATGCCGAAACCGACATGAACGTCGTGATGAACAGCGGCGGCGCCTTCGTCGAGGTGCAGGGTACGGCGGAGGGTCACGCCTTTCGGCGCCACGAACTCGACCAGTTGCTGGACCTCGCGACGCGAGGCATCGCGCGCTTGCATGAAGCACAGCAAAGCGCCCGCGCCGCTTAAGCGGCTGGTCGTCGCCACCGCGAATGCCGGCAAGTTGCGCGAATTCCGCCAGGTGCTGGCGGGCCTGCCGTTCGACCTCGTGAGCCAATCCGCGCTCGGGGTCGCGCCGCCGGAAGAGACCGGAACGAGCTTCGCGGCGAATGCGCTGCTGAAGGCGCGGCACGCGGCGGCCGTGACCGGTGCGGCCGCCATTGCGGATGATTCGGGCCTGGAGGTGGATGCACTCGGCGGTGCACCCGGAATCTATTCGGCCCGCTATGCCGGCGCCGGGGCCGACGATGCGGCGAACAATGCGAAGCTGCGCGCCGCCCTGACGGGGCTCGGGATGACCGAACGGCGCGCCCGCTATCGCTGTGCCGTGGCCTTCGTGGATGGGCCGGAAGACCCCGCGCCGCTGACGGCCGAAGGAATGTGGGAAGGCTTCGTTCTCGATGCGCCTCGCGGCTCGGGCGGCTTCGGCTACGACGCGTATTTTTGGGTCCCCGAACTGGACATGACGGCTGCGGAACTGGAGCCGGAAGAGAAGAACCGGCGCAGCCACCGCGGACAGGCGCTGCGCTCGCTGCGCGAGCGCCTCGCTGCGCGCGCATGAGCGGCGCGGGCGCAGCGGGGGGTCTTGCACCGCACGAGCCGGCCGTACCGCTCGCGCTGTATGTGCACATGCCCTGGTGCGTGCGCAAATGTCCGTATTGCGACTTCAATTCGCACCAGCTGAAATCGTCGTCGCCCCCCGGCGGCTACATCGATGCATTGATCCGGGATTTCGACGCCGAACTGCCACTGGTCGCGGGCCGCCGTATCGATACGGTGTTCTTCGGGGGCGGCACGCCGAGTCTGTTCCAGCCCGAGGACTTTGCGCGCTTGTTCACGGCGCTGCGGCAGCGCGTCGCCTTTGCGCCCGACGTTGAGATTACCCTCGAGGCCAACCCGGGCACGCTCGAACGCGGCCGCTTCGCCGGGTATCGCGACGCGGGCATCAATCGAGTGTCGCTCGGTGCGCAAAGCTTCGAGCCGCGCGCGCTCGAGCGCCTGGGCCGCATCCATACTGTAGAGGATACGCATCGCGCGGTGGAGGAGCTGCGTGTCGGCCGGCATCGACAACTTCAATCTGGATTTGATGTATGCGCTGCCCGAGCAGACGCTGCGGCAGGCGGTCCTTGACGTGCGCACTGCCTGTGGCCTCGGTCCCGCGCACATTTCCCACTACCAGCTCACACTCGAGCCGGGCACCGTATTCCATGCCCGCCCTCCGCCGCTTCCGGACGAGGACGCGGCTTGGGACATCCAGGCTGAATGCCAGCGACTGCTCGCCGATCACGGTTTCGAGCAGTACGAGGTATCCGCCTATGCTCAGCAAGGGGCGCGCTGCCGGCACAACCTCAATTATTGGCTGTTCGGCGACTACGTCGGATTGGGCGCGGGCGCGCACGGCAAGCTCAGCCTGAGCGTGCCCGATCGCGTCTTGCGGACGGCAAAGCCCAAGCAACCGCGGGACTATCAAGCGACGGCTCGACGCTGCGTCGAGGCGCGCCGGCCCGCCGACAATCGGCGAGCGCAATTTCGTCGCGCCCGTCGACCTGCCGTTCGAGTTCATGCTGAATGCGCTGCGGCTCAACGAGGGCTTCGGTACGCGTGATTTCGAGGATCGGACGGGCCTTCCCATCAGCGTCGCCGAGCCCGCGCTCCGGCAAGCCGGGCAGCGGGGGCTCGTCGAGGAGTGGGCGCGAGGCTGGCGGCCGAGCGAGCTGGGCCGCAGGTTCCTAAACGATCTGCAGGCGGGATTCCTGGCGTAGGCTTATACACATCGGGTTCGGCTTCCCGCATAAAGGGTACCTACAGCACATTGCGCACTGCATTAGGTCAGATGACGACTGTAATTTATTGAAAATCAAATAAAAACTGCTCTGTCTATTTTTTGACCAAATTAACATTTATGCGAAATTCGGCCGTACGAATGTACGCGTCAGAAGCTCGCTCCACAGACTTATCCACAGATATTGTGGACAAGCCAACCGGTCCCGAAACACTGATCCGGACAAAGGATCCGCCATTGTTCTACCGCGCCGGCTGATATAGGATGCGCGGCCCGGTTTCGGCCATAGGTTCCTGAGGCAAGAGCCGGGAAATTGGCATGGCGATGCGGTTCTTTCAAGTGTACGGAGAACTCACCGATTCTGCCCAGCACGACATACGAGGTTCGAAATGAAAGCCGGCATCCATCCTGAATACAAAGACATCACGGTCACCTGCACTTGCGGGAACAAGTTCCAGACGCGCTCGACGATCGGGCAGGATCTGCAAGTGGAAGTTTGCTCCAACTGCCACCCGTTCTACACCGGCAAGCAAAAAATCGTGGATACGGGCGGCCGCGTCGATAAGTTCCGCAAGAAATACGCCACCGCCGCCGCCAAGGTCTAGCGAAGGGTTTTGCTCGAGTGCGCGCCGTGACGCCGCGCACGCCCCGGCTAAATGTTTCCGTGTGCGCACTGCACCTGTCGCAGATGCGCAGCGTATGCGCTTGATTCCGCTGGACGACCATGCAAGGCTGCGGGCCGTACACGGTGAAACCCCATTCTCGTCGGAAAAGCGCATGAGCACGAAATACGAACTCAAGAATCTTGCCACCGGCAAGGTCGCCGAACTCCCTGCAAGGTCGGGAACCATTGGGCCGGACGTCATCGATATATCGCACTTGATCCGAGACATGGGCGTGTTCACGTATGACCCCGGTTTCATGGCCACGGCCAGCACCGAGAGCAAAATCACCTATATCGACGGCGAAGCGGGAGTGCTGCTGTACCGCGGCTATCCGGTCGAGCAGCTGGCGGAGAAATCCAGTTACCTGGAAGTCGCCAATCTGTTGATCTACGGCAGCCTGCCAACCAGGGCACAGCTCAATGCGTTTCAGAATTCGATCATGCGGCACACCATGGTCAACGAGCAGCTGCTGAGGTTCTTTCAGGGTTTTCACCACAACGCGCACCCCATGGCGATGGTCTCCGCAGTGGTCGCGTCGATGGCCGCCTTTTATCACGACACGACCGACATCGACGATCCGCGTCATCGCGAAATATTCGCACATCGCATCATCGCCAAACTGCCGACGATCGCCGCCGCGGCCTACAAGCACACGCTGGGGCAGCCGTTCATTTATCCGCGCAACGATCTGCGCTACTGCAGCAACATGCTCAACATGTTCTTTGCGGTTCCCTGCGAACCCTATTCGATCGATCCGGTGGCCGCCGAAGCGCTGGATCTGTTGTTCATCCTGCATGCGGACCATGAGCAAAACGCCAGCACGTCTACGGTGCGATTGGCGGGCAGCACCGGCGCCAATCCGTATGCCGCAATGTCCGCGGGAGTCTCCGCGCTGTGGGGGCCCGCGCACGGCGGCGCGAACGAGGCCGTGCTCGACATGTTGGACGGCATCGGTTCAGTGACGAACATCGACAAGTTTCTGGCGCGGGTGAAGGACAAGGCCGGCAGCATACGATTGATGGGCTTCGGCCACCGCGTTTACAAAAATTTCGATCCGCGCGCGAGGATCATCCGCGAGATGTGCTATCAGGTGCTCAAGAAATTGGGCAAGAGCAACAACCCGCTGTTCGAGCTCGCGCTCAGACTCGAGGAAATCGCGCTCAAGGACGAATATTTCGTGTCTCGAAAGCTGTACCCGAACGTCGACTTCTATTCTGGGATCATCTACAGCGCTCTGGAGATTCCCCGCTCCATGTTCACGGTCTTGTTCGCGATTGCGCGTACAGCCGGATGGGTCGCGCATTGGCAGGAGATGGTCTCGGATCCGCACATGAGAATCGGCCGGCCGCGCCAGCTGTATACCGGGCCCACCCAACGGGATTACCAGCCGCTCGACAAGCGCTGAAGATGCCGGCGCCGGCCCATCCTCAGATCGCTCGCGCTGGCCGCGCTGCTGGTGGCCGCCGGCGTTTCCGCCCGCGCCGCTCCGGGGAATGCGCGTGCCCGAAAAAAATACATGTCCCGATCCTTCGGGACCCGTAGCGCTGGGCAGTGCGCAGTGGAACGGCTGGGGCCGCGATCTGGACAACACCCGCTACCAGCCGGAACCCGCGATTCGCGCGGCGGATGTGCCGAAACTCGCGTTGAAGTGGGCGTTTGGGTATCCGGGCAGCGCGGTTGCGGGGCAGCCGACCATCGTGGACGGCAGGGTGTTCGTGGCGAGCGCAACGGGAGGCGTGTACTCGCTCGACGCCAAAACCGGCTGCACCTATTGGACCTATGACGCCCGGACAGGGGTTCGCACGGCGGTCACGATCGGTGAACTCGCACCGCCGAAGATGGCGCCGCGCCCGAAGAAATCCAAGCGCAGCAAGCGCACACCCGCGCACCTCGAGGTGCAGAAGGCCCCCAGCGCGGTCTTCTTCGGCGACGATCGCGGCGCCGTGTATGCGCTCGATGCGCAAAAAGGCAGACTGCTTTGGAAGACGCAGGTCGAGGGACATCCGACGGCCCGCATACTGGCTGCGCCGACTCTGTACCAAAACCGGCTGTACGTGGCGGTTGCCTCCAGCGAACCGAGCGCCGCCGCCGACGCGAACTATCCATGCTGCACTTTTCGCGGCAGCGTCGCGGCGCTCGATATCGCCACGGGCGATGTGCAGTGGAAGAGCTACACGGTGAACGCGGAGTCGCGGGCCATGCAAAAAAGCCCGATGGGTGCTCAAAGGTTCGGTCCCGCCGGCGTGCCGGTCGTGGCTTCGCCGACCATCGATACCGGCCGCGGTCTGGTGTATGTCGCTACCGGCAGCTCGTTCACCGCCGACGATCAGCCGCTGGCCGATGCGGTGGTTGCATTCGACCTTGCCGACGGCAAATTGCGCTGGTCCAAACAGCCCGCCGGTCAGGGGGTGGCGGCTGAGGGATTCGTCAGCTCGCCGATCCTGCGGACCTTGGCCAGCGGCAAGCAAATCATCCTGGCGGGACAGAGGTCCGGGATCGTTTACGGACTCGATCCGGATCGCGCGGGCGAGATCCTCTGGCACAGCAAGGTTTCCGAAGGGGGTGCGGCAGGCGGTGTCGAGTGGGGCCCGGCCGCGGATCACCACAGCCTCTACGTGGCGCTCTCGGGCCTCGCCGCCGATCCTGAAAATCCGTCGGGCAGCTTGACCGCGCTCGATATGAAAACCGGCGCGAAGCGCTGGCAGACACTCGCGCCGACCCCGGCATGCAGCTGGGGCCAGGAATGTCCGCATGCGCAGGCCCAAGCGGTTACCGTCATTCCCGGCGTGGCCTTCTCCGGATCGATGGACGGCCATTTGCGGGCTTACTCGACCATCGACGGCAAAATACTCTGGGACTACGAAACCGCAACGGACTTTGCCGACCGTCAACGGGATCAAGGGCAGCGGCGGATCGCTGGACCAGGGTGGAGCGACGATCGTCAACGGAGTGCTGTACATCAATTCGGGCTACGGACAAAGCATCGGCCAGCCGGGCAATGTGCTGCTCGCATTCTCAGTCGCCGGCAAAAAGGATTAGCGCACACCCTCAAATGAAAGCATCCAAAAGGCCGTCACTATGGAGCCTGTGCCTGGGCGTGTGCGCATCCACGGCGATCGCCGCCTCTGCTCAGCCACCCGCAGAGTCTGCGGCGATCGAGAATTCGGTGGTCAAGGTCTTTGCGACCATGCGCTATCCCGATCCTTTCCGGCCGTGGACCAAGCAGGCGCCGAGCGAAGCCACCGCCTGCGGCGTGGTGATCGAAGGCAAGCGCTTTCTGACCAATGCGCACGTGGTTCCATATGCGAGCCAGGTGCAGATCCAAGCCAATGCGGCCGGGGTGCTGCGCGATCTCAAGGATCCGTTCGTGAGCATCGAATTCGATCAAAAGGGCGGCGAAGGGCTGCTCTTCTCGCGGCCGGCGATGGTGGCGGCGACCGAGGACATCCTGACCGACAACGGCGTGCGCGCTCAAGGCTCGCCGGACACGATCGCGGTGTGGCAGGGCAAGGCAGCGAACTGACGGTCCGCTGCCTTGCCTAAATCGTGGTGCCGCGAGCCTCTCAATAGCGGTAGGTCATCGTCACCCCGTAGGTGAGCGGGGCAATAGCCGCGGCCGAAGTAATTGTTGTCGAAGTTGTAGGGATAGCCGTTGAGCGGGCTGGTGAAAAGATCGCGCGAGACGAATAGCGGCGTGTGGTAGTCGAGAGCGTTCTGCGCGAACAGCGACAGGTCCAGACCATTGAAGCGCACGCCGCCGCGCACCGACAGGACGCGTATCAGCGGCAAGCCGGGCAGGGTCGTGTCGCTGTTCGGGGCGTTGTTCGGGTCGAGATACGGGTATCAGGCTGTGCTGCGCCGTGGCGTACTGATAGTCGAGGCGCAGATACGGCTTCTTCTCGATGCGATTGAACACGTACTCCAGGCTGCTCGATATGTTCCACGGCGAGGCCGGCAGGTGATCGCCCCGCGGTGACCAGGTTCACGGTGCAGGCCCACACCGGTCAACGACTCGGTCTCATTGTAATAGGTGGTCGTATAGGCGCCGTTGAGGCCGAAGGTCAGGTCATCCGTCGCCCGCCAGGCGATCTCGATGTCGCCGCCCTTGCCGGTGGCGTTGCCCAGGTTCGGCACGAAACCGAGGCCGCAGGTCAGATAGACGAACTGCTGGATGTTCTTCCACTGCAGGTAGTAGATGGAGGCGTTGACCTGCAGACGGTGCTCGAGCAGGGTTTGCTTGGTGCCGAGCTCGTACTGCCACAGCGAATCGGAAGCTGAACGTCGGCGGAATCGGCGCCGGCAAACTCGCGGTGCAGGCGGTCGGCAGCGTCGCATTGGCGCCGCCGGGCCGGAAGCCCTTCGCGGCGCTCGCATAGTAGAGGCTGTCCTGCGAGGGCTGGTAATTCAACACGAAGCGCGGCGTGAACGGCTTGTTGCTGCCCGAGGTCGTGCTGTTGACTGCGAGGCCGCCGATGAGATAACCGGTTTCCTGGGCGACGTTGGTGTAATCGATGTGCGAATAGCGCATGCCGGCGGTGAGATTCCAGGTATCGGTGAACTTGAAGTTCACCTCGCCGAACGCCGCGTACTGCTTGTCGAGCATGTTGAAGACCGGCTGCAGGTAGATGAAGTTGCCCGGCGGCGGCACGGTGGGAACGCCTGCTTTCGTCGCATTTTCGGCATAGCTCGGATCGTAGATGTATTCGGTGGTGTTCTCGAGCACGTGCGAATAGAAGAGGCCGCCGGTCCAGGTGAGCCGGGCCTTCGGATCGATGGAGCTGGCGCGGAACTCCTGCGCGAAATTGTTCTGGCTGTCCGTGAAGTAGGCGGTCACGTTCTGGCTCGAATTTTCGCCGGCCCCCGCGTACTGGTTGCCGAAGAACACCGTGTTGAGCCACTGCGTGTAGTCCGAGACGGAATGCTGATTGCGCGAAAAGTACGAGGTGTTCGACACCAGATGCGCGAACGGCGCGTTCCAATCCACCTTGATGGCACCCAGATACCAGGGGTCGGTGCTCGGATCGCGCTGCGCGTTGCCGTTGTAGTAGCGATTGTCGGACGGATCCGACAGCGAGACCCAGTAGGCGCCCGTGTCGTTGTAATGCAGGGTCTGCGCATAGATCGACGGCGTCACGGTCAGAATCGTCCGTGGCGCCCACTTGAGCGCGAGGCGGCCGGTCTGGGTGTCATGCCAGTTGGCGTTCGATCTCGGTCGGTGCCGGTGTACGTGGGCGGACCCGTGTAGAGCGTAATCGGTCCGTAAATCGAGCCTAATGGTGGCGGCGTGATCGTAGTTGACGGCGGCGCCGTGTAGTTGACGCGATCGACCCAGCCGCCGTCCTGGCGATAGGACACGCTGAAGCGGAAGCCGAGCACGCCGTCGATGATGGGGCCGCCGACCGCGAGGCCGGCTTCGTAGTTCTGCGCCGCCGCCATCGATCTCGCCGAATTCGGACGCGCGCGTACACCTGGTAGTTGGTGAGGCTCGGCTCGGGCGTGATGAAGCGGATGGTGCCGCCCTCGGAGCCCGCGCCGAACAGCGTGCCCTGGGGACCTTTCAGCACCTCGACGCGCTCCAGGTCGAACAGCGCGGGGTATGGATTCACGGTGCCGAACTGCAGATGCCGGGTCTGGATCGGCGTGTCGTCCATGTAGATGCCGGTGGTCGAGGCGCCGGCGGTCGAATCGATGCCGCGGATCGAGATGTCGGAATCCTCGTCGTTGTAGTTGCCGCGTCGAACTCATGCCGTTGCGGAAAAAAGTGATGCCGGGACTGAGCCGGCGACAAGTCATCGATGGTGCGCAGGCCCTGCTGGTCGAGCTTCTCCTGGCTGAAGGCGGGGATGCTCATCGGCACGTCCTCGAGCCGCTCGTGGCGCCGCTGCGCCGTGACGACGATTTCCTCGAGAGAGCCGCTGGCGGCGGCCGGCGTGGTGTCGGCGGTGGCGGCCCCTGCAATGCCGCCCAGTACGCTGGAGAGCGCCGCTACAAGCGGCAAGAGACTCAGCTTCAGAACATTCGCACGCATCTCGCACCCCTTCAAGTGTTGCCATTTCCCCACAATCTTGGACCCACGGTTTGATGGCTCTGCCGGCCATTTCGTTGCGCGTACGTGTGCTGGTCTCGACGCGGCGAGCTTAATACTGCGTTTAATGCGTGTTCAACAAATTTACTGACCCGTTTGCGCAGTGCGACAATGATGAAGCCGCACAATCGCCCTTCGATTCGGGGTTTACCCGATGGAATCGACCTTCGCCGTGCGCGCTAGTTCGCTTCGACCAGCTCGGAGACTTCGCGGGCATCGGCACGCTTCATCGGACGCCCGTCCACCGGCGAATAGGGCGACTGGCGGATGCCGTCGATGGGAAACACCGTGGCATCGACCGTGCGGCCTCGGGCCTCGAAGCGCAGGGCGGGATAGTTGACGCTGCGTTCGGCATCCATTTTCACCCGGCGCTCATAGAATTGATGCGAGATGCCGATCTCCATCAGCCGGATCGCCACGGACTCCGAGCGGTCGGCAAACAGATGCAGATTGATGTCGCTGTAGTTGGTCGCCGTTCCGGTGAGCACCGAGCCCACCAGCCGGGGCTGAAACTCGTCCAGCAGCCGCATGGTGTCGAGCGCGATGCGCCGCTGCTCCTTCAGGGTGTGATCGTGGGAATCGCGCCCGAACAGGCGCTGATGGGCGCGCAACGCCGCTTCGATCTCGATATTTTTCGGCAGCACCGCGACATCGTTCACGCCGAGCCGATCGGCGGCCTTGCGCTTGGCCTGCAGGAAATCCTCGATGCCGTGCTCGGCCATGATGCGCGCGGCTTCCTGGGCCAGTGCGCGGCGCAGATCTTCGGCGCGCTGCGAATATTTTTTGGGCATGTGTCAGGAGCCTGTCTGAGTATTCGGCGTGAGCCGCGTTGGCTTGGCGAGGGTGCGGATGCCAGGCGCGCGGCGCAGGCCGTGGTGAGCCCCACGGCCAAGCCGCGCAACACCGCAGACGCCCCTCCCCAAGTCAACCCTTCGGGACCGGGCAGATTTCGCCTCATGCATCGTTGTCGCCTCCTTATTGGGTGTTGACCCAACCGCGTCGGCTCCGCCTCGCCTGAGGCGAAATCTGCCGCGGTCGCGGCCACGCGGAATACTCAGACAGGCTCCTAGAAAAGCGGTTTGTCGCCATCGTTCATCGGATTCGAATTCGGCCCTTCGTACATTTCGGACTTGGGCACATTGCCTTCGATGAACTTTTCCATGATGCCGTTCGGATTGTCGGCGCTCGCCAGCAATCCGGTGTCGGGAGAGATGCGCACGGTCACTATACCGTCGGGAACGGGCACCGTGCGCCGCGGCGCGCCGGCCAGCGCCTGGTGCATGAAATACACCCAGGTCGGAAGCGCCGCGCGGGCGCCCTGCTCCCCGTCGCCCAGCGAGCGATCCTGGTCGAACCCGGTCCACACCGTGGCGACCAGATTGCCGTTGAAGCCGTTGAACCAGGCATCGTGAAATTCATTGGTGGTGCCTGTCTTGCCTGCCATGTCGTCGCGGTTGAGCACCCGCGCCCCGATGCCGGTGCCGCGCCGGATGACATCCGCCATCATGTCGGCCAGCAGATACGCCACTTGCGGTCTGATGATTTGCGGCGCCAGGTTCTTGGCGGGAATCAATGACTTGCCGTCGTGCACATCCTGATCGAGCAGGACGCCCACCGGCCCGCCGGCGACTCCCTTGGCGGCGATCCCCGCGGACGGAGCGCTGACGCGCCCGCAATCGGCGCAGGCGACGGCCGGATCCGCCTGCAGCAGCGTCTTGCCGCTCGCATCCTCGATGCGATCGATGTAGTACGGAGTGACGCGAAAACCGCCGTTGGCGAACGTCGCATAGCCCGCGGCGAGCTGCAGCGGGCTCAATTCCGCGGTGCCGACCGCCAGGGTCAGATCGTCCGGCAGCTGCGACTTGTCGAAGCCGAAGCGCTGCACGTAGTTGCGGGTGTATTCGACGCCGATATCGCGCATCAGGCGTATCGACACGAGATTACGGGAATGCACCAGCGCCTCGCGCAAGCGGATCGGCCCGGAGAACTGGTTCTCGAAATCCTTCGGCCGCCATGCTTGCTCCATGCCGGCCGCGTCGATCACGATCGGGGCATCGAGGACGATGCTCGCCGGCGTGTATCCCTTGTCGAAGGCCGCCGCATACACGAAGGGCTTGAATCCGGAGCCCGGCTGGCGCCGCGCCTGGGTCACGCGGTTGAACTTGCTTTGAAAGAAATCGAAGCCGCCGACCAGCGCGACTACCGCGCCGTCCTTCGGATCCATCGCGACCAGCGCGCTTTGCGCCTCCGGAACCTGCACGAATTGCAGCGATTGTCGGCGCTGTTGCCCACCGTGTAGATCACGTCGCCACGGCTGAAGATGTCCGCGGCCTCGCTCGGGGAGCGGTCCACTTTCTCGTCCGGCAGCTCGCGCCGCGCCCAGGACATCTTCTCCCAGGGCAGATTCACGCGCGCCGAGATCCTTCACGTAGATCCTGGCGCTCTTCGCCTCGACCTTCTGTACGATCGCGGGTCGCAAGCCGCCGACGGCCGGGAACTCCTCGAGCTCCGCGTCGAGGCTCCGCGGTCGAGGTGATTTTCGACAGATCGACCTTGGCGGTCGCGCCGCGCCAGCCGTGGCGGCGGTCGTATTCCAGCAGGCCGGTGCGCAGCGCCACCGTGGCGGCCGCTTCGAGCCGCGAATCGATGGTGGTAAACACCCGATAGCCTGCGGTGTAGATGCTGTCGCCGTACTTGGCCAGCATTTCGTTGCGCACCATTTCGGCAACGTAGGGCGCGTCCACTTCGATCGACGGTCCGTGCAGCCGGGATTCCATGGGACTGGTCTTGGCGGCCTCGTACTCGGCGGGCGTGATGTAGTGCAGTTCCAGCATCCTCGCCAAGCACGTGGGCGCGGCGAGCCTTCGCCGCCTCGGCGCTGGCGACCGGGTTGACCGCGGAGGGTGCGGTCGGTATGCCGGCGAGCGTCGCCATTTCGGCGATGCTGAGCTGATCCAGGCTCTTGCCGAAATAGACCTCCGCCGCCGCTGCCGACCCCATAGGCGCGCTGGCCGAGGAAGATCTTGTTCACGTAGAGGGAGAAGATTTCCTCCTTGGTGAATTCGGCCTCCATCAGCAGCGAGATGTAGATCTCGCTCATCTTGCGCTTCATGTCGCGGCGCGGGGTCAGGAACATGTCGCGCGCCACTTGCATGGTGATGGTGCTCGCGCCCTGGCGGATGCCGCCGGCGCGCGCGTTGGCGAGGGCGGCGCGCAAGATCCCTTGCCAATCAACGCCGTGATGGCGGAAAAAGCGGTCATCCTCGGTGGCCAGGAAGGCCTGGATCAGTTTCGGGCGGGAGCTGGTCGTAGCGCACCGGGATGCGCCGCTGCTCGCCGATCGCGGCGATCAGCCGGCCGTCGCGGGTGTACACCCGCAGCGGCACCTGCAGCTGCACTTCCCGCAGACTGTCGACGTCGGGCAGCGCCGGCTTCAAGTAGACATAAGCACAGACATTGGCGAAGGCGATCAGCACGATCGCACCGGCCAGGACCACACAAATGCGCGATATGAGAACCAGATAACGTTTGGGCACAGAAAACCGTTCTAACTTATTGCGCCGGCGGATTCAGGGCTGGCATATTACCGCCGCTTACAAGGGCATACTCATCGAAAGATGAGGACGCAAAGCCACCGGTCTACGGGTTATTAGCCTAGGACAGCGGGGTTGCCAGACCAAGCTTAACCAATCGCCTAGGGAGAGCATAGGCGACCAGAGGTCTGAATGGATGAGTCGGCGCCTTCCGACGATTCGCTGCGAACCCTTTACAGTTCGCACTTTGCCATGCCCAATCCGCCCGGCGGCGATTACCGTGAGTAGCTTCACGTTCTATTTAACAGTTTCTTGCTAAGTTGGTCCAGCATGGTTAATCTGGTACACCGATTTCGACCCCCAAGGTATTGAGCGAAAAGGAAAATTCTAGTGTGGTCGCTTGGCAAAAGATATCGTCCGCTGTTGGGATTAGACATTACCACTTCCTCGGTGAAGCTCATCGAGCTCACCATGTCGGGGGGGCAGTACCGCGTTGAGTCGTACGCGGCGGAGCCCACGCCGCACAACGCCATCAACGAAAAGGCGATCGTCGACGCGGAAGCCGTCGGCGAGGCCATCCGCCGCGCAGTGAAGCGCTCGGGCGCAAAGAGCCGCTTGGCCGCCATCGCCATCAGCGGTGACGCGGCGATCACCAAAGTCATCCAAATGCCGAAGACTCTCGGCGAAAACGAACTCGAGGGCCAGGTCGAGATGCAGGCCGACCAGTACATCCCCTTCCCGATGGAAGAGGTCAGCTACGACTATCAGGTCGTCGGTCCCTCCGACAAGGACCCCGACATGCTGGACGTGCTGCTGGTCGCGACGCGCACCGAGAACGTCGAGCAGCGCCAGGCGGCAGTGCAAGCCTCCGGGTTGACCGCGCACATCGTCGACGTGGAGGCCTTCGCGCTGGAGAACGCCTGCGCCCTGATGCGCCATCAGATGCCTGACGGCGGCATGGACCGCACGGTCGCCGTGGTCGACTTCGGCGCGAGCAGCACCACGTTCAGCGTGTTGCGCGACATGAAAGTGATCTACACCCGCGATTTCGCATTCGGCGGACAGCAGCTCACCGAGGAAATCATGCGCACCTACGGGCTCTCCATGGAGGAAGCGGGCCGCGCCAAAAAGGAGGGCGGACTGCCGAGCAACTACCAGCCCGAGGTGCTCGATCCGTTCATCGACGACATGACCCAGCAGGTGAGCCGTTCATTGCAGTTCTACCTGGCGTCGGGCAGCGGCCGCTCGCAGCCCGATCAGATCCTGATCTGCGGAGGCTGCGCCAACATACCCGGCGTGGCAGACGTCATTTCGAGCCGCGTCGGCGTGCCCGCCGACAAGGGTGACCCCCTCGGCAACATGAAGGTATCGTCGAAGGCCAAGGCACAGGCCGTGAGCCGAGATGCAACCGCATTACTAACCGCCTGCGGCCTCGCGCTGCGAAGCTTTGACTGAGAGCTGCCATGCCGCGTATCAACCTACTTCCCTGGCGCGAACAAGAACGCAAGATTCGACGCCGCGAGTTCATGATCGCCGCGGGCGGCGCCGTGTTCGCGGCCATCGTCTTTGCCCTCGGCGGCAAGGTCGTGTACTCGAGCTGGACCGATTCGCAGACGGAGAAGAACAATCTCCTCAAGAAGGAGATCGTCAAGCTCGACGCGCAGATCGCCGACATTCAGGATCTGGAGGGCCGCAAACAGCGCCTGGTCGCCCGCATGGAGATCATCGAAAAGCTGCAGCGGAAGCGGCCTGAAATCGTGCATCAATTCGACGAACTGGTGCGGACCGTGCCCGACGGCGTCTACCTCACCTCGATCAAACAGAGCGGCAACAAGCTCGAGATCAAGGGCGTCGCTCAGTCGAGCACTCGCGTCTCGACCTTCATGCGCAACATCGACTCCTCCGTGTGGATGGACAACCCGGTGCTGCAGGTCGTCGAGACGGCCAAGGACTCCCCCACGGGCGGATCGAGCTTCACGATGTTCACCGATACGGTCGGCGTGAATCTGGAGAGCGGCGGCGAATCAACCGTGAAGAAGGTTGCGGCAAAATGAAGCTTTTGGACGAATTGCGAGCTCTCGATCCCCGCGATCCCGGCCGTTGGCCGCTGGTGATTCGCGCATTCTTCGTCGTGCTGATATTCGCCGTGTGCGCCGGCTTTGCCTGGTACATGCTGGTCTGGAACCAGGACCGGCCGATTCTGCAGAAGGCCGAGGCGGACGAGCTCGATCTGCGCAGCCAGTTCGAGAACAAGCAGCAGCGCGCGGCCAATCTCGACGCCTACAAGGCGCAGCTCGCCGAAATGGAGCGCAGCTTCGGCGCGATGCTGCGGCAACTGCCGGGCAAGACCGAGGTGCCGAGTCTTCTGGTCGATATTTCTCAGACCGGACTCGCGCGCCGGGCTGCAGGAAAAGCTGTTCCAGCCGGGGAGCGAGAAGAGCAACGGCTTTTATGCGGAGCTGCCGATCAAGATCAAGCTGGTGGGCAGCTATCATCAATTCGGCGCATTCGTGAGCGGCATCGCGGCATTGCCGCGCATCGTCACGCTGCACGACATTCAAATTGCCCCGGCGGAAAAGGGCGGCTACGACAATCTGACCATGGATGTGACCGCCAAGACCTATCGCTATATCGAGGATGAGGGCGGCGGCCACGCTGTCGCGAAGAAAAAGACAGGAGGCGCGACGTGAAAAGCATGTCGGTTGGGCGCGTGCGATCTGCGCGGCGGTGCTCGCGAGTTGTGTCGCGGCCGGTTGCTCGGGCGGTCAATCCGATCTGCAGAAGTGGATCGCGGAGACCAAGAAAAAGCCGGGCGGGCGCATACAGCCGCTGCCCGAGGTCAAGCCGTACGAGAGCTTCGTCTACGCCGCCAGGCAACCTGCGCTCGCCGTTTCAGCCCGCGAGCCCGAACATGAGCCAATGGCCGGCCTGCGCCCGAGCGCGCGGCGCAACCGCGAGTTCCTCGAAGGCTTCTCGCTCGACACCTTGAAGATGGTCGGCACCTTCAAAGTGGGCAGCAGTTTTTACGGACTCGTGCAGTCGAAGGACGGCCTGGTGCACAAGATTCAGCCCGGCAACTATCTCGGGCAGAACGACGGGAAGGTTACGGAAATTACAGCAAGCAAAATAAGTCTCGTCGAAATCATACCGGACGGTCTCGGCGGCTACATCGAGCGACCGGCCTCATTGGCATTGGCTGACTGAGGCCACAGGGAGAGCAACGCATGATCAGATTTCAGATTCGTACGGCGATGATCGGGGCCATGGCGCTGATCGCATTGTCGGCGCCGAGCTTCAAGGCGCGGGCCGCAGACCCGACCAAGCTCGAGTCCATCGACGTCCAGACGCTTTCCGGCCAGCAGGTGCAGCTGAAGCTGCACATGAGCGGCCCGGCGCCCGAGCCGTTGCCGTTCACCATCGACAAACCGGCGCGCATCGCATTCGACTTGCCCAACACGACGCTCGCGCTGCAGTCTCGGCGCATCGACGTGCGTTCCGGGGGCGTGGATACGGTGCTCGCGGCGGAAGCCAATGGGCGCACGCGTGTGGTCGTCAACGTCGAATCCTTGCTGCCGTACACCACGCAAGTGGACGGCAACACCATCATCGTCACCTTGGGACATCAAGCCGGCGAGGCACTCGCCAAGGCGGCGCCGGCGCGCGCCGGCGCCGCGGGCGCGGCGCCGGCCGTGGAAAGAGCCATCCGCACCATCGATTTTCGGCGCGGCTCCGACGGGACCGGCCGTGTGATCGTTCAGCTCACGGATCCGCGCACGCCGGTCAACGTGCGCCAGGAAGGCAATCAGGTGGTGGTCGATTTCGCCGGCACGCTGATGCCGAAAAATCTCATGCGCCGCTACGACGTCATGGACTTCGCGACGCCAGTGCAGAGCGTGGACGCAATCCGGGTGGAGGGCAGCTCGCGGCTGGTGATCACTGCGCAGGGCGATTTCGAACAGCTCGCTTACCAGTCGGACAACCAGTACACGGTCGAGATCAAGCCGTCGCTGAAGCGCGCCTCCGCCGAGGAGAAGAAAGAGTACACGGGCGAGCGCCTGACTCTGAATTTCCAGGACATCGACGTGCGTTCGGTGCTGCAGCTGCTCGCCGACACCAGCGGCCAGAACATCGTCGTCAGCGACTCGGTCACCGGCAACCTGACCTTGCGCCTGCAGAACGTCCCCTGGGACCAGGCGCTCGACATCGTGCTGCGCACCAAGGGCCTCGACAAGCGCCGCCAGGACAATGTGATCATCGTCGGCCCCACCGAGGAGCTCGCTTCGCGGGAGAAGGCCGAGCTCGCGGCGCACAAGGAGGTGGAAGAGCTCTCGCCGATACGCTCTGAGTACATACAGGTCAACTATGCCAAGGTGTCGGACCTCGCGAAGATGATCAGGCCCACCGGCGCCGCGGCCGGCGGCGGCGCCGCTGGCAGGAACTCGATGCTGTCGGCGCGCGGCAGCCTGTCCATCGACGAGCGCACCAACACCTTGCTGGTGCAGGACACTGCGGAGAACCTGGCGAATATCCGCCGCCTCGTGCAAACGCTGGACGTGCCGGTGCGGCAGGTGTTGATCGAGGCGCGCATCGTGGTGGTGAGCGATACCTTCGAGCGCGATCTGGGCGCGCAATTCGGCATCACCACCGCGCAATCCAACGGCAACAACGGCCTGCTCGCGGTCAGCGGCAACGGCACCGCGACGGACGTCATGACGCAGTCGGCGCTGACCAATATCAGCAGCGGCCTGCCGTCGACTCCGGTGGCGACGCCCGCCCTCGCCAACCGCTATATGGTCAACCTGCCCGCGGCGAATACCAACGGCAGCATCGGGATCGCGCTGCTGGGCGGCAGCTACCTGGTCGACCTCGCGCTGTCGGCGGCGGAAAACGAAGGCAAGAGCGAAACCATCTCCTCGCCGCGCGTGATCACGGCGAACCAGAAGCAGGCGACCATCATGCAGGGTGTCGAGATTCCCTATCAGGAATCGGCCTCGAGCGGCGCCACGACCACCCAGTTCAAGAATGCGGTGCTGTCGCTCAAGGTGACGCCGCTGATCACGCCGGATAACCGCGTGATTCTGGACCTGGACGTGAGCGACGACACGGTCGGCCAAAACGTACAGAGCGCCACCGGCGGCAGCGTTCCCTCCATCGACACGCGCGAGATCATGACGCAGGTTCTGGTCGGCGATGGGCAGACCGTCGTGCTCGGCGGCATCCTGGAGACCACCAAATCGTATGCGGCGAACAAGGTGCCCTGGCTCGGCGATATCCCGATATTGGGGCATCTGTTCAAGAGTACCGTCGATATCAACAACAAGACGGAACTCTTGATCTTCATCACGCCGAAGATCCTGCGGGAAGGATCAAATCTCTACTGACGCCGGCATCGGTCGCGCGAGGATGAACGACATGCGAAGATTATCGATCATGGTGTGGGCAGGCCTGGGGCTGCTCGCGGGCTGCAGTGGATCTAGGAACCTCACTTCTGCCACCGCTAGCACCGCGAAGAGCACGGGAACCGGAACCACCACGACCACCCTATATATCGGCAGCGGCACCCCCGGACCGAATTTCCAATCCGGGGTCCTCGCGATTTCCACACCCACGCTCTCGGCGGGCGGCAATACGAGCCTGCAGGTCTCGATTGAGGACCAGACGACGGGCACACTCTACACGACGTCGACCGTCATCACGTTCACGTCGCCATGCGAATCCGCGGGCACGGCGACGATCGTGGCCACCGGCAGCACGCCCGCCAGCTCCTCGGTGACCACGACCACCGGAACCGCCACCGCCACCTATACAGCCAACGGTTGCGTCGGCAGCGACCTGATCACCGCGAGCGCGGATGTGAACGGTCAAACCCTCAAGGCTCTGGGCACCGTGACTGTCGGACAGGCGGCGGCCGGTGCGATCAAGTTCGTTTCCGCAACGCCGGCGAACATCGCACTGAAGGGCGCGGGGAGCGTAGGCGGATCGGCGACCTCCACGGTGATCTTCAAAGTGTTGGACGGATCCGGCGCACCGCGCGCCGGTGCTGCGGCGACCTTTGAGCTCAATACCACCGCAGGCGGCATCCGCATTGCGCCGGCGACGGCGGTGACCGATGCCAACGGAGAGGTGCGAACCACCGTGAGCAGCGGAACGGCGGCGACTACCGTGCGCGTCCGTGGCACGACTACGGCGACCGGGGGCGCGAAGATTTCGACCGAGTCGGGGGCCTTGACGACGGGTTGGTAGACAGCGCAGTGCAACCGGGGCTTTGATAGAGGCCCGGGGCCTTGCCGGGGTCTTGATAGATAGAGCCTCCGCAGCGACGCCCGGTCAATTATGATCGGCGGCGATGATTTCCAAGCGCAGCATCTTCCTCATCGGACCCATGGGTTCGGGCAAATCCGCCGTGGGGCGTCATCTGGCGCGCCTGTGCGGATTCAAATTCCTCGACAGCGATGCGGAAATCGAGGGCAAGACCGGGGTGGACATCGCCTACATATTCGAGAAGGAGGGCGAGACGGGGTTCAGGCTGCGCGAGAAGGAGGCGATCGAGCGCCTGACCCTGCAGGAGGGCATCGTACTGGCCACCGGCGGCGGCGCGGTGATCGATGCGGGCAACCGGCGCAGGCTCGCGGAACGTGGGGTGGTCGTGTATCTGCGGACGTCCGTCGAGCAGCAGCTCGAGCGAACCCGCCATGGGCGTCACCGGCCGCTGCTGAACGGCACCGATCCGGAACAAAAGCTCAAAGAGCTGATGCTGCGGCGGGCGGCTCTTTACGCAGAGATCGCCGACTTGACGGTTTCGACCGACGGCCGCCGCGTGCAGGTGGTGGCCGAGGAGATTTACCGAGCGCTTCACCGGGCGCACGGACCATAAGCTTCGTATAATCCTGGGAGCCTGTCTGAGCAATGCGCGTGGCCTTACCTAAGGCTGATTTCGCTTCAGGCGAGGCGGAGCCGACGCGGTTGGGTCAAGACCCAATAAGGAGGCGACAACGATGGATGAAGCGAAATCTGCAAGGGTACGCAGGGTTGGCCTGGTGAGGGGCGTCTGCGGTGTTGCGCGGCTTGGCCGTGGTGCCCGCCACGGCCTGCGCCGCGCGCCTTGCATCCGCTCCCTCACCAAGCCAACGCGGCTCACGCGGAATACTCAGCCAGGCTCCCAGTGCAAACGATCCAGGTAGACGTCGGGCATGCGAGTTATCCCATAACGATCGGCTCAGGGCTGCTGGGCAGCCGCGCTCTGTTCGCAGCGCAGGTACCCGCCGGGGACCTCATGATCGTCACCAACACGACGGTGGCCCGCCTGTACCTCGCGCAGCTGCGCGCAACGCTCGGCGAGCGCAGCATCGGCGAATGCGTCCTGCCCGACGGCGAACAGCACAAGACCCTGCAGACGGCCGGATGGGTGTTCGACGCGCTGGTGGGGCAGAAACTCAATCGCGACGGCACTGTGCTGGCGCTGGGCGGCGGCGTGGTGGGCGACATCGCGGGCTTCGTGGCCGCCTGCTACCAGCGCGGGGTCGGCTATGTGCAAATTCCGACCACGCTGCTCGCGCAGGTAGACTCCTCCGTCGGCGGCAAGACCGGCGTCAATCACAGCGGCGGAAAAAACCTCATCGGCGCCTTTTATCAGCCGCTCGCCGTCATCGCCGACACCGACACGCTCGCCACGCTGCCGGACCGCGAGCTCAGGGCGGGGTTGGCCGAAGTGATCAAGTACGGTTGTGTCTGGGATCCGCTGCTGTTCGATTGGCTGGACGCCAACATCGGCAAGCTGCTGGCGCGCGACTCGGACGCCTTGACTTACGCCATCGCACGATCCTGCGAAATAAAGGCGACCGTGGTCGCGCACGACGAGCGCGAGCAGAGCCTGCGTGCGATCTTGAACTTTGGCCACACCTTCGGCCACGCCATCGAGGCGGCCACGGCGTATGAAGCCTATCTGCACGGCGAAGCGGTCGCCATCGGCATGCTGATAGCGGCCGATTTCTCATGCCGGATCGGGCTGATCGACGCCGCGGTCGCGCGGCGGCTGCGCGACCTGGTGGCGCGCGCGGGGCTGCCGACCGCGGCGCCGAGAATCGGCGCGGAACGCGCCCTGGCCCTGATGCGCATGGACAAGAAGGTGCTCGCGGGCGCGGTACGTTTGGTGCTGCTGGAAAAGCTCGGGCGCGCCATCGTCATCGGCAAGTACCCGCAGGATGTGCTCGAGGCCGCGTTGAAGGAGCATTTCGCATGAGCGCTCTCGCCTCCTACGCGGCTCACGAGGATCAATCGCGCGGCCGGCGCTATGCCGAGCAGCCGCCCGCCTATCGCTCGGAATATCAGCGCGACCGCGACCGCATCGTTCACTCCACGGCGTTTCGCAGATTGGTGTACAAGACCCAGGTTTTCGTCAATCACGAGGGCGATCTGTACCGGACCCGATTGACGCATTCGCTCGAGGTGGCGCAAATCGCGCGCACCATCGCTCATGCATTGAAGCTCAACGAGGTTCTGTCCGAGGCGATCTGCCTGGCGCACGACCTGGGGCACACCCCGTTCGGGCACGCCGGACAGGACGCCCTGAACGAATGCATGATTGATCTCGGCGGATTCGAGCACAATCTGCAGTCGCTGCGCGTCGTCGATGAGCTGGAGGAGCACTATGCGGACTTCGACGGCCTGAACCTCAGTTTCGAGTGCCGCGAGGGCATACTCAAGCATTGCTCCCGCAACAACGCGCTTCGACTGGGCGAACTGGGCGAGCGCTTCATCCGCCGCGAGCAGCCCGGGCTGGAGGCTCAGCTCGCCAATTTCGCCGATGAAATCGCCTACAACAATCACGATGTGGACGACGGCATCCGCGCCGGCCTGATCAGTGTGGAGCAGCTGCTCGAGGTGCCGCTGTTCTGCGAATACCACGCCCAGATCCGCGATCGATATCCGCGGCTCGCCGGCCGCCGCCAGGTGTACGAGATCATGCGCCGCGTGATCAATCGTCTGGTCACGGATTTGATCGATTCCTCGGCGGCGCGTCTGCGCGCTTCCGGAGTCGTCTCGGCCGCCGAGGTCAGATCGCAGCCGGCGCCTTTGATCGGCTTCAGCGACACCACCCGGGAGCTGAATCGGGAGCTGAAGACCTTCCTGCGCGAGCACGTGTACAAGCACTACAAGGTGAGGCGCATGACGTCCAAGGCGCGGCGCGTCGTGAGCGCGCTGTTCGAAGCGTTCAACAGCGATCTCGATCTGATGCCGGATGAGCACCAAGCAACCGCCGCGCGCTTGGAGGCAGCGCTTGGACCGCCCGGCCGCGCACGCGCGGTTGCCGACTATATCGCGGGGATGACGGATCGCTACGCCATCCTGGAACACCGCAGGCTGTTCGACCCGGGCGAAAGGACATGAGCGGCGCTTTGAAGAACGATCTGCTGCTGCGCGCATTGCTTCGCGAGCCGACGCCGCGGCGCCCCGTCTGGCTCATGCGCCAGGCCGGACGCTACCTGCCGGAATACCGTTCGACGAGGGCGCGTGCCGGAAGCTTCCTGGCGATGTGCACCAATCCCGAAATCGCCTGCGAAGTCACGCTGCAGCCGATCGATCGGTATCCCCTTGATGCAGCCATCCTGTTCTCGGACATCCTCACGATCCCGCACGCCATGAATTTGGGCCTGCAGTTCGAGTCCGGGGAAGGCCCGAAATTCGCCCGGCCGGTGCGCTGCGCGGCGGACATCGACAGGCTGCCCGTACCCGATCCGGGGCGCGAGCTCAGATACGTGATCGACGCGGTGGCGCTGATCCGCCGCGAGCTCGGCGGCCGCGTCCCTCTGATCGGGTTCGCTGGCAGTCCGTGGACGGTCGGCACCTATATGGTCGAGGGCGGAAGCAGCAGAGGCTTCGGTTTGATCAAGCGCATGATGTATCAAACGCCCGGCGAGCTGCACCGGCTGCTCGGCAAGCTCACGCAGGCGACCATCCTGTATCTCAATGCGCAAATCGGCGCCGGCGCCCAGGCCGTGATGCTGTTCGATACGTGGGGCGGAGTGTTGACGCCGGCGCAATACGCGGAATTTTCCGTGCGCTACATGGCCGAGATCGTCGGCGCATTGACGCGCGAGGCGCAAGGCCGCCGCGTGCCGAATATCGTGTTCACCAAGGGCGGCGGCGCGATGCTCGACAAGATCGCGGCCATCGGCTGCGACGCCGCCGGCGTCGATTGGACCACCGACCTTGCCACCGCGCGCCGCTGCGTCGGAGACCGGGTGGCCTTGCAGGGAAATCTGGATCCATCGGCCTTGTTCGCACCGCCGGAGACGCTTCGCGCCGAAACGCTGCGCGTACTCGAGAGCTTCGGCGCAGGCAGCGGGCACGTCTTCAACCTGGGACACGGCATCACGCCCGATGTCGACCCCGAGCGCGTGGCGGTGCTGGTCGATGCCGTGCGCAGTTACGCCGTTTCTTGAGGTCTCGTCGCGGCGGCGGCGGCCCGCAATTCGTCGCGCAGCGCGCGGCGCAGGATCTTTCCCACGTTGCTCTTCGGCAGCTCGTTGCGAAAATACACGTGCTTCGGCACCTTGTAGCCGGTCAGGTTGGCGCGGCAATGCTCGATCAACGCCTCCGCAGTCAGAGCCGGATCCTTCTTGACCACGAACAATGCGACCGCCTCTCCGGAGTTCTCGTCCAGCTGCGCCACGGCGGCGGCCTCGAGCACTCCCGGATGCTCGGCCACGACCGCTTCCACCTCGTTCGGATACACGTTGAACCCGGAGACCAGGATCATGTCCTTCTTGCGGTCCTCGATGTAGACGAAGCCGCGGGAGTCCATGCGGCCGAGGTCGCCGGTGCGCAGCCAGTCGCCGAACATCACCCGCTCCGTTTCATCCGGCCGGTTCCAGTAACCGCGCATCAACTGCGGTCCGAATACGCAGATCTCGCCCACTTCGTTGGTGGCCACCTCCTTGCCGTTGTCGTCTCGAACCGAGATATCGGTTGAGGGGATGGGCAAGCCGATTGAACCATTGAAGTCCACGCCCACGGGATTGATGCAGGCCGCGGGCGCCGTCTCGGTCAATCCCCAAGCTTGGGTCAGCATATTGCCGGTCACCTTTTTCCAGCGCGCCGCGACCGCGGCCTGCACCGCCATGCCGCCGCCGAGCGAGATGCGCAATGCGCTGAAATCCACCGATTCGAAGCCGGCCGTGTGCAGCAGGGCGTTGAACAGCGTATTCACCCCGCTGATGAAAAAGAATTTGTACTTCTTGAGCTCGGCGACGAATGCCGGGAAATCGCGCGGATTGGTGATCAAGACGTTGTGCGCGCCGAGCCGCACGAACAGCAGGCAGTTCGCCGTGAGCGAAAAAATGTGATAAAGCGGCAGCGCGGTGACGACGATCCGCTGCGCCTGCGGCGGCAGCGCCGGCTTGATCCAGGCGCTGGACTGCAGCACGTTGGCCACCATGTTGCGATGGGTGAGAATCGCCGCCTTGGCGATGCCGGTCGTGCCTCCGGTATATTGCAGGAATGCGATGTCTTGCGGGCCGAGCGCGACGGGTTCGAGCTTGATGCCGAGACCGGACGAGAGCGCGCTCTTGAAGGTCAACGCGCCGGGCATGCTCCAATCCGGGATCTGTTTGCGCACGTAGCGCAGCACGAAATTCACGATCATGCCGCGCGGCAATCCCAGCAGATCGCCGATTCGGGTCACCAACACCACTTTCAGGCCGGTTCGCGGCAGCACCTTCTGCAGCACGTGGGCGAAATTCTCGACGATCACGATCGCCTTGGCGCCGGAGTCCGTGAGCTGGTGCTCGAGTTCGCGAGCGGTATACAGAGGATTGGTGTTCACGACCACCATGCCCGCCCGCAGCACCCCGAGCAGCGCGATCGGGTACTGCAGGATGTTGGGCATCATCAATGCGACGCGATCCCCGGGCGCAAGACCGGATTTGTGCTGCAGCCAGGCGGCGAAAGCGCGGCTCAGCTCATCGAGCTGCGCATACGTCAGCATCGCCCCCATGTTGGTGTAGGCGGGCGCGTGGCCATAGGCGGCGCAGGCTTCGTCGAACATCTCGTTGAGCGAGGCATACTCATCGGGGTCGATATCGGTGGGCACACCGGCCGGATATGATTTCAGCCAAATTCGATCCACGCAGGATGACTCCTCTTTTTGTCCCGGGTGTATAGCACCGGTTCAAGACGCCAGCAACGTTGTCGGTCGAGGGAGTATGCTTGGATGCATGAGACTTCTTCGTGTGAGCATGTCGCGATTCCTCGCCCTCGGCATCTGCCTTGCGATCGGGGGTTGCGTCCACGGCTACGGCGGCTGCCTGTTCGTGCAACCCGTCAAGCACACGCTGTCCGGCCGGGTACACTTTCGCACCTACCCGGCCGCGGATGGCCTCGACAACGTGCCGATTCTGGTTCTCGATCATACTGCGTACGTGTACTCTCCGGCGCAGAGCTTCCTGTGCCTGCCGGCCGACGAATTGCAGCTCACGGGAATTTCGGAGTTTCCGCAGAACATCGTCGAAAATTCGCACGTCAGCGTGCAGGGCACCCTGTCCGCCGCGGTTTCCAGCCGCGAGCACACGCGATTCGTGATGGATGTGATCACGCTCCTGCCCGACAGATCGCCGCAATAGCACCTGCAACGGCGGCACAGCACGTGCAACGGCGGCACCGCCTCGAAGGCCACCGGTCCCGGCGCATGCAGCGCCGCGGCACCGTCGCCGATTGGGTGAAGTCCGCTCCCTGACGCGCCGGCGGCGGCGGTCAGCGCTTGAGCAGAGGCTTCAATGCCGGCCAAACATTCTCCAGCAGTTTTGGCTGGCCGGATCGGTTGGGGTGGATGCCATCGGGCTGCATCAGATCGGGGGAAAGGGCGATGTCGTTGAGCAGGAAGGGCACGACGGCGAGCCTTTTATCGCGCGCCACATCGGCATACACCCGATCGAACTGCGAGGTGTATTCCGGGCCGTAATTGGGCGGTATCCGCATGCCCAGCAGCAGTACCTTCGCCGCAGCCCCCGCTGAAAGCTCGGCCATGCGCGCCAGATTGGCGCGCATTTGCGCGACCGGCAGGGCGCGCAAGCCGTCATTGCCTCCCAGCTCCAGGATGACGATCGCGGGGTGGTGCAGGGCGAGCGCACGTGGCAGGCGCGCCAGCCCCCCTTCGGTCGTTTCGCCGCTGACGCTGGCATTGACGACCTGGTAACCGTACCCTTGGTCCTTGAGCTTCGCCTGCAGCAGCGCCACCCAGCCCTGCTCCACGCGCGGCAGCCCGTAGCCGGCACTGATGCTGTCGCCGAACACGAGGATCACCGGCGTTCCGGCATGTGCCGAGACCGCCGCCCAACACAACATCAGCAGGACGAAAAGCCGTTTCACGGGCGCTCCCGATGCAGGATCAAGTCGTTCTCGAAGCCAGGAATGTATCGAAAACCGTGGCAAGCCCGGAAGGCCCGCTGACCATTCTCGCCGATGTCAGCCTCACCGTGCACAGCGGCGAGACACTCGCCATTGTCGGCGCCTCCGGCGCCGGCAAATCCACCCTGTTGGCGATGCTCGCGGGGCTCGATTCGCCGAGCACGGGCCGCGTGCTGATCGGCGGAGTCGACATAACCCTCCTCGACGAGGACGGCCGCGCCGCCATCCGCGGTCAGCGGGTTGGATTCGTGTTCCAGTCCTTTCATTTGATCCCCTCGCTCACCGCGCTGGAAAACGTCATGCTGCCGCTCGAACTGCGCGCCCGCCGCGACGCGCGAGAGGCGGCGGCGCACGCGCTCGAGCAGGTGGGGTTGACCCGGCGCGCCGCGCACTATCCCAAGCAATTGTCGGGCGGCGAGCAGCAACGGGTGGCGATCGCCCGCGCTTTCGTGACTCGCCCGGCGGTGCTTTTCGCCGACGAGCCGACCGGCAACCTCGATACCCACACCGGCCAACGCATCACGGACCTGCTGTTCGACCTCAACCGCGGCAGCGGCAGCACACTGGTGCTCGTGACCCACGACCGCGATCTGGCGCACCGCTGCGGCCGTATGCTGGAGCTCGATGCGGGCCATGCGGTAAGCGCGAACTCAGGCTCCTAGGTGCAGATCCTGCGCTTCGCTCTGCGCAATCTGTGGCGCGACTGCAAGTCCGGCGAGCTTTCGGTGCTGCTGCTCGCCCTGTGCGTGGCGGTGCTATCGTTGACCGCGGTGGGCTTCTTCACCAGCCGCATTGCGCAGGGCGTGCGCGCGCAGGCGGCCGAAGTGCTGGCGGCCGATTTGCGCCTCGAGTCGCCTCGTCCGATTCCCGGGTGGTATTTTGCGCAAAGCCGCACGCTCGGACTCAGAAGCGCGCAAATATTGTCGTTCCCGACCGCGATCTTCAATGGCGACGTGAGCCAGTTGGCGGCGCTGCAGGCGGTGAGCGCGAATTACCCGCTGCGCGGGCACGTCAGGATCGCCGATACGCCGTTCGGCGCCGCGCGCATCACCGATCGGATTCCCGGCGCGGGCGAAGCGTGGATCGACGCGCGCATCATTGCGCAGCTGAAGATCCTGCTGGGCGCGCACTTGCGCATCGGCGCCGGCACGTTTCGGGTGACGGAAGTGCTCGACTATCGTCCGGACCAGGGCACCGGCTTCGTCAATCTGGCGCCTGCGGCGATGATCAACCTCGCGGACATCGGGGCGACGCAGCTCATCCAGCCGGGCAGCCGCGTCACCTATGCCGCGCTGTTCGCCGGCGCGGCGCCGGCGGTGGCGGCGTTTCGCGAGCTCTTGGTCGCCGCCAAGGCGCCCGGCGAACGCCTGCGCGAAGTGGACGAATCGAGCCGTCAGCTCAACTCGGCCATCGACCGGGCGAGCCGCTTCCTGAATCTGGCGAGCCTCGCTTCGGTATTGCTGGCGGCCGTCGCCGTCGCGATGGGCGCCCGCCGCTATGCCTCGCGGCACGTCGACACGGTCGCGTTGATGAAATGCATGGGCGCATCGCAGAGCTTCGTGCTCGCGATTTCCATCATCGAATTGACGCTGCTCGCGCTGGCGTCGGTGGCCGCCGGCGCCGCACTGGGGTATCTGGCGCAATTGGGGCTCGCGTGGCTGCTCAAGGATCTGATCCGCACGGAACTGCCCCCCGCCTCGCTCGCGCCGCTGCCGATTGCCCTGGTCACCGTGACGGCGATGCTGATTGGCTTTGCGCTGCCTGCCCTGCTGCAATTGAAGAGTACTCCGCCGATTCGCGTGCTGCGCAAGACCGCGAGCGCGCCGCCGCTGCGATTCGGCCTGTCGTACGCGTTCGCCCTCGCGGCGCTGATTGCGATCTTGTGGAGTTTGGTGCGCGATACCGAACTCGTGGCGAGCCTGCTGGCCGGCGTGCTGGGCGTGGGACTGGTGCTGACGCTGGCGGGGTACGGATTGGTGCGATTGACGGGCCGCTTGCGCGGCGGAGTCGGGGTGGCCTGGCGCTATGGCCTCGCGAACGTCTCGCGCCGCGGCGGCGGCAGCGTCGTGCAAATCGTCGCCTTCGGCCTGGGTCTCATGGTGCTGCTGCTGCTCGCGGTGGTGCGCGGCGACCTGCTCGCCGACTGGCGCCGCAGTCTCCCCGCCGACGTGCCCAATAATTTCCTGATCAATATTCGGCCCGAGGAGCGAGGCCCGCTGGAGGATTTCCTCAAGTCGCACGGCTTCGGCCAGCCGCAGCTGTACCCCATGGTGCGTGCGCGCATAACGGCCATCAACGGGGTGGCCAGCGAGTCGCTGCAGCTGCAAGGGCGACAGCGCGCGCGGCTACGTCGAACGCGAGCAGAATTTGACCTGGGCGGCGCGGCTGATGGACGACAACCAGCTGGTCGAAGGGCATTGGTGGACGCCCGCCGAATTCGGCAAGCCGCTGGTGTCGATCTCATCGGAATATCAGGAGGCGCTGCGGCTCAAGCTCGGGGATACGCTGCGCTTCGACGTTGCGGGCGAGAGCCTCACGGTGCGGGTCGCGAGCATTCGCAAGGTGCGCTGGGACAGCTTTCGGCCGAATTTCTTCTTGGTGTTTCCGCCGGGCTTGCTGGACGGGGCCGCCGGCACCTATATGACCAGCGTCTATCTCACGGCTGCTCAGCGCCCTGCGCTGGTCGATCTGGTCCGGCAGTTCCCCACGGTGTCGGTCTTCGACGTGGACGCCATCCTCAGACAGATCCGCGAGATCATGGACCGCGCCTCGCTCGCCGTGCAGTACGTCTTTCTGTTCACGCTGGCGGCCGGTGTCGTCGTGCTGCTTGCCGCGGTGCAATCGACGCGCGATGAACGCCGCTACGAGAGCGCGATGCTGCGCACTCTGGGTGCAAGTCGAGCGACGGTGCTTCAGGGGGTGGCCGCGGAATTCTCGGCGCTGGGATTTCTGTCGGGCACCCTCGGGGCATTCGGCGCCAGCGCCGTCGGATGGATCGTGGCGCGCCGATTGTTCTCGCTGCAGTTCACGCTCGATCCCTGGGTGTGGGTGATCGGCTTGGTGTGCGGGACGATCCTCGTCGGCGTAAGCGGCACGCTCGCCACGCGCCGGGTGATGAATACGCCGCCCATCGTCACCTTGCGCGACGACTGATTGCGGATGCGGCTCGAGCGTCAGCTCACTTCCATGATCAGCCAGCCTACGGGAATCGGGACGTCGATGTGCTCTTCCGGGGGAGGCAACGCGCGCATCCGCGCCGACACCACCACCTGAGGCTTTGGCGGCAGCGCTTCGATGCGGATGCTGTAGATGCCGGCCGCCAGTCCGGTGGTATTGAAAGTCAGGCGCAGCTCGTTGTTCGAATCCTTGTCCAAATTCTCGATGATCAAGGCGCGCCCCTGATCCTGCTTGTCGACGGTCATGCGGAATTGCGTCAGCTTCGAATAGCTCATGTCGATGTGCAGATCGATCAGCTGGGGCGCGCTGCGGCTGACCTGAATCCGCGCCCTATCCAGACCCGGCGCGCGGTCCGGTGAAACGTGCAGGATGCTCTGTGTTGCCGGCTGCACCAGGGACCCTTGGTTCATGCGCACCCGGGTATCCTCCAGCTCGCCGCGCAGCAGCGCGTACTTTCCCATCAAGGCCCAGAACGCCACCAGGCTCAGCAGCGCCACCGCTCCGACGCCTGCCAGCAGGTAGGGCGATTTCCACCATGGCGGCGGCGGTTCGCGCAGGTCTTGCGACTGGCCGCTCGCTTCCAGCAGCTTGAGGCTCGCCTGCGCACGCTCCGACAGCCTGAGATTGTTCAGGTACTCGGGATGCTCGCGGCACCAGTTCTCCAGGTCGCGCGCCCCCTTGAGCGGCAGCTTGTTTTCCAGATACCGATCGATGAGCTGGTGCTCTTCGATGAATTTCGCGTCGAAGCGCGGCGGCAGCGCCGAGGGCTTCAAATTTCCGGGGGCAGCAGTTCGAGCGTTCATGGCGGGGCAATCCTTGCGATGGCCATGTTGCCGGGTAGCGCGGCCGGAATATGTGAAATATTCGGCAAAAGCGCGCGCAAATGCCGGAGATTCATCGCAATTACTCATAAAAGACGGGATTCCGCCGGGCTTCCCGCTTCAATTCCTCCCCGCCATCGTCTTGTCCAGCACGTCGCATACCGCGCGAATGGCCGCGGCGCGGGTGGTCGATTTGCGCCAGACCGCGCCTACGGTGCGCGTCGGCACGGGCTTGCTGAATTCTCGAATGGTCAGTCCGCGCTGCGAGCCGAACGGAGATTCGACCGCCAATTCCGGCAGCAAGGTGACCCCCAGCCCGGCGACCACCATCTGCCGCAAGGTCTCCAGACTCGTCGCGCGGAAATCCTCCGCCTCGCGAACATCGACCCGGCTGCACACCTCCAGGGCCTGGTCGCGCAGGCAGTGGCCGTCCTCGAGCAGCAGCAGGGTCTGGCCCTTCAGGTCCTGCACCTTGATGGTCGACTTGAGCTCCAGCGGGTGGTTTTGCGGGAGCGCCACGGTGAACGCCTCGTCGTAGAGCTCGCGCGACTCCAGCCCATCCTGCGGGGCCGGCAGCGCCATCACGCCCAGATCGATTTCGCCCTCGCGCAGCCGCTTGAGCAAGGCTTCGGTCTGATGCTCGTACAGCATCAGGAACAAGTGCGGCACGGCCTTGCGGATCCTTTGCATCACGCGGGGCAACAGGTACGGACCGATGGTGGGTATCAGCGCCACCTTGAGCTTGCCGGCAAGCGGATCCTTGTTGTTGCGGGCGAGGGCAACGATTTCCTCTGCCTCGTTCAACATCCGCCGCGCACGCATCACGATTTGCTTGCCGACTTCCGTGAGTCGGACGTTCTTGGGCTGGCGCTCGACCAGTTTCACCCCGAGGTATTCCTCCAATTTCTTGAGCTGGGCGGACAGCGTCGGCTGACTGACGAAGCTGCGTTCGGCCGCCCGGCCGAAATGCCCCGTGTCCGCCAGCGCCACCAGATACTTCAGATCCTTGAGATTCATTGCCATAAGACCCGTTATTTCGATAGCGATAGTCTATCAAAATGATAATTTTAATCCATTTTAATAATTACCAGATCCTGACGTCCCCGGCGCGAGGCGCACGACAACGGCATCGGCCGCACCGTCCCGCCCGCGAGTACAATGGGTCGTGCAATCACGTAGTAGAGCGACTTCATGTCTCCAGTTGCACCGCCCACCAGAATGTCCGCCGGGGTCGTGATCGTGAGCGTTGTCGACCGGAAACTGAAATTCCTGCTGCTGCGGGCTTATCGCAACTGGGATTTCCCCAAGGGTTTGGTCGAGCCGGGCGAGGAACCCATCGCGGCCGCGGTTCGCGAGGTTCGTGAAGAGACCACGTTGGAAGACCTCTCGTTCGACTGGGGCATGGTGTACATGGACACCGGCCCCTACAACAAAGGCAAGATTTCCCGTTACTACATCGCCCGCAGCAAGCAGATGCAGGTTCGTCTGCCCATCAATCCGGAACTCGGTGCTCCGGAGCATCACGAAGCGCGCTGGATGGGCTACGACAGGGCGCTCACCATGGTATCGCCTCGTCTGGTGCCGGTGGTGCGCTGGGCTTATCGGATCATCAATCATCAGGCGCCGCCGGCCGCGCCCCCCGAGCGCACCTGATTGCGCCGAGCGGCTCCAGGCCGCCGATCCGCTCTAGTCGAGACGCACAGTGCCGCTGCCGAGTTCGATCACGTCGCCGGCAACGCGAATCTGCCGCTCGGCGTCGATGTCGAGATGCAGCGATGAAGGTCGGGCGACGAAATCGCCCTGCGAGATCTGCACCGCGTCCAACGATTCTCGCGTGCTGCCACGGAAGGGGATTACGGCCGGACCACGACCACCGGCGCGGGCGCCACCACCGCCACCCGCGGACCATAGTATCCGCGCTGGCCGTAGGGGGTTACCACACATCCCGAAATCGCCAAAAAACTCACTGGAATCAACAATATAAGTAACTGTTTCATGGCCTTTTCTCCTGCCGATTTCTAAGCCCCTCATACAGAGCAACGTGGGGCGGCTGCTGCGGATGACAGCGTGAACAATCCTTAAGGGACCGGCAGGCTCCTAGCCTAGGCCAAGGTATGAAAGACTTTTTGAACGTCATCATCCTGTTCGAGTTTGTCGATCAGGGCCAGCACTTCCGCCGCCTGGTCCTCCGGCAGCTCGGTGGGTACGGCACAGATGTATTCGTGCTCGGCAGACAGCGGGGTGAGGCGGCGGGCTTCCAATGCCTCCTGCAGTTTGCCGAAATCGTTGAACGCACAGCGGATCACCAATTGCGGCTCGCCCTTGTCACCCGTGCTTTCACCCATTTCCTCCAGACCATGATCGATGAGATCCAGCTCCAGTTCGTCCTGGTCCTTGACGCTCGCCGGATCCAGGCGAAACACCCCCATTTTCCTGAACAGAAACCTGACGCTGCCGGTGGTGCCGAGATTGCCCCCGCCTTTGGCAAAGATGTTGCGCACACTCCCCACCGTGCGCGTCGGGTTGTCGGTGGCCGTTTCGACCAGGAGCGCGACGCCGTGCGGCGCATAGCCCTCGTAGAGTATTTCCTGATAATTGGCGGCCTCTTTGCCGGAGGCGCGGCGGATCGCGGCATCCGTCTTGTCCTTCGGCATGTTGACCGCGCGGGCATTCTGCAGCACCCGCCTGAGTGTGGGATTCGAGGCGGGGTCCGGGCCGCCCGCGTGGACGGCAATGGCGATGTCCTTGGCGACCCGGGTGAACTGTTTGGCCATCCGGTTCCAACGCGCGAACATCGCGTGCTTTCTGACTTCGAATATACGTCCCATGATGAATCGTCCTACGCGTGATGCGGGTCGCTCAGGACGCGCATGGTAGCAATAAGCGGCCAAACCGCTAGACTTGCCGCTGGTTCTTCAAGGCGTCTCCCAATGATTGCAGTCCCAGCGGACGAAAACCCGGCTCCCGCGAGCTTCCGCGATCTCGCGCTGTCCGAGCCGGTGCTGCGTGCTCTCGCCGACGTCGGCTACGAGTCGCCCTCGCCCATCCAGGCCGCGACCATTCCGGTGATGCTGAGCGGCGCCGACATGCTCGGCCAGGCACAGACCGGCACGGGGAAGACCGCCGCGTTCGCGCTGCCGGCCCTGTCGCGCCTCGATCTATCCTGCCACGAACCCCAGGTGCTGGTGCTGGTGCCGACCCGCGAACTCGCCATCCAGGTCGCCGAGGCGTTTCAACGCTATGCGGCCCATCTCAAGGGGTTCCACGTGCTGCCGATCTACGGCGGCCAAAGCTATCAGCCGCAGCTCAATGCGCTGCGGCGCGGCGTGCACGTCGTGGTCGGCACGCCGGGTCGCGTGATCGATCACATGAACCGCGGCACGTTGAAGCTCTCGGCGCTGACGCTATTGGTGCTCGATGAGGCCGACGAGATGCTGCGCATGGGCTTCGTCGACGCGGTCGAGAGCGTTCTCGAACAAACGCCGCCGCGCCGCCAGGTGGCGCTGTTCTCCGCGACCATCCCGGCGCCGATTCGCCGCATCGCGCAGAGGCATCTGCGCTCGCCGGTCGAAGTGACCATCAAGAGCAAGACCAGCACCGCGACCAACATCCGCCAGCGCTACTGGCTGGTGAGCGGCATGCACAAGCTCGATGCGCTGACGCGCATTCTCGAGGCCGAGACCTTCGACGCCATGCTGGTGTTCACGCGCACCAAGCAGTCGACCGTCGAGCTGGCCGAAAAGCTCGAGGCGCGCGGCTTCGCCGCCGCGCCGCTCAACGGCGACATCCCGCAGCCGCAGCGCGAACGCACGGTCGCGCGGTTGAAGGCCGGCCAGATCGACATACTGGTCGCGACCGACGTCGCCGCGCGCGGACTCGACGTCGAGCGCATCGGCCACGTCGTGAACTACGACGTGCCGTACGACACCGAATCCTACGTGCATCGCATCGGCCGCACCGGGCGCGCCGGGCGCAAGGGCGAGGCGATCCTGTTCATCGCGCCGCGCGAGCGCAACATGCTGCGCGCCATCGAGCGCGCCACCCGTCAGGCTATCGAGCCGATGAATCTGCCGACGGTCGACGCGGTCAACGCGCTGCGCATCGCCAAGTTCAAGTTGCGGGTCTCAGAGACCATCGCCAAGGGCGAGGCGACGGCCTTCCGGCCGGTATTGGAGCAGCTGGAAGCGGAGACCGGACTGCCGCTCATCGACATCGCCGCGGCGCTCGCGAGCCTGGGACAAGGCGCGACTCCGCTGCTGCTGCCCGCCAAGGCGGCGCCGAGCGCCGCAGCGAGCGCGCGCCGCCCGCGAGCGGCCGCCGCCGGCGCGCGGCGCGCCGCCGCCGCGCCGCGTGCTGAACCATCGGGCGGGCGCGCGGCGGGACCGCGGTCCCGTCCGCCGTCGGCTGGCGGCCGCATGGAAACTTTCCGCATCGAGGTTGGGTCGGTACACGGAATCAGGCCGGGCAACATCGTCGGCGCGATCGCCAACGAGGCGGGCATCGAGGGCGTGCACATCGGGCGGGTCGATATCCGCGAGGACCACAGTTTCGTCGATCTGCCCGCAGGCATGCCGAAGCAGGTGTTCAAACAATTGCAGAAGGTGCTGGTCGTCGGCCGCGAACTCAAGATCAGCAAGATCACGCGAAAAGCCGCCCAAGCCGGCGCGAAATCCGGCCGGGCGTCATGCCGATCGGACGTTGCTGAGCCGACGCCCGACGAAGAAATGAGGGTTTGAAGTCAACACGCGAGGAGTCAGTCATGGGCAAGGGCATGGAACGAAAGAAAGAAGAGAAGAAGAAGCCGACCAAAACGCTGGAAGAGAAGCGGGCCGCGAAAAAGGCCAAGCGAGAGGCCAGGGGCTGAACGGCCCTAGGCTCCCAAGGAGAGCTCGCTCGGCGGGCCGGGCGGCGGTTCAGACGACCCGGCCGCGCCGCCCGCCGCGCAGGAAATCCTGGACGTTGGCGGCCATTTCGTCGAGGCAGCGCTGTCGCGCCTCGCGGGCGGCCCACGCGATGTGCGGCGTGACGATCAGATTCGGGATGCTCGGATCCAGCAAGGGGTCCCCGTCGACCGGCGGCTCTTGCGGCAGCACGTCGATGCCCCGCGCCGCCGAGCCGCCGCGTCCTGAGCGCCTCGGCCAGGGCGTAGCCGTCGACCAGCGCGCCGCGGGCGGTGTTGATCAGCAGCGCGTCGGGCTTCATCCGTCCGAGTTCGCGCGCGCCGATCAGGCCGCGGGTCGCCGGCGTCAACGGACAGTGCAGCGAAACCACGTCGGCCGTTGCCAGCAGCTGTCCGAGATCCACGCGCCCGGGCTGCGCCGCGGCTGCCCGGCCGGTTGGAGATGATCACGCGCATACCAAACGCTTCGGCGGCCTGCGCGACCCCGCGCCCAGCTCGCCCCAGCCCACGACGCCCAGCGTACGGCCCGCGAGCTCGCGGATCGGATGTGCGAGCACCGTCGACTCCTCGCCGCTCGCCCACGATCCATCGGCGACCAGGCGTGCATATTGGGACAGATGTTGGGTCAGGCTCAATATCATGGCCCATGCATGCTGCGCCACCGAGCGGTGCAATAGCCGCGAATGTTGCACACCGCGATGCCGCGCTCCTGCGCCGCAACCAGGTCCACGTTGTCCGTGCCGGTGGCGGCGAGCGCGATCAGTTTCAGCCCGCGCGCCGCCTGCAGGTGCGCGCGCGACAGCTTGAGCTTATTGAGCAGCACGATGTCGGCGCTCGCCGATGCGCTCGATGATCTGCGCATCCGCGGTGGCCGTGCAGAAACGGACGGCTCCCGCCGCCTGGGTGATGGCCGACGGATCGAGGTCCCCGCGGGAGACCGTGTCGTAATCCAGGAATACGGCCTGCATGTGGTTACAATGGATCGCTAGACATGAAGAGTATCCGCCGTCAAATTCCTGATTGCCGCCAACGTGGCGGTGTTTCTGCTGCAGGCGGCGTCGCCGGACGCAATGGATGGACTGTTTGCGCTGTGGCCTTTGCAGCCGCAGCCTGTGGACGGTCAATCCTATTTTCATATCTGGCAGATCATCACCTACGCGTTCCTGCATGGCAACATCACGCACATAGCGTTCAACATGCTGGGGCTGTGGATGTTCGGCGCCGAAATCGAGCGCTACGTCGGGCCGCGGCGCCTGCTCGCGTGCTACTTCGCATCGGTGGTGACCGCCGCGTTGAGTCAGCTGATCGTGCCGAGCCTGCTCGGCGCCCCGCCCGCGCCCACGATCGGAGCGTCGGGCGGCGTGTTCGGGCTGCTGCTCGCCTATGCCCTGATGTTTCCGAATCGCAAGGTCGTCCCGCTGATACCGCCGATACCGATGCCGGCGTGGCTGTTCGCCACGCTGTATGCGGGCATCGAACTGTTCTTGGGAGTGACCGGAGCCTCTCCGGCGTGGCGCACTTCGCGCATCTCGGCGGCATGATCGGCAGCGCCGTGATGGTGATGCAGTGGCGCCGGCGCGCGCGGCCGCCGCTGACGAGCCGCCATACCCCCGGGCACCGGAACCGGCTAGGCTACGCATCCATGAATAACATCTTGAACCCTGCGTCTGTCTGGCCGTGCTGCTGTGCTGCGCCGGCCGGCGCACGCCGAATGGGTGTCGCGGGTCACCGACGGCATCATGGGCACGCGCATCACGGTGGAGCTGTGGACCGAGGATCGGGCCAAGGGCGATCAGGCCATCGATGCGGTGATCGAGGAAATGCGCCACATCGACGAGACATGAGCACGTACAAGCCGACCAGCGAGGTCTCGCAGGTCAACGCCAGGGCCGCCGACGGCCGGTGCACATCAGCAAGGAGCTGTTCGATCTGCTGGCGACCGCGCAGGAATACTCGCGCATCACCGAAGGCGCCTTCGACATCACCTACGCCAGCGTCGGCTACATGTACGATTTCCGCAAGCACCACCGCCCCGACGAGGAGCAGATCGCGCGGCGTTGCCGGCGGTCAATTACCATCACGTGCTGCTCGATCCGAAGAACCAGACCGTGCGCTTCTCGCAGCCCGGCGTGCGCATCGACCTGGGCGGCATCGCCAAGGGCTACTCGGTCGATCGCGGCATCGAGATCCTGCAAGCGCGCGGCTATCACGCGCGCTTGTCGGCGCCGGCGGCGACAGCCGCATCATCGGCGATCGATTCGGCAAGCCCTGGATCGTCGGAATCCGCCATCCGGACCGGGCGAGGGCAAAGTCATCGCGCGCATGCCGCTGGTCGATGCCGCGATCTCCACGTCCGGCGACTACGAGCGCTACTTCGAGGAGAACGGCGTGCGCTACCACCACATCATCGATCCGCACACCGGCCATTCGGCGAGCAAGGTGCGCAGCGCCACGGTCATCGGGCCCTACGCGACGCGCACCGACGGGCTGTCGAAGACCGCGTTCGTGCTGGGGCCGGAGGAGGCCATGGAGATCTACAACCGGCTCGACGACGTCGATGCGATCATCGTCAAGCCCGACGGCAAGGTGGTATATTCCAAGGGCATGCAGCGTGCCCAACCTCACGCAGAGCAATAATCTCTACAAAAAGCTCAACGCACGCGGCGAAACCGCTCACCCGATCGGGCCGATGGCCGCCGGCTGCGGCGGTGCGTGTCCCTCGTGCTCCTCGATGTGATCCAATCCGTGACCGCAAGCAGAACCCCGGACACGACGAAGGTCAGATGAATCGCGACCATCCACCCGATGCGGCGGCTGTCGAACGGAGTCCCGGATTCTTCAAGAGTCAGGAAAGCGCGCAGCAGCGCTATGCCGCTGATCGCGACAATCGATGCAATCAGCTTCAATTTGATCCCCGAAAAATCCACCGTACCCATCCAGTCAGGGCGATCCGGGTGATCGGCAATGTGGATTTTCGAAACGAAGTTCTCATATCCGGAGAACATCACGATCAGCAGCAGATTGCCGGTCAAAAGATAGATCGATCAGAGAAAGAGGCGAGCAGCAGTCCGTCCTCGGCGTCCACATTCGGAACATGCGACAGCTCGATGACGAGTTCGCGTACGAACACGAACAGGATCAGCGCGAGCGCCAGAACCATGCCGAGATAAAAGGGGGCCAGGAGCCACCGGCTGGAAAACAGCATGACCTCGAGGCCACGTTCAATCTTCGATTTTGAGTCAGCCATGGCGCATACCTTCGTGAACTTGGGGCCTTTCGCAGCGATCTTATGATATAGAGTCGAGCCAAGGGAGGGGATAATCGACGAACCAGACGGTCCGGCGAACTCGCTCCGCCGGCAGGATCGATCCGGCGCGGCGCAGGCCGCGCAAGGCAAGCGCCCGATTGACGCCCGCGCGCCTGCTGCAGCTGGGCCTCGGCTTCTGGGGTCCTCGCGCATTCCTGAGCGCGGTGGAACTCGGCCTGTTCTCGCTGCTCGCCGAAGAAGCGCTCGATGAACATCAGCTGCGTGAGCGTCTGGCCCTGCACCCACGCTCGGCGCGCGATTTTTTCGATGCCCTGGTCGCTCTCGGAGTCCTTGAGCGCAAGGCGGGCAAGTACCGCAACGCCCGGACGCGGATGCATTCCTCGACCGCGCCAAGCCGGGCTACGTCGGTGGAATTCTGGAAATGGCCGCGGCCCGCCTCTACCCGTTCTGGGGCTCGCTGACCGAGGCTCTGCACACCGGCGTGCAGCAGAACGAAGCCAAGCACGGCGGCGACATGTTCACGGCCCTCTACGCCGACCCGGAGCGTCTGCGCGGCTTTCTCGCCGCAATGACCGGCGGCAGCATGGGCTCGGCGCGCGCCATTGCGACCAAGTTTCCCTGGAAAAAGTACGCGAGCTTCGTCGACGTGGGCGGCGCGCAGGGTTGCGTAGCGGTGCAGGTGGCGCTCGCGCACAAGCACCTGCAGGGGGCGGCGTTCGATCTGCCTCCGGTCGGGCCCATCTACGAAGAATACGTGAGCTCCTTCGGGCTCGACGCACGGCTCGGAAAATACCGGGGCGGGAGCCGCGCAGGACGAAATCGAGGAAGTGCTGCGCGAAGCGAGAGCAATACGTAGCGGCAAGGCAAA